>NZ_CH902606.1:433603-490148 GCF_000153005.1 Vibrio sp. MED222 | reverse complement strand
CAATCATGTTGAACCGGGGGAATTGTGGCTTGATGAGCGTATATTTGCTCAGCTAGAAGTTGAGATAGGTGACAATGTCACGATAGGCGATGCCGATTTAACAATCACAGGGCGTATCGCGCAAGAACCGGGCTTGAGTTTTAACCCTTTCCAACAAATGCCTGCAGTTCTGATTCACAATAACGATGTTGAAGCGACAGGCGCAATCCAACCAGGTAGCCGCGTTAGCTTTAGATTGTTTTTAAATGGTGATGAATCGAAACTCAAAGCAGCACAAGACAGTATCGAACTGACACCAAGTGATCGCTGGCGTACACAAGACTCAGCCAGTCGTACCAACGAGATGTTCGAAAGTACGACTCAATACTTATCGCTAACGGTTGCTATCGTTGTGATCATGGCTGCGACCACTTTGGTACTCACTTGCCAACATTATGTTGCGAGTCGTCGTAAAACCATTGCGATGCTTAAGAGTTTAGGTGCGAGCAAGCAGTGGATCGTTAAATGGTTGTCCGTACAGGTGTCTCTGTTGGTGGTTATTGGTGCAGTACTGGGAATTACCATCGGTATCGGCTTAGAATTTTTGCTTCGTATACCTCTGGGCGACTTATTACCAACACCACTTCCTAGCTATGGTATTGAACCTGTCATTTTGGCGATTTTATCAAGCATTCTCATTGGTGTGCCTGCTCTTGGTATTCCGTTAATTGGCTTGGTAAGCACTTCGGCAATCAGCGTGATTCAATCAAGTCACCAGTCTAATGAAAGCTACAAGAAATACCTGTTGTTGCTGGTGCCTATTATTCCAATGATGCTGATGTACGGCGATAACCTGTTGGTATGGATAGTTCTAGCGGGTATCGCTTGCCTGTTCTTAGTGCTTGCGATTGTGAGCACGCTTGTTCTGCGTTTGGTCGGTAAGCTGCCGACGTCGACATCTATGCGTTTGGCATTGAGCCGAATTAATCGCACACCATTAGCAACAGGGATTCAATTTGGTTCTTTAGCGCTGTCTTTGATGCTGCTATCGATCATATGGCTAGTGAGAAGTGACTTGCTGTCGGATTGGCAGCAAACCTTGCCTGAAAACGCGCCAAATGCGTTTGCGCTGAATATTGCGAGCTATGAGAAAGACAGTTATCTCGAGACGATTGATGCAAACGAAGTAGAGCGTACTCAAGCGTTTCCAATTATACGAGGAAGGCTCACAACCATTAACGGCGTTGAGGCGGCGAAATACAGCGAGACCTCAGAAGAAACAGATGCATTAAGCCGCGAAATCAACTTCACTTGGGGGGATAGCCTTCCTGAGTACAATGAAGTGTTAGAAGGCAGTTGGACACAAGAGCAGGGCGTATCTGTGGAATCCGATGTCGCGGATCAGCTGGGTCTAAAGATCGGCGATGAGCTATCGTTCACAATCAACAGCCAGAATGTCTCTGCCAAGGTGAACAGCATCCGAAAAGTAGAGTGGCGAGAAATGAAGCCGAATTTCTACTTCATATTTACGCCAGATGTTTTGAGCTCTATTCCTTCTACTTGGCTCGTGAGTTTCCGACTAGAAGAACAACATAATCAGATGCTCAACGAACTCTCTCGAAATCACCCAACCGTGAGTTTGATGGATATTCGTAAAATGGGTAGCAAGATCCAAGAGTTGCTCAAACAGATTGTTTGGTCGATAACCGTACTTGCGGCTTTGGGTGTGGTAGCGGGGCTATTGCTTATCTTCACTCTGTTGCGACTGAGCTTATCTCAAAGACAACAAGAGATACGCTTGTACCGAACCTTAGGCGCGAGTAAGAAGCGTATTCTCAACACTATTTGGTGTGAATACGGGGTGATGGCGTTAGTAGCTGGCTCAATTGCTGCGCTAGGTTCTGAACTCAGTGTTGCAGGGGTAATGAACTTTGGCTTTGAGTTAGAACCTTCACTCCACCCAATACTGTGGATAGCGCTACCCGTGCTGACGTTTATCACATTGGCCGCGGTAGTGAATAGCTTAATCAAACGTTTGTTGGCACCAGTAAACAAGGATTTTGGCTAGTTGCTAGCGAGATCTCACAAATGCTTAAAACGGTCTAAAAGTGACATTATTTATATTTAGTCATGCACTATTTATAAGGCGTCGCTTTAGACCGCTTTTTATTTGACCAATGCATAGCACAAGTTACGAACATCGCACCTTAATTTCCCATTTTTTTAGTATTTTTTAAAACTAATTGCGCAATAATGCCGATTTAATGAACAGCGGTTAGTCCCTGTAAACAAAGGGTTTGCGCAACTTAGCAAGAACGTTATCAACAGTTATCCACAAAAACGGTGGATAACTTTAGGGATAAGTTAACATCAATGTTTTAAGAGTACTGAGGCAGCCTTTATGTGGCGTCACTTAGGACAAATGTGACGGTTATAATAACCTTTAAAACTCAATCTGGAGTTATTGAGTCAAGAGATTATTTAGGTTTTTTACATAGATATTAAATACTGCCTATCTAAGACCTTGATAAAAATGTGTTTTAATTCGTAGCAGAACAAAAGTAGAATAGCGGCAGTTAATCATATTCTACAGAACACGATGAACCACAACAAAACGGATACAAATCAGCCTTCTATTGCCATTGTTGGTGGTGGTATTGCCGGAACGACGAGCGCAATTCATTTTAGTGAGTTGGGTTATAAGGTCACTATTTTGGAAAAAGGACCGAGTTTGGTTAATGGTCCACCAATTTGCCATCTGCATGCTGGTGGCAATTTGTATCGAGATATTTCTGTAGAGCAGTGTCTTCAGTTGCTCACTCAGTCAATTGATACCGTCCGCTTGTTTCCCCATACGATCAATATTCGTCCGACAATTATCGCTGTTCCACACAGTGATGGTGGAGAGCCGTTGGATCTTCTTCCGCGCCTAAAGAGAATCAAGAACGCTTATGCTGATCTTGTTAGTCAAGATAAAAGCAACCAAGTGCTTGGTAATCCGGAAGAGTATTACAAGCTGTATAGTAAAGAAGAGTTACTAGCACTTGCAGCTCAAACTCAGCCTCTGAAACCAACATCGCTTGATGAATGGTGTATTCCTTTCGCTAAACATACGGATCTAGAAACCCTTAAGTATCCTGTTGCTATGGTTCAAGAGTATGGCTGGAGCGTATTCCGCTTATCTGCAACCGCTCAACTCTCTTTGGGGCAACAGTCTAATTGTACCGTGTTAACCAACAGCCGATTACAATCTGTTGAATCGTTAGAGCAAGGTTGGTCTTTGACTTATACAGACGCTGAGAACCAAAGCTGTCACCTAACGACCGACTACTTGATTAATGCAAGTGGCTTTGAAACGGGCATCGTGGATGACTTTGTCGGTTCTAAGCAACAAAGGCTTGTTGAGTTCAAAGCCGCATACGTTACGCAGTGGCCGTATTCGCAAGAATGTAAGGAAGAGTGGCCAGAGGTTATCTTCCATGGCCCGAGAGGCACACCGCAAGGCATGGCTCAGTTAACACCGTACGCTGATGGTGTATTCCAACTTCACGGTATGACAGAAGGGATTACTCTGTTTGAGGGTGGGCTTGTTTCATCATCAACAGATTCATCACAGCCTCAGTTGCCTTCTAAGCTTCTTAAGAAAATCGTATCAGGTTGGAGTGAAGAGCAGCTCGAATTAAGAACTCGCGCTGCGATAACGCATATGTCTCAGTTCATCCCAAGTTTTAGCTCTGCACTGGTAGGTGGTAAGCCTTTGTTCGGTGCACAGCAGATTCCGGGAACCGATCCGAGCTTAAGAGCTTCAGACGTGTCATTCTGTGGTGATCGCTATGCTCGACTTGAAGTAGTCAAAGCATCTTCAACCTTAGAGGCAGCGCAAAAGGTCGCTGAGCATTGGTTTGATGTCGCAGAGTCAGTATCGATTGAAAATACACACTCAGTGACAATGTCACTTAATCTAAAGAATATTGAGAATAAAGCGATAGATTTGACACAAGAACGCGGATACCCAGAAGCCCTTGCAAAGGTATCAGGCCAAGATCACGCTTAATACTCAGTCATAATCTACTACGCTAAACATCTTCAATTCGGCTTGCGCGATAGGTAAGCCGAATCTTCATTCAAATGCCTGCTTAGATACCGAAACTTATCCGAATGACATCTCTCTAGCTAATGATTCTTAGCTACATAGCAATTAGCACATAACACATCGCAAAAACTAGTAGCCGAAAAATTGAGCCCACTGGCACCACACATCTTGTAATCCTAAGCGATCCCCTTTACTAAACGAGACTTTATGTCCAGGTTTGGCTTGTGCTAAGCGCGGTAAATCGATTCTGGCGACACATCCAATCTTCGGATAGCCACCAATAGTCTGTCTGTCATTAAGCAACACGATAGGTTGCCCATCTTGGGGGATTTGAATCGCACCTAAGGCAATGCCTTCAGACAATAGCGAAATATCAGGTGAATCAATCGATTGACCACTCAGTCGATAGCCCATGCGATTTGAATTTTGGTCAACGTGATACTGTGCGTTATACAAAGTCTCTTTTGCTGAACCAGTGAACAGCTCGCTTTGATAGCCTTCAATCACTCGCAGGTTCACTGGTAGGTTGTAATTAGGCGTGTATCGGAAGGTGACACTCAACGCTTGAAACGAGCGAGAGAGTTGGTGTTGGGTAAAAGCAATGTGTTGCCCTTGCTGGCATGGCTGTCCATCTTGCGTTAATCCACCAATCTTTTCACGAGTCACCGTAGAACAGCTATCAAGAGTTGATGGAACATCGAAGCCCCCCTTAACAGCTAAATACGCCCTTAGACCATTTTTAGGTAAACCAAATGAGAGGACTTGCCCTGAGAAAGCTTGAAAAGTACGCCAGTTCGACAGTGGTTTACCATCGAGCTTCGCTTGTAAATCGCCACCACATAATGCCATCTCACAATCAAAATCGATTCGTAACGCGCATTGCCCAAGCGTGATTTCCAACACTGCTTGGTTGACTGGGTTTCCGAGCAGGTGATTGGCCCAGCTATACGAGTAATCATCAACAGGGCCACCTTGTGTCAACCCGAGATGAGCGACACCAAATCGTCCGAAGTCTTGAATCAAACTCAACGGGCCGGGCTTAATGACTGTCAGCGTTGGTTTGGCTTTAGTCTTAACCATTAGCGACACCTCCACTAATCTCCATAAACCTGAGTTCAACAAATTCTTGTTTTGAAATCGCGATGAAACGGACTGTGTCACCGACATTAAGTAGAGACAGCGGCGTTTGCGTGGTATCAGCGTTCTTCAATTGGCTGTGATCGAACAACGGAAGCGGGCAATTGCCAATAATATTCCAGCCACCCGGTGAGTCCGAAGGGTACACCGCCGTTTTCGTATCTGCGATGGCGATACTGCCTTTCGGTACACTTAAACGTGGGGTTGAATGACGGGGCAAAGCAAGCTCATTGACCACATCAGACATAAACGCAAAGCCAGGCGTAAATCCAATCGCACTGACGCTGTATGTCTGTGAGGTGTGATATTGAATAATATCGTCGAGCGACAGGCCTTTGTCTTGATATCGGCCTAAGTCGAGAGCCGTTTCTGGTGAGTAATAAGCGGGAAGCTCGATAGTGTCACGAGTGTAACTAACACTAGATAAGGACGAAATAGCATGACTCAATAAGGTGTTGAGTTGTTCGATGAGTTTCTTTTCGGAAATTCGATAAGGTAAGTAGTCAACCAGAATGGTGTGGTAAGCCGGTGTCACATTCATCAATATAGATGCCAAGTTTTGGCGAATGGCATTGGAAAGATGAGCCATGTACTGCGCATATTCGCTGTTAGATTGACTATTTGAAGGCGATAGCGTCAAGGTGACCAAAACGCTGCATTCCGCGACTGGCGCTATATTGAATTCAATTTGATTCGTCGTCATTTCGTTTCCATACGTTTGTTTGCTTGCCTTTTACTAGCTTACTTGCCTTTTGTTTACTTATTTGGCGCATCTCACTTCCGTGTCCAAACCAATACAAAGCAATTAGACCTTACGAGCAATTGGTTAGGTGCTCGTAAGGCGAGCGATAAGGCCATGCGCCATACCAATCACACGCTTCATATTAGTTAAAAGCGTTGAGGTCTTGTCTGATTTTCTTTATCAATGCGATCGATTGTGGATTATCGCCGTGGACACAAATCGTGTCGGCTTCAATAGGGAGTCGTTCACCTTCGAGCGTTGTGACTGAACCGTAGTTAATGATTTGCATGACTTGGTTGTAGATGTCGTCCTGATTAACGTAAACCGAGCCTTTTTGAGTTCGCGGCGATAACTGCCCATTATTCAAGTATGCACGGTCAGCAAACGCTTCAAACAAGAGGGGTAAATCATGATCGTCAGCAATATCTAAATACTGCTGATTGTCTGACGAAGAGAGGATCATTAGGGGGATGTTAAATTCAGCGACGGCTTGGGCAACGGCATTAAACACATCAATGTTCGCCATCATATCGTTGTAAAGGGCGCCATGAGGTTTCACATAGCCAACAGAGGTGTGGTGATAGCGGCACAGCGCTTGTAGTGCACCGACTTGATAACAAACTAGCTCACTGATCTCGTCCATGGTATGAGGAATAGAACGGCGACCAAACCCAACTAAATCTTGATAACCAGGGTGGGCACCAATTTGGGTGTGATAGTACTGCGCCAGTTTTATGGTCTTAGACATAACGTGCGGATCAGACGCGTGAAAGCCACAAGCGATGTTTGCCATATCGACCCATTCCATGACCGACTCGTCATCGCCCATCTTCCAATTGCCGAAACTTTCTCCCATGTCGCAATTAAGCAAAATCTTCGTTGTCACGTGGTGCTAACCCTTTACGTTGAGGTGAGTAATGACGGTCTTATAAATACCATAAATAAACAGTGACCTAACTCAAATTTTCGACACCAAAAACTGCATCTACTATAAGGTCACGGCATGTATCAAACCCGCTAAAGAACAGATTGTGAAAAATGCTTCCTTTCATCAATAACGTATAGAAACTATGGTTAAAGATAATTGAAAAAGAAGCAATCGACAAACAGCGTTCCATCTACTTTGTTTCCAGTTTATGGAGCAAACATAGGGTGATGAATCATATGGCGACATTGGTGTAACTCTGAAGGTTGGCAATGAAGGAACGGCTAAGCGAAACGCACCGGTCGATTTTTGTTCTCTCGTGCAGTGTATCTGCCATAGGCGTTTGTGTCTCAACCCTAAGCTGTTGTATCATAAGTGATACGTTAAGTGGTTTTAATTAAAGGTCGGCTAAACATGAATGTTTTAGTTACAGGTGGCATGGGTTACATTGGTAGCCACACAAGTATCCAGATGATTAACGCAGGTATGACACCTGTACTTTTCGATAACTTGTATAACAGTAAACCAAGCGTTTTAGAACGTATCGAAAAAGTATCTGGCGTTCGTCCTGATTTCATTGAAGGTGATATTCGTGATAAAGCGCTTTTAACTGAAACCATGAAGCAACACAATATTGAAGCTGTTATTCATTTTGCGGGCCTGAAAGCGGTTGGCGAATCTGTTGCCAAACCTCTCGAATACTACGATAACAATGTAAATGGCACGTTAGTCCTTGTCGATGCAATGCGTGACGCTGACGTAAAAATATTAGTATTCAGCTCTTCAGCAACGGTTTATGGCGATCCTGCTAGTGTTCCTATCACAGAAGATTTTCCCACAAGCGCAACCAATCCTTACGGTCGTAGCAAGCTCATGGTTGAAGAGTGCTTAACTGACTTCCAAAAGGCTAACCCCGATTGGAGCATTACGTTATTACGTTACTTTAACCCCGTAGGTTCACACCCAAGTGGTGAACTCGGTGAAGACCCAAGTGGTATTCCAAACAACCTAATGCCATTTGTATCTCAAGTTGCAGTTGGCCGACGTGAATTCCTATCTGTATTTGGTAGTGACTACCCAACAAAGGATGGCACTGGTGTTCGTGATTACATCCACGTCATGGATCTGTCTGATGGACACATTGCGGCACTTGAGAAAGTAGGGCGTAAAGACGGTCTTCACATCTATAACCTGGGTACTGGCAACGGTTCAAGTGTATTAGATATGGTTAAAGCCTTCGAGAAAGCGAGCGGTCAAGCGATACCTTATAAACTCGTTGAGCGTCGTCCAGGTGATATCGCGGAGTGTTGGGCCGACCCAGCGAAAGCTCAGAAAGAACTGGGGTGGAATGCGACACGCACACTGGCTGAAATGACTGAAGACACATGGCGCTGGCAATCAACAAATCCTGATGGTTTCCCTGGTTGATTGAGTGATTTCATGAATGGTTAACGTACAAAAAGATGCTCTAGGGCATCTTTTTTGATCTAAATCGAATAAAAAGTGATTTGGTGGTTAAAAAGTATCATTCTGTATCGGTTGTTGTTATCATGCTCGCGAATTATATGTTTAATGTTAATTTTCTTTGGAGTTAATCATGGAACTAGGCCTAATCATCACTTTTATCATTGCTGCAGCAGTAATGGTAAAGAAAGAAATGGCAGAGAAATAATTTCACTTTACCCCTTTTTGATACAACTTTTAGTGAAATAACAAAAGCCAGCTTATCGTAAGCTGGCTTTTTAATTTCTACAGTATTTTTTGTATGGCTTTATTCTGGAACGACCTAGATCTTTAATCACCTAGGTCTTCAATAAACTTAGCTCTACAACGAACTAGATTTCTAACCAGTTAGAACTCGTAGTTTGCAGATATACCCCAGTTACGACCCGGCTGAGACTTAATATCGGTGTTGAACTTAGAATCGTGCCCACGGCCTGACATGTCATTGTACAGCCAATATTTTTTGTCTAATGCGTTGAATAGACCCGCTCGCAAGGTTAAATCCGTGACAGGGCGGTAATAAGCAGTCAAATCAACAACTGTGTATCCAGCCACGTTTACGTTGTCATCAGAGTTCCACTCATCTTTCGCAGCAACCATCTTAACATTTAAAGCTGAACCGAAAGTCTCGCGTTCGATACCAAGACCTAGCGTACCCGTTAGTGGTGCTACTGAATCAATGGATTTACCCGTAGATTTATCTTCACCATCAGCATAAGCGACCGCTAAACGAGTGTAGGTTCCAAATGGTGCGTCTAACAAAGTGTCTAGATTAATCGTTGAAGAAAGCTCTGCACCATAGATAGTTACTTTATCTAAGTTCTCTTTGGTGTATACGTCTTTACCGCCTTGTTTGCCCGTTTTCGTCTGGTTAATGAAATCAGAGTAATCAGTGTAGAAAGTGCTTAGTTCAAAGCGAGCATGTTCATTATTGCCACGAAGACCAAGCTCGTAAGAGATACTTCTTTCGGCTTTCAAGTTAGGGTTAGCTTCAATGATGGCACCTCGAGTATAGAAGTAGTAGAGGTCGTAAACTGAAGGTGCTTTAAACCCTTGCCCAACTTGACCAAATACCGATAGGTTATCATTGATGTGGTAAACTGAACCTAGCTTAGCTGTGACGGCGTCATCTTTATTCTTCTCATATTGAGTCTTGTAGCCTTCATCCGTTGATGGGTCAGCAACAAATGAGTCATAACGAAGACCGCCAGTTACAATCAACTTGTCTTCCATGAAAAATGCTTGGTCTTGAACAAACACACCCCATTGCGTTATTTCTGCATCAGGGATACCAGTGCTACCCGGTGTAACAGTGCCTCGGTCAAACTTATGGTCGTAGTTTTCGAGCTCAAAGTCATTCTTCAGGTATGTGAAACCATATGTGAATTCGTGATCCGCACCATCAATATTCACTAGCTTAGAAAGCTGTGTATCAAGCTGCATGTTTACATCTGATGCATCACGCTCACGAAGTCGGCGTCCGTTGAAGCGAGTTGTATCGTAGTTTTTATTCAGAGAACTTGAGTCTTGGTAACTTAGAGACCAGTCTAAAGAGTCAGCAATTGAAGAGCTTAGTTTAAGCTGTTGTTCCAATGTTGCACGAAAACGTTTGTTGGTGTCTTTGTTGTAATTATCAGTATATACAAAGCCCGGCATAAGCTGATAGCCATTGTAGTTTAGCTCATCTTCATCATATTGACGTTGGTAATGCTCAACCGTAATTCCAACCTTATTTGAATCTGATACATTGTAGAATGCTTTGGCTAGGATATTACTTAATTCCGTATCTGCTGGGTTCTCTGCACCACGATCTGGACCTTGAACTTCGCTTCCTGATGAATGAGTTTCTGTCTCGTGGCCTTGAGCGTATGTCGCCATAACGATCGTTTCTAACTTATCTTTACGCATCGCCCAAGAAACTGTGTTCTTGAACTGTTCATCTGCAGATGTATAGGTAGATTTGATGCCAAAACGGTTTTCATCCCCGTCAGTTCTAAGCATATCCTCTGGATTTTTAGTTCTTAGCAGTACTGCACCACCAATGGCATCTGAACCGTAAAGCGTAGAAGCAGGGCCTTTATTCACCTCTATGACACTTAATGTATCGACTTCGATCGCATTCGAATATTTACGTTGCTCAGAAGCGCCAGGGTTATATGGTGTAGGTTGTTGAACTCCATCTACCATAAGTTTAACGCGATCACCTTCAACACCGCGGATGTTAAAGCCTGAAATACCAAAACGGCCACCGCCTTGAGCTTCTACTCCTGGCGTGTATTGAAGAGCTTGCTTTATGTCGCTAGACATTTGATTATCTATGTCTTTTGCAGAGACAGACTCAATTGAGCTTGAAACGTCTTCTTTGTTTTGTTCGGTACGCGTTGCTGATACAACAACCTCGTCAAATAGGGCATAATCTTCAGCAAAGGCTGATGTTGATGAAAGCGCTAAAACGATTGAAGCAGAGAGTAGGGATTGCTTATACATCTGATAGTTACCTTAGTTCCATAATATCATCTTGATTTGCGAAAGATGATATTGGATCTAAATGATAATTACTATTATTTGCATTTAAATAATTTTCAATATTATCAACTAATTCATAATTAGCGTTATTAAACACATGTATTAAAAAGAGTTTTTCAGTTCCATTCACCATGTGAATGCTTCTCTTTTTGTGATTTAGATCTCACTTACAAAGTAGGAAAGTTATGCATAGCCCAATAACACTTGAAGCCTTACACATATTAGATGCCATTGATCGTCGTGGAAGCTTTGCGGCAGCGGCTAATGAAATGGACCGAGCACCTTCTTCATTGAGTTATCAAATCCAGAAGCTAGAACAAGACTTAGATATTATGATTTTTGATCGCTCAGGCCACCGTGCAAATTTCACGGAAGCGGGCCAGTTAATATTAGAGCAAGGAAGGATCATTCTTGGTGCCACTGAACAGCTCGTTAATGACGCGAGTATTCTTGCTAATGGCTGGGAGTTGGATTTAAC
This sequence comes from Vibrio sp. MED222, assembly GCF_000153005.1. Taxonomy (NCBI): domain Bacteria; kingdom Pseudomonadati; phylum Pseudomonadota; class Gammaproteobacteria; order Vibrionales; family Vibrionaceae; genus Vibrio; species Vibrio sp. MED222. The sequence goes on along the minus strand of NZ_CH902606.1, from coordinate 478,765 downwards.
GATTGCCTTTGATGGCATTATTCCGATTGCTAATTTCTTCCCATTGGTCGATGAACTCGGAAAAATAAGTAAAACTAGGGTTCGATTACAAGAAGAGATCTTGGCTGGTTGTTGGGAATCACTTTCAGATGGCCGAGCTGATTTATTGGTGTGCCCAAAGGTTGATACCATACCGAACGATATGAAAAGTGACATTATCGGCAAGATGGAAATGGTATGGGTTGCAGCATCAAACCACTACGTTCATAAGCGTTCTGGTGATTTCGACCAAAAGGCGAGAGAAAGTTACAGGGTTGTCGCAATTGCAGACACAGCGCGTGACCAACCAGCATTAAGCATCAATATTCTAGAAAAGCAGCCACGTTTGACCGTGACAAGCTTCCCAGCCAAGGTAGAGGCTCTAACTGCAGGGTTAGGGATTGGCACCTTACCGAATAGTGTTGCTAAACCTTTGATTGAATCTGGCGTTCTACAACAGATTTCGGGTACTGAACCACAGCCTATCGACATCGTAATGGCTTGGCGACGTAACAAGATGGGCGACGCCAAGTCTTGGTGTATTCAACACCTCAAAAAAACATGGGCGTTAAAGTAACGGCAACACCATATCTGCAGTACCGTCTTCAAAACTGATATCTAGCTCAAAGCCCAGCTTCTGGGCTAGTGTCAGCATCCCTCGGTTGGTCGGCATCGTCATGCCCGACATCTGCTTGGTCTGCTTGGTACGACAGTAGTCAATAACCTTAGTCATCAAAATGCGGCCTAATCCGACGCCTTTCAGATCGGAACGTATCAGAATAGCGAACTCTGCATCGGTGTTCTCTGGGTTAATCAACGCTCTCGATACGCCAATAATCGCGGGTACGCCTTGTTCCTTTCGAACGACCACAAATGCAATTTCTCTATCAAAGTCAATCTGAGTAAAGTTAGCCAACGCCTCATGATTGAATTCACCCACATCACTAAAGAAACGCTTGTAAAGGTCTTCTTTGGATACACGATGAATAAAATCAGCATGAAGCGGCTCGTCTTCAGGAAGGATCGGGCGTAACAACACCTCAGTGCCGTCCTTAAGTACGATATTCTCTTCCAATTCGACTGGATAAGGGCGAATCGCAAGACGTTCTTGAGGATCGCCTTGGTATGCTTTCAATATGATATCGGCATCTAATATCGTGAACTTGTCTCCGTTGGCCAGTACTGGATGGATATCCAAATCATGTATTTCAGGGCAATCTACTACCATCTGAGATATACGCACCAACAATTCAGAGAGACCTTCAATATCAATCGGGTTAGGTAGTTTTTGCAGACGAATCTTGCCACTTTTTATCGCTCGAATGATCAAGTAACGCGCCAGTGTCATATTGAGTGGTGGAAAGGCTGCAGCAGCGTCAATGGATTCATCCCATTCAGAACCTCCTTGACCAAGTAAAATGATAGGACCAAAGGTTTCGTCCGTTGTCACTTTTACACGTAGCTCCTGCCCGCCGGCGAGTTTGGCCATTCCTTGAATTAACAAGCCATGAATATGCGCAGTAGGGAACGACAGTTGAGAGCGATCGAGAATCGCCTGAGCCGCATTGGCGACTTCATTGCTGTTTCTTAAATTAAGCATGACACCTTGCACGTCCGACTTGTGTGCAATGTCTGGCGAACGTAGTTTAACTGCGACTGGGTAACCAATCGTTTCAGCAATATGTACCGCCTCACTTGGATCAGAAGCTATCCAAGTTGGTAATACATCTAGGTTGAAGTGCTTGAAAAATTGGCTATTTTGATGCGTATCAAGGCTGACTGTGTCTTTATCCAGTAGTTGACGTTCTATCCAATTTTTTGCATCTGCTAGATCTTCAATATGGACTTTTTCTGCTGTGGTTGGCGTTTCCATTAACTGACGCTGGTTACGTCTGTACTCGACCAAGTGCATAAATGCGACCACTGAACTTTCAGGTGTTCGATAGGTTGGGAACCCTGCTTCGGTAAACAACTTTCGTGCTGGCTTTGCTGTTAGCTCGCCAGACCAATTCGTTAGGATGTTAAATCGCTTGTGGCGAGGATGCTTTTTAATGGCTTCAATAATTCGCTCAGCTGTTTTAGCTGAATGTGCGATCGCAGAAGGGCTGTGCATGATAAGAATCGCATCCGCTTCATCACCATCTAACAAGATGTTTATCGTATCGATATAACGTTGCTCACCGGCGTCACCAACAATATCGATTGGATTACTCTGAGACCAACTCAATGGTAAAACCTTATTGAGCTTCTCTAGCGTATCTTCAGAAAACTCGGCAAGCTTACCACCACGGTCAAAAAGGGTATCCACCGCCATGATCGCAGGGCCGCCGCCGTTGGTCACAATAGCCAAGCGCTCTCCACGTAATGGCACTGAATGAGTCAGAGTCTCTACCGCTGCAAACAGTTCATGTAAGTTCTTAACTCGTAACATGCCGCTGCGTCGGATCGCTGAGTCATAGATAATATCTAACGTATCGGCACCGCCTGTATGTAGCATTGCCGCCGCTCGGCCTTTAGCTGTTCGTCCGCCTTTTAATACCAGAATTCGTCTATTACGTGACGCAGCACGCGCAGCAGAGATAAAGCGCCTCGCATCTTTAATACTATCAACATAAAGCAATATTGCTTCGGTGTGAGAGTCGGTACTCAGATAATCCAACAGCTCCGAGAATTCTATGTCACTGCCATTACCTATCGAGATAAACGCCGAGAAGCCGATCTCTTTATCGTTCGCCCAATCTAGAATCGTTGTACACACTGCAGCGGATTGAGAAACAAAGGCTATTTTACCTGGCAGCGCCGTCACCGGAGAGAAAGAGGCATTCAAATTTAACCACGGAACAATAACTCCCAAGCTATTGGAACCAAGTACCCGAATATTGTTTGCTTTGGCGATTGCAATACATCTCTCATCAAATGTTCCACCGCTATTACTTTGCTGTTGCATGTCGGAGGAGAGCACAATAACGGAAGCGATGCCTTTCTCGGCCAACTCTTCAAAAATAGCCACATTGCGTGTCGCATTAGTGCACAAAATAGCAAGGTCAGGCACGATAGGCAGCGATAAGATGTTTTTGTAAGAGAGGACGCCCGCGACAGAATCGTATTTTGGTGTTACCGGCATCACCGCACCTTTAAAATCCCCGTGCAACAAATTGTTCATGACGATATATCCTGCACGCGTTTCTTGTTGAGATGCACCAACAACAGCGATTGAACGGGGTTTAAGTAGGGGATCAAGATGATTCATAGACATATCCTAGCAATGCACGTAAGTTCATCGTAACTTACTTTTCATTCACGGGTTGATGGCAAATTCACCGAATTAAGATGAATAAGCAGACACTGCATAAAGTTTGTGAAATAGGTCACCCACTAATGGTGTATAATCTCAAAGTTAACTTGATTCTAAACCGACGTATCGGCATGATTTATAGTAATTATTATTAAGGATATAGAGCTTTCCATGAAAAAACTTGCAATTGTGACTTTGCCACTGCTCTTGGCTGCATGTGTATCTGATAACTACGTTACCAATGTAACGTCAGATAGCTATCAAGAAGAGTTCAAAACGGCTAAAGTTGAAGCTCCAGTTGTATCTCAATCTGAGCAGACTGCCGTTGTTGAAGAGAACGTGGTCAACGTTGTCAGAACCACACCTGTAGAACAAAAAATCACTCACACGACTAGAGCTAAGCCGGTTGCAACAATTACAGCTCCAACCAAGAAGCAACAAGACATGAACCAACGCTTTGGTTACACAGTTCAAGTTGTTGCTGTTGGCAGCCAAGCCAAAGTCGATTCTTTTGTAAAAATGTTACCAACCACTTCCCAGCCAATTTGGGAAAACTACAAAATGGTTAACGGCACGAAGTGGTTCACTGTACTTTACGGTGACTACGCGACACGCTTAGACGCTAAAAAGGCGATTTCATCTTTGCCGAGCAGTTTTCAAAACTTAAAGCCATTCGTTAAGAGCATTGATGATATCAAGAACTCTGAATACCCAACGCTTAACAAGTTAAACTAAGTTTTAAATCATAAAGAAGGAGCAAATGCTCCTTCTTTTGTTTTATGACGGTTAGTTTTGTTTAATAGTTAATCGCTCACTCCTTAGATGACGATTTTAGCATTCAAAACACTGTACCTATTTCGACTTTTGTTTATCATTGAAGTCAGTATTCCTAGTTTCAAGGACCGAATTTACCCATGAACACCACAAACATCCTTCTACTTTGCGGCGGTGGATCTTCAGAGCATGAAGTGTCGATCGTTTCAGCCAATTACCTTTTTGAACAACTTAATAGCGTTGCAGATTTTAACGTTGTGAGAGTTGAAATTAAAAACGAAGGCTGGTGTCTTGATTCTGGTGAGTTGGTTTATCTTGATATTAACGATCAAACCTTACGTGGCGACAACTTAGAATCAAAAGTCGATTTCATTGTTCCATGTATTCATGGTTTCCCGGGCGAAACAGGTGACATTCAATCACTGTTTGAAATGGCTAAGATTCCGTACCTAGGTTGTGGTTCTGAAGCAAGCAACAACAGCTTCAATAAAATCACATCAAAACTTTGGTACGACGCTCTGGGTATCCCAAATACGCCTTATCTGTTCTTATCCGACAACACTGAACAAGCTCACGCACAGGCGACACAAGCCTTTGAAAGTTGGGGGAAAGTGTTCGTCAAAGCGGCTCGTCAGGGATCTTCCGTTGGCTGTTACCAAGTCAATCAAGCAGAAGAATTAAGTGAAGCAATCAACAAGGCATTTACCTTCTCTGATCAAGTGCTTATTGAGAAATCCGTGGTGCCAAGAGAGCTAGAAGTTGCCGCTTATGAAATTGATGGCGAACTACAGATAAGCAAGCCAGGCGAGGTGATTGCACCTAATGGCGCATTTTACTCTTACGAAGAGAAGTACAGTGCAGACAGCCACTCAATTACTGAAGTTGAAGCAACTAACTTAACCGATGAACAGCGTGAATTGATTGCAGACAGCGCCCGCAAGGTATTCACGCAGATGAAGCTTCGTCACTTGTCTCGTATCGATTTCTTCTTAACACAAGACAATGAGATCTACCTGAACGAGGTGAATACCTTCCCAGGTATGACGCCAATTTCCATGTTCCCAAAAATGGTTGAACATGACGGCCACAAATTCAGCCAGTTCTTAGAGAACTGCGTGAGAACAAGCATTTCTTAGTTCACCCAAAATATCTTAGCCGTTTTATATAACTCATTAGATAACAAATAGCGCCTTGAGCTTACCTGCCAAGGCGCTATTTGTTTTTAAGTCGGAAGTTTTTGGTTTGCAAAGTCAGTTGATTGACTTAACAATCTGCCTATAAAAAAACCGTAGATAAACAAGCCGCCTCTTAACAAAGCCATCAGCTCATTGCCAAGGGATTAGTGCTTTAAACTTCATCTTCTCACTCTCAGAGGTACCCGAATAACCCACATATTGCGCAGGCATTGCAGGACTGAGCCAACGACCAAAATCTTGAATTTCTCTCACCTTAAGGCCTTGTTTCGATAGTTCTTGTGCGGCACCTACACGAATAGAGTTCCCGGAGAAATGGTGGTTGTCAGCCAATTGAAGTAAGTCACTTGCTCTTCTCAATATTCTGTAGATAGACGAATCATCTAAAGATTGCAGACTGATATTTTCATGCTTATCTATCGCACGAAATACAGGCAACTCATCTTGTGTTCCAGTAAACGAAAACCAACGCTTAAGTGCGGCGCTTGCTACTCGCGATAGCCTATACACTGAACCTTTTATTGTAATCTGGTAGTCATTCTCAACGCTCTCCACATTATCCATCGACAACGCCTTTAGTTCAGATCGCTTTAAAGCACACTCGAACATCACATTATAAATCGCGATATCTCTGATCTCTTTTAAGCTCGATTTCTCATGGGAAAGTAACGTGTTTAACTCAGTAAGGTGTGCGGATGTCATGGCATTGGTTTGTTTAGCGTCGCCAGCCATTCGAGATTGCAAGTGGAGCAGGGTAAAACGAACTTGCCTATGCTTGATTGGGTTAGCAAAGCTCAACACAGTATGCAACAAGCTGAGTGTTGCAGTGTAACGTTTCAAAGACGAGAATTTTCTTTCACTGGATTCAGTCTCAAGAAAACGCCGAACAGCAGTGATGGATGCTGGGAGTGTGTTGATACGATTTTTAGTACAGAACGCATGGTAGCGATTCCAATCACTGTAGATACCCAACAAGGAGTTTCGAGAGTACTGATATCCTGTTAACTCATCTATAATTTCAATTGTCGCGTGGCTGTTTAATTTTTCAACAAATGAATTAATTATCACAGAGTCCGATAAAATAGGGACTTTTTTTCTCAAATTACCGTACCTCAACAGGTGTTTTTGCCATATTATGCTTGATATCATTAGAAGTATACTTATGATTAACGTAATGAAAACAAAACGATGATCAATGGATATGGCAAATTCAGTTTACCGAGGCGTTCCTCTACAATCAGCGGATGCAAACAACACCGTTTGGCGTGCCAAGCTAAAAAACAACATTATTCAAGGCAATTTACCTGCTGTGAAAAAGAGTATTGATTGGTGGATTGATACTGCGACCCTTATTGACCCGAAAGAATTCACAGCGTTAAACAAGTCGAGAGCGTCTGGTGGTGGCTTAGCTGAAAACTTCCATGGTTACCAAATTAAAAATGATAGCGGTGAGCCTAACGCTTGGTATTGCATGTTTAACGGGCGCCTAATTAAAGGTGGCAAGATTGCAATCCAGCGTCATATAGAGGCTTTCTTACTCGCAAAACAAAAAGCAGCACAGCAAAAGAAGTAAAATTATGAGCCTAGTATATTCAACTGAAACAGGTCGTATTAAACCTGAAGAAGAGAAAGTCCAGCGCCCTAAAGGTGATGGTATTGTTCGAATCCAAAAAGAAACCAAAGGCCGTAAAGGCAAAGGCGTTTCTATCGTAACAGGCTTAGACCTAGATGACGCACCATTAAAACTCATGGCTGCGGAACTCAAAAAAGTATGTGGCTGTGGCGGCTCAGTAAAAGATGGCAACATCGAGATTCAAGGCGACGCTCGTGACAAACTCAAAGCGCATCTTGAAAAGAAAGGCTACAAAGTTAAATTTGCTGGCGGTTAAGCTCTGACTAATGCCAGGGGTAAAATCGAAGATTATTATCACTGGTTATTAGGTATTTTATGGTAAATAGCCACTCTGGTTAAATACACAGTAGAATTCAGAGAGTACCGATACAACATAAAGGCAGGGCATCGCATAAAGATACCTGCCTTATAAACACCGAAATCAATTTAACATAACGTACATAATACGCAGTATCGGTGTAAGCCCCAGATAGTAATGTCACTATTTTCCAAAGCTATTCTTGTCATCGTTTCCTCTTAAACCCTTAATACAACTGGTGCCTCAAGCATATTGAGTTCACTAGCATTCTCTAAATGCTCTTTTAACCCAATCATTATATGTGTGGCCAACATCTACATGATTCGTTTAAACAAAGTCGAGCAACACGAACATTTGTTCTGTCTGTCTTACATCTTCTTGTACTCATGATTTACCGCGCTGTGTGTAAACCTTGTGGGCATTGCTGTCGTTTCTTTTTCAGATTTTACACACGCCACCGTGCTTCTTGTTGGCGACACACGTTAAATTCTGTTTTGGGCTTCTATCATCCAGTTAAATTTTATTACGAACAATCGTCAGCAAGCTTCCCAATAAGAATCTTCAAGTTTATCGACGATAACTTTAAGGTTTTTACTAGTTGGTAAAACTATTGAGCTGCTTCGTCTGTACCTTAGTTGTTCGTACTAGTACTGTCTAAAATAAATTTGAATAGATACAAAAGGCCCGCAGTTCGCGGGCTTGCAACACATCGAAAACATTACACTGTTGTTGGCTCTTCAATAGCACTGTCCATTTTAACTTCGACTTCAGTTCCAAGTTGAAGTATGCGATATACGAGATTTTGCAACTCTTGTGAACGGCAGCCGCTATACCATGCTTCAATCAAAGCTTTAGATACGGCTAAAGGGTTTTTCTTCAATCCTTTTGCGTTACCATAATGTGCTGCAGCTTTATCTTCAAAACCTTTCCATTTTGGTCCAAATTCTGGTCCAATTGTTACTGTGATATTATGTGTCCACATTGTCAGATTGCTGAATCGATGTGTTTCTTCCGACCAATGTAAAGCTTTATCATGACCTAGCAAATGGAGAATTGATGCATTATCTTTCTTATGCTTAACCACTTCACCTTCTACTGTTTTGTTTGTGTCAGCATCACAAACCACATATACATCAATACCAAGATGTTTAGTCAAAGCAATTGGTTTAAGCAATTCACTTTTACCCCCAACTGGAATTATATGGAAGCCACCAAGCCTAAACTCATCTGTTTTTCCCATCAGCTCTATATACGTACGAATGTAAGCAACATCTTCAATTCCCTCAACGAGGATTAGTTTCTTACAAAAGAACATCTCATTGATTTCTGGCTTTAAGTTAGGGTAAAGCTTGGCTAACATCCCAGTTTCTCTTAGCAAAACTTGCCCTGAACCATGTAGGGTATCGGATAGTTTCTTATAGGTGACGCTTTTGACTTTTGATTCGCAAGGTACACCCTCTTCACGAACGACCCTTAAGTCCTCAAAACGTTCGACAGGAATAAAGTACGGGCTGTGGGTGCAAACCATTACTTGGGAATCATCCAATTCTTGTAATAGCTGAGCTAAGTATCTTGCTTGAGGCGGATGTTGGTATAGCTCGGGCTCCTCAACTGCAATTACTAGTGTCGGTGATTTCGCGGTATTAGCGTCTGACAACTCTTGAAGTACGCTAAGCAGATAGGAACGTTGCATGCCATGTCCAAATCTTGATAATTCGCCCTCAAAGCCTTTCTCACTTATCACCACCAGAGCTTTAGGTTCTTCAATTTTCACTGACTTTTCTGGGTCTTCATTCCATACAATTTGAGCACTTGCGTCTGGGTTTGACCACTTTTTGAGCTTAATTCCTAGTGAATCTGATATTTCTTGTAGCGCAGGTTGCTCTTCTTCGAGCATCTTTTTATAAGAAATTCTGTACTCTTCTTTCAATTGGCTGACTTTGTCTTTAAACGTTACTTTTGTACCAAGAACACGGTTCAAGAGTTGATCAAGTGCAGAGCCTTTAGTTTGTTCAGCTTCTTCTGAAAAGTCTTTCGATGCCGAAACAAAAACCCACTCTAGGTATGGAGCGATTTTATTGGCGCCTTTACTTGCTCCATAAAACTGGTCCTCACTTGGAACCAAAGTGCACAACTGCGGATTTTTAGCTTCATAGTCATGGAGAGCGACTTCCATATCACCTTTGGTTTTTACGTCAGCCAAGCCTGAAAACGTATTTTTCAAATTTTGATAAATAGCCTTGAGCTCTGGAACTTTTGCTTTCTGCTTGTTCGCATCGAACCAAGCACTGAAACCAGATATAACCATTCGGTTACCATATTGCTTCACATCAGCGCGCTCAGTAGCTGGGTCATATTCAGCTTTTGCTGTGACAATTAGCTTACCCTGCCTAACGTAATCCGCTAAATCAGATTTCGCTTCTGCTGATAATGAATTGAAAGTAACTGTGATTTCAATAGGTAACTGGGTATTTTTATGGTGGAAATCTTCTTTAGAGAGCTTGCTCAAGTCCGTTTTAGAATCGCGGAATTGACGAAAGAAAACGTTAAGTGCATTCATTACCGTCGACTTACCTGCACCATTCGAACCTACGAAGCAACTATAGTCGTCTAACAAAATTGTTTCATCTTTAAATGAGCGGAAGTTTTTTACTCGAATACTTTCAATTTTCATGAGATCTTACATTTTGATGGATATACCCTTAGATATGAGGTGGGATTGATAAACTATCAATAGATAATCAGAATATTATTGCAAATAAACAATAACTTACAGTTTTATCAATACAGACGTTAATTGTAAAATGACCAAAACAAAGACCTATATAACGACTAGAATCTTAACGGGTATTACCGAATTGAAAGCGAACTTAGTCCCTGTGCTCTTCTAGTAAAGCTAGAACCTCAATCATTTTTGTACTAAGGTACTGATGTCTATTATAACCACTTATAAAAAGTGACACTGCAACATAACTGCCCTCCACTTTAATTGACGAACAGTAACAGCGGACTCGTGACTCGTGACTCGTTATCACAGCAAGCCATAAAGCTCGTACACACCACTCTGATTACAACAAAACGATCCACTTTAAACTCAACTGTATAAATATACAGTTGAATTATTACCCCCTTAAAATCGCACTTATCGAGCGAATAGCATTCAAAACCAACGCCATGCGTACAGAATTTGTTCTAAAAATCAGTTTAATCATTAACTTTTCTGTATAATCTTCAATTCAATTTTAACTATTGGGTTCGAATGTGAATACTCGATAGAATCTCTGTTTGCGGTGACATCACGCATAACCACAAAGTTACATGTATGGATGATTAACATTTTGAGCGACAACGTATTCAGGCAAATCAATATATTCCTTTCGGTTTTTTGCCTCGCTGCCACTCTACTGTCGTTTATCTCTTACCATATGATCATGGATCAAAACTACGTTATCACTCCAGATAGATTCCCTACACTCGTTAACACTGACCAAGAACATAATGGTGGCACCAAAGGGGTGCTGTATAAGTCAGAAGACACCATTGAGTTACAGTGTGACTTTAAGCGTACCTATAGCTCGCCATTCTGTGAGATTGAGTTCGTTATCTCTACGGAAGGTAAAGGTCTGGATCTCTCAGTGTATGACTCAGTGACCATCAATATGGATTACGAAGGCCAAGAACAGCCAAGGTTTCGCTTTTACATTCGAAATTACGACGAGAATTACAGCGTTCAAGGTGACGCTATGTCTAATAAGTTCAATCGTTTAGATTTCTCGTTACCCGATAGAAAACACATCGACTTAGATTATTTCAATGTCCCTTTGTGGTGGATCGACTATTACAACCACCCTATTACGAATAGCGCCGTAGACGTTACCAACGCTGTGTCGGTTGAGTTAGGGCTTGGTGCTAGCACACTTGATGGGCACCATAAACTGACAGTACAAAGCATCGTTTTTCACGGCAAGACGATGGACAAGTTTGTTCTAGGAAAACTCTTAATTAGTTTATGGGTGCTGTATGCGATTTACTATATATCTTGTGCGTTATATCTAGCCAGAAGAACAAGAACAGATGCCGCACAGCAACAACGTTTGTTGACTCAAGAAATTGAAGAGCTAAAGATAAAGGCTACAACCGATCCGTTGACCGGCTGTAGGAATAGAACTGAAGCTTTAGATGCTTTCTATGATTTTGAATGGTTAGCTCAGCAAGGAAAAACCATTCACATCGCTTTGTTTGATTTAGACCATTTTAAGCAAATCAATGATCAACATGGCCATGAAGTGGGTGACAAAGTACTTATTCAGTTTGTCGCAACGGCTAACGAGAGTCTTGGTGAGCAATATTTACTTTATCGCTGGGGTGGTGAGGAGTTCCTTTTAGTTTGCCTCGAGCAAACTTCGCTACAGTGTAACGAAGCTATCAATAATCTATACCTAGCAATTGGCCAAAGCGTTTGGCCTAAAGCGCTTAAAGTAACGACTTCGACTGGAGTAACACAGCTTAAGCAACATGAATCGATACGTTCTGCAATTAAACGTGCAGACAAGGCACTCTACCAAGCGAAAGACAACGGACGAAACCAAGTCGCAAAGTTGTACTAAAGCTCGCTTGACTAGACTGCAGTTACACATTCAACTCTCTGCCAATACTCAATCAAGACACCATTAATACCCTGTCGATATCTACTTTCCATTTAAGTAGCCGTTAGATTTTCAACGCTGACTAAAGAAGCCAAAAGCTTTGCTGCCTCATTAGGATTCTAATCGTTATGTACGCCTATAAGCGCTCTCACCATCGGTAACAACACATTCTTAATCGCATTCTCAGGTTATATGTATCGTTTCTAAGCTTCCTAACTACTTGTTCTAAACCGCACATATCTGGCTAGTAATAGCTTTCTCTAAGCAGTCGTGAGTCACTCGCGGTATCGGTTTTGAACATTACCGTCGTTATTTATCTCGCGCTGCTCTTCGAGGAAATCCTTATTATTCTGCTCCCGTCACGCTTCTAATCACGCACTCTGATCCACTAAAAAATGGAAGTCACAACGTCACTATCCTTAAAAAACACCATAGATTTAACCACTTAGACATGGTGACATAAATACTGACACCCAAAATGATAGTTGTATTGCTTTCAGATCTGTTTGTAATTTAATTACAAACAGAAGCCAAGAAAAGCGTTATAAGTGGATTACTCCAACATAACTTACTGAATAAAAGGCATTTAATGGTTTTGAATAGCTCGGAATTTAGGGTAACTAAAGAGTTGGTATGTGCGATACAATATACTAGAGGGTAATATATTTAGTTATAGTGCACTAGGGTGTTAAAAAAGAAGGGCTAATGCCCTACTCTTCTTTATTACTCATTTCTTCACGAATTTGCTCAGCAACGATTTTGATAGCTTGTGCTGTGCTGATGCCCTGGGTCATCATTTCTTGAATTCGTTCAACAGCTTTCTGTTGTTCTTCGTGAGAAAGGGTTGGTAAGTCGTTTAGCATAGTCTGCTCCTTTATTTAGGAGCAGAACTATATAAGGACTGTTAGTAACTAGCAAGGAAATTGATTGATGCACCCATTGCATTTTCATTTGTGTAGTTAGCACTTAAATCTAACTGGAACAAATTGAGTGGCGACAAACCAATACCTGCAGTGACTGTACCTTCTGAACCAGAGTATGCCAAATTCTTGTAGTACCCTGCCCTTAGCTGAAGCTGACGTAAAACATCAACTTCTGTACCAACGCGAATCATCTGTTCATTATCTTTGAACGAAGTAAACTTTTCGGTTTCATTTAAGTCATAGTCGACACTAAGCGTGAAGTAGTCCGCTACGATACCAGCACCTACGGTATATACTGGCTCTAGTTTGTATGCGTATTGGCCACCGACTTTGTGTGTCACACCGCTGGTCGTGCTCGTTAAAGTTTGAGATGTATCTTTGGTATTGATATCTCTAGATATTAAGTTGGTAGCCGAAAAACCAACTCGAAATGGACCTGTGAACCAAAGCGCGCCAGCATCCATATTAAAAGAAGTTTCACCTTCACCATTGTCTCTTACATCAGACAAATCGTAGCTCTTAACAGAAGCAACGTAGTTGTATGTGTAAATACGTTGAAGTTTAGGCGTGATACCAAATGAAATATGCTGCCCCATAAAGGTTTGATATTTAGCGAGAGTTAATCCAACTTCGGTAACACCAATAGCAACGGCTTCTACCGTCGACAACTCAAGCTTATCGGAATCTGTCGCTGACGCTTCATTGTAAACATTTGGTGTAGCAAACGATTCTGTATAGGCTTTGCCGAATAGGTTAGCCGCTATAAATTGATTTGGGATAGCGAATGCGACAACACCACCAAGTTCAACATTAGCTTGGTTACCATCGAGTTTTTTAAGAGCTGCATCTAAATCTGCAGTGTTTGTCGCAGCCAGAGCGGAATCAATATTTGATTTCATGTCTTGGGGGTCATTATAACTACCACCAAAACTTGGCGTGATCATACCCATATCATCGTTACGACGATAAATAGCAACAAGTGCTGGGTTATAGAATGGAGCTGTTAGGAAGTTTGCTGAAACAACACCAACACCACCCATCGCATCACCACGCGCTTCAATGGCGTAGTTTGCTGCTGAAAGAGGAAGACTGGCGAATGCAATTGATGCTGCGAGTAGTTTAGTTGTATTTTTCATGCCGTTTATCTTTGTTAGATCCCTTACATTATTAACGGCTCAATTCTAAATTACTTTAGCTACTCTTCGCTAGAAATATCATAAGTTTTACTGATAGTTTGTGCTTGCTCTATCGCTATGTCACCTTGCCAGCGCGAATGTACCATTGATACAGCTAAAACATAACGATCATTGGGCAGTTCTTCACCCGTTAAATTGGTCGGATAATCGGATTCATAACTTTTACCCCACACCTGCTTATATCGTTCATCGACATAATCGTACAAACCTACGTCTAGCTTTGGTAATGGACAGTATGGGTTCAGCAGTGCTTTTTTATCGATCAACCAAGAGTCTTTAGATGCCCAACGAACTTGTTGACGCATAACCACTTCACCAAGAATGACCCAAGTGCTCCAGGAGTTACCGCTATTTCCTTTTACAGCCAGGCGATAAAGTCCGGAATCAAGTTGAGACGCTAAGCTATAACGTTTGCTGTATACGCTCACTGAAGTATTATTGATTACCGGGTTACCTTTGGTGAACTCACTGTCAGACGAAACGACCTTGTCGACCCACTTCTCAAAGGTGATGTCTTGGATGTTGCTTTCCGATTCAACGTCAATCGCCACACGGAATGTTTCCCTGCCTGGGCTTTGGATAATGTGTCTTTTCACGACGACCGAGCTTATCCAGTCCGGTAAAGTGTTTTTGGTGAGCGTTTTCCCACAATCTTTGTTCAATGCTTGCTCGAACAGCTGATTGAGATGATCTTCGCGAGATTGCGAAGCGTTGATTTGCCAAACTTCCACTAGTGAATCAAACATCAATGCTAAATCATTATCTAGCAGGTGCTTGTGCACTTGTGTCAGCGCATCACTGTCCTTAAACCAATCGGCTGCGTGTGCAGTATTGATGACGCTTGATAAAATGAGTAGTGGAAGTAAGGCTTTTTTCATTACGCTTTCATCTTGTAGCCAACGCCACGTAAGGTTTCAATTTCTAAACCTGGCAACTTCTGTCTTAGTTGCAGAACGTGCGTGTCTACAGTACGAGTTGTTGGGAAGTGGTTGTAACCCCAAACGTGGTCTAGTAGCTCATCACGAGTAAACACTCGACCAAGATTACTTGCCAAGAATAATAGTAAATCAAATTCCGTACGCGTTAACGTAACTTCCAATTCATTAAAAAACACTTCACGTGTTGCTTTATCAATTACAAGGTTTTGAGCCATCACTTTTGATGCATCTTGATCTTCAGCATCAGGCAGGCGTAGCTGTGCACGGATTCGAGCAAACAGTTCAGCTTCTGCAAATGGTTTCGTTAGGTAGTCGTTCGCACCTGAGTCTAGGCCGGCTACTTTGTCTTTTACTGTTACCAGAGCCGTTAGTAAAATAACTGGGATGTCTTTCTTTTTCTTCCAACCTGGAAGTGAATCTACTGAGTCACCATCAGGAAGTTGACGGTCTAGGATCACAAGATCCGCTTGTTCCCAATAGCCTTCAACTTCAGAGATCAGCTCGGCATGTAAACATTCATATCCAGCTTGCTCAAGGCTAACTAATAAACCGTCAGCTAAATTTTTATCGTCTTCAACGAGAAGCAATGTCTGTTTCACAAGGTATCTCCAAAATAAATGTTGTTGGGGGGCCGATAAGCGTCATGTGACCGCCCATTTTTCCGACCATAGATTCTACTATCGTCAGACCTAAACCGAGTCCACTCTTACTTACGAATGGCTTTCTTAGTTGCCCCCAATCTTTACGAGACAAGTCTCCATTATCTATAACTTTGAATGTCAGCTTCTTGTCAGAAGTATTCAGTTCTAGTATCACTGGGGCAACACCGTATTTCACGGCATTTCTGATCAGGTTATCGATACACGTTCCTAACCAATATACGTTTACTTTTGCAGCAATATCTTTGTTTACGCGGAGTTCAATGCCCGGAGCAAAGTCTTCTTCAACTTTGTATTGAAGCCACTCTTCAACACTTGGCACCCACTCTGTTGCAAGCGGTTGGTTGTCTGATTGCAAATAGTCTTTACTTGCTTCTGCCAACTGCCTTAAACGGCGTGTATCTTCACACAACCTACGAAATTCATCATATACCGATTCTGGCAAGTGTTCGAACTCTCGCCTAAACCCTTCAACCGTCAATGACAAACTCGCAATCGGTGTTCTTAATTCATGCGTTAGAATTTGAAGAACCAGCATGCGGCTCTTCATCTCTTGTTTTTTACTGTTCCAACGGTAAACCGCCCACCCCAACACGAGTAGGATATTGGCAATCACCAAAATAAACATGGCTATCTGCAGAAGCTCTGAATGATCTTCTATTTCCCAACATACATTGCCGCGTTGGACGAAACAGCTGTTGCCTTCTGAGGACAAACTAAAGGATAAGCCCGCGAGCGTAGCATTTTCGTTCCAAACTGATTCTTTATACAGGTAATATCTATCACCGCGCTTGACCCACATTTCATCAAGCTCAACAAACATACTCGCACCCGCTAGCAAAGCTGTTATGGCTTCGTTGTCCATCTTCTGTAGACGAGACAGTAGTTCATCGTGTTCTGTGTTCGGTCGCTCTTGAATGTGCATGTAGCGCTTCAACGAGTCAAATTTCTCTGGGTATAACTCGACGTAGCGTGCGGCATATGAACCGCCACCGGGATGAATCAAACCACTTCGAGTAAACCAACGATCAGAAAGTTTAGTTCCTTTACACATTGCACGAGTAAAGACCAAAGGCTCTGTGATTAGAGGGCTTAAAGGCAACTTTCCGCTGCATGTTTTTGATAACCGGTATAAGCGTTGGATGTCTTTTAGTGGGTATTCAGCAGTTTGCGGCAGCATAGAAGACGGCATGATCAAGCGAGTCGGGTAATCAGCCTGAAGCAGTCGAATATCATAAGATTCAATTGCCATTTCATGATCAAAAAGTTTAGTGAAGTTATCGATACGCTCAGGTAAAGAGTCAGCAAACGCGTTCACTGAAACGGATAATGTAGCGATAAGCAGAGTAAATGTTCTTTTGATGATCACAAACCAACGCAAATTCATATAGATCAATCAAATATATACCATTCGTTATCAAAGATAAATTTATAACCGCATGAAAAACCGTGCTAATGACGAGTTATAGCGACAAATTCGATCATATTAGGGCTATGTTGCACAGCTGTACTCGCTAATCGTTTGAGTCGTTATAACTTCATTCAAATGAGTTTTACGGCCGTCTATCGGACTGTGCTTATTGCTTATGGGCCATAGATTGCTGCTTATGGGTCATAGATTGTTGCTTTAGGATACAGCGACTTTCAGATGAATAAAAAAAGGAGCTCTAATGAGCTCCTTATTTAGTTACGACTTAATGCTTTTGCTTAGAAAATACTTAAAAAGTGTTTCCTATAGATGCTCTAGAATACCGAGACAGCTCTGTTTCGCATCACCAAACAACATCTGCGTATTCTCTTTGAAGAACAGTGGGTTTTGCACACCTGCGTAACCTGTGTTCATCGAACGTTTGAATACGATAACGTTCTGAGCATTCCAAACTTCAAGTACTGGCATGCCAGCAATTGGGCTGTTTGGATCTTCAAGTGCTGCTGGGTTCACAGTGTCGTTTGCACCGATAACCAAAACAGTATCGGTCTCATTGAAGTCATCGTTGAGTTCGTCCATTTCAAGAACGATATCGTAAGGTACTTTGGCTTCAGCAAGTAACACATTCATGTGACCCGGTAATCGACCAGCAACTGGGTGGATACCAAATCGAACATTGATGCCCTGCGCTCGCAGCTTCTCAGTGATTTCATGCACTGGGTATTGAGCTTGAGCTACTGCCATGCCGTATCCAGGAGTGATGATGACTGACTTTGAGTTTTTAAGCATGTCAGCCACGTCTTCAGCTGATGTTTCGCGGTGTTCACCTTGCTCTTCATCACCATCAGACACGACCACGTCTTGGCCGAACCCACCAGCAATAACGCTGATGAAAGAGCGATTCATCGCCTTACACATGATGTAAGAAAGAATCGCACCTGACGAACCAACCAATGCACCGGTTACGATAAGCAGATCGTTCGCAAGCATGAAACCTGCCGCTGCTGCTGCCCAACCAGAATACGAGTTCAGCATAGAGACAACCACTGGCATATCTGCGCCGCCAATCGATGCCACTAGGTGGTAACCGAATGCGAATGCGATAAGAGTCATCACCATTAGCGCGAACATGCTGCCGTCCGCTTTAACGAACATGATCATCAGTAGTGTAGAAACTACGATCGCCGCAAGGTTCCACTTATGCTTATGAGGAATGTTCAATGCAGACGAAGAGATAACGCCGCGAAGCTTACCAAACGCAACAATAGAACCCGTGAACGTCACCGCACCGATAAACACGCCAAGGAACACTTCCACTAGGTGGATCACGTGCTCTGCATGAATATCAGCAGGGTTGATAGAAACGGTAGCAGGTGGATCAATGTAACTGTTGTAACCTACAAGTACTGCTGCCATACCTACGAAGCTGTGCAGAATTGCCACCAGCTCAGGCATTTCAGTCATTTCTACTTTTCTTGCGTAGTGGATACCAATACCACCACCGATCACCATAGCAATGATGATCCATACAATACCTGCAGAATGTGGACCAAAGATCGTCGCGATCAACGCGATTGCCATACCCGTGATACCGTAATAGTTACCTGCCCGCGCAGATTCCTGTTTCGACAACCCAGCCAAGCTCATAATAAAGAATACAGCAGCCACAATATAAGCTGCTTGTACTAATCCTTCAGACATCTGTCACTCCTTAGTCTTTACGGAACATTTCAAGCATACGTTTGGTTACGGTAAAGCCACCAAAGATGTTGATACTTGCAATTAATACGGCAATAAATGATAAGAACGTGACAACGCCACTTCCTTGTCCTATCTGTAACAGTGCACCGACTACAATGATTCCTGAAATCGCGTTAGTTACGGACATCAAAGGCGTATGCAGAGAATGGCTTACATTCCAAACGACGTAATAACCCACCACACAAGCGAGTACAAAAACGGTAAAGTGAGATAAGAACGCAGCAGGAGCAACTGAAGCTACCCAAGCAAATGCACCTACAGCAACCGCCATGCCTGCCACTTTCTTAATTGGAGAAACCGGCTCTTCAACTTTAGGCTCCGGTTTAACCGCTTTGGGCTTAGCTTGTTGTGGTTGAGCTGAAACTTGAATGGGTGGTGCAGGCCAAGTGACTTCACCCTCTTTAACCACGGTAACACCGCGTAGCACGACATCTTCAAAGTCAATATTGATGTTGCCATCTTTCTCTTTGCAAAGCAGTTTCAGCAAGTTAACTAGGTTCGTTGCATACAGTTGAGATGATTGAGTCGGTAGTCGACCAACCATATCTGTGTAACCTACCACTTTCACGCCGTTAGCCGTTGTAATGACTTGATCCGCAACGGTATATTCACAGTTGCCGCCATTGGCTGCCGCAAGGTCAACAATCACACTACCAGCACTCATGCTGTCTACCATCTCTTTGGTAATCAGCTTAGGTGCCGGACGACCTGGGATCAGTGCCGTTGTAATGATGATATCGACATCTTTAGCTTGAGCTGCATACAGTTCTTCAGCTTTCTTATTGAATGCTTCAGACATCTCTTTTGCGTAGCCGTCGCCCGCGCTGGTATCTTCCTTGAAATCCACTTCCAAGAATTCAGCGCCCATAGACTCAACTTGCTCTTTTACTTCAGGACGAACATCGAACGAACGAACGATCGCACCCAAACTACCCGCAGCGCCAATTGCTGCTAGGCCAGCAACACCCGCACCAGCAACCAGTACCTTCGCGGGTGGAACTTTGCCTGCCGCCGTAATTTGACCTGTGAAGAATCGACCAAACTCATGCGCCGCCTCAACAACAGCACGGTAACCCGCGATGTTAGCCATAGAACTCAATGCATCTAACGCTTGAGCTCTTGAAATACGAGGTACAGAATCCATCGCCATCACGTTAATATTACGAGTGGACAATTGTTCCATTAATTCTGAGTTCTGAGCTGGCCAAATAAAGCTGACCAATGTTGCGCCATCTTTAAGAAGATCAATTTCATTTGTAGTTTCGTCAACGATCGGAGCGTTAACTTTAAAAATAATATCGGATTTCCAAGCTTCATCTGCGGTGACAATTTTTGCTCCAGCTTGTTCATAAACTGCATCTTCAAAACTTGCTAACGCACCTGCTTGTGATTCAACACAAACTTCAAATCCTAATTTTAGAAGCTGTTCTACCGATTTCGGCGAAGCAGCGACTCGCGTTTCACCTGCGAGTGTTTCTCTTGGTACACCAATTTGCATAGCTATTCCTTGACTATTGGCACAATGACTTATTCGTTTGTATCTAACGACAACTAATACTTCAAGCGTTTTATTCAAAGAACAGGAAAAGTTATTACTTATAACGATTTGGATGGAATTGGAGCACTTCATTTGAAGAAATGACGCCTCTTTTGAGCCAAGAGGTCAAACCACTTGCAAATATTCCTTTAAATAACAACCTACTAGCTGTTCTTTGTTCCTAAAACTAAAAAGAGCTTTCAGCATATACACTGAAAGCTCTCTAAATTATGACCAACATCAATTCTAACCCTATTTGGTTAGCTAAAAATGTTATCGCCCATTTGGTCGATGAACATCTGCGATTTTTTAAGCATCAGTTCATCGGCATCTTGTTTGTTTGAAACAACATCTGAACGAATAAAACGATGGGTTTTGATTTCACCATCAAATTCTTTCTCGATTCGCCCAGCTACACGGTATTGACCAGATTCAGCAATGGCATCTTGATAGATATTGAAGCCTTTGTATTCGACTGGCTCAATTTCTACTTTTTGTTCGGTTTTTTCTTTGCCACTAAATAATCTAGAAAAGAATCCCACGTTTTTACTCCTTAAATGACCGCATTAACCGTAAACTATCATGACTGTTTACCGCTCAACAATGGCTTTTCATACCATTGTAATTCAACGTCATCATCAAAATTATGTTGACTAAAGATTACGGGTACATTGTCGTCACGCTCTCGTCTTCTGTCGTCAATGATCATGCTTTCTGCATTTTTGACCGCGATCTCACTATTTCGTTTATACAGCACCAATTTATCCTCTGGCAATGCCGATAGAAAATCGACATCGAAGCGAATATAGATGGGTTTAAGCTGACCCAAAGCCAAACACGCAAGATCGGCTAACTGCTCGTTGGTATAGCCAGAAACATACTCTTCTGTCGCTAATACATTTCCCACCAAAGTTTCCATATAGTTATGGACATCGACACTGATTTGCATATTACACCTCCATGTTGATCGGTTGTTTCTAGTTTAATCGTTGTTGTAACTAATCATTGTTGTAACTCATCGCGGTTGTTACTAACCGCTTCTGCAGCTAAGCGTATAACATCTGTTCATTGCTACTTAGGTAACCACCTAACTCTTGAGCACAAACTATGTTGATTTAGTTAAGTATCAATAACGGCTGTTTCATTTATCATATATACTGTTTAGCTCGTTCTTAGGTTAATAGCAACTGAAACACATATAAATTTAGTTGTACAATTAGCGAGCTATGATCATGTTTTTGCTATAATTTAATGAAAAAACTTGGCAATTGCTTGTTTACCCGTATCCTACGTATAAAATTAAAATATAAGATCATCATTATAGTTAGGCTCACCACATAAATGACATCTTCTTTCGTCACGTCGAGCATATTTCGATTTTGCTTTCCCTTACTTCTATTAGCAATATTACTTGCAGGTATGAACAACGTCATCCTAGTGACGGATTCAAACTTAGGGTTTGCTAGCAACCTCCCATACATTCTATTGAGCGTTGCGGTTTTACTGTGCCACACATTTAAGCAAGGTCGTATGGCCATGGTGTCCTTAACCATGCTCGTCGCATACCTCATCATTCAAGTTCGTTTACAAACGCCACTCAACACAGGCACCACTCTATTAGAACTGTCTCTGTTAACCGCTTTAGTTCCTGTAACATGCTTACTGGTGTATGCCTTCCCAGATAACGGCGTTAACTCGAAATCCATGTTCCTATATGCTTTGGTTCTCGTTCTGTTTACGGTATGGGCGCAATTAATTGTTTCTCATTTCCAGTCAGGTGGATTTGAGTCATGGAGCGAAGGTATCCTGTTTATCGTTAACGGATTCTCGAGGCTACCTTTCGTTTTAGTGCTGTATAGCCTTTGTTTACTTGGCCTTACTTCGATTTTAGTTCTGGTATACAACCGCGCGATTGATGTTGTCGTATACAGCGCAATTTTACTTTCTACTAGTACATTCATATTTTTTGATGTGCAATACATCTCTAGTACGATGTTCTCGCTGTCTGGTACGTTATTCATTATCTATGTCGTCTCTGCTAGCCACGATATGGCCTTTAATGACCGTTTAACTAACATTCCAGGTAGACACGCACTAGAAGTGGATATGAAGCACTTAGGGCGAAAATACTCAATGGCGATGGTTGATATCGACCACTTCAAGAAATTTAACGATACCTACGGGCATGACATTGGCGACGATGTGTTGAAGTTGGTAGCACGTATATTGAGTGAAACAACCGGTGGTGCAAAAGCTTATCGCTATGGTGGTGAAGAGTTTACGATTATTTTTAAAGGCAAATACTCGGAACAGGTTAAAGAGCACCTTCAAGTTCTCATTTCGGAAGTACAAAACTACGATATGACGATTCGAAATAGCAACGATCGCCCTGACGACCATGAAGTCGGCATTAAAAAGCGTGGTCAGAGCAACAAATCAACTGAAGTCGTAAACGTAACGGTGAGCATTGGGCTGTCTGATAGTAGAACCACTAAACAACCCGTAGAAGTCTTGAAACTTGCCGATAACGCACTGTACAAAGCAAAAGAAACTGGCCGAAACAAGCTGTGTGTCGATAGTTAAAGACGTTGAAAGTCTTGGAATGTAAAGCTCTGAACATCGTAATTTAACGGTGTGAACATCGAAAGCGTTGGTGCTTAGACTAGTCTTGGTTAAAGAAGATGACTAAGCTCCCTCCTTTCAAACTACTTCCGTAATTGATAGTAAACCCTATTCCTACATTGTCGACCCAGTCATTAAACAGATTTGGGTTAAGCAACCAACCTACACTACCTTCGTAGTAAGCTGTAGTGCCCATAGACGCGACAGTATCACCACCAATATCTATTCTTCTTATACTCGAATACATGGATGTGATGTTTTTGTCCCAACGAACTAAGTCATAGAAGATCTTAGCTTCATTTGCTATGTACCAACCTTCTGGGTGACCAATATTACCGTTATTGGCTTCTCCCCAACCTATACCATTAAAGTAATGCCAACTGGTACTGAGTTTATATTCACCCCAGTCATTCTTATCTTCAAACATCAACTTTATCTTAGGCTCTATTATGTATGCCCAAGCATCCGTGTTCAGATAAAGACCATCCAGCTGACCTTGAATTGGTGCAAGCAACGAAGAACGATATTCAAAATCGTTTCGATAATAGGAAATATGGTTACCAATTGCAGAACTAAAACTCCAGTATTCGTTCAACAGGGATACGTTTGCATACTCAACGTAACCAGAAACAACAGACTCTTTTTGAAAGTCGCTTATCGTTGAACTGGCATATTGAACATCCTTCTCTATCCGCAACGCAGATAAACGAAGTGTTACTTCTTGATGGTTGTCTTCAATATAACTTGGCACTTCAAAGGTATAAGGAAGGCTGAGGGAAGCGATATTTTGTCGGCGACTTACTGAGTCATTAGAGCCAATATCTTCATTGTCCAAACTAAAGACTTTGTTGGGATCAAAATTATTTATGCCAAAGGTAAACACATCCGTATCATTGAGCAAAACACTCGTTGCGAAGGTTTGTTCAATGTCTTTTCTGACCAATTCAGAGAGCGAAGCTGCGTTAACAGCTGTTGGACACACGGAAACAAACAGAGTTAATACAAGACCTTTGTTTGAGTTAGTCATGACGAATGACTTGGAATGCTGCATTTCTTTTATCACTTAAGTCACTTCCTAGCTTATAAGCTACTAGAAGTATAATTCAGGTTACTACCGAAGCTCGTCAACTATTGCTCAAGCTCCATAATATCGCGTTGTATGTAGGTATTTCTTCCACTTTGCTTGGCCTGATACAGTGCTTGGTCAACCTTTTCGTAAATAGAAGCGATAGCTTCACCACCTTCAGGGATGAATGACAACACACCTTGTGACGCTGTCACCCTGTCAGACACTGCTGAGTAGTCGTGGACGTAGTTCATTTGATGCAGTGCTTCTTTTACACGATTGGCCTGTAAATTAGCCGCGGAGCTGTCGGTATCACTCAGAATGATGACGAACTCTTCACCGCCGTAACGTCCAACAAACTCTCCAGCTCGAACAAAGAGCTCTTTCAAAGTATTGGCAAGCCCTTGCAGGCACTTATCCCCTTGAATGTGGCCATAGTTATCGTTGTAAGGCTTAAAGAAGTCAACATCGAGTAGTATGACGGTCATGGATATATTACGTCGTCCGTGCCACGCAATGCTCTCTTCAAGCTTAGTATCCATATATCGACGGTTGTATAATTTGGTTAGGCCGTCTTCGTTGGCTTGTTGTTGCAGTAAAATATTCAGTTCTTCGAGTTTGGCGGTACTCTGTTTTAACTCTCGTCTCATGTGCGCAATACGCTGCATCGCAATCAACTTAGAGTTCAAAACAACTTTGTTTACTGGTTTGATCAAATAGTCATCGCCGCCGGCATCAATCGCTTTTGCGATCATTTCAGGCTCTTCATGACCGCTCAAAAAGATGATCGGAACCCATTCTGGGAATTGCCGACGAACTTCGTTAGCGACCTCAAAACCATCCATGTCTGGCATGCTGATATCCAGTAACACGAGTTCAGGATCAAAATCAGAATAAACATTCAGGGCTTCTTTTCCGCTACCAACAGCTTCTACAACGTGACCCAGTTGCTTGAGTCGAATAGCGAGTTGCATCCTATCCAGTTGAACGTCATCAACCAGCAATATGCGCATCGAAGATCCCTTTTCTATCATCACATCACCTTTATCTAGTGTTGAATATTCAAAGTAGCTCAAATTTGGGCTTAAATCATGCCCTAATCTCTATATTATATTGACTTTTTTACAGATCTTTTTAGCATTGTTTCTTTTTAAAGAGAAATACTATGTCAGACGCTACAAACAACGAAGTACAAGAAATCGATTTAACCACTATCTCACCAGAGCTTCGCCAAGTTATCGAATTTGATGAAGTGCCTAAAGAGATGCACAACATGGTTACTTCTATTCATGAGGTGTCTGAAGAAGCAGTGCGTGAAACTTGGAGCAGCCTTCCAGCAAGCGCACAAAATGTTTTGGACAACTTTGAGCAATTCCACGCTCTAATCTCTGTTAGCCAAGCTTTCGCTGGTGTAAACATGATGGAGGAGTTTCCTACTCTTAAACTTCCAGAAGGCATGTCTGATGAAGAAAAAGAAGAGTACCGAGCTCAACTGCTTGACCAAATTTTACATAACTGTGTAAAAGACATGGCTAAGCAAATCAAGAAAGCGCGCCGTGATGCTATCTTGAAGCGTGATTTCAAAGAAGTTTTCATCCGCTAAGCCATTCAGAGCACCTAAATTTAGGTTGAATGCTTAACGAAAACTTAATGATTAAGCCGTATGTTATTTAAAACATGCGGCTTTTTTGTACCTGCAGCTTTTTCTATACGTTCTTTTTCTGCTCGCTTCTTCTATTATTCGAATGTAACGTCTGGGTTCTTGTTAGTGCAGGGATTCTCATTGTGGCTCTTAGAATTCTAACTTTTCTCATCGCACGAAAGTATACATACACACTCATATAGTATGACGCAGAACTGGCAGTTATACCGTATAAAAATGACGCATGTAGTCATTTATGGAATCAAGATCGAGTCACAGAATCAAGTTCGAGTTTTACCCGTTCTAAAATGAAACCAGAAACCAAGTACGTCGTGGGGCCTTAATGTATTACCGCTAGATCTGAATATCTTATCGCATGAGCTTGCTGCATGAACTTAGTGCATAAGTTTAGTGCGTTATCGCAATATCTCTTTGCGCGACACTCACGCCTTTAATTTGTGCGTAGACACGTTGCCCAATTTCTAAATTCAGCTCATCCAGCGCCCACAATGTAATAGTCGCCCATAGGTAGCATCCGGCCTCAAGTTCTAACTCGACAGCGACACTCTGCTTATTCGAGCCTTGCTGGTGCGTCTCTACCCTTTTAATAGTGACAGGAAGGATATTACGTATCGAAGTGCCTTGCGGCTGCTGTAGCGTGATAGAGACATCATTTGCCCTCACTTGCAGCCTTACCGTAGTGCCAAGCTCGCTCGACACCTTTTGAACCCAAAGTGACGTTGATTTACCTAACGTTAGACGTGACAACGCATAATCATCATTATGTTCCGCTAATGTCGCTTCAAACAACGAACTTTGCTCTGAAAAAGATTGCCACGGTTGCATGGCTCTCGATGCCCATACCTCTTCCGTCATCCCCGATGACATAACTTTGCCTTGCTCAATGATCACAAGATGATTTGCCAAGCGTAAGATTTCATTGAGGCTATGAGTGACATAGATAATCGGTATTTGAACGGTTTCAGATAAGTTTTCCAGAAACGGCATTACTTCACGCTTACGAGGTAAGTCCAGAGACGCCAATGGCTCATCCATCAATAGAATGCTGGGCTTAGACAACAGTGCGCGGCCAATCGCAACACGTTGCTTCTCACCGCCAGACAAGCGGGCTGGATAGCGATCAAGCAGCGAGCCCAACGATAGCAGCGAGACTATTTGTTCAAAGTGCGCGTTATCGACGCATTTCATGCCGTATTTTAAATTCGCCGCTACCTTCATGTGTGGGAACAATCGTGATTCTTGGAATACATAGCCGACGTTGCGTTTGTGCGTTGGTAAGTTGATGCCATTTTCACTATCAAACAGAATGGTTCCAGATACGCTGATCAAGCCACTATCTGGTTGTTTGAGACCACTAATGGCATTGATAAGTGAAGTTTTACCTGCACCAGAACGACCGAAAATTGCCGTAATACCAGTACTTGGCAATTCTAAGTCAATATCAAAAAACGTTTCACCAAGCTGTTGCTGATATTGGAGGACCAAAGTGCTCATGCGACTCATGCGTTACCCCCCAAACGTTTTGCTGACTTTTTGTTGAGCCATTCAGAAAGCATCAGTGAACTCAGTGCGATCACAATAGAAATGACACACAAACGAGCCGCTTCCATTTCAGCTCCAGGGGTTTCAATAAAGGTATACATGGCTAAAGGAATAGTTTGAGTTTCTCCAGGGATATTGGAAACGAAGCTGATGGTCGCACCAAATTCACCCAGACTTCTTGCGAATGAAAGCATGGTGCCAGTAATGATCCCTGGGATCATCAGCGGTAATGTAATAGTCAAGAACACACGAAGCGGTGAAGCGCCCAATGTAGCTGCGGCCTCTTCAAGTTTACTGTCTACGGTTTCTAAGCTCAGTCGTATAGAACGTACCATCAGAGGCAACGCTACGACCACACACGCTAGAGCAGCGCCCTTCCAACTAAAGCTGAATACAATACCAAACACGTCATTAAGCCAAGAGCCAATAACGCCTTGTCTACCCATCATCACTAGCAGCAAATAACCGATGACCACAGGTGGAAGCACCAAAGGCAAATGGACAATACTTTCTACAATGCTTTTGCCCACAAATTGTTTCTTAGCAAGCAGCCATGCCAAGCCGATGCCGATTGGAATAAGCCACAAGATGGCAAAACCAGCGACTTTCAAGCTCAGCATTAAGGCTTGGTATTCGTATTCCGATAGATACATCATTTAACGCACTTCAAATCCAAAACTGTTCAAGGTGTCCTTCGCTTTTTCGCTCTTTAGGAAAGTATAGAACTGTTCTGCGACGACTTTATCGCTCAATTTAGCTACAGGGTAACGTATTGACGTATGTAAATCTGATGGGAACGTCGACACTAGGTTCACTTCTTTAGATAGCAATGCATCTGTTTTGTAAACAATGCCAAGCTTAGCTTCACTACGCTCTACCAAAGCCAATGCCATACGTACATTGTTACTTGGTGCCAATCGAGTCTTCACATCGTCCCATACACCTAACGTTTCTAGCGCTTCTTTCGCATAGATACCCGCAGGAACCGACATGGTGTTGCCAACTGCAAGTCTTTCATTCATTAGAAGTTTAGCCCATTGGTCACCGCTTGAGAGGTCCAAAGATATTGGCGTCTCTTTCGGGGAAATTAACACGAGTTCGTTTTCGCACAAGTTTGTGACATTGTCACTAGTAACCAATTGGCGATCGACTAAATGCGTCATCCATTTTTCGTTTGCCGAGATAAAAATGTCTGCTGGCGCACCTCGTTCAATTTGGCGCACTAAAGACGACGTGCTCGCATACACTGGAATAACATCGACAGAATGATCTTTCTCAAACTCTTCAACCAACAAGTTAACCGCGTTCGTCATAGACGATGCAGCATAAACTCGTAGTTTTTCAGCAGCCAAAAGATGAGTAGAACTCAGTGCTGAAACTAAGATGATAGTTAAAAGGATGACTCGTTTTTTCATTATTCTCATTTAATCTATTGTTCGTTTAAATTCTTGAGCTAACTTCTAAGTTGCGGCCTAAGCTGTTAATTCAGGCCAAAGCAGGTCAAGATTCAAGTGATCTTCGATGGCATCAGCGATTCGATTGATACCCAACTCTTTAAGCTGTTCATGGTCAATCGCTGTCACATCATTGGCGCCTGCCCATTCGCAAATAAGCGACAATGCATCACTGTTATCGAATACGCCATGCAGGTAAGTTCCAAAAATTGAGTTATCTTGATTCACAGCACCATCAACACTGCCAGATTCTAACTGAACCGGTAATACCGTTTCATTGACATCAGTCCTACCTACATGGATTTCATACCCTTTTACTTGTGCTGTTTTGCCATCAAGTGTCATGGTTCCACACACATTGGTTAAAGTTTTCTGCTGTGTTAGTGTCGTTTCAGTATCAAGATACCCCAACCCTTCACTGCTTCCAGGTTTCCCTTCAACGCCATCTGGATCGTGGATGATATTCCCTAGCATCTGATAACCGCCACAAATACCCATCACTTTCCCGCCCAAGCGAAGATGACGCTGAATATCTTTGTCCCAACCTTGCTGTTTTAGGTATTCCAAATCGGCTCTTACCGATTTTGTTCCCGGCAACACAATCAAATCAGCGCTGTTCAAGCGCTCGCCTTTGCCTACGTAACGTAAATCAATCGACGGGTTAAGTCGCAGAGCGTCAAAGTCTGTATGGTTACTGATTCGAGTTAGTACTGGCACTACAACCTTAAGTTTAGCTTCTCCATCAGACTCTTGGGCTGAGGTAATGGCATCTTCCGCTTCTAAGTTAAAACCATGCAGATAAGGCAAAACCCCTATCACAGGCTTACCTGTTTTCTCTTCTAGCCAATCTAAACCAGATTGAAGTAACGCAATATCGCCTCTAAAACGGTTTATCACAAAGCCTTTTACGCGCGCTTGTTCAGATTCAGATAATAGAGCTAATGTGCCGTAGAGGTGTGCAAAAACGCCGCCACGATCAATATCAGCAACGATGATCACTGGGATGTCTGCCTTTTCAGCAAAGCCCATGTTCGCGATATCGTTTTCTCGAAGATTTATCTCTGCGGGACTGCCCGCACCTTCAATCATCACGCTTTGGTATTCTTCAGAAAGTCGATCAAACGAATCGATAACCGAATTCATCGCAACTTTCTTGTAGTCGTGATATCCGGTCGCTTCCATATTCGTCAGTGCTCTTCCTTGTAGAATCACTTGCGCACCCGTATCTGAATTGGGTTTTAGCAATACAGGATTCATATGGACGGTAGGCTCAATATTACAAGCTTGTGCCTGAACCGCTTGAGCACGACCAATTTCGCCACCATCTTTTGTCACTGCGCTATTTAGCGCCATATTTTGAGGCTTAAAAGGTGCCACTTTGATGCCTTTCCTTGCCAAAACACGGCATAAACCTGCCACCAAAACACTTTTTCCGGCATCTGACGTTGTCCCTTGAACCATAAGGGCGTTTAACGGTGATCGCATCTGTACTTAAATCCTTTATTTCTTAATTTTCAATTTATAGCTGTGGGCAATATTTCTCTGCCTCCATCTTAACGTCATTGTCGTGTAGATGCTCAATAAAATGAATGGAAAATGAATGTGTTACTCACTCTGGATTCAACCCCAGTGTTGTTTAATAGCTCCATCGAAACGAAGCTTACAAACAAAATAAGCGCACTCACGAAAAGAAACGTTTCTAATAAAAACAACATTAAGGGATTCACCATGAAAAAAACTGTATTAGCTATCGCATCTACTATTATCCTCGCTCCTACTTTCGCAATGGCTAGTGATCATCACAGCGACAGTAACAGTAATCACAACAATAGCGACAGTAACCACAAGCATCAGAGCGCTATTGCGTACACGGGACCGATTGAAACCGTTTCAGTTGCGACTCTACTAGCAGACACCAGCATGTTCGCAGAGCAAGAAGCAATCGTAGATGGCAAGATTGTTCGTCAACTAAAGAACGATACGTTCGTATTCTCTGATGGTCAGAGTGAAATTCAGATCGAACTGGATGACGATATCCTTCTAGCGCAACCGCTCACCGCAGATACAAAAGTTCGTATATTTGGCGAATACGAAGGTGGTAAAACGCCAGAGATCGAAGTAGATCATATTCAAGTTTTGTAAGATACAAACTCCGTACCGTCGACTTCAAAGACATGATTTATAACAAATGGCCTGCATATTGCAGGCTTTTTTGCATTATAATGCCGAAAAATATAATTAATATGGAGTCACCATGCTAGGTAGCGCAAACAAGACGGTCCTTTTGGGGTTGGTTACACTGTGTTCATTCTCTGCGTATGCAAACAACTTTAACTACAATACATTTGAGCTGCGCACAGGTATTAGCCCTAGTACATTTGGTGGCGAAGTCACAACAATGTTCACTCAAAACTCACACTTTGTTGCTCGAATCGATTCTGAATTTGAAGGGGATTGGGATGCGGCTGTAGGTATGGGGTTCAACGGCCCAATTAATCAGTTGGCTGATATTACTGGACAGATGTTACTGCACAACATCGAACGTAATGATGGTAACCACATTAAAACTGAAATCAATATTGGTTTAAGAGCTTGGTTGCTGGCAAACATTGAAGTTAACGCCCGCCTTGGTCAACTCGTCGACAGCGACGACACGAGTTCAATTGTCGGTGTAGGGGCTCGCTTCCACTCAACAGAACAGCTTTCAGTAGGTATTGACCTTCGAAATAACGGTACTTACGGCCACCAATTCTTAATGTCAGCTCGATTTGGCTTTTAAGTCTATTCAACACTTATGATCCATCAGTGAGCAAATGTTAAATTCGATTGTTTAAACGGTAACTTAAAGGCTAATAGTCTCGTGACCTATTGGCCTTAATGTCTGATTTTGCAACTAAAAACTAAACATTTAGCTTAAAATCCTCGAAAATCACCCTTTCTCGTCACTTCCGTTTATAACTCATTTTTATACTATTCATTTATTGATAAAAATCAGTAATAAAATATCTTTACGGTAATACGGCGTACTGCTACTCTCTTCCAAATTTCTAATAGAGTGAAGTACCGTAAATGGGTGTTAGCAATATTTCAATCAAGAACAAATTAACATTAATGTTTGTTGTCATTATTTTCGCAATGACTATGATTCAGACTTATGTAACAGGTAAGCAACTTCTTAACGAAACCTATCGTTCCATTCAGCAGTATTCAAATACACTAACTGATACAACGGTATCGGGAATAGAAAAATGGATTGAAGGCCGAATCAACGTTGTAAATGCAGCGAAAAATTCGTTTACTTTTACGGATGACCCAACCAGCTATTTAACTCAAAGTACGAGTGCTGGTAAGTTCCAAATTGCCTACGCAGGACTTTCTGACGGTCGCTTTCTTCTAGGTGGTGATTTGCCAGTACCGCAAGACTACGACCCACGTACTCGAGATTGGTACAAAGCGCCTATGGCGGCAGGTCAAACAGTCGTCACTGAACCCTATGTTGATGTGGCTACGAATGACCTAGTGGTAACAATTGCAAGCCCATTCAATACCAACGGGTTCTCTGGCGTTATTGGTGCAGACCTGAACTTAAACACCCTCATCAATGATATTGTAAGTATTGAGCAACCTGGTGTTTACGCTTTTCTTGTCGATGGTAAAGGTAACATAGTTGCCCATAGAGACCGTAGCCTAACGCTAAAGCCTGTTTCTAATATTTCAAACAACCTTTCTGCTCAGAAAATCAAATCACTTGCGCAAAATCCAGAATTTGAAGAGCTAAAGATTAAAGATACCGACTCCCTTCTTTCTGCTCAGAAAGTTCCTCATACAGACTGGTACTTCACTGTTGTTATCGATAAAGACCACTCTTTTGCTTCTTACTATTCATTAGTTCGTCAGTCGGTAATATTTGGTCTAATACAACTTGCTGTAATCGCATTTGTTGCGATGTTTATCATCAAGAAAGCACTGTCGCCATTAACGACACTAAGCTCGGCAATGGAAGCATTGTCCAAAGGTGACGGCGACTTAACACAGCGTATGACTGTTCATAGTAAAGACGAGATTGGCACCCTAGCGCATCACGTCAACGCGTTCATAGCAAAACTTCAAGAGATAGTGCGTGATATTGCGGGCTCTTCGAACCAGCTTAATCAGCAATCTGAAATTAGTACTAATGTCGCTCGTCAAACAAGTGAAGGTCTATCAGTCCAACTTCACGAAATTTCTCAGATTGCTACAGCCGTACATGAAATGTCGGCAACAGCAGAAGAAGTAGCAAACAACGCGCAAATGACGGCTGATTCAGCGATCAGTTCAACAGAGAATTGTGAACAAGGTAAGCAAGTCATCATTCGTAACCAAGATTCCATCACTAGTCTTGCTCAACAAGTTGAGAACGCTTCAGGAATCATTCAAGAAGTTGAGAAGAATGCGTTAGACATCAACACTATTCTATCAACCATTTCTGATATTGCAGAACAAACTAACCTATTGGCCTTAAACGCAGCGATTGAAGCAGCACGTGCGGGTGAACAAGGTCGCGGTTTTGCGGTTGTGGCAGATGAAGTTCGTGTTCTTTCTCAACGTACTCACAGTTCTACAGACGAGATTCGCGAAATGATCGAGACTCTTCAGAAAAACAGCGTCAGTGCGGTTGAATCAATGCAACGTAGCCAAGACTTGGCGCAATCAAGTGTCGATGATGCAAACAATGCGACTATTGCACTGGAAGAGATCGCGACATCGATTCAACAGATCTCAGAGATGGCTTCACATATCTCGAATGCTGCTTCTGAGCAAAGATCGGTTACCGGTGAAGTCAGTAAGAATATTCAGTTGGTTAATGATGTATCAGAAAACATGTCTACTGAGGCTGATAACTCTCGTCACTTGTCTGAAGAGTTGCGCGGTATTGCTCAACAGTTGAATACTCAAGTTCAATTGTTTAAATACTAGACGTACGGATAATTCGTTCTAGCTCTTGAGCGCGGTTAAACAATGTTGTTTAACCGCGTTTAAAATTAGAACCAACATCAGAATGACAAAAAGCCCCCGACCACTATTGTGTTCGGGGGCTTTCTTATTCTCATTAGTTTCTTATTATAGTTAGCAAATAAACGCTTACCTGCTAGCAAATAACTAATGCAACTATAGGTCAACCAATACGGTTATAGACCGACTAAGACTGTTATAAGCTAACCATCAGCATCTTTTTCTGATGATCCAAATACTCTTCATAAGTACCTTGGAAGCTCACTAATTGTTGGTCTTTTACATCAATGATGTGTGTTGCTAGCGAAGAAACGAACTCACGGTCATGGCTTACAAAGATAAGCGTCCCCGTGTAAACCTTCAATGCGTCGTTCAGGGCTTGGATTGCTTCCATGTCCATGTGGTTCGTTGGCTCGTCCATTACAAGCACGTTGATGTCTTGCATCATTAGCTTGCCGAATAACAAACGGTTTTTCTCTCCACCAGAACAGTTACGCGCTTTCTTGTTCGCATCATCAGCAGTAAACAATAGACGACCTAGAATACCACGTACCATAAGGTCATCGTGCTTCACTGTACGCCATTGTGAGATCCAATCGAAGATACTCAGGTCGTTATCAAAGTCAGACGTGCTATCTTGTGGGCAGTAGCCTACTGATGCGTTTTCAGACCATTTAACGATACCTTCGTTTTGCTCAAGCTCTTGAACTAGGCATTTCAATAGTGTTGTTTTACCCACACCGTTCTCACCGATAACGGCAAGACGAGTTCCCGCTTCAAGCAGCAAGTTACCACCAGTAAACAGTGTTTCGCCATCGAAGCCGTGACCAAGGTCTTGAAGTTCAAGCGCTTGACGGTGCAGTTTCTTGCCTTCACCAAAATCAATGGATGGGCTCATACGGCTTGATGACTTCACTTCATCAAGCGTGATCTTGTCCATTTTCTTAGCTCGTGAACTTGCTTGCTTTGCTTTAGATGCGTTAGCACCAAAACGGTTTACGAAGTCTTGCAGTTCGCTGATCTCTGCCGCTTTCTTAGCATTGCTCGCTAGAAGTTGATCTCGAATCAAACCAGACGCTTCTAAGAAGTACTCGTAGTTACCCGGGTAAACACGTAGCTCGCCGTAGTCGATATCCGCCATATGCGTACATACAGAGTTAAGGAAGTGTCTATCGTGCGAAATGATGATCATTGTACATTTACGCTGGTTTAGCTCTTCAGCAAGCCAGTTAATCGTGTGAATGTCCAAGTTGTTGGTTGGTTCATCAAGAAGCAGGATATCTGGGTTTGCAAACAGTGCCTGTGCCAATAGCACACGCAGTTTCCAACCCGGAGCAACTTGTTGCATTAGGCCGAAATGAAACTCTTCTTCGATACCCGCTTGAATTAGGATATCACCAGCACGGCTTTCTGCCGTGTAACCATCCATTTCCGCGAATTCACTTTCAAGCTCAGCGACTTTCATACCATCGTCTTCGCTCATTTCTGGCAAAGAGTAAATACGGTCACGTTCTTGTTTTACTTCCCACAGTTTTTTGTCACCCATGATTACTACATCGATAACGCTGTACTGTTCAAAAGCGAACTGATCTTGGCTTAGCACACCCAGTTTTTCTCCAGGAGTGATCGAAACGTTGCCCGAACTTGGCGTCAATGCGCCACTTAGGATTTTCATGAACGTTGATTTTCCGCAACCATTGGCGCCGATCAAACCATAACGGTTTCCGTTACCAAATTTAGCAGAGATGTTTTCAAAGAGCGGCTCTGCGCCAAATTGCATTGTGATGTTCGCGGTAGATATCAAAGAACTAATTCCTAAGCGTGTACTGACAGATAATTATTTGGCTATTTCAATCAGCCAAAATAAGAAGTACGAAAGTATGGATTAAACATAAAACGAAGCGCGGATTATATAGAGATCAGGATCACATTGTCGAGGTTAAACAGTGAACGAATGAAGAACAACGCACAATAAAGTGTATTTCGTCGTTTATTACATCATAAAAAGAAAAAATCCCCACCAATTCCATTAGTAGGGATTCCATTTCTCATCAATAAAAGCATCAGACTCTAATTCGAATGAATACCGATTGACGCTATTTAGTTACTTTTTTCTGAACGTATTTTTGACCAACATCGACAACGGCAACATCTCTAAAGAAGCTTCTCCCCAACAGAATTGGGAAAGAAAGATGCGTTCGATCTGCTAGCGTAAACTCAGTCTTGTCTTTTAGATCGCCGATTTGAATTGAAGCGACAACAACAGCACGTCGTTGTGTACCTTCCGCGCTCGACTGCTTGATCTTAACCCAACGCTCTACCGGCAAGCTGATCTCTTCAGTTGTGATGCCGTCATGTTCAATTTTGAACTTAACCCAATCTTTACCGTCACGTTCGAAATCAACAATATCAACGGCACTGATTGATGATGTTGTTGCACCTGTATCAACTCGTGCTTTAAACGCTTCTTTAAGACCAGGAACAAACACCCACTCCTCTTCACCAAGAATCAGTTTGCCGTCACTTGTCTTGGTTGGTTTTGCAGTCGGTTTTTGTTCAGGCTTTGGTTTCGCTTCTGGTTCCGTTGGTTTTACTTCTTGAGGCTTCTCTGTAGGTTCCGTTACTTTTTCGCCTTCCGTTGCGTCAGTCTTAGAAGAGTCATCGACAACAGGTTGTTCTACTTGAGGCTTTTGCTCTGGCTCGACAGGAACTTGAGTAGTTGTCGAACAAGCAAACAGGCCACCACTTAGCATTAAAACTACAATCGCTTTCCAATTATACATTCAGTCACCTTCTATTTTGAAACGTTGGCTATCGCTTTAGCCACATAAGGAATATGGGATTCAGAAAGGCCTGCGATATTGATGCGTCCATCACCAACACCATAGACTCCATATTCTTCACGTAGTTGATTCATTTGAGTTTCTTTAAAGCCTAGTACACTAAACATGCCTTTATGGCTTTCGATGAAGTCAAATTGTGACGTGTTGTAAGTATTTCGCAATTCATTACATAAACTTTGGCGTAGATTTAACAAACGTTGCTGCATTTCACTCAACTCTTGTTTCCAAATCGTCGTTAGTTCTTGATTCTGAAGAATTGTTTTAACCAACGCGGCACCATGATCTGGCGGCATTGTGTAAGTTGAACGAGCCAGTGTCAGAAGCTTACCTTTAGCATTGCCTACGTGTTCGCTGTTCTTACCGATAACAATCGCGGCACCCGTTCTTTCACGGTACAAACCGAAGTTTTTCGAACATGACGTCGTAATCAACATCTCTTCTACGTTGTTCGCCATATGTTGAAGACCTTTTGCGTCTTCTTCTAAGCCATCACCAAAGCCTTGGTAGGCAATATCAACAAACGGTAAGAAACCATTCTTTTGCGATAACTTAGTAATTTCCTGCCACGCTTCAAAATCAATGTCAGCACCCGTTGGGTTATGACAGCAACCGTGAAGAAGTACCACGTCTGATGGACCCGCTTTTGAAAGGTCGGCCAACATTTTAGCCGTATCAACTTGCTTCGTTTCAGGACTGAAGTAATTGTAGTATCTAACTTTTAAGCCTGCTGCTTCCATCACCGGTTTGTGGTTAACGTAGCTTGGGTTTGAAATCCAAACCGTTGTGTCTGGTTGAGAGACTTTCATCAAGTCACCCAACATGCGAAGTGCACCACTTGCACCTGGTGTTTGAATCGCAGCAACGCGACCTATTGCAGAAGTCCCTTTAAGCAACAGATCAACCATGCTTTGGTTAAACTCTTCACAGCCTGCTAGGCCAACATAAGCTTTGGTTTTCTGTGTTTCAACAACGATATCTTGAGCCTTAGAGACGGCTTTCATGATCGGTGTTTCACCTTGGTCGTTTTTGTAAACGCCAATGCCTAAGTCGACTTTATCAGTACGAGTATCGCCGCGGTAAGCGACAGACAGAGATAGAATTGGATCTAAAGTTGGTTTTGGTAGATGTGAAAACATGAAAGTCACAACCCTTTGAAATTCAAGTATGAGTTTCACGTTAACATTATCGTAGACAAATCAGAAACATTTTTTAATAGAAGCGCTTAGTTACCATTAGTAATTGGAAGTAATCAGAGATTGGTCATTTCAAACGGATAAATAGTGCGAATTTCAAACACCTAATAACCAATTGCACAATTCAAAGCGCTGTATTTCTAGGTATCTTATGCTTCTATGTGACTTATGTTTCCATGCGCCCTATTAAGATCGCTATTGTGCACTTTGTTTGAATTGTCTTGGTGTCATTCCTGACCACGCTTTAAACCGAGTGCTAAAGTTAGCGGCATTTGGATATCCGACTATCTCACCAATGTGTTGAATCGACCAATCACTCGATCTAAGTAGCCGTGCAGCGTATTCCATTCTCATACGCATGATATGAGTCATAGGGCTGTGCGAGTAATAGCGCTGACACAAACGATGGAAGTGTGGCTCAGAGCACGGGAATAAGCTCGCGAGTTCATGAACGTTCCATTCTTTATGGAGCTGCTTTTGTACATTATCGAAAACGCGTCTTAAGCGGATCAAATTGCGCGACTGTTGCTGAGGCACTGGCGCATTAATCATGAACTCTATTTGGGCTACACTGTGAATCGCAATCGCTCCACCCAAATCGATGGGTAAGGCAATACTTCTCAACAGAGTATGAATGCACGACGAGACGACTTCTGCCGCCGGAGACAGCGTATAACTCACTTCATCACTGACGACATTTTCCCATTGTTTATTAGGCGATAGAAAGATCCATGCGATCTGCCATGTTTCTTCTTCAATACCAAAACCGTTCTCAACGCCTGCAGGAACAGTAATGCAAGAGCCTGGTTCTAGAATGTAGCGACACCCTTCGCTTTCGAGCCATCCCTTACCTCTCACGGTATACAGCAACATGTGTTTTTGTTGGTTCTTACGATACACCGAAAAGAAGTCTCGACACGACGCCGTGCCACATTGAACGATACCGAGCTCTTCAAATGCCAAAACATGGCTTTGATCGACAAACTCTTGGTGCGTCTTTTCAGAGATCTCATACCTTTCTTGTTTATCACTCATATCACTGCTAACTCATTCTATTGGCCAACTTATCAAAGTGGATAGTTTGGCAAAAGTTTGTGATGAGTCTGAAGAATACAGCGAAAACAAATGCCGATAAACTTCTCGCATAATCACTACCGGGGAAATGCGATGCTCTCGACATATCGTCATTTGGACAAAGAGTTTTGGCAAAAACTATTACACATTGGTTTACCTGTCTCACTGCAAACCATGTTGTTTTCATTACTAGGCGTGGTCGATATTTTTATGGTCAACCAGCTTGGTGATTCTGCAACCGCCGCTGTTGGTGTTGGCAACCGTATCTTCTTCTTCAACTTGATCATGGTATCGGGGATTAGCGGAGCTGTGAGCGTGCTAGCTTCGCAATATTTTGGTGCCGGTGATTTCAACGGAATTCGACGTACACTAGCGCAATCATGGGCACTTTCGATCTTTGCCATCATTCCCTTTGTGTTCATCTATACATTGGCTCCTGAATCAGTCGTGTCTGTGGTGGCCTCAGACCCTGATTACGTCCGCTTGGCAACGGATTACCTTTGGATAACAGGAGCCAGCCTTATTGGTACCGCTGTAGTTGTGCCGCTAGAGAGTGCACTTCGCTCTGTGGGCGAAGCCAAGCTCCCCACCAAAATCAGTATCTGGGCAATCATCGTCAATGCAATTCTCAATGCCCTATTGATCTTCGGCTTGTTTGGGTTTCCAGAACTGGGTGTGGTTGGTGCGGCTATTGGCACCACAGTATCTCGATTCTTTCAAACCATTGCATTGCTTGTTATGGCAAGAAAACATTACCCGCACCTATTCCCGACGTTAAGCAATTGGCGAGATGCGTTATTACCGAAGCATAGAAAGAAGTACTTTACGGTGGCTATACCTATGTTGGTTCACGACACTGCGTGGGCGGGCGGGATTCTTATTTACAACGTTATTGTTGGCCAAATGGGGGTTGGAGAACTTGCGATCATTTCCTTGCTATCGCCTGTCGAAAGCATTTTGATCTCTGCTTTTTTGGGTTTTGCGGTTGCGGCTTCCATCATTCTAGGTAACGAGATCGGTGCGAAGAACTATCAACGTGTCGAGAATACAGCTTGGGGCTATGTGTTAGTGAGTTGTGGGCTTGCTGCTTTACTAGCGTTAATGTGCTTTATCGCCAAACCCGCGATCGTATACATGATCGGTCTTACTCACTTAGAGCTCAAAGATACGGCCGTTAACGTTACCTTAGTAATGGCACTCGGTATGGTACTAAGAGTCTTCAATATGGTTGGTATAGGCGGAGTGCTAAAAAGTGGTGGAGACATCAACTACAGCATCTTCATCGACATATTCGGCCAGTGGGCCATTGGTATTCCCCTCGCCTACTTTACTGCTCTGGTGTTGGGGTGGCCGCTAGAATGGGTTTTGATGATTGTGCTGCTGGAAGAGCTAGCGAAGATAGCTTTAACTAGCCAGCGGATTCACTCTAAGAAATGGATCAACAACTTAATAGAAGAGCCAGATCAGGTCGTTGCTTGAATGGTAGTTTAAGCGAATAAACGAAAAGAACTCACACCCAAGGGCCGATTGGTTGCATTGCGCTAACCATGACGCCCTTTTTCGTTTTACGAGTGTGCTAAGCCACGACAACTGTTATATGTCAGTAAATCGATGAATGATTTGGTTTGAACTACCACGCCAATCCAACATTGGATCCGCTTTATCTTGTTCAAAGCGACCATCAATCAAAGTATCGACGTATTCAAGCACTTGCTTCTGATTTTCATCGAGTTCGTCGAGCTCGTAACCCGTCCACACCCAGATGTCTTTACCTTCACACTCTGCTTTTACACGCTGAACAAGCTGAAGCACTTCAGATACGTTTGCAGGATGCAGAGGATCACCACCAGAAAGCGACAAGCCACGACGCTTGATTCGCGGATCGTTCAGATCAGCGATAATGTGGTCTTGCAGTTCTTGAGTGAACAAGTGCCCTGAGTCCAAACTTTGCGTCGATTGGTTATAACACCCGCGACACTGGTGCACACAGCCCGACACAAACAAAGTGCAGCGTGTTCCTGGGCCGTTTACAACGTCGATTGGGTGATATTGATGGTAGTTCATAAGGCAGTATTGAAAACTCGTTATTGCTTAATAGTTTGAAGCGAAATGCTGTAAGATCTTAAATAAAAGAATTGGTATCGACATAGCGCCGATACCAATCTTGTTTCTTGAAACGTAGCTCTTCTTAGTAAGATAGCTAATGATCTTAGAGCTTACTAAAGGTGCTTCACGCGGCGTTTAACTTCTTCTTGCTTACCGAAGTTAAATGGTCGTGCATCTGGGCTACCAAGGTAACCACAAACGCGGCGCGTTACCGACACTTTGGTTGAGTCATGGTTACCACACTTAGGACACGTAAAGCCTTTACTTGTACAGTCGAACTCACCATTGTAGCCACATTCGTAGCACTCATCAATTGGCGTGTTGGTGCCGTAGTAAGGAACACGTGTGTAGCTGTAGTCCCATACGTTTTCTAGCGCTTCGATGTTCTTCTGCATGTTCGGGAATTCGCCGTAACAGATGAAACCACCGCTAGAGATTTCTGGATAAGGCATCTCGAAATCGATCTTGTCGTATGGGTTCACTTTCTTCTGTACGTCTAAGTGGAAGCTGTTTGTGTAGTAGCCACGGTCAGTTACACCATCAATTACACCAAACTCTTTGGTATCGATGCTGCAGAAACGGCTGCATAGGTTTTCACTTGGTGTGCCGTATAAGCTGAACGCGTAACCTGTCTCTTTTGTCCAAGATTCCACTTCACGCTTCATGTACTCCACCAGCTCAAGCGCTTTAGCACGCATTTCGCCATCGTCATACAGGTGAACGTCTGTGCCGTAAAGTGCTGTCATCGCTTCATGGATGCCAATGTAACCAAGAGAAACAGATGCACGGCCATTCTTGAAGATATCGGCAATAGAATCGTCTGCTTTCAAACGAACGCCACAAGCGCCTTCCATGTATAGGATTGGCGCAACACGCGCTTTCACGTTTTCTAGACGAGAAATACGAGTTTCTAGAGCGCGACGAGCTAGCTTCAATTTTTCATCAAGCAGTTCGTAGAACTTAGCCATATCTTGTTTTGCGTTAATAGCAATACGTGGCAAGTTCAAGCTAACAACACCTAAGTTGTTACGGCCTTCATGAATCAACTCACCGTTTTCTTCGTAAGTATTCAAGAAGCTACGGCAGCCCATAGGCGTTTTAAATGACCCTGTCACTTCTACCACTTTGTCGTAGTTAAGAATGTCTGGGTACATACGCTTAGATGCACACTCAAGCGCTAATTGCTTGATATCGTAGTTTGGATCTTGCTTCTGGTGGTTCAAACCATCTTTGATTGCAAAGACCAGTTTAGGGAACACGGCTGTTTTGCGGTTCTTACCCAAACCTGCGATGCGGTTTTTCAAGATAGATTGCTGGATAAGTTTTGAACCCCAGCTTTCACCAAGACCGAAACCAAACGTGACGAATGGTGTTTGTCCGTTAGCCGTGTGTAGCGTGTTTACTTCGTATTCCAAAGACTGGAAAGCGTCGTAACACTCTTTCTCTGTACGAGATATAGCAAAAGCTTCTGGGCTGTGAATGTCCCATTCTTTCGCTAGTGATAGGTGTTTCTCGTAACTCGCCATTACGTACGGTTCTAGAACCTCGTCGATACGGTTAATCGTTGTACCGCCGTATATGTGGCTTGCCACTTGCGCGATGATCTGTGCAGTTACCGCTGTCGCCGTAGAGATCGATTTAGGTGTGTCGATTTCCGCGTTACCCATCTTGAAGCCATGCGTTAACATGCCTTTAAGATCGATAAGCATACAGTTAAACATTGGGAAGAACGGTGCGTAGTCTAAATCGTGATAGTGAATGTCACCACACTCGTGAGCTTGTACGATATCACGCGGCAAAATGTGAGTTTTTGCATAATGCTT
The DNA here is from genome assembly GCF_000153005.1 of Vibrio sp. MED222. Lineage (NCBI taxonomy): Bacteria > Pseudomonadati > Pseudomonadota > Gammaproteobacteria > Vibrionales > Vibrionaceae > Vibrio > Vibrio sp. MED222. Next base: position 436,087 of record NZ_CH902606.1, on the reverse strand, counting down.
AGCCACGATACCCGCTAGCAAATCACGCTGAGTTGGGATAACTTTGCCATCTTTGTTGGCATTCTCATTGATCAGATCAACATTGCTTTCTTCGATCAGACCTTCGATCTCGCGAGTTAAAGCGCTTTGCTTTTCACGTGCGATGTCACGGTCATGACGATATTCAATGTAGGCACGAGCAAGAGACTTGTATGGTCCCTGCATTAGCTCGTTCTCGACCATGGTTTGAATTTCAGAGATATGAACTTCATCGTAGTCTTCGAGCTTCAACTCAACTGCTAATGCCACATTCAGAGCATAAATAGCAATTTCCTTATCGGTTTTGTCTGATGCTGCTTCCACTGCAGCTTGGATGCGATCTCTACTGAATGGAGCTCTTGAGCCATCACGCTTGATTACGATTGATTTCACCACTTCTCCTTACTCTTGAGGTATTCACAGACTTATCCACAAACACACTATAGAGCGATTTATCGTTTAACTAACACTAGATATTGTGGCGTATTTAACGAGAACCACCAACATTGAGTATTGATTTGGATCAATAAAATAGGCACGCCGAACAAGATAAATCCAATATTATTACGTGAGATCTCAAGTCGAAAAGAAACAATGTAACAATAAAAAAACTGCTAAAAAGAGTTGAATTTTCGGTAAGTGTTGTAGGATAACGGCTCAACTATATTGCACACCAAAATTAGGGATATTTGGGATGAAACGACTTCAAAACTGGATAATGTTAGGCTGCTTGCTCAGTAGCCAAGCATTTGGCGAACCTTTAACCATATCCAGTTGGAATATCGAATGGTTATCAACCAATGAGGCTGTGAATAAGTTTTCTGACCAACGTGATCAAGCGGATTTCGATAAGCTCGAACAGTATTTCCAATCCTTAAATTCGGATGTGGTGGCTTTCCAAGAAGTCGATGACATCAATGCCATTCAGCGCATCGCAGGTGATCAATACAAGATATTGATGTCTGACCGAGCATTACCAGAAAACAGCAACCATCAGTTCAAAGAAGTAAACCAATACACAGGCTTCGCGGTTCGTAAAGGAATCATACTCACCGACTACGCTGACTTTCCTCTCGAATCGGGCGCTAACAGCAAGCTTAGATTTGCCAGTTATATGGTTGTGAAAACGGATACAAAACCAATTCACATGTTGTCTGTGCATTTAAAGGCGGGTTGCAGCGGCGCGTATAAATCTAACCGTGACTGTTCAAGGCTCAAAGACCAAGCGCAACAACTTAATAAATGGATACAGCAAAGAGAACGCCAAGGTCAGGATTACGCAATATTAGGCGATTTCAACCATAACCTTTCTTACTCAGAGATTGGATGTGGAAAGACTTAACTCAAAATGCCGATGCTCAGTTGGCGACAAGAAAAACTCGAGCAGATTGTAAGGTACGCTCTAACCGCAATAACCATCGCACACACCAGTTCCGTTCTGTGATTGATCATATTGTAGTGAGCAAATCCTTAGATGCCTCTCCTGCTAAACAGAAGGTCTTTTAAACACAAGATGTGCTTGATTACAAACTTAGCGACCATTGCCCAGTTTCAATGACTATTAAATAGTAGATTTTAGATAACGGCAGATCATAGCTAACGGTAGATATAGAAAGAGGCTGACTGGCTTTTTTGCTAAAAGCGAGTCAACCTCTATGCTTGGTCAGCTCAGAACGAATAACGTCAAAGCCAATGTAATCAGCGATAAGCTTGCTACTAACAGGTTTTGTTCGTACGACCCGCCAACCACATTCCCACCAGCATGCTTAAGACGAACAGCCATACCGTTGGGTTACCCCCACTAAGGCTGGTTACTGCAGGGCCCGGGCAAAAGCCTGCAATCCCCCAGCCTAAACCAAAAGCAGTTGAACCTAAGATCAACTTTCTATCTATTAGTGGATTATTACTGCTATCTAAAGGTTCGCCATTGACGGCTTGAGCGCGCTTTTTAATGACCAAGTGATAAAACGGAGCGAAGACCAATAACGCGCCACCCATGACGAATGCCAAGCTAATGTCCCAGTCGCCAGCAATATCTAAAAACCCAAGTACTTTGTTCGGGTCAACCATGCCTGAAATGATCATACCTGAGCCAAAAAGAATACCTGCGACCAAACCGATAACGATAGTAAGTGAAGAGTTTTTCATTACGCCCCCAAACCGATCAAGTTCTTAGCCAACACAGTTACGATTGCCACACCCATGAATACACAAGTAGCGATGATTGAGCGCTTGGACAAACGAGCCATCCCCACAATGCCATGGCCGCTAGTACAGCCATTCGCCATCTTGGTACCGAAGCCCACCAATAATCCGGCTATGATAACCACTGCGAAGTTGATCTCTTCTAATTGCGGAAGTTGGTAGCCTGTTGGAATCAATAACCAGCCGCTCACGACCATTCCGACAACAAAAGCAAGTCGCCAATGTTTTTCGGTTTTTTCTGTATCCGTGTCTTTGCTTTCT
>NZ_CH902606.1:394742-433389 GCF_000153005.1 Vibrio sp. MED222 | reverse complement strand
TCGATGCTCCATGAAAACAGTCGTTTATTCAGTCCGTGTGATGAATTCAATTTACACTTCCTCTATGTGACCGACATGCATTTTCAAGGTTCGTTGGCAACGCTGTGCGAGCTTAGGGTCATGCGTGACGAGAACAAGCGTTGTACCGTGCGATGAATTAAGTTCGAACAACAGCTCTACGATTTTCGCTGCCGTTTGTTGGTCTAGGTTGCCCGTTGGTTCATCAGCGAACAAAATTTTAGGCTTAATCATAAACGCACGAGCCAATGCTACCCTTTGTTGTTCACCACCGGACAGTTGAGACGGCAGGTGATCAAGCCTGTCTTTCAAGCCCACTGATTCAAGCAAAGCCGTCGCGCGTTCGATGTCTTCGTCTTCACCTTTCAACAAACAAGGCAGCGTGACGTTTTGCAGGGCAGAAAGGCTTGGGATCAATAAGAAGCTTTGGAAAACAAACCCAACGGATTCACTGCGGATTTTGGCTCTCGCTTCGTCATCAAGCTGTGATAGAGGTTGGCCTAACAAACTGATTTCGCCAGAAGTTGGCACATCGAGTCCTGCAAGCAGTGTCATTAACGTGGATTTACCCGCACCTGAAGTACCGACGATCGCAACCGTTTCACCCTCACGAATATCGATATCAACATGCTCTAAGATTGTTAAATGTTCTTGATTAGTAGACACTGTCTTCGAAACAGCTTCTGCTTTAATGATGGATGTATGCATGACTCGACTAATTTCCTTTTTATTCTTAATTATATTTTCAACCGCTTCTTTGGCTCAAGATACCGAGTTAGATTCTAAGTTACTGGTGCTTGGTGATAGCTTGAGTGCTGGTTATAACATGGACATCAAACAGAGTTGGCCAAGCCTGTTACCAGACGCGTTAGCAAAGCATGACAAAACGGTAACCGTGGTCAACGGAAGTATTTCTGGTGACACAACTGGCAATGGCTTAGCTCGTTTACCACAATTGCTTGAAGAACACGCCCCAGACACTGTTCTTATCGAACTCGGTGCGAATGATGGTCTTCGTGGATTCCCACCTAAGCTGATGTCTGCGAATCTTGATCAAATCATTAAGCAGATAAAAGCTGCGGGCGCGAAACCTATTATGATGAAGATTAAAATCCCACCGAATTACGGTAAGCGTTACAACCAACAGTTTGAGTACGTTTTTGCAGCGCTTGCTGATCAACAAAACGTGCCACTTTTGCCGTTTTTCCTAGAGCATATCATCCTCAAACCGGAGTGGATGATGAACGATGGACTGCATCCAAAACCAGAAGCTCAGCCTTGGATTGCTGAATTTGTCGCCAAAGAATTATATCAGTATCTTTAGGTTTTAATGGTCTAGCTCAATAAATTTTACACAGCTTTACGTTAGCCTGAGTGCATATCACCGTTAACTGTAAGGTTATTTATGCTGATCGAACCTATTATCAAGGGTGTGGTAGCCAAAAGCGCTCACCCTCTAGGCTGTCAAGAATCCGTAAAGCAACAAATCAAGTTTGTTAAGAGTGCGCCGCAGATCAAAGATGGCCCTAAGCGAGTACTGATTATCGGTGCTTCCTCTGGCTTTGGCCTTGCCGCTCGCATTGCCCTTACCTTTGGCGGTGCAAAAGCTGACACCATCGGCGTCTCATTCGAGCGCGGTCCTAACGAGAAATCCCTAGGCAGCGCTGGTTGGTACAACAACATCTATTTCAAGAAAGAAGCCGAACGAGAGCAACGCACTGCTATCAACATTGTTGGCGACGCATTTTCACAAGAAACACGTTCACAAGTTGTCGAAGCCATCGAAACCTACTTCGAAGGTGAAGTGGATCTGATTATCTATAGCTTGGCTGCTGGCGTAAGACCCAAACCAAATACCGAAGAATTCTGGCGCTCTGCCATTAAGCCAATCGGTGAAAGCGTGACTGGTGCGACTATCTCACTAGAGCACGACAACTGGGTGACCAACACACTTGATGCTGCAACGGAAGAAGAAGCCGAAAGCACACTCAAAGTCATGGGCGGCGAAGATTGGGAACAGTGGATAGATGAGCTAATCAATGCTGAATCTATTGCCCCAGGTTGCAAAACCATTGCTTTTTCTTACGTTGGTCCAGAAGTCACGCACCCTATCTACTTAGACGGTACTTTGGGCCGCGCTAAAATAGACCTTCATCAAACCAGTCACGCACTTAACCTTGAACTAGCAAACTTTGGTGGTAATGCTTACGCGACCGTGTGTAAAGCATTAGTGACCAAAGCGAGTGTGTTCATTCCGGGGCTAAGCCCCTATCTGCTCGCTTTATATAGAGTGATGAAAGAAAAAGAGACCCACGAAGGTTGTATCCAACAAATGCAACGCTTATTCAGCAGTAAGCTGTATGGACAAACCAAAGTACCACTTGATGGCGAGCGCCTAATTCGGATGGATGAATGGGAACTCGACCCAGAAACCCAAGCTCATGTGACTGAACTACTTGAAGCTATGGATGAAAACAACTTCCAATCAATCGGTGACTATCAAGGTTTTAAAGAAGAGTTTTTACAGTTGAACGGTTTTGCTCAACCATCGGTAGACTATAAAGAGAAACTTAACACTGATGATTTTATAAAGTTAAAGCCTTAATCGAAACTTATCTCATTACTGAGACCCAGATTCACATTTGAAAACCTCCGCAAAATTGCGGAGGTTTTTTTGTGCAACATTTCTTATACTTAGTTAATGTAATATTCACAGTTTATTTGGTTCATCTTAATTAACACAGGATGTGTTGATGCATTTAGCATAATTGACTCGGAGTCATATGAAGAAGATAAAAACGATAGACTTAGATATCCCTGACGATATGGCCTCCAGCTGGCAAAATATTGTCGACCTCTTAGCTCAAATCACTCAAGTGCCTGCTGCACTTATCATGCGTGTTCATACCAACTACATTGAAGTTTTCTCTACCAGCCACAGTCAGGATAACCCTTATAACAAAGGCGATTCTGAAACATTAGGAAATGGGCTTTACTGCGAAACGGTGATGGAGTCTCAGCAGCAGCTTTTAGTACCCAATGCGCTTGCCGATGTTGATTGGAAAAATAACCCCGACACAAAGCTTGGCTTAATCTCTTATTGTGGCATTCCGCTATGTTGGCCTAACGGCGAATTGTTCGGCACCATTTGTATCTTGGACTCGAAAGAAAATCACTACACGCCTACCTATATTAAGCTATTAGAAAGCTTTCGCACCTCGATAGAATCTCAATTAAAAACCTTGTTTCAACACGCTAAGCTCACTCAAATGAATCGTGACTTAAAAAGCCGAGTTGCTACTCGCACAAAAGACCTCGCGAGTCTTAATTATTCATTAAACCAAGAGATTGATAAGCGCAGAGCGGCAGAACAAGAGATCAATTTCCAAAAAAATCACGATCTCGGCACGGGTTTTTTGAACCGAAGTGCTTTTGAGTCGCGCTTAGATCAGAAGTTGTTGTCACAACAAAGGTTTACTGGTGGCTCACTCGCAGTAATCCATATTGGATTTACTAATGGCAGGCGCATTCAAGCTCGATATGGCTACAACGCGTTAGACCAAGTGCTTGTTGAATACCGACAACGCATCGACAGTATCTCTGATGTCGAGGTATTAACTGCGCGCCCTACTTCGGTTGACCTTGTGTTGGCGTTCAGTGTTAAAGATTTGCACCAACGTATCGAAGAACTATGCCAGACATTGGTAAAAGTCGGTCATTCAGAATTTGACATTGGTAGTGACAAAGTTCATCTGCATGCCTTTATAGGGATTGCGATTACTGAGCACGACGATGGTGCTGACAGTATTATCCAAAAATCTTCAGAAGCGATGTTGGCATGTAAAGATTCCGGACAGAAGTTCGCTTACTATTCTCAGTCTCATGCTGAAGAACAAAGTCATATTAATAAGATTGAAGGTTATTTACTCCAAGCGGTTCGTAATGATGACCTTATGCTCTATTTTCAGCCTAAAGTATGCCCGTTGACTCATCGCTGGGTTGGTGCAGAGGCTCTACTACGTTGGCGACACCCCGTTCTGGGAGACATATCTAACGAAACCTTAATACACATGGCCGAGCAAAACGGGTTAATTTTCGAAGTAGGAAATTTTGCTCTGCGCAACGCGATTGAGCAAGCGAAAGAGTGGTCCGAATACGTTGAAGATTTCAAAATAGCCGTAAACGTATCTGCTATTCAATTAAAGAATGTTGATTTCGCAGACCAAATTATTCACCTGTTGGAAACCTATCACCTAGAACCTCATTTCTTAGAACTTGAAGTCACGGAAAGTTGCCTCATTGCAGATGAAGTCGTCGCGAAAAATACATTGGAATCGTTACACAACATTGGCGTTACATTGTCACTGGGCGACTTTGGGACGGGCTATGCCTCATTTAGTTACCTTAAGAAATTCCCATTCGATACGATTAAAATTGATAAGAGCTTCATCGACCAAATGCTCAACTCACAGGAAGACTCAGAGATCGTTCGGTCCATAGTCCAAATCGCGAAAAAGCTCGACTTAAAAGTCACGATTGAAGGCATTGAATCGGAGGTTCAGGAGCAATTTATCATCAATGAAGGCTGTGATGTGGGACAAGGTTACCTTTATGGCAAGCCAATGCCGAGCCAAGAATTCGAACACAGCTTAATCAATCAAAACTATTTGGGGACAACTCGTTACGCTTAAGGCGAAAAAGAGCACTTTGTTTTGGATTTAGGCCTACTTTCTCTTTACTCTATAGGTGGTGATTTTTATAATCGCCGCCTTTCTGTTTTATCTTCCCTTTATATAGGCATTCCTCGTTATGGATCAGTTGACTGCAAAGCTTAAAAAGCTCGAAAAACAAAACTTCCGCGCATATCAACAAATTAAAGGTCAATACGACTTTGCTGATTTCGAATTACACATCGACCACGTTCAAGGTGACCCGTATGCATCATCTTCACGTTTTCGCGCAACACGCGCTTGGTCGTTAACAGGGTTAGATTGGCTTAAAGAAAAATCTTACGAATACCAAGTAGCAGCGCGTGATTTTATTGCACGTAGCTTCTCTGAATTTGCTAAGCAAGAAGCGACCGTGTCTATCGCACTAACCGGCCAAACTGTTTTGGATAACACATCTGTGGTTTTCACCGAGCACGGTATCGAAATTCGTTTTCGTATCAACCTACCCGCTGATGGTCGTAGTATTCTTGCAAAGAAAGCAATCAACATCATTACATTCTATTTGCCTAAGTTTATTCGTCGCGCAACGCTTGAACGCGAACTCAACATCGAAGCGATGATTAAGCATTGTGAAGCTGTTGAAGACCAAGACGCATTGCGTGCTCAATTGGAAGAAAACAACCTAGCAGCATTCGTTGCAAATGGCAGTGTATTACCTCGTATTGCAGGTAACTGCGACCTGCCAATGAAAGGCGCAGTTCCTTTCCTAGCACCAGAGTCTTTAAGTGTGACGCTAAACGCGCCAAACCAAGGTGATGTGACTGGCCTAGGTATTCCTAAAGGCATCACGCTGATCGTTGGTGGTGGTTTCCATGGTAAATCTACACTATTGAACGCCGTTGAACGTTCTATCTACAACCATATTCCTGGTGATGGCCGTGAAGGTATCGTGACTGCGACCGATACGATGAAGATCCGTGCTGAAGATGGCCGATGTGTACATAACTTGAATCTTTCAAACTACATCAACCATTTACCAATGCAGAAAGACACGTCTAATTTCAGCACACAAGATGCATCAGGTTCTACATCGCAAGCGGCTTGGCTACAAGAATCGATTGAAGCAGGCGTTCAAACACTACTTATTGATGAAGATACGTCAGCGACTAACTTCATGATTCGTGACGAACGTATGCAAGCTCTAGTATCAAAAGGTGCTGAGCCAATCACTCCACTTGTTGACCGTATTGGCCAACTTCGTGAAGAGATGGATATCTCTACCATTGTTGTAATGGGTGGATCTGGCGATTACCTAGACGTGGCTGACACTGTTATTCAAATGCACGACTACCAAGCGGTAGACGTAACTGATAAAGCACAAGAAGTCATCGCTCAACACCCTACTCAGCGAACTAACGAATGTGAGACCGCATTAGAAACGTTTGTTCCTCGTTCGTTAAACCGCGCAGCATTGATGAACATTCTTACTGACGGCAAATTCCGAGTTAACGCGAAAGGCAAAGAGTCACTGCGTTTTGGTAAGGAATTCGCGGACCTTTCTGCATTAGAGCAGTTAGAATCAACGTCAGAAGTAAACGCGATTGGTTGGGCTTGGTTCCAGTTTGCACAAACTCCAGGTTGGTCAAACAACCCTGCTAAAGAGTTTAGCGCTATCTTAAGCGATGAGTGGCACGTGAACATGCCAAACTACGGTGACTTAGCGAAACCAAGAGTATTGGATGTAATGGCCGCACTAAACCGTATGCGTAAATCTCAGTTCAAACCTTCGAGCTCGAACTAATACCTCGCGTTAAGTTAATCTTTATTGTTACGGCTCTCATTTATGAGGGCCGTTTTTTTGCGTTCAATTCCTATATTTCTATCTGATTCGGCCACTCTTTACGTAACTACATTGTTGGTCAGCGCTTTAATCATAGAAATCCCCAAAATCATGACACAGCTTTTACAAAACTATGGCGATATTCAGATAAAGTTCCGACTCGATAGGTGTAACTAAATGTAACAGACTCTTGAGGCTTCAATGAATCATAAACGCGTTAAGATGCGTGACCATAAAATCGAAGTAAACCTATTCAAAAACCGTGTAATCGTGGCGTTTTGTGGGATCTTACTGTTCACTCTCGTCTTAGTCGCCAACCTGTACCGACTTCAAGTCGACAATTTTGAAAGCTATCAAACTCGTGCGGATGGCAACAGAATCAAAGTATTGCCTATCGCGCCTACTCGCGGGCTAATTTACGATCGTAATGGTGTGTTGCTTGCCGAGAACAAGCTTGTGTTTAATCTAACGATGATTCCCGAGCAAACAGATGATGTCGATACCATGCTCGCCAAGCTCGACAAATACATCCCGCGTGATGTTGAGCAGATCGCTCGATTCAAAAAACGTTATCACAACACGCGCCGTTTCAAATCTGTCACTATATTAGAGAACCTAAGTGAAGAAGAGATTGCTAAGTTTTCGGTGCACCAGTACCAATTCCCCGGCTTATCGATTGATACGAACTTAAAGCGCTTTTACCCAAATGGAGAGGTGCTGACCCATGTCTTAGGGTATGTGGCACACATCAATGATAGTGACCTAAAGAAGCTAGAAGAAAAAGGCATCGAAGCGAATTATCAAGCGACTACTATTATTGGTAAGCTCGGTGTCGAACGCTATTACGAAGATATCCTACACGGAACCAAAGGCTATCAAGAAGTTGAAGTAAACAGCCGTGGCCGTGTTGTTCGGACTATTGAGTACGTGCCGCCAGTTGCAGGCAAAGACATAGTATTAAATATTGACCTTGAACTGCAAAAATACGTATTTGAACAACTTGATCACCGAACCGGAAGTGCGGTTATCCTCGATCCAAAAGACAACAGTGTACTGGCGATGGCATCTAGCCCAAGTTATGACCCTAATCTATTTGTCGACGGCATTTCGAGTAAGAACTACCAACGTCTATTGAATGACCCTGCTCACCCGTTGGTGAATCGCACCACACTGGGCGTTTACCCTCCAGCATCCACCATAAAACCATTTATGGCCGTTGCCGGATTACAAGAGCATGTTATATCAGAAAACACCATTCGTGATGATCACGGTTCATGGCAAATTCCCGGTTCCAAACGCAACTCTAAATCATGGCGAGACTGGAAACGCTGGGGTCACGGTCCTGTTGACGTAACTCAAGCGATTGAAGAGTCGGTGGATTCATTCTTCTATCAAACCGCCTTTGATTTAGGTATCGACCGCATCTCAAGTTGGATGAATCGCTTTGGTTTTGGTGAACCTACGGGCATCGATATCTATGAAGAAAGTACCGCCAACATGCCAACTCGAGAGTGGAAGATGATGCGTTATCGTACCCCTTGGTATCAAGGTGACACCGTCCCTATTGGTATTGGTCAAGGGTATTGGACATCCACGCCAATGCAACTTGCCAAAGCAACCTCGGTACTAGTTAATCATGGGAAGGTAATGCCACCTCATATCTTGAGAGCTACCTTAGATCACGGTGAAGATTTTGATACGCAAAAACTGGTTGAACCTGAGCCGATGCTGTCGATCACTGAAGTACCAGACGAGATATGGGATGTACCTATTAATGCGATGCGACTCGTAAACCACGGCAGTCGAGGTAGCGGCAGACGTGCATTTAAAGGAACTGACTACACTAGCGGCGGTAAATCGGGAACAGCCCAAGTATTTGATCTTGCAAAAGATCAGGTCTACAACTCCAAGAAACTGGCTCGGCATTTACTCGACCACGCGCTTTACACGGCATTCGCACCTTACGAACACCCTGAATATGTTGCGACTGTGGTCATCGAGCACGGTAATGGTGGTTCCAAGGTCGGTGCTCCTTATATCCGTAAAGTACTCGACTATGCATTCGAACATAAGAGTGGAGAAAACAAAGATCACTCATAGCACAATAAATGAAGTTGTAACGACGCTTAATCTAGTAACAACGCATAGCCTAGTAACAATACAAGCATAATGACGACAAAGCCCCACTTGTGTCACTCACAACATGGGGCTTTCAATTTTATATAGGGCTTAAATTTCACTCTAAAGAGTCAATAAACAGCGCAGTAAGAGTTACGTCGATTATGAACTTCGTAATACATGCCACGCCTCACAAAGCGTCTGGAATTTTGCCGTATTGCCCTCGTCTCTATCGGGATGCCACCGCAACGCCAGCTGTCGCCAACGCTTTCTAATTTCCTTATGCGTTGCGTCTACAGGGAGATCAAATAACTTCAATGCACGGTTTTTATCTAAATTGAGCGTATCAGCGCCAACAAACTTTCTGTACCGAGTCCAAAACTCGTTCAGCAGCCTTTTGACTTCACCTTCATCCGCTTCATAGTTAGTCCAATTAGTGTAGTAGTCTCGAAGAGGGTCTTGGTGATCAATGCTGTGGCTATTTCCATGATAGCTTCCATTCATTAATTCAATATCCATTGCTTGAACTTGAAGCCAACCATCAGGGTGCAAGGTTTCTTGAAGCTGATACAGCGCATTCATAATGAGAAAGTTCTTTTTAAATAACTCCTTCTCGGGTGCTGCATCTAATACAGGCATAAACCCAAGGTCGTTTAGATAAGCCGCCAGTGTGTGTACTTTCCATCCACTTGGTTTTCGCTTAAGCACTTCCATAATGGGCCAGAGCAAAGGGTTCTCCATATGGCTATGAAAGCTCGCTCTCACACCTTGATTATTCGACATAGTTGGCTCATTTGGGTTATTAAGTTGTTAGCTTGTTAGGCATGATGAATTGCCCTAGGTCAGTGGGCTGACTTCTCTTAATTGAAAGCGATTTTCTACGATTTGTCGAGCTTAATGGAACACCACATTCAATTGCTTGGCTCAAGAGCCCGTTATCCATCAAAATTACGCAGCTAAGGTGACCAGTAATTGGCTATGATTGGTTTAGCTCTTTGGAAAAACAAAAAAAGGCCAGCAATTTTGCTGACCTCTGATATCTATACCAATTTTAGCACAAGGAACTAGTTAATTAGATAACACCAAGCTCTCTTAGACGTTCCATTAAGTATTCATTTGCGGTGTACTTCTCAGACAGTACAACTTCCGGTTTTGGGTGAAGGAATAGTGGCAAAGAGATACGAGATTTCTCTTGGCGTTCACCTGATGGATTAATTACACGGTGAGTTGTCGATGGGAAGTAACCACCTGATGCTTCTTGAAGCATGTCACCAATGTTTATGATCATATTACCGAAGTCACATGGAACATCTAACCACTCGTCATTCTGAGCTTTAACTTGAAGGCCCGGCTCATTTGCTGCAGGAAGAACAGTCAGTAAGTTGATGTCTTCGTGAGCAGCTGCGCGGATAGCACCTGGCTCTTCATCGCCTTGCATTGGTGGGTAATGAAGAACGCGAAGCAGTGTTTGTTCGCTGCCATTAATCATTTCAGAAAGCGCGATTGAGAACTTCTCTTGTACTTCTTGAGGCGCATGTGCTTCAACCCAACCTAATAGTTCTTGAGCAAAAGCATTAGCACGTTGGTAGTAATCTAGAATCTGTTCTTTTAACTGTTCAGGAATCTGACCCCAAGGGTATACGTGAAAGTATTCTTTGATGTCTTTTACAGTGTGGCCCTTAGCAACTTCAGAAACTGAAGGTGGAAAATATCCATCTTGTGTTTCAACATTGAAGTGGAAGTTCTCTTTCTCTTCAGAAATGAAGAATTGGTACCAGTTCTCGTAAATTGACTCAACAAGCTCTTTTGGGATGGGGTGATTCTTAAGAACACCAAAACCCGTTTCACGTAGAGATCGAACAAATTGTTCTGCTGCGTCGTCAGCAAGGTAATCGACAGTTTCCAGTTTCATGACTTTTCTTTCTTGTTATGTAGTAATGCAATGATTTTAAGGATCGCTTTGTTGTAAATCAAACTTTTGTGAAACTCCGCCAACCGTTTGTCTAGATACTGGGCGATAACACTACTTTTCAACAAATCTAGTGATTAGAACACAATTGAACACTGTTCATTATTATGTAACTATACAAAAAACTTATAAAGGATCTGATGATGACAATTACGCCACTTGCTCAAAATAGACCTCTACTCTCACTAACTGCTGTCTATCTTGTTATCTTTCTCTTTTCAGCCTTTGCGCCATCTTCAAGAGCCGTTTGGATCGCTGAGATCGTCCCTGCTCTCGGTATTCTTATCGGGATATGGTGGCTATCCACCAAGCTCACCTTTTCTAAGACAGCTTATGCTCTGATGTTTATCTGGCTTATTTTGCACACGATAGGCGCAAAATATACCTTCTCAGAAGTGCCATTTGACTGGTTCAATAACCTTATCGGCTCTGAGCGCAATAACTTTGACCGAGTAGCCCATTTCTCTATTGGTCTTTATGCCTATCCACTCGCAGAGTATTTGATTCGTAAGAAATTGGCTCAGCCGATACTAGCCTGTTTCTTTGCCCTATTTGCGATCATGAGTGTAGCAGCTGGCTACGAGATTATAGAATGGTGGTATGCAGAAATTGCAGGTGGTGATGAAGGTATCGCGTTCCTTGGCTCACAAGGTGATATTTGGGATGCACAGAAAGACATGCTGTGTGATACAACGGGTGCCATTGTCTCGCTATTACTGTTGCAACTTCAAGGACGAGTTAGAGCTCATTAAGCTCTAACCTTTCTTCTGAATATAAAAAACAATGTGAAATGCCACACGCATGATGTGCTGCGGCATTTATTCTTCTCAACTACTTCATAGTTACCTTGCCACCCACAAATTTGTAGGCAGGCGTACCTCGAACCAAAGTATCTCGCGCAAATTCAATTCCGCATTCAGGGCACACACAAGGGTCTTTTGTGAAATCTTCAACGATCCGTTCCTTAAAACACTTTACGAGCGCCCCTTTGCCGCCTTTTCGATACTTGAAAAGTTGTGTCTTACATTTAGCGCAGAATATCTGGACCGTTTTAGTAGGTTGTTTTTTGTTTGGTTTAGCCATAGAAGTTAATGATTGAACCCTTTATTTCTTAAGTTTAGGTGCGACAAGAACCAAGCTTATTCCAAGTAAGATAACAGTCGATGAGATAATAAATTGCATAGTAACAGGTTCAGATAACAACAAAACGCCACCAAGTGTCGCGATAACGGGAACAGAAAGCTGTGCAATGGATGCGACCACTGTATCCAGTTTTTTCACCACGTAATACCACAAACTATAACCCACACCAGAAGCCACTGAGCCCGACAATATTGCGTAAATCAAGCCTTGTTCTGTGATGGATATTTGCGATGCCACATTAGGGATGACAAGTAACAGGCTTACTAACACAAGGATCACTAACGAGCTAAATGCAAAGTTGGCAGTAGTGGATTGCAACGCGTTCGTGGATTTCTTACCCGCAAGTGTATAAATCCCCCAACCTACTCCAGCCAGAGCCATCAATATGATGGAGGTTATATCGGGCGAACTTGTCGAATCCGTCGGCATGAGTAAGTAAACGAGCCCAGAAACTGACAACAAACAACCACACCACTCTAACAATGACATTCTATTGCCAGCTAACAGGTGTGCGGCAATCATCGTAAATTGAACCGCGACAAACAGAACCAAAGCACCGAGACCTGCACCAAGCTCTAAGTAAGCAAACGAGAAACCAAACATATAAACGAGGAGTGACAATATTGATGTGAATTGAAACGGTAATTTGAGCTTTGTCTCTACCGACTTGTCGTTGTTTACTAGCTCCTCTCTAGACTTAGAGTGGGAAGACAAAGTTAATAAAATCAGAAGTGTAAGGGCACCCGATATGATACGAACGATCGAGAAACTCAAAGGATCAATGGTTTGATCCATCAAAGCCCAACGACACAACACTGAATTGGCAGCAAACGCCACCAGCGTTATAAATGTGATCATCACCGTTTGCATCGTGTTGTCCTAATCAAGTTATCTCTGGTCTTAGTCAACGTCCGGTTTTACCCAAACTTGGCTAAAGTCGAACCAACCGAGTGCATTACACTTTGCGTTCTGCAGCGTACCGCATTGATCTTTGTTAACGCCTAACCAACAGTGGAACATTGGAATCAATTGATTGCTTTGCACCAATTGTTTACCTAACTGTCTTGCTGGGAATTGCTCGAATTCGCCCGAGCGCCAACGATCGATCATGTGACACCATTGATCGAAGTCTTCTGCCGGGCTAGATTCATCGAGAAAGCTGTAATCCATCAACCAGCCCGCTAACGCGTCATCTCTATTGTTAGCGATACCCATTGGATTAATCCAAATATCGACATTATCGGCGTGTGGAGGATCGGTTTCGTAACCATAAAGTTCAACGTCGACGTCATATTGCTTCAACACTGTAACAATAGCCTTCGCAAGTGTTGGAAACATTGGGTGTTGGCATTGGTAAGCCAATCTAATGGTTGGTTTCGCATTCGCTGGTGGACAAACCGGCGTGTTCAACTTGATGTCATACCAACCGGGCTTTATCCCATAAGCGTGTAACACTCCCAAATCGATAACAGTTTCTTTCGGAATGTGTACAAACAGATCGGCCGCATTCAAAGTATTAGATAAAAATTGCGCCCATGCAGGATCTTGTGCGATGCCCTTTTTCCGATTCAACAGTAGATAGGTACAGCCGGGATCAAGTTCGACTTCGTCGCTATCGCCGCGATCCGCCATTACAGGCTTAGAAAGACTTGGGTAAACCATTGAAGAGTAAGCCTCATCAACAACCCAAACCTCAACACGATCAATCAATGACCTAAAACCAAAATATCCGTTAAAAGCCGTTAGCACGAGTTGCTTCTCATCGTTCTTTTCAATGCGATAAGGGCCAGTACCAATCGGTCGAATATCGTAGTCTTCACCACGTAAAATCATCGGTAAGGTGACTTTGGCAACAGATTCAGTCAGAGCGAGTGGGAAGTGTTTATCTGGTCGCGTTAAAAAGACATCAACCACACAGTTTGCCGGAGAAGAGACGTCTTTTATATGTGAGAACATATTGAGAGGTTCGAGTGCTAGCAGCGTATCCACAACATGATTAGTTAACAAAGGCTCTCCGTTATGAAAACGGACTCCGGGTCTCAAGAAGAATCGCCATTGATAATCGCTGATTTTTTGCCATGAATGAGCAAGATCGGGCTGTAATTGATCGTTCTCATCCAAACGTGTTAACCCACTGAATACCTGACAGGTAATATGCTGCTCAGATCGTCGCATCGACTTTGTCGGGTTAAGCATAGAAAGCGGTCGGTAATAAGGCAAACGAATAACCTGCTCACCTTCCTGGTATTGCACACCCAAGTAATTTTGAATAACTTGAGTCAGCTTGGCTGCATTGTGATCAAGCACTGACAGCGCTTGTCCAATTTTACCTTCTTGTAAGTAGCGTCTTGCTAAGTTTTCACTGACATCGCAACGATTCTGCTTAAAAATAAGTTGAGATAACTTGCCTCGCCCAGCCGCAGGTAACCACTCAACCCATCCTTCTTCTTCAAGCTTATTGAGTACCATCCGGGCATTACGACGGGTACAACAAAGCACATCCGTGATGTCGTCGAGCTGAACATCAGAATCTTTACCATCGAAGTATTCAAACAGGGTTTCAAATTGAACGCGAAGTCTTGGGCTGCTCATAAAGAGGAAAACTTATTCAAAGGACATTGAATTCAGTTTCCCTATTTTAAGACTTAAAATCAATCTTACTGATGTGATTTTCTTGCGATTTATTAGGTATGGTGTCCTAATGTTTGATTCAAATAGAAGGTCTAAGTACTTTTGCAGTATACGATTACATCACATCGCAGCCGATTTCATTGGCAATATCTCGGAGCTGCTGTTCGTTGTCTAATTTAATCGACCACTTGCATTCAGAACCATTGGCTGAAATGACATTTGCCCCTTTTCCTATCAGTTGGATTGCATCAACTTGAGCTTGTAGCGTGACTCTGTGCTCACCATCCAAACGAACGACCAGCTCATGTGCGGTTGCGATGATTTTCCCACTTTTAAACGTTATGACCATGGATTTCTCGGACTATTTTAAATACAGATTACTTCTTATAAATACAAACACAGCTAACTAATGCTTAGCCTATTATCGCTTATGTTTCTTCACAGCAATAGTTAAACGACTTGTACAGACTAAGCGTTGACGCTCATCCGTGATGTTTATCTGCCATACTTGGGTAGACACACCTAAGTGAATAGGCTCAGCAGTACCGACAACATGGCCATCGCGCATTGATCTAA
Source organism: Vibrio sp. MED222 (assembly GCF_000153005.1). Lineage (NCBI taxonomy): Bacteria > Pseudomonadati > Pseudomonadota > Gammaproteobacteria > Vibrionales > Vibrionaceae > Vibrio > Vibrio sp. MED222. Next base: position 418,424 of record NZ_CH902606.1, on the reverse strand, counting down.
CGTGGTTTGCGTTGATATCTAGCCCAACGCAATAGTAGCCTTCTGGAACGCAAAAATTAGCAGCCAATGAGCCAAGCGTTTCTGCTAACACAACCGATGCGCCGCCATGGAGCATACCTAAAGGTTGGTGGGTAAAATGACAAACCGGCATGGTTGCCACCAAAGAGTTGTCGTTGACCTCGGTGTATACAATATTGAGGTGTTCAATTAAGGTATTTTTTGAGGTCGCGTTGAAGATCTCTAGGTCAACGGGCTTTTTCCAAATACTCATGTAGGTTCCTTAATTATTGGCTTTGTTATCGCGTGTGCAGTTTTATCATCGTTAATAGGTTGATAAAACCAATAACGTTAGCATTATTGCTGGGATTATTACCGAAATAGTTATCTTACTGCTACTAGCTATTACACAAGTTGATGTTAACATGCATAAAAACCGAATACACGGAGGATATTGTATGACGTCATGGATGAAGTTTGCCTCGCTTCTTACACTCGCTGGGCTAAGTGCATGCAGCGCTTCCCCAACAGGCAGAAACCAATTACTGCTTTTTTCAGATAAAGATATGTCTCAGCTTGGAGCACAGTCTTTTGAACAAATGAAGAAAGAACAACCCATCAGCAAAGATGCAAAAACGAACGCTTATGTACAGTGCGTCGCAAACAGCATCACGCAATACATTCCTAAACAAGGTTTTAGTGAATGGGAAGTTGTTGTCTTTGACAGTGACCAAGTAAACGCATTCGCCCTACCAGGTGGAAAAATTGGCGTATATACCGGGTTGCTTAAGGTAGCGGTTAATCAAGACCAACTCGCGACAGTTATCGGGCACGAAGTGGCGCACGTTTTAGCAGACCACAGTAACGAGCGCCTATCTCAGTCTCAAATCGCTAACACTGGTTTATCGGTTACTAGCATCGCATTAGGCACATCAGAATACAGCCAATATCAAGGTATGACGATGGCTGCTTTAGGTTTAGGCGTTCAGTATGGCGTTATTCTACCGTATGGGCGAACTCAAGAATCTGAAGCCGATGTTGTTGGCCTAGAGTATATGGCTAGAGCTGGATTCGATCCTAACCAAAGTGTCGACTTATGGCAAAACATGGCGAAGGCATCGGGTGGTAATCAGCCCCCAGAACTGCTTTCTACACACCCTTCGCACAGTACGCGTATCAAAGATCTGCAAGCGACGATCAAAACGCTTCCCCAATCGGGTTCTCCAAGACCAAATTGCAAAACGTAATTTTACATTTGTTTAGACGCTAAACTTCGAATACAAAAATGCCCTATCCATATTGGCTAGGGCACTTTTTTGTTTTGGTTCTTGTTAAGTACCAAGAATTTGCAATGGTAGGCTTAATAGTTGATCACCAGTAGATGCAAAATACCAGATAACACCAATCAAACTACTCACTAAACCCACATACCAAACAAACGACACGACTTGACCGTATTTGTCTAATGGTAACAAGTGACTGTGGTGACGCCCTTTCCATTCGAACAGTATTTCCACACTACCCATAATCAATAAGAAACCAAACAAGGTCAGATTCAACTGATAACTCAGTACCACACCAGCAACAGCGGCTGCGATACACAATACAATACCAAGCACGCTGTTCATTGAGAAACTGATACTTTTCAGTACATGTCCGCCATCGAGAGGCAAAATTGGCAATAGATTAAACAAGTTCAATAGCGCGTTGAATACTGCAAGCCCAGCAAAGAACATCTCGCCAGTGATCAAGTACAACACGGTAAACACCAAAGACAATATCAATCCGAACAATGGCCCCATGATTGAGATAACTACGTCTTGCCAGCGCGTATTGATCTTCTCATCGGATAACGCTAAACCACCAAGGAACGGTATCAAATAGATGCCTTTGGTCTTCATGCCAAAGTATTTCATCGCTCTAATATGGCCGTATTCATGGAACATAAGGCAAGCGATTAGAGCTAAAGCAAATTGAATTGAAAACAGCCATGAATACGCAGCCAAGCTCGCTGAGGCAAGTACGACTTTGATTAGCTTGGCACTTTTTAATGCTTTCATACCAAGCGACACTAATCCAATTAAGCTAAAACGCTTCTCAGGTTTAGGTGCTACAACGGGAGTTTGTTGCTCGATGTCTTTAGTGTCGCGGTTACCTTCGGCAATCGTTTGACCATTGACGGAGGCTTTGTAGTACATCTCAAATGGCTGCCATTGAACTGACGCTTTGACGTGACACTGCAACGTATCTTCGCCAGATTGCAACATGAATGAGTGAGTTCGAGCATTATCTTGCTCTGAGGTCGCATCCAGTTGAGACACAAGTGTATTATCCCAGAACAGCTGTTGCCAACCAGCCATTGAACCTTCTAAACGAAGCGGTTTTCCAAGAAACTCTATCGCGAGTAATTCCAAACTTAAATTCCAATTTAATGCCATCGTAAATGAAACCGTATTATGCCGATTTAGCGATTAACGGTAAACACAAACGAAGTTGTTACATATTTAAGCAATTGAACACTATTTATTCCGATAATGCGCATAAACATTCTGGTCACACCTCCAACCACGAATAAACCATTGATTGTATGCATATTATAAATGTTAAAGTCCCGCCCCTTAAAATTATAACTTCACAAAATGATAACTCATTCTTTGACTTTACATGAAACATGAATTTAACATGTCATTTACATTGGAGCATCACTAATAACAATGCTCAGTGTGTTTTCAACAATAAGAATGAGATTTGATGCCCTAGGAGGGTCAAGGATGAAAACAATACAACGCTCTCTCGTTTCGCTTTCTGTACTATTTGCATGTAATTCACTTGCGGCTGGTTTCCAAGTTGCTGAGCACTCTGCCTCAGGCCTTGGACGCGCATTCTCAGGTGAAGGTGCAGTTGCCGATAACGCGAGTGTACTTGCGAGAAACCCCGCTGCAATGACCCTATTTGATACAGCCCAATTTTCAGGCGCGGTTTCTGTCGTTGATCCAGAAGTAGACATTACTCAAAACAATGTTCCAGGTTCTGGCGGACAAAGTCAGACATCTAAAGACGTCGCTCCCCTTCAAATTGTACCTGGTGCTTACTACATTAGCCCAATCAATGAGCAATGGGCTTGGGGCATTGGTATGTTTTCCAACTACGGTGTTGCTACCGATTACCCAGATGATATCTACGCGGGTGATCTAGCTGGTGATACATCACTAATGTCTGTCAATTTAAACCCAAACGTAGCGTATAGAATCGACGACCAATTCAGCATTGGTGCTGGCGTAAACCTTGTTTATGCAGAAGCTGAACTCAACCGACACCAAGGTGCTATTTCAAATGTTACTGGAGATCCTTCGTCGACGAAGTTAATCAGTATGACTGGTGAAACATTCGCATTTGGTTGGAATGTGGGTGGCTTATATGAATTGAATGAAAACAATCGATTTTCTATCGCTTATCGTTCGGAAGTTGACCTTGATTTTGACGATGGTGATTTCAAAGATTACACCGGTGGAATCGTACAAGGTAGCGCAACTGCAACGACTGGCCGCTTAAAAATTACCTTACCTTCAATTATTGAAATATCGGCTTTCCACCAACTGACCGAACAGTGGGCTATCCACTACGGTTGGCAACAAACGGGTTGGAGCAGTTTTAAAGAACTTAAAGCCACCAGTCCAGATTGTAAAGATGGTGTGTGTTTTAAAAAGACAGAACACTACGAGGATAACAACCGCTACTCGTTGGGTGCGACTTATCAGTTGAATCAAGAGTGGACACTAAGGGCGGGTCTTGCCTATGACGAGCAAGCTGGTCAAGCAACGTTAAGTATCCCAGATAGCGATCGTTACTGGTACAGCACTGGCTTGACTTACCAATACAGCCCAGATCTTTCTATTGATGCTGGTTTTGCACTTGTACAAAGTAAAGATGGTGATTTCACGGAAACTAACGAACTGGGTCAAAAGCTTGAGTTTTCAGGTGATGCAGTCGCTTACCTATCTGCAATTCAATTGAACTACACCTTTAACTAAACGGAATTCAAACATGAAAAAGTTATTTAGTGTTTCGCTGCTTGCTTCGGCGATATTTCTTGCCGGTTGTGGTGATGACTCTTCGAGTTCAGGTGCCTCAACTGCCGTTAAATATGAGCAGTACATTCAAGATTCACTGGCTCGCACAACGAGTATTAAGTTTCATCTAAGTGGTGCGAACAAAGCGGTTCCACTGCCAAGCTTTGCTCTGATGGACACGACGGATGGCACTCTCGGGTTACCAACGGGTGGTAAAGATTCGTTAACGAATCCAATTGCGGCAATGAACACAATGGATGGCTGGTCTACTTCGATGCCAATCGTTATGAATTTCGAAGGTACCGGTCTTGCCGACGGTGTCGCGACCGGCGGCGTTTACATTCTAAAACTTAGCAGTTCACTCACATCCACAACACCACCAACGGTTACAGGCGTGTTGACTCTAGGTACGCACTTTAATGTGTTATCTAGCGCTGCAACGGATGCCTTTACTATTGTATTTAAAGATTCACTCGATGCTTCAAGCGAATACGTGTTGGCACTGTCGAATGAACTGAACGATGTTAATGGCGACCCGGTAGGTATGTCGTCAAGCTACGCGGCTCTGAAATCAAGTTCAGTAACGTATACTGACGGCAGCTTAGCTCAAGCTCAGAAAGTAACTCAGGGTGTAGAGCAAATCTTTGCAGGGGCGAATGCCGCCGGCAAGGTTAGCCTTGATACCAAAGACATCATCTACTCGACGTGGTTTACCACCGAATCAGTTGGCGGCTCGCTTTTCGCAACAAAAGCAGCAACAGCGACTGGGTTGGCTTCTGCGAACCTAAATGGTGTATGGAAAGGCAGTGCAAACCCTAATTCGGTTGACCTAAAAGCCGCTTACACTATGTCGTTTCTTCCTGCAGTAACATTCAAAACAGCATTAGCAAATGACACTGATTTTGATAAATACATTGGTGGCGGCGACTCGACTAAGATTGCTAAAGCCAAGTTTGCTATTGGGGCGATGTACGATGCATCAAGTGCAGATGTCAATGTAAGTCAAGGGTCGGTTAAGTTACCTCACTACTTAGAAACAAGCAGCAGCAAATGGAATACTCAGCCGTTTGAATCCGCTATGCCTAGCCTAGCTAAGGTTTCAAATGCTCTAAGTAATAGTGCAGAAAAGGCGAACATGGCCGCTCAACTTATTGCTGCTGGTATTGATGCAAGTATATTAGCGACGAGTCAAACAGAGCAGCTTAAACTCATTGGTTTAAACCTGACTCTTAAAGATGGTTCTGCACTTGATAGCGAGCGAGTCATCACCAAATACTCACCTGTTCCTCAAGTTAAATCATTAGAAGACGTCGAATTCTTACTGTTTACGCCAAATGGTTCTGATCCTACTAATGTTGTGATCTACCAACACGGCATCACCTCCGCGAAAGAAAACGCTTATGCGTTCGCTTACAACCTTGCAAAAGCGGGTGTAGCAGTATTGGCCATTGACTTACCGATCCACGGTACACGTAGTTTGGATGATACTCGTTCGGCAAATGCTGACGTTTTGGCTTATCTAAACTTAGCGAACTTACCCGTCGCTCGCGATAACGTACGTCAAAGTGCACTTGATGTAATGGGCTTACGTGCATCTTTAGCTGTTTCATTAAAAACTGGGGCACTCACAACTTCTCCATTAAAGGCCTTTAACCTAGCTACTGGCTCACAAGTGAAGTTCTTAGGCCACTCGCTAGGCGGTATTGTTGGAACGACGGCAGTTGCAGCCTCTAACCGTACTCTCGGTAGTGTCGCAGCTAATTCGCTTTACTCATTCAGTTCAGCAGCGATAGAAAACTCTGGTGGTCAGATATCTAACCTTCTACTGGGTTCTACAGAGTTTGGCCCTCAAGTTAAGCATAGCGTTGCATTGAGCGCTTCAACTGAATACGCAGGTTTCGCAACCGCGAACTGTGGAAGCCTCTCTAGTAAACAGTGTTACACAACGTTTGAAGCAAACGCGACTGCAGCACAGAAAGCAACCATGACAGCCGCTTTCCAACAGTTCGCTTACGCTGCACAAACGGTGTTAGATACTGTGGATCCGTTTACAAATGCTGCTTATCTAGTTGCTTCTGGCTCACCTATTCTGCCTATTTATATGGGGCAAGTACAAGGTGATAATACAGTACCAAACACAGTGGCAAACGCTCCGTTCGCAGGAACGACACCGTTAGCAACTAAGCTTGGCCTAACAGTCGTTGATTCGAGTAACACGACCCCTGACGGTGCGAAGGACTTTGTTAAGTTCAGTGATGTTGCTGCACACAGTACGTTTGTAATACCGCAAGATACCACTACACCAACACCTTTGGACGCAGGTCATCATGTAAGCATGCAGACACAAGCTGTAGACTTCTTGATCGACAACGCGTTAACTTCAGCATCTATTACTGCTTCTTTCTTGGAATAAGAATAGTTGCAACTAAACAAATGCCAGCCTTACCGCTGGCATTTTTGTTTCTACCCCCAACCAACTATCCCTAGTTAACCGTTTGCATAAAACGTTAAAACACAAATGGTTGATCTCGGCTAAAATTAATCAAGACAGAATACCGTACGACCTCTTTCTTTATTGTAAATAAAGTGGATAATAGCCCCGGTAATTAATACCTAATAAATGTGAGTCCATTATGTCTTCTGAAGCTACTATGCTAGAACGCTGCCAATCTAAATGTGAACTATGTGGTTCTGATTCTTCTCTTACTGCGTACGCAGTACCGCCACACAGCCACGTAACAGTGGATCACGGCATCATGGTATGTGACAAATGCCTTGGTGAGATTGACGAGCCTAAAGATATCAACCACTGGCGCTGCCTAAGCGACAGCATGTGGAGTCAAGAGGCACCAGTTCAAGTAACGGCATGGCGTCAACTTACTCGTCTGAACACTGAAAGCTGGGCTCAAGACGCACTAGACATGATGTACCTTGAAGAAGAAACATCAGTTTGGGCACAAATCGGCATGTCTGCTGATGATAAGCCTCTTGATGTGAACGGCGTTGAGCTTAAAAAAGGTGACGACGTAACAGTAATCAAAGACCTGCCAATCAAAGGCACTAACCAAGTGATTAAGCAAGGTACTGTTATCCGTGGCATCAGCGTTGGTGACGATCCTAAGCTTGTTTCTGGTAAAACAAATGGCGGTCAATCAATGTACGTAATCGCTGAGTTCTGCCGTAAGAAGTAATTCTTCTCTTAGCTGAACAAAATCTCAAAGGCGCTAATGAATAATTAGCGCCTTTTTAATATCTCAAATTTTCACGACTTAAAACTATCAATAAGTTGCTCGCGGTACTCTTTAATAACAGACACCAAAGAGCCTTTGATACCACTGACTTGCTTCGAGTGCGGGCACCACAAAGCGAATCCAAATTTGAATCCTTCCACCATTTGCGCAGAATGAATGGGCTCAATTGAATGTTTTGAAAACTCAGAGTCGGTAAAAAAAGCCTTAGGAAGAAGTGCCCATCCAAAACCCTCTTCAAGCATTTTGATCATTAACGAAAGCTGATCGATCTCTTCATAGTCAGAGCTCACGATAATCTTTTCAGACATACCTTCGTCAATCAGAGACTTCAATACGAACTGTTTAGAGTTCCTAAGTGCGACTAATACTTCGTCTTTATCGATATGTGAGAGTTCTCCCCCTTTTTGTCCGAATGGATAGAACTCAAAATGCCCAAGGAAAGTAGAATCAAAACTATGCATCGCTCGGCTATTGTGAGCATTCACAAGTCCAAAGTGATATTCCCCACTTTGTATTCCTTGTTTAATTTCGTTCTTATTCCTAACCAGAAAGTTCACTCGCATCATTGGGAAATCGTGTTTAAGTCGTTTTCGTATATCGACCAAAACACGTTGTGGAACGAAACTAGAATACGCGATTGTTATTTTCTCTAACCCACCATAAGAGAGGCTCAACGCCACTTTGTCAAAAGTACGAGCTTGCTCAATCGTCTGTTTTGCATAGTGATAAAGGAGGTGCCCGTCCTCCGTTGGTTCAACAGAGCGCCCGACCCTTTCAAAAAGATTCACTGCAAGGTGATCTTCCAAGTTTGTAATCACCTGACCCACGGTCGTTCTGTGCTTGTTAAGCTTTACCGCCGCCTTGCTAAATGACCGCTGTTCATAGACAGTCACAAACGCGAGAAGTTGTTCAATACTAAAGTTCATTTTAATGTACTTACTTTCTTGGTCATGCATACGAGATAGAAAAATATCTACTGCATCAGAATTAATAATGATAAAAAGACTGAACAAACGTGAATACTGATTTGTACCTTTGCTGCCTATCCTTCCTAGTATATACCTAAACCTGTCTGTATTTGATGGATCTGATCCTCTATATACGATTATTAACATCACCGCATTTCCTTTATCGTTACCTTCTTAAAACGATAGAGATAGACCCATGAACACAATGCCACATGAACTCGTGTGGGGTGAGATCTACTTCCCTCCTTTGCTATTGGTTATCGCGTTAGCTTATGTATTGACGATATTGACTGGCTCAATCGCGACAAAACTTGGGCTACATAAATATGTCGCTTTTCCTGCAATTGCCGAATTAAGCCTAATCGTGATTTTCGTCGGCGTTATCGGTCAATTCATTACCATCTTCTGAGGCATTCACCTTGATTAAACGTTATCTCATCACGCTACTACTGGTCGTTGCCGCAAGCTCTGTGGTTTATAGCTATTACCAATCTTATTCGAGTAATCCCTGGACTAGAGATGGTCAGGTCAGCGCATACATAGTTTCTATTACCCCTCGAGTCACCGGGCAAGTAACTAAAGTCCATATTGAAGACAACTCACAGGTAGTTAAAGGGGATCTCCTGTTTGAGATCGACCCAAGTATTTATCAAGCGGCCTACAATAAAGCACTCGCGACACAGAAACAGGCTCGCGCGCTCTTAGCAAAAGCTAAAAACGAAGAGCAACGCGCGTTGAACTTAGAAAAAAGAACGCCTGGCGCGCTGCCAGTGCTGACCTTGAATAACCTGAACAACGCGGTTGAGACGAATGCAGCTAACGTTGCACTAGCAAAGGCCAATGTTGAAGAGGCACATTTAAATCTCAAATACACCAAGGTTTACGCTCCAACGAATGGCTTCATCACGAACTTAAACCTACGAGAAGGCTCTCAAGTTGTCGCCAATACACCGGTAGTTGCATTGATCGATCAAGACAGTTTCTGGATCGAAGGCTATTTCAAAGAAACTGATCTGGTGAATGTTGGCCCTAACGACAAAGCGCTTGTCACTCTTATGATGCACAACAATATTCAATTGGAAGGCCATATCAAAAGCATTGGCTTTGGTATTGCAACACAAGACGGCAGCACAGGTAATGATCTTCTTCCTAACGTGAACCCAAACTTTCAATGGATTCGCCTCGCTCAGCGTATACCAATTAAAGTAGTACTCGATAACGTGCCTGAAGACTTGCAACTTCGTGTCGGCATGACAGCTTCAATCAAAATAATCAAATAGTTGGATGGCATTTATGTTCATAGTATCGACCAAAGAAGCAATTAAGGCTTCTCTCGCGATTGTTATCTCTATCTGCCTTACTTTGTGGTTTCAGTGGGAAAAACCTTATTGGGCGGCAATTGCGGTTGCTGTCATGGCATTGAACGAGAGTTTTGCCCATTCAATAAACAAAGGCCATAACCGATTAATGGGAACCTTGTTAGGGACTGGTTATGCCTTTTTCTTGATTGCGATGTTTTCTCAGGACCGCTTTCTATTTCTGATGTTTTTCACCTTATTTCTCGGTACATGCATCTTCATGTCGAGTGATGAAAAATACGGTTATGTCTTTTCAATAGGCTTTGCGGTTTGCTCCATCATCTCTTGTATGGGTGGATTCGATAACCAAATTACATTCTATTTTGCAGTGCTTCGAATACAAGAAACTCTATTAGGTGTTATCACCTTCTCGATTGTTTATCGTCTGATCTGGCCTGTAAACACTGAGCAGAACTTTGTACAACGATTTGAAACAAGCAGAGAAACGCTGATAACAGCAATGAGCGATACCAACAACCTTTATATAGAAGCCTTAGAGTCCAATACCGCTAATATTGAAAAGCTCTATCAACTGTTGGATTTGCCGCTCGCTGGGAGTTATCACCTAAAAGAAAATATTCACGCATGGCGTTTACGAATCAACGAAATGGCGCATATTCAAGAGCGTCTGCTTGAACTCGCCTCGGATGAACTTACTCAACCTATTGATTGGCCAATTCTCACAGAAAAACTGGAAAAACTAGAGTTAATGGCGCCACACTTGTCATTGATTAATGATGTGCCGTTTGTGAAGAGTGAGAAGAAAAACGTTCCTTGGCACCATGAGCACCGTACCTTTGTTCAACACCTGGATGAAGATGGGAGAAAAGTCTTACAAGGAGTCTCGATGTTCGTAACGTCGCTACTGGTTTGGATATATCTACCTGTGCCGGGTGGTTTTATTTTTCCGATGATTGCAGGCGTATTTTCTTCCATGTTGCCGACGATGCCACCAAGTGTAATCAAAGATGCATTTTTCGGGTTGATAGGCACAGGTACCATTATTTTACTTCAATACATCTTTATCATGCCGATGATGACTGAGTTGTGGCAATTGGCATTGTTCTATTTCATTAATAGCATGGTGATATGGAAAGTGTTCGCAACGCCTAAACTTATGGTGCACCGAATACTTGGCATTAACCTGCTGGTCGTACTGACGTCTGGCGCGCTTAATCTAACACCGGTTTATCAGATTCAAACACCATTACTGATGTTAACCACACTGCTCATCATTTTGATGATCGGCAAATTATTTACTGACCTCTTTAGAGTCAAGAGTGTCGTTTAATCTCGTTACGCGGATTCGCTAAACTGGGCTAAAAACAAAAAAGGCGCAATTAAGCGCCTTTAGAAATTCTATTTTTACTGACTCAATATCAGTTATTTCTCAACCAAACATCTTGGTTTTTAGGTGCTTTCTTCTTTTTCTTCTTGCCTGTGCCAGCCGGTGGCGCAACGGGTTTTAGTGCAGCAACAAGTTCAGCCGTAGCTTCTGCATCCACTTCAAAACCTTCAATTTGCTCACGCTCAAGACGGATTTTGTTCTTCTTCTCAATGATTGTGAAGTGATGGTAATCTTCGTGGTCGATCAAAGATAGCGCTAGACCAACCTCACCCGCACGACCACTTCGGCCAATACGGTGCATGTAGTCTGATGGGCTACGTGGTAAATCAAAGTTGATTACTACAGGAAGCTTTTCAATATCCAGACCACGAGCTGCGATGTCTGTCGCGATCAGAACGTCAATCTCGCCAGATTTAAAATCTTCTAGGATACGAGTACGTGAACCCTGACCTTTATCACCGTGGAATACTTCCGCAATGATACCGCGCTTGTATAACTTATCAGCCAAATGCTCACAGCTGTTCTTCGCATTCACGAAAATCAGGGCTTGGCGCCATTCGTGTTGTTGAATCAGGTGCGCTAACAAAGCTGTCTTACGGCCTTTTTCGACTTCGAATACTCGCTGAACTAGCGTGCTTGCATTAGCACTTTGAAGTTGGACTTCAATTGGGTCGTTCAGTAATTCGTGAGTCAACGTTTTAACTTGCTCAGGGAAAGTCGCAGAGAACAACAGAGTTTGCTTCTTGCTTGGCAGCAGCTTCAAGATCGCGTCAAGCTCTTCGGTAAAACCAAGGCTCAACATTCGGTCAGCTTCATCAAGCACTAACGTTTTTACTTTATCGAGTTTGATAGCGTTGCTTGAGATCAGATCAAGCAAACGACCCGGTGTTGCCACCAAGATGTCTGTGCCGCCACGTAGTGCTTGCATCTGAGTGTTCACCGATACACCACCGAATACACAAACAGTTTTAATTGCACCGTTGAAATGTACTGCGTAAGACTTAACGCTATCGGCAACTTGCTTAGCAAGCTCACGTGTAGGAACCAAGATAAGGCCAGAAACATAGTTACCTTTGCCCGAACGACGGTCTAAAGGTGCATCTTCATGGATCTTCTGTAACAGTGGAAGTGCAAATGCTGCGGTTTTACCTGAACCTGTATTTGCGCCTGCAATTAGGTCGCGTTCTGCTAACACACTCGGAATAACTTGCGCTTGGATAGGCGTTGGCTGTTGGTATTCAAGCTCGGTAAGACGAGCCATCAAAGGAGAGATTAAGCCAAGATCAGAGAAGTTGGTTGGTGTTGTGGTGTTAGTCATTAATTGCAGGAACTCAAAGCTAAAATAATAGCGCGCTATATTAACGTATTTCAGCAGTATTACGTAACTAAATCGCCCCTTTCTCTCGTGTTTTAGCAATGAGCCCCCACTACAACACATCCAGTATCAAGTTATCGCAAGTTTAATTCAGCCACCCTGCTACCGTTTGTTCCGGTGTATACGAGTTAGGTTCGGTTAACCACACGGCTACAGCATCTGGCGTGGCGACTAATGGATCAAAATCGACATTAAATTGCCATTCAGACTCACTACGTCGATAGCCGTCATAAACCACGACAAAATCGTGCTCAAGTTTCTTACCTCTGTTCTCGCCCGCTTTAACGCTGGTGACTTCGTTCATCGCCAACAAGGCAATATGAGCGACATAATCACCTTTGCCTTCGTAATGCACGCTGAACGTATCGCCTTTATGGTTCACTGTTAATTTAGGATTAATTTGTTGTTGGAGCGATGGCAAGGTTCTGTCGAGCCAATTAAAGTAACCGCGCCACTCTTTTCCATCGACGACAAAGCCCGGAGTATAAACGCCACTTGTTACTCCATAAGCTTTGTACAAGCGTTGCTTTTGACTGAATGCCTTGCTAGCGAACTTGTCTCCCCACCCTAGGTAATCCCAGTAATCGACGTGATAGGCGAGCGGAATGACTTGTGTCCAAAGATTAGGGTGGTCTTCAAAAGTACTAAGGTAGGCATCAGCAGGCGGACAACTTGAACAACCTTCAGAGGTGAACAGTTCGATAACCTGCGCAGGTTGACCTTCATTACTCCAGGTTTGTGCCATCGACACAGAAGAGTAAAAGCCGATCGGTAAGGCAAGTAAACAGAGTTTAATCAATGATGAGTTGCGGCTGGCGTGTGACATACCGTGATCCTTGTACGAAGAGAATTTACTGGCGCTCAAATACAGACCGTTATGCCTAAGTCTTTCTTTCAGGTGATGAGTTTTCAGGTGCTTAGTTTATTTCAAATGCTTAGTTTCTTTGAGATACACAGCTTATTGCAGATACAAAAACGCCAGCTTCAGAAGCTGGCGTTTTCTTAAAATTCTATATTTTTACATGTTAACGCAGAGATTAACGGTTGATACCGATATCGCGTTGCATGTGACCAGATAGGTCGCTTGAGTAGTAACTACGTGGAGAGTTGTCTACAAAAAGAATATCGAAAATGTGTGCAATCAATCCTTTGAAGTTAACCGAGTAGGTCTTCTTATCCATAGAGTTAGGAACAGCGATAGTATTCATTTGCATTGCTTGAGCCATGATTGCCTCTCTATAAATTTGTTTATGTGGTTCGTTCTGATGACAAGAATAATAGGTGATCTTTTGCAGGTTAAAAAATGACTAAAATTAGATATTCGAATTAGTTTTTCTAATAAAACAAACCATTAACAACACGCTGAAATACATATTCACAAATGGTGACTATAAATTCGCAATGGCGTTAAAATCATGCATTTAGTACAAATACCATTCAAATCAAAGTGGCCAATGTCACAGAAATTTTACATAAATAAATTCCCCACTTCATCGACCACGTACCGATTATAAACTTTTCGATAAGTTATATTTGTTTCTAATTCACTTGTTCAATGTCTGGCTTCTTCGCATAAATCGACGCTATAACCGCAACCGTCATGGTAGAAATCAGCACCGCCAACGACCAATACGTCGGGATAGCCCATTCGCTATCAACCAGTAGCATTTTTACACCAATAAAGACCATGATGAATGCCAGTGCAGGCTTCAAATAAATGAACTTATCCATCATGCCTTGCAGTACAAAGTACAAAGAACGGAGACCAAGTAACGCAAATACGTTTGCAGCAAGTACCAGGAACGGTTCTTGCGTCACAGCAAAGATAGCTGGGATAGAATCCAATGCAAACATCACATCCATAACTGCAATCGCACCGATCACCAACATCATTGGAGTGAATGCCCATTTTGCACCCTGTTTAACCATTAATGCAGGACCATGAAAATCCTCTGTTACCGGCATCACTTTACGAAGTAACTTCTCTGGTAATGTATTTACACTTTCCTCTTCGCCCTTGTCTAACGCCAGTTTAATACCAGTACCAATCAAGAACGCAGCAAACACGTAAAGCACCCAGTGGTATTCAGCCAACAGCTGTGCGCCTAGTGCGATCATAATTGCACGAAGTACCAGTGCACCAATTACGCCCCATAGAAGCGCACGTGGTCTTAGGTGCTCAGGAACTTGGTATTGAGCAAAGATCATCGCGAAAACAAATAGGTTGTCTACACTGAGTGATTTTTCTAGCAAGTAGCCCGTAATGAATGACACGGTTGCTTTTTGCGCTGTGTAGTCACTATTTGGCGCATAAATGTCCCAGAATAAGTAAATAGAACCAGCAAACAAAAATGCAAGTACAAACCAAAAAACGCTCCAGATTGCCGCTTTTTTAATTGTGACGTTCCCACCACGAGTCTGATAGATATCAATAGAGACGAGAATCACTGTTAGCAGGAAAAAACCCGCATAAGTCGTCATGATTGGCGATGATAAAAAGGATTCACTATTTGTAGATAATAGAGATTGAGTTGAGTTCATTATTCCTCCGGGCGGAAGAACTTTACAAAGACCTTCCGCAAACAAAACATATCAAGTTCCACGACGGATCTTGATTGTGATTGCGTTGGTCTCGTTGAAGTGAAATATGGGATTTCACCTTTACATACCGGATAGGCTCTTAGCCTAACGAGATGACGACATGTAAACTTGCGCTAACTACTCCCCAAACGCGTGGATAATATTCCCCTATTTGTGTTTCGTCTATTAAAATTTGCACTAGAAATACAAAAAAGGAGCAAATGCTCCTTTTTGATTGATGCCACCCTATCAAATAGACACTCGAATTGATTCTAAGAATAAATCTGCTAACCAAATTCACGATGGCACTGCGTAGTTACACTGCAAAACGATCAAGTTATAACTCTGCGCAAATTACAATCTTGCGTAAATTACAATCCTGCCGTCGGTATCAAATACACTAACGCAGACCAAACCGATACCCAACCAACCACCGCTACTGCATCTAACCAATCTTTCTTATCCATGCTTATCTCCACAAGAAGTGTGACCTGCAGGAATAAAGCATAAACAGTGCCAAATTTATAAACAGCTATAACTAATAATGTTAAGTGCAATCATTGATGCTGATTATCTAAAACACTCCATGCAATTCAGCGGTTCATTGTGTTTAAGAGACTCTGGGTATTCTTGTAGAAACTCGATAAAACAGTCTGCCATAGAATCGGTCGTCACCACGCCATCACCTATCATATCTAAGACGGCGTTATAGCCCTCTTTTCCTTTCATGGTGTAGGCTGACGACGCGCCTCGGTAAATTCGGTCACGAGAAACTGGCTGCCAACCGGATGTTTCAGAGTGTATTTCTAAATGGTGAATCCTATGCCCTATAGGCGCTTCTTTGTGGTAGCAGAACCTTAGATTATGAGTATAAGGAAAGCTGCCGGAACCTGTGCCCACGACACCATTATCGATCGCGTTATTGATTGCACCTTCAAGCATGCCAGCGATCGTTTCACCTTTTACTTCATACACACCAATGGGTACGGCAAACGGTAGTAGTTTTCCGGCAATATCGGCAACGGATACATCACCACTATTGAGTGAATTTCGCACTCCACCAGAGTTGTGAATCGCAAATTCAACCTGATGCCCTTTTTTGTTCATTAGGTAGTGAAATGATTGAGCAACCAAGGGCGCAAGCTGACTTGGACCTTTCTCATCCGGGATCCGAATATGGCGCAGTGTTGTGTCTGCATGAGCAATCACTTGTTGCTGAAGCTTTCGAACTCTCGGCTGGTATTTATCCGTCAGAATACTCTGCAGCTCAGGATCTTTTTTACACACTGCAATATTAGGGTGATTATTTAAAAACTCACATGCCATGTCGTGGGCATCGTCTTGCCCTACTTCACTCAATTTCGCGTCTATAAACAGTCGACGGCCTAACAGCAGTTCGTTCTTACCGTTGAAGTGAGTCACTTTGCCTTCAGCATCGAACTCGATTTCGCAGTGTCCTAGGCTCATGGCGTGGAAACCCGCTTGCACAACATAGGTGTCATCGACTTTCACTCCGTAATCATCATCTTTAACTAAGCCAATATCAGAGAAATCACCTTGTAAGCGATGACTATGACCACCAACAATGACACCAATACCTGTTACGTTGGCTGCTAACTCTAAATCAGCTTCGTAACCAAGATGACTAAGTAACACAATCTTGTTGATACCAGCTTTATGAATCTGCTCAATGGTCGCTTTTGCTGTTTCTAAAGCATTTTCAAATGGTGTATCGATATCTGGATTGGCAATGCCTGCCATTTTGTCGATGCTTAAGCCGAATATTGCAACCTTCTCGCCATCAAACTCTTTCGTTATAAAAGAGGCACTTCGCGTTACAGTCAGATAGGGTTTAACAATTTCGTTGTCCGCTAAGGTATGAGTTTTATTGATATCCTCATTCGATAGATTCCAGTTACCGGCCAACAGTGGGAATTTGATTCTTTTCGCGAAAATCGCAACGGGCTCATTACCCATATCTAGCTCGTGATTGCCAAGCGTCATGGCATCTATATTAAGGGCATTCAACAAATCGGCGTTGGCTTTTCCCTTGAATAAAGAAAAGTACAAAGTCCCCTGGAAGCAGTCACCAGCATGCAGGAACAGGGTTCCAACCTTCTGACGCTGGGCATCTTGTTCTATTTGTTTGAAGCGTGTTGAAATTCGAGCAAAGCCACCAGTACTGACATAAGGTTCAATGATGTGGTTGTTCATTTTAAGTGATAGCTGTAACGAGGTTGGTTCAAAGTATGAGTGGGTGTCGTTGATGTGTGCCAACACTATTTTTGTCGGCTTATTCTTTTTAGTCATATTTTCTTCTCTCTTTGTCCCTTCATACTAGGTCGAGAATCATGACAGAATCGTGAATTTTATGAAACTGCACTGCAAAAAAATACTCGAGATAGATCGAAAATCTCATTTTGCACCGTATAAATAACAACGGGTTTTGTGACAGGTGAGCATACCAGATTTGTGTTTTTCGATTATGATTAAAGATATCTGTTAGCTTTCAAACAATTAGCAGAGCCTTCCGTTAGGAGTAAGCCTATGCAACTAGAAAGAATCGAGATTTCTGGCTTTCGAGGTATTAAGCGCATGTCTCTTGCGTTTGATGAGCTAACCACGCTTATTGGTGAAAATACTTGGGGTAAGTCTTCATTATTGGATGCCCTTTCCGTCGTTCTCCCTTCAGACGGAGTTCCATATCACTTCGAAATGACCGATTTCCATGTCGATTACTCAGTTTCACATCCACAGTCTCAACACCTTCAAATTGTTCTCGCATTAAAAGCCAACGATAAAAGTGAGCTAAATGCAGGACGTTATCGCAAACTCAAACCGGTGTGGGTTCAAGACGAGTTTGGTGTTTTTCGTATCTATTATCGAATCAGTGCCACGTTAGAGCAATATGAAACGACCACACACTATGCATTTTTGGGGTTGGACGGAAACCCTCTCAAGCTTCATCACTCAGAAAAGCTCGCTCAAGAATTAATGACGTTACACCCTGTAATTCGTTTGAGAGACGCAAGGCACTTCGATCGCCCTTTCAACGGCAATTCACTTAACCACAATGCTCATCTACCGGGTAATGTTCACACTAACACCGTTCATGCTAGTAACGGGCACGCTAATAATGTGAGTGGAAATGGTAACGGCCAGAGTCAAACAACCAATGGTAATGGCAGCAATGGAAACGGAAATGGGCGTCAGGCAAGGATAGAAAAACGCATCGACAACACCTGCCGTCGCCTTATGGCGATACCCGGACATGTTAATAAAGGTGAAATGCGCAGTAGTCTTGAGTCGATGCAAAGCTTAATAGAACACTACTTCTCATTTAAGAGTGTCTCACGTAAAAATCCGAGAAAACCGCGTGATGGGTTACTTTACTCAGCAGGTGCGAACGACAAGAGCATTCATCAATTGGTCGAAGAGACCAAAAACAAACAAACTCGCTTATTATTCATGGGGTTACTTAATGCCTATTTGCAAGCAAAAGGGCCAAATGACTTAAGAAGATGTGCTCGCCCTCTTTTGATCCTTGAAGATCCAGAAGGTCGATTGCACCCAACGCACTTGGCAAGGGCTTGGAGCTTGATGCAAAAGCTGCCCATGCAAAAAATCCTGACCACCAACAGTGGCGATCTACTTGCTGCTGTGCCGCTTCAATCGATTCGTCGTTTGGTACGTCAGTCAGATAAAACCATAGCCAACCAGCTCAATGTGAACCACTTCAGCAAAGATGAACTTCGTCGAATTGGTTTTCATATTCGTTTTCACCGGTCCGGCGCTCTGTACGCTCGCTGCTGGTTGTTGGTAGAAGGTGAAACCGAAGTCTGGTTGTTTAACGAGTTAGCCAACCAATGTGGGTATAACCTTGCTGCGGAAGGCGTTCAAATTATTGAGTTCGCGCAGTCTGGTCTTAAAGCGCTCATTAAAGTAGCGCAAGAGTTTGGCATCGATTGGCACGTGGTGACTGACGGAGACGCTGCTGGTAAGAAGTATGCGGCGACTGTGCTATCTAAACTCGGTAATGATCAAGAACGACATCGCCTCACAGAACTGCCTGATAGAGACATAGAGCACTACTTGTACATGAATGGGTTTGAGAACTTTTTCAGAGACATGGTTAAGATTCCTTATGATCACCCTATTCCAGCGAAGAAAGTTGTGGCGAAAGTTCTAAAGAAACACGCAAAACCAGACCTGGCTTTAGCGATCGTGTCTCATTGTGAGAATCAAGGACAAGACTGTATTCCATTGTTGTTGAGATGGACTTTGAAACGCGTGATCACCATGGCAAACGGAAATACCTAGCTTCTTGCTTATCTGATAAGTGCTATTAGTTCTTCTGTTGATAATTTCTTGAATTGATTAAGAAACCAAAAAAGGCACACCAAGTGGTGTGCCTGTATAAATCGATATACAAATTAATTGGGGGTTATCTTGCAAGAGTTCACAGTGACTAAACTAAGGTTAGGTTAACGAATTAAGGCTAGGTTAACGAATTAAGCCTTCGCTTGCTTAGCGTGTGGTTCAACCGCTTCCGAAGATTGAGTCGATTTTTCGTGAAGCCAAAGCCCCGTTGCTTTCATCAAGTATCCAAAGACACCACCAAGCAGTAAAGATGGCACGACAAGTTGCCAATCGCCGCCTGCTGCAAACGTCGCGCAGCAACCAATAAAGGTCCCTGGGATATAACCTAGCCACGCTTGTTTGGCTTGAATACACATAAAGAAAGCGACAATAGCGGTAATCATATAGCCTAAAATCTCTAACCCTGCGAAGGTCGAGCTTTCGATAATCACCATTGCCCAGAATACGCCAGTCATGTTGGTCAATAAGCTACCTGCTAGTCCTTTAACGCCGCCTGTTGGCGAAGCAAAATAACTGGTGCAACCTAAGAAACCGGCCCATGACAGCAAGCCGAAAGAGATAGCTATCCATCCCCATAGACCTGACAAAATACCTGTTGTTAATGAAATCGCGACTAATGTACTCATACTATTTCTAAAGCCTAATTACGAAATTCATCGCACCGGATTTAGCCTCACTTAAAATCAAGTAAGCATATTATGGGAAGAACGCCTTCTTTTAGCCGATCATGATCACATTAATAATGTACGTTAATGTGCATTTATCACCAGATAGAGACCGAAATCGCTTATTCAACATATTAGGTTATCAGCATATTATCAAATTACCGTTATAGAACTGACGGTTTGCCTTTCATCATGCGCTTGCCTTCTCGCTTAATACATTCAGCAAGTGGGTTTTCTGCCATATCCGCACGCCAAATAAACGAAAGCGTACGTTCCATTTCAAGCTCAGGAACATTCAAAGTAACGAGCTGGCCAGATTCAACAAACTGCTCGACATCGAGATAAGGTAAACACGTTAAATATGGGCCGTTTGCTACCAAACTTCTTAAAACAGGAACGTGTTCATATTCTCGCCAAACATCAAGATCACCAATTAAATGATGAATAGAGCTATCAAAAACTTTGCGAGTACCTGAACCATGTTCACGCAATACCCACTTCGCTTGTTCTAGTTGCGCCAAACTGACACGTTCACGCTTTGCAAATGGGTGATGAGCCGATGCAACCACCGTTAAATGGTCGGTACACCACACTTCTTGATGAACTCGGTTATCGTCACAGCGACCTTCGATAACGCCAAGGTCATATTGGTAATCTAATACGCCATCTATAACCGCATCGGTACTTTGTACACCAAGCGAGATTCGCATCTCAGGAAAGTCGTTATCAATAATACTGATGAGGTCTGGAACCAGGTGTTCTGCCGGGGTTTGGCTCGCACCGAGTTTGAGCTCTCCACTCAATAAATGCTGCTCGTAAAAACCCATTTCAATTTGCTGTGCATCTTGCAGTAAACGCTTCGCTTTTGGCCTAAGCCACATGCCCCAATGAGTGAGCGCCATTTGCTTGCCCTGCCTTTCAAACAAAGGCCTGCCGAGCATTTTTTCCAATTGTGCAAGAGACATACTTGTCGCCGACTGAGTCAATGCAAGCCTATCAGCTGCCTGACTTACGCTTCCCGAATCTGCTACCGCGTCAAAGACGGCGAGTTGCTTTAATGAATAACGCAAAATCTATCCTTAATTCTTTTAATAACTTATGTCCTGCTGCTCGTTTTTGTTAAGCCGATGAGCAATCAATTTCATTCTACGCCTAACCAAATCTATATCAATATTTTTGATGTGGTTTCTAAAAATTATCAATTTTACCTCTACCCCTCAACCCCCTAATCTGGAATGGCAGGACACAACGAGCCCTGCAAAACATTACTGATTAACCATGATTAACCATGATTAACCATGATTAACCATTACGGATTAACCAAGTCATTAACACTAGGAATTACACATGACGGATTGTTCAAGGGGGGGATATGGCAACCAGCACTTCTGAAAATCAGCAACTGTTCTCGCCAACAGAAATGATGGCGGAAGCCGAGAAATTTGCATTAAGCAAAGCAAATAAAACCAGCAGCATGACATTGAGTTTGGCAATCATGGCTGGCGCATTCATCGGGCTTGCTTTTTTATTCTACATCACGGTGACCACAGGTAGCGCTGATGCAGGATGGGGATTAAGTCGCTTAGCCGGTGGTCTTGCATTCAGCATGGGGTTAATCCTGATTGTTATTTGTGGTGGCGAGCTATTTACCAGTTCGGTGTTATCAAGCATTTCATGGGCTAATAAGCAGATAACCTTCACCAAGATGCTGTCTATCTGGGGCAAGGTATATGTAGGCAACTTTATCGGTGCAATGTTCCTACTGGCTTTGGTAAGTGCAGCAGGCTTATATCAACTGGATGGCGGGCAATGGGGCTTAAACGCTCTAAACATTGCTCAACACAAGCTACACCACAGCCCTGTTCAAGCTTTCGCTTTGGGTGTGCTTTGTAACTTACTAGTGTGTTTAGCAATTTGGTTAACGTTCAGCTCAGCTAACGCCATGACTAAAGCAATGATGACCGTATTACCCGTTGCAATGTT
Organism: Vibrio sp. MED222; assembly: GCF_000153005.1. Classification (NCBI taxonomy): domain Bacteria; kingdom Pseudomonadati; phylum Pseudomonadota; class Gammaproteobacteria; order Vibrionales; family Vibrionaceae; genus Vibrio; species Vibrio sp. MED222. The sequence continues at coordinate 396,449 of NZ_CH902606.1, read as the reverse complement.
CGTTAGCTCAGGCTTTGAACACTGTGTGGCGAATATGTTTATGGTTCCATTAGGCATCACAATTCAAGCATTCGCACCAGAGAGTTTTTGGATGCAAATTGGCGCAACATCAGCCCAGTATGCAGACCTGAACATCATGAAATTTGTCACTGCAAACTTAATACCAGTGACATTCGGCAACATTGTAGGTGGTGCGGTATTGGTCGGCTTAGCCAATTGGAGTATCTACCGTCGCCCGCAGCTTAAAGCGGCAAAAATTACAGCAATAACTCAAACAACAGAAATTACGTCAGTTAAGGAAACCACTATGAACACTACAACTACTATCAAGCAAATCATGAACACTCAACCAATTACACTGAGCGTAGAAATGCCTACTTCAGTGGCGATTGATTCACTTTTAGATGCTCAACTTGTTAGCGCTCCTGTTTGCGATGTTGAAGGCCGCCTAGTAGGTATCCTCTCTGTTCACGACGTAATGGTTGACCTTTGGTGCCAAGACTACATTCCGACTAAAGGTCAGAAAGTGGTAGACCTAATGAGCCGTGACGTAGTGGCTATTGATGCAAACGACAAACTGGTCGATGTTGCTGAGTTCCTATGTATCGATAAAGAACAACTGTACCCGACAACAAGCATGGGCTATGCCACTCGCCTGACCTCTCTTTCTTTAGAAGAGCGTGCAAAAGCGATGAAAGTAAGCCAACCACATATGCTTCCAGTGCTAGAAAATGGCGTAATGGTCGGTGTGATGACTCGTACTGAAGTTATGCAAGCACTACGTCCAATCTATGGCGACCGCCTAAACGTGGTTCCAAAGGCTGAACTAGAAACGGCTTAACTAGCGACTGTTTACAAAGCAAGCGTTTCATTAGAAACAAAGTAACGAATCGTAGGCTGAACTATTAGGGATTAGTCGTTCAGCTAGATAACTCAGTCATTGCAACGTTGACTGGCAGAGGTAAATGGTGGCTTAAGACGCAGTAAAAGGTTTGACACAAAACAGACCTAAACGCGTGGCCATTTACCTCAATAAAAAAGGCGCAAAGTGAAAACTTTGCGCCTTTCTCTATATTCTAGCTGCTTTGCTACTTTCCATATGACTAAATAACCGGCTAACAGCCGACCTATCTCGTATCGACTAGGATTTTGATCTTTCTAAATATGTTGATAGCGATTATTGATAGCTAGATTACTTCTTTACACCTTCAACATGCAGATCCATGTCGACATAGCTTGAAGCGCCCATTACTGGGATATTGAAGTCAGCAAGCTCTAGACGAGTTGTACCAACAAAACCAGCACGCTCACCGCCCCATGGGTCTTGACCAGCACCGATGAATTCAGCTTCGATAACGATAGGCTTGGTTACACCGTGAAGTTTAAGGTCACCCATAACTTCAAGTTTGCCGTCGCCTTTATCAACCACTTTTGTGCTGTTGAATGTCGCATCAGAAAACTTACCAGCATTGATGAAATCACCACTACGGATGTGCTTATCACGCTCTGCGTGGTTTGAGTCAAGGCTAGTTGTATCAACCGTTACGCTGATTTTAGACGCTTCAACGTTGCTCTCATCAAATGAGAAGTCACCTGAGAATGTGTTAAAACGACCTTGGATAAAGCTGTAACCTAGGTGGCTAACTTTGAAGTTAACTGAAGCATGCGCACCTTTTGTATCAATCACGTAATCAGCGGCGTTCGCAG
>NZ_CH902606.1:161041-394642 GCF_000153005.1 Vibrio sp. MED222 | reverse complement strand
CATCATTTCAAATTAAACGAGTTATTCAAAAATTTTGAACAAGTTGCTTTATGGACAAATTTCTTTGTCGAACAATCGCTTGCTGAGTTATATTTCAACGATTTGTTCAATTTCATAGAGCTCATCTGATATGTCTAACATCTTACGTTCCATCACTTTTTGAGCGTCTTCTATCCCCTTGTTGTAATACACGGCTCCAAACTTTTTACTGATGAAGTCGACTAAGAATTCAGTGTCGAACTGACCAAGCTCTACATCGAGCTCATCTTGTAGGTACTTTTGAAGTGTATGAGTGAGTTCGGATTTTTGCTTTGAATCTAATTGAATGGTCATGGGTGTTTCCAAATAAAGAGTATGTAGAACAATTGTGATTAGCCGACTAAGCTATAATTTCGTTAGCTCACTGCAACTCTGCCAATCAGTTCAAGTTTTCTAACTAGCTATAATTCCTCATAATTTAGTTTACAGACCAGTAGAGTGCCAGTGCTATCCATAAAATCGCTCAGTAATGGTTAATTTTGATAGAGGGATCAAGAACTCGCACTTTGACAATAGGTAATGGCGCCGAAATTACCGTACTATTGCCCATCAATAAGATAGCAACCGTGTATAAGAGGCTTCATTGTTATTAGATCTGGTGATTAAAAGCGTCAATCAGTTTCAAGACGATTGCTTGAAACTTTGTGAGCGTCATTACCCTACCGTACACAATCAAGGGATCAGTGAACATCACATAGGCAAAGCGTTTGCGAGACGAATGGAGCACACTTTCGTTAGCTTCAATCATGCAAGCAACGTAAGCCCACTAGAAATGCTCTCTTCTGGTGAAACGCCACGACATTTCCGAATCTCTTCTGAAATTGGTACCGTTTGGATGATTAGCCACCATATGGTGAGCGCAGGAAAGACTTGTCGTAAAAAGTTGATGCTGGACATTCATAACTGGCAGCAAGAGTACGGATTTGCCATTCAACCCAATGACCTATTGATTATTGTCTCCGACCATTGGATAAGTCGAAGCAAAAACAGTGGTGAACTCTTGCATTGGTGGATGGGGGAACTCCCAGACCAGATTAGCGACTACAGCCTACAAGGTATCACGCTAAGAGAGAGTGATACTCAATTCGCAGATGATTTAAATAGTAACTTCAAAATCAGTCCGTGTTTTATCCGATTCGCTCACCCGCTAAAACGCTCTGGAAATCAACAACTAGTTCGTAAATACCTGCAACTTTATGCGGTAATACAATGGCAGTAAAATACAAGCCAATTTTCAATTTGATATATAACGTAAATAATTATACCTACACTTTTATTTTATAAAATAACACCTATATTCTACACATTTATTATCCGGGTTCTCCAGTTTACTAATTAATAACTTAACAACCTCAATATTAATTTTGAGAGACAGACATCATTTTTGTGTAACCACGAAGATCTATTTATTTTATTATTTTGATACTCCCCCAGAATGTAAGCCTTTAACCATATTTATTTCAGGTGTATAAGTGTTAAGGCTTTATATTGATAGGGTTGATATGATATAGGTTACTCAGACATCAAATTCACTGAACCTATAAAAAAAGCTAATCAATATATATCATTGATGCATAATGACCTTTATCATCCTGATTTTTCGCTGACTTTAATTATTTAGATGTTACCGTGACAAATTAATTTTTATTAATTGACAATTTATCAACACCTGTCAATATTATGACAACTGTGATGTATATTCTCGTCACTGAATAAACACCTTTTATTAGCGATTATGATTTTATCAGACAGAAGTGAATTTATTAGTTGTATATCTGTGAATGCCGATATGCAGTTTATTGCGAAATACCAAGACTTAACACTTACAAGTGTCTACCAACCTATATTTGATTCTTCTTTGACTCAGATAGGCGTAGAGGCTTTGGTTCGTATTTCCAATTGTAAAGGTGATGTCGTTCGCCCAGATCACTTCTTCCATTCAGACGAAACCTCATACACAGACAAAATCAACGTAGAGAGGCTGAGCCGAGCCATTCACATCCGTAACTTCGCACAATCGACGGTCCGTCACTTAAACCTTTTTTTGAACGTTCTTCCAAACGTTGGTGAGTTGTTTGCATCAGAAAAAGTAAAAGACACTCTGTTAGCTAAACGTCTTCACGAGCTTAACTTATCGTGCGAACAAATCGTCATGGAGTTGGTCGAACTTAATGTAGAAAGTGAAGAACGTTTAAAAAACGCGGCCCACTCACTTGCAGATAATGGTTTTCAAATCGCGGTTGATGACTTTGGAGCACAGGCGTCAACAGAGCAACGTGTTCGTCATATCACTCCTCATATCATCAAAATCGATCGCTCTGTGATGTTGGATTTTGAAAACGGTGATACTCAAAAAATGGAGTTAGTAGTTAAGCTTGCCAACCAAATCGGTGCAAAGACGGTCATCGAAGGGATAGAAACCCAACAGCAACTGACTGCGATGCAAAGTTTAGGCTTCGATATGTATCAAGGCTATCACTTAGCCATGCCAAAGCCGATTGAGTTGGATATCCGCCTAGCAATCTAGAGTCTGGCCCCTATTCTCTAATATACCGGAAGCCGCTTTACCATTGCCTAACGACTTTTGTAATACCTATCTTTTAAAACGCTCCTTGTTAAGGCACGCATTGCTATCGCAACGTCCTCTTAGTTCGGACCTATCTTCGTCTTGTTTTATCAAACCATATCCGTAAAAAAGCCCAGTCAAAATTGACTGGGCTGGCTTAAAAGAATCTGTTTTATATCAATCCCTAATAACCCGCAGTGGACGGTTTGATTCTATATAGAATGGCGAACATCACTGGTACTACTATTAGCGTTAGTACTGTAGCAAAGCCTAAGCCTGCCATGATGGTAATCGCCATCGAGCCGAAAAATGCATCGAATACCAAGGGAATCATGCCCAAGATAGTCGTTAGTGCTGCCATAGATACCGGTCGTACACGACTGATCGCGCTGTCGACAACCGCTAAATATGGGTCTTTACCTGTTTGTAGCTCACTGTTGATCTGGTCAAGCAGTACGATACCGTTCTTCAAAATCATGCCACTTAAGCTCAGTAAGCCTAGGAAAGCCGTGAAACTGAATGGCATATTGGTACCTAACAGACCAATCGAAACACCAATGATAGAAAGTGGTACCGTAAACCAAATCACAAGCGGCTTACGAACCGAGTTAAACAAAAGCATGGTAATAATAAACATCAGCAAGTAACCCATTGGTAGTGAACCAAATAGAGATTCTTGTGCATCTTTAGAGCTTTCGTATTCGCCGCCCCAACTGATGCTGTAACCTTCTGGTAGAGCCAATGCTTCTACTTGTGGTTTCACACGAGCAAACAAACTCGCGGGTGTTTCATCACCCAATACATCGTGGTCAGCCAATACGGTTAGCGTACGCTTTCTGTCACGACGTTGAATCAGTGGCTCAGACCATTGAAGCTCAACCCCATCGATCACTTGTTCTACGGGAATGTAGGTTTGCAGTGATGGGCTCCAGATCTTCACATTGTTCAGTGATTCAAAGTCAAAACGCTCTTCTTCAGGCAGGCGTGCCACGATAGGTAACATGTGCGTACCATCGCGCAGTAAACCGATGTTGTAGCCACCAAACGCCATTTGTAACGTCTCAGACAAATCAGTTTTTGAAATACCAAGGCGACGTGCCTTTGATTCGTTAAACAGTGGCACGAGCTCTTTGGTGCGTTCACGCCAATCGTGACGCACATTTCGAGAACCAGGATCCGCCAACAAGATATCTTCTACCTCAACAGCTATGCTGCGAAGGATCTGCGGGTCTGCACCGCTAATACGAGCTTCGATTTTTGACGCTGGCGACGGGCCAAACTCAATCAATTTAAATTGGAACGTAGGTTGTTCAAATTTATTGGCCAAGTCCTTGTCTAGCCCTTCTAGGACTTTAAACATGGTGTCTCGGTCAGTCGTTCGTACCTGCAGTTGACTGTACGCTTCGTAACTTTTCTCGGGTTGGTATGTCAGCGCAAAACGTTGCATGCCTTGGCCAACTGTTGTAGTTACAAACTCAACGTCATCTTGCTGGCGAATGTAGCTTTCAACTTTTTCTGTCTGCTTAATCGTTTCACGTACATCGGTACCTTCCGGCATCCACATATCGACGTAAAACATTGGCGTATTTGATGGCGGGAAGAACTGCTGCTTCACCATACCAAAACCAACCACAGAAACTGCTAATAGCGCGACCATACTTACTACGGTAAGCCACCTAAATCGAAGTGCTACTTTCAGACACGCGCCGAATACAACGAACAGAATACCTTTGTATGGGTCTTCGTTCTCATCGACCTTGTCTTCTTCTTTCAGCATCATTTCTGCAAGGAACGGAGTCAGCGTTAGCGCTGTAACCCAGCTCAAGAACAATGAAAAACACAAAACCCAGAACAGTGAGCCCATGAATTCACCTGTCGCGTCTTTCGACAAACCGATTGGTGCAAAGGCCGTGATAGCAATAATGGTCGCACCCAATAGTGGCCATTGTGTTTGTGTCACGATGTCTTTCGCTGCTTGAAGCTTGGTTTTGCCTTTCTTCAAGCCAACCAAAATACCTTCAACGACAACAATCGCATTATCCACCAGCATACCGAGAGCGATGATAAGTGCACCCAGTGAGATACGGTGCAGTTCGACATCGTTGTAATCCATCAGGATGAAGGTTCCAAATACCGTCAATAGAAGCACTAGACCGATGATCAAACCACTGCGTAAACCCATTGCAAAAAGCAGTACGATGATAACAATAGCAACGGCTTCTACTAGGCTGATTAAAAAGTCAGCCACTGATTTGTCTACTTCTTGCGCTTGGTTGTAGAAGTAGTTCAGCTCTACACCGGCAGGCTTAATGCTTTCTAAACGATCCAGTTCGGCATCTAACGCGTTACCAATTTCGACGACGTTTACGCCTGAAGAGAACGCAATACCTAGGTTGATCGCTGGTTTGCCATTGTAAGTTAATACGTTACCTGGCTTTTCTTGGATACCGCGAGTCACTTCAGCGACATCTTTCAAGCGAATGAGGTTGCCCGTATCACGACCATGAATGATCAGGTTTTCTAACTCTTCAACCGTGCTCAAAGTGCCGTTAGGCTTGATCGTTAGGCTTTGACCATTCAGCATCACCTCTCCAGCCGAAACCACACTGTTTTGTTGTGCTAACAGTGACGTTACCATCGACATATCTAGGTTCAACGCCGCTAAACGCTCAAGTGACATCTCAACAAACAATTGCTCTTGTTGGTCACCCGCAATACTCACTTTGCCAACACCGTCAACCAATTCGATTTCACGCGTTAGGTAATCTGCGTACTGTTTTAGCTCGACATAATCGTAACCATCACCGGTCAGCATGATCATCACACCAAATACGTCACCAAAATCATCAATAATCTGAACTGAATTAACACCACTGGGTAGTGTTGGCTGTAGATCGTTGATTTTACGACGCATTTCATCCCAAATTTGGGGCAACTCGTCTGGACCGTAGTCCATCTTCATGCTGACCATAATTTGAGACATACCATTCGACGACGTTGAAGTGATCTTGTCGATATAAGGCAGTTGTCGTATCTCTTTTTCAAGTGGATACGTTAACTCTTCTTCAACTTCCATAGACGTAGCGCCAGGGTAAGTTGAAATAATCATTGCATCTTTAATGGTAAAAGCTGGGTCTTCTAAACGGGATAGGTTGCCAAAAGACGACACACCGCCAATGGCCAAAATGACTAGAAACAGCCAGCTGATTACTTTGTTTTTAATTGAATATTCTGCGATGTTCATTCTGCTTTTCCTGACAATTCGATTCCGTCACGGAGTTTTCTTAGATTCGAGTTTACGAGTCGATCACCTTGCTCAACACCATGAGCGATTAATGCGCCTTGGCCACTGATTTTGTCGACTTCTACTTCGCTTTTGAATGCTTGTCCGTCTTCCATTTTCCACACATAGAACTGATTAGCTTCAGAGCCCGCTTCTAGCGTTGTCATTGGTAACTGGTAACCTTGAACATCACTCAGACCCGCTTTCGCCATATCCACATTGACCGTAACGCTCGTGCCCGGCAGAATTTCACTTTCAGGCTGCTGCATCTGCATCCAAAACTCGTAGGTACGTGATTGTGGGTGCAATTCGCTAGTGTGCTCTAGATACGTCAAAGGATATTCCCCCGAGTGACCTCCAAAAGTTGCTTGGGGGCGGTAACTGCTCGAACGCATGTCTGGGCTGATCGACGCCAAAATAGAATCTGACACTTGAATTCGCACATACACCTTATCGTTCTGGTACACACTCAGGAGTGTTTCTCCAGGAGTCGTGTTTTCGAATCGTTGCTTATCGACGGTTGAAACTGTTCCTGAGAATGGCGCTAAAAGCTCTGTGTAACTTAACTTGCGTTTTGCTGCCGCCAAATTCGCCGATGCTAGTTTGTAGTTAGCCGTCAGTTGGTCGTGTTCTGATTGCGATAACATCTTGCTGCCAAACATCTCCGTACCACGGGCCAACTGTTTGCTCGCCAGTTTGAATTGAGATTTAGCATCAGTTAGATCTTGAAGGTACGTTGCGTTATCTAAGGTGGCTAATAACTGCCCTTTTTCGACTTTGTCACCGGCTTCCACCAATACTTGTTGAATTTCGCCTGCAAGCTTAAATGCCAACGGTGTAAGTTCTGCAGGCATCACCTGTCCATTAAAACTTCTGAACTGATCAGTCAGCGGCGCGCCAACGTCAAAGGTAGAAACCAATAAAGGCGGTTGTTCACGGTGTACAGCTTCATTGTTACAGGCTTGAAGTAACAAAACCGACGCGACAACAACTGATGATTTTAAAAGGTTCATTAAATACCCCCCTCACGAAGCCAAGCTTTTACTTGCTGTCCGTCAGATAACACATCCACACCGGCTTCAACGATAAGATCACCAGAAGAAAGACCTTCTATAACTTTACCTTGCTCATCAAGCAGGACTTGTACTTTAGAAATCGATCGAGAGTCTGGGTTATAGCGCCATAGCTCGCCATGGTCAGCTTGTTTGGTTAGCCAAGCTGAATCAACAATGCCAATACCGTAGTATGACTTACTCTTCTGAACTTCAACTTGCGCTGTCATTCCAGAAAGTAGATTGATGCCTACCGGCTTGTCGATAGATACAACCGCTTGGTAGCTGTTGGTGTCTTCATCTGGTTGTGTAGAGATCTCTTTAAAACGCGTTGGGATACGAATACCGCGGTGGCTATCCATTACAACCCACATGTTTGAGCTCGTTAGGTCTTGAATAGAACGGTCTTCAAGCTTAGATACCGGAATAGAGAACGTCACATCCATTTCACTGTGATTCAAAATATTAAGAACTGGCTGCTTTTCAGCAATTAACTGATATTGCTTACCAAACACCATCGATACCACGCCATCGAATGGAGCAACTAATGTGGTGTAACCAAGGTTTGTTTTTGCTTGTTCCAACTCAACGTCAGCGGCAGTAAAGGTGTTGACGGCTTGGTCGTAGTAATCGGTACTGACTAACTTTTTTGAATACAGCTCAGAAGCTTGCTTGTATTGACTGTTCGCCAAGTCAAATTTAGCTTGAGCTGCATCAACGGCAATACGGTAATCCGTCGCGTCTAATGCGGCTAGCACCTGACCTTTCTTAACTTCTTGTCCCATACGAACATCAAAAACTTCGATATCGCCACCCACTTGAAATGAAAGCGCAGCACGGTCGGTTGCATCCACTTTTGCGATAAAACTATCAAGCTCGATATCTGCCCGCAGAGGAATCTCAAATAACTTTACAGGCTTGATTACCTGCTCATTTTCCTCTGACTGAACTTTGTTACATCCAGTTAGAGAGCCGGCGAGCAATAGTGCGGCAATAACCACGCCCGTACGCTTGGTCGGTATCGCTTTGATAGACAAATTGGATTGCATGATGCTTCTCCATTTAATTATTATGATTTATTACACAGGTGGGCAGTATATTTATTATTAAAGAATTCTCAAGCTTTACTTTCCACCTGTGCAGTATTTTTTATTTCAAGGAAAACAGTGTAGAATGTGGTAATCAGGTAAATGTAGAAATGAAGATGACTGAAAAGAAACAAGGCAGAAGAAGCGCGAAAGACGCTGAAGAAACGAGATTTTTGATCATGGGTGTAGCTGCGGATATGTTCTGTGAGCATGGTTATGACAGTGTTTCTCTTCGTAACATCAGTGAGAAAGCAGGCGTATCTCATAGCCTTATTCGCCACCATTTTGGTAGCAAAGAGAAAATCTGGCATGCGATAAGTGATTGTTTACATGATTATTTTCAGTCATACATTGCTAAAATCGTAGAAGAGTTACCAAAAGGCGTCGCGCCAAATATTACTATCTATTTATTCAGTATGCGCCTCTTTAGCAACATGATTCACTCACGCAAACCGATGCAACTTATCACCGACTCTGTTCGCCAAAAAGACAACTTGGTCGATTACTTTATCGACAATGTTGGTGATATCGAAAAACAAATTAATATGTTGGCAGATGAATATAATGATGCGAATCCAGATAATTTGATCAACATTTATGAAATTAAATGGCAAATGATCATGTATGCGCACGGAGCGGTATGCCTTACTCCTTTCATGGAAAGCACATGGAATGAAGGCGACATGCAATCGACACCTGAAGAAGCATTGTTAAATCATTGGCAATTGTTCAACAAGCAAATGATCAGTACGTTCAATATCAGTGATGAATGGGTATTGAATACGAGTTCGATTGAAGAGCTTATTTATGAAGTCCCTTGTGTGTGGAAATGCGAACACTAGCAAAACAAACACTAAAATCGCGGCTTTAAGTTTCATGCTTAGTGCTTAGTGCTTAAAACGAAAACGAAAACGAAAACGAAAACGAAAATGCCCCGCTACTGACATATATCAGTAGCGGGGCATTTTTATGTCGGAGTGAGTCTGCTTATGTTTTAAACGATTCAACCAGTAGCAGGTTTAGCGACGCGCTTTACCGCGATTTTGGTGAATCTTAAGTTTCGCTTTCATCTTACGTTTTTCTGATGAACGACTTTTACTGCGACCACCTCGATCGGGGGCTATATCTTTTTCTAGGCTTGGTTCAAAACCCTCTAGCCACTCTTGAGGCAAGCGAGTATCAAGTAAGCGTTCAATGTCACCCAGAAGATAAGCTTCATCTTGGCTCATCAAAGAGATCGCTAAACCACTGTTGCCAGCACGGCCAGTACGACCAATACGGTGAACGTAGTCTTCCGCTTTGAATGGCATATCGTAATTCACAACTTGTTCTAGCTGCTGGATATCAATACCTCGAGCTGCCACGTCGGTTGCAATTAGCGCGCGTATTTTGCCTGATTTGAAATCATCCAGTGCTTTTTGGCGCGCACCTTGGCTCTTATCACCATTGATTGATGCCGCTTTAATGCCATCTAGCTTAAGCTCTTTAACTAGAGCATCGGTACCCTGCTTAGTCTTAGTGAACACCAACACTTGTTGCCAGTTCTTTGAGCCAATCAAATAAGCCAATAATTCACTCTTGCGCGATTTATCAACGGGATAAACCATCTGGGTAACGGTGTCAGCGGTGCTGTTTTTTGGCGTCACTTGAATTTCGCTTGGCGACTGCATCATTCGATGTGCCAGAGCTTTAATTTTGTTATCAAACGTCGCAGAGAAGAACAGAGTCTGTCGCACCTCATTCATACGAGAAAGAATGCGTTTGATATCAGGCATGAAACCCATGTCTAGCATGCGGTCTGCTTCATCCAGTACCAACACTTCAGAGTGGCTCAACATGATGTTCTTAGTGAACATATGGTCGATAAGACGGCCCGGAGTCGCGACAAGAATATCAGCTCCCCCGCGTAGGTTTTCAGTTTGAACCTTCATACTAACGCCGCCGTAAGCCACCACGACTTTGATGTCGGTGCCCTTTGCGTAGCTGGTTACGTTATCGAAAACCTGTTGCGCTAGTTCACGTGTTGGTACCAACACAAGCGCACGAACTAGCTTCGGGTTTGGAATAACGTTGTCTTTTGTCTCGATTAATCTTTGGATAATGGGCAAACCAAATGCGGCCGTTTTACCTGTACCCGTTTGAGCACCAGCCAATACATCTTTGCCTTCTAATACCAATGGAATCGCTTGTTCTTGAACACTGGTAGGAGCCGTAAAGTTAAGCTCTGATAGCGTAGCAAGAAGATGCTCAGATAATCCTAGTTGGTTAAAAGATTTTGTAGATTCAGACATAGTATGATGCTCAAAGATTAAATAGGCGCGGATTGTAGCAAACCAGCATTACGCTGTTTACCTTTCCTTTTGATTTTTCTTCATTTGAAGCGAATTAAACTGCTTCGCTTCTTCTAAAACACTAGGATAAAGCTCATTAAAGTGACACTGCAACGTGTTGTAGTGCTGTTCTAGGTCGTGATAGCAAGACTTAAGCATCCCAAGCTTTGGCCGTCTCAAAGCCATGCGTTGCAATACCACCTCAATGGAAGACATGTCTTGATAACTTAGCAACCAACGTTGTTCTGCCATTTTCTGGTGAACAGTAATGAAGTGCTCAGGCCAATGAGGCTCTTGGTGTTCAAAGATCTGTTGATGGCTGTCTACGCAAAAGCGCTCAAGTGATTGCGTTGAGAACTGAGCCCAATGATTGGCTAAGCAGTGATCCCAAAATACATCGAGTGCGATAGGTGCAAAGCGTCGTGTTTGGTGTGAGAAAAGCGATTTTGCAGAACGAGACACATCATGATGATCAGTATAGCTATCAACGAATCGATGAAGTCTTATTCCGTCTGAAAGTGAGTTTGAATAATATTTACTAGGATCGCCTTTAACGAAGTCACCTAACAGATTACCCGCTAAGTTACTTTTACAATGCTTGGCGATGTGGAGGTGTGCGAGAAAGTTCATTGAACCTCATTAAAGTATCGAGAACTAAGTAACATGGTAAACGTACTCGTTTATCTTCGCGAACTTTAATGAGGATAGTTTTGTTATGACGCGTGAGCGAATGAGATTTGCTCAGTTTAAAAATTGTTTAATTTGAGAACGTTGAACTACAGAAACCTTTAGTTCAGTAAAACCTAATTAAAGATCTTAAAAACTTAGTTCGAAGACTTGAAAAGCTCTTCTGCTAATTGTTTAACCGTCTGTTCATAGTCAGATAAATCGATACCAATTTCCATAGCATCTAACAACTCTAGACTTTCGTCATTATAAGATTGGTCACTCATAGTGCCCCCTCTATTCCTTGGTGTGGACATGTTGTCCGATTAACTAGTGCACCATCTTGGACTTAAATTATGTCACTTTGATGAACGCACTCTACTCTACCCATTCCATATTTATAGCTTGAAGCTACTCGCGATCATTAGCGCTTGTTTACGCTAAAGGGGCATACGCGAACGACATATGTACTGCCACCTTACACCAATTACAACAAATTACCCTATAAATTTTGAAGCAAATCACACTCAAACGTTTGCTTAAGCATTTTTAATTCCTTACGCACCAATCACTGTACACATTTATATACAGTGGATATTTTTAATTACATTAAACATTGCATTTGGAATTAAACTCAATCAAGATACTTAAAAATCGAGATATTCTTTGGGTTTATTCTCTTAGACCAGAAGAAATACAACGAAAACCCACCCTAACGTAAAGAATTATATACAATGAATAAATCAAAGGTTTTTGGTAGTACTTTGATCATTGCAGGCACAACCATTGGTGCCGGCATGCTCGCTCTTCCACTCGCATCTGCAGGAATTGGCTTTTCAACCTCACTATTTCTAATGCTTGGCTTATGGGCTCTAATGGCCTTCACCGCATTATTAATGGTAGAGCTTCATCAATTCGCTGAATCGGACGCAACTCTACACACGTTAGCTCACACGATTTTGGGAACGAAAGGAAAGTGGATCGCAAGCTTCGCCGTGATGTTTCTTTTCTACGCTTTGTGTGCCGCATACATTGCAGGTGGCGGTGCGCAGTTTAACCAACGTATCTCGGATATCGCAGGGATTGAACTCAATGGTCAAGTCACCACACTCCTATTTACACTCTTAGTTGCGGGAGTTGTGACGATTGGTACACACAGTGTTGATAAAGTTAACCGCGTTTTATTCGGGCTTAAACTGATTGCGATGGTACTGGTACTCAGTTTCCTTGCACCAAACATCACCTCTCAATACCTAATGAGCATGCCTTTGCAGCAAGGCCTGATTGTTGCTGCGATACCGGTTGTGTTTACCTCTTTTGGTTTCCACGGCAGCATCCCTTCAATTGTTCGATACCTGGATGGTGACGTTCGCTCATTACGTAAGGTGATGATTATTGGCTCTGCACTGCCTTTGGTCATCTATGTTTTCTGGCAGAGTGTTACGTTGGGTGTGATTAGCCAAGAGCAATTATTGTCTGATACTAGCTTGGGTGCGCTTCTAGTCTCACTATCGAAAACTGTTCATCAATCAAACTTAAGCTTGATCGTGGGTGTCTTTGCTGACCTTGCACTTCTTACTTCTTTTATTGGCGTGAGCTTGGGGTTATTTGAATTCATGGGGGACTCTCTAAGCAAGAAACTAGGCAATGCTAAACGCGTTAAGACGGCCGCTATCACTTTTTTACCACCATTAGGTTTTGCCTTGTTCTACCCACAAGGTTTTATCATGGCTTTGGGTTACGCTGCCATTGCACTTTCAGTGCTCGCAATTCTGCTGCCGACAGTAATGGTATACAAAGTTCGTTACACAGATTTATTAGTAAAACCTCACGCTACAGAATCAACTTACCAAGTGTTAGGTGGAAGCAAAGCGCTGTTTTTAGCGGGTAGCGTTGGCGTGTTTATCATTGCAATTCAAATCCTTATTTCAGTAGGGTTATTACCATCATTAGGCTAATAAACCCATCGAGAGCAAAAATACTTGATTGATGTCTCATTAACGATATATTGCTGTCATGAATTTTCATAATTAATCGATCGGAATCACATTTTTATTAAGGTCGGTTATTTAGAGTCCACGGTAAAGGATTTACCGTGGAGTTTTTATGAAAGAAGTACAATTTAGAACGATAGACAAACTGTTTATTAAAATGTCTATTAACGACAAGTTTTGGGTCATTTTCTTGATCTTTTTCGCCGCTGTAGCAAGCCTCGCTGGCTTCAACTATGTCAACAAGCTAGAACAAATTGACGCAAGTGCAAAACAGCAGGTTGAGTTTCAATTGCAAGGCATTTTATCAGCGTCAGATTCCCCAGCTTCGGTTCGTTCTGTTAGCCAACAAACACGCCTTCAAGAAACCACTATTTCAAACACGGGTTCGGTGACTGCTACGGCACTGGCACAAGATGGCAACTACTACTCTCTTACCGTTTCAACTACTGATACACAGAACCAAAAGCAGCAAGCTCTGTACACATTATTACTCAGTCTTTTATGGTGTTTGCCTTTTGGTCTTTTCTGTTACTGGGTTGCAACCTTCCTAGGAGGCGCACTTTGGGTTCTTTACTCAACCACTCAAAAGATTGGTGATGGTGATTTAACATCTCGCCTTGGCTTCCATCCAGGCCGAGATGAGTTTGGTACGATTGGTTGCGCCCTTGACCGTTCAATGGATACGCTAAGTGAACTAGTCAATAACGTAAACCAAAACGCAGCGACACTGAGTGAAACGTCAGCTTCTTTCGAAAAAGAGATGAAGCGTAGTGAAACACAGATTATGAGCCAGAATTCATCTCTAGACTCTGTTGCAACGGCAATGGATCAGATGACGGCATCAGCGAATGAAGTATCTAATATCTCTGCGCGCTCTACAGAGCAAGCGGAGCAAGATGCTCAACAAATCAATGATAGCCATGCTATGGTTCAGCAAGCAATCTCAGAGATAACCACCCTTTCTTCTTTGATTGAGCAAACCTCGTCTTCTGTTACGAGCTTGAATGTAAATACAAGCCAAATCAACGAAGTCATCACCACGATCAACGCAATTTCTGAGCAAACCAACTTACTTGCGCTAAATGCCGCGATTGAAGCAGCTCGTGCGGGTGAACAAGGTCGTGGTTTCGCCGTTGTTGCTGATGAAGTAAGAACGCTTGCTAGCAGAACTCAATCCGCTACAGTTGAGATCCAAACGATGATTGAACGCTTACAGCAAGAGAGTCAAAATATTGCTAAGATCACGGTGCAAACGGTTGATCAAGCGCAAACCAGTAGCCAACTCATTTCACATATCGGTGATGACGTAAACTCGATTGCAGATTCCGCACAAGCGCTAATGGACATGAGTCTACAAATAGCAACGTCAGCTGATGAACAAAGCAACGTAGCGAATACCATCGCTGCTGAGCTTAATGATATACGAGGCCAATCAGACGTAATCAAAGATGTCGCTCAAAACTCTTCAAAGGGCGTATCTAAGCTGACTGAAGCATCGGTTTCTCTGTCTCAAACTTTGGCAAGATACCGCACTTAGCACTTAGCTATCAGCTATTTGCACTTAATGTTTGATGCTTAATGCTTAATGCTTAATGCTCAGAATTAAGAACAAACCTAAGAAGGACTCATATAGAGTCCTTCTTTTATTGGTGTCGATTAATAACCATGGCAAATCCATACTCCTCAGTTATTAACATGAAGTAAGTCGCAAAGGAGGGATTAAGAGGAGCCAAAACTGTCTAATAATCGAGCTTAGGGGTAATCTATTTGAACGGGTCTTATTTTCGCTTACCCTTTTGCTGCAGGTGACACATAATGAATAAAACAGATGCACCATACACCGACGACATCACATGCCCTTTATGCCAACATGACGAATATCTACTTTCAGAAAGTGGAGAGAAGTTCACTTGTGCTGCATGTGGTTTCCACACAACACAATTAAGCAAAGTAGTCAGCCTTCAATTAGGCTCTACCCCACCAAAGCTCCAGAGTGCGGTATACCACCACTTGAGCAGCGCTTGCCATTAATCCAAATCGATATTTCTTCCAAACTGTAAATATCCTGAGCCGCTAGCTCTGCTATGTCGGCTTCGGTATTATCACTCAATGAACCTTCAAACGTTGGTCGCAATCTAAAAGATTGAATACCCGCACGAACCCCTGCTTCAATGCCTTTCACCGTGTCATCAACATAAATACATTCGTTTGGTAAAAAGCCCATATTCATTGCGGTATACATGATCAGGTCGGGCTCAGGTTTCCAGCTATTGGCATCAAAAGCTGAAAATACTTTGCCTTTGAAGTCGTCGAGCATTCCTGTCATAGCCAATGAGGATTCAACTCGAGATTTAGGCGCATTGGAAGCGATACAAAACTCAATGTCTTGTTGCTTGAGGAATTCAATAAGCTCAATAGCACCATCCATCGGTTTTAAATGGCGTTGGAACAAGGCTTCTAATTCAGTGCGATAAATCGGCTCGAGTGTATCGATGGAGATAGATAGCCCTAAACGTGCTTGCGTATCCATTAAGATGTCAGCTAGCTTCCCACCTTGAAAGTGCACATAGCAGTCATTAACGCTTAACTTAGCCCCAAAGCCAGAAAACACATTCACTAAGGCTTGGCAACACAGCTTCTCGCTATCGATGAGTGTTCCATCACAATCGAAAATTACACATTTAGTTTGTTCTAACCGCATAGCTCTCTCACTCGCATTGAATTCAAGTTTTATCCTATAGTGTTCTTTCAATACGCGTGATGATTAAGGTAACACTTTACCTATCGCCCCTTATTTCTCTACGCGAAATATGCAGTGGATCACTTTATGCCTAACCATAAGCAACAGTACTCATTAAATTAATATACTTTGAGCGTCACCAATCACGACTTTATTTGCCAATAAACCGTTAATTCACGGCCAATTCTTCAATAACAATAGGTTTATCCGTTAATTCAATGCGACATTCCGCGGTGATGGTATCTGGATACGAATCACGAATAGCAACAAACTCGGGTAAGTGGCTCAGTAGTAACTGAGTAAGCTCAGGGTCGAACTGACAGCCGCATTCTCTCTCGAACAAATCGATAACCATCTCTAATGGCCACGGCTCTTTGTAACAACGGGCACTGAGTAGTGCATCAAACACATCCGCGACGGCCGTAATACGGGCAAACAAGTGAATTTCGTCACCCACTTTGCCATTAGGATATCCAGCCCCATCCCAACGTTCATGATGCTCGTTGGCAATGATAGCAGCCAGATTGGTAATATCACCGGCTCCACTCTTCAATAAGTTATAGCCTGCCGTTGTGTGAAGCTTCATCACTTCCCACTCTTGCTCGGTCAATTTACCTGGTTTATCCAAGATTGATTCTGGGACTGAAATTTTACCCACATCATGCATCGGACTAATGATCTCTATCATCTCGACCTCGCGATGGCTCAAGCCACGATACTTAGCAAGCAACGCAGACAACTTGGCGACACGCTTAACGTGATTTCCGGTTTCGCCAGAGCGAGTTTCAATCGCCTCTCCGAGAACATGAATCATATCTTTTTGAATATTCAGTGTTTGCTTCTGAAGTTTTAAGATTCGTTTGCTCTTTTTAGCCAGTTCTTTCTTTTGGCGTAGAGTGACAAATTGCATCAAAATAATCAGGCTCAAACCTGCAATGACCATCGACAAACCCAATAGCAACTGAAAGTTTTTACGAATAAAGGATGAAGGCTCATTAATGAATACAGCCTCATCAGGTAGCGCACTCTCACGGATACCGAACTTTTTCATCGCTGGATAATTGAAAACAAAACGTTTGTTATCACCTGGCGTTAAAGGTTCGCTGAAACCAAGAGGTAGGTACTTATCGAGCGCCTTAACCGTCTCTTCCCCCATGCTTTGAGAGTGATTCACATAGCCACCAAGTACATCTCCCGAAATATAGAACTGCCACAAAGCAAACACTGGAGCAGCACTTGCTTTAGACAAAGTATCCGAAACCTCTTGATAAGTATGATACACGCCTCGATTCAATTCGGTATTGTAATGACTGAGCAAAACCGCGTCATCAGCGGAGATACCTTCCAAAAACTGACGGGTACGCACTAACGATAGATCGCGTATTTCAACCAATGTGATATTAGGGAACTCAGTCATCACGCGATTCATCTCTTTGCGAATCAACTCAGAAGTGACACTGTAATCATTGATGAAATACAGTATTTTTAGGTTAGGTCTTAACTTCGAAATTAGATCAATATTGACGTCTATCTGATCGTTCTCATAAAGCACGGTTGCTCTATCAGACACCGAATACATGTCGGTACTGAAATCGTTAATACCGGCAGCAACGACAGGTGTGGAGCGATCGTTCAAACTAGGCAGAGATTCAAGGAAGTTAGCCGCGTTGTCGTCAGTCGCGATTACACCATCAAACTTATAATCTGCATATTTGGTACGTAAGTAGTTCGCGATAGAATCGTAGTACTCAGGGCTATGGACGCGCTTTGAATCCAAATACTCGATTGAGAGTTTAACTTCGGCTTGAGATTGGCTGAACGCACTGTCTATCCCTTTTTGGAAGTCAGCGGTCCACTGATAAGAAGGTTCGTATGAGTGTAAAACTAGGATGCGTTTGATATCCCAGTCATTAGCAAAACTGAGTGAAGAATAAGCGCTAACACACAATACAGCGATTGAGAACAATAGCTTGTACATACAATACCCTTTAAATAAGACGGGGTATTTTACTTAGATTAACGCTTTCTCAAAGAACCTTTAGTTCTCGACCCACACTTTATCGCGAGAAGCATGATCTTGTGCCCAAAAATCAAGGATCTGCTTAGCAAAAGCGTTGATACTTTGACCACCTCCAACCACAACATCTGAGATTAGCAGAGAATCCTCCGCTTCTGTAACGATAGCGCTCGCTGCTACATCACCATTTTGAGTCCCTATGTATAAGACATGTTCGTCAGATAACATAATCTGACTCAAAAACTCTAACATGTGCGCCCTTTCGGTTTCATCTTGGTAAGCGCTGGCTTGGTTAAGTGAAAAAAGTACGGTCAGTTTATGGAAGTCGACTTTATGCAGTTCATCAATTTGGGAAGGTGTTTGATCTTGGGTGAGGAGTTGGTATGTCTTGGACGGGAGTTTGCTTTGATAAAGTTCTCGGCCTAGCAGGCTCTCTTTTGCGGGGTAGGCAATATCGAGTTGACTAAACAGCCATTGGTTTTTCTTCTGTACAATTTCAGGTATTTCGTTATTCATTCTTTTAGTACCTACGGTTAGTATCCCCAAATGTCACAGCTATTTGGAAGACATATATTCGACTGAGGTGCCGAGCTACAAGCACAGAGCATACAGAGCATGACCAAGGCCAACAAGTACTTTAAATGCTTCATATTTTCCATTATCCAACAACATCCTTTAAGAACTTAACGAAAAGCTCTACACTCGTATTCAAGCTTTCAATATCCTTATAGTAAACAGAACTCTATAAATAAAAAGGACTTCTTATGAAAAAAGCCTTAATAGCAGCGGGTATCATCACAATGTTGGCTGGCTGTTCGGACAACGAGGTTGGCGACGTCTCTCTTGGATTCTTCACAATGAAGGATATCAAAATGTCTTCTTTAGATGATGATAAAATCGCAGGTGTGACTTGTCATATCGCTTCAATCGAAGCAAACCTTAGCCTTTCCGATCCAAGCGATAGCTCTATCTCTTGTCGTCAAACCGGTGAAATTACATCAGAAATGATTGCTAAAATAGACAAAAGCAAATCTGGTGAAGTGGTATTCAAACAATCAAAAAGTATCTTCTTTAAAACAATGAAGGTTCGTCGTATCTACGATGCAGAGAATCAATCACTGCTTTACTTATCATACACCACCAAAGAAACAGAAGGCAGTTTCAAGCATAGCCTTTCAACCGTTCCCCTATGGGGTACTGAGGCTTACGTTGATCCAGCAACACTCGTCCCTGCGGAATAGGCTCACGTAAATGCCCTCAAGCGAAAAGTAAAACGAGTCACCTGTACAGACATCGTACAGGTGATTCTAAATGTAATAAAAATGAAAGAATCAGAAACAAAATGTGATATCATGCGGCAAAATTTTTTCACTGTATTTTTCATATGAAGTTTCCTGGACAGCGTAAATCTAAACACTACTTTCCAACTCACGCACGTGATCCGTTGGTCAACCAAATGCAACAAACGCCTAAGCTTCACCGCGCAACAATTGTCGGTGTTGGTCAAACGATTGTTGATATCGAAGCCCGTGTTGATAACGCGTTCCTTGAAAAATATGAGCTGAGTAAAGGTCACTCACTGGTATTAGAAGAGAGTAAAGCAGATGCGCTGTACGAAGAGTTAGTTGAGCGCGGTTTGATCACGCATCAATACCCTGGCGATACTATCGGCAACACACTGCACAACTATTCCGTACTTGCAGACAGTAAATCTGTCTTGCTCGGCGTTATGTCTAAGAAGATTGAAGTTGGCTCATTTGGTTATCGTTACCTTTGCCGCACTTCTTCTCGTATGAATCTAAATCACCTTCAAACGGTTGATGGTCCTATTGGTCGTTGCTACACGCTTATTTCTGAAGATGGTGAACGTACGTTTGCAATCAACGAAGGCCACATGAACCAACTGCTTCCTGAAAGCGTTCCTGAAAAAGTATTCGAGAAAGCATCAGCATTGGTTGTGTCGTCATACCTAATGCGCGGCAAACCTGAAGATCCGATGCCAAAAGCGGTACAAAAAGCGATTGAATACGCGAAAGCGCACAATGTGCCAGTTGTACTAACACTTGGTACAAAGTACGTGATCGAAGGTAATGCGGAATGGTGGCAAGAATATCTGAAAGAAAACGTAACCATCGTCGCGATGAACGAAGACGAAGGTGAAGCGTTAACGGGTGAAAAAGATCCGCTTCTAGCTGCTAACAAAGCACTTGAGTGGGTTGACCTAGTTCTCTGTACTGCAGGCCCTATCGGTTTATACATGGCTGGCTACACTGACGAGCCTGCGAAACGCGAAACCACTCTGCCATTGTTACCGGGTAACATCCCTGAGTTCAATAAATTCGAGTTCAGCCGTGCTATGCGTAAGCAAGACTGTCAAGATCCGGTAAAAGTATACTCTCACATTGGCCCTTATCTTGGTGGCCCGCGTGAGATTAAAAACACCAATGGTGCTGGTGATGGTGCACTTTCTGCACTTTTACACGACATGGCAGCAAACAGCTACCACCACGTAAATGTTCCAAACTCAGAAAAGCACGAGCACTCGTGTCTAACGTATTCTTCTCTGTCTCAAATTTGTAAGTACGCAAACCGTGTAAGCTATGAAGTGTTGACTCAGCACTCTCCCCGCCTTTCTCGTGCACTACCTGAACGCGAAGATAGCTTAGAAGAAACATACTGGGATCGTTAATCGACCCTATTAGGTAGTTAACTCTTAGAGGTTAACACCAAGTTAGATTACCCATTCCTTGAAGGGCTGCTATATGCAGCCCTTTTTGTATTCAACACCAATATAGCCGCAACTGAAGGTAATCAGATCGAATATTTTGCTCGTTTAAGATTTGATCTCGCGCAATGACTCTTTAGATCTGTTATCTTCCAGCACATAATTGATGTGGTTTGCCTTTACTTGGCAAATTTATACAGTACTATCGCCACGCAAACGTTTACGTACCACCTTTCGGTTCTGATATAAGGATCAAATATGCTGTCTGATATTGATATTTGTCGCTCTGCTCCCCTTAAAAACATCAGTGAGGTTGCCAAGCAAGCTGGCCTGCACCACAACGAACATCAGCCATTAGGGCAATACAAATCTAAAGTGTCTCTCACATCACTTGAACGCCTCGCTAGCCAACAAGATGGTAAATTAGTCGTGGTTACGGCCATCACACCGACGCCTCTTGGTGAGGGTAAAACCGTCACCACTATCGGATTAGCGCAAGGCCTAGCAAAGATTAACCAATCCGCTATGGCCTGCATTCGCCAACCTTCAATGGGCCCGGTATTTGGTGTAAAAGGTGGTGCAGCTGGCGGTGGCTATTCTCAAGTTGCCCCAATGGAGCAATTGAACCTTCATCTGACTGGCGACATTCATGCCGTAACAGTCGCTCATAACCTCGCCTCTGCCGCTATTGACGCTCGTTTGTATCATGAGCAACGTGAAGGGTTAGAAGCCTTTGAGGCTCGCTCAGGCTTAAAAGCTCTGGATATCGACCCACGCAGAATCGTGTGGCGACGTGTACTTGACCACAATGACCGCGCACTGCGTATGATCACGGTTGGCAAGAACGAAGCAGGCAAAACAATTAATGGCTTTGAGCGCGAGGATGGCTTTGACATCTCAGCCGCTTCAGAGCTGATGGCTATTCTTGCTCTAACTGATGACCTTCAAGATTTAAGAAAGCGCATCGGGCGAGTGGTACTCGCATACAACAACCAAGGCTTGCCATTAACCGCAGATGACTTCAACGTAGCAGGTGCTATGACCGTCACAATGAAAGACTCCATAGAGCCAACATTGATGCAAACCCTTGAAGGGATTCCTACCCTAATTCACGCAGGGCCTTTCGCTAACATCGCACACGGTAACTCTTCTATTATTGCCGATAAGATTGCGTTAAAGCTGAGTGATTTTGTTGTGACTGAAGGCGGTTTCGGCTCAGATATGGGCTTTGAGAAAGCGTGCAACATCAAAGTGAAAGCATCGAACAAAAAGCCAGATTGTGCTGTTATTGTCGCAACATTACGAGGTCTAAAAGCCAACTCAGGTTTATACGATTTGAGACCGGGAACTCCGCTACCAGATTCAATCTTTAATGATGACCAAGACGCGCTCATTGCAGGGTTTGAGAACCTTAAATGGCACATCAACAACGTTAAGCAATACCAAGTGCCTACAGTTGTTGCGATCAATCGATTTCCACAAGACTCACCTCAAGAGCTCGATGCTTTGAAACAGATGATCACCGACTTCGACCCAAGCGTTAGTGTTGAAGTAAGCGAAGCATTTGGTCAGGGTGGCGAAGGGGCGACTAAATTGGCTCACGCCGTAGTAAAAGCTTGCCAAAAACAGAGTGAATTTAAGCCTTTGTATCACTCAAAGCAAAGCCTAGAAGAAAAACTGATGGCCGTCGCTGAAGTTGGCTATGGCGCAGCAAGTATCTCGCTATCTCCACTGGCTAAAAAACAACTGGCCGAATTCAAACTGCATGGCTACAACGACCTATCGGTTTGTTTAGCAAAAACACCATTATCGATCTCGACAGAAGCACACGTAAAAGGTGCACCATCTCAGTTTGACGTACCCGTTAGGGAGCTAAAACTGTGTGCTGGTGCTGGCTTTATTTACGCGCTGTGCGGCAATGTAATGACCATGCCAGGCCTACCTGATAAGCCGGCTTTTATGTCGTTGGACATTGATAGCAAAGGAAACATCGTTGGCTTAAGTTAATTACGACAAGACATAGGCTAAAAATTAGCTTTATCTAAAATAGCCTGTCCGTACTATGCTCCCCATAATATTTACGGACAGGTCTCCTTCCTGATACCTAATTGCTCAATTAACACCCCAAATGCAATAAATTTCATTGAAACCAAAATAATATGCACATCTGATTATAAGTTTTGGGTCAAGATCACATTAATAGACCTACAAAATATATAGTATTGCGCTGATTTTCGAGGACAGTGATGAATACGAGTATAAAAAAACTAATCAGCCAATTTCTATGTACCCTGTTTGTCCTAGGATTAGTCCCTGCTCTCTATATAAACTCTGAATTTGAACGGGTTGAAGCCCAGTATGCGCTAAACATCAAACAATCTAATCAAAACCAAATCGAATACAGCTTCCATCAACTCGCTATTATTGTTGAGCAAATATCAAACGCGGTTCCCTCTATTGCCGACTCACAGACCCTACTTCGTTCCATTTCCGAGCCTTCAGTTACTAACAAACAAGCACTGCAGGATCTGTGGGTTGTATTGGCACACGGGCAACAATACTACTCTCAACTGCGTTTCCTAGATCTAGACGCTAATGAAGTATTCCGCGTCAACTATAAAGATGGCCACGCAACTGTCACTCCAGACCACGAGTTACAAAACAAATCCTCTCGTGATTACTACAAAAAGCTACAAGAATTAGAGATTGGAGAAGTTAAAGCTACAGGCATTGATCTAGAAGTTGAAAATGGAGAGTTAGTTCGCCCCTTTTCGCCGACACTTCGCATTATGACGCCTGTCACTGTAGGGGAGCACATTATTGGCTATTTCATTGCTAACCTAAATATGCGCGAGATCTATGATCGCTTACATTACCAGATAGGTACATCAGCGACAGTTCCGGTCATCCTTAATAATACTGGTCATGTCATCATGGGGCCCGACCCTGAGGATTCATTTGGGCATGTGATTGAATCACGTTCAGACAAGACGTATGCAAAACTCTCCCCAGGCCTGTGGCAGAATATTCAAAGCGGCACCTCATCCAGCTATTTTGATGGTAAAAACTGGTATTTTCACTCTGACATCAGCCCTAAGATTAAGCAGTTTGAAGGACCCATCTATATGGTTCTTCATATTGAAGAACATCAATTTAACACTCAGTTTCAACAAGAAAATCACGCCATAGTCGTTCAGATAATCATACTCTCGATATTGATTTCAATGATTTCTGCAGGTTTCGTACTGTGGAACAGAAATCATAAGAAGAACAGTATCGAAAGCCAACTCGCCAAAGCAGCAATGAACGGTATGTCTGCCCTATTAATCACAGACAAAAATAACCGAATCATAAAAGTAAACCAAGAGTTCACCCGTGTCAGTGGCTACGAGTTAGAAGATGTAAAAGGTAAACAGCCTTCATTGTTTAACGCTGGCCGCTATAATGAAGAGTTCTACATTAAAATGTGGAGCGTCATTAAAGAGACAGGGATGTGGGAAGGCGAAGTGGTGAACCGACGAAAGGATGGCACCTTCATCACGGAAATTCTTCGAATACAAACCATCAAAGACTCAAAAGATGTGATTCAATTTTATGTTGCATCATTTGTTGATATCAGCAAACGCAAAGAGCTCGAGAATAAATTGAGAAACCTTAGCGAAAAAGATGCACTATCTGGCTGTTGGAATAGACGAAAGTTCGACCTGGAGCTTCGTGACGAGTGTTCTCGCGTTAGTCGTTACCCTACTCGCGAGCAGTCTTGCTTAGCCATATTGGATATTGACCATTTCAAACGCATTAACGATAGGTTTGGACATGATTATGGCGATAAAGCGATTCAAATCGTAGCACAGGTACTGCAACGTGAATGCCGAGATACCGACTTCGTGGCTCGTATTGGGGGAGAAGAGTTTGGGGTTATCTTGCCTCACACGACACCACAAGAAGCCGACTATGTGCTTAATAGGCTGAGAATCGCGGTCAGTATCGAGTTCGACAACGTCGTTACAATAAGTGGCGGAATAACCAACCTAACAAGTGAACCTGCACTCAATTATAAGTGCGCCGATTTAGCTCTTTACGAAGCAAAAGCAGTAGGTAGAAACAATGTATGTTTGTTCCTTGATAGCGAAATGAGCGAAATTGCATAGTGGGAGCCTGCATCGCACCACCGCCCCGCTAACTTGTTCATTTCACTCTAGAGTCGTTCACTCAACAATCAACTCGGTGCGGGGTAGAACTCAAGCGTATTCCCTTCGACTACCAGAATGCAATCCATATTCGCAGCATGGGCTGCCTGCTTACCAAGGTGAGTATCTTCAAACACAACACACTGCTTTGGCTGTAAACCCATACCAAAACAAGCAGCTAAGAAAGTATCAGGGTTTGGTTTATGATTCTTCACATCTGTCGCTGTCACTAAGATATCCAACTTACTCAAGATATCCGTTTTATCTAACAGTTGTTCTGCGCTCTTGCGTTGACTGCCCGTTCCAACAGCTATCTTCTTGTCACCGAGATGGTCTATCAAAAGAGAATACGTACAAGGGATAATATCTCCTTTGTCTTCAATAGCTGCAAACGAAGCCATTTTAAACGTAGAAACCGCTTGTGGGTCGAGCGATAAACCGTACTTACTATTTACCTCACCCGCGATCTTATAACTCGGCATTCCACCTAAGCTATGCAGCCAAGACGCTTCGAAATAAAAGCCGAACTCTTCCGCCGTTTGCTGCCATGCTTTTACATGTGCTGGCATTGTATCGATCAACGTACCGTCCATATCAAAGATTAATCCTTCATATGCCGTTAAATCAATTTTCATCACTACTATCACTCTTTAAGAAAGTTACTGATACCATACCCAATATTCAGTATCATGACCCCATATTACTGTTCAAAATGGATGTTTATGTTACAAATATCTAACTCTGTTTCAATTCAAGACTGGGAACTCCAGCTAACCGCGATCAGAGCTCAAGGAGCCGGAGGTCAAAACGTCAATAAAGTATCGAGTGCGATACATTTACGTTTTGACATCAAGCACTCAACCCTACCCGATTTCTATAAAGAAAAACTCCTTTCACATAAAGATGGTCGTATCACTAAAGATGGTGTGATTATCATTAAAGCTCAACAGTACAGAACTCAGGAGCAAAACCGAGACGATGCTTTGGTACGTTTGAAAGAGCTGATCTTAGAAGCAACAAAAGTTCAAAAAGTGAGACGAGCAACCAAGCCAACACGCGGCTCTCAAAAAAGACGTTTAGAAAGTAAAAAGCAAAGAAGCACCACCAAACAACTTCGCGGAAGAGTAGACTAATTGTTTCATGTCCGTAGTGAGCACCTCACCATGAAACAATCATTTTAGCTCTAACTAGCTGGACAAAAGACGATACCTGACATTATTTATTCGAAGACTGGTTCTTTGAGGCTACATATTCGCAATACTATTGATTAGAAAGTATCTATTAGAACAAAACGCTACTTCTGTTTTTTGACCGACAAAATCAGTTTAATCAACAGCATTCGCTCTTCACTGGTTAACAAACGACTAGCAGCAGCTACATCTTCCGCTGCTGCTTCAGACGCTCCTACAACGTCGAGTACGACATCCAAGTCCGTCACTTTCAAAGTTCTCGTGATCGAACGATACTGAGACATTTTGATATCAGCCTCTCCGCGCTCAATTCGTTGATAGGTTTTCAAGCTCATTCCTGCGCTAGCCGCTAATTTTTCTTGAGACCAATTGCCTAGCTTCCTACGCTCAATCAGCGCAATGACTATAGGTTCTTGTGACATAAGCACCTCCAGAATAGACAGTTATGACCTAATTTCAGCAAGAAGCAGACCATATTGACTTAGAACAGTTTACATAAGCGATTAAAGGCATATTATTCGGCCGATAAAAACGTTACGTTTCATGGACTTTCACACTTACAACGACGTTAACTCGCGGGTAGATAAGTTTGAATTATCAGAGCTAGGAAATAAGAAAAATTGCAAATTGCGAATAATGATAGCGTGAAATTGGAAATTGCGAATCTCTATAAATTGGCATTTCCTTGCATACAACAGGCTTTAGAATCAGAAGATACCCGTAATGAAATTGTTGCGGTACAGCAGAGATTACTGACTTACAAAGAAGTACTGTTACACGGAAATATGCTGGAAGATAAAGAATTAAAACAGGCTTTTTCTGCATTGAACCAAAGCGAGAAAGGTGTTGTACAAGGTGGTATTCAAAATATCAACGATGCAATAAAGCAAATGGATGAAATTGTCGAAAGGTATAGCAGGAAGGCGAAAATCAATAAGCAGGCTTATCGACAAGTTTGAACTGATAGAATTGAGAAGTAACTAAGTCGACGCTGTCGCTTGTTAAAGCGTCGACTTAATCAAAAACAGGGTGTTTAACGTAATGCTACTTTCTAAAACGATTAAACGTTCTAAAGCCAGCAAACAACATCAACATACCTAGCAAGCTAAATGATACGCTCCCACCACTGCTACCAGAGCTTGTAACGGGCTTCTTCTTCAAGCCGGAGTATGCCGACCTCTTAGCGTGAGTTGAAACAAACTTAGCGGTTTCTGTACCCGCGATCACGCTATCGAGCCAATCTTTATAATCGTATATTTCAGTAAATACGGACGTTACAACAGAATTACCGCCACAGGTTGCAGGACCAAAGCTAGTAATACCGACTTGTCGATAATCTGAACCATCTTTCCAGTAAACAGGACCACCAGAATCACCTTGGCAGGTACTTCCATATAAACTAGTGAAAATGTTGAAATCACCAGTGAAACAAATTTGTTTACCAGTTAGAGGAGGATTTGGGTTGTCCTTGTCTGCAAATGCGTTCTTGCAGGTTGTGTTATCTACGTAAGCCAGAGTTACTTTCTGTAATAAGGTGGTTCCGTCAAAGCCTGTACGTGTATTACCATGACCAACGGCCACAAAATCACTCGCCGCATTACGATAAGTTTCATTTGATGGACGCTTCACAACATCGTTGATCGAATCAACATTGAGTGCACTTTCTAGCTTGAGAATAGCAACATCATTGCGTAAAAAGTCGCTGATTTCATCCGAGTAATCACTAGGGTAATAAACCTCAGAAACGCGCGCTTTCTGGATATTACCCTTAGGGAATTGAGAGGTATCTTCTATCTGAGGAACAACGACAGTAAACAACTGTCCTTCCTCATCACCATAAATACAGTGCGCAGCAGTCAAAACATGGCTTGGGTCAAGAATCGTCGCACCACAATATGAGCCAGTTGAGTAAACCCCATCGTAATCAATACGATCGATAAACAAGCTCGCCATTGATGGGAAATTGGTGACTGAAGCGTTGCTACCGTTAACGATATAAGGTGAAACACCGACATTAGGAGCACTTTCGACCGAGTTTTCCGTCGCCATAACACTTGATGTGTAAATCAATGGAGCTAACAGCCCTAAAACGGCTTTACGAACCGGACTCATTGTATCGTTAACATTCATAGATAACTCCTTGTAACCCTTACTACTTATTTACAAAAATGATGAATCGTCACCATAACACGTTACGACTAATATTATAGTAAGCAATTTTAATGATATAGCCATTTGTCTCGTTTTAAAAAAACGAACTTTCAGGTATCTGGGCTTGTAGCTATATAGAAAGTTAAACGCTCTTAAAAATAGATACGTTCATAAAAAGGGAGATGGGCTTAAAACCAAAAAGCCTACCGTTGAACTTCTCTACACAGAGAAGCAAACAGTAGGCTTTGTTTAGCTCAATAGTTTCTCTTAAAATAGATTAGCCACGGTAGTAACGTTGAGGTACGAATGGCATTTTTTCTACTGTCATAGGTAATTTCTTACCACGAACTTCAGCGAATACTTCAGTGCCAATTACCGCTAAGTCAGTACGAACATAAGCCATAGAAACAGGCTTGCCTGCGTTAGGGCCAGCAGTACCGCTTGTTACAACGCCAATCTTGTTGTCTTCAGCATCGAACAATTCAGCACCTTCACGTACTGGCGCTTTAGTTTGACCAACAAGACCAACACGCTTACGTTGAACATCTTTCGTTGCGATTTGCTCAAGAATGATATCAGCGCCAGGGAAGCCGCCTGCACGTTCACCGTCTGTACGACGTACTTTTTGAATACCCCATAGAAGGCTAGCTTCTACTGGCGTTGTCGTTGTGTCTAGATCATGACCATATAGACATAGACCACACTCAAGACGAAGTGAGTCACGAGCACCAAGGCCAATCCACTCAACTTCCGCTTCTGAAGTTAGCTTGCGTGCCAATGCTTCAGCGTGATCGTTAGGAACAGAGATCTCGTAGCCATCTTCCCCCGTGTAACCACTGCGGCTCACGATGCATTCAACGCCATCGATATCGACTTTTTGAACGTCCATGAACAACATGTCTGCAACGCTAGGTTGGAAACGAGCAAGAACTTCAGACGCTTTAGGGCCTTGAAGGGCTAATAGAGCGCGGTCATCAATCACTTCCATTTCGACGTCAGCTGGAAGGTGCGCCGTTAGATGGTCGATATCTTGTGTCTTACAAGCTGCATTCACAACAACGAATAGGTGGTCGCCTAAATTAGCAACCATCAGGTCATCCATAATGCCGCCCTGCTCGTTAGTAAAGAACGCATAGCGCTGCTTACCAGAAGGAAGGTCAATAATATCTACAGGAACCAAAGATTCTAAGACAGCAGCTGCGTTTGCACCATGTAGACGAAGTTGCCCCATGTGAGAAACATCAAAAAGACCAACAGCATCACGAGTATGTAAATGCTCTTTCTTTACACCAAGTGGGTACTGGACTGGCATATCGTAGCCAGCGAAAGGAACCATCTTTGCACCCTCTTCAACGTGAAGTGCATGCAGTGGTGTTGTTAGTAGGTCTTGATTAGCGTGTTCTTGAGTCATTTTATTCTCCATGAAGCGTTGCAGGCTGTCCAAAATCGAGTCTGCCGCTTATATCTCTATTTAGAGTCGCCTCTAACGATACTGGTTAACGTTAGAAACAGTAGATAGTAAAAAGTGATGTCCTTTATATAGGCTTATATCGTTGGCTCTATAAATTATGAATAACTGTACAGAACCCATACAACTCACTTTCTAAGAATTCACTTCAGTAAACTTCAATCAACATGAGTAAACCATGTTCACTATAATAAACAAGCCTGCGTCAGTTTTACACCCTTAACAATAGTCAAACAGTTCAAAATGTGACATTTAACAATTTAAAAACAATTTTTCGATACATACAAAAACGCGATATTGATGATTTTCGCATCAATATCGCGTCTATTAGCTAACGTTCAAAACAAAAGCAAACGTTTGCATTCACTATAAGAAATTCAAAGTTTGTTAGCTTATTTTGCAGTGACCTACAGTTATTTTGCAGTGACCCACAGAATGAGTGCATCTTCAGCACTAGTTGAAATCAGCATATGACCCATATTCGCATCGTAATACATGCTATCACCTTCACTCATTGGTACGGGTTCGTAGAATTCTGAGTAGAACATCACATCACCCGTGATGATCATTAAGAACTCTTCACCATCGTGACGCACCCAATCGTTATACTCTTCAAAAGTACGAGCTCTCACTCGACTCTTAAACGGCATCATCTTCTTATTAGAGAGCTCTGTGGCAAGCAATTCGTGTTCATAAGTGGGTGTTGGGTGTGGTTTACCTTGGCCTACCTTGGTTAAATCACGACGTCCTGTAGCGACTTTTTTTCTTGGTGGTTCAAAGAGTTGCGGCATATCTATCTGCAACCCCATAGCCAATTTCTGCATCGCTTGAAAGGTCGGAGAGATCTGTTCATTCTCTATTTTACTGAGCGTAGAACGCGCCAAGCCTGTTCTTTGGCTTGCTTCTTCTAGCGTGATCCCAAGCTTACCGCGGATGTCTTTAATGCGCTGGCCAAGCCTAAGTGGTTCAATATTCTGGTCTAACGTTTCCTTCGCCAACGTTAGAGATGGGTACTCATCATAAATGTCTTCTGACATAGGTCCCTCACTAATTTTTTACTTCCTGTCTATTAATTTCATTGTTGCATAAAGCGCTTTGTTGATTAAAGAGCACACAGAGAAATAAAGCGTGCTCCCCGTAGCAAAACAAGAAAATCTGTTTCCTATTGGAAATTTTTGTTGAAAATTGATTTTAACGGAGCTATGTTATCGACTTGTTAGATGAAGAGATGCTACTTCGGCTTGCCGCAAATGATAGATTTAACATTTGTAAGAGCTGTTTTTTACCCTATTTTTTGGGAACCAATTCGTGCTGCATTGACCCTACAACGATCGCTTAGACGCTGTAAGAGTATATTTAATACGCAATCAACGTATGTCTGTACCTATATAGCGCAAACGATACCGATGCAGAAATCAACGTAAGACCTAATGGACTATAAAAACAATTACCATTAGCTTAATGAAAGGTCTCGACAATGAACGCTTACCAAAACCACAGCTTAGACAGTTTTTTCTCTACGAACCTATCAGGTACTGACGACGCCGTATTTGCTGGAATCCAAGCAGAGAACACTCGTCAAAACGAACAAATCGAACTTATTGCTTCTGAGAACATCGTTTCTAAAGCAGTAATGCAAGCTCAAGGCACTTGCCTAACCAACAAATACGCAGAAGGCTACCCAGGCCGTCGCTACTACGGTGGTTGTGAGCACGTAGATACCGTTGAAGCTATCGCAATTGAACGTGCTAAACAGCTGTTCAAATGTGAATACGTAAACGTGCAGCCTCACTCTGGCGCTCAAGCAAACGGTGCAGTAAAACTTGCCCTACTTCAACCTGGCGACACAATCCTTGGTATGTCTTTAGATGCTGGTGGTCACCTCACTCACGGTGCACGTCCTGCAATGTCTGGTAAGTGGTTCAACGCAGTTCAATATGGCGTAGACCGTGACACACTTGAAATCGATTACGAAGCAGTTCGCGCTTTAGCTGTCGAAAGCCAACCTAAAATGATTATTGCAGGTGGTAGTGCTATCCCACGCGTTATTGATTTCGCTAAGTTCCGCGAAATTGCTGACGAAGTTGGCGCTATCCTAATGGTCGATATGGCACACATCGCGGGTCTTATCGCGACAGGTGCTCACCCTAGCCCTCTACCACACGCACACGTTGTTACAACAACAACGCACAAAACACTTCGTGGCCCACGTGGCGGCATGATTCTGACGAACCACGAAGACATCAACAAAAAGATCAACTCTGCAGTGTTCCCTGGCCTTCAAGGCGGCCCACTAATGCACGTTATCGCGGCTAAAGCAGTGGCGTTTGGCGAAGCACTTGGCCCAGAATTTAATACTTATATTGATTCAGTGATCGACAACGCAAAAGTTCTTGCTGAAGTGTTGCAAACTCGCGGTTGTGACATTGTGACTGGCGGTACAGACACACATCTAATGCTGGTTGACCTTCGCCCTAAAGGCTTGAAAGGTAACGTAACTGAAGAAGCATTAGAGCGTGCAGGGATCACATGTAACAAAAATGGCATACCATTCGATACAGAGAAGCCTATGATTACTTCTGGTATCCGTTTAGGCACGCCAGCTGGAACCAGTCGTGGTTTTGGCACTGAAGAATTCAAACTTATCGGTGAATGGATCGGTGATGTACTTGATGGCTTAGTTGAAAGCCCTGAAGGCAATGCTGAAGTTGAGCAACGTGTTCGCAAGCAAGTTAAAGAGCTTTGCAAACGCTTCCCTCTTTACCGTTAAACCAATTTTAAGATTTAAATTAAAACCTCATAAATTTTTGGAGAATAAGCAATGGACAATACACTAAAGTTTGCAGACAGCCACGAGTGGGTAAAAGACAACGGTGACGGTACTGTAACTATTGGTATTTCTGAGCACGCTCAAGAGCTACTAGGTGACGTTGTGTTTGTTGACCTGCCAGACACTGAAGACGAAATTGAAGCTGGCGAAAGCTTCTCTCTGGTTGAATCAGTGAAAGCAGCTTCTGATATCTACGCACCAATCTCTGGCGAAATTGTAGAAATCAACGAAGAATTAGAAGATAGCCCAGAGCTAATCAACGAAGAACCTTATGAAGGTGGTTGGATTGTTAAAGTGAAGATGTCTGATGCGTCTGAACTAAACAACCTTAAAGATGCGGAAGAATACCTAAGCTCTGTAGAAGAAGACTAATAGGTAACCTCATTACGATAAAGCTGCTCTTTGGAGCAGCTTAATTTTAGGGGCTAGCTCACGGCTCCAGAGAGAAAGTAGAACATATCATGACTGAATTACTTCAAAGCCAATTACTGAAAGACTTGGGTACGCAAAACGAGTTTGTTGCTCGTCATAACGGCCCTAATAAAGCAGACCAGCAAAAAATGCTTGAAGCGATCAACGCGACTAGCCTAGACGCACTGATCGACGAAACGGTTCCTGCACAAATCCGTCTTGAAAAACCAATGACACTTGCTGCGCCACTGAGCGAAATGGACATGCTGACCTCTCTTAAAGAGATCGCTAACCTAAACCAAGTGAAACGTACCTTCATTGGCCAAGGCTACTACAACACATTCACTCCAAACGTTATTTTACGTAACGTTTTAGAGAACCCAGGCTGGTACACAGCTTACACCCCATACCAACCAGAGATTTCTCAAGGTCGCCTTGAAGCTCTACTCAATTACCAACAAATGGTAATGGACTTAACTGGTATGGAAATCGCGAATGCATCCCTTCTTGATGAAGCGACAGCCGCTGGCGAAGCGATGACACTGTGTAAGCGTGCTGGTAAAAGCAAGAGCAAAGTATTCTTCGTTGCCGACGATGTTCATCCTCAAACACTAGAAGTTGTTAAGACTCGTGCAGAGTACATCGGCTTTGAAGTCATGGTTGGTGCTCTTGAAACACTTCCAGAGCAAGACGTATTTGGTGCGCTTCTCCAATACCCTGGTACAACAGGCGAAGTTCGCGACCTAACTGACATCATTGCGAAAGCTCAAGCTAACAAGACTCTTGTAACCGTTGCAACTGACCTTCTTGCTTCTGCACTACTTAAGCCTGTTGGCGAAATGGGCGCAGATGTAGCAATTGGTTCAGCGCAACGTTTCGGCGTTCCTATGGGATACGGTGGTCCACACGCTGCATTCATGGCAACACGTGAAAAGCATAAGCGTACAATGCCAGGTCGTGTAATTGGTGTATCTATCGATACGCACGGTAACCAAGCACTTCGTATGGCAATGCAAACTCGTGAGCAACACATCCGCCGCGAGAAAGCGACATCGAATATCTGTACAGCTCAAGCACTTCTAGCAAACATGGCGTCTTTCTACGCGGTTTACCACGGTGCAGAAGGCCTACGTACAATTGCTCGTCGTACACACCACATGACAGCTATCCTAGCGGCTGGCCTGACTAAAGCGGGTTACGAGCTAACGAACAACAGCTTCTTTGATACCATCACGCTGAACACAGAAGACAAGACAGATGCACTGTACGCGAAAGCGCAAGCAGCAGACATCAACCTTCGCCGACTTGTTGATAAGATTGGTATCAGCCTAGATGAAACAACAACAATCGACGACGTGAACGCACTGTTCGCAATCTTCGACGTGAAAGAAGACGTTCAAGTACTCTCTTCTGACATTGCATCAAACGAGTTTGCAGCAATTCCAGAAAACTGCCGTCGTGAATCAGAGTTCCTAACTCACCCAGTATTCAATACGCACCACAGCGAAACGCAAATGATGCGTTACCTAAAACAGCTTGAGAACAAAGACTTCTCACTAACGCACGGCATGATCCCACTGGGCAGCTGTACGATGAAGCTGAACGCTGCTGCTGAGATGATCCCAGTAACATGGCCTGAGTTTGGTTCTATTCACCCATTCGCACCTCTTGATCAAGCAGCAGGTTACACAGCGCTAGCGAAAGATCTTAAAGAGAAGCTTTGTGAAATTACCGGTTACGACGATTTCTCACTACAGCCTAACTCTGGTGCATCTGGCGAATACGCAGGTCTAATCGCGATTCAACGTTACCACGCAAGCCGCGGTGAAGCTCACCGTAACGTTTGTCTGATTCCAAGCTCTGCGCACGGTACTAACCCTGCAACAGCATCAATGGTTTCAATGAAGGTAGTGGTTGTTAAGTGTGATGAAGATGGCAACATCGACATGACAGACCTAGCAGCGAAAATCGAGAAGCACAAAGAAAACCTATCAAGCATCATGATCACTTACCCTTCTACGCACGGCGTATACGAAGAGCAAGTGAAAGAAGTGTGTGAACAAGTTCACGCAGCGGGCGGTCAGGTTTACCTAGACGGCGCGAACATGAACGCTCAAGTAGGCCTAACTTCACCTGGCTTCATCGGTTCAGACGTATCTCACTTGAACCTACACAAAACATTCTGTATCCCACACGGTGGTGGCGGTCCGGGTATGGGTCCTATCGGTGTTAAATCGCACCTAGCACCTTTCCTACCAGGTCACATCGAAAACGGTGTACAAGGTTCTGACTACGCAGTATCAGCAGCAGATCTAGGTAGTGCTTCAATCTTACCTATCTCTTGGGCTTACATCGCAATGATGGGCGAACCTGGCCTAACAGACGCAACGAAAGTAGCGATTCTGAACGCGAACTACGTGATGGAGAAACTACGTCCTCACTACCCTGTTCTTTACCGTGGCACTAACGGCCGCGTAGCGCACGAATGTATTATCGATATTCGTCCACTTAAAGAAGACACAGGCATCAGCGAAGAAGATATTGCTAAGCGTCTAATGGACTTCGGTTTCCACGCGCCTACTATGTCTTTCCCAGTAGCTGGCACACTAATGGTAGAGCCAACTGAATCAGAAGATTTAGAAGAGCTAGACCGTTTCTGTGAAGCGATGATCGCAATCCGTCACGAAATGGCAGCAGTGAAAGCCGGTGAATGGCCACTAGACAACAACCCTTTAGTGAACGCACCGCACACACAAGTTGACCTTTCAGGCGCAGAATGGGATCGCCCTTACTCTCGCGAACTGGCTTGCTTCCCATCGAAAGCAACCAAGAACTCGAAGTACTGGCCAACTGTTAACCGTGTAGACAACGTATACGGTGACCGTAACCTAATCTGTTCTTGCCCAAGTATCGATAACTACGAAGACTAATTTTTGTAGATTTTAGATAAACAAAAGCGAACCACTTGGTTCGCTTTTTTGTTTTTGTAGTTATTTGGTTGCTAGTGCAATTTACTTAATAAAGTGACTTCGGACTTGTTTTACACTCGGGATTTAACGTTGGCTAGGCAACGCTCAATCATTATTTGTTATACGCGTATTGGATTAGTTTCGTGATAATTTAGACTTGGTTAGTAATATGAATTGTTCAGGGTCTATGTACCCTTTAAATATTGGAGGTTCTGTTGTGTATCCCCCCATCCAACGATCGGGACCAGTTTCTGGGTATTCCATACGTGACCCCATTCTTATTGAAAAATGTATATGGGCATTTACACCAATGCCAAAATCCTCTGAAGGGTCAGCTATATAACCAAGCAAATCCCCTTTTTTAATTGCCCCTTTTGAGACTAACCAGCTTTTTAATGACAGATGACCGTACAATGAATAAAGGTTTTCTTTTGGGTGATCAATAATCACAACGCCAGGATAACCGTTCATGTAACCAGAATAACTTACAACACCATCAGCAATAGCGTATACCGGCTCTCCAACTTCAGCGAAATAGTCTATGGCAGCATGATATAAATGAGGAAATCGAGAAGCAGTATTAAATGAGGCAAAACCCTGTAATTCTGAACGTGAATCCAGAGGAAATCTATATGGCTCTTTTAAATTTTCAGCAATCCCCTCTAATATCGGACGGACAAGATTAAGTTCTTCATCAACCAGCCGCTGTTTCGTGTCCGTGAGTACTTTTGAACCTAAAAATACTAAAGGCAAAATAGTAAGGGTAATGATTACAATAACTTTCTTTGATATTTCCATCGATTTCCCTTCCATTGACATCGAAGCGTATACGCTGCATTAAGTTGTGAGCGGCGCTTAGCTATACTTTGAGCAAAGCGAAAACGCCAAGCGTTGCGAATCACTCTCAAATGCTTGTTATACGCCTGTGCGTTAAAAATCACAGCGCTTTTCAATTGATGGTATGTGTTTACTTCTAGACCTTCTATCAAGAACCAAATACTTACCATGGTTAATAAGGACTTCATATTGAATGTTCTTGCGGCCGCCACCAAGGTGTTTTTCTGGCCAACTCGGCCAAGACTTATATACGCGACCTGTGAACTTAAGCACTTCCCTATCAGCAAGTGGCTCCATATAAGAGCTAAAATCACGGTCTACAACAAAACCCAAAATTTCATTATCCAGCAAGAAGTCGTCACCCGCATTCTTTCCAATAATTTTCCATACCTGAGGCTCACTTGTTCCAAAATAATCGGTTGCCAATATAGAGAACGATTGAAAGCAGCCATTTTGTATTTCTTGTTTTCGGCTACAACTGTAAATCAAGAGAGTTATACATCCTAAAACACAAATCCATTTGTAAATCATATATCTATCACTCATTGGCTAGCGATGTATGACGGCCGCTTATGTGGTGAGCAACGTAATACGGCGTACGGCAACTAGCACCGCGTTAAGCAGTGGGTAAACGTTGACCACCAAACCTAAACCATCGTGCCGTAAACACTAAATTCAAAGCAATCCGAAAATGCCAAGCGTTGGGAATCCGTCTTAAACGTCGTTTTGTTAAAACTACGCTTTCCTAATTGGTTGACATATAAACCACAAAAAACAACACGCAAACGTTAATCCTGCGGCATTTAACTCGTTAAGTCCGAATTGATTGACGAAAAGGGAACTACCCGAAGCTGCAACAAAAAAGGTAGCATAATAATAGACCTTGAACAGCTTTAACTCATGAGAACACTTTTTGCATTTTATTAGTTTGCCAGGGATGAATTTAAACTTATCCCTCACAGTCAAGGGCTCTGCGCAGTTTGGGCACTTGAACATATCCACTCCTAATTGGCATTGTAAAGCCAATAGGCTAAGAGCAACTAGTTTACTATGCAAAACAGTAAGAATTTACTTCGAGGGAGTTCAAAAATGCCACGTAGCTATATTTCCTAATTATGTCGCCTTTGAGCGTATGAAAGAACGACTCCACCTCCGCATTATCAGTACAATGACCTGGACGATTCATACTCGGGACAATTCCATTTTTTGATAGTAAAGCTTGAACTTCATGGGCTCGATATTCAGAGCCTCTGTCGGTATGAAACAATAATCGCTCTTGTGGCTTTCGATTTCTAATTGCCATTCTCAACGAACTCATCGTTAGCTGTGTACTCTTCTTGCTACCAAGCGACCAACCGACGATTTTACGCGAGTAAAGATCGATAACGACCGCTAGATACATCCAACGTTTACCTTGCTTTATATACGTTAGATCTCCAGACCATTGTTGATTAACTGCCGTTGGTTTTGGTGTATCTTTTTCAATATTCTTAATCGATTGATAGAACCGATGTAGCTTGGCCATCTTTAGGTAAATCCGATAACTTCGCGCTCGTAGGCCTTGCTCTCTCATGATCCGAGCCACACGCTTGCGGCTAACCAAAACTCCTTGGCGCCTAAGCTCTGCATGAACCCTTGGACTACCGTAGGTCTCTTGACTCTGAGAAAACACTTTAATTATTCGCTTCTTCAAAGCCTGCTCTTCTTGAGCATAGCGACTTGGCTCTCTGCCAAGCCATGCGTAGTAACCCGACTTAGAAACAGATAGAAAACGGCACATCAATACTATGGAATAACGTGTTTTGTAATGGGCTATGAATCGGAGTTTTGTCGATTTTCTTGGGCAACGAATCGTTGCCATTTTTTTAACAAGTCATTCTCGAGCTTAAGTTGTTCGTTCTGACGTTCAAGCTCTGCAATCCGACTAGACTCAGTTTTCTGGCTCGGGATCTGAGTCCTTTTCTTGCGTTTATCTTCCATAATACCCCCTTCTCGATAGTCCTTTCGCCATTTAGAAAGCATATAAGGGTGGATATCTAATGATAGCGCCACGCTTTTAACTGTAGCTCCTTCTCGAAGCGAAAATCGGATGGCAATTACCTTAAATTCCGTGGGATATTGTTGAGTTTTTTACCTGATTTATAAGCTGGCATAAACACCTCCAATTACAATTGAAGGTGTCCAGTAGATCGGGTCAACTACAGAATCTGTCTTAAACAGGTTGTTGAACGAAGCCGCTGCGCGGCAGAGTAAAACAAGTGCAAGCCATACTCTTGTCACACCATCACCCTGATGGTCGTTGACAGGAGTAACTTATGAATCCCACCGACTTAAAACGCTACAACGCCCTTTATGAACAACACCTTACCAACCTAAAGCTGCAAGGTAAACGACCCGCGACCATTGATGCCTATTCTCGTGCAGTTCGTCGGATCACCGCTCATTTCGATCGCGTTCCTGACACATTAACCACGGCCGATCTCAAACAGTTCTTTGCGTCTCTTATCCAAACCCACTCGTGGAGCACCATTAAACTCGATCGTAATGGCTTGCAGTTTTTCTATCGCTACACACTGGGTAAACAGTGGAAGTGGCTCAATATCGTCAAGCCGCCACAGGTAAAACGACTGCCTGACATACTCACACCGCAACAAATCAGCTCGCTGATTAACCACACGCGACAAGCCCGTTATCAAGTGTTCTTCTTAACTCTTTACAGCATGGGATTACGCCTTGGTGAAGGACTCAACCTTACGGTTCACGATATCGACAGCCAAACGATGCGGGTTCACATACGCGAAGGAAAAGGCGGCAAAGACCGAATGGTGCCGCTTCCTCTGCGAACACTTAAGGCACTCCGCACACACTGGCTCAGCCACAAGCACCCTCGCTTGCTGTTTCCCGGGCTTGGAAAAGGTGACGACGCACCGATGGACAGAGGCGGCATTCAAAAAACCATGAAGCTTGTGCTCAAAGAGTGTGACATCCAAAAACACGCGAGTCCCCACTCTCTCAGACACTGCTTTGCAACGCACTTGCTTGAGCAAGGGCTTGACCTGCGTTCACTGCAAACGCTGCTGGGTCACGCAAGCCTTAATACCACGGCCCGTTACACCCGAATGACTCAGATAAAGCAACGTGATGCGGCAATGGCCATCAACCATTTAACTGATGCTCTAGACTTAACGGGGAGCATTACATGAGTACCTTTATTGAACTGCTTCGCCAACATCATTCTGCGATTAAGCGTCACTATTATGCGCAGATGAATGGCGATATGCATCGGGCCATTGGTGCGATGCTGCGTTGTAAAACAGAGCAACAAGGTCGCTCACAGTGGTTCTGCAGCCACTGCCATCAAGGCGATCGATTACCGCTTTCTTGTGGTCATCGACACTGCCCTCAATGCCAACAACGCACCACTTCTGACTGGCTACAACGTCAGCAGCAAAAGCGGTTGCCTGTTCACTATTTCATGGTGACCTTCACTTTACCGTATCAACTAAGGGTTTTAGCAAGGCATCAACCTAAAGCGACATATAACGGTATGTTTAAGGTGGCGTCGGGGGTTTTAAAGGACTTTGCGAAGAGGCAGATGCAAGGTGAACTTGGGTTTACAGCCGTGCTGCATACCCACAGCCGACAACGAAACTTGCACCCACACCTGCACATTATTGTGGCGGCAGGCCAATACGACCCATCAAGACAAACGTGGCACAAAGGCAACAAACGTTACCTTTTTAACGCATTTGCTTTAGCCAAAGTCTGGCGAGCAAGAATGCTAGAAGCAATTAATCAGCACCCAACGTTGTGGCTGCCGAGTGGCATTCCCAAACAATGGGTGGTCGATTGTAGGCAGGTTGGTTATGGTCAGGCTGCACTGAGCTATTTAGCTCGCTATCTCTATCGTGGTGTGTTGCCTGATGAAGACATCATCCATATCACCGATGATACGGTCACGTTCCGCTATAAAGAGAGCCAAACCAATACATGGCGAACGCGCACTTTGCCCATCCTTAAGTTCTTGCTGCTCATTTTGCAGCACGTGCTCCCCAAAGGGTTACAGCGAGTAAGAGACTACGGATTTTTACGTGGTCAAGCACACGCCTTAAGAGTTCGTATTCAGCTGTTGCTGTTGAACCTACTCTATATGATGCCGCCAGTGACAGCACCGATAAGGAGCAAAGCGATACGAGTATGCCCTTGCTGTGCACATGAAATGGCATGTGTTGGAGTAAGCCGACCCACCTAGCCGAAAGGCATTGGATAATAAGGAGAATGGCATTGACGAAAACAGAGGAGATGTGACGACGAAAGAAACGAAAAACAGCTAACTGGTTGATAAGATTGCTATCGCAACCTTATCTTGACCTCGCTCGCCTTGAGAAAAGCCTCAAAGCGATGTGCCCTTCAAGTTCAATCGTACAATTTACTTAATAAAGTGGCTTCGGGCTTGTTCAACACTTGGGATTTAGTGTTGGCTACGCAACACCTTAATCCTTATTAGTTATATTCACTTTGCAACGAATTATCACTCGAAATCAAAGCCCACCGAGGAACTTCCAGTCTCTACTAAATCTAAACCTTTAAAATTAGCTCCTGCGCCATGCTCTTCCTCCCAATTACAACCGAATTCAATTCCGAAACGAGGAATATCCATAGTACTATCACCTTTGATATGAACCGCTACAATCCCACAAAGTTTTGAAAGATCTTTATGCGTTGAAATTTGAGGAACGATATCATCAGGTTTTTCATCAATCAGGCTATCGATTACTAAATCACGCATATACCAATATTGTTCAACAAAAGACTCAAGCGATTTATTCAGTACACCTAGCGCATTTTTTTCAATCCAACTCACTACATCAAAAAACTCTTCTGTTGATAAGTCTTTATCGCAACAAAAGTGGATTGTACCATCTGATTTTTCAGGACTTGAGATACTTCCATATGCACCGTTTCGTATTTGTAAACCAGCAAAGCCAGTGACTTTTTTCGATGTGTATTTAAAAAACTCATCAGTGGTAGTTTCTGGGAATTTACATTCCTTTACGTCAAACACTGTACCCTCCTTTGTGAATATAACGCTTAAGTATTTATCCGTTGTCGTAGCACAATGGATAAATACCTGTTGGACTTGGCCGCTTCTATCTATGGAGTTTGCTTTTTAGGACTGACTTACGTTCCACTCTTATCATTAAGACTGGTACCCCATCAGCCGTCCATTTTCCACTTC
Organism: Vibrio sp. MED222; assembly: GCF_000153005.1. Classification (NCBI taxonomy): domain Bacteria; kingdom Pseudomonadati; phylum Pseudomonadota; class Gammaproteobacteria; order Vibrionales; family Vibrionaceae; genus Vibrio; species Vibrio sp. MED222. The sequence goes on along the minus strand of NZ_CH902606.1, from coordinate 352,857 downwards.
TAGCCACCAATTTATCTACTGCGACCATACCCGTTGCATAATCTTTTTAAAAGCGAACAATGCCCCTCTCTCGCCATAACACAACGATAATTTTATTCATTACAATCAGACAACTAGGTCAGTCGATGCTCTGAAACGACTATCCTAGGTCTAATATTGATGCACACGAGTACCATGCTGTTGCTATGGCAGTTCGGACAACACGGTTTCTCTTTCGACACTTCCGACTTCTCTGCGGGTCGCTTTCGTAAGCTTTGCCTAATTTCCGCTATCGCTTTTACCCGTACCGCATTAGCTAAAAAGCCATAATAGCGTATTCGCATTAGCCCTTTAGGCAACACATGTAAAAGTAAGCGTCGAAGTAACTCGCCCGCATTACAACACATTCTTTGCGTCCCATTGGTTCGATAGTCTTTGTAACTCATCGTGATACGGCCATCCACGTTATAACTTAATTGGTTGGGATTTAACCCGATACGATTGCAATACCGAGATAGATAACCCACTACCGCTGTAGGCTCGTGGAGTACAGGTTTACTGTACACAACCCACCTCTTACTAGCGGCTTCCTCTAATAAATTACTGTGCGTTGCTATCAACTCGCTTACTCGGCATAACATCTCTTTCTTAAAGCGAACGGATAGGGCTTTAACCGGAAGCAGGTAACTCTCTTTTCTTGTCGGTTGCCATTGCCGATCTTTTGTAAGCACCCCACTCGGTAGTAGGCAATGAATATGAGTATGTTGACTCAGATTTCTTCCCCAAGTGTGAAGAACCATTAATGCTCCAAGTTGACCGACAAGGTGATGCCGCTCATTAGCAAACGCGCATAATGTGGCCCACACTGAATGAAACAAGCATTGATAAACCACCTTAGGATGCGCTTTAACCAGAGCATTGAACTCGTGAGGTAAGGTAAAAACCATATGATGGTAGGCCACAGGTAAAATATCTTGGCTTCGCTTTGTTAGCCATTGCTGTCTCATCTGCTCTTGGCAATTGGGGCAATGACGGTCTCGACAAGAGCAGTACCAACGCGTTTCATGACCACATTGCTGACAACGCCAGTCGTAGCTGCCCATACGCTCTGTTCGGCAGTCTCTTAAATGGTTAAGCACTTGCCACTGTCTCGGTGTGACTTTGCTTTTATCAAGCTCTTCTAAGCCTTGTGTTAATACGGCTTGGTAAGGAGATAATGCGTTCATTCGCTCTCCTCCCATAGTTGAGCAACTAAGTCGAACTTACTTCCGTCCGAGCTTTCGTTGTGATGACCTATCCAATGGGTGTACCTCAATGTCGTTTTGATATTCGAATGTCCGAGGTAACGCTGAAGAACATTCAAAGGCATGCCCGATTCAAGCTGATGAGTCGCATAAGCGTGCCTCAAGGCGTGTATTCCTCCTAATTTTCTGACGTTTGCCTCTACTTTTGCTGCTTTGAAGCATTTCTGCAGAGAGCTAATACCCAATGGCTTTTCGGGCTCTAGGCTGGGAAACAGCACTACGGTGGGATGATAATGACACCAGTAATTTCGAAGATGATTCAGTTGGCTATCACCCAGTGGAACAAAGCGATCTTTTTTACCTTTACCACAATGAATGTGCAGTCGTTTCGCCGCACCATCAATGTCTTTCACGTACAAGCCTACGACCTCACTGACACGTAGGCCACATCCATAACACATTTCAAGTGCGGTCTGATATTTAAGACTTCGACAATGACTAATGATACTTCTTACTTCCTCGCGATTAAGCAGCTCCGGTATTTTACTGGCGCGTTTAATCGGGGGAACCAGTCGCTCTTCAAATTCTCTATTCAAAACGGCACGATAAAAGAACAAGATGGCATTCAAAGCTTGAGCACAAGTACTACTACTTAAGCTCCGCTCTGTGGTGAGCGTACGTAAATACGCACTAATCTGTTGATCAGTGAGTAAATCGGGAGACAGATCGTAAGTAGTAGATAGCTCTTTAACCCAACGTAAATAGCTTGCATGGGTTTTCGGAGAAAAACGGCGAACCGCCATTTCATCGATAAGTTGTTGTCTTAATAAGGTCATGATGTATTCCTTAATCTATGGATACATCATAAGTTTGGTCTATCAGGTAAGTGAGAGGAAAGCCCTCCGCGAAGCGGCTTAGTTCAACAGCTCTTAGACAGAAAAATTCTGTATTTAATATAGAATTTTTCTATCTAGTTTCTTATGCCATCAATTGTACTAAATTTAGTTCATCCATAACAGTGACTTATGATGTGTACATTGAAATTCAACAAGCAAATATAGAAACTTTCTATCTAGCATGATTCACATTAAAATCATCAGGTTATGTACATAGAAACAGTATCTAACACCATGCAAATCTAGCGTTCTTCCAGAGCAAATTAGCCCCTATAAATCCAATGCTTGACCCTATACGGTAAGGTGTTTATATTGTCGCCCGCCCAACGGGGCACATCCTAAAATGCACACCGGCCATCCTGCCATCATTCGTGTATTTATATTGATGTTGTGAACTTCCATGCTAACGAAACTTCGTCCTTTTACTCGTGAATCGGGTGCGCTTATGCATCTTTCGGTTCCTATTATTTTGACTCAAATAGCGACCCAAGCGATGGGATTTGTCGATACGACAATGGCTGGCCAAGTAAGCCCTGCCGATCTCGCCGCTATTGCACTGGGTACTAGCCTTTGGATTCCTGTGTTGCTGCTACTTCGTGGCGTGATTATGGCGCTAACGCCTGTAGTCGCTTACCACCGCGGCGCACGTGACTTTCAAAGTATCTCTGTTGAGTTCTTCCAAATGGTTTGGTTGGCATTAATTGCTAGCGTCTTGCTCATCGCTTACTTAGTGAGTGCGAAACCGATCTTAGAGTGGATTGGGGTTGCCTCTGAGATCATTCCAATTGGTAGCGACTATGCGTTTGCCCTAGCCTTCGGTGTGCCGGGTATTGCCCTGTTTTACACCTTGAATGGCTTTTGTGAGGGTATGAACAACACCAAAGTACCGATGATCATTTCGGTGGTTGGTTTGTTGGTGAATATTCCGGTCAACTACGTGCTTATCTACGGCAAGTTTGGCTTCCCTGAAATGGGGGCTGTGGGCTGTGGCTGGGCGACTAGCTTAGTGTATTGGCTAATGTCGGGAATGCTGTATTCCTACATTAAAGGTCATCACCACTACAAAACCATCATCAACTTTTCAGATGCAAAGCCAAAAGCAAAAGAGATGCTTCACCTTCTAAGATTAGGTTTACCTATCGGCATGAACATCGCGGTGTGCGGCAGTATCTTTGCGGTTATCGCGTTGATGATTGGTCGTATTGGTGCAGAGAACGTGGCAGCCGCGCAAATTGCACTTAACATTTCGAGCCTGACTTACGTGATTCCGATGAGTATTTCGTTTGGTATTACGATTCGTGTTGGTCACGCTTTGGGTGAGAAAGACGAACTAGGCGCAATTGAGCGCAGTAAAGTCGGTATCTTAGTTGCAGCGTTAATTTCCTTGCTTTCGGTTGCGATGTTCCTGTTGTTCCCAGAGTGGATCATCAGGCTTTACACTACCGATCCTGCGATAAGCGCAACGGCAGCGGTATTGTTGACCTTTACTGCTATGTATCAATTCAGTGATGCTCTGCAAACCTCTGCTAACGGCGCATTACGTGGCTATAAAGATACTAAGATCCCGATGATGTTAGCCATCGCTTCATACTGGGGCTTAGCATTACCACTGGGCATGGTGCTCGGGCTAACAGACCACATTGTTCCAGCAATGGGTGAAGAAGGATTTTGGATTGGTATTCTTACGGGTTTAAGTATCTCTGCTACGCTGATGTTAGTTCGCTTGCGATTCGTGATTAAGAAGCGCGATTTACTGCCTTCAATTAACGCAGCAATTCGCTAATACTGCTTTAGTAAGCGAATACCGCACCGGAAAGTAAATACAAAAAAGCGCGTTACTGCCACTAGGCAGCAACGCGCTTTTTCTATTTAAATTGAGCTGTATTTATCTGTTTATCGCCAAATATGAGCCAGCAGCAATCATTATTCCACCAGCACTTTGATTTAATCTTCTATGCGCGCGTGGCGTTTTTAGCAAACCTGCCATTCTACCCGCGCCTACAGCGATAAGCATTAAACCGGACATTAGAGCAACAGATGCTAAACCAGAAACCAAGACAATATCTTGTGAGCGCAGAACTGTCAGATCAATGAAAGTCGGCAAGAACGAAATATAAAACAGAATCACTTTAGGGTTTGAAGCTGAAATCAAAAAGCCTTGCGCGAAACTCGCGAGTTCGGATTTCTGGCTCTGTTTGGCAGCGAGTTCAGCTGAGCCTTGCACTTCAGGTAAGCTCTTAAACATCTTATAGCCTAAGTAAATCAAATAAGCTGCACCAACGTAGCGAATCACCTCAAACGCAATCGACCAATTCTCGGCAATGGTCGCTAGGCCGAAGCAGGCGAGCGTAAGATAAATAAGGTCACTGCAAATCATACCTAACGAAAGCGTGATGCACTTGCGCCATCCATGAACCATACCACGAGCCAAAATCGCAAATACGCCAGGTCCCGGAGTAATACCAAATATAAACATGGCAATAAAGAATGTAACTGCGCCTTCTAGTGACATCTGCCGTCCCTCAAATATCATTCAACATTATAAGTTTTGAACGTATCACGGAGCTCCGATTCGGGTAAAGAACGTTTTTAACTAAAAACGATTCACACAACTCATGTTTTGAATAAGTGTCACACGTAATTTCCCCACTACGCCTAAGCCTAGCCTAGCCTTAACCCCAGACATAAACTTCAACTTAAACCAATCACCAAATTGTTTTTCGTTAAGACACAAAAAAGGCGAACCTAGAGGCCCGCCTTCGAAACAATGATCGAAAATCAACGTAACAAGATTAATTCAATATTGGTGACAACAACTCAGGGCTTACGACTATATTTCTCACACCGTGGGCGTGATCTTCGTTAAAGTCATTGCCTTCACACCAGCTACCTACTGTCGCGATATTTACTTTCGCGACTTGTGGACGAACGCTCCATGTTACTTGGAAGGGCGAACCTTGTTCATTATAACCAGGGCCTGTTGTAGAACCTGCGTATTGAATCGCTGAGCCAGTATCTTGTGGAATGTTGGTTGCTTGGTGCAAACCATCCACTTTAGAGTGTTTCGCCAATGCTTCGAAATCGAGTGCTTTGTCGTCATTCACTAATACGTAAACTTGGGTTTCTACACGCAGTTGCGGGTTGGTAATTGCATCGTTAAAACAAGCGCCCAGTGTTTCACCCGGTTCAACTTGTGCTGTCGAGTACACATAATGCACTTCGATGGTGTCACCTGAATGCAAAGAGCCATGAGCGCTCGGACAAACCTTGCCCTCAAATGGTTTCAGCTCAGCTGAACTCAACTTGCCTGTGTATTTAAATCCACTCTGGAATCCCTTACCATCACCGTTGCCAGCGTATTGAGTAAACTCACCGCCTTTATGCTCAGCGTTCTTATGGAAGTGAATATTACATAAGTTCATTGCTGTTGAATCAGGGGCATCCGAAAACAGTCTGGTATTTGTTCCTTCTAATGAACCCAAATCTCGTGGGGCTTGCGGGCCAAAACCTTGCCCTTGGGTGTTTTCAGAAAGCTTAGCTCTTTGTTCTGCGATAACACCATCTGAGACAGACTCATGGTTCACATCAGATGCATTTGCTTGAGCAGATAACATCACCATCGCGACGCTTAAAAACACACTCTTGTTGTTCATATTTCTTCCCTAGAATATTGATACCTAAACCGAACCTAACAGCAAACATCTTACTATGCTCACAAGTGAATATAAGGGTTGTCTTTGTAAGATTAGATTTCATTGCTTACTTTGGGATGAGTATTAGAACCCTAGATGTATAGAACAAGTCAAACACAGTAAATACGGCGACTCCCTTCCAGAACGAGTAATTTCCTACTTTGTTGACTGTCCCCTGACTGAGCGGCTTGATAAGCGATCAATGCATATAAAATGCAACGACGACAAGGTTTGTAAGATCAAAAAGACGAACCACTTGGCTCGCCTTCACGTCTCATTCTATCTATTAGGTTAGTGTTCTTGGTTAACGGTTTAACCATTACCAGTGGCAAATATCCCAAACGTCATGACGTTCAATGCGTCTGTCACGCCTTCTAGAGATTTAATCACTTTCTTAGTCGGCTCATTGTTAAGTAATAGGTAACTTCCAAGCCCTTTTTCATTATCGGTCTCGACTTGATCTTCGGTCGCTTGTTTAACGGTTACTTGAGATGTGCTTTCTTGCGTAGCATTAGCTTGAGGAGCTCCAACTGATTCAGCTTGCGTCTTGCCGCTTATATTTGAGTCTTTAACTAAATCCGCATTTATCTCATCAGTAGACTCAGCAATGACATTTAGATCCGTATCTTCTTCGACAGTGTTCGACAAAGTGTTTTCGTTGGTCAGTGTCTTCTCTTCGATTTGCTCATTACTCGTTGTGGAGCAAGCGGTTAAAAAAAACAGGCTAACGATGAATGTGAGTAAGTGTCTCACCATAATGATAAACATAACCTCAATAAAGCATTGTTCGATTGTATTTTGTTTGGCTGACGACATCCAGTGATAAGCGGAGTAAACACAAAAAGTCGCGTTCTTGAAGAGTAAACAAAAGCGTACAGGTTTAGTGCCTAAGACTAATAATTCGAGAGCTCAATCAGGTTGCCATCAGGATCACGAATATAAACAGAGACAATTTTCCCTATTGCACCTGTTCGTGGTACGGGCCCTTCTTCTATCGCGACTCCTTGCGATTTGATATGTTCGACAACTTGAGCCATTGGTGTATTGGTAACAAAGCAGAGGTCTGCACTACCGACCTGCACACGCCTTGCCTTCGGCTCGAACTCGCTACCGCTGAGGTGTAAATTGATCTTCTGCGTCCCAAATGACAACGCCAACCTGCCCTCGCCAAATTCGATAGGCTTCATTCCAAGTACCCGTTGGTAAAAATCGACCGTAACTTGTAAATCTTTCACGGTTAATACCAAATGATCTAAATGACTGATTTCCGTCATTACTTGCCTGTAATTGAGAGTGATAAGGGCTTATTGGCGGTGACTAGGCACAGTTAGGTGAACAATGTCATTCGACAACCCACATAACTCATAACAGAAATGTAGGTTGGAATTACTGAACTTAGCCTTCGCGCTTACTGAGCGTGTAGGAAACTACACTATCATCACCAATCTTGAACACCCAAACATTCTCGCCATCCACAAACTGAAATTGATTGGCTGATTCAGTCGGTTTTAACTTCCCAATAAATTCAGACAATGCTGGCTCGTTGATAACGAAGCTTCCTTCTGAAGTATTCGCATCCAAATCATTTTTCACTTCAATCTTCACGGTAGATTTAGGCAGAATGTCGGGTAACCATCCCCTGTCAAACAATCGCTCTTGTTTGGCTTGCGCATAAGTCGAGTACTCATCGCTGACCACATCTGAACAGCCAGACATTGAAACCAAAGCCGAAAATAAGACAGAGAGTAAAACGTTAATTTTCATTTAATTACCATAACTTGAAAGCTGGAGTGTGAAATCATGCGTTGCCATACAACCTCATTTCCATTCACAAAATCCATTTTATAAATCAACCGTAATCATCATTCAAATTAATTGACTTTATTTACATACAGCCAGTGCTAGATAATATTCAGACCAAAGACGCCTTTTACATCGAACAGTACCTTTTGCGTCCTTTCCCTAGAGACTTCGCTACCATTTCGCAAAATATCGATGAGCTGCGCTTTATCATCCAGTAACTCAGCTCTTCTTTCACGAATAGGACGAAGCATCTCTTGCAGGCACTCTTCCAACACTTTCTTAGTTTGTCCATCGCCTAGCCCACCTCTTTGGTAATGCTCTTTTAGTTGACTGACATAGTTAGCGTCTGTGTGAAAAGCATCAAGATAAGTGAACACGATATTGCCTTCTACCTTGCCTGGCTCTTCAATTCGTAGATGATTTGGATCGGTATACATGGATTTGACTGCAGCTCTGATCTCTTTCTCTGTTGCACCCAAATTAATGGCGTTGCCCATCGATTTAGACATCTTACTTTTACCATCAGTACTAGGCAGACGAGATGCATTACTGAGAAGCGGCCTGCATTCATTCAAGATTGGTTTGCCAGCGAGCGAATTCACTTTCCTTACTATCTCATTGGTTTGTTCTAACATCGGCAGTTGATCATCGCCAACAGGCACTAAAGTCGCGTTAAAAGCAGTAATGTCTGCCGCCTGTGAGATGGGATAAGTGAGGAAGCCTGCTGGAATTGAACGTCCAAACTCTTTGTTCTGAATTTCGCTTTTGACTGTTGGATTCCGTTCTAAGCGAGCGATAGAAACAAGATTGCTGTAGAACATGGTGAGCTCAGCTAACACCGGCAGCTGTGATTGCAGACAAATCGTGGTCTTGGTCGGGTCGATACCCACCGCAAGATAGTCAGCGACTACATTGAGAATGTTGGAAGAAACCTTCGAAGGATTATGGGCGTTGTCGGTAAGCCCTTGCATGTCAGCGACCAATATCGTTTGGTCGTGAATATGCTGCAAAGAGACTCTTTGTTTAAGTGAACCGACGTAATGACCCAAATGTAAAGGCCCAGTTGCTCTATCGCCAGTCAGAATAATTTCAGGCTTGTTGGTATTGTTCTTACTGCCAATATTATTGCTGTCGGTATGGCTGTTTGAGTTGGTATTCATGGTGTATCTCCAAGTTAAAAAGGCTACTGGAGATAAAAAGAGGCGACATTTTTGATGACATTCTTAGCTACCGTCCAGCAGCTAAAGAATGTAAGTATTCCGTGCTGCTCTATTGAGAGCACCACCAAAAGAAAATTGAAGTTGAAGTTGAAGTTGAAGCAGAATTAAATTTCATGGTTAAAACCTATCAACAATACAGACGAGCGACAACTGTTATTTACGCGCACCAAGAAAATAGGTCTTAAGATTAACAGGTTATAGGCTTAATCTTTACTGGAACACAGTTCAGTGATTCGGTCACACATGGCTTGGTTAACTGTGAAGTGGGTGTTGAGGAACGCTAGTTGGGCAAGTGCCGATTCAGCCGTGCGCTCGTAACCTTGGGTAAAGGTTGGTAGCAATTGAGCAAACTTAGGAAAGCGTGCTTCTAGCCTTCTATCCGACATAAATTCATCAACGAATTCAGGCTCAGAATGCTCAGTTTGATCCACAAGATCGATCAAACGATCAAGAGCGTAAGATTGAACAAAGCGAGAGCCAGAAAGCTTCTCGCCGCGATTATATCGGCTCATGCCCACATAAAGATTGGTCAGTGCTTCACCGATGATCCATTCTTGAGAGTTTGCGTGTGCCTCGCCTTTTGCTGGTGGAACACAACACTGAGTATCAAATTCAGGTTGCTGCCAAACAATGCGCCCTTTAGCAAATGGGATATGCGCTAACTCGTGGGATTCAAACACCGCAAATTCGCAAAAGATTCCGTCAGCGTACAGGACTTTATAGCCATCGACGGTATTTCTCACCGCGTAGTCGATTGGGTGAATGTCTGAGAGCCAATGCAAGCTGTCTAAGAAATACTGCTTATGCCCCGTTTGTACTATCGCGAAAAAATCGACATCTGAATACTGATCAAGTCGTTCTGTTTCAATACCTACCGAGCCCAATCCCAGTAAAGCATGAGCCTTACCCGATGCTTCCAAAGACTCCCCAATCGCATCTAAACGCTGTAGTAATTTTTCTGGTGTGTTTATATGTCTTGTCTGTATCACTTTGTCCGTCTGCATTGCTCAATCCCTATCAAGTTGAATGCCACTCAACCTAACTGATAGTTAGAACATCTAAGAAGCCTAATTTATAAAATATGTGTTTGAGATAACGATCTGCGTAACTTATTGCTTCGTTTCAACTCATCAATCATCCGTCTTTCTATCCAATTTACACCGATGACTTAGCTAAATAAGCTGCCATTTCTTGCTCTGGCACCATGCCTCCGCCAGTCGCCCACACAAGATGCGTTGCATTCGCTAGCGTCGATTCATCAATTTGTAGACGAGCAAGGTATTCGCTATTTCGCTCAACATGAACCGCACCTGGCATGCCTGCGAGTGCTGAAGGTTCAAGTTGAATACCCTCTGCTTGGTTCAGTTCGCCTAGCAATTGATACATGCGTTCATCGGTTAATGTGTAATAACCATCAAGCAAGCGCTCCATCGCGCGACCCACGAAACCTGAAGCCCGACCCACCGCCAAACCGTCTGCGGCGGTGAGGTTATCGATACCCAGATCTTGCACCGCAATCTCATCATGCAAACCGGTATGAACACCGAGCAACATACAAGGCGAATGGGTTGGCTCAGCAAAAATACAGTGTACATGGTCACCAAAAGCCATCTTCATGCCAAATGCCACACCACCGGGGCCGCCACCGACTCCACATGGCAAGTAAACGAACAGTGGATGGTCTTCATCGACCAGAATCTGCTGCTGTTCAAACTGTTGCTTTAGTCTTTGCCCCGCCACCGAGTAGCCAAGGAACAGGGTTTGTGAGTTTTCATCATCAATGAAAAAACATCGAGGATCTTGTGCGGCTTCTTTGCGTCCTTGTTCTACTGCAACGCCATAATCTTGCTGATATTCGACCACATTGACACCATGCTCACGCAGTTTGTTTTTCTTCCACGCTCTCGCATCAGCAGACATGTGAACCGACACTGTAAAGCCTAACTTGGCACTCATTATGCCAATCGACATGCCTAAGTTACCCGTAGACCCTACCGCAATACTGTATTGTTTAAAGAAGTCACGAAATTCAGGTTCGAGTAACTTACTGTAGTCATCGCTCTCACACAGTAACCCAGCTTCAATGGCAAGCTTCTCGGCATGCGTTAGTACTTCATAGATACCACCGCGCGCTTTGATTGAACCTGAAATCGGTAAATGGCTGTCTTTCTTCATCATCAAACGCCCTTTTATTGGCTGCTGATAATGAGCTTCTAATGCTAACTTCATTGCAGGGATATCGATAAGCTCAGATTCGATGATGCCATTGGTGACTTGTGTTTCAGGGAATGCCTTCGCCAGATAAGAGGCAAACCTTTGTAATCGCAGGCTTGCATCTTGAATGTCCTCTTCGCTTAACCCCACATAAGGTAAACCCTGTTCTAACGTCGTGATGTTTGGGTTAAACCAACTCACTTCTTCTAACGCTATAAGTTGTTTTAACAACGGGAAATCGTTGGTGAGCTTCTCTATATTTAATTCACTTTTTGGGTTCAAATCAGTCATGGGTGACCTTCTCTGGTATAGCGCCATCATCTCTGGTACACAGCAATCTGCGCTCTTACAAACATTTGGTTTTGAGCTTATTAAAACGGTATTTATTTAATTATTCAATGACCTGTAATTAACTAGGCTTACTTTGCTCGATACGTCTTACGACTTAATTGCTGACCACTGTCTTGATGTACTCACTAGGCGATAAACCAAATTTTCCTTTAAAGCGCTGACTAAAACGTCCTTCCGATTGGTAACCGCAAGACTGGGCCAACATCGCCACATTCTGCTGTCCGTTTTGCATCAGATAAAGTGCGTGACTCAACCGAACTTCAGCCAACACCTCACGATATTGCATACCTTCCAGTTTGAGCTTTCGGATAAGCGTGGCGCGACTCATCGCAAAGCGCTCTGCTACCGACTCTAACGGATGTTTCTCGTCCGGTGAATGCGAAAGGTAGTGGCTAAGTTTCTGGCTAAACGAAACGTTTGAGCTAATAAACAATCGATGCAACACGCCCTTCTCGGCTAATTGCTGATACAAACCCTGCAACCAAAATTGTTGGGTTTGTTCACTCATGCTCTGACGATCAAACGAAAACAACGCATTGAGAGAATCTTGCAAACCTCGATCTGCCTCCACGGTGGGTAAATCCAGTTCAATTGCTCGATCCTCACTCAGATCGAGCATTGCTTGCGTCGGTTGGAAATGAAAACTGAATACACGCGAAAGGAAACGCCCTTTGTGGGGCATGTTCTCAAAACTCAATGACGCTGATGCCTCACACAACAGCAGCTCAGAATGTGAGAGTTCTGCCGCTGAGTCTTTCCAAAACAGGCGCTTACTGCCTGTAATGATCTGAATAATACTAGGGGATAGAATCCTCACATTACGCAGTTTTTGTAACTGCTCTGCACGAAAGATCGTCACTTGATATTGATTCATCTCATCCCCTTATTTGCTTATTTGCTTATTATGTACGTGTATAAGCTTTTAACGTACATAAGCTATTAGCGTGTATAAGTTGCCGTCAGTTTCGCTTTGTCTAAAGCCATGCTGTTCAACGTGAATCCAACCACTGCCGACGGCGTGTTTTCGTCTAGGTTAAGTTTGTCCGTTGGTAATGCCCAAACCGTGAATTGATAACGGTGCATACCATCTTTTTCTGGAGGACAAGCGCCACCGAAACCTACCGTTCCATAATCGATTCGGCCTTCTTTGCCACCCACTTTAGAGATATCGACACCGCGAGGTAGGTCGCTCACTGTTGCTGGAATATCAAACGCGACCCAGTGCCAGAAACCACTTTCAGTCGGAGCGTCTGGATCATAAGCCGTGACTGCAAAGCTTTTGGTTCCTGCTGGAGCATCTTTCCACATCAATTGTGGTGATAGGTTACCGCCGTCACAACCCCAACTTGAGTATTCAAAGGTCTTCGCCATTGGGTGACCTTCTTGAATATCGTTGCTGATTAATTCGAACGCTTGAGCAGAGCCTGCCGCCAAAATACTAATTGCTAATACTGATTTGATGATGAGTTTCATGATAGTTCCTCTTATTAGGTATGAGTCCAGTATAGTTCCCTCCACACGCCCAGTAATGACAATAAGTACACAATTATCTAATTTAACCCAAACAAATGATACTTACTGTATTTTTACTTTATTATTTAAAAGCATGACCCACTCGACAATTTGTTGTTAAAAGAACACTTGTTGACATTCAGGTTACAAATCGCATCCAAAACTCTTTAGACTCTCCCCACGACTTTTAACGAGAATGATTGGATGCGCAGGTTTACCTTAGCCCTTGGCTTGATCTTTTGGCTCCCAACTCTAGCCAATGCCCAAAGTTTGCAAGACAAGTGGCAAACCCTGTATCAACTGAGCTGGCAATCATCCCCAATCCTAGTCTCTCAACAAGAGTTGGCTCAGTATCCGAAAGTTCTGCTTCATGAACGTAGCCGCTATCCTGATTTCAACCAATTCAGTTGGGACGACATCGCAGCGTTAGCGTCAATACAAGATCACTGCCGAGCGATTGAAAGCAATAACCCTTCATTAGATGATGCCATCGAGTTTGAGCTCGCTTTGTGTCAGCAACAAGCATTGGATTCCATTTGGTTTGCAGCACACTCCAAACGACACCCTGCAGGTGGCAGTTTTGCTGATCGTTATTTAGCCGCTTACCCAGATGTGACCGAGCAGATACGCCCATTTTTGAGTCTTACCAACCCGCAGCACCCTTTATATAACCAGCTAGAAAACCTAAGTGCACAAGGCAGAGAAGCACTGCTCAGTGGATACCGAGCTTGGCAACAGGACGATGTGCTTTGGTTAAGTGGCGAACAAGGCTGGAAAGCCATTCCCTTAAATGTTTGGCAACCTATTGCAGAGCGGCAAGAGGTGTCTTTGACGGGTGAAACCTGCACTTTTCGTTACAGCAACGTGTGCTTAAGCGAGCCTAGCAATGACAATCTGATCATGAAAACGTTGATCTTTACATTGCTGTTAACGTTGATTTCCGGCCTAGGTAGAGTCTTATACCTAAGAACAAAACAACGAAAAGAGAGGCAGTTCATTTTACAGCTTCTTACTCATGAACTGCGCACGCCAATTACTAGCCTAGGTCTAACCGTCGAAATGTTCAGAAACCGCTACGACGATTTTCCCGATGAGATCCAAGGGGCAGTTTGGCGTTTAATTTCAGACTATCAAAGGCTTTCTCAGCTCACCGAAAACAGCAAAGTGTATCTAAGTTCGGATCAGTCGGAGCCTTTGTTGAAGCAAAACGCATCATTGGAAGAGTGGCTCGACCATGTCTGCGAAAAGCACAATATTGCTTATCAATGTGAAGCAAGAGATGTTGAACTTAACCTGCCTTATTACTGGCTGACCATCTGTCTTGATAACTTAATCAAGAATGCTAAGCAGCATGGACAAGGTAAGGTTTTAGTTAAGATCTCCCTTTCAGATAAACTGAGAATAGAAGTACAAGATGAGGGTCACTTCCCCTCTTTGATACAACGACTTATTTCAAGAACAACACGGTGCGCCAATCACAAACAAGATAATATGGGCATTGGCCTGACTATTGTCGAACACTTGATGAAACAAGCGAATGGCCGTCTCATCATTCTCCGTAATCCAACTCGATGTATTTTGGAAATCGCTTATGAACACCCTACTGCTGATTGAAGACGACCAACTGCTTGGGCAAGGCCTCGTCAGCTTCTTTGAGTCCAATGGTTATCAATGCCTTTGGGTGCAAGATGCTCAGAGTGCCGGTAAGCTGTGGTTACGAGCCGATCTCGTGGTGCTTGATCGACAACTTGAAGACGGCGACAGCTTGCGACACTTGCCTAATTGGTTACTGATCAAAGCGCTACCTGTGATAGTGTTGACCGCCAAAGTTGAAGTTCAACAACGTGTTGAAGGTTTAATGGCAGGTGCCAAGGATTACGTGACTAAGCCATTTTCGAATGATGAATTGCTTGCTAGAGTCATTACGCAGCTTCGGCCGTTAGGTGTTAGCCATTTAGATTACGCAAATATCCAAATCAACTTGTCGGAACGGATCGCTTATCTGGATGAAAGCCCAATCACGTTGAAACCTAAAGAGTTTCAGCTATTAGTTTTGTTTGTTCAAAACCAAGGGCGCGTGTTCCACCGAGATGAGTTATTGAATAAAATCTGGGGTTATCAAGCCTTCCCAAGCACAAGAACCGTTGATAACCACATACTGCGTTTACGTCAAAAGCTACCAACGCTGAAACTAGAAACGCATCGTGGGGTTGGTTATCGTTTGGTTGGGGAATCACAATGAAAGTAAGCTTATTAACAACACTGTTCTGCACATTACCCTTTACAATGCCCTTTGCGTGTAATGCGGCTTGGTTTACAGACACGCCATTGCAACACACCTATCAATCACTGCTCGATGATCAACCGCAAGTGGCATGGCAAGAACTGCAAATCGCGCTTGATCAGGCAGAGCTTAATAGCCAACTTTGGCTACCCGTTAAACAAGAGATCCTGAGTCGGACTCAATGTGGAAGCACTCTTGAACAAAGTGCTACACCCAACAACCACATTCAAGTTAGCTTTATCAAGCGCCACGGTCTTTCATCACAAGGCTATCAGATCAAAGTGTCTGCGGAGCAACTCAACGAAGTGTTAGAAGATCAAACACAACGTATTTCTCTGGTCTCGCCTGATGGAAAAGTGGTTATCGAAGGACAACTCAATTCTGATGTCGAATATCAAGAGATTGAAACCAGTGAGATGCTCATCAAACCGGAATCGGGTGTTTATCAGTTAACGATAGGTTCGAACAACTACCCTATTATTGTTGCTTTAGACGACAACAAGCGATGGCTAACACTCGAAAGCAAACTCAACGACCCTCACATTGTGGTAACACCGCCTGAGATAATCGACAGCTGCCCAGACGCCAATGTCAGTTGGCAGTGGTTTGACGAAAACTACGATATGCTAGGTTTCAAGGTGCCAATCAAAACAACGCAAGCATCTCTTCCTACAGAAAGCCCAACCGGATCTGAAGCTAAACACTTGAGTGCATCGGTTGAAATGTTTGAATACCAAGGTGCGATTGAAATCCAATATGTACAGCGTGTCGCGATGCCTTTCTAAGTTAAGCTCGCTATACAATGGCATTAAACACCGAAGGGAAAAAATAGAGACATATAGGTGACAAAATACCAACGCGATTTGGGTGTAATGACCGTACTTACCCTTTACGGAATCTAGATATGGTCAACGTTCGTCATCAACTTAATTTTACGTCTTTTGCTATTGCAGCTCTATTCACGACTTGTGCGCTCTCGGCAAACGCACAAGATAATCAAGTCACTCTTATCAGCAATAGCCACACCAACAACATTAACGCCAGCAATATAGTGTCGATTTCAACAAAAACATTAGCGATAGATTGGAATGGCTTAAGTGTGAATAGCGCTGCTTTGACCGTTGATCGTCAACCTCAAAAAGTTACTCACCTAGTCATAGACTCAAAAACCAAGGCATCTTGGACACTCATGCCGAGTGGAATCAATGTTGAAGCTGAGTTGAAGGAACATAATCTTCTTGTCCAATTCACCTTACCTGAAAACACACAAGTAAAACGAAACCAACCCATTGAACTCGTTTGGTTTGACCTAGCAGAACAACAAACTCAGACTCTATTTCTGCCCTTTAGTGAGGGTATGCGCGTTCCTACCAACAATAAGCAGTGGGCCAATTACCTAGTCGACAACCATTCTGGAAGCAACACCACTCAAGACTTAAAAATGCCTTTTTGGACGGTACAACAGAACGATCAATTCATCAGTTATCAGATGATTACCCCAACCAACAACCAATTGTTCTTTTCTGATGTATCGTCGGATACGTCCTCTGATGAGAAGACCAAGATTGATATGAGCGCTTCACACCAATTTACAACGCTGAATCAATCACGGCCTTTTACGGTTCGGATAACACTTGGAGACTCTTGGTTAGATGGTGCTAAACAATACCGTGATTGGCGTATTGAGAATGGTCTCTCTGAATCGTTTGTCGAAAAGCAAAAGCGTAACCCAGATGTAAATAAGCTAATCGGCGCAAGCCACGTCTACTTGTTTGGTAAAGATGCTTTAAGTATCCAAGATGTGAGAGACTGGTGGGGATTAAAAGCCTGGTATCTCGAAGACTCTCAATTAAACATTTCAAGTGAAGCGAAGCGTGAGTTATCCCCTCTGTCTAAAGGCAAAGATTGGTTTAGCCAGTATCACAAACAACTGTTGTTGGACTCTATTAACCAGTCATTACAAAGCTTGTATCCTGTTGCAACGCCAACACTGCCTGATAACACCATAAAAGCTCAACACACCGCTGCTCAGAGCAAGAAAAGCTGGTTGATTAAGCATGCCTCTTCTTATCTCAATGCACCGGATACTTGGGGACAAGCCTTGTCATCAGGCATGGTCAACAATCTAAACAAAGCGGGCTTGAATAAGCTTTGGTTAGGTTTTGATAACTGGATGCCAGCATTCTATCAACCGAATGCAGTAGAACTGGCTAAGCAATCTGGTTATCTGGTTGGAACCTATGACTCCTACAACACAGCCATCCCTGCGAAGCTCAATGACAACTGGCTAACCGCCCAATTACCAAAACCGATGCGTGAAAGTTGTGCGATTGAAATGGCGGATGGCAGCCTAAAAAAAGGGTTTCGAGGAAACGGTTTTTACTTGAACCCGAATTGCCATTTGGATTATGTAAAACAGCGCGCCGTAGACATCATGCGTTTTGGTCACTTCAATAGCCTGTTCCTAGATGTTGATGCGACTGCGATGGCGCGTGAGGACTACAGCGATAATAGCAGTGAGACGGATATGCTTTCTGCCTTCAATAACCGAATGCAGTGGTTAAGCGATCAACCCGATTTGGTGCTTGGTTCTGAAGATGGTAATAGCCTGACGACAAAAGGCATCGCTTTTGCACACGGCTTAGAAACGGTCGGCTTTGGTTGGTCAGACAAAGAGATGAAAGAAGACCTACAATCACCTTATTACTTGGGTCGTTGGTATCCAGACCATAAACCTGACTTTTTCTTCAAGTCAGCTAAGGTCAAAGAACCCTACAAGTCATTGCTGTTTTCGCCTCAATATCGAATTCCGCTTTACCAAGCCGTTTTCCATGATGAAGTAATCAATACGCACCATTGGCACTCAGACAGCCTTAAGTTCACTAATGTACAAGCAGAAAGAGACTTAACCGCCATGTTGTACAACACACCACCGATGGTTCACTTGACCAGAGATGAAGCTTTATCAAGTTCAAGTCCAAGGATCAAAGCACTCAAACACTATCAAGATGGCTTTGAACCGATGCACGAACAGTTATGGGATAAACAGTTAGTCGATTTCGACTGGTTAGACAAAAGCGGCGAAGTTCAACAAACCGAGTTCAGTGACGGGAGTAAGATCATTGCCAACTTCTCTAACAAGGCATTTCGTTACAACGGTATCGATATTGCTGCCCTATCGGTCAAAGCTATATTGGCGAATGGGCAAGTCGTCGACTGGCAGCACAATCATAGTTAGCTTCGATACGGTTTAGACAAAAACGAATAATAGGAAGCTTAAGCACTTATTTAACCGCTAATGTTCAGCCCGTTACTTGTGCTTCCTATTTTGAAAAGCAGTCAGTAGATAGTCGATAAAGACCTTCTTACGTTTCGGCATCAACTGTCTGTCTGCATACACTAGGCTTACTGAAACTTCTGGCATCTCATATTCAGGTAACAAGCGAATCAGCTTACCTGTCTTGAAGTGTTCCCGACAAATGAATTCAGGAAGCACCGCCAAGCCGAGCCCATCCACACACGCTGTTAGACATGCCGTGATGGTATTCACCCGCAACTGACACGGTAGATCGATCAAAATCGACTCACCGCCTTCTAATTGCAAATGCCACTTAGGTAGACGTGCCGCCTTGTTCACGACCTCAATCATCCTAAATGGAGGCTTAAGGTCATCGGGTGAAGAGATTTCACCGAACTGTTCTAAATACTCAGGGCTGGCTACCAATACACGCTTCGATGTTGTGAGGTAACGAGAAACCAAGCTCGAGTCCACTAGCTCACCAATTTGTGCGTAAAGATCGATCCCCTCCGCAATGATGTCGACTTCTCGATTCGACAGTTCTAAGTTCAAAGTCACGTTTGGGTGCTCTTTTAGGAAACTGTGGATGTATGTGGCTAATACTTGATGCCCCAATTCGACAGGCAACACAACATTCAACTGCCCTCGGATCAAATCCTGATTGGCAGAAACCTCTAACTCAGCTTGGTTCATGATCTCTTGCATCTGCATGCTCGACTGATAAAAGCGCTCACCCTCTGGCGTTAAAACTAAACTTCGTGTCGAACGAGTGATCAACCTCACACCTAGGTGCTGTTCCAGCTCGTCTAGCTTTCGGCTGACGGTCGACTTGGTCATGTTCAATGCTTCAGCTGCGTGCGTGAAACTCCCACAATCAACAACTTGTGTAAAAACAGTCACAGCATTTAAGTCCATCGTACTTCTCCCAAAGCCCTATTAGTAAGATTCATGCAACAGTGTTTCCCTTTTTTCCTATCTTATCAATCAATCGAATTCATTTACAATTCGTTACATCTAAATAAAAACAAAATGAGAAATAAAAAATGACAGAGAACAACAACGCTTCGCAATCAGTAAGCACAAAAAAACGTAAAAAAGCCCCGCTTATTGCTACTGCGATCATGCTGTCATTAGGCTTAGCTGGCGCTGGATATTGGTATGGCTATGGCCAGTACTTCGAGTCAACCGACAATGCCTACCTACAAGGCGACATCACTAATATAAGCCCGAAGGTGTCGGGTTATATTGTTAAGTCTTACGTGAGTGATAACCAATCGGTTAAACAAGGTGACTTGTTGGTTCAAATTGATGATCGTGATTACCAATCTGCACTTGCTCAGGCGAATGCGCATTTAAGCGTCGTTCAATCAAGCGTACACAACCTTATCGCTCAACAAACGTTACAACGTAGCCAAATAAATCAAGCTGAGAGCCGTGTTGATTCCGCACAAGCTGAATACGAGCGTGCAATCCAACAAGTCGTGCGTTCTCGTAGCTTATTAAAGCGTAACTATGCTTCGCAAGATGAAGTCGACAGCATGGTCGCACAACAAAAAGTCACCCAAGCAGAACTTGAAGAAGCAAAAGCAAACCTTGTCGCAAGTAATGATCAACTAATCGTGATTGCGAGTGAAATCGAACAAGCAAACGCATCCGTGACTGAAGCTCAAGCACAAAGAGATCAAGCACAACTTAACCTTGATTACACCAAGGTCTACGCGCCAGCGGATGGCGTGATTGGTAAACGTAGCGTCCGTGAAGGCTTGCTGATTCAAGCAGGCGCGCCATTGATGAGTTTGGTACCAAACAACCAAGTGTGGATTGAAGCTAACTTCAAAGAAACTCAATTAAGCGGTATTCATAAAGGCCAAACCGTAGAAGTCGAACTGGATGCCTTTCCGGGTCAACCACTTGAAGGCGTGGTAGACAGCTTCTCCCCTGCGACTGGCGCTAAGTTTGCGCTCCTACCACCAGAAAACGCGACCGGTAACTTCACTAAAATCGTTCAGCGTGTACCGGTGAAAATTACGATTCCAGATCAGCAAGAGTTGAAAGGTCGACTGCTCCCTGGTTTGTCTGTGGTAGCGACCATCGATAAACGAGGCTAGACCATGAGTAACACTGGTGTTGTCACCCAAACAAATGATGATGACGAGGTTTCGAGACGCCATTGGATCGCCCTTTTTGGCGGCTTAATCGGCGCGTTTATGGCGATCTTGGATATTCAGATCACCAACTCGTCTCTCAAAGACATTCAAGGTGCGCTGTCTGCCACCTTGGATGAAAGCTCGTGGATCTCTACGTCTTACCTAGTCGCAGAGATGATCGCTATCCCACTCAGTGGTTGGCTTTCTAAAGCGTTCGGTAAACGCCGTTATATCACGTGGACGACGGCCATCTTCACCATTTCATCTTTGCTGTGTTCATTCTCTTGGAATATGACCTCAATGATCGTGTTCCGAGCGATGCAAGGTTTTAGTGGTGGCGCTTTAATCCCGCTTGCTTTCTCGCTAGTGATTCAGCTTTTGCCTGTCAACAAGCGTGCCGTGGGTATGGCATTGTTCGGCGTAACGGCGACGTTTGCTCCGTCTATTGGCCCAACGTTTGGTGGCTGGTTAACAGAGAACTTCTCGTGGCACTATATTTTCTACATCAATATTCCGCCCGCTCTACTCGTGATCACCATGATCCGATATGGCTTAGACGATGAAAAGCTCGACCTTGGCACGCTGAAAAAAGCGGACTGGTTTGGTATCGCGACCATGGCGTTAGGGCTCGGTTGTTTGGAAGTCGTGCTAGAGGAAGGTAACCGTGAAGAGTGGTTCAGTTCGAGCTTCATCATAGGCTTGAGTATTGTGTCTGCAGTGAGCTTAGTTTACTTCGTGATAAACGAACTCCAACACAAAAAGCCATTGGTGAATTTGCGGCTATTGCGGGATGGGCAATTTGCTATGTCTTGTATCGCCTATTTGATTCTAGGGATGGCATTGCTCGGCTCTATCTATGTGCTGCCAATGTATCTCACTCAAATTCAGCAATACAATGCGATGGAGATTGGTGAAGTCTTGATGTGGATGGGTTTCCCACAGTTGTTGATATTCCCAATCGTTCCTAAGCTGACGCAAATCATTAAGCCTAAGTACTTAGTGACCTTTGGTTTCGCGATGTTTGGCTTCAGTTGTTACGTGAATACACATATGACGATTGATTTTGGTGGCCAACAGTTGATCTTGTCCATGGTTCTGCGCGCTATCGGTAGCCCGTTTATTATGGTTCCGCTGTCTTTGGTTGCGATGAAAAACATCAGCAAAATGGACACGCCTGACGCTTCGACCTTAACCAACGTAATGCGAAACCTAGGGGGTGCTTTTAGTATCGCGATTATTGCTACGTTGTTAGATAACAAAACGCGCGAGCATTTGGCGCATATCAAAGAGTCGCTGCCTTCAGTTAGCCAATTGGGTTGGCAAACGCTCAAAGATCAACAAGCGTTCTTTATTCAATCAGGAAGTGATGCCGCAACGGCGATGCAACAAGCGCAAGCTAGCCTACTTGGCACAATGCAACGTGACGCTGCCATTATGGCTTACAACGATGTGTTCTTAATGATGACGGCGTTCTTGGCTCTAGCTGCAGTATTGATTCTAAATATGCGTGATTAGCGCTAGAGTTTTGTTTAATAAAGCTTCAAGAAAAGAACAACATTTCGAATAAAAACTCGAACAATAAAACAGAGAGGTTAGCTTACCGGCTTGCCTCTTTTTTATTTCTAAAACACGTATAACCCAACGAAAATCAGGTAAAAGTAACCTGCGTTTGAAGTCTTTCATAAATGTTATCGAATACTCCTTAATTACCAATAGTTTATTGAGTGTTTGTCTGTGATATTGGCACCTTGACAATGTGCAACTTGACACCTAAATTAAAAATAACATTTGGTATTGAGGAAAATGGATTTGACCTTACCACCTGACCTACGAGTTTTAATTGTCGACGACTCCAAGAGTGCAACTATTCTTATAAAGCAGCAACTCTCGAGCTTGGGCATTGCACATGATTGCATCTTTATTGCGACCGACTATCGACAAGCAATTAAAGCGGTCGAGACTCACTCTTTTCATGTACTCCTCATCGATTACCACCTAGAGCAATTCTTCACGGGCTTTGAACTTTTGGGTATTCTGTATCGAAATAGGCTCATCGACCATACGGTTGCGACAATTTTACTCTCTGGAGATATGCGTCAAGAAACGGTATTAACTGCCCTGTCAGGCGAGGCACACCATTTCGTTTCTAAACCGATTCATACTCAGAGGTTAGGTAAAAAGATCCAAAGTGCTGTGTCCATCTCGAAGAAGCTGACACAACTGAACGAGTTATATCCGATCACCAGTCAGGATAAATTGGCTCAAGCATTAGCGGTCTCGCCTAATGGCACTAGCGTTCAATTCGAAGCGACACTGATTGAACATTTAATTTCAGGTAAGAATTGGCAATTGCTCTCTAGCGTCATTAACAACTCGAAAACCAACATGCACCCGACAAAACTGGTTGCTGAAGCTCTGATTCTCGACAGTTTAGGCAAACAGGAGCTAGCCATAGATAAGCTCCACAACTTTCTGATCGCGCAGCCACTCTCATTGAGCGTCATTGATTGCTTAAGCTGTATCTACGAAAAACATAAGATGCTGCTTCCTGCTCTGAAATTAGCGATTCGTGCATTTGAGATGACACCAAGTATCAGCCATCGTGCAATCAGGGCGATTGACTTGGCTGAGAACGCAGACAACACACGTATGATCATAAAGTTAGGTGAGATGTATGCGACCCATATTTCAGCTGCTGACATTGATGTCATTCACTCCATTTGTGCGCACTTTAATTCGTTAAAAGCGACTTATCAGCGCGAGACGCAACTAAAGTACAAACGTATTTTGCTTGAGCACGCCAACCAATTCACCGAATTAGTAAACCTGAAACTTCCGGTAAAACAACAGCAGCAGGTTTTAGCCAGCCTTGCCCTGTTTCAGAGCAGTATCTTGCTGATCGAAAATAGCCCTCAGGTTGCCCACAAAAAAGTGATTAGAGCTTCAACGCTGTTAGCGAATAATTTCCACAGCCAACCAACTTACTTGCTCGCTCAACTATTACCACTGCTCGTCCATTTTGGGGAGTACTCTCTTTATCACTTAGCAGTGGAATGTCTAAAATCTCGTGGAGAAGCAGTAAACCACAAACTTGAGTCCAAAAATGTCGACCCTTCAACTTGTATAAACATTGAAAACTTTGGGTCAATACAGGAATTAAAAGACTATATTCACAGTTACCCATATTCAGTTGCCGCCAAACTTGACTATATATATGCCGTTCATAAAGCTCATATAGATGAAAAACTTAGCGACGACTATTTAAGAGAAATTTTACAGTTAGAACTTCCTCCAAAATGGAATCAATGGATTAGTGATTCATTAAGATCTGGTTTTTCGAGTAAGCCGCCTAGCCCATTTTCAACATACAGCCAACAGGAGTCTATATGCTAGATATCGATGCCTTAAATGCCTACTTAGATAATGACAGAGAAATAATCTTCGCTGTATTGTCTGTGTATCAAGAAGACCATGGCAATTCATTAGAAGAGATACAAGAACTGGTACAGCAACAAGATTGGGGCAAGCTTCATTTTATCGTACATACATTAAAAGGCATATTAGCCAGCTTCGGCGAAGAAACAGCTACAGCGGCCTTAGAAAGAGTCGAGCAAAACACATCCAATAAACTAGCACCTCAAACGGATGACCTTTCGGTTATCTACAGCGAAGTAAAAATCATCAATCAACAAATCGATGATGTGCTCAGCACTTATTAGTCGATAGAACTAAGAGTTACGTGGTGAAACTTAGTAGCCAAAGGAGTTGAGGTATTTGGAAACATTGAACCTCGACTCTTGTCATTTTCTCTCTCAATGATATAGCTAATCCACGCCTATAAATTCATGGTATTTATCTAGATAAGCTCAAACATAGCAACACTTTATAGACCTCCTACATACATGTCTTGAACAAAAAACCGTCACACTCGATGGGATGCAAAATAGTTAAATATTTGTAGATTTTTTTGTGACATAAACATACGAAATTGCATTTTATTTATTGGTAAAGAAGAAACTGTTACCTACACTTAAATGAAACCAAGTGTTATTCACCTGGTGACATAATAATAAAATAAATAAAACGTTCAGTCGGCTAGATAAGGACAAGGAAATGAACAATGACAATTTTGCTGCGTTTCAGGGGCTCACGAATGAAACTCCCATTAAAGAATCATTTTCAACTGCTACAGAACCTTATGCTCACTATCTAAAGGATATCGTGGGCATTGATCTGTTATCGCGTGAAGATGAATTGTATTACGCAAAGTTGAATCGTGCGGGTGACAAACATGCACGTGACATCATGATCGAATCGAATCTACGCCTCGTTGTAAAAATCGCAAAAAGTTATCTAAAACGCAAAGGCAACAACTTCACACTGCTCGACCTTATCGAAGAAGGGAATATTGGCTTAATCAAGGCCATCGATAAGTACGATCCAGAACCCGGCTATCGTTTTTCCACTTATGCTGTGTGGTGGATTCGCGAAAATATTGAAGCGGCCTTAATGAATAAAGGTCGTACCGTTCGCTTACCTGCTCATGTGTGTAAAGAAATTAATAGCCTTGCATCAAAGAAGCTCGATGTAAGCAAAAAAATGCGCAAAGAAATCTCGATCTCAGAATTATCGAATATCTCAGGCGTAAAAGCTGAACGTGTCGATCAACTGGTTGCGTTAAGCGGGTTTATTGACGTAACAACGACGGTTGGTATCAGCCACGCACCACTTGTACTTGAACAGTGCGAAAGTGAATACATCCCCGATCCTCAACAAGACTGTGAAGACCAATCATTTACACATGCGCTAGAGCAGATCATAAACACACTGCCACCTAAATTGCAGAAGGTTCTTATTCACCGTTTTGGTTTCTTCGACAACAAGGTGAAAACACTGTCTGAGGTTGGACAAATGTTGGATGTGAATGTCTCTAATGAGCGAGTTAGACAGATGCAGAAAGAAGCGGTCGAGAGGATTCAAAAACGACTGAAATTTGATGGTTGGGTCTAAGTCGCACCTGTATAGAATTAGGTGAAAATAACGGTCAGTAAAAACTGTAACGTTAAGTAAAGAAAGAACCTTAAGGGTGAGCCTCAAAGCTTGCCCTTTTTGTTTGCCTACTTTCTTAGCAAACTTGAGTCATCATAAGCGCTCAAAACAAGCAATCATAGTCAGCGAACCCAGGCTGCGTTTAATCACCTTAACGAAGTGGCTCTTTCGCTGCGTAGAATGAGGTAATTAACATAGGTGGTTTCAAGGCAATCTTGTTCCCACAAAGATAGGATACGCTTAGTGGCAAAGTAATAGTCTTTGTTCCTCAATAACATGCCAACCGTGCGGCTAAGTTTCTCAAATCGAACTTGGTCGCTTGCCGCAATGTAATCGTCATCACTTTGAATAATGGGAGCCAAACCATCGGCAAACCAATTATTTAGAATTTCTCGCATCTCCAATTCAGACTCAGGAACATCCACACTCGACAACTCACGATGTTGAGGTGGTGGTACGATGTATTTCGACGCTTGTGGCGAACTGACATATCGATACATGTCGTCCCTCCTTTTAATTAACTCTTCTAATAATTAAGGACATTTTTATCTGTTCTCAAGTTTATTTAGCGAGACAAAAACAAATAAAAAAGCCACGCAAAGGCGACGCTGCATGGCTTTAACGAGGGCAACATCACGCTGCCCTGCCTACTTGTCGGTTTAGACTAAATGTCGGTTCAGACTAAAACCAAGCCCTCTCGATTAAATCGAGCTTTGGTCGAAGTCGTTGCCTTGATCGGTTCCAGTTTGAGAATCTGAATCGAAGCTTCCAGAGTCGTCCGTGAAGTCAACACCTTGATCTTGACCACCAGAACTTGTCCAATCGCTACCGCCGGATTCCATACCCGCCATGTCTGGTTGCTGCTCTTGAGTAGAACCTTGCATGGTGTATTGATCATCGACTTCAACGTCCACAGAGCCGCTTGCACCGTCTATTGAGCTACCCAATTCGTCATAACCTTGGAATTGGATCTCGCTAGTACCTTCGTAACCCTCAGGAAGTTCAACCGATACAGACTGCTCTAAGTTGCCGCTGATTGTGAAACTACCATCACCGTTATCCAATGCGTTACTCACAGTAGATCCCTCAGGTAAGCCCGACATTTCAGCATAATCAACCGATTCGTTACCACTCACCTCATCTGGAATCGAGATAGAGATAGTATCGCCCGGAGCCGCCGTTACATCAGCCACGCTGTCTTCAATTTCAGCATCCTGAGCTTGGTCATCAGCTTGTAGTGCGACTTCCACTTGCTGCTCTTCCGTTGCTTGAGCGGCTTGTGCTTGTGGTTCATCACTCTGTGCTGAGTCATCGGCTACTTGGATACTTAAGCTATGGCTCGACACCTCACCACCATCGTTAACGTCGACATTCATCGCTAAGTTGCCGTCAAAGTCTTCGTTTGGCCAGTAAGTCCACTCACCTTCGCCAGATTCAGCAAAGAAGCCTGCATCGTTCGCGTCTGCAACATCAACAACTTGTGCAGAATCGCTCACGCCTAACTCATCCACCAGCTGTGACTCGGTGATAGTTAGTGAACCATCATCAGCTAAGTCATAACCTTCACTCGCCGCTGCTTCATCGCCACCTTGAATATCCACATTGAAGAAGCTTTCGATGCGATTTTCGCCATCAGTCGCTATAAACCCAACTTGAACATCGCCGGTGTAGTCTTCAGCAGGTGTGAATTGATAGTTACCTTGGTTATCGCTCTCAATTACGCCTTGACCTTCCATCAAGCTCACTGACTCAATGCTCAAGCTATCGCCTTCTGCATCGGTCAGGTTCGCTAACATGTCTTCATCAGTGAACGACAAGGTTGCATCCGCCGCGATTTCCGTCGTCGTGATGCTGTTAACTTCTGGTGCTGCATTCTCTTGCGAGTCGCCTTCTTTCACGACTACGCCAGTTTGCTCATCATGAAGCACGCCATCTTTATCAACTACGTAAGCAATGTCTGCTTCGCCAGTGAAGCCTGGTGCTGGTGTGAACGTCCAAGTGCCATCGCCATTATCGACAATCTCACCTTGGCTGCGGTCAGCAAGATGAACCAGTTTCACTTCATCGTCGCTGTCAGCATCCACATTCTCAGCTAATCCGATTAGGTCATCAGCGGTTAGGATGATGGAATCACCCGCCACGGTTTCGAAGTCACCAGAATCGATGCCATCTTCAAACGCTTCTGGCTCATCTCCGTAATCAACCGTTGTTGCGCTTACGGTTACGAAGAACTCACCATGGAAGTCTTCAGGCGGCGTCATTTGAATGTTTGAGATATCCCAGTCGAACAGGTCGATGTATTGACCCGGCTCAGTGATCATCACGGTATTCACACCATCGGTTACCTCGAATCCAACAGGGAAACCTGTCATCACTAGGTTACTTAGCGTTTCTGAATCATCGACTAGTCCAACGTTCAGTCCCAAGTGACCCGTTTCATCTTCACCGAACACTAATGGACCGTCATGGTCAGTTGAAATAACCGCGCCATCTGCGACAGGACGTACGTACACTGGAACATCGAGAACCGTTTCGAATTCACCATCACTCACGACAACTTGTAGGTCAGAGACGCCTGCAAAGTCGCCTGTTGGTGTGAATGTCCAAGTACCATCACCGTTGTCTGTTACTTCACCACCATCTTCACCGTCTGCGGTAATAATGCGTGAAACAACAAGGTCAGCGGTATCAATGTCACCGAACAGGTTCATCAAGTCGCCAGCATCGAAGGTGAACGCGCCATCTTCGTTTGTGGTCATCATTGCGTTACCGACGTTAAACGGTGCGTCGTTAACAGGAATGACATCCACATTCAGCGACCCATCAACCACTTCTTCACCATCAGTTGCCTGATAACCCAGTTCTACTAAGCCATTGAAGTCTTGCGTAGTCACTAAGTGATACATGCCGTCTGGTTGCTGAGTTAAGGTTGCATTGGCTGGAGCACGAACCGTGATGCTTTCGATGCTGATCTCATCACCATCAAGGTCTGTGACTTGATCCGCGATGTAAGCCGGGTCAATCACCATGACTACATCTTCTTCGCCTTGCATCTCAATCATTGGTGCTTCAGGTGCATCGTTCACTGGCGTGACATCGATGTTGCCGTCGACTGAGATTGTCTCTTGGCCATCGCTAACGTTAAACGTCATTGGCACATCGCCATTGAAGTTTTCGTTTGGTGTAAATGACCAAGTACCATCTTCGTTGTCTAGCAACTCACCTAAGCTAGGGTCGATTTGTAGACCCGAAGCTGACAGCTCATCTGCGGTGTTATCGATGTCGGTAGCTTGAGCTAACAACATGTCTTGTGTGATAAGGATGGTGCTGTCTTCGGCTGTGGTTAGTTTCACATCCTCAGATTCAGGTCCATCGTTCACAGCCAGAACTTCGATTCCTGCCGTTGTTGTTGCAGTTGCACCGTCATCGTCGGTTACAACCACATCTAGGCTGATATCACCATTAAAGTTCTCGTTTGGCGTGAAGGTCACAGACCCATTATCGTTTTGAACCAAGGTGCCGTCAGAGCCTGAGTAAGTCACGCTTTCAAGCGACACTTCACCATCAACGTCAGAGCTATTAGCAATCAACTGCTCAGGGCTAATAGTAATCGTGCCATCTTCGTTCATTTGGTAAGACGTAGAACCCGCTACCGGCGCATCGTTAACATCCGTTACCGTCACACCAATATTGGCATCGACTGTCTCAGTGCCATCAGACACTGTGAAGCCAAGGTTTACATCGCCATTGAAGTTCTCGTTTGGAGCAAAGCTGTAAGTGCCATCACCGTTGTCAGTGAACACACCCTCTGCGCCCGTGTAAGACACATCCGTGATAGATAGGTCATCACCATCAATATCCGCAGCGCCTGCTAATAGGTCAGCGTCAGTGAAGGTTAACGTACCATCTTCCTCAACGGTAAAGCTCTGGTCAGCAGCCGTTGGTAAGTCGTTCACTGGGTTAACGGTTAGGTCGACGCCAGCTTGGACTGTCTCGATACCGTCTGAAACATCGAAGCTTAGGTCTATGTCGCCGTTGAAGTCAGCATCCGGAGTGATAGTAAATGAACCATCATCGTTCGCTGTTACGGTCGCATTGTCACCTGCAGATAGGTTGCTTGCGGTCAGTGCATCACCATCAACATCGGATGCGTTAGCCAGCAACTGCTCTTGAGATAGCGTAATTGAACCATCTTCATCAACCGAGTAAGCCACGTTTCCGGCCACTGGTGCGTCATTAACAGCAATGACTTCAATACCAGCGGTAGTCTGAGCCGTCGCACCGTCGTCATCAATAACCGTCACATCAAGGTTGATGTCGCCGTTAAAGTTTTCGTTTGGTGCGAACGTTACCGAACCATCTTCATTTTGAACCAAGATACCGTCTGCACCTGAGTAACTCACGCTATCAAGCGACACTTCACCGTCCACATCGGAGCTATTAGCAATCAACTGCTCAGGGCTCAATGTGATAGTGCCATCTTCGTTCATTTGGTAAGACGTTGTGCCTGCCACTGGTGCATCGTTAACGTCTGTTACCGTTACGTCGATATTTGCATCAACCGTCTCTGTACCGTCAGATACTGAGAAGTCCAGACTTACTTCACCGTTGAAGTTTTCGTTTGGAGCAAAGGTGTAAGTGCCATCGCCATTGTCGGTAAACACACCCTCTGCGCCAGTGTAAGACACATCAGCAACTGAAAGCTCATCACCATCAATATCAGAAGCACCCGCTAGCAGTTGCTCGTCTGTAAAGGTAAGTGAACCATCTTCTTCAATGGTGTAAGCGACATCTTCTACAACCGCGATGTCATTTACTGGATTCACAGTAAGCTCGGCCGTTGCCACAACCGTTTCAGTACCATCAGAAAGGTCGAAGCTTAGATCAATGTCGCCATTAAAGTCGGCATCCGGTGTGATAGTAAATGAACCATCATCGTTTGCCGTAACGGTCGCGTTATCACCTACGGTTAGGTTCGCCGCGGTAAGATCATCGCCGTCCACATCCGATGCTTGAGCAAGTAGCTGCTCTTGGCTTAACGTGATTGAACCATCTTCATCCACTGAATAAGCCAAGTCACTTGACACTGGCGCGTCGTTAACCGCGATAACTTCAATACCCGCAGTGGTTTCAGCCGTTGCACCCTCTTCATCAGCAACGGTGACATCTAGGCTGACATTGCCGTTAAAGTTTTCATTTGGTGCGAAGCTGTAAGTACCATCACCATTGTCAGTAAAGATACCGTCTGCGCCTGAGTAGGAAACGTCGCTAACGGATACATCACCTTCAATGTCTGAGCTGTTCGCAAGAAGCTGTGCTTCAGAGACGGTAATCACGTTATCTTCGTCAACGCTGTAGGTCGTTGAACCTGCAACCGGCAAGTCATTAACAGCAATGACGTCGATACCTGCGGTTGTTTCAGCGGTTGCGCCATCTTCATCCATAACAGAGACATCAAGACTGATGTCACCGTTAAAGTTTTCGTTTGGCGAGAAGGTGTAAGTACCATCACCATTATCAGTGAACACACCATCTGTGCCGCTGTAGCTGACATCGCTAACAAACACTTCCCCTTCAACATCTGAGCTGTTCGCCAGAAGTTGCGCATCGCTTAGGGTAATGCTGCCATCTTCTTCAACAGTGTAAGCGGTAGTTCCGGCAACCGGTACGTCATTAATTGGCACAACTTGAACATCAATATTCGCCGATACAACATCCGTACCATCACTAACATCGTAAGTTAGGTCGACACTGCCATTGAAGTTCTCGTTTGGAGCAAAGGTGTAAGTACCATCGCCGTTATCCGTAAACACACCTTCGGTGCCTTCGTAGTTAACAGATTCAACAGAAAGGTCGTCGCCATCGATATCCGTTGCACCAGCGAGTAACTGCTCATCAGTGAAGGTTAATGAGCCATCTTCATTGATGGTGTAGTCATGGTCGTAAATAACCGAAAGGTCATTAACTGCTGTTACGGTAACGTCAAGTTCCGCAGGTGTAACCCCTCCGTTGCCATCGTCCACGTTGTAGCTAATGGAGAATTCACCGTTGAAGTTCTCTTCCGGAGTAATGGTGTAAGTGCCGTCACCATTATCAGTGATAAGAGCGTTCTCAATTGAAACATCTCCAACACTTGGTTCATTACCACCCGTCTCACCAGAATCATCACCTTCATCGCCGGTTAGCAATTCAGAGATATCAATGCTGTTTTCATTCGCGAGCGCTTCTTCTGCCGTTGGCAAGTCGAATGCATTTTGAGTGCCTACGTCTTGGCTTGGAACAATAACGCCGTTCACGATATCGAATACATGCCAGTGGTCACCCGATGGGTTTTCAGATAAGTCCGGACTAAAGGTTTCAACCAATGTATCGCCAACAAACACCTGAACCTGTACATCTTCAACACCATCCACATCCCAACTTCTGCTGGTGTAGTTGTGTACTGAATAGTGCATATCAGCATCTTGATAATTTGGAATAGTGATGGTTTCAGGACCACCACCATTCGTGTCATCTACATCTTGCTGAACGACATTACCTTCACCCAAATCATGGCTCATGTCGCGATAGTAAATATGGTCTAGCTCGTTGCCATTTTCTGTATCGTAGAGCCATAGATGGTTGTCCATATCACGTGGGCTTTCACCCCATGTGACCACGATACGCATATCGGTTTCTTCAAGTACTTCAGATATTGCAGTTACGCCACCGTTGGTATCTTCACCAGCTGGAACTAGGAAGCTGCTAGTAATAGAGCCTTCTTGTTCAATAGTAACGGTACCTTGGTCAACAACAGGACCGCTCACAGAGTAGTTACCGGATTGATCCGTCACCGCCGTGTAAGAATGACCTACGTTGTCGGTTAGCGTGACATCCGCACCTGCGATTGGATTGCCAGTTTCAGCATCCAACACAGTACCGGTAACGGTCGTTTCATCGCCTTGCTCTCCGATAATTGCGGTCATGTCATCGTCTTCAATGTCAGTCGCGAATTGTAGGAGCTCTTCTTGAGTAATGGTGTATGAACCGTCTTCTTCAATGGTTATCGCCACATCAGCAGAAACAATTGGCGCGTCGTTCACTGGGTCAACGGTCAAGCCTAAGTTAGCGGCAATTGGTGTGTCGCCATCGCTGATGCTGTAGGCAACATCGATGTAGCCATTGAAGTTTTCGCTTGGAGTGATTGAGAACGTGCCATCGCCGTTATCGACAATCGTTGCATCGTCACCCACTAAGGTTAAGTCGGAAGCGACAAGGTCATCGCCCTCAATATCAGCGGCATTCGCAAGTAACTGCTCCTGCGTGATAGTGATGACATTATCTTCATCAACGTTCGCATAAACATCGTCGTTAGTTGGCAGGTCATTAACAGGGTTTACCGTCAGATCGGCGTTCGCCACAATCGACTCAGTGCCGTCCGAAATATCAAAGCTTAGGTCGATATCGCCATTGAAGTTCGCATCTGGCGTTACCGTAAAGGTGCCATCGCCATTATCAACAACGGTTACATTATCACCTGCGCTTAAGTTGCTTGCGGTTAGGTCATCGCCATCCACATCAGATGCTTGAGATAGCAACTGCTCTTGAGTCAGAGTAATGGAACCATCTTCATCAATGCTGTATGCCAAGTCACCCGATACTGGTGGATCGTTAATTGGAAGAACATCAATGCTTGCCGTCGTGGCCGTCGTTGCACCATCCTCATCGGTCACCACCACATCGAGGCTAACATCGCCGTCGAAGTTTGCGTTCGGTGCAAAGCTGAATGTTCCATCGCCATTGTCAGTAAAGATGCCGTCAGCGCCTGTGTAGTTCACGCTATCAATCGCTACTTCACCTTCAATATCAGAAGAGTTCGCCAACAGTTGCTCTGCACTGATGGTGATAATTTCATCTTCGTTCACTGAGTAGCTGGTAGAACCTGCGATTGGCGGATCGTTCACCTCAAGTACGGTAATTCCAGCTGTGGCCGCTTCTGTTGCTCCTTCTTCATCGGTAACAACAACCGCTAAGCTCACATCACCATTGAAGTTCTCGTTTGGTGAGAAGGTGTAAGTGCCGTCACCGTTGTCTTCGAACACACCGTCACTGCCAGTGTAAGCCACGCTATCAATCGCAACCTCACCTTCAATGTCTGAAGAGTTGGCTAATAGCTGTTCGTTACTGATCGTGATTGAGTTGTCTTCATGCACAGTGTAAGACGTACCACCCGCCACTGGTGGATCGTTCTCTGGCGTCACACTCACATCAATGTTGGCTTGAACCGTATCTGTGCCATCTGACACATCAAAGCTGAAGTTCACATCACCATTGAAGTTCTCGTTTGGCGCAAAGCTGTAGCTTCCGTCGCCATTATCAGTAAGAACACCATCAGCACCCGTGTATGTCACACCTTCTACCGTCAGGTCATCACCTTCAACATCCGTTGCACCTGTTAACAGGTCAGCGTCAGTGAAGTTAAGAACCCCATCTTCACCAATAGTGAATGCTTGGTCTTGTGGCTCTGGCGCGTCATTGACTGGTGTTACCGTCAAGTCTAGGCCAGCAGCGACCATCTCTTCCCCATCGGTGACATCGTAACTAAATTCGATATTACCGTTGAAGTTTTCACTCGGTGTAATGGTGAAACTGCCATCGTCGTTCATTTGAACGGTCGCATTTTCATCATTGGTGGTTAGGTTGATTGCGGATAGATCATCACCATTAATGTCGACAGCGTGCTCTAGCAACTGTTCTTGAGTTAGCGTGATGCTGTTATCTTCGGCTGTAACGGCACTGATATCACCATCAACTTCTGGAGCATCGTTCGCTGGAGAGATATGAATCGTCACATCTTGCGTTGCCGTTGCGGTGGTGCCCGTATCAACATCAGTCGATGTCGCATTCACGGTTAGAACCACATCACCATTGAAGTCACCTGAAGGGATAAACTCTAGCCCTTCTAGCTCACCTGGTTGCAATGACCATGTGCCATCACCATTATCGGTACCTGCAGAAAGCGAACTTCCCTCTGGTACATCTTCAATCAAGATAGCGAAATTTTCTGAACCATCGGTATCGGTTAGCGCCGCATCAATATCCAGTGGTACTGGCGTATCTTCGGTACCAATAATTTGGTAATCCGCATCAGACACTGTGATTTCAATGTTATCGATGCCAAACGACTCATCACTCACACCTTGGTTCAAAGTTGAACCGAAGCCAAGTTCAAGTTGGCCATCTTCAACTGGTACCGTTAGGTTTATTTGGTGCGCTTGGTCATTCCAACCACTGAAACCCTCACCTTGCGATACGCCGTGAACGACTTCACCCACTTCATTGCCAGCTGAATCGTACAACGTTGTCGTGCCATCTTGAGTTTGGAACGCCGAGTTGTCTAACGAAGTAAGCTCTTCGCCGCCGACAAAGATTTGGAATGACTCACCATCCCAAGAATCAATTTCATAGAAGCTAAACGAAATATTAACTTCGCTCACATCACTTGGAATGTCGTAAGTTTTGCTGACTGCTTCATCGCCACCAGTGCCACCAATACGACCTAGCATGTCTCCTGATTCGAAGCCTTGTGAGCTTTCAGTGCCTGTATTCCAGCCGTTCGAGCCAGACTCGAAGTTGTCTGAAGCAATCACCAAGTCAGACGCAATAGACAGCTCTGGCATATCAACCACAGATTGAACATCAATCATCGCTTCTGCTGGTACTATCGCTGTGCCGTCATTCACATCGAAGGTCACATTCACATTACCATCGAAGTTTTCATTCGGTGCGAATGTGTAAGTACCGTCGCCGTTATCAACCAAAGTACCGCTATCTGAAGCCACATTTTCAACCGATAGGTTATCGCCATCAATGTCGCCCGCATTTTGCAGCAGTTGCTCTTCTGTGAAGGTAAAGCTGGTGTCTTCTTGAGTCACAAATTGTGGCTCACCGACTGTTGGCAAGTCATTAACTGGGTTAACCGTTAGGTCAGCTGTTGCTTGAAGCGTCGCATCACCATCGGTAATGTCGAAGTTCAAATCAATGTCGCCATTGAAGTTAGCATCTGGCGTGATAGTGAAACTACCATCATCGTTTGCAGTAACTGTCGCATCACCACCAACGGTTAGGTTAGCCGCTGTTAAGTCATCGCCGTCAACATCGCTCGCTTGAGCAAGTAATTGCTCTTGGCTCAAGGTAATCGAACCGTCTTCCTCAACGCTGTATGCCAAGTCTCCTGATACTGGAACATCATTGATTGGTAGGACATCAACCGTAATATGAGTATCAACTTGAGCGCCGTCTTCATCTTGAATGGTCACATCCAATTGCACTTGGCCGTTGAAGTTTTCATTCGGTGCAAAGCTACATGTGCCGTCACCATTGATTGAGAAGATTCCGTCTGGGCCGTCGTAGTTGATCTCAACAAGTTGTACGTCACCTTCAATATCAGAGGCGTTCAGCAGAACTTGAGACTCATTAAAGGTCAGTACCGAGTCTTCATCGATAGTGTAAGACGTTGGGCCAGCAACTGGCGGATCGTTCACTTCTAGAACCGTAATGCCCGCAGTCGTCGATACGACTGCATCGTCTTCATCTACAACAACCACATCTAGGCTAACTTCGCCATTAAAGTTCTCGTTTGGAGAGAAGGTGTATGTACCGTTACCGTTGATTTCAAGCACACCATCACTGCCACTATAGGTAACACTATCAATCGCCACTTCCCCTTCAATATCTGAAGAGTTCGCTAACAATTGTTCGTTGCTGATCGTGATGGAATTGTCTTCATGAACCGTGTAAGACGTGCTACCCGCGACAGGTGGATCATTCTCTGGCGTCACGCTGACATCAATGTTAGCGGTTACCGTATCGGTACCATCTGATACATTGAACGAGAAGTTTACATCGCCATTGAAGTTTTCGTTTGGCGCGAAGCTGTATGTACCATCGCCATTATCGGTTAGAACACCATCTGCGCCAGTGTAAGTCACACCTTCAACGCTTAGGTCGTCCCCTTCAATGTCCGTCGCACCCGTTAATAGGTCTTGGTCATTGAACGTTAACACGCCATCTTCACCGACTGTGAATGCTTGGTCTTGTGCTTCTGGACCATCGTTCACTGGTGAAACTGTTAGCTCTAGGTTGGTAGAGACAACATCATCGCCATCAGACACATCAAACGTAAAGCTAACATCGCCATTGAAGTCAGCATCTGGCGTTAATGTGTAAGTACCATCCCCGTTATCTGTGATAGTTACGCTGTCGTCATCAGTCGCTAAGTTAAGCGCTGTTAGTTGGTCGCCATCTAAATCACGAGCATTAGCTAGCAAGTCTTCTTGCGTAATGATGATAGAACCATCTTCTTCCACTGTTGCTGCAACAGGAAGTGCTTCAGGTGCATGCTCAATGTGTGCGCCTGTCGCGTTAATGTAAATGGTTTGGGAAACCGTTTCAGAATCATCATTCGATAACTCTGTCGCAGTTGCGGTTACATGAACTTCAAGCTGCTCATTGAAGTCTTCTGGTAACTGGATCTGTAGCGCATTTTCGATAGCCGTTGTTGGTAAGTTCACCGTACCATCAGGACCAACCGTCACTTCACCACTGTAGATTTGGCTGTTCACTTCACCCACATCGATTGTGAAGTTGAAGTCTGAATAGTCAGCATCACCGCCGCCATACAAATCTTCAAATCCGTAAACGAGCTCGCCATCTTCATTAACAGTGGTACGCGTATGTTCGATACCATCTTGGTTTAGTTGAGCGCTTGAACCACCATGGAAGATCGCGTCACCATTCTGCCCTTGAACTACAGTTTCAGTGCCATCGGCAGCAACAAATACAAGTTGAGGATCAACCGTATCCATTTTCGCAGGTGAACCATCCTCAGCACGGAACTCGTACTGACCGTCTTGCATCGCGTCAAAGTCATTGTGCTGATGTCCGTTTGGAATCAAGAACAGATTGAAACTTTCACCTTCTTCAACTTGGAAGCTGAACTGGTCTTGTCCTGGAACAAGGTCACCGCCGCCGCCAAATTGTGACGCGTTTTCGTAAACAACCTCAACACCCGTGATATTACCGTCTTCATCGACTTTGTAGTAACCCGCTGCGTTTTGGTAACCTGCCGTTTCACCTTCAAACGTTACTGTAATTTCAGTGTCGTTGTAACTGGTGATGCCGTTCTCTTGGTCATTCAGAACGCCTTCGTTATCGTATTGAATAACCGAACCTTCTGGCACACCATCAACCGTTACGGTAAGTGTTTCAGACAAGTCTTGATCGACAAGCGCCGCTGCAATGTTCAGTTCAACAATGCCGCCTGGCTCAACCAGAATTGCTTCATCATCAACGTTAACGCCGTCGCCATCGGTTATCACAAGATCCGGTGCATCCGCGACCGCTTCAATATGAACGCTAATGTCTTGTTCTACCTCATCAGTGCCGTCGGTAACCGTAAAGCTGAACTGCAGGTCACCACTAAAGTGTTCTTCAGGAACGAAGCTAAACGTGCCATCACCGTTATCGGTTACCGTGCCTTCATCACCAGAGTAATTGATGCTGGTAACGCTAAGGTCATCGCCATCAATATCAATCGCACCGCTCAATAGATCTTCTTGAGTGAACAGGATGCTGCCATCCTCTTCGATGTGGTACATGCCTGGGGCAACAATTGGAATGTCATTCACCGGATTCACGGTCAATGTCATGTCATTGGCGGTACTTAGCTCACCATCACTCACTTCATAGGTGAATGCGATATCACCATTGAAATTTTCCGAAGGTGTTACTGTGTAAGTACCATCGCCATTGTCTACGATACTTGCATTCGGATCGTTGGTTTCTAGCGCGCTAGCAAACAGTTCATCACCATCTTGGTCACTCGCGTTCTCCAGCAACATCGCTTGTGTAACGAGAATTGAACCATCTTCGTCGACATCCGCAACCATTGGTGTTACTTCTGGTGCATCATTAGCGAACTCAACTTTTAGGTCGATGTTTGCAGCCACCACGTCGGTGCCGTCACTCACATCAAACGTTAAGTCAACATTGCCGAAGAAACCCTGCTCTGGCGTTAATGTGTATGTGCCATCACCATTGTCTGTCACATCTACCGTATCACTCGCACTTGTCACGTTCAGTACAGAAAGCTCATCACCTTCAACATCTGACGCTTGTGCTAGTAGTTCAGCTTCTGTAATGGTGATCGCTTGACCGTCTTCCGTAGTGAAAGACATGTCTGGAACGTCTGGTGCATCATTGATAGGGTTTACGGTTAGGTTAAGGTCAGCTGCAACAGTTTCGATCGCGTCAGTGACATCGTAAGTAAATTCAATCTCACCAAAGAAATCAGCACTTGGTGTAATCGTGAAGCTACCGTCTGGGTTTTCTACAACAACCGCATTTGGATCGTTGGTCGCAAAGTTAACCGCTTCAAGGTTATCGCCATCGACATCCGTTGCATTCGCTAACAGATCCTCTTGAGTGATAGTGATTGAACCATCTTCATCAACAGCGGCTTCAATTGGGCCGCTCACTTCAGGGCCTTCGTTGACAATTTCAACGTCTACTCTTGCAGTACTTGGTGCACTGGCTTGACCGTCACTGATATCGAAGGTCAGATTCACTTCACCGTAGAAGTCCTCTGCAGGTTCGAATGTGAAAGTATTGTCTCCATTGTCTGTTAATGTACCTTGTGATTGGTCAACAAGCAGTAGATTCTCAACATGCAGGATATCGCCATCAACATCGGTCGCGCCAGACAATAGGTCTTTCGCTTCGATGATCATAGAGCCGTTTTCAAGCATTTGGGTGTGCAATGGCTCGCCCGGAACTGGCACATCATTAACAGGTACAACGGTCAGATCTAGATGGGTTGCAACTTCATCGGTACCATCGAATACCTTGTAATCAATGTCGATTTCACCATTGAAGTTTTCATTCGGCATGAAGGTAAATGTACCATCACCATTGTCGACTAAATCACCGTCATCACCACCGTAAGTGATGTCAGAAATAGACAGCGCATCACCTTCTACATCTGTGGTGTTCGCCAGTAAATCATCAGCACTGAACGCAATACCTTGGTCTTCGTCTGTCGATAGAACCATTGGACCAGAAACGATTGGCGCATCATTCACTGACTCAAAGTTGATGTTAATTATGTTGTCATCAGTCAGTTCACCATCAGAAACTTGGTAACCCAGCTCAATTTCACCGTAGAAGTTTTCATCTGGTGTCACCGTCCAAGTACCATCACCGTTGTCAATCAGTGTTGCATGCTCTGAGTTTTCACCCACCAGCTCAAGATTTTGAATATCAAGGTCGTCACCATCAATATCTGATGCTTGTGCCAGTAACTGTTCTTCTGTAATCACAACAGAAGCAAATTGAGCAGAACCTTCAGTATCGATAGTGATATTAGGAAGATCAGCCGTTAGCTCAATTTCGTTGTCACCCGCGTGGATGTTCAACTCAACCGTTTCGGTAATTTCTGAACCGTCTACACCAATCGATGTGAACACGGCTTCATCATGACAAGTTTGTGACACGGTCATGTTTTGAACAACATAAGTACCATTTCCTTGAACTGTACCGAGTTCAAAGTAAGACACTGGTTGGTCAACCGTTAACGTGTAGTCTGTCTCGAAAGTACCACGGTCTTCTTTGTGGTAAGTCATCGAGTCAATTAGGTCACCGTCCTCATTGAACGCTTTGATTTCTACTTCCGTAAAGTGACGCGATTCTTCCATGAACCAACCACCTAAACCATCTAGGTGGAAACTGATTTCATTGATGTCTTGACCTTCAACTGAAATAGTCAGTTTTTCATCACCACTCAACCCTTGGCGATCGGTATCACCAAGGCCGTGACCTATGTGGGTGTTACCATTCCAAGCACCAAGCGGATCATCGTTACTTTGAACCGTAACCGTTAAATCACCATCCGAGAACTCACGAGTGTAAGGGTCAACTTCTGTACCCCAATCGTCTACGCTAGCGTTATCGTCGAAGGTACCAATTTGCGTAGTATGTGTGCCTTCAGCAAGAGCCCCCTCACTTGGAACAAAGCGTACTTCTGTATCAGCCGGTACTTCTTGCCCTACTTCCAGCACCACCCACTCATCATTAACATTCGCTTCAATGATGCCGTTTTCTGGCGCTTGGTCTAAACGTAGTGCAGGTTCTTCACGAAGCGTCACACCAACCGTTTGATCTTCTTGCGCTTGGATGAAGATCTCTTCGCCCGCTTCTGGCGCATCATTAACTGGATTAACCGTTAGATCGAGAGTGGTCAGAACTTCATTGTCACCATCATTGATGCTGTATGTGAAGTCCAACTCGCCATTGAAGTTTTCTGTGTGCGTGATGGTGAATGAACCATCGTCATTAGCAACAATTGTCGCGTCAGGGTCGTTGGTTTGCAGGTTAGACGCCGTTAACTCATCACCCTCAACGTCAGTAGCATTTGCAAGCAGCTGCTCTTGAGTAATAGTGATTGAATTATCTTCGTCGACTTCTGCTTCAATACCGGACGTTTCAGGGCCGTCATTGACAGCAATGACATCAATGCCCGCTGTCGTTGTCGCCGTTGCACCGTCTTCGTCAACGACGACAACATCTAGTGAGATGTCTCCGTCGAAGTTTTCATTTGGCGTGAAGGTGTAGGTGCCATTACCGTTATCAACGAACGAACCATCGTCACCAGCGTAAGTAACGCTCGATAGAGCAACATCACCCTCTACATCTGAAGAGTTCGCTAATAACTGTTCATCACTGATCGTGATTTGGCCATCTTCTTGAACTGTATAAGCTGTCGAGCCCGCTACAGGAGGATCGTTCTCCGGCGTTACACTTACATCAATAACAGCTGATGTTGAATCAGTACCGTCAGAGACATCGAACGAGAATTGAACATCACCATTGAAGTTCTCGTTTGGAGCAAAGCTGTATGTGCCGTCGCCATTATCGCTAAGAACACCATCTGCACCTGTGTAGAGCACGTTTTCAATCGACAGTTCATCACCGTCAATATCCGACGCGCCTGCAAGCAGATCAGCATCGGTGAAGAGTAACGTACCGTCTTCTTCAATCGTGAACTCTTGATCTTCCGCTTGTGGCAGGTCATTAACCGGATTCACAGTAACGTCTAGGCCAACTTGAACTGAACCACCATCGTTATCGATGATATCGAAGTTCAGATCTAGGTCACCGTTGTAGTCTGCGTTCGGTGTGATGGTGTAGCTGCCATCATCATTATGTTGGATGGTCGCATTTTCATCAGTAGATAGATTGATAGCTTCTAAGTTGTCGCTATCAATATCACCTGCTCTTGCTAGCAATTGCTCTTGGCTTAGCGTGATGGAGCTATCTTCATTGATGGTGTAAGCCAAATCACCCGATACTGGCGCATCATTGATTGGCAATACATCAACGTTAATGTGTGTTTCAACCGTTGCGCCATCTTCATCTTGAATGGTCACACCCAGTTGAACCTGACCATTAAAGTTTTCATTTGGTGCAAAGCTGCATGTACCATCACCATTTACAGTGAAGATACCGTCAGAGCCATCGTAGTTAATGCCAACAAGTTCTACATCGCCTTCGATATCCGAAGCATTCACAAGAATCTGAGATTCACTGAACGTCAGAACCGAATCTTCGTCAATGGTGTATGACGTTGGACCCGCAACCGGTGGATCATTCACTTCTAGAACGGTGATGCCCGCAGTGGTTTCATCAATCGAACCGTCTTCATCGGCAACAATAACGTCAAGGCTGATATCGCCACTGAAGTTTTCATTAGGAAGGAAGGTGTAACTGCCGTCACCATTATCTTGGAACACACCATCTGTGCCGCTGTAAGTTACGCTGTCAATCGACACTGCACCTTCAACGTCAGAAGAGTTTGCTAGCAACTGCTCATCAGAAATTGTGATGGCATTGTCTTCGTTGACCATGTACGAGGTTGAACCCGCAACTGGCGGATCGTTCTCAGGCGTCACACTGACATCAATGTTAGCGCTGACCGTTTCTGTGCCATCAGACACATCGAAACTAAAGTTCACATCGCCATTGAAGTTTTCATTTGGCGCAAAGGTATAAGTACCATCACCGTGGTCGGTCAGTACGCCATCACCACCTGTATAGCTAATACCTTCAACGGTTAAGTCGTCGCCATCAATATCGGTGGCACCGGTAAGTAAGTCGGCATCTGTAAATTGCAGCGTACCGTCTTCTGCAATACTGAATTGTTGATCTTGAGGAACCGGCAAGTCATTAACTGGGTTAACAGTAAGATCGGCGGTTGCTTGAACTGTGTCAGTACCATCAGTGATGTTGAATTGAATATCAATGTCACCATTGAAGTTCTCATCTGGCGTAATCGTGAAGCTGCCATCGTCGTTAGCTACAACTGTCGCATCACCACCAACCGTTAAATCGCTTGCTGTTAGGTCTTCACCTTCAACATCAGACGCTTGAGACAACAGCTGATCTTGGCTCAGTGTGATTGAACCATCTTCGTTAACGCTGTAAGCCAAATCACCCGATACTGGCGCATCATTGATTGGCAATACGTCAACATTGATGACGGTTTCAACTTCTGCACCGTCTTCATCACGAATGGTGACATCAAGCTGAACTTGGCCATTAAAGTTCTCATTCGGAGCGAAGCTACAAGTGCCATCACCATTTACTGAGAAGATTCCCTCAGGGCCATCGTAGCTAATACCCACAAGCTCAACATCCCCTTCTACATCTGAGGCATTAAGCAACACTTGAGACTCACTGAAGGTCAGTACTGAGTCTTCATCAATGGTGTAAGACGTTGGACCCGCAACCGGTGGATCATTCACTTCTAGAACGGTGATGCCCGCAGTGGTTTCATCAATCGAACCGTCTTCATCGGCAACAATAACGTCAAGGCTGATATCACCATTGAAGTTCTCGTTTGGCGAGAAGGTGTAAGTACCGTTACCGTTGATTTCAAGGACACCATCACTACCCGAGTAAGTCACGCTGTCTATCGATACATCACCTTCGATGTCTGAAGATGTTGCCAATAGTTGTGCATCAGAGATGGTAATCGAATTGTCTTCATTAACTGTGTAAGACGTAGAGCCAGCAACTGGCGGATCGTTCTCTGGAGTCACGCTAACATCAATGTTTGCAGACACCGTATCGGTGCCGTCTGAAACATCGAAACTAAAGTTCACGTCGCCATTGAAGTTTTCATTTGGCGCAAAGCTGTATGAGCCATCACCATGGTCTGTCAGTACCCCATCAGTCCCTTCATAACTGATGCCTTCAACCGTGAGATCATCACCCTCAATATCGGTTGCACCGGTTAGCAGATCTGCATCAGTAAACTGCAGCGTACCGTCTTCTTCAATGCTGAACTGTTGATCTTGAGGAACTGGCAGGTCATTGATTGGGTTAACGGTTAAATCGGCAGAAGCTTGAACCGTGTTAGTACCATCTGAAATATCAAAGCTGATATCGATATCGCCATTGAAGTTCTCATCTGGCGTAATGGTAAAGCTGCTATCGTCGTTTTGAATAACTGTCGCATCGCCACCAACCGTTAGGCCACTAGCAATTAGATCATCGCCTTCTACGTCAGATGCTTGAGACAGTAGTTGCTCTTGGCTTAGACGAATCGAACCGTCTTCATCGACTGAGTAAGCAAGGTCGCCTGATACTGGTGCATCATCGACTGCTGTTACGCTTACATCAATGTTTGCAGCAACCGTGTCTGTACCGTCTGATACATCGAAGCTGAAGTTTACGTCACCATTGAAGTTCTCGTTTGGCGCAAAGGTGTACGTGCCATTACCGTTATCAGTAAGAATGCCATCGCCGCCATCGTAGGTCACACCTTCAACCGTTAGGTTGTCACCTTCAATGTCCGTTGCGCCTGTTAATAGGTCGGCGTCTGTGAACAGTAAAGTACCGTCTTCTGCAATACTGAACTGTTGATCTTGAGGGACTGGTAGGTCGTTTACTGGGTTAACGGTCAGGTCTGCTGAAGCTTGAACGGTATTGGTGCCATCAGAGATATCAAAGCTGATATCGATGTCGCCATTGAAGTTCTCATCTGGCGTGATGGTGAAACTGCCGTCATCGTTAGCTACAACCGTCGCATCACCACCAACCGTTAGGTCGCTCGCTGTCAGGTCATCGCCTTCCACATCTGATGCTTGAGAAAGCAGCTGCTCTTGGCTTAGACGAATTGAACCATCTTCGTCGATTGAGTACGCTAGGTCGCCCGATACTGGCGCATCATCAACAGCTCTAACACTCACAT
Organism: Vibrio sp. MED222; assembly: GCF_000153005.1. NCBI lineage: Bacteria > Pseudomonadati > Pseudomonadota > Gammaproteobacteria > Vibrionales > Vibrionaceae > Vibrio > Vibrio sp. MED222. Next base: position 307,880 of record NZ_CH902606.1, on the reverse strand, counting down.
CGATGTTGGCAGAGACTGTATCGGTACCATCTGATACATCGAAACCGAAGTTTACGTCGCCATTAAAGTTTTCATTCGGTGCGAAGGTGTATGTGCCATTACCGTTGTCGGTAAGAATACCGTCGCCACCGTCGTAGGTCACACTTTCAATAGTAAGGTTGTCACCTTCAATGTCCGTTGCGCCGGTTAACAGGTCTGCATCAGTGAAGATTAACGTGCCGTCTTCTTCAACGCTGAACTGTTGATCTTGAGGGACTGGTAAATCGTTAACTGGATTAACCGTAAGGTCTGCAGAAGCTTGAACCGTGTTGGTACCATCAGAGATATCGAAACTGATATCGATGTCACCATTGAAGTTCTCATCTGGCGTGATGGTGAAGCTGCCGTCATCGTTCGCAACGACTGTTGCATCACCACCAACCGTAAGATCGCTGGCTGTCAGGTCATCGCCTTCAACATCAGATGCTTGTGATAGCAGTTGCTCTTGGCTTAGGCGAATCGAACCGTCTTCGTCGATTGAGTACGCTAGGTCACCAGAAACAGGCGCATCATCAACCGCTGTCACGCTCACATCGATATTGGCTGATACCGTATCGGTTCCGTCAGAGACATCGAAGCCGAAGTTTACATCACCATTGAAGTTTTCATTCGGAGCGAAAGTATATGTACCATTACCGTTGTCGGTCAGGATACCGTCGCCACCATCGTAGGTCACACCTTCAACAGTAAGGTTGTCACCTTCAATGTCGGTAGCACCTGTTAACAGGTCTGCATCGGTGAAGATTAACGTGCCATCTTCTTCTATTTCAAACGTTTTATCTTCTGGTACAGGTGCGTCATTAATAGGACGAACCGTTAAATCAATTGCGCTACTTATGGTTTCTTGGCCGTCACTGATATCAAAAGTAAGGTCTAGCTCGCCATTAAAGTCAGCGGAAGGTACAACTGTGAACGTACCGTCACCATTATCTTGAACCGTTGCATCTGCACCGACTTGAACGTTTGAAGCAACAAGCTCATCACCATCAACATCACTTGCGTATTCGAGTAATTGTTCTTGAGTAAATGTTATGGAGCCATCTTCATCCATGATGTAAGCCAGATCTTGTTCAGCCTCCGGAGCATCATTTTCACTTTCCACCTTGATTTTGAACGTTTCACTTGTTGTCTCAGAATCAAAGTCATCTTCTACTTCACTGATGGTCTCTTCGTCAGAAGCTTGAACATCAACGGCGAATGTCTCTTCTACTGTCTGTGAATCGAGATCATCATCGACTTGTTGGCCATCAGATTCAGAAGATGTAGCACTCGGAGCTGCAGAGGTACGTGCTGCTTGGCCTTGTTCTTCATTACCCTCAGCGTCGGATCCACCTGTCGCAGCCTCTGCGTTATCGCCACCTACGGCTTGAGCGCCAGCACCTGCTCCGCCACCACTGCCAGCAGCATTATCCGAGCCAGCTTCCGAAGCCGCACCACCGACTACATTAGATTGAGCTGCATCTGAATCTCCATCGCTTTCTGGCGTCTCTTCTTGAACAGCAGCACCAGAAGCTGCTGCTTCTTCTGTATTACCAGCACCACTTGGATTGTCTTCCAACGCTTGGTTCACTTCGTCTGCCGCGTCGGTATTTTCAGCACCCGTCGCTACCGTCGACGCAATCGTGTTCTGTTGATTTTGTTGATTCTGCTGTTGGGAGGGCGTACCCGCGTCGTTCGTGTCCGTCTGTTCTACCGCGTCATTGAGATCTTCATTTTGGTTGTTTTGGTTATTTTCGCCTGCCATTACAGCCTCCGTTGCTACTAGCTAACTGATCGTATTTAGAGGCATTAAAGGACACCATTTTAAAAAACCAAGTTTTTATACAACTTTTTTCATATTTTCTTTTTTATGCATAAAGAAGTGAAAAGAAGCAAAAAAAAATTGAAAACTGCCTTTAAAGATCCTTAGTTATTGTGATTAAAGCAATTAAGGCAGTGGAATGATGATAGACATGACGAATTTGTTGCGTTCAATCGACAACAACCACAAAGGGCTGCAATTGCTATTAGGCGACTTTTATAAGGACTTTTCAGACGCAGCAATCAACATAGAAACGCTTCATAAGAGTAATCGCTTTGACGAACTCAACAACTACTCAAAAAAATTGAAGACCATCTTAACCTTGCTGTGTGACCAAGACCTGCCGCCCAAAATGGCCAAGTTGGAACATTTGAGTAAACACGAATTCCCTGCGCCGGAAGCGCTTTTAGAAGATGTGAAAACTGAACTACAAAACGTCAATAGACAAATTAATCACTTGTTGGATATTAAGGAAGTTGTAGATGACGAGTCATCGAGGTAGGTCATGAGCAATAACCAAATAGAGCATCATCTCAGAAAAGCGCTCGTTTCTAACAACGAGGCTTCCAAGGTCACAGCAGATGACACCATCGTGCTTGCAAGTGCGATGACTAGCGTTCACAAGACGTTACTCATCATTTTTCTACTTGCTTTGGTGGCTATCGCCGTAGCGTCACAGGCACGCATCGACATTGTCGTTTCTGTGCGTGGCGAGCTGTTACTAGAGTCTGATGTTGAGAAAGTTCAACACCTAGAAGGCGGTATTTTAGAAGAGCTGTTAGTGAGAAAAGGAGAAGTTGTGTATGAAGGCCAGCCGATTGCTCGAATCCGCTCACTCGACCGTAACACCCAACTCGATACAGTGAACACCGAAATCATACAGCTGGAACTCGATAAAATTCGTTATGAAAGCTTGCGTGACATGGTCGAACCAAACTTTGCTTCTTACATCGAAAAGTACCCAGAACAAGTTCAAGTCAACATGAATACTTGGCAGCAAGAGTTCTCGAAGAACCGCTCTAACGAAGAGCTGATCACTCACGATATTAAACACAAAAACTCTCTAATTGGATCAATGCTAAAGCGTCGCAAAAGCTCAGAGAACCAACTCTCGCTCATTCGCAAACAACTCAACATCAAAAATACGCTTTATAAAGAAGAGATGGCGTCATATGTCGACGTTCTAAATATGAAAGTACAAGAATCCAATATGGTTCGTGAGATTGAAAACCTTGATGAGTCCGTCATGAACGAACGTTTCCAACTCGACAAACTCGAGAAACAACATCGAGATTTGGTTGAGAATCGTAACTCTGAGTACCAAGCACAGATCATTCAGGCCAATAAAGACCTCAAACTAAAACGGATCTTGCAACCACAACATTCCGATAAGGTAGATCGCTTAATCGTCTACTCACCAGTGGATGGTGTGGTCGACAAATTACACTTCAACTTCCGTTCTGCGGTAATACCACCCGGCGAGAGTATCGCTGATATTGCTCCAATCAATAACTCCCTACACGGTGAAGCGAAAATTCCGCGTAAAGACATGGGGTTTGTTGAAATTGGCCAGGCGGTAAAAGTAAAAATGGATACTTATAACTTCGCAAAATATGGATTTGTTGAGGGAACCATCGCCTCAATTAGCCGTTCATCATACGAAGAAGAAGATGCCGAATTCTATTTGGCAGAGATTGAGATTGATCGAAACTTTCTTGAACGAGGAGGCACTCAATACAAATTATCACCTTATATGGAATTTACCGCCGACGTAAAAACAGGCTCGCGTCGCGTGATCGAATACGCTGCAAAACCTGTGATGTCAGCCATCGAAGATGCATTCGATGAGAGGTAATCAATGAGCGGAAAACCTTCTTATAACATTTCCGTACCAGCTCTACGTCTGAGCATATTGTTCAGCGTAGTACTAGCGGCGCTCGCTTTCTATTTATACTTTTCTTGGTCAAAAATAGATTCGGTTGCTCAAGTGCAAAGTGCCCCACTGCTCATACAAGCTCAGAAGCTTAATCAGACCATCGAACAAGATATTCAAACTCTACAGCAGTGCTTAAGTACCGACACTTGTGGTACTAACGAATTCAATCTAGTTAACTTGAAGCGTGAAATAGATGAATTTAGATCGCTAGCCTCTTTGAACAAAACTGAGTTCAGCTTGGTTGGCGCGACTGAATACACCCAACTTGAATTAGCTATCAATCGCTTTTCCGACAGCACTAAAACACGCAACGACGTACTCGACTTATACCTGTCACTGACCAACAACTACCTACAGATGGACGACAACTACCGCACCATGTTCAACAACCATGCGAGCGACTTGATGTCAGAGAAAAATGAGTTCTTTATCTGGTTGTTTATGGTGGTCGTGATACTGGCAGTAATCACGGTCCTATCGAACTCAGTTGCTATGTTGAAGCTGAAGAAATCCAGCTCTAATGAACGAGAAATCGACTATGAGTTCGATGCTCTCTATCAAGAGCTGAAACAACTCGACTTACAAAGACTCGAAGAGCTTCTGAATGAAGTGAGCATCAATCCGAAACAACGCCAGATCTACTCTCACCTCAAACTGATTTTCAGTAAATTGGAAGACCAAAAGCGCAATAACGATCTCTACAAACAGCTGTATGCACTGATCGGGTATGAGATTCGCGGTATCACCAACACCATCAACGGCGGTGTCCAATATCTGGTTCAAGAAACCGATGAAAACGGCGTATTGATGGCGAAGGATATTACCTCAGCATGTAGCACCTTATCTGAGTTAGCAGAAAACTATAACCGATTGATTTCACAGGGTACGGAAAGTAAGTCGAAGGAATTCTCGCTACTGAGCGTGTTGTCTGAATTGATGATTCATATTAGCGCCAAAGTTCAGAGGAACGAAGGTCAACTCGACTGCTTTATCTCTGATAATTTGCCGAACCGTGTTGAAGGCCAATCCACCAGCTTGTTCTGGATCTTGTTTCTGCAGCTTTCTAACGCCATCCAACTTAAATCAAATAAGAAGCTATTTGTGACGATTGAATCGGGTGCGGCGTCAGACATGGAAAATACCCGTGTCACCATCAATCTCAACTTCTTATCAACGCTGGATGTCTCTGTTGCCAAGCTCAATAAACTCCATTGGAGCGCACACAAAGACCATACAGCCAATACAGATGACTTAGCAAAAAGCGTTCTGAAAGATTACGGCTATTACGAGAGTCACTGGTTCCAGTCAGGGGCACAGGAACGTTTTCAGATCGAGCTTGATCTTAAAGCTAAGAATTTCCACACAGAGAAGACGCGCTTCGATGGCAAGCGTTTACTGCTGTGCGCCAATACTCAAATCCGTATCGATGTGATGAAGAAGATGCTCAGCAATTTGGGGCTCGACATCACCGAGATTCGCACTGCAAATGAGCTTTTCTCAGCGGCGAAAACATTCGGTGATTACGATGCGATTATGCTGACCGATACCTTTGAACCCAATAAGCTGCCGTCGTTGAGTAAAACGGTCAAATCTCAACTTAAGAACCACCCAAATACCAAGTTACTGTTGTCAGTGACCAACACTCAGCAAGCACAAGAGTGTCATAGCTTCGTCGACAAGATCATCAACGCCCCTGCTATCCCTTACGAGTTCATTCCAAACCTACTCACCATTATGGAAGCGGAAGCATCGGAAGAACAGATGGAGAACAGCTCATTCCTTATCGTTGAGGATGACCGAGTTCAGCAGATCTTACTGAAACGAATTCTTACCAAGCAAGAGTATGAACCAGACACCGTTGGCGATGGTGCCGATGCCGTGAAGCACTTCATGAATAAACGTTCTGACATCATCTTCATGGATTGCATCATGCCGGGTATGGGCGGCATCGAAGCAACAAAACGCATTCGCCAATTCGAACAAGAGAACGAGAAAAACCCTTGTACCATCATAGGTGCAACCGCATTGACCAGCAGTAACGAACACCAGGCTTGTATTGAGGCCGGAATGGATTACGTGATCAGCAAACCTTATAAAAGCGACCAAATCATCAAGGTGATCAACAAGTATGTGGCGGTACAGAAACTTAACTAGCAGCATCATAGCTGCACTCGCATTCAGCACGACACCTTCAGCATCGGCGACTACCTTGCTTGAGGCGGTAGAACTCGGCCTGCAAAACAGCCTGTCTCTTCGCGCCAGTGATAAAGGTGTGGAAGAGAACGAATACAACATTGGGATCAGTCGCTCTAAATTTCTGCCTTCACTCAATGGTGCTGCCGATACCACATGGAACGAGAATGAAACCTTGCTATCGAGCGTACCCGATGAAACCTCTAGCTATAACTCAAACAGCTACAGCCTTTCGTTATCCCAGTCCATATTCAATCTTGGTGACATTTTTAAATATGGGACGGCAAAACTCGACTTCAATATTGAAGAGATTAAACACGAGAACAAAGTCCAAAGCACCATTTCGGAAATCGGCTCTCAATACTTCGAGTATTTGAAAAACAATGCGCAAATAAAAGCGACCAAGGTAGAGCTTAAGTCGTCTGAGACTCGTGAACATCAGATGCGACGCAACGTAGAGTTGGGGAACACAGCCGCCAGCGAGCTGTACGAAGTTATCGCTCAGAAAGAAGGTGTGTCGAATCGATTAAGAACCTTGCAGAAAGATCGCCGTGTCATTCTCAACGGGCTATCCATTCAGATTCAGTACCCTATCACTCCATCACAAGATATATACGAAAGTGTGCCATTAAAAGAGATAAACGAAAGCGAACAACACTCAATCATGGATCAAGCGTTAAAGCTCAACAACGACTTACTAGTAGCCAAGAAAAACGTCGAGAGAAGCCGTAGAAGCTTAAAAGAGAGCGGTACAAACTTCTTACCTACCGTGTCACTCTCAGCCAGCTATCGTCACGATGACGCCAATAACTACGATAAAACCGACATCACAGCGACAGGCGAAAGCAACTCAACTAGCGTTGGCTTGAACCTAGCCTTGCCTATTTTGTCTGGTGGTTCTGATTACTATGGATATCAAAAATCATCGACGGCAATTGAACGTACTGAACTGCTTTATCAAGACTCGCTTTACACCACTCGTAACAGCGTAAACACTTCGGTCCTAAACATTAACGATTTTTCGCAATCTATAAGCAGTTACGAGAACATCATTCGTGCCAACTATGCCTCTTACAAAGGCATTCAAAGGGCATACCAGTTAGGCACCCGTACCATCACCGATTTGCTTGCCGCAGAAAGTAAGCTCTTCAGCGCCTTAAGAGATTATGAAAGCGCACGATACGACTACATCATCGAAACCATCAAGCTCGAACAAACAAAAGGCGTGCTCTCGATTCAATCGATAGAAAGCATCATGCAATTGATGAGTGATATCGAAGGACGAAACAATCAAGAATTAGTGCCTAAACACCTTCTCTCAACTGAGTCGTTGAAAACAGGAGGTCGTAATGCAAACTGAGCAGTTTTCTCAAAAGATCAATATGGCAGATAAGTGTTATCTGACTTTCTCTACAATAATTTCCACTCTATTTGGCTTGGTACTGCCCTTCTCCATTCTGATCATTTTCGACCGAGTATTACCAAACCAAGCACAAGATACGTTGTTCTTGCTGTTCGCGATTATCCTGATTTCTATCTTCCTCGACTACCACCTGAAAAATCAGGAAGAGAAGATATCTTCCGTCATCATGAGGCAGTTTGAGACCAACTTAACCAACAAGGTATTCCAATCCATCTGTTTGGCTGAGATCTCTAAATTTCGCCGCTTAGAACCGGGCGAATACCTAGAGCGAATCTCAACCATTCCTGAGTTGAAAACCTTCTTTGGCGGCGAATCGGTTCGAGCCCTGATAAACCTTGCTGTCAGCGTGATCACCATCCTCATTATTGGTCTGATCAACATATGGGCTGGCGTGACGCTTCTGATTGCCTCGCTCATTTTAGCCATTTTCGCTTGGAGCCTTTCTAAGCAGAAGATTGGCAGCTTACAAAACAAGTCCGATATAGAGGGCTTAACCACATCCAAAATCATTGAAATCATTTCTAGCCCTCTGGATATCAAAGCTCGAAACATGGAATACCGCGTTGAAAGCCTGATGACCCAAATGGTCGAGGAACGTGAAGTTGAAAACATCAAATACGAACAGATTGAATCGAATTTTGGCTTAATCTTAGCGCTCATCCAACAACTCTCGATTGCTTGTGTTGTTGTGGTATTGGCAACAGCCGTGATCAATATGGAGTCAAGCCAAGGCATTATGGCCGCGATAATCATGCTTACCAATCGTTACTTCGCGCCCTACCAACAAGTGATGCGTACCGCGAGCCGCTGGGAACTAAACAAGCTCCATATACAACGTATCGCCGAACTTCTTGAACTGGCCGCGTCGGTTGAACATCAACATGAGACGACCGAAGTAGAACGTATTTCTGTTAAATATTCTGAAAAGCAGCGTATCGAATTCGAACTCGGACAAACTTATTTGCTTACCGGGAAAAGTGGCTCCGGCAAGACCCACCTTGCCAACTGTATTACACGTCAGAACAATGATAACAAACTGGACATCATGATTAATGACACGCCTCTGAGTGACGTAAACTACAACGTTTGGCGTAACAGCGTGCTGATGGTCGATAAAACAAGTTCATTCGTGGAAGGGACCATTATTGATAACCTAACCTGTTTCCGTCCAAGCCTGAACAATACGGCTTTCGCCTTATGTGAAACCATGAACATCAAGGCTCAAATTGATGGGCTGCCTGCAGGTTTCTATACCGAGCTCAAAGGTCACATGCGTAACCCATTCTCACGCCAAGTTGGCTATGCTCTGTTATTAGTCCGTGCCCTGCTCGCCAGTAAGCGTGTGTTGATATTCGACGATATAGACTGCGTCTTTGATGAAGAATTTGCACGCGTCGTACTGACCAGTACTGCCTATCGTGCCAATGACAAAATCTTAATCATCGCCAGCAATAAAATGGACAAACTCAACCACCGCCTCAAACGCGTAAAACTTACCGGAGGTGACCAATGAGTATCCTAGTAGACTTCAATAATGTGCCGCAACGTGTCTTGGATTTTGAATCTAGTGGATACGACGAACGTTACAGTCAATCGCCACTTATTCGTGGTTTGGCCTACACCTTGATAGCACTCGAATGGGAAGGCACGCCCGCTATACTCAGCGATGCTTTTATTCCAAAACCCAAAGACGGTGATAGCTTTACAGCAACCATAGAGCGCCTTGGATACCGCTGTGATGTGACCAAACTAAAGACACTCGAGAATATCGATAAATATCCTCACCCGTGCTTTATTGAGATAGAAAACCTCAGTGCCATCTTCTTAGGGACAAAAGATGGGAAGTTGCTGCTGTTTGATTACACGAACAACAACACCATTGAATACCCAATGTGTAAAAAGCCCTGCTTGCTGATTTCTATTAGCGAATATTCTCGTCTGTTCCGCGAACCACCTCCGGAATCGCAAGATAGAAGCAATTGGATAAAATACGCTTTCTATCGTTACAACAATGAACTTAAAAGCCTGATCATTCTGAGTTTCGTCATCAGTATTCTCGGTGCATTGCAGCCATTCTTCATCATGAGTGTCTATAACTTCGCACTGACTTCGAGCTCTCAAGCCACACTCTATTGGTTAACCTTATTCGCCATTATTGTTGGCTTCTCTGAATACTTCTTTAAGAAAATGCGGGTAAATATCATTGCCACTTCCGGTAAAGATCTCGCGGTGCACATCTCACAAGCCGTAATATCGAAACTTCTCTGGCTGCCCTACGCGATGACATCAACCGCTGGGGTTTCGTCGCAGTTGGCTCGTTTGAAAGATATCGATACGTTCCGCCGCTTAGTGACTGCAGAATCAACGCTCAGCTATTTTGATATGCCGTTTGTGATTGTATTTATCATCGCCATTGCTCTGATGTCTGGCACGGCTGCACTTGTGGTGATGGGTGGCTTAATATTAATGTTGGTGTTCTGTGTTTACTCTCGTTACATCTACTCACAAGCTACATCTAAAAGCTCTCGCGCTAACGCCATGGTCTCTTATCAATGGAATGAAATCCTTCGTGGTATCAAGACCATTCAAGGTTTGCCTTTACTGCGCGTGGTTCAATCTCGTTTTAGTGCCTCCCATATGCAAAGCACTAGTGATGCGGAGAATGTAGCTGTAACCAACAGTAAAATTCAGGCTGCTGGCGGTAGTTTGATTCAGGTGATTGGTACTGCAAGTATCGTGACCGCAGTAATCGGAGTCATGGAAGGCACTTCTGATGCGGGCGCGATGCTCGCAACCGTTATTCTCGTTTGGAAAGCACTAGGCCCGATAATGGGCATCTATAACTCAATTTCTAAGTTTCAATCCATCAAGGCTTCGTCGGCACAGATCAACAACTTGATGTCGATGAATGACGACAAGTTAACGCTAGAAAAAAGCCCGCCTATTCGGCTGTTCCAAGGAAATATTGTAGGCAGTGGTGTCAGCCACCGTTACACAGGGGCAGCAACAGGGTTAACCAACTTGGGGTTCAAAATACCACCCAGTGCAAAAGTGGTCATTTGTGGCCCTACGGGCTGCGGAAAAACCACCTTAATTTCAATCATTGCTGGGCTAGAAGACCGCTATCAAGGCGCAGTTTCTGTCGATGGTTACAACATTAAACAGTTCAATAGCTACCGTTATCGCACCTCAATTAACTACATCCCTTTTAACCTGCATATTTTTGAAGGCTCACTAGAAACCAACTTCATTCTGCATAACGGACTCATTCCGACAGAGAAAATGCAGGAGATGGTGAGCTTCTTCGAGCTAGACGAATGGCTGCCAGAAGGCTTGGCGACTCAATTGAGTGTCGATAAGTGCAAAGGTCTTCCGAATGGAATTCAACAAAAGCTGCGTTTGGCACTTGGTTTAGGCAACTGTGAGCAATCTCTGATAATCATTGATGAACCGTTCAACGGGGCTGAAAATGAAAACGCCCAGTATTTTAACCGCCTGTTCAGCGATAAGTTGCTGAATAAGACCGTCATTTTTTCGACCAATGATCCCGGTTTGATCGCTACTTCCAATATGAGTTTGGTTCTAGAACCTGATGGCAACTTGAAATATTTTGGCTTAACAGACAAATACTTAAACAGCTTGAGTTAAACACGACGATGCTTATTCACAAATTACTCGTTAGATAAATGGATGTAATTGACAAAAACATAAGTGAGAGAGATGATTCGCTCTAAAATCACCGATACAAAGGAAGCAAATGTACACATTCGTTGCAGACAAGCTTGATGTCGCTTACTTATCCGCAATTCCTGAAAACCATCAACTTCAGGGCTGCGATGTGCCTGAAGAGGAAATCGAACTTCGAGAGATCATAGAAGTTTGGTATGAGTGTGCCTTTCTACCCGCTTTCAATCTTCAGAAAATCGATATCGAGAACAAAGCTGAGTTAACCGTCGTACAATCAAATGTTCTGAGCAACGATACGCGTACGCTCGCTTTCCTACTCAAAAACAGAGTGTACCGCGCTGCACTGAACAGAATGCTCGGTGTTTGGGCGCTAGAACCTTCTGCAAAAACGGTGTTAGAGCAACTTCTATTTGAACTAAGTCTCGATAAAAATCACCCTAATTAACTCGCTTTTTAAGATACTCATCAATAAGCATCAAAATCAAACCGACCGCCAAACGCTATAAATTGCTAGCAAGACAAGCTATTTCAAAATAAGCTGTGGAATCACAAGAACTTATACCCCTCCCACACTTCCATTAAATTTACAGTTTCAAAGTTTCCATATCGGCATTTTTATTCTACTGTTTTTATATAAAACCAGTTGGATGGATCCTTAATATGTCGACACTCACGGTCTGGAATAACCTTTCAGTTAAACATAAACTCTTTGGCTTAGTTCTACTACCGATCTCATTGCTCCTTTTCTTAGCCGGTAGACAAGCTTACTTTCTGACGACGCAGTTAAACGATTTTGAGCGAACCAATCAGTTAGCAATTTACCTTGAAGATATCTCTGTCTTGTATCGAAGTACTTTGGCCCCAAACACTGAAGAGTTCGTTAATCGAAGTGCTAAGGTAAATGCCGAGCTCAAAGCACTTTCACCCAGCATATTTCTAAACAGTTCCGAAGAAGTGAACCAACTGCTGGCCGACTTCAGTGAGGCAACCTTGTCGACTATGAAAACGACCGACAGTTTCGATAAGCTGGATGCGATTGAATGGCAAAGTGACTTGTATCAACAATTGTTGCTAGCCATTGAGAAAGTCCCTTTTGATATCACCAAGCGTGAGATTCAACAGCACCTCACCGCCTTGCATCAACTAGAGTGGTTGATGTTTTGGTCAAATGAAGAATTTAAGCTCAGCGCTTCACTCTTCGATATTTACCAAAATCATCAAGAGTATGATTCTGAACTAGCCGAGTTGGTTGAAAGCCTCAATGCTAGGCAAGTTTTGTTCTTAGAAAGATTTGTGTCCTTGAATGCCAATACACATCAAGTTTCACTCATGATTGAAGTGTTTAAAGATGAGGCTTTTATGAAAAGCCAAGAGATACGTCACGCACTTCATAGTTCATCCACAATAAGCGCATTGACTCCAAAAGAGATCACTACCGGACTCAATGCGATGAGTGCTCGCCTAAGCCTGTTGCAGAATTTAGGTGACGTGATCAAACAAGAGTTCCAAGCCGAAGTAGCTCAAGCGATCTCAGATGCTCAAACAGAAAGAACGCTATTTATTTCCATCGTCACGTTGCTTGCAGCAACTGTTATGGGATTAACCCTCAGTTTAGCGAAACAAGTCACCAACAATCTTGGGCTAGTTCTTAGGTTCTTAAAAAGTGAAAATGATGATACCCGCCCTTCTTTGGACAAACTGATTCAAGGCAAAGACGAACTCAGCCTATTTGCTCAGCAAGTAGAGCGACTGACCATCGAACGAGAACATGCAAAAGAGAAGTTAACGATAGCGAAAGAAGACGCAGAGCGAGCTAAAGAAGACGCCGAAGAAGCCAAAGACCACGCGATACAAGCTAGCAAAGCGAAAAGTAGCTTCTTGGCCAATATGTCTCATGAAATTCGAACCCCACTGAATGGCGTTATCGGTATTTCGGAGATTCTGTCAGACACACCACTTACACCAACACAACGTGATTATGTAGATACGATCGAGACCTCATCTCAACTACTGCTAAGCCTGATCAACGACATCTTAGACTTCTCTAAGATTGAATCTGGCATGCTATTAATCAGCCCGCATTCGGCATCGATTAGAGAATCCATTTACGACATCGCATCTATTGTCGCGCCAAAAGCTAAAGAGCAAAAAATATCAGTGAACGTTGATATCAGCCCAGACACACCTGCACGCGTGATGATCGATGATCACCGATTAAGACAGATCTTGATGAACTTTATGTCGAACGCGGTGAAGTTCACAGCAGAAGGTGGCGTTACCCTGTCAATCCAAACGCTAAACAAAGCAGAAAACAATGTCACCCTAAGGTTTTCTGTGCGAGACACGGGGATTGGTATCGATAAACAGCAACAGAAACAGATATTCGAACCGTTCGCTCAAGAAGATGATTCAACGACCAGACAATTCGGTGGTACTGGTCTTGGCCTTGCGATCAGTACTCAGCTTGTTGAACTTATGGGTGGTCAGATCCAACTCGACTCCGTCAAAGGTAAAGGCAGTTGTTTCTACTTCGATCTAGAATTACCCATTGATTTAATGTTGCCAAAACCAAGCACAGCAACCGCCGACATTTATGTTCTAGGTAACGCGAACATGCTCTCTAAACGAATAGAATGGGACCTTAACCTCTATGGTTTAGAAATAACCCAACAAACGAGAGATACAGCTGAGCTTACACAACAACTCACGATTCAAAAGCACGCTAACCCAATCACAGTTGTCTTTGCTGAAGATGACACATTCCAAGCCAGTGACTATACCAGTGACTTAGATAAGCTCCACCAAAACGGCATCACTATCTGCTTGATTCGATCATTTTTGAGCGAGCCGGCTGACATCGGCAATTGTGTTACGGCTCAAGTATCACAGCCCCTACTCGGTTTACGTTTGATTAAAGCGGTTGAGCTCTGTGATACACAGGGTCGGGTTGAGCTTTCAGAGGCGAGCCAACCTTCTCTAGAGATACAACACAAAATTCTGATCGTCGAAGACAACAAGGTCAACCAAAAAATTGCCGGGCTTCATGTTGGTAAAAGTGGTTTTGAATTCGAGTTTGCGAATAATGGCCAGGAAGCCGTGGACATGTTCAGATCGAACCCTCACTACGCAGCAATACTCATGGACTGCATGATGCCGGTTATGGATGGCTTTGAAGCGACAAGTAATATTCGCCGCGTTGAAAAAGAGACCAATGCCACGCGTCGTATCCCTATCATTGCCCTGACCGCCAGTGTTATTGATGACGATATTCAAAGGTGTTTCGACGTGGGCATGGATGACTATGTGCCAAAGCCATTCAAATTTGAAATGTTAAAAGAAAAAGTACTTGCCGCCGTTGAAGCAATGCCACTTCCTGTTGCCTACAAAACTAAATCTACGAAAAAACCCGCGACCGTAACGCCGATTCTTAATGCTGCAGCTAAACGGACTGTGCCAGAGGAAAGAGAACAAAACCCGGTTCCGAGCAAATCTGAAAGAATACTGCTCGTCGAAGACAATCGAGTTAACCAAAAAGTCGCTTCGGTCATGCTAACAAGGGCTGGTTACGCTTTTGAAATTGCAGAGAATGGTCAAATTGCCGTTGATATGTACCAAAACGACAGTAGTTTCGACATTATACTAATGGATTGCATGATGCCCGTTATGGACGGTTTCACAGCAACTAAGGAGATTCGGGAGCATGAGAAAAACCTAGGCTTAAGCAAAACTCCTATCATCGCGCTAACCGCCAGTGTTATCGATGATGACATTCAAAAGTGCTTTGATTCAGGCATGGATGGATACGTAGCGAAGCCCGTAAGAAAAGAAAAGCTATTCCATCAAATAGAAAGTGCGACTTGTTAGGAGAAACCCATGGATTGGATTAAAACAATAAAAACACTTCCACGCAGAGTCATATTGCCAGTCGCGGTAGGGCTATTAGGAAACTTGCTTCTTCTCAGCCCAGCTCATGCCGCAGAAGATTACGCCATATTCTCTTTAGATTCAGGATTTGAAGAAATATCGATAAACAAAGCAAGGAAGCTGTATAGAGGAAAAACAAAACGACTCGATGGTAAACGTGTAGAACTTTCTGATTGGCCTGAAAACAGCAGCGAACGTGAAGTTTTTTACCAACAACTGCTTGGAAAAAACGCAGCTCAAATGAATGCCCATTGGGCGAGCTTATCCTTCTCAGGTAAAGCTCGTTATCCAAGAGAGATTAAATCGGCGTCCACCGAAACCTTGGTTGACTGGCTTGATGACAAGCCCAATCGAATTGGGTACGCCCCGCTCTCGACGCTCCCTGAAAATGCCAATGTTCTATACGTTATAAGCTCGGAGAAATAATATGAAAAAAATAATTACGTCAGTGCTATGTGCTTCAATTGCCTCTCCGGCTTTCGCTATTATTGAACTTACCGATAATTTTTCGTTAAGCGGATTTGGTTCTACTTCTTGGGCAACATCAGATAACGACTCCCCTTTAATCATCAACAATGGTTTTACCGATGAAAATTGTTATGACTGTGATACCACACTTGGAGTTCAACTCGATTACTTTTACAACTCATTTAAAGCTTCCGTACAAGTTGTCAAACCACCCCAATATGATTGGAGTGATCCTCAACTCGAGTGGGCTTACTTGGGC
The DNA here is from genome assembly GCF_000153005.1 of Vibrio sp. MED222. Taxonomy (NCBI): domain Bacteria; kingdom Pseudomonadati; phylum Pseudomonadota; class Gammaproteobacteria; order Vibrionales; family Vibrionaceae; genus Vibrio; species Vibrio sp. MED222. The sequence continues at coordinate 292,150 of NZ_CH902606.1, read as the reverse complement.
TATGAATTTAACGACTTCGATGTGAGTATTGGTCGATTACGACTGCCACTATTCCTTGCCTCTGAATACTATTATGTTGGCCAAGCCTATATGACGGCAAGACCACCGACAGAGGTGTATAACAGCGTTCTTGGTATTACCGCTTTCAACGGTGTCAAAGTGAGTTGGACTCATGATGTAACCGATGAAGCTACCCTACAACTCTCTCCATTTGTCGGAATCAAAGATAAGAATGAAGTAGAGTTCAATTCGACAACCGAGCTGGAATTCGAAACAAATCGAATGTTTGGTGCAAACCTTCAATTAAGTGGTGATAACTATCGTTGGAACTTATCTTTCCTTGATTCAAATTTCGATCAAACGACAAAAATTAAAAACGTTGGCACGCTTCCAACAGCAGACAACCAACACATCCAACTTTGGTCGCTAGGCGCTGAATATGAATTTGGCCAAGCGGTATTGGCGAGCGAAGGTCAAATCAGTGACGTTTCTTCATCCATGTACGCCAGCCTAGGTTACCATTTAGGAGTATTCACACCTTACGTAGTATACGGCGCGCAATTTAACGCCAATGAGCACTTAGAAGGGAATAGCTACTTAGTTGGTGTAGATTACGACTTGATGTCAAATATATCTATCAATGGTGAAATGCAATTCTTCGAAGCTCGTAGGTCAAACGGTGCCTTTATTGACGCCCCTAAAACCGATAAAGATGCATTGCTCTACACCATCATGTTGAGTTTTGTTTTTTAGCTCGAATTCAAATCGATGGTCACTTGCAGCAATTAAGATCCAAAAAAGCCAGTCGAATATTTCGACTGGCTTTTCATAAGCGGCTTATCTATTTACTCATTCAAATATTATGAGCTTGGCGCGACTCGTTTCTCTTTCAACTGTTCAATAACATAATCAGGAGCCACTTTACCTAGCTCACCCAAGCAATCATCTGTTTTTTCATTGCCATAGCGTACATAAATATCGCATACCACGTATAACTGTTCTGGAGAGCCAGAGATCAAATACGCTTTCTCGAACGATTTAGTCGATTTGTCGATATCCAGCTCTTCTTGTAGTACCCCATTCAAGTACCAGTAGTAGCTGTTATCTTTTGCAAGTTCTGCTGCTACTTCAATCTCTTTGGCTGCTGCTGCCTTGTCTTCAAGGCGAACCAAAGTTAATGATTTAGAATAGTGCATCGCTGCATTGTCCGGCACGTTCTTCAAACCACGATCCAACACCTCGACCGCTTGTTGATCTTTATTCTGAGCTCGGAAGTTATCCGCGTAGCTCAGCCAAACTTGAGGGTCTTTCTGGTGAGTATTAATCAACTCAAGATAAATCGTTTCCGCTTTATCCCATTCATTGTGCCAACGGAGCACGTCAGCGAACAACAATTGAAACTTTTCAGATTCTTGTGATTCCAAGAATGTTATTAACTCAGCGACAGGTTGTTCGATTTGTGCTTTCTGTTCTTTATCTAACGTATTGTAATCACGAACTAAGTTCGATGTTGCTGAATGACGAACCATAGAGTCTGTATCGCTCAGCAAAGGCGAAACTAACGCCCAGCGATGCTCAAGTTGATATGGCGAAGAACCGATAATCGAAGCCTCACGAACTTCAGGGTTTTGATCTTTCAAACCTCTTGCCACCGCCACCAGCGCATTCTGGCTTGGATATGAAGCAAGCTCTTGCAGTGCACCAGTACGATTTTCAACAGATTGATTTTGATCTTGTGCCATGTAAGACAACTGTTGAATACGGGTTTGAGTGTCCGTCATTTCGAGCACTTGATTGATATTTTGTGCCGGTGCGTCAACAGTTTGCTGAACGCTATTCGCTGCCATCGCAGACGTTGAAATCAATGCGGACGTTGAAACTAATAGAGCAACAGCCGTCGCTAAACTCTTCTTCATCATAGTATTACCTTAAACTGGAGAACTTAGCCTGTCCTTAGACTCGTATCTGATTAAATTTGTCTTGGACCTGTTGACCCAAAAAACGAGTTAAAACTTGGTCTCGAACGTAGTTTGTTGCGCCTGTTTTGCACGATGTGCCATCAATACTGAATCACTGAATTTGCCATGAGCAACCGGATGCCCCATCGCACGAGCGATATAAGCCATCGACTTGTCGACATGAGAAAAGAACTTGTGCCAACCTGCACATAAGTAGTTCAAGCCCGGTTCGCCTGCGCGAGTTTTGATAAAGCGGTTTTTAGGACATTCACCATGACAAGCAAACTTGTAATCACACTGCTGACATTGACTGGTCATTGTGCGTGATTTAGCGAAACCAAACTTTTGCTGTGGTGCGCTGTACGCTAAATCATCAAGCTTCTCGTGGTGGATATTGCCAATTTTGTATTCAGGGTAAACGTAGTGGTCACAAGAGAACACATCACCGTTTGGCTCCATCGCTAGGCCTTTACCGCAGATCTCATTCAGAGTGCAAAGCGGATTCGGACGACCAATCCACGTTTCTAAGCTCGCTTCAAAATACTGAACGAACACTTTACCGATGTCGTTCTTCGCCCACTCATCAAACACAGAGATCAGGAAGTTACCCCAAGCTAAATCCGACACACACCACGATTCCATGATCGAGTCTTTATGGCCGGGGATCAGGCGTTTTTCGCCTTGTTTTAGCTGCTCACTCACTTGGGATGTTTGTGGCGCAACCGTTCTAAAGGTTTTCTGTTCAACGATAGGAATAAACTGCATTTGTGGAGACTTCACCACATCACGTAGGAAGCGATACACCTCAAGTGCATTTTGACTGGTGAGGTTATTCACACAAGTCAACGTTGCAAATTTAACTTGATGTTTGTGCAGCAACTCAACCGCCGCCATCACTTGTTTGAATGTGCCACGGCCTGCTCTGTTAACACGATACGCATTGTGCAGCATTTCAGGACCTTCAATACTCAAGCCGATCAGGAAGTTATTCTTTGCTAAGAATCGGCCCCAATCGTCATTGAGCAGTGTGCCATTGGTTTGCAGATCGTTTGAGATCAACACACCTTCAGGTCGGTACTTTTTCTGTAGTTCAACCACTCTTTCAAAGTACGCTAAACCCAGCATAGTTGGCTCGCCGCCCTGCCATGAGAAGATAATTTCAGGCGTGTTTTGACCTTCGATATATTGTCGGATGTAGGTTTCTAGCGTCTCATCATCCATTCTCGGAGAACTGCCTTTCTTGTACTCCAACAAATCTTGCTTACTTAGGTAATAACAATATTTACAGTCGATGTTGCACGCTGCGCCAATTGGCTTAGCCATAACATGCAAGCGTTTAGACGCTTTACCATTGTATTGTGGACCTTGAGTAATGTGCATGATTTATCTACCTATCTTAGTGTCTGTAGCCATCATAATGCCTATTTCAATCAGTGGCATGTTATACCCTTTATAACCAATAGGAATGACCTTAAACGTTAAAATTGCCCTCTATTTCGAACATTCGAGGCACGTGATGAAATTTTTTAATTACAAACAAATAGCGGCGATCAGCAGCGTCACCATGACTATTTTCCTAAGCGGCTGTGCGAGCGTGCCTACACACCCCATCGCCCAACAAATTGACCAAGAAATGGTGCTAGTTGAAGGTGGTACATTCACCATGGGTTCGAACGATCCTGAAGCGACCAAAGCAGAACGACCAGCACGAAATATAACTGTAGATAGTTTCTACATTGCAAAGTTTGAGGTGACTCAAGAATTGTTCGAATCGGTGATGGGTTCATCTCTCAGTTATTTCCAAAACCCACAAGTTCCGGTCAATAACTTAAGTTGGCAACAGGCGAACTACTTCGTTGAACAATTGAACGAACTTACAGGTGAAGAATACCGTCTGCCGACTGAAGCTGAATGGGAATTTGCAGCGAAAGGTGGCAACAAGAGCAAAGGCTATACTTACAGTGGTTCCAATAACTTAGATGATGTTGCGTGGTACTCAGCAAATTCTAAAAATAGCGCACATCCAGTCGGGCTAAAGAAGCCAAATGAACTAGGCTTATATGACATGACCGGAAACGTGGGTGAGTTTGTGATTGATGCCTTCGATGACACTTTCTACCGATTCGGTCCAACAGACAATCCTAACAACGCAAAACACAGCGACGTTGGTTTATCACATAAATCGGTTCGCGGTGGCAGCTTTGCTTATGACGAAAACGAATCTGAAAGTTACCGTCGCGACTTCGCAAGCCAATCGATCACTATGTCAGATATGGGCCTGCGTTTAGTTAAGGATACGAACTAGCTAAAGCTGTGAGCTAGTTAAAGAATGAACTAACTAAAGGTGCCAACGGTTATGAATCAACAATCTTCACAAGCAATACTAAAATACGACTTGCACTATACACACGTTAGAAATCTGACCAAACGTTAGAAATCTGACCAAACGTTAGAACTCTGCGGCAACGCTGAATAAGGAACTTCTATGCAATACACCAAGCTTTCAGGACTTACACTCGCGTTACTCTGTGCCTTCCCTACCTCAGCAGCAGAGAAGCCAAATCTAGTCCTTCAAATCACGGTAGATGGCCTGCGCGCAGACCTAATCGAACGATATAAGCACAACTTCGGTGAAGGCGGTTTCCGGTACTTAATGGATGACGGCACTTACTACACCAACGCGAACTACCAACATGGCAACACGGAAACGATCGTGGGCCATGTGTCGCTTGCAACAGGCGCTCCACCGAGCGTACACGGCATGGTAGGTAACGTTTGGTATGACCGTAGCGAAGAGCGTTTGGTGTATAACGTAGAAGACGGCAACTACAAAATGTTGACCTCTGGCGCGGGTGTCGACAAAGCAACAGAGATCGACCCAACGCAGAAGACAGCACAAGGCGATGGCCGCTCTCCAGAGCCAATACTCTCCACCACGTTTGGTGACGAACTGACGATTTCCAATAGTGGCAAATCAAAAGTGTTCGGTGTATCAGTGAAAGACCGCGGTGCGATCTCATTGGCAGGGCACAGTGGTAAAGCCTTCTGGTTCTCCAAAGCGCAATCTGAGTTTGTCACCAGCAACTATTACTACGACGAGTATCCAGATTGGGTATCACGTTGGAACGAGAAAGCGATTGCTGCAGAGTACTCGAAACAGAAATGGGAGCTCTCATTACCACGTGAAAACTACACGCTGCAAGAGCACGATACCGAACACAAAGTGAAACTCGGTGATTTCCAACGCACCTTCCCTCACCCTTATGGCCCCGCGAGTTACAAGTACTACAGCACAACGCTAACCGTTAGCCCGGCTGGCGATGAAATCACAGAAAACTTTGCAAGCACACTGTTGATGCAAGAGAAGCTAGGTCAAGGTGACGTGACCGATTACCTGTCTGTAAGTTTTTCATCAAACGACTACGTGGTGCACTTATACGGCCCTGAAAGCCTAGAGACAGAAGACAACCTAATTCGACTCGATAAGACGATCGCCAAGCTTCTTAAAACCGTTGATCACCAAGTCGGACTAAAGAATACACTAATTGTGTTGTCTGCCGACCACGGTGTACCTGAATCTTCACCTGCGGCAAATGCGCTTGGCTTCAATCAAGCTCAATACTTCAATAAAGACACACTGCTCTCGAGTGGCGTAGAGCAAAGGTTGAAGGATGAGTTTGGTTTATCCAAAGACGCAATACGCTTGTACGCACAGCCTTATATTTATCTGAATCACGATTTAATCGCAGAGAAGAAACTTGACCTAGCTAAAGTACAGGAAGCGATCGCCGATGAAATAGCGAAAGTGAAGGGAGTGGCGTTTGCCGTATCAAGCAGTGATATCGCGGCAAACCGAGTACCTGATACTCATGTAATGCAGCTCATTAAGAACAACTACCACCCAGCTCGTTCTGGCGATGTGTATGTGGTATTTGCTCCACGTAGCTACATTAACGACATGGAAGGCCTTCAAATAGCCTCGACTCATGGCTCGCCATGGAAGTACGATACACATGTCCCTGTCATCTTCGCAGGCTACGACGTTGAAGCTCAGAAAATCTCGCGTCCAGTCACGCCATACGACATTGCACCAACGCTTTCGAACAAACTGGGTATCACTCAACCAAGTGGTTCAATTGGAGAAGTTCTGCAAGAAATTACCGAATAATAGATGTCATTGAGGTTTCTTAGTTTTAATGTCGAAACCCACACCAAGTAAAAGAGCCACTTATCAATTCAGACTGACTCAGTCAAAACAGATAAGCGGCTCTTTTTGATTGCCTGTAGTTAGGTCGAAATCCAATCAACGTATGTCAGTGCTGGGAATAACGGCTATTCGCACAAACATTTTCCATTAATCGCCCTTTAGAGGCTAACTTGATATGTCTTTTGCTGCCGCTTTGATCTTAGCGCGCAACCACTTGTGGCTAGGTTCATTAGTGCGACTCGGGTGCCAAATCATACACATATCGAGGTCTTCCAATTCGAATGGTAGTGGTAGTGTTTTAACCGAGTACTTTTCAGAAAAACAACGCACCGATGACATAGGTAACACTCCGATGTAATCAGAGCCCTCAATAACTGGCAGCATCTCAACAACACCCGCAGCGCGATAGACTATTCTGCGCTTTTCAAGGTCACTGTAGTGTTCAGAACTCAATAAGCTTTTACGTGCATGCCAACGAGATACAACCACATGCTCAACTGATAGGAACTGCTCCATATCGATCGTATCACCAATCGTAGGATGGTCTTTGCGGCACACCACCACCAGTTCCTCTTTAGAGATCACCTCATGCTTGAGCATGGTTCTTCCTTTAGGTGTCATATCGATAATAACATCGTGTCTTTGAAGCCTTAAATCAGACTCGTAATCTTCCGTAAATAGAGGGTGAACTTCTAACGCGATACCAGGTGCAACTTGGCTGATTAACTGCATCACTCTTGGCATCATTTCGTAGCTCGCCGCCGAGACGCAGGCAATTGAATACACGCGCCCTGAAGTTTTGGGGTCGAAATCTCTTGATGCGGATAAGGTAGAAGTGAAATTTTTAAGCGCAGCGGCCATTGCCGGATAGATATCAATAGCGAATGTGGTTGGCTCTACGCCTGATGTGGTACGGTGAAACAGTGGCTCGTCATAGATATCTCGCAACCGTGCAAGCGCTTTGCTCACAGCAGGTTGGCTTATATCCATGCGATTAGCAGCCCTAGATAAGTTCTGCTCTTCATAGATAGCAACAAATATAGGAATTAAATTGAGTTCGGTGCTTTTCATACAGTTCCATATTAAAGAAGCAGGTCCCCTATAGTAGAGAGCCTGCCGATTTTGTTCGATGCGAATAACTAAAGTTTGCTACTTAGTTCTATCTTTTAAGTTTGGCAAGGCTTTAGGGATTTTCAAGCGGTCGAAAATTGAACGAGAATTGCTTGAGTTTGATGTGTCATTGGGTAAGTTACGTAACCCTCTCCACAAACGAGTAAATACGTTTTTGTCTTCTCGCCCTTGTTGGAGGGATTCACTGTCTTCTATCCAACGTTTCTGTCCATTCAATTTACCAAGTTGCGCTTTATTCAGTTCTAGCTGAGAGGTTTCGTTTCGTAATTGACGATAGATAAAGGTTCTCAATGCGGGCCAATTATTTTGCTTAAGCAAACGACGCAATACCAACCAACTTGGTGTTGGTCGATTTTTGTAATAGCGCTTCGCCGCAACGAATAACATGCCACATAAGACCACTGCCAAACCAACGCTTATAAAGACCGACATGTAAGCTTTGATGAAGGATTGGAATGTGTGTTTTGCTTCAAACACTTCGCCTTTTATTACCACGCTCTCAAGACGCTGATTTTTGCTGTCCCACCACTGGAATGTGAACTCCGGTAAGGTAAATTCACCACCTTGCTGAATCACATAAACCGTCTCTTCAATTCTACTGGAACGGTAGTCACCACGTTCTTGTGTGTCATCTAAACGATTAGGTTGCGGGTAAGCTTGATATTGCTGTGTCGATTCATTGGTCAACACATTGGGAAGTAACACCGACAAACTGTCTTTCGCTTTGATCGTCACGGTTCGAGTAACCGCATCACCCACTTTTAAGTCTTCGCTCGAACGTTGCCATTGCTGCTCAACATCCACGTCTGTCGCTGAAAACCAAGGCGATTCATCGCTTAACAAACCAGACGGTAATGAGGCTTCAAACTTAATCGGCTGCGTATAAAGCGTGCCACCAACGTTTGACCTATCAGGAGCTGACACTTGAATACGAACCGGTACGGTTGGAATCACAAACTCGCCAGAAGTCATCGGATAAAGCGTCACTTCCCAACGTTGACGCGACCATGTAGTGCCATTGACCCGTTCCGTGTAATTAGTCGCGAGTTGGTTACGTTGCTTAGCGATCACGTTAGGGATTTCGATACTGCCGATTCGAGTCCCTCCCGTTAACCAACGCGGCGTCGCCACCTCAATATTCAGAATTACCTGCTCATTGACGCTCACTTTAGTCGGCGTTATCTTATCGCCTGACTTTGGCTTTTCCCCTACCCAAGCGATAAGCTCAACGTCACCACTTTTTTGGAGATCGAAGATATCGGCAGCAGAAGCAACAAAAGGAGAAAACCAACTCAATATAAGAGTCATCGACAGTAACCACTTATGGGTTCTAAATCGCACTCTCTTTGATTGAATGGCTTCAAGAGCTAAATGATATCGACTCATTGGGTTTGCTCCTGTTTTGACGCTTGTTCGATGGAAGGTGCAGGGTCTCTTAATTGAATTTGGAACTTGGACTTTAAGAAGAACTTAGGGTCCGCTTCGACTCGTTTTAACCACTTATCGGCAAGCTCTTGGCTACCCAAAATTTCATTGGCATTAAGCGTTTCCTTGAGCATCAATTCCGCTACCGTTTCTTCTTCAGCGCCATCACCCGTTCGCGGCTGATCGTCTTCGAGTTCTAAAGACTCTTCAGGGCCATCTGTGGTCCCGGACTGACTTTCACTGGTTCGGTTAACCTCTTCGACAATCCCACTAAGCACAGCAAGATTGTTTTCCACATCCGTTCTTAGTTCTGGTGACAGATCCTCTTTCTCGCTTAATAATTTCAAAAGGTCTCGCGCCGCAAGATATTCACGCTGTCTGGCTAACGCACTCGCCGCGTTGTATAAACCAAGGTCAGTTTTGGTTTGCAGGAATGCACTGTGAGCGAGCTTAAAATCACGAGCATAGTAATAAGCCGCGCCCTTTCGCATTGGGTCAGTAAAATGTTTGGCAGCTTGAAGATATTCTTTCTGATTCAACAGGCGTTGACCTTGCTGATCGGGCGTTAACCATAAGTCCCACCACCATTGAGCTGTTTTGTCCCAAGCCGTAACCGACTCCACCACAACGGGTTTCTCAGCAGTTAAGTTGACTGTTTTCGCAAAAGTGCTTGGTGAATAGATGCTGCCCGAAATCACTAGACCAACGACACACCACTGCACCAGCCATCCTTTTCTGAACCACAACAACATGATAATCGCCATTGGGATAAGCAAGCCATAGCCCATATCTTTCCAAGGCATTGAAGATTCGCCGTTGAGCTGCATGTTTCTTTCAACCGCTCTGTTCAGTTGTTGGATATCCGAATCATCAACGGTCACTTCGATCAGTCGTCCACCTGTCTTACTCGCCAAATTGCGTAATGAATCGAGGTCGACAGGATTATCGCTCACCACATTACTGTTTCCTGCGGCTAGAATAAGCAACTGATACGGGTTGTCGTTAAAGAAGTTCTCGAACGCTCTGATGGTACTTGGATTTACACCATCCGATACCAACAACACTGACGAACCTAGCTCACCAGACAATTGCTGATTTATGAGTGGCAGTGCTTCTTCTGCTGACTTACCTGATACCGGCATGATGTCGGGTGTGATAGCCGCTAGAAACGGTTCGAATACCTTGCTGTCTTGAGTCACAGGCATCGCGACGTGTGCGCTGCCTGCGTAAACCACTAAGCCCGTATTACCGCCCTTGCGCGCTGCTAATAAGTCTCTAATTTTCTGTTTAGAGCGTTCCAAGCGACTCGGTGGTAAGTCTTTCGCCAGCATGGATTCGCTGTTATCAAGCACCACTAACATCGACGCTTTGTCTTCCCCAAAAGGTGAAGCCTCACGCTGCCATGTTGGGCCAGAACAGATAATGATGGCGATAGTTACAATCACCATCAATAGCTTCAATGGCAGCTGCCTACGCCAGCCTGTTTCACCAATGGTCAATGCATCACGTAAGTGTGCAGGTAGAATGTCTTTCCACGTTGGTTTGGTCTCTTCTCTCCAACGAACCCATAACAGGAAGAACATCGGAATAAAGGCCAACAACCACAAAGGTCGGATAAAATGAAACTGGGTAAAGAACTGTTGCAGAGTGAGAGAATCAGGCATCATCCTCTCCTTTCAATTTTTTAGTTTTAGAAGCCAAAAGCGACCTTCTACGTAAAGTCGCCAGACTAAAGGCAGTCAAATACATCACAACAACAATGGCCATCAAGTAATGATGTAACCCCTGTTTAGGACGATAAGTGGTACTTTCATATAACTGTGGTTCTAGTTCACCGATTTGAGCGTAGGCTTTGGTCAGTTCGTCGCGGTTAAGCGCCTCAAAGGCTTCGCCACCAGACTCTTGAGCCACTCGCTTGATGGTTTCCATATCCAGAGCCACTTCACCAACGGTTTGCGGATCGCCCATCGCAATAACGTGAATTCGAACGCCCTTAGCCTTAGCAACTTTTGCGGCATCGATAGGCTCAACAAAGCTTCCGGTGTCATTGCCATCAGTTAGCACAATCACAACTTTCTCTTTCACGTTCGCATCAATACTTGAATCTTGAACCGCAGCACTCTGCTTTTCGCTTTGTTCAAACACCTTAGTCGCCAAGCCAATCGCATCACCTAAATGCGTGCTTTGTCCTGCCATCGCCACATCGGTTTGATTAAGCAGTTCAAGCCACACATCTTGGTCAGCTGTAAACGGTGTTTGTACAAACGCTGCATCACCAAACAAGATCAAACCGAGTCGGTCCCCTTTTCTGGTTTTCGCGAAATCGGCTAACACCTCTTTGGTCGCATCTAAGCGAGAGATTTTATCCCCTTGTTTAGACGTAAAATCTTGTTCAGCCATTGAGCCAGACAAATCGACAACCACCATCACGTCGCGACCTAATTGTTCACGAACTTGTGGCTCACCAAGAATGGTAGGTTTCGCTAATGCGCAGATCACTAATACCCAGGTAATGATCAGCGTAGTGCGTTGCCACCAGCTTGGTGTTAATTGGCTTGCACCTTCTGATGGAGCCTCGCCAATCGCTTCAACCAACTCACTGAAAAATGGCACCTTGATGGCCATTTGTTTAGTGCGATAAGCAGGTACGGCGAAGTAAACGAGTAAAGGCAAAGGTAGTGCGATAAACCACAGTGGGTGCGCAAATTCAAAGCTGGCAGATAAAACATCAAACATTGTCTTGCCCCTCAACCGTTACCTGTACATTCGGCTTGTGAAGTTTTAGCCACATCATCGCGGTTTGAATTACCTCTAATCGCTGTTCAAAGCTCAGACGCACATTAGGGTCAATTAGGCTTTGCATCCATAATTCCGAAACTTCATCGGCAAAGAACGCATTGCTGTTTTCACTTGTGTTAGCGCTAACAGGCAGATAAGCGTTCAGACGGTTTACATAGGCTTTTCCAAACAGCTTTGCATTGCTGCTGTCTAGGTAACGAAGTACCACTTTGAGGACTTTAAAGGTTCGTTCAGTTGAGTTCTTGTCTCTTGCATCCAGTACCATGAGTTCTTGAAGCGCTTCTTTGCGATAACGGTTATTCCACCACCTTAGCGCTAAACGATAAGCCAGATAGACAGCGACCAATAACAGAATGACGCCAAGGATCTTCCAGCCAATAGTTTGCGGCATCCAGCTCACGCTCTCGGGAATGGCGACATCGTGCAGATCGCGAAGGATATAAGTACTTGGAGGCGTATGTTCAACGGCCATCTAACGCCCTCCCACCAGCTTTTGAAGCTGAGAAATATGAGTTCCAGACGTATCTAATTCGATATAAGGGAGGTTTTTCATCGCCATTAATTTAGCAAGGGACTGTTTCTGGAGTGCCGCTTTTTGGGCAAGGCTTTCACTTGCAAGGTTAACCTTAGATTGGCTGTCCAGATTAAGTTGAAAGCGACCATCACCCACCACCCAGTTTGCGCTTGCCAGATCTTGAGGCAATGATTGTTCTAATGGATCGGTGACCATAATGGCTAAGATATCGTTGTGTTGTTGCAGTTGCTTTAGTCGGTCAAGGTGTTGCTCTTGGCAATCTCGCCAATCACTAATAAAGATTAAGGTCGATTGCTTTAATCTCATTCGTTTTATCAGTTCAATCCACTGGCTAAACCCAACACCTTCGCTGTCGCTCACCCTGACACCTAAGCTTTGATTGGCTTTGGTCAGATGTTTTAACTGAGACATTAAGTCCGATTGAGAACGCTGTGCTTTGGTATGAAAGAGCTTTTGGTGCGACGCCAAAACGAAACCAACTCGGTCACCATCTTTCAGCACTCGCCATCCACACAATGCTGCGACTTCGGCGGCCACAACAGATTTCATAGTGTTTTGAGAAGCAAAGAACATCGAGCTGCGTTGATCAACACAGATCATCACATTACGGTCTTTCTCTTCGGTATAACTACGAACATGAGGTTTGCCTGTTCGCATCGTGACTTTCCAATCGAGGTTACGAATATCATCACCAAGTTGGTAGTGACGTAGCTCCTCGAAATTCAAACCTCGACCTCGGAACAATGAGTTGTGTCTACCCGACAGCACACTACCCGCCTTTAGATGAGGCAGTAGAGAAAACGACTCAGCTTGAGCCTGAATTCGCACTAACCTTGAATAATCACAGTACAAACGTGGATCAAGGCCTTGCGATTTGGGAGCTTGTGTTGGCTTCGCCATGACGCCCCCTAGTTATCCAATCTCAACATTATCGAGCAGTTCTTCAACCACTCTTTGATGGTCAACACCATCGGCCAATGCATCGTAAGACAGCGAGAATCGGTGACCTAACACGGTTGGCAACATGGCACGCACATCGTCTAACGTGACGTGGTCACGCCCTTGCAGCCACGCATAAGCGCGAGCGCATTTATCCAATGAAATAGATGCACGAGGGCTTGAACCAATTTCAATCCATTTCGATAAGTCTGATTCTGGGTAACGCTCTGGCTTACGAGTCGCCATCACCAAAGCCACAATGTAGCTCTCAACTAAATCGGAAACGGCAATATCTGGAAGTTGGCGGCGAGCTTCAAGTACCAACTCAGGTTCAATATGCTCTGGAGTGACTAATTCCGAACTCGTCTCGCTACCGAGCTCCTCACTGCGCACAAGTCGAATGATGTCGCGTTCAGCTTCATCTTCTGGATAGTCGACCGTCACTTTCATGATAAAACGGTCCATTTGTGCTTCAGGCAGTGGATACGTACCTTCTTGCTCTACTGGGTTTTGCGTAGCGAGCACCATGAATAGCTCTGGAAGAATATGAGTTTGACCACCCACCGTAATCGTTCCTTCCGCCATGGCTTCAAGCAGAGCCGCTTGTACCTTTGCAGGAGCACGGTTCACTTCATCGGCTAAAACAATACTGTTGAAAATAGGACCCGGTTGAAAGTGCAACTGAGGCTTTCCATCAAGCTCTTGATACACTTCTGTACCGGTTACATCTGATGGCAGCAGGTCAGGCGTAAACTGAATTCGACCAAAACTGGTGTTCAGTAGGTTCGCCAGTGATTTCACTGAACGAGTTTTCGCTGTACCGGGAAGTCCCTCTAAAAGCACATGCCCATTAGTCAATAACCCTATCACCAGAGCCCGAACGACGTGGCTCTGACCGATAACATTTTTCTCTGTTTGTTCAATCAGTTGGTTTATTGCTTGTTGCGCATGGTTCATAGGTCTTCCCTTAATTCAATCTGGCTGCGTACATCCTACTCACAAGCCCCATAACTATTAGTTATACACGTGATAATTGTTCATCAGCGCGATAAGTTATAAACGTGATAATTGCTCATAAGCGCGATAATTGGTTACAAGCGGAATAAGCAGCAAGCACCATAGCCAAGCTCACCTCATCGCTTTATTTAAACTTAGCTTTCAATTGGTTAATGGCCTCCGGCGGTGCCACTTTGCTCAGTGATGAAATACATTGCTCAAACGCCTTTGGTACGCCCGGTATATGGCTGTTTCGCGCCAACACTTCACACTGGGCATACAAGTGCTGTAGGTTGCGGCTAAATTGGTAAGCCTTGTGCAGTGATTGACTTGCCGCAAGCACATCCGATTTCTCCAAAGCCAATCCGTACACATACCAATATTGTGGGTCGGTTTGTGCAGTTTCAGCAGCTTGCTTAAGGTACTCCGTTGCTTGTTCGTAATCTTTCACACGAAGCAGAGATAAGCCTGTGCTGTATGGCAATACACTCGATCTCGGCTGAGCTTCAATACCTTGCTTCAATGTCGACAGCGCTTTTGCTTCGTTACCTTGCGCTCGATACAAATCCGCTAAGTTGGCGTAGCTGTTTTCGAAATAAGGCTCGATTTCGATAGCACCTTGATAAAACTCAATCGCTTTTTGATATTGGCCTAGATCGCGGTAAACGTTGCCTAGGTTAGTACGTCCAAATCCTCTATCGGAATTAAATTGCTGTATCTCAATGTACTCTTCCAATGCAGGCTTGATTTGGTCTTTCTGCAGAGGATTCATTTCTCCCCAGTAACGCACTAATGCACCTGCGGTTTCTGAACGAATCGACAATACAGGGTCTTTCAGTAGCGGTTCTAAAATCTGCCAACGGTCAGTGAATGGGAAACCAGACGAGCCTTGCACAACGCCCAAACGGATCATTTCATCATCATGTTTCACCGCTCTTGCTAGCGAGATAAGCGTATTCTTACCCGTATTGCCGCCCAAACGTTCTAAGCTCGATGCACGAATGATATTGCTTAAGCTAGAGTCCTGAGCCGAGTATGCCAACGCATCCTCTGCCCCTCTGTGCCCTATTGAGTCAGCATAAAAGGCAACGGCAAAGTGCTGCTGATTACGATACTTAGAATCTGGGAACCACTCACCGATTTGCTTATCTGCCCACTGGTCGGTTTGATCTTCATGACAGCTAGTACACACGTTCGGCGTTTTAATATGTTGGCTAATATCAGGACGCGGGATATGCCAACTATGGTCACGTCTTGGGTCGACCTCCATGTAAGTCGTCTCAGGCATGTGACAAGTCGTACATTGTGAAGCTTCGGTATTCGCCTCGTGGAAGGTGTGCTTTTCAGGCGTGTATTCAGAAGCAATGTGACATTGGCTACATACAGCTTCCTCTGCAATTTTTAATTCTGCGGTATGGGGATCGTGGCAGTTAGTACATGTGACGCCTTTTTCAGCCATCACTGATTGAAGGAAAGATCCGTAAACGTAATCTTCATCGTAGATTTGACCATCGTTATGGTAAAGCTCAGGAGTAATCAAACTTAGACGATACTCATCAAAGAAAGACCCGTTAACGTGATCTCCAGTTTCATTTAACTGAGTACGTCTGCTGTGGCATTGCGCACAGGTTTGAACCTGATTGGTATGGATGATGTCTTTTGGTTGTAGGGTTGAGTTGCCCTCTTGGTAGATCCATTCTTTCACCGATTTCGACAAGTCGCGATCAAAGCCATAATGCGCGGAGGCTTGAACATCCTTTTCGCCGTTGGCTTTTACTGACTTGTAATTTGCTAGCTGGGCTTGTTTAACGTGCTCGCTTGCAGGGCCATGACAGGCTTCACAACCGACATTAATCTCAGACCAAGTAGTGTTATAGGTATTGCTCGCGCTGTCGTAGTTTTTCTCTAGATTCGTTGAGTGGCAATCGGCACACATGAAGTTCCAGTTTTGACCGCTGTTGGTCCAGTAGAATTCATCAGTGTTGGTGGTATCCGGGTAGAGGTTAAACCAGCGTTGACCGCCTTCGCCCTCAGTGCGAGAGTCCCAAGCGAAAGGAATCAACTGTACTCGACCGTCTTCAAACTCAACCATGTACTGTTGTAATGGTTCAAAGGCAAAGGTATAGCTGATTTTGTAATCTTTGAATTGCCCGTCTGGGCCTTCGATATTGACCCAGAACTCTTCACCCTTGCGAAAAAATCGGTTGGGTTTACCGCCATGAGTGACCGTTTGATCGTTGAAATCGCCTAATACAGATTCATCTGTAGCGTGTTTCATCGCCATGTCATGATGAGAGCCTTGCCACGCTTCCACTTCTTCGCTGTGACAGTCAACGCATGCTTCAGAACCGACATACGTAGCCTTGGGAGAGCTGGCATCTAAAGTTCCTGAACCAATAAGCGTAGCTTCAGTCGCTGGAGCTTGTTCATTAGCATACACATTGACACTGAGTGTCGACAACATAGGTAAAGACAACATTGCGGATAATACTGCAACTCGCTGGTGTTTCAATCCGTTCACTAGTGAGCACAACCATGCAGACATAACATTCCTTGTTTTTATACATCCTTATGCTTAATAAGGTAGACGTAAAAACAATGAATTTACAATTATTTAGTGGCAGTGAGCTTGATTGTTGTGACTCATATTCACGACTGGTATTTACTCATCGATATGCGCATAAAAAAAAGAGCTCCGAAGAGCTCTTTCGTGTTAGCAGTTTCATCAAACTATCAGTTTCAATAAACCAAAGCTTACTTATTATGGTTCTCTTGAAGTTTCTCCATAACCTGATCCAAGCTAAAGCTCGCTGCTTTTTGGCGTGGCGGGTATTCAGCAAAGGTTTCTAAGAACTTGCCAACATACGCTTGAGCAGGAACAAACATATAAGCATGGTCTAACAACCAGTCATAGTAAGTATTCGATGTGATATCTGCGTTTTCGTATGGGTCCATTCGGAGGTTAAACAGCTTAGGAAGACGTAACGTTACAAACGGTTCTGCCCAAATTTGCATGGTACCCGTCGCACGCTGCTCCATGAACACCGCTTTCCATTGGTTGTAACGAAGTGCCGCAAGGTCACCGTCATCGGTAAAGTAGAATATCTCCGAACGACGGCCTTTCTCTTCTTCTCCGGTTAGGTAAGGAAGGAAGTTGTAACCATCTAGGTGCACTTTAAACGTTTTATCACCCGCAGTATGACCTTTCAGTAGTTTCTCTTTGATCTGATCATCACCAGCAGCTGCAACGAAGGTTGGCATCCAGTCCATGTGGTGCATGATTTCATTTGAAACACTGCCCGGTTCAATCTTTCCTGGCCAACGAACCATTGCTGGTACACGGTATGCGCCTTCCCAGTTGGTGTTTTTCTCACCACGGAACGGCGTTGTACCGGCATCAGGCCAAGAGTTCATGTGTGGACCGTTATCCGTTGAGTAGAAAACGATGGTGTTGTCTTTGATGCCCAACTCATCCACTTGCTTCAATAGTTGTCCAACGTGTCGATCGTGCTCAACCATACCATCAGCGTAATTACTGATGCCGGTTACACCTTTGCTATCTGGCTGCACGTGCGTTCTAAAGTGCATTCTTGTTGCGTTCCACCAAACGAAGAATGGTTTGTCCGCTTTCACTGCGCGATCCATGAAATCAAGTGCCGCGTCTAGTGTTTCTTCATCGACCGTTTCCATACGCTTACGCGTTAGTGGGCCTGTATCTTCAATCTTGCCATCAGCGAATGATTTGATCACACCACGAGGGCCAAATTTCTTACGGAACTCTGGGTCAGTTGGGTAATCTTCATTCTCCGGTTCTTCTTCAGCATTCAGGTGGTAAAGGTTGCCAAAAAATTCGTCAAACCCGTGTGCTGTTGGAAGGAATTCATCTTTATCGCCAAGGTGGTTTTTACCAAATTGACCTGTCATGTACCCCATAGGTTTAAGCATTTCTGCAATCGTTGCATCCTCCGCTTGCAAACCAATGTCTGCTCCTGGAAGGCCTACTTTACTTAAACCCGTTCGTAATACACTTTGTCCCGTAATAAAGGTAGAGCGACCCGCAGTACACGATTGTTCAGCGTAATAATCGGTAAACATCATCCCTTCTTTGGCGATGCTATCAATATTGGGCGTTTTGTAACCCATTAAACCAAAGGTGTACGCACTCACATTGGATTGACCAATGTCGTCCCCCCAAATGACCAATATATTTGGCTTTTCTGCTGCAAAAGTGGCGCTAGACGCGGCCATCATTGCTGTACCCAAAATCGCTAATCGACGTTTAGCGCCATACTTCGCTGTCATAGAAACCTCTTCGTAAGTTATTTGCATCCTGCCCTACAACGTATAGTTCATTTTTTGCGCATACGCGAGATTACCTAAGCTATTAATATTTTTGTCATTTTCATCGAGATATGGATACAGAAGTCATCGATAAGGTTTACGGCAACAAACATGATAAGGATCACACATACAAACTAAGGGGTTGTTCTGGCAACACACTAGAACTCATATGAATCAACAAGTTAACTAGACATCATAACGATTGGTTATAAGCACTATAAAAGGACGGAACGGAATTTTGAGAATAACATTTGCTCATCGATGTGTTGTTCTAACGCATTAATCTTAAAAGTGAATTGGAGTCCTTATGGGTACTAAAATTAATAAACTAGCATTAGGTGTTGGCTTATTAGCAGCTTCTTCAGCGGCAACAGCAGCAGAAAAACCAAACATTCTTGCTATCTGGGGTGATGACATTGGTGTATTCAACATCAGTGCATACAACAACGGCATGATGGGTTATGAAACACCTAACATCGACCGTATTGCTAACGAAGGCGCACTATTTACTGACCATTACGGTCAACAATCATGTACTGCTGGCCGTGCTGCATTCCTAACCGGTCAAGAACCTTTCCGTACAGGTCTACTGACTATCGGTATGCCGGGCTCTGACCACGGCATCCCTGATTGGGCTCCAACGATCGCAGACCTTCTTAAAGAACAGGGCTACATGACCGCTCAGTTCGGTAAGAACCACATGGGTGACCAAGACAAACACCTTCCAACGAACCACGGTTTTGACCAGTTCTTCGGTAACCTGTACCACCTAAACGCGGAAGAAGAGCCAGAGACTTACTACTACCCTAAAGATCCTGAGTTCCGTAAGAACTTTGGCCCTCGTGGTGTAATCAAGTCGACTTCTGACGGTAAGATTGAAGATACAGGTCCTATGACGCGTAAGCGTATGGAGCACGCGGATGAAGAGTTCCTAGAAGAATCTTTAGCATTCATGGAAAAAGCAGTGAAAGCTGACAAACCATTCTTCATCTGGCACAACACGACTCGCATGCACGTGTGGACTCGTCTACAAGAAAAATACCAAGGCGCATCGGGTATCAGCATCTACGCAGACGGCATGCTAGAGCATGATGACCAAGTGGGTATCCTCCTAGACAAACTTGATGAGCTTAAGATCGCAGACAACACTATCGTAATCTACTCTACCGATAACGGTGCAGAGACAGTTTCTTGGCCTGATGGCGGTGCTACTTACTTCCACGGGGAGAAAGGTACAACTTACGAAGGCGGTATGCGTGTTCCTCAGCTAGTTCGCTGGCCTGGTACTATCAAGCCGGGAACTAAGATCAACGACATCATGGGTCACCAAGACTGGATCCCGACTCTACTAGCAGCCGCTGGTGATGATAAAGTTGTTGAGAAGCTTGCTTCTGATAAAGGTGCTACTTACAACGGTAAAAACTGGCGTGTACACCTAGATGGTTACAACTTCCTACCTTACTTCCAAGGTAAAGAAGAGAAAGGCCCTCGTGACAGCATGCTTTACTTCTCTGCTAACGCTGAACTAAATGCGGTACGTTGGAATGACTTCAAGATTTCATTCGCTGTTATGGACGGTAACATTGTTGATGCCGTGCGTTTCCAACCAAACTGGCCTCAAGTCGTTCACCTACGTGCTGATCCATTCGAAAAAGCACCACACGAATCGGGCATGTACTTACGTTGGATGGCAGACAACATGTGGCTATTCGTACCTGTAGGCGGCAAAGTACAAGAGTTCATGAACACGCTACCTGACTACCCTATGCAGCAAAGCCAAGTGTTGAACCCTGGTAACTTCAACCAGAATGCTTACATGCTTCAAGGTAAACTTAAGCAACTAGAAGCGGCAGCAGCGCAAGCTAAATAATTAGCTAAAGCTTAACCAGCCCTAGGAAAGTGAAACCAAGCCGTGATAGCTCAAGCGCTATCACGGCTTTTCAGTATATCAACAATGAAAACTGTCCCACATAAGCCTTTAACAAACGAGTGACGAACAAGGTTATCCGCATACATTTACTCGCATAGCCTTGTAGCTCGCCTCGTTTATGACCGTTACGTTAAGATTACGCAAATTTTTTCAAATCCCACGGACATCACTTGAAATACAGAGATATGCGTGCGATTGTATTTTAACTCACCCTAACAACTGTATGATTATGAAGACAACCCAAAGCATTGCCCTACTCTCAGCTATCGTTGCTGCACCTTCAGTATTAGCTGACGTTGAAATCCAAGTTCCATCCAGTGTTGATATTCTTGCGGTTAACGAAGCTAAGCCTGACTTAGACGGCGGCTTATTCTCTTCTCATAAAACACTGACGTTACCAGATGGCCAAAACCAAATCGTATTCCAATATCAACTTGCATTTGATAAAGGTAACGATCGTGAATTCGTAGACAGCGACGCTGTTATCGCAACATTCGATGCGACTGATACCACACTGACTTTCGACCTGCCAAAATACCGCAACACAGCAGAAGCAAAATCTGGGTTTAAAAACTTAGAGTGGAGCCTTGTTGACGAGAACCAGAATGAAATCAGCGTTAAGCAAGACAAGCTAGTTAAAGACGGTATGCAAATTGGACGTAAATACCCTCAAGAAGCAAAAGAATACAACCAGCAAGGCGGCATTGCTGCACTAGCTATAGGTACAACAGCAGGCGCAACAGCGGCGGTTGTTCAACCTGTAACACTTCCAGCAAAAATTGATGGAAATGCGGCTAACACAGCTGAAGAAATGTTGTATTTTTGGTACGAAAAAGCCGATGCTGAAACGAAGCAGAAATTCAAAGATTACGTGAACAAGTAGATTCGATTACGAACAAGTCTATAAAATATCTCGTTCAAACCAAAGAAGCTGGCACACTGCCAGCTTCTTTGATTTCATCTAAATAGGACGTTATAGGTCTAACAATCAACGATAATCAGGTCTAATCCTCGACATCAACAACATATCAATGTATTTCCCGCCTTTGAATGTACTCAGCCTTTTAGTGCCTTCTAACTGAAAACCTACTCGTTCATACAAAGCAATGGCAGCGTTGTTATCGGCATGAACCTCTAGCTCCAGACGGACCAGATTAAGCCAATTATCAGCCTGATTAATCGCTTCTTTCATTAATGCCTTCCCAACCCCTTTGCCGTGTGCATCAGGGTGAATCGCAATCCCTAAGCCAGCACTATGTCGGTCTCTCACCTTAGTCGTCATGAATAAGGTAATGTGCCCAACGACTTTACCTGACACTTCTGCGACTAAAGTGAAATGGTCTGAATGACCAAACAATCGCTCCACTTGATCAGAGCTAAGGAAAGGTTTTTGTGAGGTATTTTCTGATACTGATGAATGACGATAAATATCAAAAATGTCTTGGTTGTCTGTGGTTTCAAGATGTCTAATTTGTATTTCCAAAGTGATTCCTTACTGTCTATTTCTATCCTTAAGCTAATTTTCATATTACGGATAGCAACGAGTAGCTACAACCGTAAGTGACAGAAATAATTGAATAATCGTCATAGCCCATAAACAGTCGCCACAGCCCATAAATATAAAACTCAAATACTAAAAATGCACCATTGAAGGCCCTCACTCGCCTGTTCATAGAGTAAAGTTCGCTCTCGAAGCAAATAGCTCAAAGGTATAATAATACCAATCGTAGTAAATAACTGTTCACCCTAGCTTGTTAAAAATATCGATAACGTCGTTAGGTTTTTTGATTGTAGAATAACTACTTATCGAAACTATTTATTGAAAAGAGCAGCCTTGTTCTCAAGCTTTTTTCCTGCGCTATTTTTGATCACTTATTTACTGTGATTGGTATAAATTGATCCATCGCTTTGAGCCTTTCGTAATACCTGACGAAAATAACGGACAAACTCAAAGGATTCCAACATGATTAATAAAATTAGCAAGTCTCTATCTCTTCTTGTCGCTGCACTTTTTTTTAGTGCATTCGCTAACGCCAATCATCATGAGATGAAAAAAGATATCGTCGATGTCGCAGTAGGAAATGGCTCTTTCAATACACTTGTAGCTGCTGTTAAAGCGGGTGGACTTGTAGATACTTTGAAAGGAGAAGGACCTTTTACCGTTTTCGCACCAACCGATGAAGCATTTGCCAAGTTGCCAGATGGTACTGTCGATATGCTTTTGAAACCGGAAAACAAAGACAAATTAGTCGCAGTGCTAACTTATCATGTAGTCGCAGGGAAAGTGATGGCGGCAGACGTTATGAAAATAGACAAAGCGACAACAATCCAAGGTCAAAACGTGATGATAAGCGTAAGCGATGGCACGGTTATGGTTAACAATGCAAAAGTGATTGCGGCTGATGTGGAAGCAAGCAATGGTGTAATCCACGTAATTGATACGGTCTTGCTCCCGAAATAATCAAATAGAAAGAAAGTCTCAGGCAAACCAAACTCTTTGAGGGTGTGACAATTCACACCCTTTTTAACCTACTGGGCTAAGCGTTGAGCATATCCAATTTTACCTACACTAGACATAACGTTAATGGCTACTTAGTGGTTTTCTCCATCACGTAATTAGTCAGCTTAACGCCACGTATTTCGACTTCTTGTTCATTCACTAACTTAAAGCCAAGGTGCTCATAGAAAGGCCTAGCGGTAATACTCACCTCAGAGAAGTATCTCGATACACCACGAAATCGACCAATCTCGAATACATGCTCCATCAAAGCTCGCCCTACACCTTTACCTTGATATTCATGATGACAAAAGAAGTGATCTATCAACCCATTCGGTTGCAAATCAGTATAGCCAACAATGTGGCCATCCAACTCCGCTACAAAAGGTTGGATACGATGCAGACACTTTTCCCACACCTCGGAGTCAAAGTCACTTGGAGCCCAAGCCTCAACTTGTTCTTGAGAATAGTCACGAACGTTAATATTTCGAACAGTATGGAAATAGATCTCCCATAATGCTTTGGCATCACTAACTTGGTAATTTCGAATTCTAACCACGACACAGTCCTTTCATGTATTGCTGATTACCTATTCACTACTTGATAGCAATACTAACGATAAAACACAGCTAGCCAAATAGTCACAACGTCTCTATCCGTACCTACAACCTTGTGCTTCTCTCTCGCGGCAATATTGATGTAATCCCCTTTAGACAAGGTAACGACACGTCCGTCTTCGAACTCAATAACACCTTGCCCCTCTAGCACCATAACCCATTCGTTTTCATCTTGGTCATACCAACCTTGTTCTGGAGAACGGTGCCCATGAGATATTATTCTTTCAATCCGCACATTCTCAGTAGTAATGATGTCGTTGAAGATTTCGTCGGGTATTGACGAAGGCACATCCGAGTAGATATTTGACATCGCTCTCTCCTAATCCTTGTTAGATGAATATGGTGCAGTGTTTTATCGTTTTATCTAAAGCCTAGCTTCCTGAGTTCCTAAGCTCCTGAGCTATAAGCCCTAAGCCACAGCACTTTTTCTGAAATAGAAACGATAATAGCCAACCAAGTTACTGCAGATAAATAGCGCTTCCATCAGTACAGCAGTTGGAGAACCAACTAAGTAATTGTGAACCAACCAAAAGCTAGTTCCGATAATCATCAACTCTCTTAATCGACGGTCATCTTTATTGAAGGCTGCAAAGGTTTGAAATACGGAAGCAAAGCAACTCAATATGCTAGTGAGCCCCGAGTAAGTCACAACCGTTGCGACTACTGACATGGAACTGAACAAATATTTAAATTTGGGTGACGTAGAAAACACGCTCGTCAAATATCGAATGGTCGCGATGATCATCAAACTTGCCGCCGTCCATTGTTCGAGCAAAATGAAATGACTAGAAATAAGAACGCCTGCAAAAAACAAGCATGTGACGATTTTCTTCCTCTCTTTAAATTGAAAAGACAGAAGATCGAAACAAATAGCAATTGCGACTAATACCTGAGAAAGATAAAAAGCTGACACGATTATTCCTTAAGTAGTGACCTAGCAGATTTAAATTATGACGTTGCTGTTTTATGAATGATATTGAAGTTTAGACTTTTAAAGTACCACTGATTACGGTGGTTGCAGACCCCATCAGTTTTATACGACCATTCGGTAATAGCTCTGTCGATACATACCCACCGCGGCGCGACGCTTGGTAAGCATTGAAATGCGCTTTGTTTAGTTTCTCGGACCAGTATTGTGTGAGAGCGCAATGCGCTGAACCCGTAACGGGATCTTCGTTAACACCCACCCACGGCGCAAAATAGCGCGAAACAAAATCAAGCTCAGAGTTCAACGACAATGCTGTCACAACAACGCCTCGACCTTTAATACGCTTTAGAGCATCAAAGTTTGGTGATAAATCTAATAAAACTTGTTCGCTGACAACCTCAATAAACTGCTTGGTATCGAACTCACTGTATGACACGACTTGGGCTTCACACAGCCCTAAATATTCAAGCAAATCTTTATTAGCATCCAATCCAAGATCAAGCACAGTACTTGGGAAGTCAAGCTCGATTGTGGAGTCACAAACTGTGGCAGATAGCTCCCCTGAAAGCGTATCAAACGTCACAACCTCACCCACATTGACTAACCCTCTTTCCTTCATCACATGCGCTGTTGCCAACGTACCGTGACCGCATAATTTGACTTCAACTTCTGGTGTGAACCATTTCAACGTCATCGTATTGAGGGCTAAGAATGCCGTTTCTGATACTGCCATCTCTTCAGCAATCGAATACATCAACGACTCTTCTAAAGGTTCTTGTGAAATACAAACCCCTGCAGGGTTTCCTTTAAAAGCTTGAGTTGTGAACGAATCCACTTGATATATCTCTAAATTCACAATGGCTCCTAGCGCTGATATTGAATAGACATTGCAGCCTACAATAAGCACAAACACCCCGTGCTACAAGTGTTCAACAGCAACATTATTAATACTTATTTAAGAACTAAGGAATGATAAACAAGCAGTTATGGAAAGAATTGGTGGATTAAGCTGAGGGTTTTACATCGGGCAGATAAGAGATAAAACGTATCAGCCCTGGTAGGAAACAAGCACACATTCGCGGCACATAGGCATTGTATCGTGCCACAAACGTGAGGTTACTCAGCAATGGTAACTTTATTGAATCTACTGACGTACCAGAGCAGATTTCACAATGGTCAAGCCAAGCAGACCCAACATAACTCCTGTCACTTTATCAATATAGTAAGCAACACGTGTAAACTCTCGTCGAACTTTAGGTGCAGATAAAAGGAAGATAATCGCGGCATCCCACACAAACACAACCACTGTCATCCAAATGCCTAACCCTAATTTAAACATGAAACCCACCTCATTATTCAGTACAACCGTGAATAAGCTCAAATAGAACAAAAGGTTTTTAGGATTAAGGATTCCCGATAGAAAACCCGTAACAAATTCTTTAAGAAAAGTGGTTTGAATGGAGACACCTTCTTCGACAACATCGATATTACTGTAATTACATTTTTTCGCTCTTATCGCTTGAACTGCAAGGTACACCAGAAACAAACCGCCAATAATTTTTAAAGCGATCATCACTGAAACCGAAGCTGCCAAAATAGAACCGACCCCAATAAGACACAAACCAATATAGACTGCATTGGCACTGGCAATACCGAATGCAACGCCGAGTGCTTTTCTACCCTTATTTTTAACAGCACTCTTTACCACAATCACAAAATCTGGTCCGGGGCTCAATAGCGCCAAAAAGTGAGCAATCGCCACGGTAACAAAAATCCCAACTAAACCTGCATCCATAAACCAACCTCCTGTCGTTCAATTAATGCCCCACTATTGCATAACTAACGAAAAAATGCTCAAGTAGATGAATATATATTTACTAATAACCTAATAATCAAACAAATCCCGTGTTTTCGTCGTGCCAAATCGGAAGTAGATGAGTCATTCGTGCACTTCTTCAGGCGTTCGTCGGTCAAAGGTTGATATCCCCTTGATTTAACATAATGATTTTGTGCTCAAAGCTTACTTTTAGTTCCAATTAGGTCATAGGATTTTCACACCTAAATGCATTGCGTTAGGTTGAACTGAAATTAGAGACCTAAATTTGAGCTATGTCGCAAAATTTGGGCTACGATTTAGTTAAGCAAAGTAGGAAAGGAATCCGTCAGTGAAAGCATTTTATGTTTCTGTTCTTGCGTCATCATCCTTTTTAACTGGCACAGCGTTTAGCCAACAAAATGATATTTATCTCTACAATTGGGATGAATTTCTATCCAATAGCGTCGTGACCCAACTAGGTGACACGTACGGCATTTCTTTGAAACAACAGTTTTTTTCTGATGAGTCGATCAGAGATGAAGTGCTATTGAGCGAACGTCGTGGCGCATTTGAGCTAGTCATTATAGAAAGTGTAAAGCTCAATGCGTTAGCCAAGCAGAACCTGTTTCATAATCTCAGTGAGTTACAACAATCCATTGCTGGTAACATAGATTCACGGTGGGTTGAAGGATGTGGCGAGTATGGCATTCCCTACGCTTGGGGGACTGCGGGAATCTTATATCGCAGTGACAAAGTAAACACTCCCACCTCTTGGAACGCTATTCTCGAACCAGACACCAACGGCAGTGGCCGCATAAGTATGTATTACGAACCTACGGATTTGGTGAGTACTGCACTGTTAGCAAATCAATTTGATCCATTCACCAATAATGAGCAGGAACTTCGCGTTGCCTATAAAACCCTGCAAGCTCAAAAGCCACACCTAGAAAGCAACGAATACGTCATCGACTATATTCGCCAACCCGAACGTCTTGCTAACATCGACCTTGCCTACGGTTATTCTGGTGACAGTTATGTACTCAATGATTTGGAGCCTGATGCCTCTTGGTCCTACGCTGTGCCTCAAGAAGGCACAACGTTATGGTTAGAGTGCATTGCTGCAATTAACAACGGAGAGTTGTCTGCACAAGCAACAACGATTCTATCATTCTTGTCGCAACCCGAGATCGCCGCTCAAAACGCAATGGATTCATGGTTTGCAACTCCAAGCTCAAAAGCAAAAGCCTTAACAACGCAAGAGTACCAAAATGATCCGGAGCTTTTCCCTAGCAAAGAGGTTTTAGAACGCAGCTATCTGTATCAGCAACTCGAACCCAATAGCATTCAAATTCGTAACCGCATTGTCGACAGTTTGAGATAATTAATGCCAGTATTAAAGAAGCTCTACTTTGTGCTCATTCCTACTTTATTGTTCGTATTTGCAATAGGCGGAATGGTTACTTACAACTTAGCCTCCAACCATGCGAAACACATGTACTTAGACGAGGTGCAATCCGACGTAAACACAGCGCTAGTGGCCGCTGAGTACGAGCAACTTGGTTTATCTTTGCTTGTAAAAGATATTGGTTCATCGCTACAGTTCTTGCGATATATTCAAAACCCTAGTGACTACACAACCTTGTCCCTGCTGGAAAAAAGAGTGCTTCGCGTCTTAAACCAAAGTCACGTTAATCAGTTTGGTCAACGTAACATCTATATCGTTGACCCTAAGTTCCAGTTAACGCTATCTACGTTACGAGCAGACCCTTTCGAAGGGTTAAAAATCCCCGATAACATCTATGAAAAAATCTTCGATATCTATACCTCGTTAATCAATAAAAACGAGCTGTCTCATAAAGGCTTCTCATATATCTCTGTGAGTGGTGAACTTAGATACGCTTACGTTATTGCAATCGACCCTTACTTGCTCCCACAAGACAAACGCGCAAACGACAGCTTAAATCGATACATACTGATTGCAGATGGTCCATTAAAACAACTATCCAACTTACTAATAAAATACAACGATGATGACAATATGCAGCTTCTGATTGAGCCATCATCGAATACTGCACACATAGAGAATACGCAGTTTGTTATCAAATCGTTTGAACAAACCAAAGACAGAATCAAAGTTGAGATGAACAGCCGTCACTTCCTCGCTCAAGTTAATATTCGCGAAAAAAAATTCAATCAGGAAAAATCTATCATTGCTAAGCAGACCTTACTTGGCAGTTTGACGACACTATTCATTATTATGCTCATCGTACACATGGTGGTGCGCTACCAATTAGTACGTCCACTCAAAGAGCTACTACACGAGATATCGATTGGCGGACTTAAACTGAGGTATTTCAAACGTTCATCCGGGCACAGTGAAATTGATGGTTTGAAGAACGCTTACATTGATTCACTAACGGAATTGAAATTCGAAGCCGAATTCGATCAATTAACCAAATTAGCGAACCGACGCTCATTTATTCGACACCTCGATGTACGTATAAAAAGCTCAAGGAGCCCACACTGCTACTTGGTTTGCTGGGACATTATCGACTTTCGTAAAATCAATGATTTATACGGTGCAAAGGTGGGCGACAATGTACTCGTTAGTCTAGCCAAAACACTAAGAGAAACCCTGCAGAATCAACAATCCTCTTTCGGCTTTAGTTGCAGCGACTATTCAATCGCAAGGCTTGGAGGCAACCAATTCATTGCCATATTGGAAATGGGTGAACACCAATCAATAAACGAAGAAATTGAGAACATTAACAACACCCTAACGGGTACGACTTTCCTAGATTACTATGGGTTCAGGCTTTCAATTGCAACTGGTGTACTACCCGTCGATACTCCTAAGTTCGAGGAGATATGGCACCGATGTATTGATGAGATGTTGATTAATGCTAAGGATCACAGTGACGGAGATAGCCGGATTGTTTACGGCGAAGAACTACTTCATTCACTTGAAAGGCATGATGTTATCGAGAAAAGGCTATTAGAGTGCTGCGTGAGTGATAACTTTGAACTTCGCTTTATGCCTATTTTCAATGCTAAGACACTTCAGATTGACGGAGCAGAATGTCTGATTCGCTGCCCTGCTCTATTTGATATAAAGGCTGGGCCGGATGAGTTTATTCCAGCCGCTGAGAAAAGTAATTTAATATCCAAACTCGACATGTGGGTCATTAGTACCGCAATCAAAAACTATAAAGAACTGTCGGAGATTCACCAATACAAAGGCACCTTGTCCATTAACATTTCGGCGATGGAGCTCTACAACCGTAACTTTGCCGATAATATTCGAAAGGTACTCGAACGTTATCAAGTTCCTCCGGGCAACATCATTATAGAAATTACCGAAACCAGTTACGTTAAAAGCAGCAAGCTTACCGTGCAGACCATTGAGAGCATCAGAAGCTTAGGTTTAAAAGTTTCCCTCGACGACTTCGGTACGGGTTACACGGCGTTTAACCAACTTCTTCACTACCCTGTCGATGAACTTAAAATAGATAAGAGCTTTATCGATAATATCGTCCACGACAAAGCTGACCGCAAGATGGTCGAGTCCATGGTTAACTTAGGGCACTCTTGTGACACCTTCGTTGTTGGCGAAGGTGTCGAATCTCTCGAACAGTGTCATCACCTTCGAAAAGCCAACTGCGACCTAATACAGGGTTATTTTTTCAGCCAACCACTCACTTACATCGAGTTCATTGAATTTGTTCGCGACCACAATCCGCAAACTATTCTGGATCAGCAAGCCCTTTTAGAACCAGGTACTAACGAAAGGGTTGTGGCACTCAATCAGAAACAGTAGTCGTATTCCGAAAGCATGACTACTTAATAACCACGACCAAACCTTGTAGAAGCTTAGCCTTGCATCGAGGTCAACAGCTCCATCATGTCTTTAGAGCTTATGTTCTTCTTGTGCCTCACTACGGCGTCAATCATCAATTCTAAGTTACCTGCAGAGATGTAATCACTAAGCACATCGTTAAACTTGTCCTGAATTTCGTCACTCGCGTACAAATGATCAGGAATGAAGAATAAGAACTGGCTTCCACTGCTTCGGAATGAAATGGTGCTTTCAGGGATCTTGGTGGTCAAAGACTTAGCAGCCGAGCTCACCACAAGGTCCCCATATTCAAGGCCATATTTTTGATTAATCTCGGTAAGATTTCTGATTCGGACAAAATAGAGATCAAAGTTTTTGTCCTTCGAGTAGCTATTCTTAACAAATTTCATCAACGAAATTCGATTGCGAAATCCTGTAATAAAATCCGTAGAGTAGAGCTTTCTTTTAATAGAAAAATCCATATAAAAAATAATCCCAGTCAATAACAAGATGCCAACAAGAAAAACGCTACTGATCCGATGAACTGTCACTAAGTTATCAACCATAGAGGTGTTTTCTTCAATCACAGGGCTTTGTAATCGAAACTTGTCATTAATAAAATCGACGAGTGTGTGGTAGCAAATATCGACTTTTTTCTGCAGAGATTCCTTGGGCAACAACCCTTGACTGACCAGTTTAATTGAGGATTCCAAGCTCTTAAATTTATCAAATTCCGCACTAAAATAAGGTTTAAAGTTTGCTGACTTGATGAAATTGGAGGACTCAGTACTGTTAATTAATATGTCAAAACGGCTCCACGTAATATCGTACGCTAACCATAACTCATCATAATCAATAGTTTCAGAACGGCTTACCATCAAGAAATTGGCGTATTCTTTCACCAATTGAAAAACGAACCACGTTGCCTCATTTTGTCGGGTGGAAAAACTCTTATTGATATCGTTAATGCGGGTCACACTGTAGATATTAATGGTGAGTACCACTGCCGCTAAAGATAACACGACGACTTTAATTGCAGTCAATGACAACAGCTTTTTCATACTAAGTCCTTACAAATGAATATCGCGTATCTGCCAGATCATCTTGGCATGGAAGTCAGTGTTATCAATGTCTGGAGTCGAAGAAAGTGGATATATCAACCAGTACGGACCTTTTTCTCTGACTGACATAAATTGGCCATTTTGTTTAATCGCAATGATCGGCTGGTAGTCGTCAAAGTCTTCTTTGGGCACCGCTATTTTATAATCGTTTAGTGCAACAAAAGTTACCTGCGAGGCCATGGGTAAATCCATAGTTTCAAGCACCGTTTGTAAGGCCACACCACTATAAACCAATTCTCCATCCAGCCAAGGTAATGACGTGGTGATTTCTTTTTGAGGAAGCAATAACAGTTGTTCTCGACTGAATTGATGCTTTTGCCCTAAGTGATCGAATATTGTCAGTTCCGATGCTGCAAAAATAGAAAATGAACACAGTGAAAGGATAAACAGAAGTGCAGCTCTCAT
Organism: Vibrio sp. MED222; assembly: GCF_000153005.1. Classification (NCBI taxonomy): domain Bacteria; kingdom Pseudomonadati; phylum Pseudomonadota; class Gammaproteobacteria; order Vibrionales; family Vibrionaceae; genus Vibrio; species Vibrio sp. MED222. The sequence continues at coordinate 260,670 of NZ_CH902606.1, read as the reverse complement.
TTTAAACTCCATTTTAAAAGGTCACTAATTTGAGTCTAGTTCATATTAGTCATTTGACTTGCTTAGACATTGCCTATTTTCTCAATGATGCAGTTCGAACCTTTCTCAAATAATGTTTCATTCCTGTAACCAGGTGCGAACAACACCTTCTCCTTGTCTAAATAAGACTTTAATTAGCGTTCATACAAGTAATCCCTGCGTTTTAAAGGCAATGAGTAATCCAATCTTGCCACTGAATACGTACTGACTAACAAAATTGACAATAAATATGAGTCAGTAAGTAGCGAGAACGCTTATGCATGCATAACCTTTACACCAAGGTGAGTGTTTTCTGAGGGTCATCAAGCACTCGCTCTTTTCTTCAATAAGGGAATACGTAATGAGATTAAATAAGCAAAAGTTTAACCCCATAACCGCACTTTCCATTCTGCTAATGACGGCTGTCATGAATCCAGTTTACGCAGAATCCAACGACGAGCAGTTCGAGTTAGGAAAACAAAAAGCCAAGGTGTGTATGACCTGTCATGGCGTTGATGGTATCTCAACACAAGACCCTTACCCGAACCTTCGCGGTCAAAAGGTGGGATATCTCATTTCCTCGTTAAAAGACTATCAGACAAGGGAAAGAACCAGTGGTTTGGCAATTCTCATGCAGCAACAAGCCGACACACTTTCAGACCAAGACATCCGCGACATTTCCTATTTCTATTCGATGCTCGGCAACGATTCAAACTCACTCAACGAATCAAATTCAGTCAGCGAATAAAAGCTTTAGGCAAGGAGCCTTGTTATGGAACAAGTGACACCGCAATACAACATTAAGGTCGTTAAGTACTTCATCATCGCGTCTTTAGTGTGGGCAATCGTAGGTATGATCATCGGGGTGATTCTCGCCGCGCAATTGTATTGGCCAGTCTTAAACTTCGATTCTCAATATTTCCAGTTTGGTCGACTGCGCCCGCTACATACATCTGGGGTGATTTACGGGTTCGTCGTGAACATCTTGATGGGGACATCTTTGTACATTGCCCAGCGAACAGGCCATTGTGAGTTGTTCAATAAAAGCCTTTCATGGATGGTATTTTGGGGATGGCAATTTATTCTATTGCTTGCGATCATTTCCTTACCCGCAGGCCACACCAGCTCAAAAGAGTATGCGGAGCTTGAGTGGCCAATCGACTTGATGATTGTGTTGGTTTGGGTGCTGTATGCGGTGTTGTTCTTTGGCACCCTTGCTAAACGAAAGGTCAGCCATATCTTCGTGGCTAACTGGTTCTTTGCTGCTTTCATCATCGTCGTTGCAATGATTTTCATCGTGAACAACCTCGCGATGCCTGTGTTGGCGATGAAGTCCTACTCTGTGTTTGCAGGCGCTCAAGATGCGATTGTTCAATGGTGGTGGGGACATAATGCCGTCGGCTTCTTGCTGACCGCTGGTGTGATTGGTATGAATTACTATTTCATACCCAAAGCAGCGGACCGACCTATCTACTCGTACCGCTTGTCTGTGATCCATTTCTGGGGGTTGGTCGGCTTTTACACCTGGGCCGGAACGCACCACTTAGTCTACTCTTCCGTTCCCATCTGGATTCAGAACATCGGAATCGTGATGTCATTGATCCTGTGGCTCCCTTCTTGGGCCGGTGCGTTTAATAGCGCAATGACCCTCCTACAAAACAAAGAAAAGCTGAAGTCCGACTACATTCTTTTATTCTTTTTCTCAGCGATTCTTTACTACTGCTTGGCAACATTCGAAGGTCCGCTACTCGCTATTCGCTGGTTCAACATGGTGGCACACAACACCGAATGGATCATCGGGCACGTACATTCCGCGGCTCTCGGATGGGTTGGAATGTCAGGGATAGCGGTTTTTTACTATTTCATTCCACGCTTATGGGGCCAAACCGAACTATGGTCACGACGACTGATTAAATGGCACTTTTGGCTCGCTCATGCTGGCGTCGCCATCTATGCGATAGCACTTTGGATCGCAGGCATCGGCGAGGGATATATGTGGCTCGCTCAAAATGAAAATGGCGAACTGATTTACAGTTTTGTAGAGGCTATGGACTTTAAAGCACCTTGGCTATTCATGCGTTTCTTTGGTGGCGCGCTGTTTGTACTTGGATTGTTCTTATTGGCTTTCAACTTGTACAAAACCGTTCGTATGCCAGTAGTACATAACGCTAAACACTCCGTTAATGAGGGGGCTTAAATGATGAGTAAAGACTTTACACATTCAATCGTCATTTTAATTTTGACCACTGTTGTCGTGGCCTCCTTCTCTCTGTTGGTCTGGGTAGTGCCAAGCATTGTCCGTGGCGATGATATTGCCAAAGGCAGCTTAGCGATGCCACTCACACCGATAGAGTTAGCAGGACGAGACATCTACATCAGTGAAGGCTGTCATGTGTGCCATACACAAATGGTTCGCCCTCTAGAGCCTGAAGTGAAACGTAATGGTCGTCCCAACAAAGAAGCAGACGACATCTACGAATTTCCTAACTTGTGGGGTTCTAAGCGCACGGGTCCGGACCTCACTAATTTAGGGAGAAAGTATTCTGACCAGTGGCATGCTATTCACTTAATTGACCCTCGAAAAGTCGTACCGACATCGATCATGCCCGCCTACCCTTGGTTATTTGAACAGACTCTGTCAGGCGACGACATAAGCGACAAAATGGAAACCCTCCGCATACTTGGCGTTCCTTATACTGACCAAGAAATAGGTGACGCCAGATTACAAGTAAGAGGAAAAACCAAAGGTGAAGCTCTGATCCGCTATCTACAAAGCCTTGGTAAAGATACGTCACAGGAGGTATCACAATGAGTGCATTTTGGAATCTATGGGCGGTAATTTTAACCTTAATCTTCTTCGTTCTTATGGTGTCTGTTGTCGTTAAATATTGGCGTAGCAATCACCAAGCCGATCAAGACCACACCCTTGGCACTTTTGATGGGATTGAAGAAAAAGATGCGCCACCGCCAAAACTACTCTTTGTTAGCTATGCTATTGCCTTTCTATTGTCTGCTGGCTATTTGGTGCTCTACCCCGGGCTTGGTGAATGGGAAGGGTTAGTCGATTGGAAGCAAAGTGACGACAAACTCAGCTCACCCAGCACAACGTTAAACGAGCAATTCTCTCAAACAACGGAAACCACCCTCGAAGGATTGTCTGGCATACCCGAAATAGTAAACAGCGGACAAATCTTGTTCCAAACTCACTGCGCGGCTTGTCACCGCGACAACGCTCAAGGTCAGAAACACTTCCCTAACCTTATTGACCAAGAATGGCTATATGGTGGTAGTGATGAAGCGATCATTCATTCGATCGCCAAAGGGCGAAATGGCGCGATGCCGGGTTGGAGCGAGATAATGCGCCCCGATGAAGTGGCTAAGGTTTCTTACTACTTAGCTTCGCTCAATCAACGCCATACCGATGTTCCAGAGGTGAAAGTCAAAGTCGGCAAAGAGCTGTTTGCAAAATACTGTTCATCTTGTCACGCCGATGGTTCTATCGCGAATCCGGCGATCGGCGTCCCTGATCTTTCCGACGATATTTGGCTGCATGGCGGCAGTATTGAAGAAATTCAGCACACTATCAACAAAGGCTTGAACAACCTGATGCCTGCGTTTGATAAACAGCTTACGGAAAACGAGATACTCGCACTGGGTGCTTACATTCGACATGCGGGCTCAGAGCAGCAGCAAAGACTCGCGAACCTAGAAGCTCAGTCTGTTGAACGTGGTGAATACCTCGCTTATGCCGGTGACTGTGTCGCGTGTCATAGTGCCGAAGGTGGCGAACCTTTTGCTGGCGGCCTGCCGTTTGTGACCCCTTTCGGCACCGTATATTCAACCAATATTACACCCCATACAACGGAAGGTATTGGTACTTACGATTTTGATAATTTCCGAGCCGCGTTAGTTGCAGGCAAAGGTAAGAATGGTTACCTGTACCCTGCAATGCCTTACACCTCTTATCAATACCTCACCGACCAAGACATGCTCGACTTGTGGGAGTACATGCAGTCAATCACCGCGGTGCCTCGCCGCAATGACGACAACAGCATGATGTTTCCCTCGAATATACGTCTAGGTCTGCTCGGGTGGAACATTGTGTTCATGGATACCGACCCGATTGACTATCAAGTGCCTGAAGAACTTAAATCGGAAGTCGAAAACGTTGAGAAATGGCAACAAGGGAAATATTGGGTTGCTGGTCTTGGACACTGCTCTGAGTGCCATACCCCTCGAAACATTGCTCAAGCTCTGATACCCGAACGTATTTTCCAAGGTAACTTGATTGACGGTTGGAATGCGCCCGATATCACGGCCAACGAGCTGTATGTCGATGGTTGGGATGAAGCGACACTGACCGATTTCTTACACACGGGTCACTCAGACAAAGGGACTGCTTTTGCGGGCATGGCAGACGTAGTAAAAAACAGCCTAAGCTTGATGACGCGTGAAGATATCGAGTCGATGTCCTATTACCTACTCAGTGGTGACATCAACAACACCATCAGCAGTGACGCCGTTCCGTTGCAGCCCAAAGGGTTTGATGAAGACTCTTACGCGACTGATATTTACACCACGTATCGCCAAACGTGTGGAGCGTGTCATGGTGACGATGGTAAAGGTCGCGACCCTATCGCCCCTACGCTGTTGAATAACGGCATTATCATGCACAGCGATCCATTCAACACCATCGCGGTAACCGTGCGCGGCCTACAACCCACCTATCTCGACAAAGACAGAAACTTCATGCCAATGGCAAGCTTTGAAGATGTGCTGTCGGATCAAAGGTTGGCTGAGTTGATCACCTTCGTGCGATTGCACCTTGGAGATAGAGAGAAACCAGTAACGGCGGAGCACGTTCGAGAGGTAAGAGAAACACTTGAAGCAGCAGGTTACGCTGGAGGATTACACACCACACCTGAAATGTACGAAAATCGAGATAAGAACATTAACATTCGCTAGGTTCTCGACGTATTCGATTAGCTCAGCAAGTAGCAAGTAGCAAGTAGCAAGTAAGTTTTAATATTGATTAATAAACCCAAAGGAGACCAGTGCGTCTCCTTTTCTTTTTACCATAACCCGAGTTTTCGACACTTTGCCGTACAACACAATTGTAACTAACTGATTACACAATTAAGCAGAGCTGCACATAATGCGATCAATCTCGCAGAACAAAGATGACACCAAGTGCATAATACGCAAAATTTTCTAAAGATGTACTAAGGACAGTTATGGATACAACTACACTCATCTACGATACGTTGGAAGGCCTGTCGAGCGCAAAGCCACAGCAACACGCTCAAATCCGCCAAAATCTATATAACCAATTAGATTTATCATTTGAGAAGCAGTTGGCTTTATATTCATCAGTTCTTGGTCCAGCAAGTGCTGGTAGATTGACCGACTTGGATAGTGCAGTGATGTCTGCACGCAAGATTGTTGGCTTAGAAAACAGCTAAACAACCTTCAACCTATCTCAACTTTAACGCTGCCATTGTGCAGCGTTTTTTTATGGACGCTATTTACGATAAGGACGGTTGGTTACGATAAACGCCGTTAGTTACGATAAATACGGTTAAGTAAGATAAGTGCAGTTGGGCCTGTTTTTCAAGTTACACGCATTCTCATTTGGTTAATCTTATGTTCCATTTTTAACAGGTGTGCAACCTCAACAATGGCGCTAATGTTAGTAGCACGTTAACCACACATCGGATGGAAGAATCATGAGAGTACTTATTGAATATACACAAACAGGCAAATACCGTGATCATGCGTGGGAAGCACTAACTATTCGTTCAAAAGGCGAAATTCAAGCTGTGACTCCCTCTTATGCGGCTCAACTTATCGAACAGAACCGCGCCAGCTTATCGACCACTGAAAATCAAGATATCGTCATCCAACCTTAATGAGTTTAGGAACTATCCCTCCCGGTTCTTAAATTCTCTGCTTTACTCGCTTTAGTTATCAATACGATACTGAGAAAAACAGAGTTTGATGACATAAAAAAAACGCTGCACGGATGCAGCGTTTTCTTGTTTCTAACGTATCTTGTCTCTAACGTAGAGAGCTTCTAACATCGATAGCTTCTAACGTAGATAACCTAAGCAGAGAGTTTGACTATTTTGGCAGGTTCTCTAACGCTTCGACCATCGTCATTAATTTATCTACAATTCGTTCACCATCGACTCGCAAGCCATTGTGTTCGTACTCGTTGGTGATCCACGCTTTCGAATTTGGAATATTGGCTAGCGTTTCACGGCTGTAATCCAGCTCTACATACATATCATCCGCATAAACCGCACATGCCATCGGAACCGTATTCTTGCTCAGTTGCTCTGCGTTATACAAAGAACCCCAATCTGATTTCTCAGCCAACATGTTTGCCGCTTCACGTAATGGCTTCAGCGTTTCTAGTTGGTCGAACATCCATGGGTACACCATTTCTCCGGTAAACCAGAACTCGCTACCCGATTGGTAGTTAAAGTGTGGGTACTGCTCGCGTACTCGGTGTGCAGACCAGTTAGACGCTGCACCTTGGCAGTAAATCGATTCATGCAAAATCGCGTAGATTGGGTTCGTTAGGTAGCCCTGCTCTTGCTGCATTTGATTTAAGAAGCTGTAGCTTAACTGCTTGCTTCCGCTCACTTCAACAAACGCACTCTCCAATGTGAAATACATCGGCAGATTCGCTTCTCCGCCACCAAGGTTAATACCAATCAGCTGGAACTGTTCAACTGTAAACACCTGACCGTTTGGCAGTCTCACATCGTTGTTGAGCAGGTAATCAGAGATCTCGCGACACATAGCTTGTGCTTGTGGGAACTGAGCAAAAAAGGCTCTGTTTTTATCTTCTACACGCTTGTAAGTCGCACGATAAACATCATCAGCTTCGCGTTCAATAGACGGAATACCACCCGTTACATAACAGCGCTGTAGACTTTGTGGGAACAATGACAAGTAGCTCAGTGTACAGAAGCCACCAAAGCTTTGGCCAATCGTAGACCATTGTTTAACACCAAACTGCTCACGAATCGCTTCAGCGTCACGAACGATATTGTCGGCTCTGAAATGCGTTAAGTACTCGACTTGTTGTTCTGGAGAAAGGTGCGCCAACGTTTCATGACTGATAACCGTGCTGTTGCCTGTACCACGTTGGTCCAGAAGCAGAACACGATAGTTTTGTAATGCACGCTTTAGCCAACCAGATTGACCGCTCACCCGTGGAGAAGGAAAACCTGGGCCGCCTTGAAAGTAGATCAACCACGGCAGCTCTTGCGCATCTTTAGCGAGATCAACTAGCTCACGTGCGAAGACTTGGATCTGTTGTCCATCTTTGGCTTGATAATCAAGTGGCAACTCGAAAGAGTGCTGACGATACAGGGTGGTTCCATCAATAAAGTTAGCTTGCACGCTTCATTCCTTTTTATCTGATTCTAAAGTCATTGGTACGAATAAAAATGGCGCCCTTTGGCACCCATATGAGCAAGATACGCATAGTAGCTTGTAAATGAAACCGTTTGTTTAACATGAATGTGAACGTGCTTCGTTTAATTGTTCAATTACCTCTCAACGGGTAACAGCGTGTGTCAAAACAGTCAGTTTAGAAGAGGCTGATCCAGCGAGAGAGCAAAAGAATGAGGTAAAGAAAATCCAAAGCGCGAGGCAAATAAAAAGAGCTTAACGAGGTGAGGATACGTTAAGCTCTTTGGTTTTATCTGTGTTGATAAACTAACTCGCTTATTTGCCGTTAATCTATCGAACCTGTTAGTTCTAATGAACCTTATAAATCGAGCGACTACGAAGCCGTCAGTTCACCGGCACCTTGAGTCGAGCGTTCGCTGCTCTGAACTAAAATTGCGGTAGCGGTCTCTTTCAGTGCCGCCCACTCTCCATCATCCACCTCAATGCCATCGTTCCATGCTTTCTCTTGAGTTTTAAAAAGCGCTTCCGATTCAATGTGTGTTTGGTAGCCATCTGACAAACGTTCGATATCGAAATCCTGGACGGAAAGTTCGATGGTCATATTGTGGATATGTTCGTACGATGCCAGTGGCAAATCTGATAAAAACAGTTCTGGTGCAACGCAACCACGATTAAGCACATACAAGGTGCTCTTAGGGTTAGAGCCGTTATCCCAACGTGCCATGCACGCGATACCTTTCGCAGCCAGTTTTACAAGCTCGCTGTATGCTAGCCAACGGTTGTGGCAGTTATTTAGCTCAATTTTCAGCGTCTTCTTACCAACCATTTTTTCAATCGAATAGTCCATAATCACAGGAAGATGACACGCCAAACTCGCCTTGTGCAGGTCGACTTCAACAGTGTTATCGCTGCGCACTTGAATATCGACAGGGCGGTCGTCTTCTAGCCCGATGAAATTGCTCGCACTGTTAAAATGACGAACACCATCCAAACCGACCATTTGTAAATCTGCCACCATGTTCGCTATCACATCAGCTTCACCACATGTACGACGCATACCTAAAAAGGCTTTATTGACGGCCGCTACCAGTTCATTGTGAGAAACGATCATAACGATTTACCTCCATGTTGGCCTTTCGCATTTGCGCTGTAAATATCTGTACCGCAAGCATCTGCGCTGTGAATTGAAACATTTTGCGAACCAGACAGTTCAGCTGCACTTGGTAATATTGGGAACACCCATTCATCCTGATGAATCTCATCAAGCAGTGGCGCACCTTGGAAAAACGTCACTCGCACCCAACGGTCTGAGCGAGGATCAAACTTAGTCGCACCAAACATGGCAAGCTTGCAACGCAGCAAGTGCATTGGCGGCGAATCTTGATGAAGTACATTCATTTGAATGTCGCCCATCGCTTTGTTACCTAGCGTCCACACACGGCGCGCAATTGCACGGTGTTGCGGCTGTTTAACAAGGAACTCAGCCAATGAAAGCTCAGGCGCGAATTGCAATAAAGCATGGTACAAACGGTAAGCTTGACGACCAATATCCAACGGCAGTTCACGCTCTTCACCCAGCTCTTCACCTCGAACACCGAGTCTTGGCTCTTCTTTGTCTTGAGAGCGATACCAGAACCAGTAGTTGTTCTCTGCTTTTGTAAAGTCGGTCGTGATCGCCCAGCGATACTTCTCTTCTAGTACAACAAGAAGGTCTTGAATCTTTTTGCCGCTAGGAAGCGACAGTGTTTCGCTGCAATTCATTTGCTCTTGATGGGCGTCCACTAATTCTGGGTACAATTCCATCAAGCATGAGATAAGGATTTCTTGGGCTTCCATACTCATGTGCTTAGATTGTTCGACTAACTGTGCCCATGTATCGCACAGGCTGACAGAAGCTTCTAATGATTGTTCTGTGTGCTTCAAATCATCAACAGCGGCTTTGTTCAGCTCTTGCTGTGTTTCATTGATGGTAACGACTTGTTCTAAATGACAAATCGCTTTTTTAACTAAGGTACGTAGTGGCTCGATCAACGCCGTATCAGTCTGACTGGACAACACGTCCGCCAATGCATGTTCACGGGTTGTCATCCACTGATCGACAATACTAGGGTGGTTAATCAGGTATGGCGCCATACCTAAACCAGTCGCATTACCAACACCAAGGTAACGTTGTAATCCTCGATGCAAGGTAATCGCTTGTTCACCGCCCTGTTGTTCGGCTAGGTAATGAACCCAATCTAGGCTGAACTCACGCAGCATATAAACTGCACACATTTGCGCACTAAATGACTGATTAAAATCTTCATTTTTCTCTAAGATTTTAAAGTCTGCAATGCCAAATTTGCCATTACCATAAACGGCAGTGGTTCGTAGGATGTAGCCTACTTCAGCGAGTTCTTTTGGCGTTGGTTGAACACCTTTCGCCAGGTGACTAACGATATGTTCAAACACACGTACACTTTTGTTTGCACGCGCTAAAACAAGTACGTTATTTGGATTACGGCCGGCTTCTTGAAGCGGTACATTCGCACGAAGTCTTTCAAGTAGGGTGACATCAACATCACCAAGAACAAGCGCAAACGTTACGTCCCACTTTTCAGCAATTACACGGTCATTTCGTTCGTCATCTGCAATTTCATCGCAAAAAACAACCAAATGATAAACATGGTTTGGCGTCGCTAGCTTATAGATAACATGACCAAAACCTTGGGCGTCTAATTGCCACTCATGTTTCGTCACTTTCCACTCTTGCTGCGCCATTTTACGAATCAGAGTTCTCACGAAGCTGATGCGTGTTTGGTGCATCGCACCTAGCCTTTCCGGTGCCATGACGACAGTCGCGTCACGTAATGCTGATTCAGTGTAGGTAGAACGATGTGCATCCATTTTGCTCACCACCTTATAGTTATAGGATTTTGCTAGCCATTCAGAACCGATCGTTGCCGTCATTTGAAGCATTCGTTATTACAGTATGCTGGTTAGCTTTCACGTTATGTGGGGCCAGCGAGCTCGCCCCTTATTATTTGTCCTGACTAGATCGATTGACCTAAATACTTTGCCGTCCGGTGTATCTTCACCAGTACAGTTTTGCTGTTCCTTTCGGAATTTTTGCATCAGCCTTCTTTCGAAGGCTGATTTGTTCTTATTCAATCAGTTTCTTTTTTACAGAGCTCTTGTCTTACAGAGCCCTTTTCTTTACAAAATCTGCTCTTTAAAAAACTTGTTCTTTAAAAACCTTGTTCTTTCGCCATCTTGATTGCGATTTGAGGCGCATTCCAAAGCGATGGCAGTAAGATTATGGACACCGGTACCGCTGTGATTACAATGAACGATTGCAGCGCAGAGATTCCGCCTGAACCTAGGGAAATCAGAATCAATGCTGTTACCCCCATCATCACACCCCAGAAAGTACGAATAATTGCGTTAGGCTCTGTCTCACCACTGACTACCACACTGATGGTGTAAGTCATTGAGTCACCTGTCGTTACGATGAAGATCGTCGTCAAGATCAAGAACAGAATAGAGATAAGCATTGGCATTGGTAGTTGCTGAGTTACTGCCAGTAGCGCGCCAGGTAAATTAAAGCCTTCGAACGCTTTACTTACGCTGCCTGGGTCTGCAATTTCAAACGCAAGGCCAGAACCGCCAACAATGGTGAACCAGAAACATGTTACGAACGGTGCAATAAGACTGATGGTTGAAACCAACTGGCGAATACTACGGCCGCGTGAAATACGTGCGATGAAGATTGCCATCATTGGGCCGTAACCTAAGAACCAACCCCAGAAAAACACTGTCCACCAGCTCAACCAACCTTCGTCACCACGGTATGTTGCCATTGGGATGAAGTTGTCTATCATGCTGCCTACACCTTGGATGTAGCCATTGAAAATGAAGTTTGTTGGGCCGAAGATCAGAATGTAGACCATCAATGCCATTGCTAAAATTACGTTGTAACGGCTTAGCATTTGCATCCCGCGGTTAAGACCACTTAATGCCGACAATGTGTAAAGAACGATAGCGAACAAGATGATGATCAGCTGAGTTGTGAAGCCATCTGGAATACCAAACAGTTCATTCAGAGCGTAGCTGACTTGCAAGCCTAAGAAGCCAATCGGACCGATGGTGCCCGCTGCTACTGCAACAATACAACATGCATCAATCAATGCGCCTGTATGGCCTTTCAGAGCTCTTTCACCTAATACAGGGTAAAGAAGAATACGAGGTTTAAGCGGTAAGCCTTTGTCGTAGTGAAGGTGCATAACCACGATAGACGTTAAGCTACCAACGATTGCCCATGCAAGAAAACCCCAGTGCATGAATGATTGTGACAGAGCATTCACTGCGCCTTGTTGTGCATTTTCTTGTGCGCCGTACAACGGAGGTGGGCTCACATAGTGCGCGATAGGCTCTGCTGCCGCCCAAAATACGCCGCCACCCGCAAGTAGTGTACAGAAGATGATTGCCATCCAGCGAAAGCCATCCATCTCAGGCTTATCGATGCCACCTAGGATAACCTTGCCTGTTCGCCCTACCGCTAGGCCAAGACCAATAAGAAAAGTCAGAAGAAGAAGCATTTGCCAATAAGGACCGAACACTTTTACAGACCAAGCAAAACCCGTGTTTACTAGGCTTGATAACAGCTCGCCATCAAATAAAGCAAGGGCTACGAACAGAGCAATAAAGCCGCCGCTGTACCATAGTGCTGGGTTGGTTAGTCCTAATTTGTCTGAAGTAGATTCAGACTGTGTATTTTTGCTTGCTGTGTTTGCTTGACCCGCATTTACGTTTGAAGATTTCACGCTATTGGTTAAATCAGACATACTCTGACTCCAGAGGTTTCTTTGCAGCTATCACTTTAATGATGACTACAAGAGGTGTATTTAACACCTGCCCTATTGTTTTTTGTGTTGGGCAGGCTAATCCATGTTTGGGTTACCGCGTTGCGAAATAGACCGTTGTTCCTTTTGAATAGTGAAATTGGTTAAAACAGCACGTCTAAATGAACGTTTATTAGAAGGCTGCTAATTCGATGATTGCTAGTGAAAAAACACTTAACCCTTGCTTTGAGGCTCTAGGCCATCTTTCAAGAAGTTAAACCAGTTTTCTCCCAAGACTTGCCCAGCTTCAGACTCGCTGAAACCATGGCGCATCAATCCGTTATAGATGTTTTCCATACCCGCACTACCACAGAACCAAGGCAGCGCATCTGGCCAACCTGAGTTGTTTGCAGAGCCTTCGCCATAGTCCATTGCTTTAGACCAACGACCATTTCGCATCCACTCAAGAACGGCTTGAGGTTGGTTTAAGCATAGGTCACTACCAATACCTAGGTGTTCTACGCCAACCATGTCAGCAGTCGTTGCAACCATTTGGCAGAAATCTTCCAACGTACATTGGCTGCCGTTTGGTAGGTGGAATGGGTATAAGCTGAATCCGATTAAGCCACCGCGTGCGGTTAGGGCTTTAATCACATCGTTTGATTTGTTTCGTAATGCATCATGAGCAAACGTAGGGTTCGCGTGGCTGATACAAATAGGACGAGAAGACAGGTCAATCGCCTCAAGTGTTGAACGCTCAGCACTGTGAGACATATCGATGATCATGCCCACTCGGTTCATCTCTTCGATGGCCTGTTTACCAAAGCGCGTGATGCCTGTGTCGTTCTGCTCATAACAACCCGTCGCCAGTAAGCTTTGGTTGTTGTAAGTAAGCTGCATGATCAAAAGACCCTGCTGACGCATCACTTCGATAAGACCAATCTCATCATCGATTGGCGAACAGTTTTGAGCACCTAGAAAAATGCCGACTTTGCCTGTCGCTTTTGCAGTTTCAACATCAGCCATTGAATGAATCGGCATGATAATGTCTGCATTTTGCTCGAATCTTAGGTTCCACTCAGCAAAGCGAGATAAGGTTTCACGAGCTGTCTCATGGTAAACCGCGGTAGCGTGAACTGCTGTAATGCCGCTCGCCTTTAGTGTTTGGAAATATTCTCTGTTCCAATTGCAGTATTGCAATCCATCTATAACAATCCGTTGCTGGTACATAACCACTCCTATTGAAAGCTCAGTGTTCTAGCTCGGTTTTGAAAACACGCTCAAATAACATGTTTTCAAAAATGGGTTAAATCACTTACTGGGTGCTCAGTCTTTGAAATCTACATTGATTGAGCGTAATTGGGTTTGGATGTTGGCCTGACTCTATGAATCAGGCCAATTCAATAGCTGGATAGCTAGAGACTTAATATCTTCAGCTATCCAATTCTTATATAGAAAGCTGCTTAGTAAGGACGCTGGTAAGCTGTCTTCACTACTGTGTAGAACTCTTTCGCGTATTGACCTTGCTCACGAGGACCGAAGCTAGACTCTTTACGACCACCAAACGGTACGTGGTAATCGGTGCCTGCTGTTGGTAGGTTCACCATCACACAACCTGTTTGCGCTTGTTGCTTGAACATTGCGCTAGTACGTAGGCTTTGAGTAATAATGCCGCCCGTTAGACCAAAGCGAGTATCGTTTGTTGTCGCGATAGCTTCTTCTAGGTCAGCCACACGAATTACGCTTGCCATTGGTGCAAATACTTCTTCTTGGTTCACTTCCCAATCGTTCTTAGTGTTTAAGAACAGCGTTGGAGACATGTAAAAGCCTTCGTGTTTCATGCTTAGGCGTTCGCCACCGAATGCTAGCTCACCGCCGCTTTGACGTGCTTTCTCAACCCAACCTAGGTTCGCTTCAAGTTGGTTGCCGTCAACAACAGGGCCCATGAACACGCCGTCTTCTAGTGCGTGACCCACTTTCAGCTCGCTCATACGCTTGATCAGTGCTTCAACGTATTGGTCGTGAATGCCATCCATAACCACTAGACGAGAAGATGCTGTACATTTTTGACCTGCGCCAGAGAATGAACCTGCAATCGTTGCATCAACGGCTGTTTGGATATCAGCATCATCAGCAACCACAAGTGCGTTCTTGCTGCCCATTTCTAGTTGGCAACGAACGAAGTTTGGCGCTGTAGCAGCGGCAACCTTACGACCCGTATCAACAGAACCGGTAAAGCTCACACCGTTCACTTCTTTAGAGTTGATCAGTGCATCACCTACTTTTGAACCACTACCCAGTACAAGGTTAAACGTACCTGCAGGCATACCTTGACGGTGGATGATTTCAGTTAGTGCAACCGCACTTGCTGGTGTTAGGTTTGCTGGTTTCCAGATAACGCTGTTACCGAAAGCAAGCGCTGGAGCGATTTTCCAAGCAGCAGTCGCTGTCGGGAAGTTCCAAGGAGAGATGATGCCGATAACACCCACCGCTTCACGAGTCACTTCTACAGAAACACCTGGGCGTACTGATTCTGCGTTGTCGCCAATTTGACGAAGCACTTCAGCCGCAAAGTACTGGAAGAACTGACCTGCGCGGTAAATTTCGCCACGACCTTCAGCAAAAGGCTTACCTTCTTCACGAGAAAGCAACGTACCTAGCTCATCACAACGTGCAATCAGCTCGTCACCAATCGCTTGAAGTACAGCTTGCTTACGTTCAATCGGCGTTTTTTCCCACTCTGGTTGAGCGTGCTTCGCCGCTGAAATCGCCTGTTGAACTTGGTCAGCACTTGCTTGTGCGAAGTTACCGATGTTTTCAGAAATATCTGATGGGTTAATGTTCGCAACGGTGCTTACACCCGCTTGCCATTCGCCGCCAATGTAAAGTGCGTTTTCTGCTTGAACATTCTGTAATTGAGTCATCATTCTGTCCTTGTAACGGTTAGGTTGCGTTTGAGCCTGGCAACCATCTGATTAATGAATAAAACGTTAATTTATATAAGAAATAACGTTTAAATCTTGTATCTAAAACTGAACCAAGACGCTTGTATCAATAAAGATCTTTACAGACAAATAGCTTTAATCCGCAAATTGCCTCAGTTCACAGTATCTTTATTCAGGTTGAGAGGCTGATGCGTAAACCACGAACTCAACCAACATTTCTTCTCTTGCTAACCCTGCAACGACGACCGCAGCACGGTTTGGATAAGGTGCATTGAAGTATTCTCCGTATACGCTGTTAACCGTTTTTAGATATTCACGGTCTGTCACGTAAATCAGAACTTGCAGCACTGAATCCATAGATTCGCCTGCACACTCCAACGTATGAACAAGGTTGTTAAAAGTCTGACGCGTTTGCGCTTCGATACCGCCTTCTACTACTGCGCCAGTTTCATCAATTGGAATCTGCGCTGTGTATAGAGTGCCGTTATTAACGATTGCCCACTCTAGTGGTGCTTTTGAAGCGAAAAGCTCGGTTTTTACTGGGTGTTTTTTAGTTTGTGCGTTCACGATTCCATCCAACTTTGTAACAACTATGTTTCAAGATGGTTAAATACTGCACCTTGACGGCTGATAAATCTAACGGTAAATTTTGTGCATTTGATAAATAAAATCTATCACCTTTAAAAAAGTAAGGTATAGCAAGGCCTAGAGAAGGATTCCTGTCATGAGTATTAAGCTACAACAGTTAAAACATTTTGTTTTAGTGGTCGAAGAAGGCGGATTTAGAGCGGCATCTCACCGAGCAAATCGCTCGCAAGCGGCACTTTCAACATCGATAAAAGAGCTAGAAAAAATTCTCGGCCAACCACTGTTTGAAACGGGCAACAAATCGACGCTGACACCTTTTGGCGAAATATGTTTACCGAAAATCATTCAATTCTTAAATGTTTACAAGGCATTAGATAACGACCTCCGTGCTGCAGCAGCTGGCCAACAAGGGCGAGTTCGAATAGCGAGCGTGCCTTCAGTGGCCGCAAAACTAATCCCTAGTGTTTTAGGGGCTTTTTGCGAAAAGTACCCCAATGTTGAGGTCAGCTTAATTGACGATAATGCGGCAGGTGTGGAAGCGAGATTACTCTCTGGAGAGGTGGATGTTGCCCTCGGAAATAGCTCCCATTTAGAAGAAGAGAGCATCGACTTCACGCCTTTACTTTCCGATCCTATTGGTGTGGTCTGCCTCAAAGACAACCCTATCGCCTCTCAACGAGAGGGAATAGAATGGCAAACTTTGTTAAAACAACCCTTCATTCGCAACGGGACTTGTACCCTACTTGACCCAACACCTGCACGAATGCTCAGCGAACAAGCTTTGTATTCAGTCGAGAACATTACTTCGTTGTTTTCGGTGTTAGAGCTTGGGATAGGCGTGACCACGCTGCCTAAACTGGCTTTTCCAACCAATGAAACCCGCTTGGTGTGGATTCCGTTGATTGACCCACCTTTACAGCGTCAAATCGGTATTTTCAGATTGTCTGATCGTACGATCTCGCCACAAGCGCAGGCTTTTCATGACTTATGTATTCAATATTTAAGTTATGAGGACTAATAGAGGGGCATGATTGAGTTTGTTTGCTTAAAAAGCGGTTGTTAGAGCAACACATCAAGAAATTCCAGCTCGAATCTCCAGACTTTGGCCTTTCTATCTTGGGCTTAGTGCCCTAACCTTCAGATTTTTGCCCTATCTTCAGCTCCTTACATCCATGTGAGGAGCTGAATTTCTTCCGTCATATTCATCTTAAAGGCCTATTTTTCCGTTTCTAATCGCCAGAAAGACGTTAAGAATGAAGTCGTGACAAACTATTTTGAAAAATAATCACTTCTAGATAGAGAATGGCGTACAAATAAATAACTCAATGCACGACGGCTTTCATCGCTAACTAAACTTGCTTTATCCACTTGTAGAATCACACTCAACAATCAACTTATAAATGACGCTAAGTGTTTGAATATACGTAATTGATAAGATCGTAACTTGCCCAATTGGTAGCTAAAACTCTTTCACAAAAACGCCCATTTTCGCTAAAAATAAAGCATTAAAAATTCTCATGAATAAAGTTATTCAACTATTACTTTCATAAATGAAAAACATTCATTTCAAAAATGGAATTATTGATGTCGCTTTTTGTCGTTTTGATCACATAATTTTAGGCGTAGTTTATATTTTGTCGAAACGATAGCGAATTAGTTTTTATCGTTTAATTTCGTCAGGAGATATAAAGCCAGAAAGATTATTTCTTTGTTAACAAGTAAAGGTTTATTAACAAGTCAAATTGCTATTAACAAGTAAGTGCTAGTAACAAAACATATTCAAACTGTGTTTTATATTGACTTACACTGTTAAATATAGGGTTTTATTATGAGGCTTAATGGGATAAGTAGTGACATCATTGTTGCTGCTAAAAGAGTTATTCTCTGCCAAATAGTATTAGCCGTCGGTGTAGTTTTATATGAAGTGTTTTTTGGTAATAAAGTAGATATGGAGTCTTCAGCTTTGGGTGTCGTAATCGCGATGTTACCACCGCTGTTTGGTTTTATATATGCAAGCCTAAAGGTGCACAAGAATCCCAATTATAGTTTACGTGACTTAATGCAAATGAGTCGTGTCGTGAAAATAACCTATACGTTCTTAATGTTTATCTTGGCATTCCAGTTTTTTAAATTGGATAACCCAGTAATATTATACGCATACATTTTTACAATGATTGGGTACTTCTTAACACCATTTATTACTGCCTCTACAAGATCGGAGTACGTGTAGTATGGATCAAGTCACTACCGCTCACGAATACATAGAGCATCACTTAACCTTCTTAACTACAGGTGATGGTTTCTGGGCGTTCAACATTGACTCAATGTTGGTATCTTGGATTACGGGTTTATTGTTTATTGGAGCTTTTCGATATGTAGTGACCAAGGGCACTAGCGGTGTTCCAGGTCGTTTTCAATGTTTTATCGAGCTTATCTTTGATTTCGTTAACAACCTAGTCAAAGAGATTTTTCAAGCGGAGGATAAATTAATAGGGCCACTGGCATTAACCACTTTTGTTTGGGTGTTGTTAATGAATGCAGTCGACCTATTACCAATTGATTTAATACCAGGGTTAACTCGTGTAATGGGTTTAGAACACTTTAGAGATCTACCGACAGCGGATGTAAATATCCCAATATCGATGGCACTCGGTGTGTTTATTCTACTGTTAACTTATACGTTAAAAAATAAAGGTTTGAAAGGCTTTATCAAAGAGCTCACTACTCAGCCATTTGATAACCCTCTTTTATATCCTGTTAACTTCGTTCTTGAATTAATAACATTAATTTCAAAGCCAATATCACTAGGCTTACGATTATTCGGAAATATGTATGCAGGCGAGATGATATTCATCCTTATCGCACTAATGCCTTGGTGGATGCAATGGGCACTCAGTGTTCCATGGGCCTTATTCCACATATTAATCGTATTCTTGCAAGCATTTATATTTATGGTACTGACCGTTGTTTATTTAGCAATGGCAACAGAAGAACACCATTAATTAATAACTAAAAATTAACTAACAAATTATTTATCGGAGATACAAATGGATATCGTAAGCGCAGTTTTATATGTAGCAGGTGCATTACTGATCGGTTTAGGTGCAGCGGGTGCAGCATCTGGTATTGGTAACTTAGCAGGTAAATACCTTGAAGGTGTTGCTCGTCAACCAGACCTTACTCCAATGCTTCGTACTCAATTCTTCATCATGATGGGCCTTGTGGATGCTGTACCGATGATCGGTGTTGGTATCGGTCTATACATCATCTTTGCCGTTGCTTAATTAAAAGCTTTGAAAAGATCGATTTGTAAATAATCAAGATTTAGTGAGGAAGGTATGAATTTAAATGCCAGCATGTTTGGTCAAGCAATCTCATTCGTGATTTTTGTTTGGCTATGCATGAAATATGTATGGCCCCCTCTCACCGCGATGTTAGACGAGCGCCAAAAAGAAATCGCTGATGGTTTACGCCACTCAGAGAATGCAGCGAAAGAGCTAGAGCTAGCAAAATCAAATGGCGCACAACTCGTCGCAGATGCGAAAAAAAATGTGACCGAACTGATTGAGCAAGGCAAAAAACGCCGCAACGAAATCATCACCCTAGCTCACCAAGAAGGTGAGCAAGAAAAAGCACGCATCTTAGAGCAAGGTAGAGCTGAGCTAGAAGGCGAACGTCAAAAGTTACGCCGTGAACTTCAGGCGGATATGGCAGACGCTGTTATTCAAAGTGCACAGAAATTGATCAGCAAAAACCTAGATTCTGAAACGAACCGAGCGTTAGTTGATCAAATGATAAGCGAACTCTAAACGGAGGCAATATGTCAGATTACACCAATATTGCTCATCCCTACGCTAAAGCATCGTTCGACTTTGCTTTAGGTGAAAACAAGTTACAAGAGTGGCACTCAATGCTGTCCATTCTTGTGACGGTAGCGGAAGAAGAAACGATCGCTAAACAGATTTCATCAGCAGAAGGTGTTCATACACAGCAATCTGAAGAACTGGTCAATCTCATCATTCACGTTTGCCAAGGACTCGTTGATGACCACGTCATTAATCTCATTAAAGTCTTGGCTGAGAATGGCCGTCTTGCAGTGATCAGAGACTTGTTTAACTTGTTCAGCGACCTAAAGGACGAACATGAACGTGTAATCCCTGTCACTGTCACCAGTTCAGAATTGCTTACACAAGATCAAGTTACATCACTCACTGCTGCACTTGAGAAGAAATTAGAACGTCAGGTTGAAATGGAACAGGTTATTGATGACTCGCTGGTTGGCGGGATCGTAATCAAGGCGGGCGAAACCGTCATCGATGGTTCTTTGAACACATCAATTAACCGATTAGCCCATCAACTTCACGCGAGATAGGTAACAATTATGCAATTAAATTCAAATGAAATCAGCGATCTAATCAAAGATCGCATCTCGAAATTTAATGTGAGCACCGAAGCTCGCAACGAAGGCACTATAGTCTCGGTTCGTGACGGCATCATTACCATTAACGGCCTTGCGGATGTCATGCAGGGTGAGATGATCGAGCTTCCAGGTGGCAAATACGCTCTTGCTCTTAACCTTGACACGCACTCAGTCGGTGCCGTGGTTATGGGTCCCTACACTGACCTCTCTGAAGGTATGAAAGTCAAAGGGACAGGTCGTATCTTGGAAGTACCAGTAGGTAACGGACTTCTTGGCCGTGTAGTGAACACACTAGGTGAGCCAATCGATGGCAAAGGCCCAGTGAGTTGTGACCGACTAGACCCTGTAGAAGTAATTGCTCCCGGCGTAATCGAGCGTAAGTCCGTCGATCAGCCAATTCAAACTGGTTATAAAGCCGTTGATACCATGGTGCCTATCGGTCGTGGTCAACGTGAACTTATCATCGGTGACCGTCAGACGGGTAAAACAGCGTTAGCTATCGATGCGATCATCAATCAGAAAGATTCTGGTATCAAATGTGTGTACGTGGCTATCGGCCAGAAAGCCTCTACTATCGCAAACGTTGTTCGTAAACTCGAAGACCACGATGCGCTTAAAAATACCATCGTTGTTGTAGCATCAGCATCAGAATCAGCCGCGCTTCAATACCTAGCACCTTATGCGGGTTGCACCATGGGCGAATACTTCCGTGACCGTGGTGAAGATGCACTGATCATCTATGATGACCTATCAAAACAAGCCGTCGCTTACCGTCAAATCTCATTGCTACTGAAACGCCCACCGGGTCGTGAAGCCTTCCCTGGCGACGTATTCTACCTCCACTCTCGTCTACTAGAACGTGCTGCAAGAGTGAATGCGGAATACGTAGAGAAGTTCACGAACGGTGAAGTGAAAGGCCAAACAGGCTCACTGACAGCGCTTCCTATCATTGAAACTCAAGCGGGTGACGTATCTGCGTTTGTACCAACCAACGTAATCTCAATTACTGATGGTCAGGTTTTCCTACAAACCCAACTGTTCAACTCAGGCCTACGTCCTGCTGTTGACCCTGGTATCTCGGTATCTCGTGTGGGTGGCGCGGCGCAGTGCAAGATCATCAAGAAACTGTCTGGTGGTATCCGTACATCATTAGCTCAATACCGCGAATTAGCCGCATTTGCTCAGTTCTCTTCTGACTTAGATGACATGACGCGTAAGCAGCTTGACCATGGTGAGCGTGTAACCGAATTGATGAAGCAAAAGCAATACTCTCCGATGTCTGTCGCTGAGCAAGCAACGGTTATCTACGCAGCAGAAAAAGGCTATTTGGCTGACGTAGAGTTGAACAAAATTGCACGTTTTGAAGAAGAATTGATTGCTTACGCGAAAGGTCAAAACCCAGAGTTGTTCGACACCATCAACGCTAATGGTGACTACAACGATGAAATTGATGGCGCTCTTGCAAAGCTTCTCGGTGACTTTGTAGCGTTGAAAGCTTGGTAAACGCTCCGGTTTGTTGGCTGGAAATCAAAACAAATTAGGAGCAGATAATGGCAAATACTAAAGAAATTCGCACCAAGATAGGCAGTGTTAGTAACACTCAGAAAATCACCAGTGCAATGGAGATGGTTGCGGCAAGTAAGATGCGTAAGGTTCAAGACAATATGACGCTAACACGTCCATATGCAGAGAACATGCGCAAAGTTATCTCTCATGTCGCATCAGGGTCGCTCGAATACCAGCATCCCTACCTTCAACAGCGTGAACCAAAACGCGTTGCTTACATCATTATTTCGTCCGACCGGGGCTTATGTGGTGGCTTGAACTCGAACTTGTTCAAGAAAGTGTTAGAAGAAATGGAGCAATGGCGCACCAAGGGAGTCGAGGTAGAAACAACCTTAGTGGGATCTAAGGCTATCTCGTTCTTCCAACGCAGCGGCAATGTTATCGCGCAAACGTCAGGCCTTGGTGACGCGCCTAAATTAGAAGACATTTTAGGTACGGTTAACGCGATGCTAGGGCATTACGACGACGAAAAAATCGACAGCTTGTATCTCGTTTATAACCAGTTCATCAACACCATGGTTCAAGAACCAACGACCTTGCAGTTGCTGCCCCACCCTTCAGATTCTGAAGCCGATGGAGGCGCGAAAAAAGCACGTCGTTGGGACTACATCTATGAACAAGCACCAAGAGACATCCTCTCTGAGCTGTTACATCGATACATTGAATCGCAAGTGTATCAAGGCATCGTAGAGAGCATTGCCTGTGAGCAGGCAGCCCGAATGGTGGCCATGAAAGCGGCGACCGATAACGCAGGCCAACTCATCGATGATTTGCAGTTGGTATACAACAAAGCGCGACAGGCTGCCATTACCCAAGAACTGAGTGAAATAGTCTCAGGTGCTCAAGCTGTCTAAGGGCAGAAAAGAGTGGGTTAAGAATAGAATTTGAGGATTTAGAGATGAGTGTTGGAAAAATAGTTAAAGTTATCGGCGCGGTGGTAGACGTCGAGTTCAGCGGCGGCAACAGCCCACGCGTTTATGATGCATTGAAAGTGACGAGCGAAGAAGCAAGCTCTCTCGTATTGGAAGTTCAGCAACAACTGGGTGGCAGTATCGTTCGTTGTATTGCAATGGGTACGTCAGATGGCTTGCGCCGAGGCCTAACTGTTGAAAACACCGGTTCTCCAATCACTGTTCCTGTGGGCGAAGAAACCTTAGGCCGTATCATGAACGTTCTTGGCCAGCCTATCGATGAATGCGGTGAAATCGGTCAAAAAGAAAGCTACGAAATTCACCGTGAAGCACCCTCTTATGAAGAACAAGCAAACAGCACTGAACTTCTTGAGACCGGCGTTAAGGTTATCGACCTTATCTGTCCGTTCGCTAAGGGCGGTAAAATTGGTCTGTTCGGTGGTGCTGGCGTAGGTAAGACTGTCAACATGATGGAGCTTATCAACAACATCGCAAAAGCCCACTCAGGTCTATCTGTATTTACCGGTGTTGGTGAGCGTACTCGTGAAGGTAACGACTTCTACTACGAGATGAAAGAAGCGGGTGTACTAGACAAAGTAGCCATGGTTTACGGCCAAATGAACGAGCCACCGGGAAACCGTCTACGTGTTGCACTTACAGGCCTGACTATGGCTGAGCGCTTCCGAGATGAAGGTCGTGACGTACTGCTGTTCATTGATAACATCTACCGTTATACACTTGCGGGAACAGAAGTATCAGCACTGTTAGGCCGTATGCCTTCAGCAGTAGGTTACCAACCAACACTCGCTGAAGAGATGGGTGTGCTTCAAGAGCGTATCACCTCGACTAGACAAGGCTCTATCACGTCTATCCAAGCGGTATACGTACCTGCGGATGACTTGACTGACCCATCACCAGCAACAACCTTTGCTCACTTAGATGCGACCGTTGTACTGTCTCGTAATATCGCGGCATTGGGCCTATACCCTGCAATCGACCCATTGGATTCAACCTCTCGCCAATTAGACCCACTTGTGGTTGGCCAAGAGCACTACGACATTGCACAAAAAGTCCAAACAACGCTGCAACGCTACAAAGAGCTAAAAGACATCATCGCGATTCTTGGTATGGATGAGCTGTCTACTGAAGACAAACAGACCGTATCTCGCGCTCGTAAGATTGAACGTTTCTTAACTCAGCCTTACCACGTAGCCGAAGTGTTTACTGGTCAGAAAGGTGTATTTGTACCGCTAAGCGAAACACTAAGAGGCTTTAAAGGCCTGTTAGGCGGCGAATATGACGATATCCCAGAGCAGGCATTCTTGTACTGTGGTTCTATCGACGAAGTGCTTAACAAAGCAAAATCACTCTAAGAGGCAGGTACACCATGGCTATCGGAATTACAGATAATACATTTCAACTTAATATTGTAAGTGCGGAAGGTACGCTGTTTTCAGGTCCAGCGTATGCCCTAGCCGTTTCTGGCGCTGATGGTGAGCTGGGGATCCGCCCCGGTCACTCCCCGCTTCTCAGTAAGATCAAGCCGGGCGTCACAGTGTTTGTCACAGATCCTAAATCAGAGGGGCAAGTGCTTTATGTCTCTGGCGGGATGTTGGAAGTTCAACCGGATGTGGTAACGGTGTTAGCCGATACTGCCTTGCACGGTCAAGATATTGACCGCGCTCGCGCAGAAGAAGCGAAATATGCAGCTCTAGAAAATATCAATAAGGGCAATGTAGACATCAACTTTGCACAAGCTCAGCTTGAACTAGCAAAAGCCGTTGCTCAACTTCGTGCATCAGAACTGACGTCTTCTCGCACTCGACACTGAGAATAGAACTTAGACGTTTGACGTTTGATGCTTGGTGCTTGATGCTTGATGTGTAAATAGTCTACCCACTTAAAAACAGTTTAAGTGGGTAGACTACATCAGGAACTCTTCTCTCCCCTCCAACTTCCCCCTCCCTTTCAACCGTCCCTAATACATCCTTTTTCACCAGCGCTTACACCATTATTTCTCAGCAAAACGCGCTTGGTGCGGATCAAGTTCATGACCAAGAGGTTGTGTGAGTGAATGATAAAGCTCTGGCTTACGACCACGAATCCAACGTCTGCCCGTACACATATCTAACTCTTCTGCTTTTAGCTCTGCAATCACCATATCGTTATCAACACTATCGGTCTCAGCAATGATTTCACCGTAAGGGCTCAAGATCATCGCGTTGCCTGTCCTCACTTCGTCCATATCAACACCTACACCATTACTGAACACCACAAAGAGGCCGTTATCGTGCGCTCTTGCAGGCAGCCAACGCATTAGCCACTCGCGGCCATTCTTGCCCTGCATTTCTGCACGAATCGCATCTGGGTTTTCATCTCGGTTAAACCATAACTCAGGGTCAATTCGCTTCATCGCGTTCGGGCTTCGTGAATGACAACCGCCCGTTTGGTGTGGCGCAATCAATATATCGGCGCCTTTCAAAACAGTGATCCTGACGTTCTCAACCAAGTTGTTATCCCAACAAATCAAGATACCGACTTTGCAACCATGAGGCGTATCAAACACTGTGTATTGGTCGCCACTGCTCATATGTGGGCTAACGAAGGTGTGCAGTTTACGGTGCTTTTGTACCTCACCATTGGGCATGGCGAATACGTAGGTGTTGTATAATTCGCCATCGATGCCCTGCTCTATCAAGCCCGCGCCAACACTGATTCCAAACTGTGTTGCCAGTGCAATCAGCTTTTGAGTCGATTCACCACCCGGTACAGGTTCCGCTAACGCTTCAATCTCATCTCGCGACAAAGCAGACACATGCCAGTAGCCAGTGATGCACATCTCCGGGAAACTGACGATCTGCACGTCACTGTCCGCAGCCTTTTGAACGTATTGCTCTATAACCGATAAGTTATACGCCTTATCACCTGCGTGGTGGTTAAATTGAACCGACGCTACTTTGATGTCTTTCTTCATGGTTCGTCCTCAAACTTCGCTTTATCTGATTGGTATGAACCTAGTATAAAAAATCAATTCAATTCCATATAATGAAAGATATTCTCAATTCAATGAGTATTTGGAATGGAATTTGATCTCCTGAAGGCATTTTGTCAGCTCGCTAAATCGGGCAATTACCGTTTGGCATCAGAGCAGCTCTACATCACTCAATCGGCACTCACTAAAAAGATTCAACGACTTGAATCCAATATTGGGGCGTCTCTGTTTTCTCGTGGCAGGAATGGCGCAGAGCTCACGCACGCAGGAAAAACGTTACTGGCAGAAGCCCAACGTTTGGTTCATTCAATGCAAGCGTTTGAGCAGCTGTCAGGCTCGGTGGTAAAAGGGACTCAGGGACATTTGAACATTGCCTTTGGCGTGTCTACTTATCATGAAGCACCCAAGCTTATTGCGGCTTATAAACAACAATACTCAGACGTTCATATCACGTTAAATGACACACCTTCCAAGCAGCAGACAGATGAGTTATTGAGCCATGACCTCGATATCAGCTTCAATCGGATACCAGAATCATCGGATTTAGAAAGCCTAACACTGTTCAATGATTCGCTTGTGGTCGCGATACACCAAGATCTTCTCAAGCAAGCGCCAAACAAAAATCTCGTCGTCTCTGAGTTATCGAAATGGCCTTATCTAAAGCTCGCCCAACATCGCGGTCCCGGATTAGACAGACAGATTCAACAATATTGTCTTGCCAATAAAATCGACTTATCAAAGACGCAAGAAGCCGATGATATCCTCACCCTGCTTGCCTTGGTTTCTGCCAATATCGGCTTCACCATTGTTCCTAGCAGTGCGCAGTTCATTAGCAATACCGATGTGGAATTCATTACTTTAGAAGGTGAATACGCCACTTGGCCTGTCGGATTGATCTGGAATGGAGAGAGTGAAAACCCACTTAGAGATAAGTTTGTAGAGTTTGTGGCTCATCAAAAATAAAATTAGGTCAGGACCTAATTTACACCTACAAAAAAGGCTCACTAAATAGTGAGTCTTTTGATATCTGTTTAACGTAAAACCTGGGTATAACGGTGCTTACGTTTCAAAGTAATAACTTAGAAGAACTCAATCGAATTACGGCCGCTTTTGTCGTCACGTGTTGGCTTCGGCGTATCCGCTTTCTTTTTCGGTTTGTTTTCTTTCTTCTTCTCTTTTTTCTCTTTCTTTGGTTCAGCCGTTGCGCTTAGCATTTCTGCTTTGCTTTTCTTAGATTCTTTCTTCTTAGAATCCTTTTTAGACTGACCTTTCTTCGCCTTGTTATCTTTTTTAGGCGCTTCTTTCTTTTTCGGCTTTTCTGATTCTTCTTGTACTGGCTGATCGCACACCACTACATAGTACTCTTGGTTGAATTCAAAGAAGTCGCCATCGTACATTTTACGACGTTTACGAGTTTCTAATTCACCATTTACCGCTACGTAGCCTTCAGAGATGATGTGTTTAGCTTCTCCGCCACCACTCACTAGGTTAGCAATTTTAAACACTTTGTAGAGCTCGATTGGCTGTGATGAAACATCAATACCAATTGCTTCAATTTCAATCTCTTCGCCTTCTTCGCCCAGCTCTTGGCCTTCGTAATCAGCGTCTTCGTAATGTTCTTGGTCCATGGTGACCTCTACCTAAATATGTACTTCTGAAATATTGGGCGCAGTGTAATCTTAAAACAACAAAATGACCATGTTGAATTATGGTTCAAGCATCGAGTTCACTGGATTAAAGCTATCTTTAGCGCCATAAAACAAAAGAAGAGAACTAACATCATTAGCTCTCTTCTTATTTAAACCATAGCTTAGTTACCGCTTGTTAGGACGCTAAACCATAGATAGTTAAACCATGGCTAGTTGAACCATAGATAGCTCACCCTAGTGCGTTAAAAGAACCACTTCACGCCGACTTCTGCTTTTAGCTCGTAGTCACCTTCTAGCGTAACGCCCGTTGGCAGAGTCACATCTGCAGATGCGTATTGGAGCTTCGTCATTAGCCACTGAGTTCGGTCTTCCTTAATAGGAGCATTCATCATGATGTTGAAAGACGTCGACTCAAGTTCAACTGTGTCGCCAGAAACGTTCATGTATTCAGGCCATGCTTGAACAAACGCGCCAGAATCTCCCATTGGGATAGTAGCAAACAGGTTTAGCATGTAGCCGTCTGCCGTTTCACCAAACACTTCACCAATGGTGTAGTTTACGTTTGGAAACAGCATTGCACCGCCGGTATAAGCAGGGTTAATCAAGCCAATAGCACCGACAGACATCAAGGTATTGTCATCCAAACCCAGTGCCGAGTTCTTAGTGTGGATGAAGTCCGCCATGAAGCCAACACGTGGCATCAATGAACTATCAATTGCTGACACTTGGAAATATTGAGCTCGGCTACCAAGGTAGTCAACGCCCATTGAATCTTTGCCCGGCTTAGCATCTGAGTCGCCAAAGTTGCCTTCGATAAAGCCACCGAACTGAGTCGTTTCAGACCATGACCCAGTTAGCATTGAAGACAAACGGATATCAGCGTCAGAAGTAACAAAAAAAGCAGCTTGTGTATAAACGCGAGTTAGATCCGATGGATCAATCACTTGGCTTTCTTCTTCATTCGCCAAAGCAGTACCAGACATTGCAGCTAACATTGAAGCGGTCAATAATAGTTTTTTCATGTGTAAACCTTATTCTCATTGGAGCCATAGCCGCTTCCGTACTCACATGGCTCAGATTTAAAAACGGGTCAGAGAAATACTCCCTGCCTCCCTCAATTATTAGACGGTAAAAACAATCTTTAAAATTCATAACGAGGGGTAAAAACCATCAATAAAGCAGCAACACACCTTTGCCGTCACTTTATTGAGGCTATGAGTTACTGTTGTTTCGTTTTAAGCTTTTCACGGAGTGTTTGGAAAATGGCATAGAAGCCCGGAGTCATCATCGAACCGACCACCAACACCATCAACATGCCACCCAGCAATGCCAATCCAGTCGTGTTCTGAGAGATAGCCCCTGCACCATTGGCAAACACCAAAGGCAAGATGCCAAGGATGAATGACCATGACGTCATGTTTACGGCTCTAAAACGCATCTTGCCGCCTTGGATAGCTGCCTCTTCGATACTTAAACCTTGAGTCTCACGCTTCAGCTTTGAGAATTCGACCATCAAAATCGCGTTCTTAGCTGCTAGGGAAATCAATAGAATCAAGCCAATTTGACCGTAGATAGACAAGGCCTGCCCACCCGCTAATAACGCCGCGAAAGTACCCACAGCAGCGGTTGGAGCCACAATAATGATCGCAGCAGGCAGAGCCCATGATTCGTACTGAGCTACAAGGAATAAGTAGATGAATACCAGAGCTAAAACCAGAGCGATTTGAGCCGTGTTCCCCGCCAACTTCTCTTGATAAGCCATGTTCGTCCACTCATAGGTGTAACCCTGAGTGAGAACTTCCTCGGCGATACGCTCCATTGCGTCAATCGCCTCACCAGATGAGTAACCTGGAGCTGGATTTAGCTGTAAACGTGCCGCAGGTAACATGTTGTAGCTTGTAACTAGGTCAGGTTCTAATGTCGGTTCGATCGTTGCGACAGCAGACAGCGGAACTTGTTCGCCAAGCGCCGACGGGACATGTATGCGTAGCACATCAGATAGATCATTTCGTTGTTCCCCTTTAGCTTGAACAAAAACTCGGTAGCTTCTTCCGTTTAGGGCAAAGTCATTAACATATGAAGACGCCAGATGTGTCGCCATCGCATCGTTAATTGCACTGAGTGGTACGCCTAACTGACGCGCTTTCTCGCGATCAATTTCGACGTTGTAATGTGGAACATTGGCACGATAAGTCGTCATCGCATTAGTGATTTCTGGCGCTTGATTAGCCGCTGCCATCATCGCGTAAGTCACTTGCGCGAGTTCTTGAGCAGTGCGGCCAGACGTGTCTTGCACCATAAACTCAAGTGCATCACCGATACCAATACCTGGAATAGGTGGTAGACCCATAGCGATGCTCATCGACTTATCAATGCCATACAATTGCATGTTGATGCGCTGGGCAACCGCAGCTTGTGTATGGTCGCCATCCATTGCAAGACGCTCATCCCAGTCTTTCAAATTAACAAACATGGTCGCTGAGTTAGCGGCAACACCACCGGTCAGAGCATTGAAGCCAATTGCACCTGCGAAATCTTCAATTGCTGGGTCTTGGTTTAATACCGCTTCAGCTTGACGAATCAAGTCATGAGTACGCTCTTTCGATGCGTTATCAGGCAAGAACATCGCGAGCGCCAACACGCCTTTGTCTTCAGCTGGAACAAATGCCGTCGGTAGCTTGTCATTCATCGCCACCATGGCAGCAATAGCCACTGCGAACGAAACCAAAAGCACTGCTGATTTGCGCACCAATAAAGAGACTGCTTTGCCATACGCGTTTGTTACTTTGTCGAACATTGCATTGAATGCCACAAACCACTTAGCAGGCTTAGGGTTACGCTTCATAACCATTGCACATAATGCAGGTGACAGCGTGAGTGCATTGATAGCGGATAGCACCAAAGCAATACAGATGGTGATAGAGAACTGAGCAAACATCAGCCCCGTGATGCCTGGAAGCAATGCCACAGGAATAAACACCGCAAGCATGACTAATGTCGATGCGACAATCGGGCCGGTGACTTCTTTCATAGCTCGATTGGTGGCTTCTTTGGCATCAATGGTTTGGTTTTCATTGAGAATGCGTTCTACGTTCTCAACCACCAAAATGGCATTGTCCACCACGATACCAATCGCCAGAATCAAGCCAAATAAGGTAACGGTATTGATACTAAAGCCACCCAATTGCATGAAAGCAAAAGTACCAATCAAAGACACAGGAATCGCAATCACAGGTGCAAGTGTTGTTCTGACATTACCCAAGAACAGGTAAGTCACCGCAATCACAAGCCCGACAGCAACAATTAAGGTTTCGACGATGCTGCGAATAGACGCTTCAACCGATAAGGTGGTGTCGTATGGGATCGCGTAAGTCATACCGGCTGGCATGATGCTTTCAATGTCTTTCAGTACCGATTTAACCGCAGCGCCTGTTTCCAAAGCGTTGGCATCTGGGTTAGCCTGCATTGCGACTAGAGCAGCATCTCCGCCATTGTAGGTTGCGTAGGCATCATAGAATTGGCTACCAATCTCTACGTTTGATACATCTTTCAGGTAGATTTGATTGCCGTCTGCTAAGGTTTTTACAATAATTTGTTCAAACTCTTCTGCACTCGACAGTCGACCTTGAGTGATCAAGTTAAACTGCAATGCGGCATTTTCACGACTTGGACCTTGGCCAATTCGCCCTGCTGGCACTACTGCATTTTGTTCACGAATCGCGTTCTTCACATCAAATGTTGTCACACCCAGTGACGCCATGCGGTCCATATCGAGCCACACGCGCATACCATAGGTCGCACCAATCAAATCGCTGCTTGCTAAGCCAGAGATACGAGCGATACGCTCCATGAAGTTTGCTTCGACCCAGCTGTTAAGCTCTAGCTCTGACATCGATTGATCTTCAGAGTAGAAAGCAATCGCGAGCAAGTCATCCGGCGCGGCTTTACGAATACGCACACCACGAGCACGAACTTCAAACGGCAGCATGTTTTCAGCAACGGCGACGCGGTTAGATACGTTAACCATCGCCATATCCGCATCAACGCTGTTATCAAAGGTAATGTTTAAGAAGTAACGGCCATCGTTGGTTGAACGCGACTGCATGTAAACCATGCCATCTACACCGTTCACTTCCTCTTCAATTGGATTACCAATCACCTCTTTTACGGTTTCAGCACTGGCACCCGGCATGAACGCGACGACACGAACTTGCGGAGGCGTCACGCTTGGGTACTCTGAAATCGGCATGGTTTTAATCGCAATCAAACCAATCAAGGTCAGGAAGATCGAGATAACAAACGCAAATTTCGGTCGGTCGATAAAAAATTTACTGATCATAATCTATTACTCCGCAACTGAAACAGGAGCACCAGGACGAATACGTTGCAGTCCGCCAACAATCACTGGTTCACCGGCGTCCAAGCCATTTGCGACGAAAACATCTTGTCCAATTCGATCACCTACAACGACATCACGACGTACCGCGTTGCCTTCTTCGATGGTAAGTACATATTGAGCGAGCTGATCTTGATGGATCGCTTTATGAGGAATTTGCACGCCGCTTAACGGTTCTGCACTCGTTAGACCAACACGAACAAATTGATTTGGCAGCAGACCCGCTTCGCTGTTATCAAAAGAGGCAGAAATCGTCACCGTACCGCTGGCTGCATTCACTTTGTTATCAACAAAAGCGATGTTGCCTTGGTAGTCCGTCAATTGACCATCACGCTCAAGCAATACTGATGTTGCTTGCTTACCTTGAAGCTGATATTGACTCAGTTCGCTTTCTTTAATCGAGAAAGTGGCATCGATCGGATCCATCTTGATCAGGTCAATCAATGGGCCAAAGTTAGGGCCTACCATGTCACCGATAGAGAAGTTACTTTTCCCTAACTGACCTGAATACGGTGCTTTAACTTGGGTTTGGTCTAAGTTGTCTTGCTGAACTCTTACGTTTGCTCGCGCAGATACCACTCGAGATCTCGCCATCTCTAGCTCCGCAATACTCAAATCAAGCTGCGACTGTGAAATACCGCCCGACTTCAACATCTGAGTGGTTCTTTCATGGTTTAGCTGAGTCAAGCTCATTGCCGATTGCGCTTCAGATAAGGTTGCTTTTGCCGCATCAAATGCCGCTTGGTATGACGTTGGGTCAATTTCAAAAAGCACAGCGCCCGCTTCGACAAAGGCACCGTCATCAAAGAGTTTATTTAACAAGAAACCACTGGTTCTTGGTGTCAGTTGAGCAGACTCAACCGCCTCCATTCTTCCTACATGGTATTGGATTGGCGAATGCGCCATTTCCTCGGCAAGTACCACCGTTACAGGTGTACTAGGCACTGGAGCAGCGGTTTGCTCCGTAGGTTGTGAATTACCACCACAGCCTGCAAGTAAGATACTTGCGGTTAATAACGTTATTGTTTTTTTCATCGTGTGTTCTCTACAAATACGTCGATACATTGAGTGACCGCATCCTTGATTCAATCTGAGCTTCAACCTCAGGTGCCATCACATTTGATCTATTTTCTATTCGGCGTTGACGCCATGATTTCGAGCGAGCGCTTTAACCAGCTTTTTCGACTAGCGTTTCAAACCAGCGTTAATCGCACTGATGTCTTCAGGTAAAAGCTCGCCACCCAAGAACTTGAGCTGCAGTGACACCAAAATGAAATCAATTTGCGCTTCAGTCAGGTCTTGCTTCGCCGCATAGAGCTGACGAGTTCCGTTCAGCACATCGACAATCGTTCTGCTGCCAATTTCAAAACCTTGTTGAGTCGCAACAAGTGAACGTTCGGCAGAATGAACAGAGTTGGCATAGGCTTGCTGAGCACTAATAAGGGCATTGAGGTCTTTTTCTGCACCGCGGATTTGACGCGTTACGCTTCTCCAAGATTGCTCTTGAAGCTGAAGGGCTTGTTGGTATTGAACCTTGGCTTGTTGTACTTCGTTGCTGGTTGCCCCGCCTCGGTAAACAGGCAAGGTCATTGCTACACCTGCAAACACAGTTGAGTTGTCATCAATGCTATTAAACTGTTGTTTTGACTGACCCATCTCGGTTCTACGAATCTCGCTCGCAAACGTATACCGGTACTCAGCAACCAAGCCTAACGACGGTTGATGTCCAGCTTGCGCAAGTTCAATCTGCTGCTTGCTTAGCTCAACCAGCTGTTTCTGAATTTGCATCTCAGGGTTAAATTGCTGGGCTTTTTCCTGCCATGTCAGCGCATTTTCCGGCGTTGGGATATTTGCGTCGTAACGGTCCGTATTCAGTGGATAAACCGACGAAAACTCATTGCCAGACAGCTCGTAAAGCGCGTCCAATGATTTCTCAACTTCGTTTTCAGCCACAATCACCGATGCAGAAACTAAATCGAACTGAGCGCGCGCATCAATCACGTCATTTTCCGGAATCATCCCCAATGAAAATTGACGTTCGGTTTGCTTAAGTTGCTCTTCGATCGCTTCTTGTGTCGCTTTGGTTTGCTTTAACGACTCTTGCGCTTTAAGGGCATTGAAATAACCCACCACGACTTGTAAAGCGAGGCTCTCTAACGCGACTTGGTGTGAGACTTGGCTGAGCTCAACCTGCTGATTACTTAGCTCATTTGCCGCGTTCAGTTCCGCGTTATAAAGATTTTGCCCAACAGAAATAGACGCTTGCGCCGCGTTGGTGTCTATCTCGTTGAGTGTGGTGTAGCTGTTACGAAGCACACCATACGCAAGGTTTGCATCAACCTGAGGTAAATACGCGGCACCTACTTTGTCTGCACCATAGGTCGCACTATCAATGGCTAGTGCTGCACTTTTTAACGCAGGGTTATTGTCGAGAGACTGCTGATACAGCTCGCTTAAGCTGACACTTTCAGCCAATGCTCCGTAGCTCGTTAATGCTCCGGCCACCAGCACAGCTAACGCCGAGATCTTCATAGAAGATCTCGGCGTTCTGCGATTAACGGCAACCGAACTTGTAAGCATTGAAGTTTGTTTTTTCATGGAATGACCCACCAACACATCAAATGGATGAACGGACTTGCGCCCTTTTGAGTCAAGTTTTGCGATTTAGGGCGTTGAGCTGTAGCGCCGTCGGAATCAAACTTGTTCTAAGTCATGATTTACTGGCAAATACCGAGGGTTTTGTGTCGGGTTCCACATAGAATTTGGATTTAATTAATTACTTATTAAATAGATTTAAATCAAAATTAGTCATAAAACCCACTGATAGAATCACCTCATTACCTATTCACTGAGTTAATCTCGTAAATGTCCGATTTGATTTGCACTCGTGGCTACATCACTTGGTTTCACCTAGAAAACGGGTTTGGTTTTGCTAAACCTGATCACGGTGATATTGATGTACTCATTCACATCAGTGTCATTGAATTTGATGGTGAAATTAACGTAGAGGAAGGTCAGCGAGTTTATATGGAGCTTGAGGAAGTAAAAGGTAAGCCTCACTGGAATGCCGTCAAAGTGCTACCTCTGGCAAAACCATTCTCCGCATTTGAGTCAGTATGATGAAGACTCATCAACGAGGTCGTCCTACGCTGTCGCCAGTTGTGAAGCTTGCTAAACACGTTGTAAAAGACTATCAAGATTACGTGAGCCTTAACCTTCGTTACCAAGCTCAGTTTCGTCAACACTACCCAGACCACAACGCAGAGCAGTTGGCTCTCATTAACGCCGACATCATCAGCGCCTCCGAGGAGTATAAGATTTGGAGCAGCATTGATAACCTAATGCTGTCTGCGCAACGTCATTCTGATCCGATCAAGCAATGGCAAAGCACCCAAGAGAAGGTATTAGGTAATGTGCAGCAACTTATTAGCCTGTACCAGCTTCGGATTAGATCGCTTCCTGCGCAGCCAAGGTCAATACTTGTGTGTGATTTCGCGGATCAGCTTTGGCTCCATGAGCAAGCTGTCACGCAAAAAGGAATATCACAAAAGGGAATATCTCAAACGGTAATCTCGCAAACGTTAGTTTCGCAAACAGTGGCCTCTTGGCTCGAAAGTACATTAGTTAAGGCGACTGGCTTTCAACAAGATGATTGGTTCTATACCGTCACTGAAAGCTTCAAATCAAGCATCAGAGAGCTTAACGGAGCTTTATTGAATGGTTCAGAAAGTCTCAATCATTTCTGGAGTGACGACACTTCGTTTGTGCTTGAGCGCATCAAGCATCAACGAAAGATCATTCGCTTACTGATGCTGCATATTATTGACAACAAAATAGATTCATTGCTGCTAAGGCAAGCACAA
Organism: Vibrio sp. MED222; assembly: GCF_000153005.1. Taxonomy (NCBI): domain Bacteria; kingdom Pseudomonadati; phylum Pseudomonadota; class Gammaproteobacteria; order Vibrionales; family Vibrionaceae; genus Vibrio; species Vibrio sp. MED222. The sequence goes on along the minus strand of NZ_CH902606.1, from coordinate 225,077 downwards.
AGCAGCGCGGGCAGACCAGCACTCCCCTTGCCTGTGCAATTAATGCGACAAGAGCAAGCGCTTCAAGATACGTACCTCGAATACAGAAAGGTGTGTCATGCACACAACCAAGCAGCATTAAGCATCGAAACACTGGCCGCCAAGGCGCTCGAAAAAAACAGCAAAGCAACAACCCAAACAAAAGCCGGTAGAAAACCGATGAGCGAACTGCAAAAACTCGTCAATCAGAGCCTAGTATTAGAAGATCAGATACTGTGCCAAGAACATCAGCTTAATGAGCGCACCATCGATTGTTCAAAATTAAAATCTAACCAAAGTAGCGATGGTGAAAGTGGCTCGGCAATAGATAAACCCGTTAAGAAAGGACGCCCAACACTCTCACCTCAAGACCAAATAGCTCGATTAAAAGCCAAACTCGACAACATAAATCAAGCCATTGAACAGTTGAAATCAAAAACTAACTCAGCGACCGCTGATACGATAGTGAGAAATATTTTTCAGTATCAAAGCCTTTGGCTGACCAATAAAATAGCGCACGCTGATCGCATATTAGCGAAACAAGAGAGTCCACTTGAGCTTGCTCGGCGTCGCAAGTGGGCTCAAAAGTTACTGACGATACGATCCACCTTAAGTAAGATTTAGACTTAACCTTGAGTGAGCTACGATGAGTTTCTACCTATTAAATCAAAATCTGCTTTTTAACAGTCAAAGCGGAAAGCTGTTAAACCTGACGTCTTTGCAAGAGACGCAACTGCGTTCCAATGAGTGGAAGTTGCTGTCACTTTTCATTGAACATTCAGGTTCTGACCTCACATCATCATTTATTCTTGAGGCCATTTGGGAAAGTACGCGTGCAAAATCGAGTGTCGCCACCGCGGTAAAAAACTTGCGTGCCCAACTGGGAGATTCGAGCGAACAACCAAAGTTCATCCAAACTCAAGTGATGAAGGGCTACGCCTACATCGGAGAAACTCAAGCGCTCACTGAAACAGAATACCAATCATTGATTGCTCGCCACGCTTCGTTATGGTCAAAAACAGCAAACTGGGTTCAACATAACAAAACCTTTTTTATTCATAACCTTATCAGGTTCGCATGTGTTCTTTTTATCGGCTGGAACTTAGTCGGCTTATACCATAACGGCGCATTCAGTCGCCTAATCGCAGAGCCGACCATAGCGCCACCTATCCCGATGTTGATCCATCAAAACGCTGAGACGCCAAGTGATCAAGACATTCAAATCTGCCAATCGCTACTGATTGAAGCTCAACAGAGTGCACTCTTCGATACTTTACCCTTTCATCGTGAAAGCTCTGCCCCGTCACTGCCGAGATTGTTTTGGCGAGATCACAATAAGGAGGTGCTTGTATGTCATCTATCACCACTAAAATAATCACAAGCGGTTTCATTATTGTGGCGCTGATTTCTTACGTCATCAAAGACATCTACATTTCTCAATACAGCCCAGAATCGGTGTTTGTCGATCAGTATTGGTCGTATAAGCACAGAAGATACCCAGGTCAATTTGGTTACTTGGCTCAGTTATGGGATATACGCGTCGTCGAGACAGAATCTGAAGTCTTCATGACTAAGGACAAGTCTTATCACGCCATGCACTTCAATTTTTTCGCCCCATCAGGTTCCGTTGCTCAGGTGACGGTGAAGTTCGACACTGAGTGGCAACGCTTTGAAAACAACCATATCCAGTTTGATGTGATTGCAGACTCAATTCGTTTAGAAGAAGCATCAAGGAAAATTGATCAAGTTAAATTCCACGCTTTCTCAAGAGATATAATCCTCCGTATGTTCTCAACGCCAAGAAAAATCATCTCTGTATCGTCACATGAAATCATCACTGAATTGCCGTATATAGGTTTGGTAAGGCAGATAAAAATAGACACACCGCATTTGCTTGAAGCGCGTTAATCGAACTCGAAAAATAAACACCTAGTATTGATCACATTTTCATCTCATTACCGAAGATAAAATTTAGCGAATTCAACATTAATGCGGGATAATTTCCATCATAAGGTCTGGGTTTACTTTCTATTGAGGTTTGAGCATGTTTTCTTATGAGCATCTATTGGCATTTTGCACCACGTACGAAGCATCTTCATACAGCGCAGCTGCCAAAAAGTTAGGCAAAGACCGCACCACAATACGAGACCAAGTAAAGGCCGTCGAAGACTTATATGGCGTTACGCTATTTGAAATCATCGGAAAGAAAGCAACACCGACTCAAGCGGCTGATCATATCTATCAACGCTCCAAGGTTGTGTTGAATAACACTGAGAAGCTCAGCACCTCATTAGAAAACATCTATATGGATGAGATGCTGACGCTCAATATCTATCACGACATTTCGCTACCACTCAATTTGGCTGTCAAAATCGAGCACGCTTTACAACAAAAATGCCCTGAACTTCGTGTGCATTGGCTGCATCGTAATCGAGAGGACGCGTTTGATAACATTGAATCTGAATCGAACAGCATCGCGCTTATGGAGCATAAAAACATCCAACGTTTTAGTAAAAATATCGAGTTCTTCTCTTTGGGCTATGGCAAGCTAGGTATGTATGCAGGAAAAAGAAGCAAACTCCCTCACCTCAACGCGCTGTCAATTGAAGACTTAAAGTTAGACAAGCAATATGTGAGCGAAAACCATTTCAACACGCTACCAGAGCTCTATTTTATTTCCCCCCAGTACCACCTAGTCAGCAATAACGACCTCTTATTAGAATTGGTAAAACATGACGGTTGGGCAATCATGAGTACCGATCTAGCAAAGCCCCTAGTCCAGCGCGGCGAGTTGGTAGCTCTCCAAGTAAAACAGGTCGCAAATCATTTTAATTTTGGACTAACCTTGTATTACCCAGTATCAATGGGTAACAAAGAACCACTACCTACAATCAAGAAAATCACTCAAGCACACTTCGCCCCATAGTTATATTAATGGGTTAGGTAACAATATTAACGTGTTATCTAGCCATATTGATGGATTTTAACCCGCATATGTGAATTTTTCGTTTCTAGATTCAATGTCATGATGATTGCGTTCTCAAATTACAAAGGCATTCATCATGAATAAGAAAATTTTATCTACCGCTATTATTGCTACCTTCTCTATGGGCGTTGTTACTGCCGCCGAAGCATGTACCCGCTTGCTTTGGGATACACAAGATCAAGGCACATTCGTTTCACGTACAGTGGACTGGTCAGAACCAACCAACGTCCACCTCGTCAACATTCCAAAAAACAGCGCTTACCTTACCCACTTAAATAACTCTAACCAAGTAACCTCTAAATATGATGTCACTGGATTAACAACTTATGGGCAAATTACTGATGGTATGAATAGTGAAGGGCTTAGTGGTAATGTGCTGTACGACCGAAACATGGATACAGATGACTCAACGCAAGCTGACGACTTAGGTACGCTGACCTACCTTAAACATGTTTTATCGCAGTTTAGTACTGTTGAAGAGGCCGTTAAATTCGTTGAAAAATCGCAACCTGCCATTGAATTCGTACCCGGTATTCCCGTTAGAATTGCTCTGCACATTAGCCTTCAAGACACATCGGGTGACTCAGCAATTATAGAATTTAGAGCAGAAGGACCTCGAGTATGGCATGGCGCGGAATACACCGTAATGACCAACCAACCCGATTACGACCAACATCTGGCCAATGTAGAACGCTCTAAACGCGGTTGGGGGCCAAAAGAAGCACAATACTCACAAACCAACTTAGGGACTGGCGGTAATGCCAACCCAGAAGACAGGTTTGTACATTCAAGTTACTACATGGAACACCTTACGGAGCCGAGCAGCGTGATCAACGGTATGGTCAAACTGGACTCGCTTACTTACAAGATCCCACATGATGCGCCAATTGCACCCATTGATGGTGTGATGTCTGGCTACGCGACGGAATACGCTGTTAACTATCACCTACAAACAGGAGAAACGTTGCTTCGCTATCAGTGGGGAGATGACTTCACTCAGCTTCAATACAACATGCGAGATATCCAAGAATCTGGAAAAGCGATCAGCTTCCAGTTAATCCAGCCGGGTTTGATTGGAGATGTGACTGAAACGATCATTAAATCTGCAAACTAATCAAACTAAGCACGCGTAAACCTGAGACAAAGGCCACTTGGCCTTTGTCCTATTCATAATCAACACTCCGCTTCAACCAGAGTGCATCTACCGCGCTCTCACTCTCAACTTATATTAAGTACCTTTCAAAGCGATACTAAAGTTGGGTCTACAAATTCTTAGTTGCGTAACCCTTCAGTACTTCAACCAAACCTTTATACACATTGGTATTTTCAAAACTCGTTGGATAGAAGAATGAGAGCCCGAACTTCGCGCTGTGTGAAAGCAACTCATTGAACTCTATTCGGCGTAGCTGCTTCGTGTTCACCGCTTCGGTCGCTAAGCTTTTTGGAAGTAACGCCCAGCCATTCACTTTCACTAACTCCAGTAACATATCGTTATTACTAACGGTGCGAAAATACGGTGATATGCCCAACCACTCTGGCATGGTTTTGCTTTGGTTTTCACTGATGTATTGCGTTTCTAATTGAAGATCTTCAAGTCGAATCTCACCGATTTTGAACAAAGGACTATCAATCCGTGCGTAGGCAGCAATATCACCGTCACCAAGTTTGATGGCGCTGATTGGGTATTCCGACATGTTTTCCATTCGGTGCTGCATGATCGCAACTTTGTTGTGCGCTTGTGTCACATCAACCAAGATCTCATCTCGATTTCGATGCAGCCAATTGAGCACCATGTCCGGGTGAGCCTTCAAAACATGCTGTTCTATCTCCACCACTAAATCGTTGGGCATCAGAGTATCGTGATAGAAATCTAAACGGGTCAGTTCTTGTTGGTAAGCATTCATCATTCTTAGATGCAATCGCTCACTGTTTTGCACCAACAATTTTGACTGCTTATAAATAGAACGTGCAAAGCTGGTTGGTACCGCCTTTTTTCCTTCAATCGTAAATAAAATGGTTCGATAGCTGTCTTCTAACGCTTTCACTTGTTCTCGAATGGTTGTTCTATCTTTACCAAGGAATCTCGCAGCCTTGCTATAGCTCTGTTCGTCATACGTCGCACAGAATGAGTTTAAGTGTTCATAAGAAAACATCCCCACCGCCTTAGATTATTAATGTTTGGTTTTACCCATCATTATGCGTTATTAGAAACGTAATAACACTGCTAAATTAGCAACAAATGTGAGGCGAAGAGAGTTTTCACTCTGTATTTGAACGATAAAATTCGCTTCTCTATGTATTGGCAGTAAGCCCAGAAGTTAGCTATACACACTTATTTGAACAGAGTTACGCATTGCTAATTATGGGTTTACCGCCTCTCTTTTCTTATCACTTATCCGTGAATACAAAGAACTGACTTTCTAAGCGCTCACAGGAAGATTGATTTTCCAAAGCGCGATGGTCGACTGAATCCTCTCATAAAACAAGGTCGTTAGTTGAGAGCAATAGGATCCATTATGAAAAAGCTACTTCTCTCAACGGTTATTGCTGGCCTAGTCGCCACACCTGCTTTCGCCGAAACCTCTACTAGCCCTATCACGCTCTATGTATCGAACGACATCATTACTCTTTCAGATCACGATCATAGCAACGTAGACGCTATCGCAGTCCAAGACGGTAAAATCCTCGACCTTGGCGATCAAAAAACACTTACCACTAAGTACCAATCTAAAGATGGTTTTACGATTGATAAATCATTTGAAGATCGCGTTCTTACACCGGGCTTCGTTGAACCTCACGTTCACCTTTGGCTGATGGCGTTATTGATCGGCGCAGACTTTATTACTCCTGCTGATTGGGATTTACCGTGGGGCAACGTTGAAGGCGTAATAGGCCATGATAACTACTTAGCCCGTTTAACAGAGTTAGAAAGTGAACTGGCAGAAGGCGAACCATTGGTAAGCTGGGGCTACCATCACTACTTCCACGGCAATGAAATGAGCCGCGAGTTGCTGAATAACATTTCTGAAGACCGACCAATTATCATTTGGCATCGTAGCTTCCACGAATTGTTCTTCAACGATGCAGCGATGGAAATGCTAGGTTGGTCTGAAGAAGACTGGACTGGCGAAGGCTATAACTACGATCAGCTAGACTGGGAACGAGGCCATGCTTATGAAGCTGGAGCTAAAATCCTTCTCAATGATGTAATGAGCTTCTGGGTAAATAGCGGCATTTTTGCAACGGGGATGGAGCGAACCAAAGATTACATCCACTCTGGTGGTATCACTACCGCGATTGACCCAGGTGTTGTTGCAACACCAGAGATGTTCGAACAAGTAGTCGACATTCTTGAAGACGGTAACTTCCCAATGGATTACTGGTTAATGCCAGCTGGTAACTTTACCTACATGATGGCAGAAAACGACCCTGCCAAAGGTAAAGCGATTGCCGAAGGTTTGACTCAGCACCCGTCTTATCAAGGCGAACAGATCAAATGGCTACCTAAATTCGTTAAGTTGTTTGCAGACGGCGCAATGTACAGCCAGTTAATGCAACTTAAAGATGGTTACACCGATGGTCACTCAGGTGAATGGTTGCAAGAGCCTAAAGATCTTGAAGCAAGTATGCGCCCCTACTGGGAAGACGACTACACGATTGTTATCCATGCCAATGGTGATCTAGGCTTTGAGACTGCATTGAACATTGTCGACAAGCTCAACAAAGAAAAAAGCAGAGACGATCACAGAACCAGCTTCCATCACCTAGGTATTACCGATAAAGACGACATCCCTAAAGCCGTTGAACTTGGCGCAAACTTTAGTGTAAACCCTTACTACACACATATTCTGGCTGAGCTTTACTCTGAACAAGGTATCGGTCAAGAGCGTGCAGAAGTGATGGCGCGTGGACGTTCATTCATCGATGCGGGTGGTATTTTATCATTGCACTCAGATTCACCAATGGCACCAGCGCAACCACTAGGGTTAGTTTGGGCTGCTGTAAACAGAATTGGTCTGTCTGGCAAAACGGTAATGGGACCTCAAGAGCGCATCACAGTTGATGAAGCAATGCGCGCAATCACGATTGATGCAGCATACACAGCACGTCTAGAAAATGAAGTTGGTACCATTGATATCGGTAAAACGGCCAACTTTACGGTACTTGACGACAACCCATACACAGTAAAACCTGAAGACATCAACAAGATAAAAGTTGAAGCAACGATTTACCAAGGTATCCCTGCTCCTGTAAAAAACAGTAACTCTGGTTTAGCCATGACTGAGCAAAATATGAAAGTTGTGAATGTAATCAACAGATACCACAACGCTCACGGTCATCACCACCATCATGATCATGACCACGATGTGTGTGCGACAAGCTTGTACTTCCAACATGCTCTTACGGCGATTCAACAGAAATAACGTAGGTACAATAACGATGAACATTGCTCTAAGCTGAGCGAAAGTATCTCAATAGCTTAAGCTTCATTGTTCTCAAAAAGTGATAGTGTGACCTCAGCGTCCGCTATCACTTTTTCTTTTTATGATACATGTTTACCGATTCCGCGATACAGACCTCCTATATTCAATTATCTCTATACAAAGATCTCAAACTCAATCCGACACGCTCGCACACCTTCAATCCCCTATCTCACTGCTTTCCACATCACAACCAAATATCCCAACACTTCACAGATCATCGAGGACATTTGCTGTTTGGTGGTGCAATCTATTAGCCACAACATAGCTCAACAAGTGCAGCTTTCTAAATACTGGCTCTAGCGAATTGAGCTCATACCGTGAACAAGTGTGTTCATCACACTTGGCACTAGGCAAGATAAAAGCCCCACACCTTCTCATTTTAACTGGCTAACCTCTTTTCGTAGCATCTCACCTCGCCTCATGAAAGCCACATAAATCTGATTTAATTGCGCTGTTTACCACCATAACTGTACCCTTCTTCATCAGCCAATCTTCTCTTTTGTTTTCCTTTGATGACACCGGTATTGAAACGTCTATTAAGCAGATGAAATGCAATGAAAAATCAATAAATACAATAGCTTAATAAAAACATAAAAACTTCAAAATTAGTTTTATCATCACCAAAATCGATAACATGACCCGGTCAATTACAACTCAGGTCAATACTATGTCTACCATTTGGGAATTAGATATGGGTTATCTAGAGTCACTTGGCAAGGAGCTACGCGGATACATTAAGGATGATGAAGTGACGGTATTACCCCAGCTTAGAACGCAATATCTTGCCGAGCTAAATGCAGTTATTGAAAAGATGGTTTCGTCTTCAGCGAAAACAGATCAAATGGAGGCATTGGTAAAGGTTTGCCAGCATATTGCGACAACGGTGAACACCTCTCGCTATCACCGACTTAGCCAATGTATTGAGCGTATTCACTCACTCGTCAACAAGTTGCGTCACCAGCAGAATGCGGACTCGCAACCTCTTAACGCGGATGCATTGTTTTTACTCGCGCAAAACCATGGCATTGCGATCTCAAGACACGACCTCAACGACGGTAAAGCAAGTTCGGTTTCCTTCGCTTATCAGCAAGGTTATCTGTCCATTTCAGAAGCGTTTGATGCATTGAGTGCACTGTTTAAACATCAACGCCATTCACAACTGGCCAGCACGCTAAACAGCCCTGCTTATCTATCTCAATGCGCTTAGCCAGATTACGTTCTAACAATAAGATTTAATTATGAAATTTTTATCATTACCCTTTTGTTTAGCTCCACTTTTTTTATCGTCTTTAGCTAATGCAAGCCAACCATACTCTGATACATTAACCGGTGATTGGGGAGGAAATCGTAGTCACATTAAAGACAACGGACTCTCGCTCGATGCTGAATACACCAACGTTTACCAATCGGCGGTTTATGGCTCACCATCAAATTCAAATGAGTTCACACACCGTTTTGATCTGTTTGCAGCGCTTGATACCGAAAATGCAGGCCTATGGAATAACGGCACCTTTCGCACCCAGTTGATCTATCTAAACGGAGATGCGAACGACTTTGGCTTCTCGAGTTTGTCAGTACCTAATTCAGCCCATTACGCAGACAGCAGCAGCCCTTTCTTCTCATCCTTGTATTACACACACAAGTTTGATGACAACACCAACCTACTTTTTGGCAAGATCGACGCGTTTGAGCTACTACGAAATGCGCCATTCTACGGTGGTGCAACTCGTCATGGATTCATGAACATTGCTTTTTCTGCTCCACCAAGTGGCGTGACACCGCCATCATTTATTGGCGGCATCCTGAACCACACCATCGGCGATACACGAATCATGGCGATGATTTATGATCCAAGAGATCGATACGATGACAATTTAGGGTTCAATGATTGGTTTGATGATGGCGTGAACTTCTCATTAGGTGCGACTCACTCATTCAAACTGTTCGATAGAAGTTCTACGTTTGGTATGTCTGGTACATACAGCACTGAAGAAGGAGTGGATTACTCGTCTTTGGGTGAAACTGCAAAATATAAGTACAACATTCGAGCTCAAGCAACACACAATATCTACGAGAACAATGACGATACCATCGCGGTCTATCTAAGAGCAGCAGCGGCAGACGGTAATCCAAATATCATTGATGGAACGTTTGTTGGCGGCTTTGGAGGCAACGCTTTCTTCTTCGACAGACCTCAAGATCAATGGGGCGCGGGCTACTATTACTACAACTTGTCTAATGCGTTACAAAACAGCATTAGCGATTTGCCACTAGGAGCTGAATTAAAAGACGAGCAAGGTTTTGAGATCTACTACGCGTTCCAAGCGACGCCATGGTTAACCTTTACCGCGGATGCGCAATACGTCACACCTGCAGTCAGCACTCAAAGCAAAGTCGCGTTGTTTGGCCTAAGAACGAATATCGTTTTCTAGTACCACGCATAAACTAAGACGTTCTAAATAAAAAGAGCCTGATCATCAGTGATCAGGCTCTTTTTTGGATTTTCACATTGAATCGAAATTCATCGATTAAGGCGTGCCAACCTCAGATAAAGACACCAATTGTTTAGTATATTCATGCTGCGGATTACCAAACAAAGTCTCAGTGTCACCTTTCTCTATTACCTCGCCAGCTTTCATGACGATGGTGTAATGACACAAGGATTTCACGACATTCAGATCATGACTGATAAACAAATAGGTCAGGCCGTACTTTTCTTGAAGTGACTTCAGCAAATCCAGTACTTGCGCTTGAACGGTTCTGTCGAGTGACGATGTTGGTTCATCGAGCAAGATAAACTCTGGCTTAAGGATCAAAGCACGAGCAATCGCAATACGTTGCCTTTGACCGCCCGAAAACTCATTCGGGTAACGGTGACGAGTTTCAGGGTCTAGGTCGACCTCTTTCATTACATCGCAGATGCGTTGGTCGAGTTCAGTGTCGTCCAATTGTTGATGCACTAACAAACCCTCGCCAATCACCTGAGCAACCGACATTCTCGGGTTTAACGCCGAGAATGGGTCTTGAAAGACCACTTGCATACGGCTTCTAAACGGTAGCATCTGTTGGCGGTTTAAGCCCCGAATTTGTTCATCTGCGTAAGTAATTGAACCTTCACTTTGCACCAATTTGAGTATCGCCATACCGGTTGTCGATTTACCAGAGCCACTTTCGCCAACTAAACCGATTGAGTGCCCTTTCTTCAAAGTGAACTCCATATCGGTCACAGCTTTGACATGAGAAATGGTTCGCTTGAATAAACCGCCCGTAATCGGGAACCAAACACGAAGTTGATTAACATCGAGCAGAGGTTCACTTTCCGGAGAAACTGGAACGGGCAAGCCTTTCGGATCAGAGTTGATAAGCTTTTGCGTATAAGGGTGAGCTGGAGCATTAAACAGGGTATGGCAGTCATTGCTTTCAACCAAGCGACCATCTTTCATTACCGCCACTCTGTCGGCAATTTTACGAACGATACTCAAATCGTGTGTGATAAAGAGCATCGCCATACCCAGCTCTTGTTGCAGATCTTTTAACAGGTCGAGAATCTGCGCTTGTACTGATACATCCAACGCAGTCGTCGGCTCGTCAGCGATAAGCAGCTCTGGCTCGTTAATCAGAGCCATTGCGATCATTACACGCTGACGCTCTCCACCTGATAGCTCGTGTGGGTACGCTGATATCTTCTGCTCTGGGTAACGAATACCCACCTTTGAAAGCCACTCTATCGCCAAGGCTTGAGCTTTATTGGTTCGCATACCTCGGTGAATCGCGAGGGTTTCAACCAGATGCTTACCGACTCGATGAAGTGGATTAAGCGAAACCATAGGCTCTTGAAAGATCATGCCAATGCGGCCACCACGAATCCCTCGCAATTGCCTTTCAGAACAACTCAGAATATCGGTGCCAGAGAAATTGATCTTACCGTTTAAGTAGTGCGATGAGCCTTTAGGTAGCAGCTTTAACACTGAGTTAGCCGTAACCGATTTACCGGAGCCACTCTCGCCCACCAGCGCGAGTGTCTCACCTTTGTATATCTCCAACGAGACGTCTTGCGTCACTTGTTCTATCGAGTCTTTACGCCCAAACCCGACAGACAATTTATCTATGGTCAGAACTGGAGATGCATTCGAAGCCTCTGCTGTTGACCCTGAAGCAGGAACTGTATTTGAAGTCATAACCTATCCTTACTTCTGTTGATGTGGGTCGAAAGCATCACGCACCGCTTCACCAACGAAGACAAGTAACGTCAACATCAATGAAAGTACGACGAAAGCAGAAATGCCAAGCCAAGGCGCTTGCAAGTTAGCTTTACCTTGCGCCAATAGCTCACCTAATGAAGGCGAACCCGCAGGCAAACCAAAGCCTAAGAAATCTAACGACGTTAATGTGGTGACCGAGCCTGAAAGGATAAACGGCATCATGGTTAACGAAGCCACCATCGCGTTGGGTAGCATGTGGCGAAGCATAATGCGTTTGTCGTCAACGCCCATGGCTTGCGCGGCTCTTACATAATCAAAGTTTCGACAACGTAGGAATTCAGCTCGCACAATCCCAACCAAACTCATCCAACTGAAGAGCACCATAATCCCTAGCAACCACCAGAAATTCGGTTCAATGAAGCTCGACAGAATGATCAGCAAGAATAAGGTCGGCATTCCAGACCAGACTTCAATGAAGCGCTGCCCAAACAAGTCGACCCAACCACCGTAGTAACCTTGCGTTGCCCCGACAACTACGCCGACTACGCTCGATACAATCGTCAGAATAAAACCAAACAGAACAGAGATACGGAACCCATAAATGATGCGAGCCAATACATCTCGCCCTTTATCATCGGTTCCAAGCCAGTTCACTGAATCTGGCTCCGATGGCACCGCGCCCGAAATATCGAAGTTTATCGTATCGTAGCTAAAAGGAATGATTGGCCACACGATGTAACCGTTGTCTTCAATGAGTTCGATAACATACGGGTCTTTGTAGTCGGCTTCGGTTTCAAACTCGCCACCAAACTCTGTCTCGGCGTACTCATTGATAACAGGTACAAACCACTGATTATCATAAGAAACCAAGAGTGGTTTATCGTTGGCAATGATCTCCGCGAACAGGCTCAATCCAAACAAGATGGTAAATATCCAAAGGGAGATAAAACCACGCTTGTTTGCTTTAAAACGTAACCAACGAGCTTCAGCTAAAGGGTTGTTAAACATTTATTATCAATACCTTGTTATTCGTTCGCCATTAACGCGCTTCAAAATCAATTCGAGGATCAACCCAGGTATACGTCAGGTCGGAGATAATGCTCAGCACCAAGCCAAGCAAGGTCATGATATAGAGAGAACTAAACACCACTGGGTAATCTCGCTGAATAGTCGACTCAAAGCCAAGCAGGCCGATGCCTTCGAGTGAAAACATCACTTCAATCAACATAGAACCCGTGAAGAAAATACTAATAAATGCACTCGGGAAACCGGCAATAATGATCAGCATGGCGTTACGGAAAACGTGCTTGTAGAGAATACTGCTCTCGTCCAAGCCTTTCGCTCTCGCGGTGACCACATATTGCTTATTGATTTCATCAAGGAAGGAGTTTTTGGTCAACATACTGAGTGTGGCGAAACCGCCGATGACCATAGCGAAAATAGGCAAAGCTAAGTGCCAGAAGTAGTCACCAATTTGCTGATACCAGTTAAGTTGGTCGAAGTTACTCGACACGAGCCCACGCAATGGGAACCAACTGAAGTAGTTACCACTCGCGAACAAAATAATCAGGATAATCGCAAACAAGAAGCCCGGTACGGCATAGCCAACAATCACCACCGCACTCGACCAAATATCAAACCGAGATCCGTGATGTATCGCCTTCATAATGCCTAAAGGTATCGAAATCACGTAGATGATTAAGGTACTCCATAACCCTAAGGAGATGGAAACAGGCAGTCGCTCGATGATGAGATCAATAACGTTGCCGCCTTTAAACAGACTTTCACCGAAGTTAAAGGTCGCGTAGTTTTTCAACATATCGAAGTAACGAACATGAATTGGCTTATCAAAACCAAACTGCTTTTTGATCTCTTCAACCACTTCAGGATCAAGCCCGCGTGAGCCTTTATAGCCACTGGCAGACGCTTGGTCACTTTCGCTTAAATCAACTTCTTGTCCACCACCAGAAAAGCGCTCCATAATTCCAGAGTTATGCCCTTCTAATTGGGCAACAGCTTGCTCCACCGGGCCACCAGGGGCGATCTGAATGATGAAAAAGTTGATGGTGATGATCGCCCACAACGTGGGGATCACCAACAATAAACGTCGAAATATATACGCGGCCATGCTAACTAACTCCTAGCGACGTTTTTCAGGAAGCAATGCCGCCTTCTCTTCTGAAATCCACCATGTATCGATACCTAAATCGTATTTAGGCAATACATCTGGACGCTCAAACTTGTCCCACATTGCTACGCGATATTCACCAACGTGCCATTGCGGGATGTTGTAGAAATTCCACTGCAATACTCGGTCCAGTGAACGACCGAGAGTAAGAAGCTTTTCAGGATGTTGTTGGTTACGCGCAATTTCTTCTGTTAACGCGTCAACCACTGGATCGATAACACCTGCAGTATTGTAAGTAGAATCAATGTAGTTAGAGTTCCAAACGATCATTAAGTTCGGGCTAGGGTAAGGGTTTGCGGAAAATGACGACGACACCATGTCGAAATCACGATCACGCAAGCGCTTGATGTACTGAGTCGTATCGATGGTACGGATCTTCATCTCAATACCCATGCGCTTAAGGTTCTTTTGAACCGGCGTTGCGATACGTTCCGTGGTTGGGCTGTAAATCAGCAACTCAAATGACATCGGCTTGCCGGTCTTTTCGTTGGTCATCACTTTGTCTTTCAATACCCAACCCGCTTCTTTCAGCAGTTTGAAAGCGGTACGCATTTGGCTACGAATACGGCCGCTGCCATCGGTGACTGAAGGTTGGAATTCTTCGGTAAACACTCGCGCTGGAATCTGATCTTTGTACTGAGACAGCAATTCAACTTCAGCTGCGCTTGGTAAGCCTTTCGCTTCATAGTCGGTGTTCTGGAAATAACTACGAGTACGTTTGTACTGACCATAGAACATGTTCTTGTTCATCCACTCAAAGTCCATCGCATAGGTTAACGCTTCTCGAACTTTAGGATCTGAGAACACAGGAGATTGAATATTGAAGACAAAACCTTGAGTCGTTTCAGGCTTCTCATGGTTGATCTCTTCTTTAATGATGTAGCCTTTATCGAAGTTCGCGCCTGTGTAAGAGTTGGCCCAGAACTTAGCCGAGTTCTCGGTTCGAAGATCGAACTCCCCTGCTTTAAAAGCTTCCAACATTACCGTGTCGTCACGGTAGTAATCGTATTGCACTTGCTTGAAGTTATTACGGCCAACGTTGACTGGTAGGTCTGCTGCCCAGTAGTTTTCATCTAGGCCGTAGGTCACACTTTGCCCAGATTTATAGCTAATGATCTTATAGGGACCACTGCCTACTGGTGGCTCACTTAGAGGTTCAGACAGCTTTCTGTCTTTCCAGAAATGCTTCGGCAACACACGAGTGCTTTGCGCAAAGCTAAACAGCTTCTCGCGGTTTGGCTTGTTCATCTCAATTCGAACAACCAAATCAGAGACAGCCGTTACTGATTCAATCTCTTTGTAATACACGCGATACTGAGGCACACCTTCTTTCGAAAACTTGTCAAAGGTGAAGGCAACATCGTGAGCCGTGATTGGTTTACCATCTTGGAATTTAGCATTTGGGTTGATGTTGATTTCCATCCAAGTGAAATCACTGGCGTAGCGAACCTTTGAAGCAATCAATGGATAGTACGCATCAATCTCGTCGCTCGGAGAAAACATCAAGGTATCGTAAATCTCTCCGGTATAACTTGCAGCAACGCCGCGGGAACCGAATCGATTAAAGCTATCGTAGGTACCTATGCTGCCATAGGTCACTTTGCCCTGCTTTGGCGCATCAGGATTAACGTAATCAAAGTGAGTAAAATCGGCTGGATATTTTGCTTCACCAAAACCAACCAATTGTGTGGTTTCAATAACGGTGACAGCAGGAGTTGATTGGGTACCAGAAGCGTAAGTAACGGAGGGGTGTAAAACAATAAGCGGCAGCATAACTGCACAGGACTTTAAATTAGACCTGAAAAACTGAGTGCGCTGCGAGGCTTTGCGTCGAAAAACTGTTCCCATTTGACTCTCCCTTCAAATGTTATGAATTCGATATTCAAGTTGATTAATCGGCTTTGAATGCATGCCGTTAAAACAAGTATAGGTTCAAATCTAACATCATGTAATAACTAATAAAACCATCAGCACTTCATCTCTGACGGTTTATTTACAAATTACTCGTCACCGCTCGAAACTATTGGATGCAGTTAACGCTGATCGCTTTGATTCCTTTAATTAGCTTGGTGGTGTTGGAAAGCACGGAGATTGCTCTAGCGGGAATGACATAAGCCTCCACGGTTTAGATTCGCTTTGATTCGCTTTGAAAGTGAAATTTAGGTTCTAAATAATCAACAATCTATACTTTACTGGAGTATCCTTGCTGCTTAGGTCTAAATGGAATGACACTTTGAACAAACCAAACCACATAACATTCGCAACGTTCAACCTTCTGAACTATCTCGAACCGCCGAATGCTTACTATGATTTTGAGAACATCTACAGCTTCGATGAATGGCAGAAAAAGCAACATTGGATGGCTGAAGCGATTAGTTCATTAGATTGTGATGTGATTGGCTTTCAAGAGATATTTAGCCCGCAGTCTTTAGAGCAATTGATGAATGAGCTAGGTTATCCATACTTTGCAGTGGTCGATAGCGCAGACGTTGAAGATGATTACCTATACACCTCCCCTGTCGTTGGTATCGCATCCCGCTACCCAATTGAAAATGTACAGCCTGTTACGCCAGATTCGAAGTTACTGACAGCGTTCAACCTTGGAGACAATTTCTCATTCAACAGAACGCCTGTTCATGCCACGATTACGTTACCCCATTTAGGTTCAACCGACTGTTATGTGGTGCACTTCAAATCACAACGTCCGACAGAACCCAAAGCAGAATCTATCGATGTGGATAACGCTCAGCAAGGTGAAAAATCACAAAGTGACACGCTCACTCGCTTCCACCAAGAGCAACTTGGCTCTTGGTTATCTAGCGTGCAGCGCGGCCTTGAAGCTCAGATGCTGCATCAATACATCACCAATCATCGTTACCAAACCGATCAGCCTGTTGTGTTAATGGGTGACTTTAATAAGCCTCTATTCAACGACGAGTTTAAAGGGCTATTAAGTTATTCAATAAACAGAGACGAAAACAGCAAGCATTGGCTTTCCCACTTCCGGTTAAAAGACAGCTGGGATATTTATCATCAATTGCATGAACAAGACTTACTTGAACAACGCAAACCAACCCACTATTACGGTGCCTCTGGTTCTGTTCTGGATTACATTTTAATGTCGAACGAATTTGACTGTCAGAACTCATCAAGCATGATGGAAATCTCTTGCTACACAGTGCTCGACCATCACCTCATCAATCCCAGCTTTGAACACGACCAATTCAGTACTGACCATGCCATCGTTGCTGTCACCGCTCATATCCGTGAAGCCTAGCTATTCGATTACATCTTCAATCGAGAGTTACCTGAGTTGAACATGAAAAAAACCGCAGTCAAAAACTGCGGCCTTCCACTTTAGCCAAACGGGTTGAGCCAACCGACGCCCCATTTAGAAACCGATTTACCGTTTAGCAAAGTGTGAAACTTAGAATGTGTACATTGCGCCAAGATAGAATGAAGCCAATACGATATCTTTCTCTACCTTTTTTCGGTTCCAAGAGTTGCCCTCGTCAACTTCTACTGTAAATGCATCGGCTTCATAACCAAGTCTCAGGCTTAACTCAGAAAGCTTTTCTGGGGTGTACTCAACGCCAAAACCAACTCGTACACCTGCACCTGAATCATCGAAATCAGAACTTGAAGGACGTGAACCGTCTGCATACTTCATATCGAGATCGATTGAAGATAAGCCAATTGTACCAAATGGGCGAACGCCATTATCAAACGTATAACCAAGGTTTGCAGCAATCGAAAAGACTTGAGGAGTCCATGTAAAGCCAGCGTTGCTTCTTAAAGGATATTTAGCAACCACATCACCATAATCCGTGTACTGAAGCTCAAGTGATACAATACGGTTAAACTTATAGCCAGCAATGATACGGTAAGCATTGTCTTCTGCTTCAAACGTCACTGGCTCTTTAATTGATGAAAATAGTCCACCATCATCGACGCCAGAAGTACCAATGGCACCACCTAGATACAAACCACTGTCCGCTGCCATTACATTGTTTGCTGCAAATGCTGACATCATTGCGATGCTTAGAATTAATTTATTGCCCATTACTACTTGACCTTACTTAATGCAAATCAAGATTGTTACGCCTTCCTGTGCTGCACAATCTTGTTAGAGTTACCCGACACCCCGTCGAATTCGCGAACATGATAGGCTCACAGAAAACAAAAAAATAAATAAAAATGTAATCACTTTATAACCCCAGACAACAGAATTAGTTAAAACACCATAAGAGCCTGAATCAAAAAGAAATAAAAAAACACCTAACGTTTGTTTGAACAATCCATTCCCTTCCAAATCATCCGGTTTTTAGGTTTTTCCACCTCGCACTTACGCAAGCTTACTTTCAAGAGTGGCGTGATTTTGCATAATCCACACGCTTTAGTAGCTTGCGACTTAACTCAATCTCAACCATTCAGAATAAGACGAATAGAAACACGATGAACCACACAATAGAGCTCAACGGCTTAATCATTGATACTGACTCTCGAACGATTACTAATGAACAGGGGAATAAAATCACTTTACGCCCTCACCTACTTTCGGTGCTCTGTTTACTAACAGAAAATCTAGGGGATCCCGTTTCTAGGGAAGATATTATTGATATGTGCTGGGAAGGGGAACTCACCTCTCCTCACATACTTGCTAACGTCATCTATAATCTGCGTAATGTTTTTACGCGCTTAAGAACACCAGACATTCAGATAACCACAATCACCAAGTTTGGCTACATTTTGTCGGTTGACCCCACTTAATTAAATTTAAGCGACACTACATTGTGTCAAAACTGTATGGGCAACAAGCCGTAGCGCACTCTTTATATCTCCATGGTGAACGTATTTATGCAATCAATGGCGTTGATTAAGATCACTAAAAAACGCCCCATCGAAACGTTTCGATGATCGTTATCACACTCTAGCAAAGTGAAGAGTGCAAATGATAAATCAAACACTATTATCACTATCGAAACGTTTCGATAGCTTTTCTTGAGTTGTTCTCAACCCATTAAACGTTATTTTTCGATAGGTCGTGATATGAAAAAAAGTACTCTAATTAATTCTGAACTCTCTTACTTAGTGGCGACTCTTGGCCACACAGATGAAATCACGATTTGTGACGCGGGCTTGCCGATTCCAGATCACGTAACTCGTATTGATCTTGCCTTAACTCATGGTGTTCCGAGCTTTCAGCAAACAGTAAAAACCATGCTGGATGAATCTCAGATTGAAGGCGTTGTGATTGCAGAAGAGTTTGCGAAAGTAAGCCCAGACCATCACGCTGCACTGATTGATTTAGTTAAGACAGAAGAAGCGCGTTGCGGCAAATCGCTTTCGATTACTTACATCACTCATGAAGAATTCAAAGAGCGAACGCATGACAGCCGCGCGGTTATTCGCACTGGCGAATGCACGCCATACGCAAATGTTATTTTCCAAGCTGGCGTAACCTTTTAACTCAAGCTTAGCGTTTGAACCTAAGCGCAACGACAGCTCAGTGTCATCACTGAACCAAAACAATCAAATACAACTGGCCCCGAGTAAAGGAACCGACATGACTCAAGCCATTTTAGAACTTAGCTCAATTGAGAAAGCCTTCCCAGGTGTTAAAGCACTAGATAAGGCGAGCCTCAACGTTTACCCAGGGCGCGTAATGGCGTTAATGGGGGAAAACGGTGCAGGTAAATCAACGTTGATGAAAGTGCTTACCGGCATTTACCACTTGGACGGCGGCACTATCGCATACCAAGGTAAACCCGCAGCATTTAAAGGACCACGTGATTCACAACAAGCCGGCATTAGCATCATTCACCAAGAGTTGAACCTAATTCCTGAGCTAACCATCGCCGAGAACATCTTCTTAGGTCGTGAAATCACAGGCACCATGGGACGTATCTTGTGGAACGAAATGTACCAAGAAGCGGACAAGCTACTTAAACGCCTTAACGTAAAACACAGTTCAAAAACTCCTTTAGGTCAGCTAAGCCTTGGTGAGCAGCAAATGGTAGAGATAGCGAAAGCCCTATCGTTTGAATCTAAGGTCATCATCATGGATGAGCCAACGGATGCACTAACCGATACCGAAACTGAGTCTCTATTTAAAGTAATTAACGAACTACGTGATGAAGGCTGTGGCATTGTTTACATCTCTCACCGTTTGAAAGAGATCTTTGAGATTTGTGATGACATCACCGTGCTTCGTGACGGTAAGTTCATTGGACAATGTGAAGTAAAAGACACCGACGAAGATGGTCTAATCGAGATGATGGTTGGCCGTAAACTGGACGAGCAATATCCACGTATCGGACAGAGCCACGGTGAAACCTGCCTTGAAGTGATTGGCCTGACTGGTTCTGGTGTTCATGACGTGAGCTTTACTCTAAAGCGCGGCGAGATTCTTGGTGTATCTGGCCTAATGGGTGCAGGTCGTACCGAACTGATGAAAGTGATTTACGGTGCCCTTCCAAGTGAACGCGGCGTCATCAACCTAGAAAACAAAACCATCAACCCGGTAAGCCCGAAAGATGGCTTGGCGAATGGCATTGCTTACATCTCTGAAGACCGTAAAGGCGATGGCTTAGTTCTAGGGCTTTCAGTGAAAGAGAATATGTCTTTATGTTCACTTGACCTACTGACAAAGAGCGGTCAAATCCAACATAAAGACGAAGTGATCGCCGTGGATGACTTCATCAAGCTCTTCAACATCAAAACCCCGACTCGCGAGCAAATCATTGGCAACCTTTCTGGTGGTAACCAACAGAAAGTGGCTATCGCTAAAGGCTTGATGACCAAACCAAAAGTACTGATTCTCGATGAACCAACGCGTGGTGTCGATGTCGGTGCTAAGAAAGAGATTTACCAACTCATTAATAAGTTTAAAGCCGACGGCATGAGCATTATTTTGGTCTCATCTGAAATGCCAGAAGTGTTAGGAATGAGTGACCGCATCATGGTGATGCATGAAGGCCGTGTAAGCGGTGAATTTGATGCTAAAGAAGCAAACCAAGAATTATTACTGGCGTGTGCGGTCGGTAAAAAGATCAACGAGGACGCAGCATGAGTACTAAAACCATGAGCAAAACAACTGAAACTGAAGCGCCAAAGAAAAAACCATTAATCAGCAAAGAGTGGCTGATTGATCAAAAGTCATTGATTGCTTTGATCTTCCTGATTGTTGTCGTTTCTTTCTTAAACCCGAACTTCTTTACTGTCGACAACATCCTGAACATTCTGCGCCAAACCTCGGTTAACGCGATTATCGCTGTGGGTATGACGTTGGTTATCTTAACCGCGGGTATCGACTTGAGTGTTGGTTCTGTACTGGCACTTTGTGGTGCGTTCGCAGCCAGCATGATTGGTATGGAAATCCCTGTCATGATCGCAGTACCAACCGCTCTAGTAGCTGGTGCAGCATTAGGTGCTATTAGCGGTGTGATTATCGCTAAGGGTAAAGTTCAAGCCTTCATCGCAACGCTTGTAACCATGACACTACTTCGCGGCGTAACCATGGTTTACACCGACGGTCGCCCTATCTCAACAGGCTTCACTGACACAGCAGACGCATTCGCTTGGTTCGGTACAGGCTACGCAATGGGCATCCCAGTTCCAGTATGGATCATGGTCGTGGTGTTCGCAGCAGTATGGTACCTATTAAACCACACACGTTTTGGTCGCTACGTTTACGCACTGGGTGGCAACGAATCAGCAACTCGCCTATCAGGCATCGACGTAGACAAAGTGAAAATCGGCGTTTACGCAATCTGTGGCCTGCTAGCTGCAGTGGCTGGCATCATCGTGGCCTCTCGCTTGTCATCTGCTCAACCTACCGCAGGTATGGGTTATGAGCTAGACGCCATCGCAGCCGTGGTTCTTGGCGGCACAAGCTTAGCGGGCGGTCGTGGTCGCATCATGGGTACATTGATTGGTGCACTGATAATCGGCTTCCTAAACAACGCCCTCAACCTATTAGACGTATCTTCTTACTACCAGATGATTGCAAAAGCAGTGGTTATTCTTCTGGCAGTATTGGTCGATAACAAAAACAAATAAGACTCTAGTTTGAGTCAATGCAACACCCTGCTTTATCTATAGAAAACCCATAGAAAAAGCACCTTTAATAAAAAGATCTATCAGTAACAAACCTATAAACATTAAATCTATAAATAATGTAACAACGAGCTAGGGTTATCCAACCTAGCTCACCCTACATAAAGGACTTACACCATGAAAAAATTAGCGACTCTTATTTCTGCTGCCCTTCTTTCTACAACAGTATCTGTGTCTGCACAGGCGCAAGATACAATGGCAATCGTTCTGTCTACATTGAATAACCCATTCTTTGTAACCATGAAAGATGGCGCAGAAGCGAAAGCTGAAGAGCTAGGCTACAAGCTTATCGTTCTTGATTCTCAAAACGACCCAAGCAAAGAGCTTTCGAACATTGAAGATCTAACCATTCGTGGTGTTAAGGCAATCCTGATTAACCCTACAGATTCAGATGCAGTATCTAACGCTATTCGTATTGCTAACCGTTCAAACATCCCTGTACTAACGCTAGACCGTGGCGCAAGCCGTGGTGACGTAGTGAGCCACATTGCTTCTGATAACGTAATCGGCGGCGAAATGGCAGGTCACTTCATCATGGAAAAAGTAGGCGAGAAAGCGAAAGTAATCCAACTTGAAGGTATTGCTGGTACTTCTGCTGCTCGTGAACGTGGTGAAGGCTTCATGAACGCAGTAAACGGCAGCGATCTAGAGCTTTTAGCAAGCCAACCTGCTGATTTCGACCGTACTAAAGGCCTGAACGTAATGGAAAACTTGCTTGCAGCTAACCCAGACGTACAAGCAGTATTCGCTCAAAACGATGAAATGGCACTAGGTGCACTTCGCGCAGTTCAAGCTTCAGGTAAAGACGTAATGATCGTTGGCTTTGATGGCACTGAAGACGGCATCGCTGCTGTTAACCGTGGCCTACTTGGCGCAACGGTTGCACAACAGCCTGATCTAATCGGTTCTTTAGGTGTTGAAATGGCAGACAAAGTACTGAAAGGCGAGACAGTAGACGAGTACGTACCTGTACCTCTAAAAATCATCGCTAAGTAATTGAATCCAATATCGATTAAATAAAGAAAAAAATAGAGCGACACATAGGCAGGGATTCCCCTATCCCTGCCTTATTAAACCAACCCAGACAGTGCATCGCTGTTTCTCATAAGCCGTCTAACAAGGCGAGCAGTTAACGCAACAAGAATTTACGTAATGAGAAAGACCCATGCATTTTCAAATACGATATATCATAAGGCTCGTATCATGACTCAACTGATTGTTTTAGGTAGCGTTAACGCTGACCACGTACTGCAAGTTCCTTCGTTCCCTCGTCCGGGTGAAACCTTGATTGGCGGTAACTATCAGGTCATCCCTGGCGGCAAAGGCGCAAACCAAGCGGTCGCTGCAGCAAGATTAAACGCAGACATTGGCTTTATTGCCTGTGTCGGTGACGACCCATTTGGCATCAATATTCGTCAAGACTTCGCTAAAGATGGCATCAACATCGACGGCGTGATCGTGGCAGACAACACGCCGACAGGCATTGCAATGATTCAAGTATCCGCAACGGGTGAAAACAGCATTTGTCTTTCTGCTGAAGCCAACAACAAGCTGACTTACGACCAAATTGAACCGCACCTAGAGAAGATTCGCAGTGCTAAATACCTGCTGACTCAGCTTGAAACTCCGATTGAAGGTATTGAATACGCAGCAAAAGTAGCAAAAGAGAGCGGCACTCAAGTGATTCTTAATCCGGCTCCTGCTCGTCCATTATCAGATTCATTGCTTGCTTGTGTTGATGTGATTACACCCAACGAAACAGAAGCAGAAGTGCTGACGGGCATTACCGTGACGGACAATGCATCTGCTCATCAGGCAGCTTTGGCTCTGCACGCGAAAGGCATCGAAACGGTAATGATCACGCTAGGCGCAAAAGGCGTTTGGGTTAGTCATCGTGGTCAAGGTAATGAAGCTAGCGAAGGTGAATTAATCGCAGGCTTCCGCGTTGAAGCAACGGACACAACCGCTGCTGGTGATACTTTCAATGGCGCATTAGTCACAGGCTTACTTGAAGACATGCCATTAGAACGTGCGATCAAGTTTGCTCACGCTGCCGCTGCCATTTCAGTGACTCGCTTTGGCGCTCAAACGTCGATTCCAAGCCGTGCTGAAACCGATGCGTTTTTGGCAGAGCAACTGTCTGCTTAGCTTGATACCTATTTGAAGGGTTAACTCTTGAGCTAAACCGTAGTTAACGGATGTAAGCCTTCAAATTCGGTAACAACAAATATCAAGCATAAGCCCCTGTTTTCAGGCAGAATATCGCCCAACGTGGAAAAGTGATTCCCACAAGGATTTTATATGGCAACAATGAAAGACATCGCTCGGGTTGCAAAGGTTTCAACGTCTACCGTGAGCCATGTGATGAACAAATCACGTTTTGTCAGTGAAGAGATTGCTGAGCGTGTTAACAGTGCGGCCAAAGAACTCAACTACGCGCCGTCTGCATTAGCTCGCAGCTTAAAAATGAAGCAAACCAAAACCTTGGGCATGCTGGTTACCACCTCTACCAACCCATTCTTTGGTGAAGTAGTGAAAGGTGTTGAACGTCGTTGTTATGAGAAAGGCTACAACCTTATCTTGTGTAATACAGAAGGCGATAGCGAACGCATGAAATCCTCGATCGACACCTTGCTGCAAAAGCGTGTTGATGGCTTGATGCTGATGTGTTCAACGCTTGAAGGTCAACATATCGATGTGTTCGAGCGCTACCCAGAGTTACCTGTCGTGGTAATGGACTGGGGTCCAATGCTGTTCGCAAGTGATAAAATCCAAGACAACTCGCATCAAGGTGGCTACATGGCAACCAAACACCTGATCGATAATGGTCACTCGGATATTGGCTGTATTACTGGCCCACTGCATCGCAACCAAGCCTCTTCTCGTTATCAAGGCTATAAACAAGCAATGGAAGAAGCGAATTTAGAGATCAACCCTAAGTGGATTGTTGAATCAAACTTCGAATGTGATGGTGGCTTTGATTCTTACCAAACATTGAAAGCTCGTGGTCAAATGCCTTCGGCCTTGTTCGTCAGTAATGACATGATGGCGATGGGTGTGATTCATGCGGCAGCTCAAGATGGCACATTGATTCCAAATGACCTGTCTATCATTGGCTACGATGACATCCACTTATCTAAGTACATGACACCCGCTTTAAGCACAATCCACCAGCCAAAGCACCGTTTAGGTAAAGCGGCGGTCGATACCCTGTTAAGCCGACTACAAACGCCAGACGCCTACCCGCAAGTCGTTGAACTAGAACCGACTCTTGTAGAGCGAAGCAGCGTAAAAGCGATTTAGGGCTCAGCCCTCCACAGACTAAATCACAAAGGGCAAGGTTATCTAACCTTGCCCTTTTCGATTCTATTGCGTTTACTTGTCTTGTTAACGATTCAACGCAGACGCTATCTGTTGTATTTCATCTAACACATCAACACCATTGTATTGAGGCGCAATAGACAAGTCTTGAATATTAATCGTTTCAACAGACTGATGCTCACTGAGTTGAAGCATTAAGTCTCCCTTCGGTGAATAGGTTCTACTGCCGCCACAATATGTCGCGGTAAAGGCATCAACCACATCTTGCCCGACGCGATTACAGGTCACGATATGACACCCTTCTTCTAACGCTCTTGCTTGTGCAATGGCAAAGCTATGATGACCACCAAAATTCGCAGGATGGAGAATAACGTCTACCGACTGATACGGTCTCATGATCTCCGGGAACCATATATCAAAGCAAATCGCGACACCGAACTTCAAGCCTTTGTATTCAAAAGTAAGAAGTTCATTTCCTCTAGAAAAGTACTCTTTGTCGAATTTCGTTTGACTGACTTTTCTGTATTTATGACGCAAACCTGAACCATCAACCACCACAACGCTATTGTAATACTGACCATTATCTTCCTCAGCGACACCCGCAACGATTAACGTCTGATGTTTCGTGGCAAGCGCAGTTAATGAATCAATGGTCGGGCTGTTATTGAAGTCTTCACACAGTTCATGAATTTCTGCGGCATCGTTAAAGATATATCCAGTAGAGAACAGTTCAGGCAGCAACGTGATATCACCCACTGCCGTCTCAGCTTCCAAAAGCTCAGAGACTCGCGAGATGTTCATTTGTTTATTTTTGTATTCAACTTCAAGCTGGACAAGAGTGACGCTGACACTATTCAAAATCGAATCCTTACTCGGTAACACTTCAAACTTGAGACTAAGAACGACAGGGTAAGATAATCCCCCATCGCTTGCTGACTCGAGCGCCAATGGTTGAAGCAAGCGCACACTCTCATAAGCACTCAGTTCATATACTTCATCAGCTTGGGCTCTGGCAAAACTGGTGGTGTGCTGTCCATGTAGGTTAAGAAGTTTTCCCACACCTCATGCGTTCTTTGTTTAGTCAGCTTAGTTTTGCAAGAAAGCGCCATAAGACCTCGAATTGAACCATCACGCCATTGGGTATACACCGAGTCACAATGTGCCGTCATGTAAGCTTGCCAACTGTCTTGAGCCATCTTGATTGAGCTAACCAACTCCGCATCATAAGCATTGTGTTCAAAGCTCGCTTCAAGGTATTGATCAAGCTCCACTTGTGCAGTATCCAACTCAATCGACGCACAGTGATTGATCTCTATGGTATTCATTGCATTCTCGCAATCGACAACATCATCGGATGCTGATGCAAGCAAAGGTAAACACGTTAATAACACGACCGTTAAAGCCTTTTTCATTATTTATCCCCTAATTCAAAAGCACATATATGCGCCCTATTAATGCCAAGCATTACGAATCTTAACGACATAAGACGCCAATTGTTGATAACTGCGTTTAGGATTATGTCCAAAAACCACAAGAGCATACAACCACAGAACAAGAAGCATGGAAAACAAACCTGACTGGAAACCATCTAGGTACAACTCAGGTAGCAAGTCGACTACCTTTTGATAGTTCACAATTGAAATTGTTGTTTTACTGCTAATCAACTCATATGTTAAGCTTATTGGGCCCACTAAGGCCCAAACTAAAAACCATGACACGCCTGCGACAGGCACTAAACTCAGTAGCGGCTTAAGTTGCTTAACCGGGAAAATGAAATACAAGAGCATAATCAAATACAGAGCGGCTAAAAATAAGCTCCATGCGTGAACACTGACTTCAAAAATCCGATAACGCTCATCGACATACATGATTAACACTACCGCCCCCAATACACCAAGCGATAATAATTTTCCCACATACCTCGTTCTAGAAAACCTAATCAATACATAACCAATCACAAGAAGAAAGCACGAAAGCCAAGCTAACACTTCTGGTTTGGTCTCAAAAAGACGTGGTGTTGCGGAATTAGACAAGATAAAGATCGCGTAGGTAGGAGCAATCATCAGAAACGCGATAAACACACGCACCAACATCCAAATCATATTTTTAATCATTACGCTCAAATCCACTCACTCGCATTATTTCAAAAATTACAGTTTTCAATTTGATGATAAAAACCGGTAACAATCCGCTTCATCAAAAAACGCAAAAGTACTGAACAAAAAAACGACACTCTTAACCTTGGAAGCATATCTAACATCCTGATTTCTATAGTGCGACCATGCGTTACGCTATTTATATCAATAACTCAGACTTTTGTTCACACTATTTATGCATAAGCTTGCGTTATTATCGTTAAATTTATAAATTAAGTTGCATGCACACACCAATCGGTCACGCTTCTCTTAATATGGATATCAAGTACCAGCATTTTGCCAAAACTTCGTTCTTCTTTGCCATTTCTTTCTTTTTTTTCATGGCATTGCTCATTCCTTTGACACCTTCTCATTACCAAACGTTAACCGAAGACACATCAAGGTTAGTAGAAACGAGGTTAGAAGGGATTCAATCAAGGTTCGACCGTTTTTTATCTGAAATTACCCCAGATCAGCCTTGCGACACGATTGTTAGACAACTTCGACAAAACGTTTTTGAAGCTGATTGGGTGAAAGAAGCCGCGGTGTTCGACAAAGAGAACCGATTTTACTGTTCAACCACTGATGGTGAAGTTTCATTTCGCCTATACAACACCATCAGGCAGCGGCTCAATGAAGCCCCAAATTTAACCACCTTATCGTATTCAAACTCAGCGATTACTAAGGTGCAATCCATCATGCTGATATTCTCGACTAAGGAAGGCTCGGGAGTGAGCCTGATGATTCCTCCGCACTTCATCTTTGAGCTTGTAGAAGCTAATTTGAGTAGCCATGGCATTAACTCTAAAGTTGAGGTGATCAAAAGAGACATTCACCCTACCGACCTCGGCTCATACAACGCGACGGTACGGATACAGTCAGACATCTACCCATTCACCGTCACCTCATATATTGGTTATCAGTATTATATTAACTTCATGCTGAGTCACTTATGGTTTGGCTTTCTTATGGCGGGAATTACGACCATTATTCGCCTTTCCCTCAAGCATAAAAAACAGAGCCAACGTAGCTTAGAATATTCGCTATCCAGTGCTCTGAAAAACAAACACCTACATGTTCACATGCAACCTATCGTTAATCAAAGCACCAATAAGATCGTAGGCTGTGAGTCATTATTAAGATGGAACGATCCAATTGAAGGTAACGTCTCCCCTGCTATCTTCATTCCATTGGCTGAAAGTTTAGGCTTGATTGAGAAGCTGACCTATTTCGTGCTGCATGAAGTGTTAACGACATTGAAAAGTAATCAAGAGGTATTTGCATCAAAGTACATCAGCGTCAACATCAGCCGAAACGTTGTATCCAACAGTAACTTCACGAATAAAGTGATTAGCATCTTTAAAAGACACCCTGAGATTCTCAAGCAAGTGGTTTTCGAGGTGACAGAGGATGGTGAGTGTTCTGATGCCGATATGGTCAAAATTAAGGACAACTTGCAAAAGCTATCTGATCTTGGTGTAAGAATTGCCATAGATGACTTTGGTACTGGCTACGCAGGATTAGACTTTGTAAGGCAATTTCCGTTCAGTATTCTCAAGATTGATCGCGTGTTCGTGAAAAACATATCCGACGAATCCAGTTTTGGTATCCCACTATTAGAATCCATGCTTCAGCTATCACGCACCTTAGGCATGCAAGTCATAGTTGAAGGCGTTGAGTACGAGTCGCAACTGAAGATCTTGTCGAAACTAGGCGTCGACTACATCCAAGGCTTCTACTTCTATAAACCAATGCCAATAAGTCTCGCCATTAGCTTGATCAAACAGCAAGATTTTGAATCAGATAAAGTTGAGAAACAAACAAACCAGACATTTCTTGCTACATAAGGCACTGAAAAAAATATAACACAAAGACTATAGATATCCTTTGATAAACATTTAATTCATCGCATCATTGGTGCATCACAAGGGATATCATGGAAAAGAAACTTCAAATCAAACTGGAGCCTAGCCTGCTGCTACTGAGAATTGGCATTTTGATCGTCTTCTTGTTCAGGGGCTTGGATAAGCTCCTTGTCCCTGAGCACGCGACATTCTAATTTGAAGCATGTTAGCCCACTACTAGGAGTGTGGTAACTCGAATTGGGTTCACTCTTAATTACTTGTTATACAAAGTTATCTACCTGACCAATAATCCATAACTTTCGGATATGCATGATATCTAAGTCCGTATAAAATAATCCCAGCAATTGCAGACTGACATGCTAGATTGATTACCACTTGAGTGAGCTTAGGCTGATCGATTGCATAAAAATGAATGGCAACCCAAGGGGCAAACGCAATCATACTTGATATAAAAACATTCCCTCTTTGATACTTCATGATAAACCAAGTTTGAAAAGCAGGAATTATTAGAAAGCCTCCCATCATCGTTAGAATTACACTCAAAATCCCAGCAAAAAAAGCCGTTATAGATGAAGCCAATAAATGCATTAACAACTTAGCAATACGATTTAGCACTCTACCTCCCTTTCTATATAACGAATAACATGGATTTCCCCTTCCGAGGTTCTACAATATTTATGTGGTATCTATTTCTGCGCTATCTAACTAGCTAAAAACCACTTTAGCCTTCATGCCGTAAACCAAAATGGTAAGGTCATACTTCATAACTCGGTAACCCACTCTAAATTGCGGACTACAATAGCAAATATGTCACTCATGCGTATAAGCGTGAGGCCTGTGGTGGTTATCACAACCTTACCTTGGCCTCACTTGTCTTGAGAGAAACCTCAAAGCAATGTGCCCTTCAAGCCTAATCGTACAGTTTACTTAATAAAATGGTGCCGGGATTGCTCAACACTCAGGGATTTAGTGTTGCTAGCGTGAAGCCTTAATCCTTATTCGTTTATGTGGATATCAGCTAGCATGCGTTGAAAGGTGGTTCTGTTCTATAAAAATATGCCATTGCAATCTTCATGGCCATCCATCCTTCATATGTGAACATATCTTGGGGGGCATTTAAAGGGAACTCGATATATTTATAAAGTGGATTACTTTCATCAACACTCTCAATACTAATAAATTCCCAATTCTCCTCCGCCATTTTCATTTCAGATTGAATACTAGCAATATCTAATGTAGTTTCAGCAATAAAAAATAACTGGGGTTTACCTCCTCGGACGAGCTCCCTTGTAAACGCAAGCGGTATTAGGCTATATTGATCTGGTCTAAGTCCAATTTCACTTTTTATTTCCTTTTCTATTCCTTTACAGAAAAAGTCGAATGATAAGGTATTCGTAATAGTATCATTTTCATTCCATGCAAAAACCCCAGATGCAGAGCAATGGAATTTACCTAGGCCGTTATCCATTATAGCTTGTTCATTCCCACGAATGGGTATCAGTACTTCTTTTGTATTTGGATTAACGACAATAGCAGCCACACCTAGAGTATTTGAAAGTATTGATGATCTTAGAGGAGTAATTAGACCATGATGAGCTTTTTCATAATCATTTCGAATCGTTAGTAATGGGTCTTCCCCTAATACACCAGAAGCCCAATCTAAAGTTAGATTCGTTGCGACTTGATCAAAGTAAGTAGCTGGTTGGATATGAATTTTGTTTTCCGTTATATCAAAATTAGTGATACGTATTGAGTAATCGTTTTGCCACTCGCCTGATGTATCATCAATTTTTATCTTGCCTAAGGCTTTAAATAGTTCTACTGCTTTTTCTGAATGTTCTTTTAAATAGTCGGGAACCTGGTATTTCGCGTCAATAAAACACACTTCTAAATCATCTACATTTTTTCCATAAGAAAAGCCTTTATTTCCTTTTCTTAGAGGTATGGTTTCAGCATATGGTGCGCGACAGAATTTATATTCTTTTTCTAACTCATATTGACTATAGAATTTAACCAAATTATTAGTGTTAGATTCGACAAAAAGACCGATTTTATCTTGAGCATTTATTCCAGTTCTAGTCCGTTTTATCTTCCCTTTTTCAACTAAAGGAATGTTCGCAGCGAACCCTCCCACAAATGGAACGCTAAGCTGTATAGTTGGATTTTCTTCTTTATAACGTTTCCAAAACCTCTTTAGACTTCCGATTACTGCTTTCATTCAAAACCCTCGATGTTAAAATCCATATTACGAATGACATGGATCCCCCCCTTTCGAGGTTCTGCCACATTTATGCGGTACCTATTTCTACGGTATCGACCTAGCTAAAAACCACTTTAGCCCTCA
Source organism: Vibrio sp. MED222 (assembly GCF_000153005.1). Classification (NCBI taxonomy): domain Bacteria; kingdom Pseudomonadati; phylum Pseudomonadota; class Gammaproteobacteria; order Vibrionales; family Vibrionaceae; genus Vibrio; species Vibrio sp. MED222. The sequence continues at coordinate 193,416 of NZ_CH902606.1, read as the reverse complement.
TACCACAGGCCAAAATAGTAAGTCCTGCTTCATAAAGCATCACCCACTTTAACCTACTGACTACAATAGTAAATATGCCATTCATGCGTATAGGCGCTGAAGCGTGTGACAATGCACAATATTGGACAGAACACTAAATAAACTAGGTCATACGGCCGTATTTTTAATATTGATTTTGGCATGTGTAAAGCTTGAGCCAACTCACTTAGCAGAAAGACAACGAGAACAAGGCTGGGGGCATTTGTGGAATAAGAATAAACATGGCGACAATAAACAGCAAATGACTAGCGGCTTGATAAGATGACTATCACAACCTTACCTTGGCCTCACTCGCCTTGAGAGAAACCTCAACACGATGTGCCCTTCAAACCTAATCGTACAGTTTGCTTAACAAAGTGACTTTGGGCTTATGCAAGCTTCAGGGGTAAATGCTGACTGTGCAACATCTCACCCCTTCTGAATTAGGATTACCTTTAATTCTCTAATGCTACTTAGCTCTCATATCTAAAATAGGCATATTTTCACCACCCAACATTGTTGCTGGCAGCTTTCCGTCCCAATTTTGAGCTTCGGTCAGTTTAATGATTAATGGGTTATCCCCAAGAGCTTTGGCCTTTGCATTAATCGCTTCTGCTTCAGCAAAACCTTTTAATTTAATCGCCTTCGCTTCAGCTATAGCGATAAGCTCAATACCATCAGCTTCGGCTTTTGCCGTATTTACGGCTCTTTGAGCTTCTAAGTTTTGTCTAGCCAGTTTATGTTTCTCTGCTGCGGCTAAGTTTTTCTCAGTCTGCTTAGTCTCGATTGAGGTAAGGTATTTTTTTGGTAGGGCTATATTTTCAATCTGTATATTATCTACGCTTACTGGAAACGCGGCCATTTCTTCAATTAAGTTTGATTCAATTGCCTGAATAGCACTTGCTCTATCTTGAATCAGTTGCTCTGCATCATACTTGGGAATCACATCCTTAGTTGCTGACCTAAACCTAGGGTCAAGAATGCGAGCTTCAAACTGTGGAAGACCGCCATACTGTCTAAAGAGATCTAACGCTGCAGATTTGTCTACCGTCTAGTTAACGGATACGACGACCGTGACTGGCATCTGCTCTTTTGTGCTTGAGGCCATTTTCTCTTCATTCTTGCGTGTCCGAACTTCAATCTCTTCAACGCTGTCGATAAACGGAACTTTAAAATGTAAACCTGGGCTTACCTGTGTTTTCGCTTCACTAAAGCGCTTAACAATACCAATGTGCCCCTCATTAACAGTATAAACGGAACTAAAGAGAACAAAAGCAACGGCAATTCCGGCACCTACCTTCTTAATAGGTAAGTTAAGTTTCTTCATTTCTACAGCTTGTTTCATGCTTTTTACCAACCAACTTATTATATGTGTAAATAATCAATATCAATCCTAACGCCCGTAAGAAAGTGAGCCCCACAGAGCTAACCAAGTACACGGTACTTTTATCATAACCGCCGAGCGTAACGCATCATATTAGTCCTTATTTTTATTACTTGCCTGTTTTATATTCCATCACGAGCCTTACTATTTCATCGAGTTCCTCGCGTTCGTTTGACGAATATAACCCAGACTCTACAACACCAACGTCATCGTTATTGAAAACACCGACACGTAACTCATATTTTTTGGTTAAAAGGTATCCAGCGATGCCAATTATGGAAAACACACCAATACCAGCAAGTGGACGAAAAAGGAAAATAGGTAAACTAAACACAACCGCAATAAAAAACGACCTTGTGATTTTACTTTTAATGCCATGCTCTTTAACGTAGATATTTTCTAACGTATTAAGCTTAAGAGGCTTTGGGCTCTTCCTTGTTACAATCGAATCAGACTCAAGCCAAATATTCTTTTTGCCACTTCCCATTGTTCCTCCTCCATAAAGCCAACCAACTTAAAATACGATAAACCTATCTTTAACAACACCTTACCAATCAATACTTGCAAGGTAAATGATTAATGCGATTAATTCCCATTATCACATCCGATATCGATTCATAATTTGATGGTGACTTTAACCTAGCCGAAAGGCATCGCAAATAAAGAGAATGGCATTTTCGGAATCAGAGGAGATGTGACGACGAAAGAAACAGGAAAATAGCTAAATGATTAATAAGATTGTTATCGCTACCTTATCTTGGGCTTGTTCAACACTTGGGATTTAGTGTTGGCTGCGCAACACCTTAATCCTTATTCGTTATGTGATGTTTTCCAGGCACTAATAGAAGCCAGACATAACCTCTAATGGTAACGATAAAAATTTTTCATTTCTGTTTTTATGGAAATTCACTAAAATCCGAGCTCTTTAATTTACATGATAAGAAAACAACACCAATGAAACACATCGCACTAGCTTTATTTCTAGCTCTTTCAGCTTTTACTGCTTACGCACACTCTGGTGGCACAGACAGTTACGGTTGTCACGTAGACTCACGCACAGGTGTGCGTCATTGTCACTAATTCTACTAATGTACTCGTTCTTCTACATTGATAAAAAACAGTTTCAGAAGAGCAGTTAGAAGAATTAATTTCTCAATGCATGACACCGAGTTGTGTTATGTTATGTCTATTTAAAATAAAGTTAGATTGGACGACCACGTCAAAATGAAAAAAACAATCGCAATAATTGCAATTCTTTTCACAGCGAATGTATTTGCTAACACACACACGACTATTATCAATGGCGATCGTGATAATAAAACATGTAGCACTATTGGCGACATTACAATTTGTAACTAACCAAGCCACTATTTGGCGGGGCTAAACCTCGCTATTTTCTACTTCCCGGCATTCTTACCCCATTCAAAATAAAAACGGGAAATGATACTCATCAATCCTTTGCACAATAAGGAATATCGTACCATTTAATTGGTAATTGGTGCATGATAGTATGCACGCGATTTACACCACCCTGGAAATACCAATGTTAAAAAAACTTGTCGCTACTTTTTCAATAATGCTACTTGCAGGCTGCGCTAACAACGCAATTGTTGAGTTACAAAAACTAGATACAACGTATTTAGAAAACAAGGAACTACTGATAATTGACGATGGCCGAACAAAAGACTCAATTAAAAAAATCATTGCTGCAAAATTAGACGAATACGGATATGACTACCAAGTTATTGATATCTCTCAGTCCAACTCAAAAACCACAGACGCCCCAAAACTAACATATTCTGCAAACTGGTGGTGGGATATGGCTACTTATATGCGTTACCTAAATGTTGAGGTTAAAGATAAAGGTCAAACGATTGCACTAGTAAAAATTGACACAGTAAAGTGCGGTGGCATTGATAAATTTGGTTCCGCTGAACGACGTACTCAAGTAACACTAGATCTTTTACTTAGTGATTTGACAAAAGACGAAGCAAACGAACTAATCTGTCTTGGTGGTACGCCAAACAACTAGTTCCTAAGGGCCTCTACTACGAGGCCTTTATAATACACGCTTCAACTAACATTTTTATTATGTGATTTTTTGAACTTAATGCCAAAATCCCCTTGCTTTAACTCAGCGTGGAACAACTTTATTTCCGTGCCCACTATTAATTTCTTGACTATTTCAATGTCTATTGGTGACGCTCTTACGCCAAAAGAGATTGATAAGATTTTTCCGGGTAACGGATAACCTCTATCACCTTGTGGTTTAAAAGTTCGCAACTCTTTTTCATATTTCCATTGCAAATATTTTGTGTATAAAATCTCTTTGCAATGATGCATTAAACCTATCTTTTTCAAGTAAAATTTTTGTATTCAATGACGGATAACTTTTAGTATATTTTACTTTTCTAGTTACCTCATGATTGCCCAATTCATTCTGCTCGTTTCTTTCTAGCTCAATAAAAATTCCATTGTGATTATCAGCATAATGAGACCACATTAGAATATCAGTTGCGTTTTCTGTCAGTAATACGATTCCAAAGTTTTCAAATGATGATGAAACCTATCAATATCTGGAATTACATTTTTGAGTTTGAATGCCATAATGTCTGGCTCATTGGGAAAGGCTCGTGCGATTTTATTTACATTAGTAGATGAAGTCATGGCGGTATTGCTGGGAAACGAGCATTTCGTATCGAAAGGATCATTAAATGACTCAGGTAGTGCATAGTTAATGCGTTCTGAAGCTATAATATCTAGTGTGAATTGATTCAGGGGCTTGTATTTTTATAAGGACGTCACTTCAGAATTTTTCATACATTTTCCACTCTACCTAAACATTCACACCTAATCACATAACAGCTATGTTAGACAGAATAATCCTGAATTTTGTCTCTGAAACAATTCTGTCTAGTTTCCAAGACGCGCTGCACTAGGTCCAATAACCCATTTAATAACATCATCTTACCTACTTATCTTCGTATCAGACATGACGAAAAGCAGAAAACCACCCAATATGTGAGTTGTTCATATCTTGGGTGTCGTGCTCTCAAACAAAAACGCCGACATGATAGTCGGCGTCTACGTTATAAGTATGGATGAATAAGAGGTAATAACTACTTTGCCATGGCACTCAAAAACTCGGCTTCGAACTCTTGATCGGCTTCTCGGGTTAGGCACTCCACTAGCCATTCGATGCTTTGATGGTCGAGCTTACTGTTGACTACGAACGCTTGCTTCACGCCAAATTGATCCAGCTTGGCAGAGCCGTAGTTCTTGAATGATTTGTTGCCGTGATAATGGAGTGACTTAATTGCTTCTGCATTCGGTTCTGGTAAAGCATCGAGTGTGTTAGCAAGCTGAATCACCAACTCCATTGGGTTCTTAGAGGAAGATATGCGATACAGAAAACCGCCCTCCACTCTTTGGCGCACCCAGTAATCAAATCCGCTGCAATCCATCACTTTGTCACTGACCAGTGCGGCTTCACTACGATAACCACACGGCTCAACCACCACTGGGGTGTGTTTAAACTCTGGCTGGCCTGAAGCCGCATCGGTATGAGGCAAGATCAGGTCACACGGTTTGCTGTCTTTGGCGGTCGGTGCATTCCAGTGAATAGGCATGAAGACTTGTTCGCGGCGCATCTCTTTGGTTACCACTAAGCGAGCTTGGCACTCCCCTTGTTCACTGCGCACTTTCACCACTGGATTAATAGTGGTGTGGTTGAAAGCATCTAGCCCAAATTCATCTAAGCCGAACTCTTCTAAACCAAGTGCTGCAACCGTATCTGGGTGCATGGCAACAAAGGGTTCTGGTGTGTGTTCGCCTAAACCTGCGGCCAAGCCCGTGCGGCTCATGGTGTGCCATTGGTCTCGGATTCGGCCTGTGTTCATGATAAGTGGGAATTCGACACTGGTATCAGCAATCGGCTTGTCGTGCTCAACCGCGATAAACTGCGCTTTGCCAGATTCAGTAAAGAACTCGCCGTCGGTGAACATGCGCTGTTCAATGATCTCTGGTTGATATTCAAGTACTGGCCATTGTTGCGGAGTGAGTTCACCATAGCCTTTTTCATCCAATTGAGTGAGCCCTATTAAGCACAAGTCACGCGCTTTACCTGTTTCATTACCAAGCGCAGTCATCTCGCAATACTCTTTGAAGATCTCGCCTTCGTGGCGATACTCAAACTGCTCTTTGAATCCCATTTTTTGCGCGACTTCTTTTAATATCCACCAATCAGGTTTGGCTTCCCCTGGGCTTGGTAATATACGGCGTTGGCGCGAGATTCGACGCTCAGAATTAGTCACGGTGCCCGACTTCTCGCTCCACCCTTGCGCGGGCAGCACCACATCGGCCAAGCGTATGGTTTCAGTATCGGCAATACAATCAGACACCACCACAAATGGGCACTTCTCTAGTGCGGCTTTGATTTTTTCGCTATCAGGCAGGCTCACGACTGGGTTCGTTGCCATGATCCACACCGCTTTGATTTTTCCCTCATTCATGGCACCAAACAGGTCGATCGCTTTTAAACCCGCATGTGTGGCTAAGCTGTCGGTTTGCCAGAACTCGCTCACCGTTTGGTGTGATTGCGGATCACCAAACTCAAAGTGCGCCGCTAAGGTATTGGCTAGGCCGCCCACCTCACGCCCACCCATTGCGTTCGGCTGACCCGTTACAGAGAATGGCCCCACGCCCGGCTTGCCAATTTTCCCAGTGGCTAAATGGCAATTAATAATGGCGTTTACCTTGTCACACCCTTGTGTGGATTGATTTACGCCTTGGGAATAGATGGTGAGCACCTTCTCGTTAGATGCAAACAACTGGTAGAACTGTTCAAGTTGCTGTTCAGTAAGCCCTGTTAGCTCAGGAACGCTTTTGTCTCCCTTACTTGATTCGGTATAGTCTGATTCGGTATAACAATAATGACTTGCAGAACGAATCGCTTCAGTAAAGCCTTGAGTGTGGTTTTCTATATAGTCTGAATCTAGCTTGTCGTTATCGTCGAGGTAACCCAATAAACCGTTAAACAGCGCCACGTCTGAGCCAGATTCCAATGCCAAGTGAATGTCTGCGATTTCACAGGTGTCGGTATAACGCGGGTCGATGACGATGACTTTCAATGCAGGGTTGGCTTGTTTCGCGGCTCTTAGCCTTTGGAAAAGTACCGGATGACACCATGCTAGGTTGGAGCCTGTAATCACAACCAGATCGGCTTGCTCGAGATCTTCATAACAGACAGGTACGGTGTCTGCGCCAAATGCTCGCTTATGCCCAACCACGGTTGAAGCCATGCACAGCCTAGAATTACTGTCGATGTTGCCACTGCCGATGAAGCCTTTCATCAATTTATTGGCAACATAATAGTCTTCAGTAAGCAGCTGACCAGAAACATAGAACGCAACCGAATCGGCTCCAAATTCTTCAATCGTTTGATTGAATTTGTCTGCAACCAACTGAGTGGCACTGTTCCAATCCAGCTCTTGTTTTTGCTCATTCTGAATATGAGCAGGCTGTGTTAGGCGCCCTAAAGGCGTGACAGTATCACCAAGCGCAATCCCTTTAGTACATAGCTTCCCATAGTTTGATGGATGATCTTTATCACCACGTACTTCTAGTTTTCCTAACGATGTCGGTCTCGCTTCTATTCCACACCCTACACCACAATAAGCACAGGTTGATTTTATCCAACCGCTGTTTGAATCGGTCATCCGTTTCTCGCTCAATTATCCATAATTGTAATAACTCAAACCAAGCAAATAGCACGCCACTTAATACCAGCCGACAAAAAAGAAATATTTAACATTAAAAACAATCACTTAATAAAAAAACAAAATATCAATACTGAATAGATTTCAACTTAACCAAGATAGAAACTTAATTTTTGCACCATCTTGCGGAAAGTTGCACCACAAACGCTCATTTATATAAATCTAACAAAAAAATTACATACCACTTTAGGGGTAATTGCGTGCCACCGCCAAATTTTAAACCACTGAAAAATATAAATTAAATTTTATTTAAATGAACAACCCGCAATCTGGCACCCTACTTGCTCCACTAAAAACCAAGACTTAGAAAAAACATTTTTGTTTTTCTTGATGATTATGAATTGAGTGGAATCTCAACCCGGTATTCATCTGCTAACGACTAGAAATTAGATGCTAGTGATGGTGACGCCGAGAATAAGGAATGGATTATGAGCAAGAAGAAAATCGTCGTTGTGGGTAACGGCATGGTTGGACACAAATTTATCGACAACATCCTGCAATCAGAGAGTGATGAGTTTGATGTGATTACTTTTAGTGAAGAGCCAAGGTTGGCCTACGACCGTGTTCAGTTGACCGCTTACTTCAAGCGCGGAAATGCTGATGATTTGGCATTAACCAGCGAAGAGTATTACCAAAGCAATGGCGTCAATTACCTTCTCAACGCGAGAGTCGCTCAACTGGATACTGAAAATAAGTGCGTTGTGACTGAATCGGGACATACCGAGAGTTATGACACCTTAATTCTGGCAACCGGTTCATTCCCTTTTGTTCCCCCTATTCACGGTAACGACCAAGAACACTGCCACGTTTATCGCACCATTGAAGATCTAGACGCCATTGAACTATCTAGCAAAGGCAGCAAATCTGGCGTCGTTATTGGTGGTGGTCTGCTTGGCTTAGAAGCCGCAAACGCAGTCAAAAACCTTGGGTTGGAAACCCATGTAGTGGAATTTGCACCTCGCCTGATGGCCGTACAGTTAGATGACGGTGGCGGTGCCCTACTGCGCAGAAAAATTGAAGACCTTGGCGTACAAGTTCATACCGAGAAAGCAACCTCTGAGATAGTCGCGGGTGAAAGCGCTCGCTACAGAATGAACTTTGCAGACGGCACCCACCTTGAAACCGATATGATCGTGTTCTCTGCAGGTATTCGCCCTCAAGATGCCCTAGCTCGCAGCTCTGATATCGCCATTGGTGAACGTGGCGGCATCGTGATTAATGATCACTGCCAAACTAACATCGACAACGTGTATGCGATTGGTGAATGTGCGCTTTGGGACAACAAGATCTTCGGCTTAGTCGCACCCGGTTACTCCATGGCGAAAGTCGCGGCTTCGCATATTGTCTCCGGCGGCACTGACGATGCTGCATTTACTGGTGCCGACATGAGCACCAAGCTCAAACTGCTTGGCGTCGATGTGGCCAGTATTGGTGAAGTACATGGCAAGACGGAAGGAGCTCAGTCGTATACCTATAACGATGAAATTGAACAAGTTTATAAGCGCCTGATCATCTCGGCAGACGGTACAAAGATTGTCGGTGCAGTATTGGTCGGTGATGCAGAAGCTTACGGTTCGCTACTGCAAATCAAACAAAACGATATGCCCCTTCCTGAAAACCCATCGGTATTGATTTTACCTAACGTGGCCGATGATTCAGGTTCGGCAATGGGTGTTGAAGCTCTGCCGGATAGCGCTGTGATTTGTTCATGTTTCGATGTGACCAAAGGCGACATTAAAGACGCGGTTTCAGCGGGTTGCACCACGATGGCTGCATTGAAAGAAACCACGAATGCTTCAACAGGTTGTGGCGGTTGTTCTGCCCTTGCTAAACAGGTTCTCGATAGCGAGCTAAGTAACCTAGGTGTGGAAGTCTCTAACGATATCTGTGAGCACTTTGCGTATTCTCGCCAAGAGCTAACTGACATCATCCGCGTCAACAAAATCAAGACCTTCGATGAGCTGTTAGATTCTCACGGAAACGGATTGGGCTGTACTGTGTGTAAACCGGCTGTCGGTTCGATTCTGGCTTCGTACTGGAACGATTACATCCTTGAAGATCAACACATAGAACTGCAAGACACCAACGACATCTACCTCGGTAACATGCAAAAAGACGGCACCTACTCTGTGGTTCCGCGTATTGCTGGCGGTGAAATCACACCCGATAGACTAATCGTGCTTGGCGAAGTCGCTAAAGAATTCGACCTTTACACCAAGATCACCGGTGGTCAGCGTGTCGACTTGTTTGGCGCTCAACTTAACGAACTGCCAATCATCTGGAAAAAGCTAATCGATGCTGGTTTTGAAACTGGCCATGCCTACGGTAAATCGGTACGTACCGTGAAATCGTGTGTGGGCAGCACTTGGTGCCGATACGGTGTCGACGACAGTGTTGGCTTAGCGATTCGACTAGAGAACCGCTACAAAGGCTTGCGCTCACCCCACAAGATCAAGTTTGCGGTTTCTGGCTGTACTCGTGAATGTGCAGAAGCCCAATCAAAAGATTTTGGCATTATCGCCACCGACAAAGGTTGGAACCTCTACATCTGTGGTAACGGCGGTATGCGCCCTCGCCATGGTGACCTTTTCGCTACCGACCTTGATGAAACCACACTGCTGCAATACATCGACCGCATTCTGATGTTTTACACACGTACCGCGGATCGCCTACAGCGTACGTCGGTATGGATGGAAAACCTTGAAGGCGGCATCGAATACCTCAAGCAAGTCGTGATTGAAGACAAGCTCAATGTTGCTGAAGAACTTGAAGCTGACATCGCTCTCAACATCGAAAAATACCAGTGTGAATGGAAAACCACCATCGAAAACCCTGGAAAAATGAAGCGTTTCCAGCACTACATCAACAGCGAAGAAATGGACACTAGCCTGTCATTCATCAAAGAACGAGAGCAACGCTTTCCAAAGCCAAGTTTGAGCTCTTCTGTTGATTCACAACGCGATGAAAAGCTAGCCAACGCAGACCAAATCGAAGTGACTGAGGTTTCGTAAGCCTCATTGACGTGTGAGTGAATCAGTAACAACTAAACCCAATATCGATAGTCGACAGCGGCGCAGCCCAAGAAAACTGCTGTCGGCTATCACGCTAATTAAATTGATTATTAGTTTTATGTTTTGACTAGGAGAAAATCATGGAAAATTGGACAACCGTATGCAACACCCGGGACCTAACCCCAAACGGTGGTATTTGCGCCAAAGTAGACGATAACCAAGTGGCTATTTTTTACTGCAAGCGAAGTGACACGCTTTATGGGCTCTCTAATTACGATCCTGTTGGTAAGGCGAATGTGATGTCACGTGGTATCATTGGTTCATTAAGCGGTGAGCCTTACGTAGCCTCACCCTTATACAAGCAGCATTACCACTTAGAAACTGGCGCGTGCCTTGAACAACCCGATCTCAAGCTCGTGAAATTTGAAGTTCGCAAGCAAGGAGAACAGGTTCAGGTTCTCGCACCGCTTGCTATCGCCAGTTAACTAAACGCCGACACCATCATGTAAACGCTTTATCAGCGTGAGCAATTTCGGCACAGGGTTTAGCCACATGAATGCGTTCGAATTTCGGAAGTAACGCACGAGCTAAAGCCGGGTAATTTTCCAGATTTAAAGGATTTAAACCATGGATAACACAAAATTTTCGCTGCTTTCATTTACGGGTAAGATGAAAACCTTACACCTAAGTTGGATGGCCTTTTTTATCACCTTTGTTGTGTGGTTCAACTTTGCCCCACTACTGCAAATGGTAAAAACGTCGCTTGGTCTTTCTACTGAAGAGATCAAAACACTGCTTATTCTCAACGTTGCATTGACCATTCCGGCGCGTGTCGCCATTGGTATGTTAACCGACAGATACGGCCCAAGATTGGTCTACTCTTCGCTACTCGCTGTCTGTTCAATCCCTTGTTTTATGTTTGCTATGGCAGACTCTTTCATTCAAGCGGCGATTGCTCGTTTCCTATTAGGCTTCATTGGTGCTGGCTTCGTCGTTGGTATTCGCCTTGTGTCTGAATGGTTCCCACACAATGAATTGGGTACGGCTGAAGGTATTTACGGCGGTTGGGGTAACTTCGGTTCAGCAGCAGCAGCGTTTACCCTTCCAACTCTCGCTCTAGCGTTTGGTGGTGAAGACGGCTGGCGTTATGCGGTTGGTATTACTGGCGTAATGAGCTTAGCGTTCTCGTTTGTGTTCTACAAAAACGTAACGGATACACCAAAAGGTTCTACTTACTTCAAACCAGCTCAAGTAACAGCGATGGAAGTGACATCAAAGGGTGACTTTTTCTTCCTACTTATTATGAAGATCCCAATGTATGCCGCTTTAGCGCTACTGACTTGGAAGCTATCACCAAGCAACATCAACATGTTATCTGACATGGCGGTTTACTCTGTGTATGCAGGTTTAGCCGCACTTTACGTGTACGAAGTGTCGCAAGTTTGGAAAGTAAACAAGAACGTATTTAAAGAAGAAGTACCAGAGATTCACCAGTACAAATTCAAGCAAGTTGCGGTACTTAACGTATTGTACTTCGCGACATTTGGTTCTGAACTGGCTGTTGTTTCTATGCTGCCACTGTTCTTCTCTGACACCTTTGAATTAACACCAGTTCTTGCAGGTATGGTTGCATCGGCTTATGCCTTTATGAACCTAATGTCTCGCCCAGGTGGTGGTTGGATTTCAGATAAATTCGGTCGTAAACCAACACTGCTTATTCTAACGATTGGTCTTGCTGTGGGTTACTTTGCAATGGGTCAAGTCGACAGCACATGGCCTGTATGGCTAGCGGTTGTCGCTGCAATGGCGTGTTCTTTCTTCGTACAAGCCGGTGAAGGTGCGGTGTTTGCAACAGTTCCTCTAATCAAGCGTCGTATGACAGGTCAGATTGCTGGTATGACAGGTGCTTACGGTAACGTGGGTGCGGTGGTTTACCTAACTGTGCTTTCATTCGTAAGTTACCAAACCTTCTTCTTGGTGATTGCAGGAACAGCAGTACTAGGCTTCGTTACTCTGATGTTCATGGAAGAGCCTAACGGCCAAATTGCTGAAGTGAATGACGACGGTAGCGTGACCTTGATTAACGTATCGAGCTAACCACTCATTGAATCGGGAGTAGTACCAAGGTGTGTTTCACCACTTTGGTACTACGTTCAAAGGCTCTGCATTCGCTAGAGCTTTTGTTCTTTCTCAGATGTGCTCTCAAGCAAATGAGAAGACGGCCAGTTAAGAAGAAGACCAGTTATGACAATTTCATTCAGCCAAGGGCAAGTCGTCACGCCGGAATCAAACAACCAATTAACGCTTAAGTTTGGCGGTTATTCGAATAAAGGCATACGTGATGAAAACCAAGACGCCATCATTGTAAAGCACCCCAAAACTCGTACTGAGCAAGAGTTGAAAGGCAGTGTCGTCTGCATAGCAGACGGGGCAAGTTGCAGTGAACACGGCCAGAAAGCCAGTCACACCAGCGTGATGCAATTTATCGACGACTATTACGCCACTCCAAATAGCTGGAGTATTCAGCGTTCAGCACAGAAAGTCTTAACCTCACTCAATTCTTGGCTCTTCAACACGTCTGTTTCTAACATTCATCCTGCACAACAAGTGAACCACAACGCCCTCGTTTCGACGTTCAGCAGCGTGATACTCAAATCGAACACCGCACATATATTCCACGTTGGCGACAGTCGCATTTACTTACTAAGAGATGGAGAATTACGCCAGCTTACCCGCGACCACACCCGTAAAAATATGGGGCAGAAGCATTACCTAACGCGAGCTTTAGGGATGGATAATCAACTCAACGTTGACTACCAAACCCTGCCTATCAAGAAAGGGGACTGCTTTATCCTGACCTCTGACGGCGTGCATGAATTTGTTGCTCCCAATACTTTCAAAGAACACATCGATAGACCTGAAGTGGATTTCGAATACGCCGCACAAACGATCTGTAACACCGCTTTAAGCCACAACAGTTCAGACAACGTGAGCTGCTTGATTGTGCAAGTCAGTCACCTACCTAAACCTTCGCTGATTGAATTCCATGAGAAACTGGCTAAACGCGCCATCCCACCCGCGTTAAAGCTCGGGCAAAGTATCGACAACTTTATGGTGCTTGAGGTGTTGTATGCAGGCTCTAGAAGCCATGTGTATCGTGTGATGCAGAAAGAGACACAAACCGAGTTCGTGCTGAAAGTCCCTTCCGTCCAATATCATGATAGCCCTTCGCAACTGAGAGCTTTCTTTAATGAACAATGGGCGGGGATCTTGCTAAACAATAAGAAAGTAATGAAGGTCTACCCTACGCCAGAGAACTCGCAATTCTTATATCAAATCTGCGAATGGGTAGAAGGCATCACGCTAAGACAATGGATGTACGACAATCCAAAACCGTCACTCAATGAAGTACGCGACATACTAGAAAAAATCACACAAGGTATTCGAGTATTACAACGCGCAGACATGGTGCACCGAGACTTAAAGCCCGAGAACATTATGCTTCAACATGATGGTGAGATAAAAATCATCGACCTTGGCGCTGTATTAGTCAGAGGACTTGAAGAGGGAGAGCTCGCAGACAAAGACGACACTCCACTAGGTGCGGTCAATTACATAGCGCCAGAGACCATCAAACATAACAGCGCGACCACCAGCTCTGATCTGTTCTCTATCGCTGTGATCGGCTATGAGATGCTAACCGGTGAATTGCCCTACTCTGAAATGACCGCACAATCGCTTAAGCAATCTCGCCACCATCAATGGGAATACCAACCCATCACACAAAAACGAGCGGACTTACCAAGCTGGGTGGATTTGGTGTTACAAAAAGCCTGTGCCGAATCACCAAGCGAACGTCATCAAGTGTTGGGGGATTTTGTGGCAGACCTTTACACACCAAACCAAAGCTTGGTGAAAAGCAAAGCCAAGCAACCTTTGATAAACCGAAACCCAATCCAGTTTTGGAAAGTGTTGGCTTTGTTGCTCGGCATTGTTGCCATTGTAGAGTTGGGCTTATTGCTTGGTTCGAGTTAACTCCAAGTTCGAGCTAAGTGTCCAAGTCTAACCTAGCTTGTTTAAACTAACTGGAATTAGCCTCGTCTCACTAAACTTCTCGGCACGAGTTCAATACCCGCTTGGTAACGCTTAGCGGATGCATTTAACGCCAAAGCAAAAGCGCTGTCGGCAATTACTTCAAACTGCTGCGGCAGTGAATGGACTTTAAAAGGCAAGAAGTCGAGCAGTCGGTTATCACCAAAGGTTGCCAGTTTTACTTGATTAATCAGCTCTGGTTTTTCAACCATTACATCCAACACACCCTCTAACAAGGTGTAAGACATAGTCACAATCGCATCAGGAACCGTGCCTTTTGCAATCCAACCCTCAAAAACCTCTCGCCCAGATTCCCTATCAAAGTGCTCACCATAACCCACAACCATCGGCTTGTTTTCTGCGAGCCCTGTTTGTTGAGTATGTGCTTTATTCGCAGCTTCAAAACCTAGGTGACGTTCGCGTGAGATATTTAGATCAGGAAGTGCGCCTATCAAACCAACACTATGAATATTGTCATCGAGAATCGAATGCGTCAGTTCAAATGCGGCTTCGAAATCTTCACTGAGTACGCAAGCAAAGTGCTCATCATCTAACGGACGGTCAATTGCGATCACAGGCGTTCCTGAGTTTTGCAACTTTAAGTAGAACTCGTTGGCGTCTGGCATTGAGCTCGCAACCAGCAAGGCATCAATACGACGACTTACCAAAGCTTCAGCCACTTTTCGTTCTGTTTCAGCATCATCATCAGAACAACCAATCAATATCTGGTAGCCCACTTTGCGTGAATTCTGCTCTATCAATTTTGCCAAACGCGCGTAACTGCTGTTTTCCAGATCCGGAATAATCAAACCAAATGAACGGCTATTACCAGCGCGCAACGACGAAGCGGCGTGGTCTGGACGGTAATTATACTCTTCTACAACCGCCATGACTTTCTGTTGAGTCTTTTCACTGATTCTGTATTTCTGCGCCTTGCCGTTGATGACATAACTGGCTGTGGTTTTCGATACTCCAGCCAACTTAGCGATTTCATCAAGTGTCATATGAGTGACCTGTATTTTGTGCGTAGGATCATATAACGAATGATCTGATCCCTGGATTAGTTGAATTATATGCTGAATCGATTCAGTATAAAAGCTGAAAGGATTCAGCAAAATCTGAAAAGTGACTTCAATCATCCTTTTGAATGAATCGAGCGTCATTTGTTGTTAATAAGCTTTCGTTATTTAGCTTTTCGTTATCCACGAATCAGACCGAATTAACGACACGCAGCAAAACTATTTTGAAAATCGAAATTGGCTTTGCTGAATTTTTTTACACTGAATGCTGAACCGATTCAGCTAAAGTAAAGCAAAGAGTAAAGTTCACTAATTCTTGCTCTAGTTGGAATCGTAGCGACACACAAATTCTCAAGCGATACGCTAAAGAGGCACCATGCTTAAATTATCAAAATCTGACATCACTCTAGGCCAAACGGCCAATGATAAGTTCCAAGCAATCCAAAATATTGCAGGCGACCTAACAGCCAAAGGCTTAGTTGACTCTGGCTACGTTGAAGGAATGCTGAACCGTGAAAACCAGAACTCTACGTTCCTTGGCAACGGTATCGCGATTCCTCATGGAACGACTGACACTCGTGGCCTAGTGAAAGAGACGGGCGTTGCGGTACACCACTTCCCTGAAGGTATTGATTGGGCAGACGGAAACCGTGTTTACGTTGCGATTGGTATTGCAGCTAAATCTGATGAGCACTTAGGCATTCTTAAGCAACTGACCAAAGTGCTAGCGGCAGACGGTGTTGAAGAGAAATTAAAGCAAGCAAAATCAGAAGACGAAATCATCGCCCTACTTAATGGCGAAGTTCAGCTAGAAGCAGACCTAGACGCTTCTTTAGTTCAACTACTGTTCCCTGCAAGCGACATGATTCAAATGTCTGCAGTTGCGGGCGGCCTACTTAAGAACACAGGTTGCACAGACAACGCATTCGTTGCCGACCTTGTGACAAAAACACCAACTCACCTAGGCCAAGGCCTATGGTTGTTGGGCAGCGACAAAGGTGTAACTCGCACTGGCGTATCTTTCGTTTCAACAGCGAACCATTGTGAGTACGAAGGCACACCAGTTAAAGCATTGGTAGCATTCGCCGCTTGTAACAGCGCACACCAATCGATTCTGGCAAACCTAAGCAAGATGGTTTTCGAAGGTAAGCAACAACAACTGTTGACTGCAGATGCAGCGCAAGTCATTGGCCTTCTAAAAGGTGAAGCGGTTTCTACAGCTTCTCAAGACGACGACAACTGCGCAGTATTCAAAATCAAAAACGCACACGGCCTACACGCTCGTCCGGGCGCAATGCTAGTCGCTGAAGCGAAGAAGTTTGAATCAACAATCCGCGTGTCAAACCTAGATGGCGACGGAAAAGAAGTGAACGCGAAGAGCTTGATGAAAGTAATCGCTCTTGGCGTTAAACACGGCCACCAGCTTCAATTTGTTGCTGAAGGTGATGACGCAGCACAAGCACTTGAGTCTATTGGCAAAGCTATCGCTTCTGGCCTTGGCGAAGGTTAAGGAATCGATATGTCTGATAAACAAATCAAAGCCGTTACCGTAACCCTAAACCCTGCTCTAGATCTGACAGGTAGCATCGATGTGCTAAACGTAGGTTCGGTTAGCTTGGTGAACAAAAGCTCACTGCATGCAGCGGGTAAAGGCGTAAACGTAGCAAAAGTACTTTCAGAGCTTGGCGCTAAAGTCACCGTAACAGGTTTCCTTGGTCGCAATAACGAAGAACCGTTCTGCCAACTGTTCGAACAGATGGGCGCAACTGACCGCTTTATTCGTGTCGACGGCGCAACTCGCATCAACGTGAAGTTAGTAGAAGAAAGTGGTCAAGTTAGCGATATCAACTTCCCTGGCGTAGCGGTAACACCGATTGCCATCGAGCAGTTTGAGCGCACTCTATTCGGGTTAGCTGAAGACCACGAATATTTCGTGATTGCAGGCAGCTTACCTCAAGGCGTTTCACCTATGTTATGCGCATCTTGGATTCAGAAACTTCACGATATGGGCAAGAAAGTGTTATTCGACAGCAGCCGTGATGCACTTAAAGCGGGGCTCGATGCACAACCATGGCTGATCAAGCCAAACGATGAAGAGCTATCTCAGTTATTCAACGCCGAACTAACTACACGCGACCAATGCCAACACGCAGGCCAAGCCCTAAGTGAAAAAGGCATCGATAACATCGTTGTGTCACTTGGTGCTGAAGGTGTGATGTGGCTTAACCAAGGTGAGTGGTTACACGCTCAACCACCGCGCATGCAAGTAGTGAGCACGGTAGGTGCAGGTGACACCTTAGTTGCGGGCCTATGTTGGGGCCACATGCAACAGATGCCAAAACCAGAACTTATTCAATTCGCAACCGCCCTATCTGCTCTAGCAGTTTCACAGGTAGGTGTGGGGGTAACCAGCCAACAAGAGCTGGATTCAGTACGACAAAATATCCAATTACAGGCGCTTAGTGCTCCAACTAGTCAGTTAGACACAAGTAAATAGGACAAAGGGATTATTATGAATATTACCATCATCACAGCTTGCCCAAGTGGCGTAGCAAACAGCATCATCGCAGCAGGCTTGTTAGAGCAAGCTTCAAAAACACTGGGTTGGAACGCCGCTATTGAATGTCAATCTAGCGTATTACCTAACTCTCCAGTATCACAAGACACGATCGACAGCAGCGACGTTGTTGTTATTGCTGCCAACACAAACGTTGATAAAGCGCGCTTTGTTGGCAAAAAAGTGTACCAAGAAGCTATCTCTGAATGCACAGCAGATGCAAAAGCATTTCTAGAGAAAGCGGTAACCCAAGCAACGGTATTAGACGCTTCTCAAGTTGAGACTACAGTGGAAATTACTGGTACTTCAGCAAACTCTTCTACAACAGCAAGTACAGGCAGCAAAAAGATCGTAGCGATTACCGCTTGCCCGACTGGCGTTGCACACACCTTTATGGCAGCAGAAGCACTTGAAGCAGAAGGCAAACGCTTAGGTCACCAGATCAAAGTGGAAACTCGCGGCTCAGTAGGTGCGAAAAACCAACTGACAGACCAAGAAATCGCAGACGCTGATCTTGTTATCATCGCTGCCGACATCGACGTTCCTCTTGATCGTTTTAACGGCAAAGCGCTATACAAAACCACAACAGGTCCTGCTTTGAAGAAAACAAAGCAAGAGATGGAAAAAGCATTCGCTGAAGCTAAGCCATACCAGCACACAGCGTCTTCAAATTCAGCGCCTGCTGATGAGAAGAAAGGTGTGTACAAGCACCTAATGACAGGTGTATCTCACATGCTTCCTGTGGTTGTTGCGGGTGGTTTGATCATCGCACTGTCTTTCGTATTCGGTATCGAAGCGTTCAAAGAAGAAGGCACATTAGCAGCGGCATTGATGACTATCGGTGGTGGTTCTGCATTCGCACTGATGATTCCTGTTCTTGCTGGTTTCATTGCATTCTCTATTGCTGACCGTCCGGGTCTGGCTCCAGGTCTAATTGGCGGTATGTTGGCTAGCTCAACAGGCGCAGGTTTCCTAGGTGGTATCGCAGCGGGTTTCATTGCGGGTTACGCAGCAAAATTCATTGCCGACAAGGTTCAACTTCCACAATCCATGGAAGCCCTCAAACCAATTCTGATCATTCCGTTTATCGCGAGTTTGTTCACTGGTTTGGTCATGATTTACATCGTTGGTGGTCCAGTTTCAGGCGTGATGAGCGCAATGACAGACTTCCTAAACAACATGGGAACGTCTAATGCGATTCTTCTGGGTGTGATTCTAGGCGCAATGATGTGTTTCGACCTTGGTGGTCCAGTAAACAAAGCGGCTTACACGTTCGGTGTTGGTCTATTGGCTTCACAAACTTACGCACCAATGGCAGCAATCATGGCAGCAGGTATGGTTCCGGCTCTAGGTATGGGCCTTGCAACTTTCCTAGTGAAAGACAAGTTTGAAGCAGGCGAGCGCGAAGCAGGTAAAGCATCATTCGTTCTTGGGCTATGTTTCATCTCTGAAGGTGCAATCCCATTCGCAGCGAAAGACCCAATGCGTGTTATCCCAGCATGTATGGCAGGTGGCGCACTAACGGGCGCTCTATCAATGATGTTTGGTGCACAACTAATGGCTCCACACGGCGGCTTGTTCGTACTGCTAATTCCTGGCGCTATCTCTCCAGTTCTTATGTATCTAGTGGCGATTGCAGCAGGTACAGCGGTAACAGGTTTTGGTTACGCAGCTCTTAAAAAGATGAGCGATTCTAAAGTGACTGCAGAGGCTTAATCCCCCTACTCTGTTTAGCGGTTAAGGCTGACGAACAGAGGCTCTTGATAAAACAGTCCCTTGTTAAAACTGTTCCTTGGTAAAACTGTTCCTTGGTAAAGCAAAAGGCTCCTCAATTGAGGAGCCTTTTTATTATTCGTTGTCTTGGGTCGTTAAGATGGGCAACTGGAATGAGAAGGTCACGCCTTCAACATCATCCATATCGATCTGACGAATCATCTCTACCAAATAACCTTGCACATCTAACTTCAAACCTTGTTGCTCAACCGCCTTAAACAGAGCTTCTAACGCTGTGCTGTACGCCACATCTGAAACCAGATAAACGTCGCTGCATAAGTAGTAGCCTTCAGGAATGGTCATATCATAACGATCTTTCGCGACTTGCCAATTTCCAATTTCAGCGTCGATGTCGTCCCATTTATTATTCATTTGCTTGATCGGCGTAGTGCCCATCAAGTGAGTCGACTTCTGACCATAGATTTCAAATACCGTGTCCCAATCAGGATCTTCCAACTTAAGCTTTTGCATGCCGCGTTCTGGATACCAAACTAGCTCGATCGGCATAGACTTAACTAGCTCTTTCTCCATAGAAGACTGCACACCTGGATGTGCTAATTTCTGGATGAATTCTGCCGTTTCCTTAGGTGTCGCGTTATAGCCCATTTCTCGAATATGTTTTGCTGTAACACCGAGCTCACGCTTGAGCGCCTTACCTAATGACTGTGACGATGAGTAGCCACAATACTGAGCAATTTCAATCACGCTCCACGGCTCATCATTGATCAACAAACCGACCGCGATTTGTAACCGAACACGGCTTAGATACTGGCCAGGAGTTTCATTAAACAACTCGGTAAACTGACGATGAAAGTGATAAGGCGAAATCGCGCTCTCTGTTGCAATTTCTTCCCACGTACGACGCTCACCCCACTCTTCATGCATCAAGGTCAATGCATGCGTAAAGCGTTTTTGAAGGTGCTCTGGCAAAGATTCAATCAATGTAATCTCAGGCACCAGTTTAAAAGCTGGTTCTAAATGCAAAGCAGGTTTATTCTCTTGCGTCATACAGTCTTAGGTCTCTGGTACATTGGCTTGAGTCTTACTGTCGGTTAGCTTCGCTGAATTGGACAGCTTGGCTTCACTATCGTCTTTGTCCTTTATAAAATCAATCACGAGCGCTCCAAAGTGAGTTCTTCTAATGAATCTTGTTCGTCCGCTTCTTTTTCAATTAGATTTTCAACTAGCGGGGGCTTGCGGCAAAACAGGCCAAGCAACACGGGAATCAAAATCAGAGTTACCGCAGTGGCAAACAGCTCACCAAACACCAAAGATACTGCCGCTGGTTTCAAGTATTGCGCCTGCTCTGCGGTTTCGCTTAGCAATGGCAACAATCCACACACCGTTGTAATGGTGGTCAAGAAAATCGCCCTCAAGCGGCTAGTACCCGCAATGACTAACGCTTGCTGTAACGGCACCCCTTGGCGGTATTCACTATTAAAGCGCGTGATCAACACTAACGAGTCATTAATCACGATGCCTGTCATGGCCATCATTCCAAACAACGAAAGAATACTGATAGGTAAGTCCATCAAGTAGTGACCAAAAATCGCGCCCGCAAAACCAAACGGGATCACTACCATGATAATCAGCGGCTGCCAGTAGGACTTCAAAGGCACCGCCAACAAAATGTAGATCATGATGAGCGTTAGTATCATCGCTGATTTGAAGCCGTTCGACACTTCCCCTATCTCTTCAAATTCGCCGCCCGCTTTTATCGTCACACTTGGAAACTGTAAGTGCAGAGATTCAATTGTATCTTCAAGTTGCTCACGTGTTTTCTCCGGTGATTGCAAGTCTCGGTTCTGCTTCCAATACAGGTTGATCACTTGCTCTCGGTCGCGGCGGTAAACCACTTGCGGTTCTTGCTCATGACGAAACTCAGCAATATCCCCCATCATCACACTTCCGCCATTAGGTAACATGATAAGAGCCTGTTGTAGCTGAGCTAAGGTTCTGCGCTCATCTCTTGGATACTGCAGCAGCACCTTGGTCTCTTGCCCGTTTTCTAACAAGCGATGCACTTCTCTTTCGCCAAACGCTTCTCCTGCTAACTTAGCCAGTTTCGCTTGAGTTAACCCAAGTTGCTGACCATATTGATTCAACACCAATCGAACTTGCGGTAAACCATCCTGACCATCGTCGTAGACATCCGATACGCCTTTCAACGAAGCCAAAGTATCCGCTAGCTCCTCACTAACTAGAGAAGCAAGCTCACGATCATTGGAAGAGATCGTTAAGAATGTTCCGCCAGCAGGCTCCTCTGCGGCGCTGAACTTAACTGAATAAGCCCCTTCTATTTGGCCTGTGTTTTCTCTCCATCGCTTCAACAATAAATTACCCGGCAGTGAGCTTAAAGATTCGTTAGTAAGCTCAGCTGTGACTTCGATTTCGCCATAGCCATCAGACCAAGCAAGCAGGTTCACAACAGGCTTTTCCTGTAATGGGTAATCGTCCATCAAGCCTTTTTCTACTTGTGCCATTGCTTGCTCAACTTGCAACAAGGCTTGTCGCTGCAGTGGCAAAGGCGCACCATCCTCTAGCTCAATCACGGCAGAGATGTAACGCCCCGGAATTTCAGGGAACAACGCACTACGAATCGCACCATTCGACCACATGCCATAAGCCAGTGAGATAACTGCCACAAACCCAAGCAAAGACGCCACCTTGTAGCCAAGTGCAAATTCCAAAATTGGCTTATAAATGTTGAGATTGAACCACTGCAAGCCGCCTTGAGCCGCATTCTGAACCTTGGCAAAAATACTGGTCGATGGTTTTTTCACAGAGAGCTGAGCCAAGTGTGACGGTAGAATAAATTTGCTTTCAATCAGCGAGAAGATCAAAGCGAAGATCACCACAGCCGAAAACCCAGCAAGTACTTTAGCTAACTCATTGTTAATCCATAACATTGGAGAAAACGCAGCGATGGTTGTCAGCACACCAAACACGGTAGCCACTGATACTGAGTTAACGCCCTGCCAAGCGGCTGTCTTTCCATTTATATCAGAGGGGCTGTTTATATTTGAGAAACCATTGATATTAGGAGAATAACCGACGTTCCCCGTCCTTTTTTCATGTATCGCTTCACCTACAACAACTGCATCGTCCACCAGCACACCGAGAACCAAGATAAACCCAAATAGAGTGATGTCGTTGATGCTGTAGTTGAACAACTGCATTGCTGCCAACGTTCCAGTGAGCGCAATTGGAATGCCCATCGCGACCCAAAAGGCGAGCCTGATTTCAAGAAAGATCCCAAGTAGAACTACGACGATCAATAAGCCTTGCCATGCATTCTCACTCAAACGAAATAGCTGCTCTTCAATGTAAGGCGCCATGTCAGCCATGGTATTTAACTCAATATCCGACGGCAAAATTGCACGTTGCGCATCCAGTGTTTCACTGATCGCTTCGCTGACTTTAAGCAGATTGTCGGTTTGGCTCGTGCTGACCAATAATGCGATGGCGTTAGAGCCGTTGTTACGCACGATAGAACCACTGTATTGGTAGCCACGACTTAACTTGGCGATGTCTCCCAGTAGTATTTTCCCGTTGCTTCCTGAAATCACAACAAGCTGATTCAACTTCTGTAGATCATCGGCGTATCCGTCACCACGAATCACCATTCGGCCTTTGTCACTAATCAGCTCACCGCTACGAGTCTCAAGTGAACGCTGCTCAACGAGCTCTGCGAGATCTTCTAAGCCCAACCCTAACGCTTTCAGTTGGTCTGGATCTGGCTCGATAACCAATTGAGATGGGCGAGTTCCCCAATTTGATACCTTCGAGATACGCGGATTCTTCTTTAGCGCTTGTTCAAGTTGCTTGGCGATGGGTTGCAGTTCGTCATCGGTTCTCGGCCCAGACACCACCACGAACGCGGCTAAATTAGTAAATTCGTTTCGCACGACTTGCGGCCTTTCCGCTTGCACGGGAAAGCCATTGATGGCGTTAACTTGATTACGAATGTCATCCAACAGCTTGTCTAAATCTGTGCTACTGGTTTTACGGACCATGACCTGAGAAACCCCAGCACTAGACTGACTGGTGATCTGTTTGATGCCTGCAATACCGCTGATTGACTCTTCGATTCTCTGCGTAACACTCTCATCGATCTGTTGCGCGGTACCGCCAGGGTAAGTAACGCTGATACTGATGGAAGACGGTGCGATTTGTGGAAACGACTCGACACGCAATTGTCCGAACGCAAGCACACCACTGATAACAATCGCCATCATCAACAAATTGGCAGCAACAGGGTTATTGATAAACCATTTTGTCATCCAACTCATTGGTTTGATTCCTTAATCTGTGTGACATCAGATTTACCCACGAGCATAGCTTCAGAATGGATTCCATTGAACCTAGGCGCGACTTGTTTGCCGATTAACATCGAAGAAAGCGGATACTGCACCACGCGACGAGCCTTATCACTGCGATCATTGAAGCGAATATCAAGCTCTTGGCTGCCTTGCCCAATAAGCGTTACCGACTCTTTACGTAGACGATCATTGGTGTCTAACGTCCACACATATCCGTCTCGTGTCATCGCACTTAAAGGCACGCTGACTACGTTATCCTTCAGCCCCAGATTAACCACAGCCTGAACCTGTTGATTTGGAAACAATCTTGGCTTGCTTTGATAAGGCGCCTCAACCGACAACACGACTTGTCTTTGGCGAGTGACCGAGTCAACTTGCGGCGACACATAGCGCACCTTTGCAGACCACTGCTCCCCAGAGCGGTTCACCACTGTGATACTCGGCTCAGTAAGGGCTGCTTGAACTTGTTGCCAATGCATTTCAGAAATCGGCAACTCAATATCAATCGAATCACTGGCAGCCAATTCAAAGGTCACTTGCCCCGCCTCTATCCACTCTCTCGGACTGATATGGCGTTTCATGATCACCGCATTAAAGGGCGCAGTAATCACTGATTCGTCCAACAACTTCTGTGCACTCAGGTAAGCCTGTTTCGCTTGTTGTAGGTTAGCTTTCGCTACAAGTAATTGAGGCTCTCTACGAGCAAAAGACGAACTCGTTTTCGGGTTCAGCATTTTTAACGCGACCGTTTGCTCATGCTTAGCTTGCTTCAATTCTAATTCTGCTTGTTTCAATGAGCTCAACGCCTGAGCCAAGTTCGCATCAACCGCGCTAGTATCTAACCTTGCTAACACATCGCCTTTGTTAACCAAATTCCCCGGTTCAACGCTTTCATCTAGCCATTTCAACTGTGCGCTACTGGATGCTTTCAACTGCACAGGCCAACGCGCAGCAGTTACACCTAATACCGTTAACGTCGATTGATGCTGTGATGGTGTCACCTCTAACACTGAAACTGGGGCAAGGACGGCTTCTTTCTTCACTGGCTGGGTAGCTTCAGGTTCCAATTCATCAACAACAACCAACGCGATAAAGATGGCTGCGCAACCGACTAATACAGAAAGTGGCTTTTTAAATTTCATGAGGTATCTCCTTGGTAACCTGTTGAGTGGCGGTGTGATTAAGGCGCTGACTGATTTCAGTGAGACGAGAAAGGGTTTGTAGCGTGATTGGTAGCATCACTGCGGTTTCAACAAACTCGAGTGAATAAGTAACGATGGAGAACACTTGACCAGCGGTCGGTTCGATAAGCTGACTCACCATCCATAAATTGCCGATGACCGCGCCAAACAACACGATAAAAATCAGCCCATAGACAACAGCTTCCGTATCTGAAAGCTTGATTTCACACTGTTTTAAGCGCTCAAAATGCCAACGAAGTGCTGACAAGCGAACACCACTCAGTAGTTTCACCTGCTGTTCAACTTGGTCGTTAAATTGGCCATTGAGTCGTGTAAAGGTTCGGTGGAATACGCCGTAGATAACCAGAATCGACAGCCCTGCAAACAACATGCAAAGTACCAATGAGAAGTGAAACGTTGAGAGGATAACCACCGTCGCGACCAGCTGAACTATCGCGGTCATCAAAGTAGGCAAATCATCTTCTAGGAAATCAACCAGCTCACGAGACATGGTTAGCCGGGCGTCTTTGGTCGAAATAGACAAACCGCGCAGGTTACGCTCAACAAGGTTTGCCAGTTTTACGCGAATAGCACCATACACACGGGTATCGTAAAAACGGCGAACGACACTGATGATCACCAGTACAAAAAGAATCAGTGCCAACATCATCAAAGGCTGAAAGCTTTGGTTTAGCACTCCGTCTATGGCGTGACCAATAAACAGTGGCAGCAGAATAAACATCACGTTTTCAGCCAATACCATTAACCAAGTCGCGGCGACCTTTAATGGATTAAGCCGAATAATCGTCAGCAGAGAGATGGGATGTTTGAATAGCATTATTGAGCCCATAAATGAATATGGCGCCAGTATTACCAATCCAACATGGAAAAAAGTGTCCCAAATTGCTGTATTAACAAATTAGACGACAGACTCGCTTAGTCACTAGCTCGGTTACCTTTTGTTTACCTCGCCTCCTTTATTGTCCTTGATAAGAAAAATGAACAACAAGGAAAGAGCATGAAATTATTCGCTTCATTACTCACGACAGTCGGTATTACTGGTGTTGTCTGGGGGCTATTACATATTCAGCCTGCGATTGCGGATGCATCGACGGAGCAGCCAATCGCTGAGTTATCAACGAACAAGTCATCAATCGACAAACAGCCAAAAAACAAGTCCGTAGAGGTCAAACAACAGGCGACTGTAAATACCACTTACCTGCAAGGTTTGAGCAAGACTATCCCTTTAGAGGACGTGCCTGAACTGTGGGTCGATTTCTACCAAAACCTGGAAGCAAAAGATGAGGAGATCGCACAGCAACAGAAAGTGGTCGTGATCTATCAGGACATCAGTTCCGACTTCAGCACGGCTACTGTCACCATTGGCTTCCCGACTCAGCAATCAAAATTAAATAAAAAAAAACCATTAATTAAGATTCCAAGCAAATCCAAAGGCACCCTTCTGCTAGGTAAAGGCGAACATACTGAACAAGAACTAGCACATGCTTGGGAAGGTATCGCGATTCTAAAAGAAGTGGATATGGTTATAGAACATCACCAGCTGAACCAGCATGGTTTGCCAGATTCTAGTGAGTTATACGTCTATTATAAGAACAATCAGTAAAGGATTTAGTTATGAATTTCACTATGGATAGCATTGGGAATTTTCTCTCTCAAACATTCACAGAAACGAGCATCATCCTAACCGAAACTTGGGTAGATGATAATTTTCTGCTGCTTGCTCTGGCTCTGTTTATCTTTGAGCTTATCCGCTATGCCTTTAAGAAAAAACTCAGCTGGAATATGTTGGGAGACAGCGCGACTAACTTAGTCACTCTGTTCTTCTTGTTGGTTACCGTTTTCTTTGTCGGGTTAGCCTATGTCGGCGCGTTTGTTTACGCCTACGAGAATTTCAGCCTAACTCAACTACCGATATCCGGTTGGACAATTCTGGGTTGCTTGATCTTGGCCGATCTCGCGTACTACTGGGAGCACCGATTCTTGCACAGCAACGGTTTAGCATGGGGAACGCACTCAGTTCACCATAGCTCGCCTTACTTTAATATCTCGGTCGCTTACCGCTTTGGGCCTTTGGATTGGTTCTTCCCGTTCTTCTTCCACTTGCCGTTAATTCTGCTCGGCTTTAATCCGTTTGTGGTTCTGATGTGTGAAACCTTTGTTCAACTGTTTCAAACACTGCTGCACACTGAAACCGTTAAACGCTTGCCTCGCCCAGTTGAAGCGGTATTTAATACGCCTTCACACCACCGAGTGCATCACGCAACCAACAAGCAGTATCTTGATAAGAACTATGCAGGCATCTTCATTATTTGGGACAAGATGTTCGGTACCTTCGCTAAAGAAGAGGAAGAAGTCAGATATGGCGTGTTCCCGAGAATCAACTCTGTGAACCCATTTAAGGTATATTTCCACGGCTACGTTAAACTGTGCCAACAGTTATGGCATGCGCCAAATTGGAATTATCGACTACAGCTTCTTATTCAGCCGCCTATTTGGGCTTGGAAAAGAGAACGAGAAACAAAGTAAGGACACTTATGAGCATTAACGCCCTGCTGATTGAAGACGACAGTGACTTGGCAGAAGCCATTGCAGACTATATGGAACTCGACGGTTTCGAATTCGATTTTGCCTACAATGGCTGCGCAGGGCTCAACCTTGCGTTAGAGGGGCGTTATGACATCATTTTGACGGACATCAACATGCCGAAAATGGACGGGCTTGATGTCTGCCAATCACTTCGCCAACAAGGTGTCACGACACCGATCCTAATGTTGACCGCAAGAGACACGCTACAGGACAAGATCGCGGGGTTCGAAGTAGGTTCGGATGACTATCTAGTGAAGCCTTTTGCGATGGAAGAACTGAAAGTACGGTTGATGGCATTAGTGCGTCGTTCTCAAGGTTCAGTGACTTCATTGTCCGTGGCAGACCTCAAACTGGACCTGGACAAGCACCAAGCCATTAGAGACGGCAAGCTATTGAAGCTCTCGCCAGTATGTTGGCGAATGCTCGTAATGTTAGTGCGAAACAGCCCTAACGTGGTGAGCAAAGCCAAGCTTGAGGAAGCATGGGAAGACGAAATGCCAAGCTCTGATAGCATGAAAGCGCACCTGTTTAAGCTTCGACAAGTGGTTGATGCGCCCTTTGATTCAAAGCTAATCCACACGGTTCATGGGATTGGTGTTGTCTTACATGGGGAGTCATCATGAAACAGGCAAACATGAACCGAGTCAGTATCAAGCGTGATATCTACCTCTACTTATTTGGCATCGTCGTATTACTCACAGCCATCTACAGCTTGATGGTGTCTCAGAGCTATCACATCGGTCTCAATGAATCGGCAAAATATGGATTCTTATATGAGTTGGAAGTCGCAGAGCAACAATACATCGAAACAGGGCAATTACCAGACTATCAAAACCCGACATTCCAAGCCTTTCTAAGTTATTCGGAACTGCCCACTAAGTTCCAACAAGCTTTTGATTGGAAAGCATTTGATAACGATGCAATTTATGAACACTACGAGCTTTCATCGAACAGCGAGTCAGGTCAGTACCTCTACGCAGCCAAGCATCCGATATCAGGTAGCGAAGAAGCGCTATACATCATTTCGGAATATGATGAAGCGATTTACTTGACTCTATTCGAGCTGAACCCACCCGATTCAGTGAACCAAATTAACAACGCCTTTATCGCTATAGGTGCCCTTTTACTCTTGGTATTTTTGATCATTCGCCTTCTGATACATCGAGTCACCAAACCGATTATTACGCTATCAAAATGGTCTGAATCTCTGGATGTGGGCAACACTGAAGGGCTGACTCAGTTTCGATACAAAGAAATCGACCAGTTGGCTTCACAGCTTGTTAAGAGCGTACAAGGTGAGCGTCAGGCCAATGAGCGTGAGAGCTTTTTCTTAAGAGCAGCTAGCCACGAATTAAGAACACCGATTGCCACTATTTCAGCCAGTGGCGATATGCTGGTGCGGTTGTCTGAAAGTATTCCCAACAGCGGCCAACGAGCCGTCGCACGAATCCAACGCTCAGCCACCAACATGAAAGCCTTAGTGACAACTCTGCTATGGATGAGCCGTAATAACGAGATGGAAACCAACTATGAGCAAATCAAGCTGACTCCCCTGCTCAATAACATTATCGAAAGCCAACGTTATCTTTTAAAAAACAAAGAAGTGGACATTCAAACCAAGGTTGAGCAAGAAGAACATACTCTGCCGCGCGAGTTAACTGAGGTTGTACTCACCAACTTAATCCGAAATGCATTTCAACATGGTGGTAGCGGAGATATCAGCATCACACTGACAGAACATCAGTTTGAGGTAACCAACCGTTTGGAAGATGAAAACCTAGCAAACGACTCTGAACAACAAACCTCTTTTGGTATCGGACTAGAGCTCATTGATCGCGTTTGTCAGAACCAAGGTTGGCAGTTTACTCATAAAACCAACAACAATGAGTTCATCGTTAAAGTCATACTGTAGCAATTTGCCCAAATGGTTATTTTATGGTGACCAAAAGTTTACCCTTGCTTGGTTATGCTAGTCGCACAATCTAGTTAGGAGTTATTTTATGGGTACTTGGATTTTAGAAACACTGTTATGGGCTGTGGTAACCGTGGCGGTTTGTGTCGCGATTTGGGGTCTTTACTTACCTAATATCCTAATCGCATTAGGCGTGTCGGTAGCGGTATCGCTGTTACTCGGAAATAGCTGGAGAAGCTAGGTATTTAATAAGGAAATCGTTCGAAAATTAGTGAGCTTTGATACACCCGACAGCAGCTATGTTTATTCAGAACATTGGTTAGCTACAAACCGTCGGGCGCAAATTAAATTAGCTACTTAATGTATATTCAAACACACCGAGCTCACGGCCAAGCCAAGTCGCACGTACTGTGTGGTCTAGCGTTTCTTCACCGCCTGTTACCGGGTGAATAAGCACCGACATGTCACCGCGTTCTTTTTCAAGCCATTCAACAATGCCCGACTCTTTGTTCGCAAAGTGAATCTCAAACATCGGCATCTTATGCGGACCAACCAAACGCTGTATTAATGGGAAAGTCTCTAACACATCTTTACGCTCTGAGAGGATTTTCTGACGCAGTGTTTCTGCTTGCTCTGCAAAGCGCAGAGGGAAATAGATATGACCGTGGTACATGGCACCATCCTTTAGAATTATGATGTCGCAAGTTTATACCTAAACCGCCTTTAATAGCTAAATCTAAATAGGTGAGCTTGCTTTCGGAAGGATCAATTTGAAATGAGAAAACTAGAGTCTGTTATTCGAAGTAATCAAAAACAAACTCTAGTTATGTACAGCGAGTTAATTTTGAAGCGACTAAGGCTTAAGCTTTAAAACTCGGTCAATGTCTTCTGCAGAATGGCGCTCGGGGACTTGCTCCCACTCTTCACCGAATGAACGGTTCACTACTCGACCTCGTTGGAAACCTTCGCGCGCTTCTAGTTGCTTCGCCCAGCGCACAACGTTGGTGTAAGACTCAACTTGTAGGAACTCAGCGGCATCGTAGATTTTTCCTAGTACAAGGTTGCCATACCAAGGCCAAATTGCGATATCAGCGATGCTTAGCTCTTCTCCCGCTACAAAATCGCTATTGGCGAGTTGTTTGTCTAACACGTCTAACTGACGCTTAGCTTCCATCGCAAAGCGGTTAATTGGGTACTCTTGCTTTTCATCAGCGTAAGCGTAGAAGTGACCAAAGCCACCACCTAGGAATGGTGCTGAACCTTGCGCCCAGAATAACCAATTAATGGTTTGTGTTCTCGCTGCCCCTTCTTTTGGCAAGAAGTGACCAAACTTTTCAGCTAAGTGCATCAGGATAGATGCCGATTCGAAAACATTCACATCTTCAGCACCAGACTTATCAACGAGTGCCGGTATTTTGGAGTTTGGATTCACTCCAACAAAACCAGAAGAGAACTGTTCAGCTTCACCAATGTTAATCAAATACGCATCATATTCAGCTTCTTTAACACCTGCCGCTAACAACTCTTCCAGCAAGATAGTGACTTTTTGACCGTTAGGTGTACCAAGAGAATACAATTGAAAAGCATGGTCACCAACAGGAAGCTCTTTATCAAAGCGAGCGCCAGATTCAGGACTATTGATATTTGCCCACTTGTTACCACCATCAGTATCGTTAACCCAAACTTTTGGCGGTGTGTATTGTTCTGACATGATATTTCCTCATTAATATAGGGTAGCTTTAACTGATATTAGGTCACGCTCCCTTGGTTAAAACCCCTAAATACAATTTCTTTTCAAACTGTTAAGCATGGCTTATTCCAGAAAGAAATAACCTGCTTTATGAGATAGCACACGTAAAAGATAAGTGTCCAATCAAACCTAAGCCACATAACGGTTAGTACGAAACATGATTTAGTCACGACATGCCTACAGGTTAAAGAAAGCTGTGATAAAATCGGGAGATTACAATTGATAAGGATTTGGCAATGTCTTCTGATTACACTGGCTCGAGTGCAGCGTACGCTCGCCAAGAGAAAGGCTACCGTGAAAAAGCACTGAAACTGTACCCATGGGTTTGTGGTAAGTGCGCGCGTGAATTTGTTTACTCGAACTTAAGAGAGCTGACCGTTCACCACGTCGATCACGACCATACAAACAACCCTGAAGACGGAAGTAACTGGGAACTATTGTGCCTTTACTGTCACGATCATGAACACTCAAAATACACAGACCATGACCGCTATGGCGTTGATGCCAAGGCTCGTTTAGACGACCACCAATCAGCGACCCACAACCCTTTTGCCGATCTAGCGAAGTTGATGAAGAAGTAAACGATTCCTTCTTTTTAAAAGCGAGTCGTTCGAATAACAAGAAACCCCAGTATGTCACCATACTGGGGTTTCTTTTATCTACCGTCATAACCAAAAATAGAGTTCAGGTAGGCAAGACCAAAAAGAGCCTTCCGAAGAAGGCTCCTTTTTAGAATTCTGAATTATACAGCGGCTTGTTTGCGAGACTCTTCTACCTGCTTAGCGCGCTTTTTAAGCGTCAACTTATCGCGGTATGCAAACCAAACGTAAGTCACTACGACCAAGAAGAAAAGGTATGACAATGAGAAAATGAACGGCGATTGAATGATATCGTTTGAGATACCCCAAGAAACACCGATAACGGTCACTGCAATTTTTGCAAAAAAGCCACACATCAATAGCATTAATGCCA
>NZ_CH902606.1:149051-160941 GCF_000153005.1 Vibrio sp. MED222 | reverse complement strand
GCGATTGAAGCGGCAAGAGCAGGCGAGCAAGGACGAGGCTTTGCAGTTGTTGCCGACGAAGTACGTGCTTTATCTGGACGAACGTCAAAGGCCACAGTTCAGATTAAAGAGAGCATCGATACCATGCTGGCGACGATTGAAAGCTGGCAGAAAGATATTCTGGCGAACAGAGACCAAACCGACGCGTGTGGTGATGTTGCGAAGGTGAGCGCAGAGCGTTTATCTGAAGTTGAAAATCTAATGCAATCGATGAATGAACTGATGCAATCTGTTGAAAGCTCTGCTCATAAACAACGTGAACTATCGAGCGAAGTAAACCTACATATGCAGTCTATCGCTTCTACCGCAGAGCAAAACCTGGTTGCAACACATTCTGTGAAAGACCACTCCACAGAGCTAAAAGAGCAAGTGAATGAGTTCTATCATTTAGCGAAGCGCTTCGAAGAAAAATAGCAGTTAGATTTTAGAAGCATGAAAAATAAGAGAAGCCTTGCGAAACTAGCAAGGCTTTTTTGTGGATCAAAAGAATCGTTTTCAGAAACAGAAAAGCCCCCAATAATTGATGTCCAACTATTGGGGGCAGTTCATAATGCAGGCTCTTTAGTGTGTTTAGCCGAACCCTTCGGGCAGCGTTTGCTAGCCATTTCTACTACGTTATCGGCTTCTCATGTAGGCTAGCTACACATCAAAGCCTCTGCCTTGTAGAAATCCCCAGCAATTCGCTGCAAAAATCAGCTCGAAAGATCAACACGCCCTAGTAAAGGGCTAATTTAACGTGTGATTATGTGCGCTCTGCCAAGTATGCTTCGTAGTCTGGGATCTCAATGATCACTTCTTCTTCAAGCAATGAAGAGTTAAACAGGAAGTTAGCGGTAGCGCGGTTGGTTGCTACAGGGATGTTCCAAACACTTGCGATACGAAGCAGTGCTTTTACGTCCGGGTCGTGTGGTACGGCATTTAATGGATCCCAGAAGAAAATCATCATATCGATCTTGCCTTCAGAGATAAGGGCACCAAGTTGTTGGTCACCGCCCATTGGGCCGCTGATCATGCTCTTAATCGCTAAGCCTGTTTCTTTACTGAGTAGAGAACCTGTCGTGCCCGTTGCATAAAGGAAGTGCTTTTGTAGTTTTTCTTTGTTCTCTTTGACCCATCTTAATAGCTCAGGTTTGAAATGGTCATGAGCGACCAAAGCGATGTTCTTATGCGTTGGCATAGTACGCGTCGTTTTTTGCATGGATGTTCCCTAAATGATTGATTCGTTTTTATTGTTTTGAGTTCTTTAGTCAATATAGCACTAAGGATTCACACTGAATACCGGGCGAAACTCAGAAGGTGACAATGAGTCGGCGATAATTTGATCTTTGAGTGTTGCGGGTGTCAGTGCCTCAATCATGGGTGCGCTATGTTTTTCATAAGGTTGACCACGCAAGTAATGGGTGGCTTGCTTTACCGACAAGCGACCTTGTTCAACCATTTTATCTGTTGGTGCAAAAAGCACCTTGTTACGAAGCAAACCGCGGTAGATTCCGTGACTTAAGTAACTTGAAATTAACCCAATCTCTTTGGTTTTACCCGCAGCTCTTAGTTCACTTATCGCAGCTTCAATCGCGACTGCACTTCCGACAATATATTGAATATCCGGTTGTTCGATGACTTGTTGTACCAAGTTTCTTTGCAGTTCTTTATCGTTGTCTGCCCAATAGCTGATCGCGATTTTGATATCGCTCGATTTGATTGCATCATAAAACCCGAGCGCCACAGGTTTAGTGCCACCGCTTGCTTGTGGGCCAAGTAATAGGGCGATAGGTGTTTCTCCTGACCCTTTTGGATGTCTTTTCGACAAAAACTCTCCGACTTGGAAGCCCATTTGATACCAGTCGACACCGACCGTGCCTTTTAATACTCTTTGTTGCTCTTTATTGACGGTTAACTCATTGACTGTGGCAAACACAGGGGTTGCTCCGACCCAGTTGGTCAGGTTCTCATGGTAAGCGTCAGGCGAAACTGTGCCTAAAATAATGGCATCAGCCCCCCATTGCGTGCAAAGCACCAGTTGTGAGGCCTGTTTGGCTACGTTGGGGTAACCGCCAGCTTCCAAAACTCTAAGTTCGACTTGTTGCTTTTCTGCTTCTGAGACCATTCCGTAGTTAACCGATAACCAATAAGAGTCTTTTAGGTGCGGATAAATGGCACAAATTTTTTCTTTTTGTGATGTGGCTTCTGCCGGTTTTATTGGGCTCAAAGGCTCACTAGCACTTACTACAGTGGTGACTGATGCTAGTAATGAGAGAAGAATTTTTGAAGTTAAAGGTCTAGATAGCATGAATTGCCGTTTTATTGGTTTTAGATAAGAAACACTGCAAAATATAGCGTATTCTGCATGGGTAAAGAAGAACGTTTTAAGGTTTAGAGTTTATGTTGTTAGCTTCAGCGAGTATTGGACGCAAGCTACTGGCCTCATTCTTAGTGATGGCCCTGTTGGTTTTATTGTCTGCATTGATCGGTGTTTCTGGTTTTAGCTTTGTAGCAAAGACTGAAAGAAACGTCGTCGATTCTGCTCTTCCTGCCATGATCGAAGCTCGTCAAGTATCTGAGTTGAGTAACCGTATTATTTCGTCGGTACAAACGCTTTCTAATGCGAGAAATGAAGCAGAAAGAAAAGAAGCGGGCACTATGTTGTTCGGTCAACTTGAGTCGCTTCTTCAGCATATCAAAGAACTTGGCGTCGACAGTTTTGATTCCCAACTTCTTAATAAACTCGAAAACAATGTCCAAAGTGTTATTAATACACTGGCTGAGTTGGGCGTGTCAGTTGAACGTAAGCTTTGGTTAAACAAGGAACTGTCTTCTCGTGTTGAAGAGATGCGTCTACTTGCGGAAGAGCTAGAGCAGCTAACCCGAACCCAAGTGTTGAACACGGCCACCATCGCAGTTGCCAACGTCACACACATCTATGACCTACTAGAAACTAAGCAAACTGATAAAGCCTACCAAGCCTTAGATGCGCTTGTTGAGGTTGACCTTGATTTGTCTGAACGCTTGCACGAATTACATTTGTTGGCGTACAAAATGCTTAATCAAATTGAAGAAACGCAGACTGTCACTAACGTTGAACGTATTCATCAAATCCAATCTGAGTTTGAATCTAATCTAAGAATTATGGCGCGCCGTGTGAAAGCGGTCGAAGATCCGACTCGTTCAGCGCAGATGTCTCAGTTGCTTGAAGAGTTGAGAAAACGCCAGGTCGTGTTCGATATCTCGCTAGAACAATATGAGAACACCAAAAAGTCAGAGTTTCTGATGCAAAATACGTTGGAGCTGTTCTCTCAGCTGAATACAACGGTTAACCAACTGGTTGATGATTCAAACCGAAGCACAAAAAAAGCGGTTGATGAGCTGACCAGCACGTTGAATCTGGCTCAATGGTCGCTGTCTGTGATTTCGGTTATTGGTTTGGTTATCGTCGCATTTATCGTTTGGCGAGTGGTTTATATCTCGGTGGTTAAACGTCTTACTGAATACTCTTCAGCTTTGATGTCTATCGCTCAGGGGCGTCTGAATATCGATATCTCGGTTAAAGGTAATGATGAACTGGCTCATATGGGTGAGGCTATTATTACAGCGAGAAATACGGCACAGGCGCTACAAGTGGTTGCCGTTGGAGAAGCGAAGGCGAAACGTGAGCTCGAAGAACATAAAGAGCACTTAGAAGAATTGGTCACCGACCGAACTTATCAACTGCAAAAAACCAATGAGAAGTTGAATGTCGAGGTGGAAAATCACGCTAAGGCTCGTAATGCCGCAGAACAAGCAAGCCGGGCTAAGTCCGCCTTCCTCGCGACGATGAGCCATGAAATACGAACACCGATGAATGGTGTGTTAGGTACGGCTCGATTACTTAAAGATACTGGGCTAGATCCTTTGCAATCGGGTTATGCCGATATCATTAACCGCAGCGGCAAGAATCTTCTCGCCATTTTGAATGACGTGCTTGATTATTCAAAGATAGAAGCGGGGCATTTAGAAATACGCACGGCTTCGTTTGATCTCTACCAAATGGTTAAAGATACCTACCAACTAATGGAGGGACGTGCTGCTGAGAAGAAACTTAATTTCGATTTCCATATTGAAAGTAACGTACAACGTTATTGGCGTGGTGATGTAACACGAATCAGCCAAATTTTGAACAATCTGGTTGGCAATGCGATTAAGTTCACTGAAACAGGCTCAGTCGATATCTTTATCAGCTTAGATATAGAAGATGAAAATCGAGTGATGTTTGAAGTGTCAGACACGGGGGTTGGCATTGATAGCAAAGAGCAAGCTTGTCTGTTTGATGCATTCACCCAAACCGGTAGTGGTCGCAATAAAACTGGCGGCACTGGGCTAGGGCTAGCGATCAGCAAAAGTATCATGCAAGCAATGAACGGTGATATTGGTGTTCATTCCGAAGAAGGTGAAGGGAGCCAATTCTGGTTCTCAGTACCTTTGTTCGCGGGTGAGAAGATTGAAACGAAAGCACCGACTATTGAAGCTTGTATCCGTGCCAAAGTACTGTTGATTGAAGATAACCCTGTTAACTGCATTGTTGCTGAAGGATTTCTGAATAACCTAGGCCATGACGTTGTGATGGCGACAACAGGAGAAGAGGCCAGAGCTATATTCAGTGAGCAGGCGTTTGATATTGCGCTGGTAGACATCAATCTACCCGATTGTGATGGCATAGAGCTGATTCAACAGTTAAAAGCGATCCTAGAACAAACGTCCACGGCTGAGCCGCTAAATATACCCCCTATGGTGGCGGTGTCGGCGCATGTATTCAATGAAGAAGTCGAAAGCTATTTAGCATCAGGGTTCGATGGTTTCTTGCCTAAGCCGTTGGAGAAAGAGGCTCTTTCTCAGCTCATCGTTACTCAACTCGATGGTAAAGCACTGTTGTTGCCACAGCCTGATCCGAATGATGCTGTTTGCAAACAAAACTATAAACGCGTAATTGAGAGTAACAGTGATGAACTGAACGCCACACAGATGGCAGATGTATTGGCTAATCACACGGCTATAATTGATTCTCAATATGATACCCAAGACCGAGGAGATGCTCCGGTGAAATTGATTGATTCCAAAGTGATAGAGGGTGATCTGTCGATTCTTGGATTAGAGAAAATGAAACAGATCGTTGCGCTGTTTGATGAAAGCAGTGACCTGACCTTGAATGAATTAGCTGAGGCGAGTCAAGCGGATGATGGACGAGAAGTGAAGTCCTTGGCGCACAAACTTAAAGGGTCGGCGGGTAGTTTGGGTCTATCAGCACTGTACAGCTTGTGTCAGAGCATTGAAGCAAGCGAAGAACCATTATTGCAGTATCGAGATAACGACCAAGCTTTATCGGAACTAGTTAGAGATTCGTTGAAGGCACTTGTGCCCTATGTTTCCGTTTAACGATGTGAGCCTGTTTTAAGCTTATACCTAATCTGCAAGCTAAATAAAAAATCCTCTGAACGACTATTCGTCAGAGGATTTTTTATAGCATGTGTACCAATGGTTCTTTAAGAAAGACTTACCAAGATTTCAAGTAATATGGCCGACGATTAAGGCGATATAGCCGACGTTCAAGGCAATATAGCCGACGCTCGAGGCAATGTGCTCAATGTTCAAAAGCTAGAATCAAGGTATACCGTTTACTCGCTATCTATTTTTACTATCTATTCTCAAAACGGTTGTAATCCAATAAACCAAACTCAATCGGTTGATCTTGTTGATACCAACGGTGAACTCGGTCGCTGAATGGCCAGAACTCAGGCGAACTGCGTCGTACTGCAAACTTATCCAGCAACGCGACGTAATCTTTTTCTGTGTCCAAGCTTTGCAGTGCTTTAACCAGAGTCGGTATATTGCGCTCAGTTAATGACAGATAAGCGGCAGGGTAGCTACCTACAACCCCACGTACTAGTGTTAAGTCGTCATTGGCGTAATCTCGATTACCCTCTTCATTGAACAGGCTTGAAATGTTGCTGTGAGCGTTATTGTGAATCATGGTGAACAGCTGCTCATCGCCGTTCTCGCTTTCAATCATGATCGTAACTAATTGAGGCACATGACGCAGACCAACTCCCTTAATCAAATTCACTTGTTTGAGCAGAGCTTCGTTTTTCCGACTGAAACCTGTTTCGACAATATCAAAGCGATTATCGAGGATCGGCGCGAGCTTATCTTTGATCATATTAAGCAGTTCACGCTTAGGATTTGTCGTTTTGTATATCACGTTGGTTGGCTGGTCAAAAGGTGCAATATTACGCTGCAAGTAGTCGCTCAACTGTGAGCTTTGGTTTTCATACCAACTTGAGTGTTCAATGTGTCGTACGTCTTTTGGAAGAAGGGTCAAGAAGTTACTCTCACCCTCAAGGCGCAAGAAATCCATAAACATACGGGTAATCAGTTGGTGGCCGAAGTTACCGTAGACATCAAAACCAGCAACGAGAAGGTAATGGATACGTTCTAGAAGGGCGTAATCAAGAATCCACGCTGTCTTGGGTTGTGGGCCAACTAAACCTTGAACAACTGAAGCGCTATCAAAGTGTCTAAAGATAGTAAGCGCGGCATTACGGTTCGTGCCATTGCCATCCCAAATGATATCTGTGTCTAGATTTACTCCGCTATCAAACCATTGATTGGTGAAGTCTGATTTTGCATTAAGGTATCGAGCTTGTTGCTTCGCGTAGCTCACCCAGCTTGTGACAGGGACAGTGTTGCTTTCTAGTTCACTAGGCAGCTTTAGGTTTTGCTTCTGGTTGGCATAAAACTGATTAATTTCAGGCAGATCTGCTTTATCAGGATCGATGAATAGTACCCAGAATCTATCATTGATCACGTTGAGTGCGAGCTGCCCGCGACACACCGGCCCCTTGATAAAGGCCATGATGGTGTTTTGTGCATTGTCCAGCATGAAATGGAAGCGCGAGTTCACCGGAAGAGCTTCAAACGAAGTCATTGGATTCGCCGCGACGTCAATCGCGTAGCTAGGAAGTTGTTTGACAGCGTAACGAGCATCCACAAACCATGTGTTCCAATTGTTCAGGCGTTCTTCATTTAATGCGAAAGGCATGTGTGTTTTGTGGACGATGGTGCCTTGCTCTGGAATCAGGCGATAATAAACCCGATCCACTTTTGGATCGTCGTAAGGTCGACGACTCGTGATGCGATGAACCGCTTCACCAGGAGGCGTCGCAGAACGAACCAAGGTGAAGAAGCGTGTTGGCTGAGCTAAATCAGAGAAATAGAGGTGTGATAGAAACAGATGTTCATAGATATAACGTGCTGAAAGCTGGCTTTTATTGTCACTCTTGTTGAGAAAGCCCTCGTAGATATCAACGAGCTCTTGTTCCGCATCATTCAGTGGAATATGGTCATTCATTAACGCGCCGTTTTCCAACCAACTCATTAAAGTCGCGTATTCCGTTTTATCTAAGTTCGGCATGCCATAAGGCATTCCCCACGTCGGGTAATCTCTTTCGTATTGAGCGTACTCTTCAATGGTTGGACACTGTTGGTCGCGATCGGTTGAAAAGTCGAAGCCTTCAAGTTGCGTTTGATCTGGAAGAGGGTGGTTTTCTTTTTGCATCAACATACGAGAAACAAGCCCAGCATCAAGGTTAGCCGTTGAATTCTGCATACGTTCGTTTAGCACTGGATGAAAATCCGCATCACGCCACTCTTGTGTGGTTATCGCGTCTTCAAACAGGCGGGTAGGGGCTGAGGCGGTTAAACGGGTGCCTTGATAAACGAGTGCCTTACTCGCCCCTCGGTCGATACCTTCAACTGAAGACATTTTTAGCTGGCAAGGTGCATCATAACAAGCGTGGCAAACAACACAGCGGCTATCAATGATAGGCTTTACTTCGTCAATGAAATGCTGTGCTTGAGATGAAAGAATAGGCGCTTGGCGATCTCGGACTTGTTGTTCACCAAAGAGCTGATCGAAGTTCAACCCCGCGTAGACGGCACAACCTGAGAAGACGCTAACAAAAGCTAAAATGAAGAGTTTTTTCAAATTCATACGTATTAAAGATTAGGCATTTTCTCCAATTATATCGAAAATGATTGAAAAAGCTCATGTTCTGACTATTTTGTAGATAAGATATTGATGTAAGTTATTTACTAGAGACTAGAGACTAGAGACTAGAGACTAGAGACTAGAGACTAGAGCTAGGCAACTATCTAATGATTGACGTAGCAAACCGAGAATGGAACAGATAATCGCTCGAACTCTTTGATCCATCGCCACTGGTTGTCTTGCAATTTATCGCCGGGCCCTTTGACCTCAATCCAATGAAATTCATCGTCCTTGAACGCAATCAAATCCGGCATCCCAGTTCTAAATAGCTTTAGCTCACTGAGCATCACTTTGAATAGCTCGACGATTAAGGCGTTCGGAATAGCCTCCATACTGTGCTCAATGAGTGCTTGAGGGAAATGGTTCCAATGAACGAATGGATTTGCGATACCGTATTTCTGGTCGTAGATATCAAGCAATTGGTTTAGTCCTTGCTCGGATATGGTTTGAAACGCAGCCTGGATCTGTTTAACTCGTTTGTCTACGAAATTTGAATGGTATAGATCCAGAGGGCGATGTTGGTAGCGATTGATAAATGCGCCCTCAACGTCTGCGAAAATCACTTCCCAAAAGGCTAAGCCAAACAATCCACATAAAAAACTGTTCTCTGAAAAGTAGACTTCCCAACCTTGGTTTTCCAAGTGTTGCTTCACCGCAAGTTCAACTCGCGTTTGGCTGAGGTCTAATTCCAGTTTTATCTCTTTGCAGCTCGGTTTTATGGTTCGAGAAACTTTGTGGCCCTGTTTCCGTAGTAGCCTGTTTTCAAGCTTAATAGCGACTTCCTGCTCTGATACATCCGATGGATTCGCTTTCATTTTCGTGACAATGTCACACATTAAGTTTAGCTCATCTTGCTTGTCATAGATGCGTGCAAGTCGTTCTCTGCTTGGGGGAAGTACGGATTGTTTGAACCAAAAGACAGCTTGATCGTTTTGGTTGAGCCTTTCTAGATCGCGAGCGATATCATTGATCAAACGCGATCGTTTTCTGGCAATGCTTCTGTGCTCTGATTCTTCAGGAATCGAGTTTAAAATCTGCTCCAGAAACTCACCGTCTTTGCGGTCCCCTTCTGAATACAAGCGTTGAATATCACGTATCTGGAGCAGTTGATTGAGCTGTTCTCTAGAGGTGAAGAAACGACGCTGTTTACTTAATGGGTAGTTTTCGAAGGTGTTGAGTCCAAGATCGCTAAGAACGAATTGGCTTAGGTCTTGATAAGTATTGGCAAAGAACAGTAGCAGCAAGACATCAATAACTTCAGATTTGACAACGTAAATACAATCGAACGACAAGTTTCGGAACTTATTAAAAGGTTGGTGATCGAGCAAAGCCAAGAGTTCGTCTTTCTTCGCTGTCTTATAGTTCATAAGAAATGGAAATGCGCTGAACAGTTCTGGTTTAGTCAGTAGATGCAATCCTAATTCGAGATCATTAATGACAAGATTATGTTGTTCGGTAGGGTGGCTTAACGCAATGAAGTTCGATGTGTTTAGCTCTTGTAGGGCGTTTTTCAGATCTGGAATTTCAGCATAGTCGAGCTTATCACTTCGAAACCAGCAGCCTTTGCGAGAAAGCAAACGAATCATTAGACACTGGCTTGCGACTGAAAGACGTTTGTATTCAGACAACCAACGGCATTCATCGTCACTCAGCAGATCTGGATAGAGTGTTTGAGCGTGTTCAATCAGTCGATTGAAGTTGTCGAGATAATAAGTAGGGGAGAGCTGAGGAGTGGTTTCTATCGTCAATGGATTAGTCGCTTGATACAAAAAGAGCCTAACCCTAAGGTTAAGCTCTTTCTATTTTTAATCAATCGAGAACTGAGTTAAGCGCTTGCTTGCTTAAGTTCTGTTGCTTTCGCTTCTGAGATTGGTTTAGTCACGATAGCTAGAACAATACACACGGCCATCATAGCAGCAGAGATTGTGTAAGCTAGGCCGTAACCTTCGCCATTCGTCATTGAGTAACCAACAACCGCAGCACCGATAGCACCACCGATACCCCATGCCGTGTAAAGCACGCCGTAGTTCGTACCGTAGTTTTTCAGGCCGTAGAATTCCGCAGTTAGTGTTGGGAATACTGCTAGAAGTGTACCGTAACCAACAGCTGCGATAGCCGTACCAATGATTAGCGTAAATTCAGAGTTGAACGTAGCGAATAGAGCCATGTTCGCACCTTGAAGGATGAACGCTAAAAGTAGAGTACGTACGCCACCGATTTTATCTGCAAGCATACCTGCAGCAACACGACCGCCTGAGTTGAATACAGCAAGGATAGACGCTAGGTAAACCGCGTTTGGTAGGTTCGCTTGAACGCTAGCAATCGTAGTGATGTTACCGATGATCATAAGACCAACAGAAGCAGCAAATGCGTACATGATCCATAGAGAGTAGAACTGAGGAGTCTTCAGCATTACTTTCCATGTTAGGTCTTCAGTCTTCTTAACCGCTTTAGGTGCTTGGCCTTCTTTTACTTTAGGCTCAGCTGGCGTGTAATCCGCTGGTGGGTTGTTGATCGTTGCCGCTAGAGGTACTGCGATTGCAAGTACACCAACACCAAGAATCATAAAGCTTGTTTGGATACCCATGCTATCGATTAGCGCAGAAGTTAGTGGTGCTAGGTAAATAGCAGCAAGACCGAAGCCTGCAGCGATTAGACCGTTAACCATACCTTTCTTAGAAGAATGGAACCATTTCATTGCTGATGGAGAAAGACATGCGTAACCGAAGCCGATACCAGCACCTGTCATCACGCCAAACGTTAGGTTTAGCATCATAGGAGTCGTAGCGAAACCAGAAGCAATCATACCTAGGCCAGTAAGCGCTGTACCAAGAATAAGGATCTTACGTGGACCCATACGGTCTTGTAGGATGCCTGCAACAAGAAGACAAACAGAGAATGTGATAGTTGCAATAGCGTAAGGTGAAGATGCTTCAGCAGCACTCCAACCAGCTTCAGTAACTAGCGCCTTGTTAAATACACTCCAAGCATACAGGATGCCAAGACAAAGGTTGATACAGAAGCCTGCTAGCAGGATACGTGATGCTTTATCAATCTTGCTCATTTTTATTCTCAGTTTTGTCGTTGGTCAGTGGTGAGCCACTTAACTAAAGACGGGTTATTGTGATTGTTTCTTCAAAATTAGTTTGCGTTTATCAACAGACAACGCAAAAGAGCGCGGATTATAACCAATAAAAATGTGATTGGAATCTCTTTTTCCATTTTCGGTAAATAAACTCAAAATTGTTAATGGGTTGTTTTTTGTTGGTTTGTAAGTTGTGTTTAATACCTTTCTATTTTGTTCTTTTTAGCGTGGCGGGCTTATTTTTTAAGGGATTCTTCGATACACATTTCAGATTGTCCACGTATCCCGTGCGGATATCACAGAGTTACGAATTATTTTAAATATTTTCCAAGGTTAATTTTGTGTAACAAAATAAATCGAAATGACGCTTTATTCATATGAGACAAGGGTTAACGGAGGTTTATTAAAAACAGTATGTTAAATGATTGTTAACTTGGGTTTTTGTTAGCACCATTGCTTACATTTTGTTCAACTTGAGGGGTTGTGTTGAACAAAAAAAGTGGGAAAATAGTGCGCAAACTGAGATTCCAAATTTGAAAGGATGCGTTTCCAACCTATGGTGAGGCGAGTATTATGAAACTGTTTTTAATTTTATTGATGTCAATTTCTGGTGGTGTAGCGGCAGCTGACCATATTCACTCTTTCCTATTCGGCTTCTATATTGCGGCATTAGCAGTTGGTAGTTGTTACTG
>NZ_CH902606.1:145540-148853 GCF_000153005.1 Vibrio sp. MED222 | reverse complement strand
GGCGGTCACTTCAACCTCTTCAGTTGCTTCACGTACCTGAAGAATATCTTTTGTCTGCTGATCGAGCGCTTCAGTTACTTGGTATGACGTCGCATTAAGGTTATCAGCTAAATCTTGCAATGGTTTCGCTGAGTCTGTCATACGGCCTAATACAGTGCGGATTCGGGCAGACAGCAGCTTGAGATGAAAATCGGCAACAGAGAACTGACTATTACCTGAATAGACAAGTCGACTGACGCTATCGAATTTAGATTGCAGTTTTTTTAACTGTAATGGAGTATCAATGAGCTCTTGTCGGAAAAGCAATGCGAGAGCAGAAACAGGAAGAAGACTCAATATCCACTGAGATGCTTGCCCTACTTCTACAAGATTTGAAATCAGAGGCGCAGCCAAAGAGCCGAGTAACACTGCGTAACGAACACTGTCACTGATCTGTAGTGACCATTGGCGACCTGACTTCTCAGCTTTCAATAAGCTTTGATAAGCCTTGTCTGCGACTTGTACCCATTCGTTTTTCGGCTTAACACGAACAGACTGATAGCCACTTACCTTCCCGCCATCATAAATAGGGGTAACGTAAGCATCAACCCAGTAGTGCCCGCCGGATTTAGTCTTGTTTTTTACGATCCCGCGCCAAGCCTTGCCTTGTTTTAGATTCACCCACATATCGGCAAAAGCCGCTTTTGGCATATCACCATGCCTAACAATATT
Source organism: Vibrio sp. MED222 (assembly GCF_000153005.1). Classification (NCBI taxonomy): domain Bacteria; kingdom Pseudomonadati; phylum Pseudomonadota; class Gammaproteobacteria; order Vibrionales; family Vibrionaceae; genus Vibrio; species Vibrio sp. MED222. Next base: position 148,142 of record NZ_CH902606.1, on the reverse strand, counting down.
ATGGTGTTGCCCTAGTAATTCATCTTGACTGTATTCCGCAATACGGCAAAAAGCGTCATTACTATAAGTAATCACACCTTTAAGGTCGGTAGTCGAGACAAGTTGTTCGTTTTCGCTTAGAAGCGTTTCACGTGATTGAGAAGCTGAACTGACAGTCATTTGGTATTAACTTCGGTTAATTATTATTGTAGCGGAGGAATATATACAATTATTAAAGTTATGACAAAATATGAAAGTAACATTTTGTGTAAATGACTGCTATTTATACAAAAATAACCAATGCACCTCACAAAACTCTCAACGCTAAGCCTCTTCCCTAACTATTATGCCTTTGATCTAATTATTCACACCTCTATCTGGCTAAAGGTCATGACTCATCTAAGTTAACTGCAGTGGTAAATTTCACGGTTCTCATAGAGACTGAGGTATGGAACTTGCGAATATTCAGATCTTTGCGCAATACTCGTTCAACAAAGTCTTCGTAAGCTTGTATATCTTTCACCGTAACAATCAACATAAAATCAAAGCTGCCTGATATCTGATAGCACTGAGTAACCTCTGACGCCTTAGAAATAGAATGGCGAAAAATTTGATAGATATCCCCTCGATCGCGCTCCATTTCAACGGACACAACTAGGGTCATCTTGCTACCAGTAAGCTCAGGATTAATGATCGATACATCACCGACTATCACGCCCTCTTGCCTCAATCGTTTCACTCGCTTTAAGCAAGCAGGAGGTGATAGCCCTACGATCTCGGCTAACGATTGATTAGGGATCCGGTTATTCTTCTGAAGCTCAACCAATATGCTTCTATCTATACGGTCTATTTCCATAATTTCTTAAACCATGATTTTTTGATTGATAATTTCTTACTTTAAGGCAATTTAAAAATTACAGGCAACTTTATAGGTTATTTTTGAAATAATAATCACAACAATCGCGGTAAGATCTTTTTATACAACACAACGAGTTATGGTCGTAACAATGAAATCAACCTATCAATTTTTCAAAGAGCTCCTCAAAGAAATCTTCGATGTCACTTCGACGCTTTTCCGTATCATGATTCCAATCATCATATTGATAAAAGTCGTCGAAGAGCTTGGCGGCATAATGATTCTTAGCGAATGGCTAAGCCCTATAATGGAAAGCGTCGGATTACCCAAAGAAATGGGTCTAGTATGGGCAACTACCATACTCACCAACATCTATGCCGGGCTAATTATCCTTATTAATTCCGATGTTCCCTTAACGGTTGCTCAAGCTTCAATTTTAGGCAGCATGATGCTCCTTGCTCACTCATTGCCAATTGAAGGCGCTATTGCCAAAAAAGCAGGTGTTAGCTGGCTGGCTACCCTATCGGTGAGAGTGGGGGGAAGCTTAGTGCTGGCATGGCTACTCAACCTCAGTTATCAATACGGAGACTGGCTCAACTACCCAGCAACCGTGCTTTGGCAACCTGAAGTATCAGGAGACACAAGCTATTTGGGTTGGGCGCTTGAACAGTTCAAGAACTTTGCGGTTATCTTCATGGTAATCTCAGCACTATTACTGTTACTCAAGATCTTAAAGATTCTAGGTATTGAGAAACTCATGGCAGTATTACTGAGACCATTCTTAAGAGTACTGGGAATCAGCAAAGACGCAACGAACCTAACAATAATAGGAATCACGCTTGGCCTTTCGTTTGGTGGCGGCTTACTGATCAATGAAGCCAAGAAAGGGCATATCTCAGCAAGAGACGTATTCACCGCAATCATGCTGCTCAACTTGCTCCACAGTTTAATTGAAGATACGTTGTTGATCCTACTCATCGGGGCCGATTTCTACACGATATTTTGGGGAAGGCTTGTATTCTCGGTGTTGGTTGTCGCTGTGGTATCAAACGTCATTAAGCGCATGAATCCAAGCACTTGCGAACGGTATTTTTATCGCGATGTCTCTCAGTCATAAGTAAATCTCCAACAAGAATACAAGGAAAAGAACTCAAATACGGGTTCTTTTTTGCGACTTGGCACTCCTATCACCTCCGCTATTGTTAAATTTCACGCCCTTGAAACACTGAAAATCATTCTCAACACCCTAATTATTTATATTTCGTGTGAAAATAATTTCAGCACAGATATTTACTAATAACTCAATTATTAAATGCAATGTTTAAACACAGAGAATATAAAACGCATCTTATTACTTATAACTCCATACCTTGTATAAAGTACTCTAAAGATAATAATTACTTCCCAACCAATATTATTAAAATCCAAACTATCAACTATTAATTCAACAAAACCCACTAAATAGCTGATAATAAAATAAATAACGACCATTGTTTGATATTAACTTTAAATGTTGAAATCGGAACGAACAATTGCTTGTAATAATTATCCATTTGATTGGTTAATTTTATAAATATATTTTGTTACATAATCAAAACTGATGGCTCTTTTGAATATGCTCCTTATAACAACGCCTCTTACAACCGAGGCTCGCACAGCTAAGATTCTTACAAAATGCCCATAAAAGCATGACTTTATGGTTCTAACTTTGTCATCACTGTCACAGGCTTCCACTATTGAGAACGATGAACTATTGCTGAAATCATT
>NZ_CH902606.1:0-145094 GCF_000153005.1 Vibrio sp. MED222 | reverse complement strand
ACTCATTGAAATGCTAGTTAGACAAGGCTTAGTCGACCAAGATGCAACCGATGTGGCAAAGCACGACGCACTTGACCGCTACTTGAAGAATAAAATCAATTCCGGTTTTAAAGGTGACGCTCAATTCGGTAAAAAAGCACTTGAGCAACGAGCGAAAATACTTAAAGCCATAGAAAAAGGATCTGGTGTTAAAAAGGCGAGCGTCTTTGCGTTAGAAGTCGGCACCAAGCGTACCGATAAAGTACTCGCTCTGTTAGTCGATTTCCCTGATTTGAACTGGGATAACAACAAACTGACCGAAGAGCACACACAAATGCTCTACGAGAGCTACAACCCAGAACATTATCAAGAGTTGTTGTTTTCAAACTCTGGCTACACTGGGCCAAACGGCGAAAACCTAATCTCGATGCGTCAGTATTACCAAAGCGAATCTGGTGATAGTTACAGCGTTGCGGGCCAAGCTGCAGGTTGGTATCGCGCCTCTAAACCTGCGTCATTCTATGGGGGTAACTCCCCTACTACCGACAACGATCTCAACGCGCAAGAACTGGTTCGCGAAGCACTGAATCAATTGGCTCAAGATCCTAGCATCAACCTAGCCGATTACGATATTGAAGATCGTTACGATTACGACGGTGACGGAAACTTCCGTGAACCCGATGGTGTGATTGATCATCTAATGGTGTTCCACGCATCTGTTGGTGAAGAAGCCGGTGGTGGCGTATTAGGCCCTGATGCGATTTGGTCTCACCGATTCAACCTTGGTCGCACTCATGTACTTAAAGGCACCTCTAGCTCGCTTCCAGACCGCTTTGGTGGCCAATACGCAGCATTTGATTACACGATTCAACCGATTGATGCCGCAGCTGGTGTATGTGCTCACGAGTATGGCCATGATTTAGGCTTGCCAGACGAGTACGATACGCAATATACAGGCAAGGGTGAACCTGTCTCTTACTGGTCAATCATGTCTTCGGGCAGTTGGGCTGGTCAAATTGGTGGCACACAGCCAACGGCATTCAGCTCTTGGGCAAAACACTTCCTACAGAAGTCGATTGGTGGTCGTTGGATTAACGATGATCAAATCTCGATTGATGACCTAGAAGACAACCCACAGGTTTATACGTTGTTCCAAACAACGGATAACAACCGTCCTAACATGATTAAAGTGGATCTTCCAGAAAAACAGATCGAAGGTTTAAAACCGTTTGCTGGTGAGTATTCGTTCCACTCTCAAAAAGGCGATGACCTGAAAAACAGCATGACACGCAAGTTGGTGATTCCAGCCGGCGATTCTGCACTGCTTTCATTCAAAACTTGGTATGAAATTGAGAAAGACTACGACTTTGCACGCGTACTCGTGAATGGACAAGCCATTGCCGGCAACATCACCTCATTGGATGACCCGTACAATACTGGCCTCGTTCCTGCTATTGGCGGCGAATCTGGCGGTTGGATTGATGCTGAGTTCGACGTTTCACAATGGGCAGGCCAAGAAGTAGAGCTTTCGTTTGAATACATCACCGATGGTGGCTTGGCGATGGAAGGTTTCTATTTGGATAACCTCAGTGTAGTCGTTGATGGTGAAGTAACCTTAATAGACGATGGTGAGAGCAACTCCACCTTCGCCCTAAATGGTTACAAGCTGAGTAATGGGTTCCACCAAGCGCAACACTACTACCTGTTGCAATGGCGCAGCCACATGGACGTTGATGAGGGTCTAGCCAACATCAAACGCATGGGCCAACTGATCTCATTCGATCCGGGTTTGATTATTTGGTACGTAGACGAATCTCTGACTGATAACTGGGTAGGCAAGCACCCAGGTGAAGGTTGGTTAGGTGTGGTCGATGCCGACCAGAATGCAATGACTTGGGAAAAATCCGGTGAAGTCGCTCAAACTCGTTACCAAGTTCGTGATGCCGCGTTTTCACTCAAAGATCATACTCCAATGCGTCTTGTAAACAGCGACAATGATGTGCTCGAAGATACCAGTTTAGTTGGCAATGCTAGCTTCTCGGATGACCAAGATTACACATCGCCTCAAGCACCAGACTCAGGACGTATCCTGACGGAGTTTGGTTTAGCGGTCGATATTGTGAATCAGAGTGACAACAACGAATACGGTGTGGTTCGCTTATCTAAAGTAAGCCAACACAACGTCGCTCCTACTGCGAACTTCGAGCTTAATGTGACTGGCCTGAACGTTTCAGCACGTAACTTTAGCTCAGACCAAGACGGTGAGATCACCAGTTATCTATGGGACTTGGGCAACGGAACAACAAGTAACGAAGTGACACCAACTTGGTCTTACGAGCAAGCAGGTGAATACACGGTGAACTTGACTGTTGTCGACGACAAAGGCAATACCGATTCGTTCAGCTCCGTAGTGAGTGTTGAATCTCCAAACGCTCTTCCAGAAGCAAGCGCGAAGTACATTCACTTGGGTCGCTGGGTAACCATGTGGTCAACAAGTTCAGACAGTGATGGTCGTATTGTTGATACCGAGTGGACACTTCCAAACGGAAAGGTGAAACGAGGTCGCAGATTCACTTCAATCTTCCCTTCATACGGAAAACACGAGGTGACACTGAAGATAATCGATGACCAAGGCGGGATTACGACTAAGACAATTTTGGTCGACCTGTAAATCATTGCAGGCTCTGTCATGCGTATTTACAAAGTAAGCTTAAGTACTGTTGTCACAGGATATAAGCCAAGACAGCAGTTTTAAGAAAACGTCATTATTTAAGCCGTAAGCAAAAGCCCTACCGATTCGGTAGGGCTTTTTATTGGTCGCAATTTAAGATACTAGGGGTTTAGTCACAGTAAAAAACTTGCTGAACCACCATTCGATGAACCATTACACGGGCTGCTTTTGAATGCGTGATTTACGCGCACTGAATGCAAACAACAAAATTACGGCCAAAACGAATGGTAAAACGTAAACGTTAAGGTTTTGCCAACCTACTGTTGACTCCAACCAACCAGACAGTAGCGCCGTGACAGTTACACAACCAAACACAACAAATTCATTGAACGCTTGTGCCTTGGCTTTATTTTGAGCTTGATACGACTGGCTGAATAAGCCTGTTGCAGCGATGAACATAAAGTTCCAACCCACACCAAGCACAACCAAAGCCGCTCTAAAGTGCCAAATTGATACACCATGGATATTGATGGCAATACTCACCACAAATAACACGCCACCTGCAAGGATCATCATTCTTGAACCGAACTTCTCGATGAGGTAACCCGTAAAGAATGCAGGCACAAACATACCCAATACGTGCCACTCAATCACACCAGCAGCTTTAGTAAAATCGAATCCGCAACCAATCATCGCCAATGGTGTTGCCGTCATCAAAATGTTCATCACGGCGTAAGCAACCATGGCCGCAAACACAGCGCCAACAAAGTTCGGCGCTTTAACGATCACACTTAAAGGATCGGCTTTGGGAGCCTGACTATTAAAAGAGACCTTAGGAAACTGAATGGTTTGTAACAAGGCTAAAGCTAAGATGTTTAGGCCGATCAGCGAAGCAAAAGCACCAATATACAAACCATCTGCTGACCACTGTTGCGACATAATCGCCAAGTTTGGCCCTAATACCGCTGCTAAAACGCCACCAGCCATAGAGATAGATATCGCTCGATGACGGGCATTTTCATCACACACCTCGATTGCAGCAAAACGATAAAGCGTACCAAAACCAATACCTATCCCAAGCAAAAACGTGGCGAAACAAAACAGATAGAAATGTTGCTGAGATAACGCGTAAGTCGCAAGGCTTGCTCCGGTAATGCCAACTACATTGCCGATACTAAACCCTCGTTTTCGTCCTAATTTTCCTGAAATTAAAGATGCAGGAATAGTGGCTGCCATTAAGCCTAAAAACTGCAACGCAACAGGCAAAGTAATCATGCTGACACTGGGTGCAATCTGTTTGCCTATCAAGCCAATCACTGAGATCAGTAATATGTTGCCCGTCATCAACAAGGCCTGACACAGTGAGAGCAGCCAAACATTTCTATTCATCTTCGTTCCTAAATATGGGCACAGCTGGTCAATAGAACAAAAAATCAACAAAGTCGCAACTCTTTGTTACTTTTAATGAACTCACCAAAGCACTCAATTAAAGAGCCACGAGTCTCGACTTCGAAGTGTATTCCGCCAAAGGTGCTTTGATCTTCGTTGCTTTACGCTCTAGAGTTGAAATTATCATTACTTAAGATAATAATAATTTGGTGTTATTCAGAAGCTTTGTTGTTTATAGGCTTTGTTATTCACAGGCTCTGTTACTTATAAGCCTTTTTATCCATAGGCGTTAGCATTTAAAGGTGAGTATGATTAATCCACTTTGGCTCAATACATTTAAGACTCTGGTTGAAGTTGGTCATTTCACCCAAACTGCAGAAAAGCTGTATATGACACAGCCTGGCGTTAGCCAACACATCAAAAAGCTTGAGCAAGCTTGTAACTGTGACTTGTTATCGAGAGAAAATAAGAGTTTCGAACTGACCGAACAAGGTCGGATTATGTATCGCTACGCTCTTAAACTGGAAAAAGACCAAGAAGATTTATTCGAATCTCTGAGTTTCGACAATCCTTATTCTGGGCAATGTCATCTATCCTGTTCGGGTTCACTCTCTTTGCGTCTGTATCCCAAGCTTCTTGAACTGCAGCAGCAACATCAAGACCTGAGCATCAACCTAGAAGCGGCACCGAACAAAAAGATATTGAACGACCTAATCCAAGGCACCACCGATATTGGAATCGTCAGACATTCACCCAATGACAGCTATTATCAGAGCCAAGTTATTGGTAATGAGGCGCTGTGCTTAATCGTCCATCATAGTCTTGCTGACTTAGAGATTACCCCTGAAGCTCTGCACAATATCGGCCTCATAGCCCATCCAGACTCTGCTCATTACCTGTCTTTGTATTTTGACCTATGCGGAGATAAAGATTTAGCGAACATCAACATCAATGAGATCCCGAAGTCTGGCTACATTAATCAACTCCACCAAATTCTATTACCCGTATCAAAAGGGCTTGGGTTCACCGTGTTACCCGCAGGGGCTGTCGAAAACTTTCCAGACAAAGAGAAGTTGCATGTTGTGCCACCTAAAGTGAAGGTTGAAGAAACACTGTATTTGGTTCAGAAAAGAAATCGAAAACTGCCGCACAGATACAACACCCTTATCGATCTAATCAAACAACACGTCAGTAATTAATCCGAGACACAGAAAGAAGTAAAGCCTTTAGCTAGTTCGTTATTTCGCAGCAAGAGCTAAAGGCTTTAATGTTGGAGTGATGTTCAAAAGACAGCTACTCAGAAGCACTCAGAACCTCTTTGGCTCGTTCAAAGTCGTAATTATCTAACGCACTTTGGACATCTTTAAGAACTGCTGAATATGGATACTGTGCCAGTAATTCAGTCACGTATTGGGTCGCATCGTTATCATAAGCATCCAACAGCGAATACAACTTAGCACGCTGCTCTTGAGTGATATTAGGCGAATTCGATGCATCAGCGCTTCTCACCTCAGTTTCTTGAGTACATGCCGTTTCAACACCTTGAGCACCAGAGCCATCAAAGCTGCTCTCTACCGTTTTGATCAATTCGATTAACCCAAGCTCAGCTTGTTTAAGATCCTGCTCATCACACGCCTTGTTATGCGCTTTGCTTTCAAGACCACCGAGTTGTTCAGCCAATTGCAACCCGCCAATAGAAGCCGCCATGCTTTTTAACGTATGTAGGTTCCGCTCTAACGTCACCCATTCATCTTGCACTAGGTTGTCGAAGGTATCCGACATAATGTCAGGCGCCCCTTGGCAGAATCTACCAAGCATCTTCTCTTGAAGTTTCACATCATGATGAGTCAGCTGACCGAACCTTGGCAATGAGAAAACAGGGAGAACCATCAGAGTATCAGAGCTTAATGTCGAACTGTTAGAGCTGCTATCTTGCACCCTAACTAAAGGCGACTCTGATGACGCTTTACCTTCAACCAGAACCTCTGGCACGATGTATTTCGTAATCAAAGAGGTGGCTTTATCGATGATAATTGGCTTATCCAAGAAGTCCGTGACTCCAGCCTCTCGCGCTCGCTGTTTGGCATCAGCAAACACATTGGCCGACATCGCAATAATTGGTACATCTTTATCAAACTCACGAATCAAACGTGTAGATTCGAAACCATCCATGATCGGCATTTGCAGATCCATAAAGATCATCTCGTATTCGTTGCTTTGAGCTAACTCCAGTGCCTCTTTTCCATTCTCTGCCAAGTCGGCATTCAGATTAGAGCGGGTGAAGAATGCCAAGGCTAAGTCTTGATTTAACTCATTATCTTCAACGAGCAATACCTTTTGACCTTTGAACTCTATCTGGTAATCCAGTTGCAGCTCTTGGGCTTTAAACTCTGCCAATTCTTCAACACTTGATCTTGGCAATGTTAGAACAAACGAAAACTCGCTGCCTTGCCCGAAAACACTCCCAACACTAATTTGGCCACCCATTGCACGAACCAATTTCTGACTAATATTGAGTCCTAACCCTGTGCCACCGAATCGGCGCGTGGTTGTACTATCGGCTTGGCTAAATGCTTCAAAGAGCTTGTGTAGATTCTCATCAGAAATTCCTATGCCAGTATCGGCCACCATCACCTTCATAGTCAGACTGTTATCATCTGATTCAACAAGGGCTACAGTTAACGAGACACTGCCAGTTTCCGTAAACTTAATCGCATTACCAACAAGGTTAAGTATTACTTGGAACAGCCTTAATGGGTCACCAATCAACGGAGTGTTTAACTCTGGATCTATCGACATAGACAAGTTAAGTTGCTTCTCATTCGCTTTGGGTTCCATCAACTCAATGACATCTTGGAATGTCGTCACGGGATCAAATGGGATGCTATCAATGACAAGCTGTCCCGCCTCTATCTTAGAGAAGTCGAGGATGTCATTAATGATGCTTAACAGTGAATGCCCCGAACGGTGCACTTTCTCGATGTAATTTCGAGCGACCGGATTAGATATTTCGCCAATCGCCAGATAAGACAAACCAATAATAGCGTTCATTGGCGTTCTAATTTCATGGCTCATATTGGCTAAGAATTCCGATTTAGCTTGGCTCGCCAAATCGGCCCTCTGTTTCTCTTCTTCTAATTGCTCATTAAGGCGCTTCATTTCTGAAATATCGAATGCCCAAAATAGCGTGGCTATCTCGCCATCTAGCTCAAACAAATAATAGCTGACGAGCGCAACGAAACGGGTTCCATCAGGTTTTCTAAGCACCAACTCCCGGTTTACTACCTTGCCATTGAGCATTAGCTCCTTATGTACATCATCCCGAACGGATAAAGAGTCATGAATAGAATCTACATCGATAGAATCAAGATCAAGACCTTCAACCCCAAACAGCCGTTTCGCAGTATCGTTGGCATAACGAACTTTCTCTTCAAACACAACACTCGCGGCGATAGGAGAGCTGTTAAGCATATTATAGAGCTGCTCCTGAGCCTTCTTAAGCGCCTCTGTTGCATCATTGGCAATGCTTATTTGTTTCGAGAGTTTTCGATTCCAGAAAACGATAAGTAAAACGATCACCAAAGCAAAACCTGAAATGGTATAAACCAATTCATAGTCAACTCTTTCTATCGCTTTTGGCGCTGCCCACTTCGCCGATATCTTTTGACGTTCTTCAGCAGAAATGCTCTCAATCGCCTTATTCACAATGGAATAAAGCAAAGGTTCAGACTTAATGACGTGTAAGGTTGGAGAAAGGAAAAAATCAAGTCGTCCGATAATTCCGACCTCACGATGACCAAATGAATCAATGAGGTAGTTTAGGACTTCGACAGTATCGATCATGCCATCTAGGGTTTCATCATCCAGTCGGTTAAGCCCATCTTCAGTGGATTCTACTTTCACCCATTCAATATTCGGGTATTTCCCGACAATCGCATCGGTATTTGCTGCGTTCTTCAAGATACCGATTTTCCATCCTTCAGCTTCCTCAAGCACCAAGCTACTTATGTCTCGTCTCGATGCAATAGCTAAACGGCTTGAAAACAGGCTCTTGACTGCTTTGACGTTGTCTCCTAACGAACGGTTCTCTTGTGCTGCGGAGACCAGTTCTACTTCATGATGATCAACCAAGCTTCGGGTCTCAGACCAACTTGCAACGTCTACATGGTTGATACTTAACCCTGTTTTCTGCTCAATGAGCGTTAGGTAATCGTCAATCATACCGATGTATTCACCGGTATTGGATACCGCCTCATAAGGCAACGAATTTGGATCGATACCTATCCGAACATCCGGATTGTCTTTGATCCACTTCCTCTCTTTTTGGCTTAGATTTAAGATCTCTCCTGTCAAATTACTCGCTTGATAAACATCCGCAATATAGCGTTTCGCCGCATCTCCGAATGAACTAAATTGTTCGACTGATGGAAAATAAACATGGTTCCGCTCTAACGACTGAACATCAAAGTAGAAAGTCATCGAACCAGAATTGGTGCTCCCTCCTTTGGTTCGATAATTTGCGACCTTGGTGACTGATGAAAAGTGAGAGGTGTTTTTCTTCTCTCCATATTCATCAACTAGGTTACCGATGTACCAAGATTTGATTGGACGATTACTATTATCCGCCTGTGCAGTGATCACCTGAAATGAACTGTCCGTATCGAAAATTTCAAAAACTTCGGTTAACTCTTCAAAGCGGTCATTGACGATAAAATACGCGGATATTTGCGCTATGATATTCGCCTTTTTAAGCACTTGGCTTAGATCATTCTGAACCTGCATCTCGATAATTTGGCTTAAACCGTCATCGGCCTGTTTAAGGTTGTTAATCGCGGCATTGAAGCTGTCTCTGATTTCCTCACTCTTAAAGTCAACATAGATCGGATACTCAACTTTATACTCGTCATGTAACGTTAGCTCTGCCATTTCAATAAAACGAGTATTGGTGATAAACCACTCCAGAACTCTTCGTTCAACCATTAACAGGTCAACATTTTGAGCCCTCAATTGTGAGAATGCCGATTCAAGACCTTCGTAATCTTCGACACGACCAATGTCTAACTTACCCTTCAGTACTTCAACAGACTTTTTAATTGGTGAGGTCTCGTCGAACAATAACGCCCCTAGTGATAGGTCGTTCTGAGACTCAAGTTTGAGCTTGCGGCGAGTCAGTGAAACAGGAACAAACTCAACATTAAGAACTTTATCACTTAGGAAATGAGCATTAGGATCATCAAACTGAACGCCAGAAACAAAGGCAATAGAATTATTGTTGTCGATGGCCTTTCTAGCGGCACTAGGAGGGAGAGTGACAACGTCACCCAGCTTATACCCCATATCATTAAGGGCACGTTGAATAATGTCGTGTTCTAGCCCGACCGCGGTGCTGTCTGGATACATATACGGAGGGTTGCCAAAGCCAAATACGCCTTTTAGTGGCACTCGATAAGGAGAGGTATCTAGCCACTTTGATAAAATCTGGTTCTTATTTGCAACGTCAAAAGTTTCAATTTGTTTGTTGATTAGCGTCAGTAGCTCTGGTTCGTCATTTCGAATCACCATCGACGCTTCTAACTTTTTCCAATGCTCCAAAACATAGTTGACCGCTAGATCATGAACGCCAATCTTTTTCGCAAGATCCATAGTGGTGATAGGTTCACCGACCATGCCTTCAACATCACCAGACCCTAACGCACGCACCGCATCAATAACATTCTCAAAATCGACTCTTTCGATAGAGCTCAACCTCACTCCTGCACGCTCCAAGTCTATGTTTTCATTTACCATCGCAATGCGGCGTTTATTATTTTGATCTAGATTTCCATCGAGTTTTTTGTCGATAGGGACTATCACAGCCACCTGATAAGGAATATAGGGATCACTTGCAAGAAAACGTCCACCTTCACTTGGGTCGAACTGTTGGAATGGGAACACGTCGCCTCGCCCATCGACTAACGCCGCTTTGGCCTCGACGCGCGAGTTAACTGTGATAAACCGAACATGGACACCAAAACGCTGTTCAAGATCCAATGTCCAATCTTTGATGATCCCAGAAACCAGCCCGTCGTCATCGATGAATGAGTACGGGTAATGGTCGGAAAGCGCAATAAATGTGATGGTCGGTTGGTTTTCCAACCACTGGTTTAACTTAGCATCGGTCACTTCAGCCGCGTTTACACTGCGAATGACTAGTGACCACACCAATAAGCCAATGATAAGAGATAATACAAAACGATTTAGTGACAACATCAAGCCATCACTCATCGCTAAACTTCTCTTTAATCGCAAGAATCTCGGGCAACTTAAGAAAGAACAGATCAACGATAGTTGGATCAAAATGTTTGCCTTTCTGTTCTTCAAACAAGCTCAGTGCCTCATCGACACTCCAAGCCTTCTTATAAGGACGCTCTGCTGTCAGGGCATCAAACACATCAGCCACCGCAGCGATTCTTCCTACCAAAGGAATTTCTTCACCCGCGATCTGGTTTGGGTAACCGCTGCCATCCCATTTCTCATGATGATATTGCGCCACCTGAATCGCCATACGCATCAGTTTGGAATCACTCTGCCTACCAAGAATTTCAACACCGTACTCGACGTGTTTCTGCATGGTATTCCACTCACCGGCATCCAACTTACCAGGCTTTAGCAGCACACTATCGGGAATGCCAATCTTGCCAATATCATGCATTGGTGCTGCATCACGCAACGTCTCGGCATCTTCGTCAGTCATTCCCAAGGCTTTAGCTAGCACTTCACAGTAGTGACTCATACGCTTAACGTGCATGCCTGTTTCATTGTCTTTAAATTCAGCAGCTCTACCCAGTATGTTCAGTGTTTCTAGCTTACCGAGATTGATCTCTTGAGTTTTCTCTTTTACCTGACTAAACAACGCGCGTTGTTGGTCATAAAGTGCGATATGCGTTTTCACACGCTGGAGTGCAATAGCAGGGGTTATCGGTTTGGTTAGGTAATCTACAGCCCCCAAGGAGAGCCCTTTTACTTCGGCTTCAGGTCCAATTTTGGCAGTAACGAAGATAATGGGGATATGCGCGGTGTTGGGCTGTTCTTTGAGCTGTCTGCAAACTTTATAACCGTCAATATCAGGCATCATGATATCGAGGAGAATGAGGTCTGGCTGAGGCACCATCTTGGCTATCTTGATGCCAATGGTACCGTTAATTGCTACTTTGACTTGATAGGTATCTTTAAGTATTGCAGTCAACACATCCAAATTGCTTGGGGTGTCATCTACGACTAACACTATGGGTTTACGACTCATTGATACCTCGTATAAAAATCAAACAGTTATAAATATAGTGTAGAACGATTTTTAGAGGTTAATCAGAAAAAATAGCAATTGTTTATTGAAAATGAAGAGTAGATCTTCGAGTGACATCAAACCAACGTTTGTCGAAGTATGACCAGTCAATATTACGTCGATTAAGTCATTATAATACAAAGGAAATTATACAGATTACTTTTGAATCCAGACCTTTTATTAACAAAATACAAACTGGCAAAGACAAAAAGAACTCCTCACTCGGGAGCTCTTTTCACTTAAGTCATTAGAGAATCAAATAGCCTAGCGAACCAGCAACCTAACGACCTGAATAATACATACAGATTCGAACACCATCGAACTCACGAATCTCAAATGGGATCTCGTAGATCGACTCCATCACTGACTTTTCAACCACTTCAGAGACCTTGCCCGACTTAACCACTTGGCCCCTCTTCATCGCGACAATGTTATCTGAGTAACAAGAAGCAAAGTTGATGTCGTGAATCACAATAACCACCGCCTTATTAAACTCATGCGCTAGACGACGTAGCGTCTGCATGATTTCTACAGAGTGTTTAATATCTAGGTTGTTTAGTGGCTCATCCAAGAAGACATAGTCGGTATCTTGCGCCACTACCATTGCAATAAACGCCATTTGACGCTGACCGCCACTGAGCTCATCTAAGTATTTGTTTTGAATATCGGTAATACCAAGGTGCTCTAACGCCGTATCGACGACTTTATGATCTTCGTCTTTCAAGCGGCCTTGAGAATGTGGGAAACGCCCAAAACAGACCAACTCACGAATCGTAAATCGCATATTGATGTTGTTTGATTGTCTTAACACAGCAAGGTGCTTCGCAAGCTCTTTGGTATCCCATTCAGCCAGTAATTTATCGCCAATAACGACCTCGCCCGCATCACTTTCGGTTAAGCGACTCGCCATAGAAAGCAGCGTACTTTTACCCGCACCATTTGGGCCAATAATAGAAGTCACTTCCCCTTTCGGGAACATAGCACTGGCATCATCAACCACGAGTGACTTGCCATACTTCTTAGTTAAACCTGTTAATTTAATCACTACTTACTACCTTTACTGAATTCTGGTACGTAACAACAAGAACATAAAATACAAACCACCGACCAAGTTAATGATCACGCTTACTGTGGTTTCAAACGCCATTACTTTTTCGATAAACCATTGGCCTGAAACCAATAGAACGACCGCTAACAAACTGCTCGCGATGATAAGCACACGATGTTGATAAGATTTGAATATCTGACGAGCTAAGCTCACGGTGATTAAACCAAAGAACAACACAGGGCCAACCAAAGCAGTCGATACCGCGACCATCACTGACACAATCACCAAAGTAATCTGAGTCAGTCGCTTGGTGTTCACACCCAAGCTTGTTGCGTTATCAATACCAAGCCAAAGCACATCAAGCTTGGGAGCCAACAACCACAGGCCAAGCAAGCTCAAACCCAGTGGAATAAGGCTGAGGTAAACCAGTTCGCCTTTCACGTTATTGAAGCTTGCGAACATCACATTCTGCAGCACGGCAAACTCGTTCGGGTCAATCAACATCGCAAGGAAGTTAGCCAAGCTTGAGAATACGCTGCCGCACACAATACCAATCAACAACAGTGTAAATACGTTGTTTCGCTTGCTCTTGAAGTAAAAATGGAACAGCGCAAACGAGAACAAGATCATCACAGTCACAGACAATGAAAAGTTTGCGATTGAATCAATCACCCAGAAACTGGTACTGCCAAACACAAACAGAAGCACCGTTTGAACCAGCATATACAGACTGTCAAAGCCCAAGATGGATGGGGTTAGAATTCGATTATTAGTAATGGTTTGGAACACCAATGACGATGCAGAGATCGCCACCGCCGCCAACACAATCGACAGCAGTTTTGGTAGTCGCAAAGATAAGAAGAACTCGTAGTTATCCCACGTAAGTCCTTGCCCCACAAATACTGCCGCCATCCCCAAAGACGCGATAGCCAGAATCGCAATTTTTACTGAATCACGCATTCGACTTGTCTCTCATGATTAGGTAGATAAAAATCAAGCCACCAAAGATGCTGATTACCATCGAGATTGGTATCTCATAAGGGAAGATGACGATTCGAGCTAACAAGTCACAAACCAATACCAAGATCACGCCCCAATAGGCTGTCCAAGGCAGAATCTTCTTCATGTTATCGCCCATCATCAGCGACACGATATTCGGCACGATAAGGCCAAGGAATGGGATAACACCGACGATCATCACTACAGAAGAGGCGCAGATAGCAACCAATGCCACACCAATGAAGACGATCTTCTGATAATTGAGGCCAATGTTTTTTGCGAAGCTTTCACCAATACTTGCCGCACTGAACTGACTCGCAAAGTAATAAGCCAACACACATGCAGGAACCGCGAGGTAAAGGATTTCATAGCTGCCTTGCAATACACTCGCAAAGTTCGCCATCGTCCAAGCTGACATGGTTTGTACTAAATCGTATTTGTAAGCGATAAAGGTTGTTAGAGAGGAAATAACGTTGCCATACATGATGCCAATCAAAGGTACCAACACCGCATTCTTGAACTTCAAGTGTTGTAGAAAGCGGACCAATAGCATGGTGCCTAACACCGCAAACGCAAAGATAAAGCCTAAGTAGCTCCATTGAGCGGCATTACCCAGCACCAGAATACCGACGATGTACCCCAACATAGCGCAATCAATCGTGCCCATCGTAGAAGGTGCAGCAAACTTATTCTGAACAATCTGTTGCATTATCAAGCCAGCAACACTCAAGCCAGCACCGGCAAGCACAATCGCGAACAGTCGAGGGATCCGACTAACAACATAAATAGAGTTGGCGTGTTGGTTGCCATTGAAAAAATCGCTAAAACTGATCTCAGCGACTCCAATCATTAATGACGCAACGCATAACACAACAAGAAATACAGCAGCTGCAATGGGTTTTAACATAGAAGTAATACTAAAGGTAGGATCGGGGAGACCGTATAAAAAAGTGAAAAAGGGCTTATAAGAACACTCTTATAAGCCCGAGAATCTGATGACTAGTAACTATTGAATCGTACGTTCAATGTCACCCAACATTCTGTGAATCGCTGTTACGCCGCCACCTACCAGATACCAAGCACTTGAATCAAGGTAAACGATGTTGCCTTGCTGCGCTGCAGGTGTTGCTGCAACCAGTGGGTTGTCAAACAGCTGTTGTGCGCGCCCTTCTGATTTGCCAATCGCTTTTTCGCGGTCAAGCACGTAAAGCACTTCAGGTTTTGCATCAGCAATATATTCAAACGAGATTAGATTGCCGTGATTCCCTTTAATCGGAGCCACTGTCGTACTCTTTGACTCCACAAAGCCAAAGTCATCAAAGATGATTGAGAAGCGACTGCCCTTATTGAACATCGCAATGTTGTTGCCGTTGTTCATTAGCATCATTGCTGACGTTTCGTCAGACGCGACTTTGTCGTTAACCGCCGTGATAGAAGCTTGAGTCTCTTTAATGAGCACTTCTACTTTAGCTTGCTTACCAAAGAGCTTGCCTAGCGCGCGCCAGTTTTGCTGAGCATCAGCCCAGTATTTGTCACCTTCAATAGAGAACATGATGGTCGGAGCTATTTTTGCTAGTTGATCGTAAACCTTAAGCATACGGTTTTCCGCGATAATAATGTCAGGCTTCAACATGTAGATAGCTTCAAAATCAGGTTCACTCAATGAGCCCGTATTTGCCGTCGTATCTTTGTACGAAGCTAGATAGTCAGGCATTAGGCTGTGAGGCGCGCCAACTGGCTGTATACCAATCTGATCAAGCACATCCAAGCTACCAAAGCCAAGTACTACAACGCGCTGTGGTACTTCGGTAAACTGCACCGTGCCCTTTACGTGTTCAATAGTGATTGTTTCCGCTTGAGCGGTCATTATCAATGATGATGCAAGAGCGATAGCAAGCCCACCCAATAACTGGCGAACTGAATTGATTGTTTTCTTCATGTGTCTTCCTTTGCCATGGATACAAACCACCACTCATGACAATAAAAGTCACATTACTCATAGATGAGCATGGGGCGTACACAACGGCTAAATAACGATAATTTAAAGTCTGTCATTGCTTTGACAACAAACTTGTAACGCAAGTGAGAACTATTATCAATTATATTTGCGTTAAATTAGCGACACAACAACTTTATTATTCAGAAATGTAAAAGTGAGTATTCATGTTTTGCGTAGTCGGGAGAGATATTAGGAATCAAAAATAGCAAAAAGCGCGAAGAGGAAAATGATCATCAATCTGAAGAAAAAACTGATGGGGAAAAGTGCCCGAAAGCCCTGTTATTACAACGCTAAACCTCCTAATTACAACGCTAAACCTCCTAATTACAACGCTAAACCTCAGAGTCACGAATTATGATTTACAATGTAAAGACCATGTATAACAGATGCTTAACTACCACTAAGTTAATACCTCAATTAAAACCACCAATGACAAAGAATACGAAGCGGTGCAAAACCGAGCCTCAGTCAGATACCATGGTCAATCCCCTGTCCTTCGTTCATTTAACTATCAATAAGCGACGGCAAATCATTCAAAAATATTTTTAAATTTAATTAGAAATAGGGTTGTAATTTAAAAAAACTAGGCGTACAGTTCGCCACCTGGCTCTAATCTATAGAGCTGTTAATGCTAAAGTAAGTCCAAGTTCCACATAGACAGTTCTCGATTCCCTCGTTACACCATCTCTGCGTCAGCTTTCACCCAGATAGTCATTCAATAGCTTTTAAATTCGATCCTACTACCGATCTCTCGTCATTCGCTCTTTTATCAGCGAAGTCAGAATAGATCGATCACTTAAATACAAATGTAATAAACACAAGGCACAGTTATGTCACGCAGAACAACACGACAAACCCATTGGTACCAACTATCACGTGAAAAAACAGTCAATAAACTAAAAGGTAATAAATGCTCAAGATTAAAATAGACTTACACAAAGAAGAGATTTCATGGGTCACCGAGATTCGACAGCTCAATAGCGATATACTCCACCGCCACATATTGCCCAAGCTACAACATCACAGTTATCTCATCGACTTTGAATTTAATGAACGAGAAAGCATCGGAACTATCGTTTCAGGCAACGGAAACACCCTAGGACATTTCACACTCCTATAGCATTTCCCATCGGCTACAAAAAGAAACACCGTTTAGTCCCAAAGATGTAAAAGATGTCACCCTCAATTCGCTTTAGCAGAACAAAATAGAGTAGAAGTAAAACAGATCAGAAACCTAGCCCTTTTTGCATTTCACACGCGGCTAACGCTAGCTAGGTTATCGTGCTTCTATTGAAACCAACTTATATCAAACTCTGAATCACCAATGAGTCATTATCATTGCATTCATGGACTATCAAGTTAACGGCATCGACCTTAACTTTTGATCAAGAGTATATAAGTGTTCTGCAGCTTGCATGTGTTGAGGGTAATCGCTGAATTTCTCACGATTCTCCTCATTCATCTTACATGTCTCATCCACCAGCATTAACTTCCAATACAGCTTTGTTGTATGCAGCATCGCCAGTAAAGGTTTGAACACCTCTTTCTCATAAGCTTGAATCAACTCTTCAATCAACTCGTCACGTTCGTCTTCACTTGCGATTGAACCTTCGGTTGCCGACAACACTTTTTGATACTTCAGGTTTTGTTGCAGCTTATCCATCACCGTTTGGTTTTCTTCCGCTAACTCAACAAGCTTCGACTTAATAATGTTCACCCAATTCTCTTGGCTCAGTACTGTGTCATCAACACTGTTAAAGTCTTCTCGTATCTGTCGTTCAACACCTTTTTGAGCTTTCTTTAAAACCGCACGCACCTTTTGGAAAGGCAGCTGATATTCCTTACTTAGCTCGAAAATCAGTTTATGAAAACCACCATTTGGAAGGTGTAAGTTTTCCTTAAACGTCGCCATTGCAGCTTCTTGCTGATCGGTAAGGTGAGTCATTCTGTTTCCTATTCTTTATCACTTATGGTGCTGAGCCCGCGATCATACCACTATATAACCTCGTTTTTTCGGTAACTTGATAGGTTACATCTAGCTACGTACTTAATTTCTCTCAACACGTTATCTTTTGGCTAGTTTTCACACTACTTGGCATGAAATGGTAAAACTGATAATCGAATAAAAACCATACTACACCTGTTCCAACAAAACAGACTTCTAACTTATACAGGTACTTAAATGAAAAAGATTGCACTTAAGACTGAGACTGTGCAAGTCGAATACTCACCAAACTTGCCACCATTATGGCCAAGTAAAAACTGCCGATAATGGATTCCATAAACACGAAGAACTGAGCAATAGGCAATGCTGGTGATATGTCACCATAGCCAACCGTAGTCAACGTGATAAAGCTAAAGTACATCGCATTAAACAAATTGGTTAGCCAGATTTGCTCTTCTAATCCATTAAAGGCGTTGGGAAATATTTCTAAAATCAACAAGTAGATGGTCGACCAAGCGAACCCCAACAACAAGTAAATACAGATTGACCCAATAATGTGATTGGGCGTCACCGTTTTGGCTTTCATCACCTGTTTCAACGCCGAGTAAATGTGTGAAAACAAGAACACAGCCAACGCTGATAGCGTCACTATCGACAGGTTATAGCCTTCCAAAAACGAAAACACACCAGACACTAGCGCCGTAATCAATAACAGCCCATACCAAGAGCGATACAAAGCTCGCTCTTTATGGATACCAACAATTGAACTCGCCAGAGTAATGATGATGAGAAATAGTATTGTTTTCTGGCCTTGCGGATAAAACTGCTGCATCACCGCGCAACCAAAAAACAACACCAACAGTGCATAGAATAAGAAGTAGAAGTTGTCGTCTTTAGAGACTGGCTTCATCTATTTTTCCTCTGCCTCTGCTGGTTTTTTCTCAGTTTCTTGTTGGTTTTTCTCTTCAAGCCCAAGCCACGCCATCATCAGCTCATAGCTTAAACTCAGTATCACAGCACCAACAAACAGACCGACGATTCCTGACATCGCCATTCCGCCCAGTGCGCCGAGTAAAATAACCAACATTGGAATGTGAGAGCCACGGCTCAGAAGTACTGGCTTCAAGATAGCGTCACTGCCGCTTACCAAAATACACCACACTAAGAACAAGCTCGCCGCCAGTGTCGATTCAACACTGAACATGTAAATAATGGCAGGTAACAAAGCAAGAATCGGCGGCAACTGAATAATAGCGACCAGTAACACCGCTAGCGCCCACAATGCCGCGGCTGGAACACCCGCGATAACCAAACCAATTGCCGACATGATAGATTGAATCACAGCAACACCAATCACACCTTGCACAACGCTGCGCACAGTCGATTTAGATAACTGCACGAGCTCTACGCCTTTGCCATCCGTTAAACGAACCACTAAGTGAGTCACACCGGTTTGACATTTGTCGGCATTACTCATGAACGCACCTGCAATGATGGTTGAGATAATAAATTGGACAAAACCACCGCCCAATGAGCCTAAGATCGATGCCATTTTAGAAGCAAATACCTTAAGTTCGTCTGCATACGTGATAAACACGCCCTCTATATTCGAAGAAGCATGGACCAAGGCGGCATAAACTCTTTCACCAACTAATGGGATATCTTGCAAGGACTCTTTGGGTTTCGGCAGAGACAAGGTTCCGTCCTGTAGCCCTGTCATTAGGTCCGAAGCGCTAGTGTAAATACCGGAAGAGAGCGCAACTAAAGGAATGAGCAGTAACAGTACTCCGATAAAGCTCAGTAACGCGCTGGCTTTTCCTTTCGACATTCCCGTCTTATTTGAAATGGCGACAGCAACTGGATAGAGCGCAGTCGCAATGATCGCCCCCCAAATAACCAATAGAATGAATGGGCGTAAAATCGCAAAACACCAGTAGACGAGCATAGCAATCGCTGCAATTTTGATGGCAGCGTCTATCGCCTGTTTTGAAAAATCGTCGGTTAACTTCATGAGACGTCCTTGTTAGACAAAATTAATGCTGATTTTGTAGAAACTTCCAATTCCGAGTTTCTAGGAATAAAGAGGCCAAAATCATATATATGCCAATTAGCAATAATTGGAATATGCGAATAAAAGTGTTGCTATCGATATCGCCGGAGCTCATCAATGTGCTACCGACAAGTACTAGCAAGGTACTAAATGCAGTGGCGAAAATCGGTGCTTTTTCGGGAACCGTGTAGATCTTGGTAGCCATAAGAATGGCAATAAGTCCTATAAACAAAGAATAGAAGACAATGTTGGGTACTATAGAAAGAATTGAAAAAGCAGCAATCGCCAGCAATCCCCCGATACCGTTACTTATCACCAGAAAAGCGCTCAACTTTATCGACTTCTCTGACGTAATCATCAACGATAACAACGCAATGAACATCATTGTCAGTAAAGCTTCAGATATTTGAAAAATAAAGAAAAAACACACCACTGGATAGGAGATAATCATCGCCCTAAAGGCTGCATACCAACGCTGTTTCTTTTCGAGTGGCGCAGCAGCGAAGCCAGAAAACGCCGATTTAGGCTCAGGGAAAAACACATGCACTAACGCAAAAAGCATGACTGAAACCACACCAGAGGTCGCTAAGCCAGAGGCCAGCATGACTGAAACCCCAGGGTTATCAATCGCCATGAATGGCAACATCAAGACCGCAATCAACAGTATGGTGGCGAACAGGTTCCATTTTGGGTCGACAAACAAGTAGTAGCCCCAAAGCATCATTAACCCAACTAAAATCAGCAATGGGATTGGGTAATGGGTAATTCCTCGCGACAGTAATAAACCTAACCCCATTGTCACCACAACGGCCAAGAGCAATTCGTAGACCGTTTCTTTATGGAGATTTGGTTTATCAATTAAGAACTTAGCTGTGAACACTGGCGCCACAAACGCAAGTGGCCAGTTTATCCACGCCGCCAAGAAAACAGCCAACGTGACCCCGACCGTAAATCGCAGGATCCGTTGCTGTGTTTGCTGGTCAGGAATCGGCTTATCGGACATAAGACAATACGCTAATCAAACGAATCCATACCTTGCCTATCGCGTTGAATACAAAGTTATCGCCGCTATAAACAATCACATCCGCTTGGCCTCCCACTCGGAGCATGCCTGTCACTTCTTCATTATCAAATTCAATGGTGATAGGAAGCATCTGTGTTTGGCGCAACCAACCCGTTTGTTGGCTAGCTTGAGCAAGCTTACCTGCTTGGTCATTTTGCCCCCAATCAACACCCCAATCGATACTACTTACGCGCCCTTTTACCACTTTGCCCGGAGCGAAATCTAACGCCACTTCAACTTCATCACCGACCGTTACATTACCTAGGCTGTTCTCTCGATAATAAGCTTCAATCCAAATATCTTCGGTTGAAACAAAGGTCATGATTGCTTGCCCTGCTGATGCATAGAAACCTTCAGAGAGGCTAAAGTTAGAAACACCACCTTGTGTCGGTGCAGTAATCACAGTGCGCTCTAGGTTCAATTGAGCTTGTTCAAGTGCCAGCAACGCCGCTTTCACTTGGCTATTTTCTTCGCCTTCTTTACCCATTTGTTTCTTAGCACGGTCAAGGTCAGCTTCTGCATTCACAACCGCCGCTCGAGAGGTCGCTAATGCTGCTCGCGCTTTATCTGCATCTGATTTAGAAACCACACCTTTATCGGCCATCTCTAAAACACGCTTAGCTTGCAGTTTGGTGTTTTGTCTTTCAACAATCGCTGAAGTAAGTTTCGCTTGTGCTGAAGCAATGCTCGCGGTTTGCGCGCCGACATTTTGGCCAGCGATCTCTAAATTTTGCTCGGCTTGTTGGACGGCTATTTGGTAATCAGACTCGTCTAAAATGGCTAACTTGTCGCCCTGATTAACGAGTTGGTTAGGTTGAACAAGAATATCGAGTACTTTACCCGACACCTCAGGCTTGATTGGAACGATATAACCTTTTACACGAGCATTATCAGTAATAGGAATGATGCGGTCTGAAATAATACTGAAGATCAACATGAACGCCACGAACAATAATAAGTAGTTGGTGACCTTTCTTACTTTGTCTTTTCCATTTTCTTGCTGGCCAACTTCTTCCTTGGCTTCTTGCGTATTCCCGTTGACTTCTGACATAGGACTCCCTTCTAGATAACTAATATCAACAAAATTAATACTTTAAAAATAAACCCGGTAATGGAAAACTCAAGTAAATAGGGTTAGATTTAGTAAACAAAACGTTGCAAATGATATGCACGTCTAATAATGCGACAATATATACAGGATTGTATTCTAATGAGCTCTAGTCACTACCAAGTCCCGGTAATTCAAACGAACTACGCCAAAATTCTGGTTCAGGTTTTTTCTGACTATGGTCTCGACCTTCACCTTTTGCTCAAAGATTCTGGTTTGCCGCCCGATCTCATCGAATCAGAAAGCGACTTCGTGCCATCAGAATCGATTAAACGTTTGATTTATCTGACATCCGCCCAACTTGGTGTTTCTCGGTTCACCGATATTCTAGGACTCGCATTTCGACGTCGAATAATCCCAAATGTCTTGCATCAATTTACCGAATTCGAAACCATTGGTGATGCACTAAAACAGATCAATTCAATCTTTGCCTATGATTCACCAGGCAGCAAAGTCGAGTTTATCCAAGAACACGGTCAGAGCTGGTTTTGCCGCACAGCACCGGAAGACAACTCGCCTATGTTTCAATGGGGCGAAGCTTTCGCTGTTATTTATATCATCGAGTTAATAACCATTTTGTCGCAATCACCATGGTTACCGACTAAGGTTCGCTTGCAAGGGCATGACATCGATGTCGTCAAAACACTGGTATCAAGTAACTGCCAACTGTTTGTTGATCATTCGTCGACTGCTGTGCAGATTCCTGATGAGATCTTACAACTCCCAATCCGTCTTACGTCTAAAGACCTCAGTACAAAACCGACACTTATTGAGTGGCATACCAGCTTTACCGATAGTATTTATGAGCTTCTAAAACCGTACATGAAAGAACAAGACCTCTCTCTTGAAGAGGCGGCAGAGCTACTCAACTTTTCAGTGCGAACGTTCCAACGCAAACTCAAGAACGAAAACACCACTTATCGAAAGATCAAAGAGAACCTGATGTTTTCTGTAGCTTGCGAATTGATGGAAGAAGGCCACACGCTGACTTACATTTCTAGCCAACTCGGTTACACCAACATCTCGCATTTTTCTCGTGCGTTTAAACGTGTGTCTGGCCTTACGCCGAAGATTTACCAACGTTCAATTTTGGACTAAATGTAATTTTGGACTAAGTGTAGTTTTGGACTAAGTACAATCTGGCCTCCCTCTCAGTTCCATTTGTAAGAGTGTCGCTAGATCTATCGCGCCCCAAAGCTCCTCTACGTCTTGTACCCTAAAATAAATAATCATACTTACTCCTCTTTAAGTCGAAGTACCATCTTGGATCAATCTCGACAGAGATACTTACCATAATGCGCCACACCCACTTTAAGAGCTGTTTCGAATATAAAATAATAAGCGTTTGAAAGTTATAAGTTTATCTCCTAAGTTTTTTATAACCCTTTACTCAGGAAGATGTAGATGAGCAATATAGAAAAAGTATATGGATTTAATACGCCCCAACGGCTCTTTGTCGGTTACACACTCGCCGTACTCGTTGATTTAACCGTTCTCAATTTTTTTGATGAATATTGGGATTTCGTCAATATCGAGTCTTTCACCATCTCATTTGCTGCTGCGATTTTGCTACAGCTGTTGCTCAAGTTATCCATCGGCTTAGAACATAAGCTCGCGGATTACTTCAAGTCGAAACCCGGCACTGCCCCTAAGATCTACAGAGGCCTGTCGAGCTATGTGATTCTCGTCGGTTCAAAATTCGTGATGCTAGAAGCCATCAACATTCTATTTGGTGACAAAGTGGATTTCACGGGGCCTTGGAACGGTGTCGTCGCCTTCTTTGCAGTGGTATTTACCATTCTGGTTGCCGAAGTGATTGTTTCTAAAATCTACTTTGCATTGGATGACACGCAGAAAAACGAAAAAGCCTAAGCGCTCTATCGATTTTCAAGTGAACTGCAAACAATAAGTGGGCTACTCGGGAAGCCGATAACGTTGCATCACAAAAAAGCAAAACGCTTTCCGAAGGATCGGTTAAAAGCGTTTTGCGCTTTTTTGAGGGAGTGTTGACGGAGATGAGCTTAGAATGACGAGGTTATTTCTCCCTCGCCAGGATTAAGACCACTTTTAGCTCGCTCCAAATTTAACCGCGAAAGATCTGCGTACCAAGAACGATCTCACGTGATCGTAAATCAGATTAAACACAAACGCGTAAATAGTAATAAAAATGGTCACGCCGATATCCATTAAAAATGCCTGCCAAATCCCCACATCAAGTAAGTAAGCCATCACTGGGATCGTCGCCACCAGCAAGCCTGCCTCAAATAGCACGACATGAAAAACACGTAACTTGAGCGAACGCTTTGATTTTTCACCCGTGAAGTAGCGATCAAAAATGCGGTTAAAACAGTAATTCCAAATCATAGCGATTGTAGCAACAACTATCATGGTTCCTGATAAGGCATTCACATCATGATCGGTAAATATCGCCAAGCCTATAATTGAAAGTGTTACGGCCAAAGCTTCGAATAACACTGAGTGGAACACTCTTTCTAACGTACTCATACATTCCTCTAAATAATCTAGTCTATGTTGGATTAACTCGGATTATG
Source organism: Vibrio sp. MED222 (assembly GCF_000153005.1). Lineage (NCBI taxonomy): Bacteria > Pseudomonadati > Pseudomonadota > Gammaproteobacteria > Vibrionales > Vibrionaceae > Vibrio > Vibrio sp. MED222. The sequence continues at coordinate 120,970 of NZ_CH902606.1, read as the reverse complement.
TCATCGAAAATAATAAGAGAAAGTTAACAGCCATCACGATTAGTGATAGCCTGAGCATTATCATCCCATTTAGTATTGAGCGAGAGGTAACATGTACAGTTTTGAGCAACTAAAAGTCTTCGTCACTGTGTGTGAAAGTGGCTCTTTCTCTGCCGCAGCACGCAAGCTGAAACGCGCTCAGTCTGGTGTCAGCCAATCGATCGCCAACCTAGAAATAGCCATCGACCAAGAGCTGTTTAACCGCGAGAAAAACATCCCTATTTTGACCAACACAGGTAAAGCGTTATTGCCTGTCGCTAAGTCGATTCTCGACCAACAAAAGTACTTCGACCAAAAAGTAGAGTCGCTGACACAAGAAGATGAACACGAACTGATCATTGCCATTGATGAGAGCATCATAGATAAGAATTTCATTAAGATAATCAGCTCACTAGCCGATCAGTTTCCAATCACACACTTCGATATTATTACCACCTCAACCTTCGATGTTGAAGACTTAGTCAGACGCGGCAAAGCACAAATTGGCATCATCTATGCGGATGGTGAACTTAAAGTAGATATGGACTTCTTCTTACTGGGTCAAGCACGTTTTCTTACAGTTAGCTCCGCCACTCACGAGCTGAGCCAAATGCCCGTCGTTCAAGACTCAGACCTAAAGCGCTACCGCCAATGTGTGCATCGTAGTTCTAAGCAGCGCGAATTGTGGTTCACCTATGGCATCAGCTCCATGCTTTGGTATGCCAACAACCACAAAACGATCATCGATCTCGTTGAACAGAATGTTGGCTGGGCAAATGTGCCTGAAATGATGGTGATGGAAGGGATTCAGAAAGGTGATCTCGTAGCACTGCCAGTGGCACACGAGCATGGTGGTTGGATTACTCCAGTGGGTTGTTTGGTGTCTCGCAGCCATATCAATGGCCCAGTGTTAACAAGTTTACTTGAAAAACTAAAAGGCCACTCATTAGAGAACAATCAATGGCAAGCCAACTAATCTCCCCCCAATTCTTGAGTTCAGCCTATTTCAGCAACTGAATCCTAAGTCAATGACGGTTGTGTTTTCTCCAGCACTACCTCATTTCCGCTTTTCGTGCCGATAATTTTCTTTGTCGTGTGGATAAAACACCCTAGTTGATATCCCAAAGTGACATAACTAGTATGCGATCCCAAAGGGTTTGTCTTATCAAACTGATATCGACAAACCCAAATCGCTCTTTAACACCACTGACCCAACTTCAAATCTCCCACATAAGTGCCCCTGCCCTGCAACCACTTGTGAAAGCTTCAAATAGATCACTTTTGAATATTGATTCGCACCCAGTTTATGAGCCCTCTTCGAGTGCTTTTTTATATCTAAATGAACCTTTTGGAAAATTTGTCGTGAACGTTTTAAGAAATATTTGCCCTGAGAAAATGGGCAAAGAGCGTAACAAACGAGAGTATGATTTACGCGTACTTAATTGTGTCAGTGAAAGCGAGTATGAATCGCGTATGGCAGTTTGGAATAGCTTAACTTTGGTTGCTACTCCGTCTGTTTCAGAAACAAAAGGCTTCATCGATGAGGCTTTCAACAAACTTCAGCAAGACTTGAAAGAAGCGAGCCGCGAGTTATCGATTAACTACACGGACTTCATTGCAATGGCGCATGAAGAACTTAACTACATTAAGGTGTTTGTTGCTGATAAGACCGCACAATACGGCTGGTATGCCGCGATCGTTCTTATGATCATCGGTACTGTTGCTTTATGCGCTCAGTAAACAAAACTGTGTATTCAATAAATTGTCTTAAAAGCTCAAGCGATAGGCCAATTTAGCCTTTCTATGAGCCTGTTGTTTAACTAGAAAACAAATGGTTAACCTCATTTGTTTTCTAGCCGATACCCCTTCACTCCCCCATTAGAGCCAACAGATCCTGCGTCGCTTGTTTTGGATCTTCAGCGTGACATATCGCAGATACCAGTGCTAACCCATGAATGCCGCTCTCAACTAACTGCGGGATGTTCGATTCGTTAATTCCACCAATACCGACAATCGGTAACTTCGTTGTCTCCAACGCCATTTTAATGCCGTCATAACCCCAATGTTTCTTAAGATTCGTCTTGGTCGGTGTGGCAAAAAGCGCACTGAGGCCAATGTAATCAATAGGCAAACTATCGGCTTCTCGAAGCTGTTGTTCAGTTTCAATCGACAAACCAAGAATCTTGTCTGGGCCAATCAACTGACGTGCTAACTCAGCAGGCATATCAGACTGTCCTAAATGTAAGCCGTCAGCATCCACAGCCAACGTAACGTCTACCCGATCGTTAATGATCATCGGGACACCAGAGCCAGCCAAAATCGACTTAACGGCCTGCGCACGTTCAATAAAAGCTCTGACATCTCCATGCTTCTCTCTTACTTGAACCATAGTGACACCACCAGCGATTGCTTGTTCAACGACAAACTTAAGCGTTTCAAGATCTTGCTGGTCATCAGTAACCAAGTAGAGCTTATAAGGGTTCATATCGTGCCTTTGGAGTCGGAGTCTAAATTGCGTTTCTACTATTTTACCGACAATTTGCATCATGTGCATGGAAGTTAATAAACAATTAGCTCAATTAAGCATGCTTCAACAAATATGCAACCCATTGAAACGATACTAAAAAACCGGATTTTTTAACGAAAGCGTTACTTATTACACAAACTATTCACTTAAGCCTGCCCAGAACACTGTTTTATGGAATACTTCGCAGTGAAGGAATCAGGTAAATATAGGGATAGTTATGCGCCACCTTTCTATAGCATTTAAGATCAAGCTAGGTTATGCCATCTGCTTGCTCTTTTTCGTCATTTCAGGCTTTGTGAGTTACAAAGGTATCCAAACCTTGTCGAACGGCTTTAGCCAATACAGTGTACTTAGCCAGAAAGCGACACTGTCAGGCAACATTCAAGTGCATTTTCTGCAGATGCGCTTAGCCTCTGAACGTTACTTAGAGTCATTGGATGAGCAATACGAAACGAATTATCAATCAAGCAAACTCGCGATTGATGAACTGCTCAACAACTTAATCCAAACCACCACCAAAACCGATAGCCTAGCTAGCCTGCAATTAGTGCAAGACAGCGTGGCGGCATTTGACACGGCTTATGGATCAATGAAACAGAGCCAGCTGCTCATCGACCAATTGGTGAATGTCGAGATGGTCAAACGAGAAACCAACGCCCTCAAAGCCGCGCAAAGCTTGTTGTATGAGTCGTACAACAACAATGATCCAAACGCGAGCTTATACGCGGGTATGTTGATGGAGAACTTCCTCGCAGCCAAGATCACTGTACTGAGTTACTCAAACAACAACGACCTAAAAACCTATGAAGCGGGTAAAGATATCTTTGAATACGCGTTGCCGGGTATTGAAGGCGACATTGAGTCTCTTAAATCATCCCCTTATCAAAGTGAGCTGATCGAAGACTTCTCTAACCAGCGCGAAGCGTATGCAAAAGGCTTTGAACAAGTTCATCAGCAGATGATTGAGAACACGCAAAGAACTGCGACTCTTGCCTCGATTGGTGACAGCTTGGCTATTGCGGTCGCGGATGCTCAACGTATTCTAGAGCAACAGAAACAAGCATTAACGCCAGAACTGCAAGCCAGTGAAAAACGTTCAGTTCAAATCATCTTCTTGCTAACGGGTGTGGCTTTGGTGATTGGCATGACGAGCGCTGTGTTGGTGACTCGTTCTATTACCAAAGGCATCGCACAGGTTAAACAGATCACCAATGAGCTTTCTCAAGGCAACTTAAATGTTGAAGTGAACATCGAAAGCAAGAACGAGATCGGTGAACTGCTAACCAACATGGAGATCACCATTGAATCTCTGCGCGATATTGTTGGTCAAGTGAACCGCTCTAGTGTACGTATTGGTGAGATGTCGGAGTCGCTGAATCAAGTGACCAATAACAGCTCGACCAACGCAACACAGTTGAACAATGAGATGACCAATATCTCTTCTGCCGTTGATCAATTGGCTTCGAGCACATCAGAAATTGCTGCAAGTGCTAACCACGCGTCTCAAGTTGCAAACCAAGCAACCGAGAATGTGGCGATGGGCCTGAAAGAAGTAGACAAAACACTGCATGAAATTGGCAGCGCCGATGAAAGCATGCAGGTCAGCAGCCAGAAAGTGACGGACCTACACAAAGAGTCGATGAACATTGGCGCCATTCTTGAAGTAATCAAAGGCGTTTCTGAGCAAACCAACCTGTTGGCATTGAATGCGGCTATCGAAGCCGCTCGCGCAGGTGAACAAGGTCGTGGATTTGCCGTGGTAGCCGATGAAGTAAGAACGCTCGCTAAGCGCACCCAAGATTCTGCAAGCCAGATTGATGAACTCATCACCTCACTGCAACGTGGCGCTAAAGATGCGTTAGAGTCGATCAAAGAGAGCCACAGCACGGTTTCAGATGCTTCAACTCAGGCACAGCAAGCTTCTCAGAACTTACATGTGATCAACCAACACATTCAAGATCTGAACCAAGCCAATAGCCAGATCGCAGTATCTGTCGACGAGCAAGATTGCTTAACCAAGTCGTTGGGTGAAAACGCGCAAGGTGCCAATGCCATCGCGCAGAGCAACCAAGAGTCTGTAAGCAGTATTTCTGGCGCAGCGAGCGACTTAACCGAAGTTGCTCATCACTTAGAAAACCAAGTGAATCGATTTAGAACCTAACGAAACCAGCCTTTAACACAGCTGACACGGTTCCGAACCAAGAATAAAAAGCCCCCGACACATAAGTGTCGGGGGCTTTCTTTTAGTTAAGAGCTTTAAGTTAAAAGCTATTAACTTAGAACGATCAGTTTTGAGTTTAGAACTAGATTAAGCCTACTGAACCTTTAAACGTTGAATCAGTGTCTCTTCATCGAGTTGATACAGCTCATCGAGTAAGTTCATCTGCAAGCTACCTGGGCCACGTGAGTTTTCCGCCGCGATTTCGCCAACCACACCCAATACCGCCGCAGCAGCCAAACCACTTTCATCACCAACAGCAGCAAATGCGCCCGTCAATGCCGTTAAGGTACAACCCATGCCGGTTACATACGGCATCATTGGATGACCGTTGTTTAACGTCACAACACTGTCTTTGGTGACAACGTAATCTGCCTCACCAGAAATCACCACATTCGCACCGTATTCAGCGACTAAGCATTGCGCTGCGCCTAATGCAGCATCACTGCTATCTAGCGCATCAACGCCTTTGCTCTGTGCTTGCTCACCCGCTAACGCGATAATCTCAGACGCATTACCACGAATGATTAACTTATCCGCTAAACGTGCAATTTCACGAGAAGTCTCGGTACGCAGCGTACTTGCGCCACAACCCACCGGGTCAAGAACCACTACCTTGTTGTTCGCGTTGGCTTGTTCTACAGCAAAACACATTCTTGGCGTCCAAACGCTGTCGAGCGTGCCGATGTTGATCACCAAAGCGCCAGAGAAAGACATCATCTCAGCCAGTTCTTGTTTTGAGTGCGCCATGATAGGTGAAGCGCCAATCGCCAATAACGCATTGGCCGTATTGTTCATCACGACGTAGTTGGTGATGTTTACAACCAACGGTTTTTGCTCTCGTACTGCGCGCAGCGATTGGATGATTTGTTCAGTTAGCATGGATAAATCCTTATTCGTGAAAGTCGGTTTTAAGCCGCTGCAGGTTGGCTAGCGACAAGGTTTAGCCGTGATTAGTCATTAAGTGCATTCAAGCCTTGCTGCCAAAAAGCCACTTCCATACGTGTTGCTGTTTTGAAGATATGAACGATGTTTTGACCGCGCTCGCTGTTGATATCAATTTCAGCAAGCAGTTGATTGAAGTATTCCGCGCCCGTTGCTACACCAGACTGAAACTCTTCTCCGCCGTAAAGTTGTAGCCAGCTAGCATATGGGTTGCCTTCTAATACGGTATCACTGCTTTCTAACAACGCTTTACCGATAACAGCGTAACCAATTGAACATGGAGCCAATGCCGCATATAAGTCGACAAGATCACCCGTCATACCCGCATCTAGAACGTAGCGCGTGTAAGCGACTGTGCCGAAATCTTCAGGTTCGTTTTCTAAATCAGATTCGGTTAAACCCCACTGACCACAGTAAGTCACATGGTGTGAAATTTCAGAATCTAATAGAGCATGAACACTAGGCAGTGCACGACGCATATCAGCCAACGTTTTTGCCTTGTAAATCGCCAACGCATAAGCGCGGGCATACTGTTTTAAGAACAGAAAATCTTGCTTCAAGTAATGCAGAAAACACGGCTGAGCAAGTGTGCCGTTTGCTAGCGTTTTAACAAAATCATGCTCGGTGTAGTCTTGCCAATCTTGCTGACAGGCTTGGATTAAGTCTTGGTATTTCATGAGATTCCTTAGTCAAAAGTCGGTACGTAATCAGCGGCTTTTGGTAGTGATTTGATGATGCCTTTGTCGAACATGAACTGTGCGTAATCGTCGTAACGCTTCATATCTACAGCAGAAGGGCGAAGTGCAAAACGAGTCAGCGTGTCGTTCCATGCGCGTTGGTTAAGTTCGTTGTTCAACGTATCTGGTGAGAACGCCACAAACTCACTCCATGACTCTTGTGGGTGGTTCACAATGTAAGTCGTTGCTTGTTCCAATGCTTTGTTGAACGCTTTGATGGCTTCGTCGTCGTGCTGCTTTGCGTTCGCAACAAAGATAAGCTCGTCGTAAGCGGGTACGCCGTGCTCTTCTGGGAAGAACGCTTTCGCTTTAAAGCCTTCAAGAGCTAGTTGGTTAGTTTCGAAGTTACGTAAGCCACCCCAGATTGCGTCTACCTTGCCTGATGCCAATGAAGATGACAGTGCCCAACCGACATTGATGGTTTGCACGTCTGTAAATGCAACATTTTCTTGCGCTAGCATGGTGCCGATGGTCGCTTCTTCGTTACCCGCAATCGCAATACCAATCTTTTTGCCTTTCAGATCCGCTAACGAATCGTTCTTGCCATTATCCAAAACCATCAACGTATTCAGTGGCGTTGCGATAAGAGTAGATGCACGAACGAGAGGCAAACCTGCCGCTACATCCATGGTTAAACTTGGTTGGTAAGTTACCGCTAAATCGACCTTGCCTGCCGCAACCAATTTTGCTGGTGTGCTTGGGTCGGCTGGTTCTTGGATTTCAACCTCTAGGCCTTGGTCAGCAAAGTAGCCACGCTCTTGAGCAATCACAATTGGGCCGTGGTTCGGGTTCACAAACCAATCCAACATCAGTGTCAGTTTCTTTTGTTCAGAATCCGCCAATGCATGACCTGAAACTAGCGAAGCAAGCAGTGCCACTGCACCTACCAATTTGGTATTTTTCATAGTTAACCTTTCCTTTTGAATATTATTATTGTGTTTCTAGAACTAATTTTTAACGAGGTATTGTTTAGATAAATAGCCTTGAGCGAAGCTTTATTAAACAAAGAGTTATTGAGCTAACCATCACTGGTTCTCCCAAGGGATAGCTTTTTTGAGTAATTTGTCTGTGATGAAGTAGAGCGAGATAGACAGCACCGCCAAGATGAATAAGGCCGCAAACATCTCATCGATAATCATGCGTGCGTTGGCTTGCAGCATTAGGTAACCCAGCCCTTCACTCGAACCCACCCACTCGCCGACAACCGCACCAATTGGGGCAATCACCACAGCGACACGAATGCCAGACGCCAGTGTTGGCAATGCAGCAGGCAGTTGGATATAACGGAGCAATTGCCATTTCGATGCACCCATCGTCTTGGCAAGATCAAGGTAACCTGTCGGTGTATTACGCAGGCCGTCGTAACAACAAGTGGTCACGGGGAAAAAGATAATGATCGCCGCCATCACCACTTTTGACGCGATGCCATAACCCAGCCACAACATCAACACTGGTGCGATCGCAAACACAGGGATTGCTTGGCTAGCAATTAAGATAGGCAACAACCAGCGTTTCAGTGGTTCGAACATCAGCATCTGCAGAGCAAAAAACAGCCCCATGGATAAACCGAGTAGCAAGCCAAGTAAGATCTCCTGCGCAGTCACCCAAGTGTGTTTGAGTAGCACATCGTAACGTTCAATTAGCTTGATGAAGACTTCTGCAGGCGCTGGCAGAATGAAGCTAGGCATCTCGAAGATAACCACCACCATTTGCCATAAACCTAGAATCACAGCACTGCTGATCAGCAAACGCATAACGGGATTCATCTGACGAGGGCGTGTTGTGGTAGTCTGTACGTTAGCTGAACGCGCCACAGCTTCGCTTCGCGTTAGATCATTCATAATCACGCTCCAACTGATCTAAGATCGCTTGTTGTAACTCAGCACATTCACCGTCTAACACTCTTGGTGTCGCTGTATTAGGCACAGACAGTGACTGTGCACTCGCCGGAGTGCCTTGCAACACATACAAGTTATCCGCCAAACGCACCGCTTCTTGTGGATCATGAGTAATCAACACAACGGTTTTATCTCTTAACAGTTCACAAGCTAAGCTCTGTAACTTATGTCTTGTTACCGCATCCAGCGCAGAGAAAGGTTCGTCCATCAGCACAACAGGTTTGTCTTGCATTAAGGTGCGAGCCAAAGCAACACGCTGGCGCATACCACCAGACAACTGATCCGGCATAGTAGACGCGTGATCAGCCAAACCAACCGCAGCGAGCAACTCTAGTGCTTGATTGGTTTGCTGTGCTTTATCAGAAACTGGATTTTGAAAGCGATGACTCAGGCAAACATTATCGATAACCGATAGCCATGGCAGTAATAAATCCTGCTGCGCCATGTAAGCGATGCGATCCGTTAAAGGCAGTTCATCGGACGTTGCCAATGTGCCCTGCCACTCCACCTTGTCGTCCAACAAGCCAGCCAGATAACGCAATACCGTGGTTTTTCCGCAGCCACTTCGACCCAGTAATACCGTCCACTTACCTGCGTTTAAGCTAAGCGACAACCCAGATAAGGTTGCGTGCTCACTGTCGTTATAACGTAAAGAGGCGTTGCTGAGCTGAACACCAACCGTATTAACGGACATTACCGTGTCCAGCGAAGAAGTGATTTACCGGGCCATGACCTTGACCAACTTGCAACTCATCAGCGTGAGCAATTGCGCGCGAAATGTATTGTTTGCCTAGGTCAACAGCCTCTGAAAGCGTGTTGCCTTGAGCCAAGAAAGAAGCAATGGCAGAAGATAGCGTACAACCCGTGCCATGGGTGTTTTTGGTAGGAAAACGTTTAGCGCTAATCAAAGCAGATGTGGTTGGCAGAATCAGTAAGTCGTTACTGTTCTCATCCTTCTCTAAGTGACCGCCTTTTAGCAGGACAGCCTTAGCACCTAGTGCGCGTAAGTCTTCAATCATGCCCTGCATTTCGGCTTCGCTTTCAGGTACTGGCTTGCCTGTTAACGCCGCGCCTTCTGGCAAGTTAGGAGTAATGATGTCTGCCAATGGAATTAGCTCTTGTTTTAGCGTCGTAATTGCCGAGTTTTCTAACAGCAGATCACCACTTGTCGCGACCATCACAGGGTCAATCACTAAGTGTTTAGGTTGGTATTGTTTGATTTTGTCTGCAACGACTTTGATGATTTGCGAATCCGCCAACATGCCGACTTTCACTGCCACGATATTGAGATCAGTGAAAACCGCATCTAGCTGGCTAGCGACATGATCAAGTGGAATAGGAAAAATAGCTGACACGCCTTGAGTGTTCTGGGAAGTGATAGCGGTAATCACAGAACAAGCAAAACTACCGGTAGCAGACATGGCTTTAATATCAGCTTGGATACCGGCACCGCCGCCACTGTCAGAACCCGCGATGGTTAAAACAATCGGAGTACTCGTGCGAATCGTGCCTTCAGCAGAGTGCTGCTGTGTTGAGGATTTTGGAGTTGAGGCTTTTGGCGTTAAATCTTTTGAAATAGAACTGTGTGTCATTGTCGCTCCTACTATCTTACAAGACGTAGGAGAACGAACACTGATCGAAGGAGAAGTCGCATTAGGCTCATGAAAGCTTTCATGGGTGCAGACGTAGATCGAGTGCTTATAGTTCCCTACGCCAGTGTTAACTGAATCAGGTTCAACGGGTCTCGATTAACGATCTCAGCAAACACCAAATAAGGTGTGTGCCCCCCGACTATTGATAGCGATAGTAACAGCACTCTCACAACTGAGATACTGATTTTATTCAATTATAAGAATTACACATGAAAAAATTTCAATTAGGCAAAACAAAACAAATACTTATAACGTTCCTTTAGATGGCTTCGACTGTATAAACAAGCACAACACAATCAGAGACATACCTAACCAGCCTGTAAAAGGAATCAGCTCACCGACAACACAGACGGCAAGCACCGCTGCAACTACGGGTTCAAACAAGGTCAGTAGATTGGCACTGCTCGCAGTCACGTGGCGTAAACCAAAACTGAACGCGATATAGCCCAAGCATTGTGGAATTAACGTAAGATAACTGATGACTAATACGTTAATCTCCGAGGAAAACAGGTTATCACCAGTAAACCAGAGCGTTGGCAGCAACAACATCGCACCGAGGCCAAAAATACTGCCCATCGCCGCTTGTGACTTAATCCCTTTATCGATCAGTGCTTTTGTCGCCCAAGAATAAATGGCGTAACACAAACCAGCGACCAGACCTAAGCCAATGCCCAATAGCTTTAGATCCTCACCGGATTCATTCGCCGATGAAGCTTCTGAAAACACCAACAGCCCAATACCTACCACACCAATCGCAAAGCTTGTAAGCCAACGTAGGTTGATATTGTTCTTTTTGCTAATCAGACACTCTAGCAATGCGGAAAAGAAAGGTGCGGTAGCAATCGAAACCACGGTGCCAATCGCCACACCTGATAATTTCATTGAGGAATAGAAAGCTAAAGGATAGACCGCCAAAGCCAAAGCGCTCACTGCCAACAGCTTCTTGTTCTGCAAAAGTTTGTCGAAAGCGAATAGGATTTTTCGATACGCCAAGCCCGCTTGCATTAGACCACCGACGCCCATAGAGAAAGCACCAATCGCTAATGGGCTTAGATCAGGTGCAAAACTTGCGGCAGTGCCTGTCGTGCCCCATAAAATAGAAGCAAACAAGATGGCCAAAGTGCCTGTTTGGAATTCGTTAACGCGATTGATGGCAAGATTCATTTCTATTATCCATTTTTCATTTCTGAAATAGATAATAGTGAAGATTGATAAGGTTTAGTTTGCTGAAAGGACGCTATTATTGTTTCTAAAGACTCTCTTTCATCGAACCCAAAAACGCCCTTGGAGACATTCCAAAGTGCTGAGAGAAGCGACGACTGAAAGCAGAAACATCACTATAGCCCACGTTTTCAGCAATCAATTGAACGGGTAAATCGGTATGAGTTAACAGGGCTTGAGCTTTCTCCATACGATAGCGAGTGATGTATTTAAGCGCACTGATATCCAAGCACTCTTTGAAGCGTTTTTTGAATTGGGTGGGACTCAAACAAGCCGTTTCTGCAAGTTGTGGAATAGAGAGAGGTTGGGCGTAATTATCCGCTATCAGCCTTTGTACCGCACGGATTCTTGGGTCGATGCTCTTGCTGACTTGTTGTTGCTCTAACAGCAATGAAAACACATCCAAAACTGATGACTCAATACCACTATCGACCTGATATTCCAGCTGCTTTTCAACAAACAGCAAGAAGCTCATTAAAGGTGGTGTTATCGTGAAAACCGAGAGCTCATGCTCTAACAAATGCTGCGGCAACTCCACCATGTCTGCGACAATAAACCGTGCGGCTTCATCCGCTTTAAACGCATGCGCAGTGGTTACCGGAATTACCACACATTCGCCCACGGCCACTTTGCCGACATACCCCACCATCTCGATATTGATACTGCCTTGGATCGGCAATACCAATTGATGATGGTCATCATGAGCATGGGTATTAAATTGCTTGGTGTAAGATCGAATGCTTAAGCTAGATTTCATGAGCAACGCCGGAGTAGATCGGTTTAGAACGAGTTAAAATACGAAAGTACATGATTTGAACAAGTGAGTCACATCGGGTTGGCATTTGTTAGTACCCTAACCCATTCTAATGGCGATCAAAAAAGCCGCTCAAGCATCAATCACAATGCTCAAACGACTTTTTATTGGAGTCTAATTCGCGATCTCAAGAACAGTTAACCGAATCGGCTATCACTCGCTAACAAAATCGCTCATTCACACTCTATTATTTTTGAAGTTGCTCTTTAGCGGCTTCAACCTTAGAAAAATCTAGGCCAAGCTCTTCAACTGCTTCTTTGATTAGCGCAGGGTTTTGCATTACCTGACCCATCAGCATTTGAAGCTTATCTTGTGGTAAACCAAGTTGGCTGATTGTCGCCATTGCTGCAAGAGGGTTCTCGGTCAACGTTTTGAAAATCTCGCTGATCTGCTCGTCGCTAATATTGTTCTCTTTCAACATTGCTAAAATCGGGTTCATTTTTTTGCCTTTGAAACACTAAATTAAGTAGGAGCACAGCATACCATCTAGCTGTGCTCGATTGTACTAGCAACTTATACTTTGCCTACTGTGAAATAACCCTAAGCCTAGCGAGACTCTAATGGGTAAGAGCGGTAACTCCACATGCCATAAGTTCTAAGAGCGTCACGGTAAATACCTAGCAGCTCACCGCTGCTCGCTTTCTTAAGATCTTCTAACGGCTTATCTGGGTAAGAAACCGTATCAAAGGTGATGCCCTGAGGGCCAGTTTGCCAGCTAGCAATTTCAAACAGAGTTTGACCACGACGAACATGGCTTGCCGAGCTAATAATGGTCGCATGTTTAATATCATGACGAGCAAGCGCATAGCTACTGAACAAGGCATTGCCTACCGTGCTGGTCGCGTAGTTCTCTTCAATGATGCGGTCTTTGCTTACCCCTTTTGAGATAAGCCAATCCGCCATTAACTTGCCTTCTGTCTTATGGTTCTTAGGCACGCCGCCGGTTAACACGATCATCGCGTCTGGGTTAGCTTTCGACATTGCTAATGTCGTTTCAAGACGTTCAATCAAGATTTCATGCATAGAACCATCAGGGTTAAGCGCATAGCCCAAAGTAACGATGGCACCGTGGTCGCTCAACAGTCCCTTATCTGCAGACTCTTTAAGCGGTGTTTCTAACACGCGGTCGACTGTAGCAAAGATACGTTTGATGTCTTCTGCTTTGCCTTTATTCAGGCTTTCCAGCTTCTCCATATGCTTATTCGATTCACTGTCATTGCCTTCAAATCGCTGCCAAACCGCTAGATACGCATGAAGGTCGACATCGTCTGGCGCAACCGTCAGTGCTTGTTCAAACAACTCAATAGCGCGCTCTGCGTTCTTGTTGTAGATCTGAGCGTTCGCTGCCGAGATCAACAAGTCAGTACGGTAAGGTTCTAGCTGGTACGCTTCTAACAATCGGTTAGTCACAATTTCCATGTTGCTTGGCATTTTTGCCGTGAAGCCCGCGTGAGAAATTCTTGCCGGAGACTTAAACGCCTGCAACGCATCAAGAAGTAATTGGTCGACAACTTGTCGCTTAGTCACCAACTGCGCGTAATCGGCAGAGGCTTGTACTGCGCCATCGTTAGCAGCAAAAGAATAAGGTGTTGCGCCAAAAGCGAGCATGCCACCAAGAGCGAGGGCGATAATGTTCTTTTTCATGGAAAGATCCTGTGTCGTTAAGTGTTCACATCAGATTTGCTCACCAATGTAAGTCCCTAAGATTAAAAAACTGTGAACCACACCAGAATCTCCGAGGTTAATATTCATTTGTTGCATAAGGTGTGGCAACAGATCACGATTTTGAACTTACCAATAAGCCTGTGTATCGAGATAATTTTGGTTTAAAGGGAAATTCATCGGTAATTTTGGAATATCTAACTGAGGATTACATACGCCCTATTCCGCAGAAACCACCCATAACAAAGCCAAACTCCACATAAAACGACGAATCAAAAAGCTGCTTTAAGCTGATTTAAGCTCCTTTTTTCAGCAACTTAAAATCCAGCACACTGAATTGTTCGATGCTAATTCTCCCCCCTGATAACGAAGTTCTAAACGTATGGCTTCTAAATACGAATCGACGTATTTTCAAACAATTTGAAATCAACTATTGAACGACCGTTCAAGTGGTGCTTTAATGAATTACCAATACAAGGAGTTACCCCATGCTTAAGTTTTATTTTCACCAAACACCCAACCCAATGAAGATCGCTCTGTTTCTAGAAGAGACAGGCCTAGATTTTGAACTCGTTCCTGTTGATACCTTAAAGGGTGAGCAGCACACTCCGGAATATCGTTTGATTAACCCGAACGGTAAAACACCAGCCATTGAAGACGATGGGCAACGCGTGTTCGATTCAAACGCTATCCTTTTGTACCTATCAGAGAAAACAGGCAAGCTTGGTGGACAACCAGAAGACAGAGCCGAACTGCTCTCTTGGATGATGTTTATCGCCAGCGGACTTGGTCCATACTCTGGGCAGTCTGTACACTTCCGTCATGCAGCGCCAGCAGGCCTAGACTACGCTGTGAACCGTTACCTACGTGAAGCACAACGTCATTACGAAGTGTTAGAAAAGCATATGGAAGGTCGTGAATTTATCGTCGGAAATGAGTACACCATTGTCGATGTCGCTGCATGGGGTTGGATTGATAAAGCACCAGTCGTGCTTGGTGAAGAAGGCTTAGAACCTTACCCGAACTTGAAGCGCTGGTTTAACGTAATCAACACTCGCCCAGCGGCACTACGTGCCCGCAAGATTGGTAACGGCATTGAGTTTAAAACCGAACGTGATGAAGAGGCAAAACGAGCACTCTTTCCTTCGAATTATGCGAAGTAGAAAAATGGAAAGTTAACGCTCTACTGAGTGATAGCTAGAACTCAAACATAAAGAGCCGCTAAAAAGCGGCTCTTTATGTTCAAATCTATTGAAACGTCACAATTTTATAATCCACTTATCCAAAACACATTTCTGGACAAAAGCTTCTTGGCTGAAATGACTTAGTTGCATCAAGATCAGGTATGAAAAAGTATCTTGAAACCATAGTCTCTTGTTATCTTTCCCGCGCACACATGTTACATAAACTAAGCCATGCATACTTTACCTTTGCTTTTAGTTTCGACTCAGTATTGAACATGACCTCCATACCCATTACTTTGGTTTTTCCTGTCATGTTCACAGTCAAAATATCTTTGCATACTTGCCTGTGATATCCATGAGAAGTTTGAGCGGAAAACAAAAGTTTGGATATATCCTCGGTAATAACACCACCTTTAATCCAAATGTCAGTATGCCCGTTAGCAGCAAACTCCCACACTTCATTTTTCGAGAATACTCGATCAGATTCCGATAATGCTTCCCGGTATTCAGGTGGTTGACCATTCTCTTTTTCTACCATGTACGATAACTTTTTATAACATGATATTGAGCTGATGGTTACTGGATAAGATTTTCGATTTCGTACAACAATAATATAGTCACTATGTGATTGTCTTTTATGAACGACTACACGCTCAATTCTCAATGCAGGCTGTGCATTTTTATACCAACTAATCAATACAGTCAGTATTGCGACAAAAGCTGCCGTAGAGCTTAAAGCATCTACTATATATTTATAATTTTCCATTATTCCACCAAGGAAATGCTAACTTCCTGTTAAGGGGTGAGCAACGCAATACCGAAGCCGCCGCATACCACCTTAACCACTAAAAACAACGCATAGTGAAAATGCCACGCGTTGCGAATCCCTCTTGAACAGTTTGTTGAACTCTTTTTTAGTCACAAATTGCTTAAACCTTTATGCTCTTTTCTAAGACTGTTAACCATTAAATCAAAAACCTCGGGTATTTCAGTGACCTCAATATATGGCGCGATATAGGTTGTCGAGCGACTACCCAAAGCAAACTTAGATACTTTTTCAGAAAAACGTATATGACTATAAAAAATCTCAAAGTAAAACCCTAAAAGTATCATGCTGATGGAGCTGTAAAATTGCCCTCTAACTTCATATTTCCTAGGGAATGGTGAAACAACAAAATTTCTGAGATGACTTTCGTCAACCCCCCCATCTGTTGTATCAATCAATCTCTGCACAATGACAGTACATGAATTCTTTGAAACATTATCCTGCCTAACCAAACTAGATCGAATTAGCTCTAAAAAACGTGGGGCAACTTGAATTGTTTTATAGTTTTCATGCTCTGAAACAGCACCCCGCCAGAAGATAGACAACACGAAGCTTTTAAATCTTAGAGAGTCGATATCGGAAAAATGGACGCCGTCCTCATGTCGAATAACTTTTCCAACCTTTCCTCTTAATAAGTTCAAACCATATTGATCATAGGTAATGTTTAACTTTACCTCACATCCACTACACAACTGGTCAGTAGCCCAACTGTCCTGGGACTTTCTATTGGGGATTAACTCACCAGAAGAAAGTTCGATAGCCTGACCATTCCCTTGTTTAAATAAAGATCTAAATACTGAATCAGGTATTGCATGTGAATTACATAACTCAGACTTACAAAGGCACAGCTGACATTTTTTCAATGAATACCTCCTGAGTGCTAAAAGCTATATTAGACAGAATAATTCTGTACTTAAATATAGAATTATTCTGTCTAGTATCTTAATGACGTAAACGATACATATTTTTTAATATAAATAACAATGATTTAAGTTCTTCAGTTCTGTACCTGCACATGATAGCTTCATGCGCTTTAAACACACTTTGGGGCAATTTCGAGTTTGAAAATACTAACTATAACGGTTCCGGACAGGAACAAGTTAGATCATTGACTCTACAAAGCCGTATTCAGATAAATAGCGTTATACCTCAGAACAAATTCAGGCTTGTTCGGTATCCAGAATAGGTGCAGGCCGCACAACACCTATTCTTATTAGTTAGGTATGATAATCTAACTCGATGGTCTTAGATAAGAAAAATACTAAACATTTGTTTACCCAACTTTTTCCAAATCTTCTTCAGGGTCTATTAAGTGAGGGTAGAACTGCATTAGATCAGAATCTTCCATAAACATTCGACGCCAGAATGCATGGTACGGGAAGTCTGGTTGCACCATTCTCTCAAGCCGATCCGCAGCATATTCTTTCTCTTTTCGGCCAGCTTCATAATCTAGTAAAATGTCATTGTATTTCATGAACCTTGTACAATACCGAACCAATTCGTTCCGAAGTTGAGCTTTGGTTATTTTTCTATAACCAGTGTTATCTTTATTGAAGCAATCTCTCAGCAAAGCTGCGGTGTTTTCTGCCTCTGGTGACTCGAATCCTTGATTCACTTCAACTACTACAGGTTTAGATTTTCTTGTTGGTAGTTCGCAAATTATCGCGCTGAAAACGTCCGCTTTTGTGCAATCCAACAATTTAGCGTCTTTAGCTGTTTTTATGCTATTACAACGACGGCATGCATAAAACAGGTTGTCCCAGTCAGTAGCTAAGCGTTTCGGATCTAGAGATTGTGGTACAAAATGCTCCACTTCTGGTGCAGAAGGCCATTTGGATTCACACAAGTAACATTTGCCGTAAAATATATCTCTAAGTTTAAGAACAACGTCTTCAGAGTCGTATTTTTTTATCAACCCAGCTGGAGCGACTTTGGGCCTTTTTACTTTGAACATAAGCCTACTCCTTTTCATTAAGATCGGTAGTTGTAGACTTAGTTTCCATAGCCATTAATTCAACATTTTGTCGGTCATTAGTCGGTTCACTTTTTCTGTACTCCCTCAAGAGTCTCTTTCCTTTCGATACAAACAATTGGGCTTCACCACTCAAATTAGCTTCATGTGGACTGAGTCGTTCGAGTAATTTAGCCACTGTTTCTGGGTTTGGAGCGCCTAGTTCGATTTCGTCCGAGAGATCATCCATTATATCTTCTAGTGTCAGAGAATTAGCCGTAACTCCAAGTAAACCTTCTAGTATTGCTTCATATGAATACGCGGATAGATTTTCCAGCTGCTCTAGAAGTGATAGGTCATACACAACAACGTCTTTAATAGATTGGACTACAAATGGCGAATGGGTTGTCACAATGAACTGTACTTTAGGGAATGCTTCTACAAAGAAGGCAAGGATTTTGCGTTGCAACGATACATGGAGATGAGCATCGATTTCGTCAATAAGGACGATACCCTCAAGCTCTCCTGCAGAGATACTCTTAAGTTCTACCTTCATCAGCAAATCAGCGTAGATACTCATTATTGCCGAAAAACCAGACGACAATTGGTCGAACCTAAAAGGTGTCTTTGAAGGCTGCTCTATGAAATAGGATTCTTCCTCACGATTATATCTTAAACATAGTTTATCATCTTCAAACAACTCTCTGAGGTCTTCTTGGACTTTCGAGAACCAACTGTCAATACGGTCGGCATCTGATTGTTCTTCGCAAGAGCCATCAACCTTAATATCGTTAGAAAGCCTTTTCATAGCTACCAAGTATTGCTCAAAGACTGTACCAAAGTCTGCCGATAGGGGTGTGTTTACTTTCGAGTCTAACAGTGCTTTCAAACTTGGTTTTTGTTGGAGAATTTGGATCTGAGATTGTCTAGTTGCTTGATAAAAGCCAAAAAGAAACGTTTTTTCATTATAGCCCTCAATATAAGATGTCTGATCGCTCAAAAGTAAATCTACTTTTTGAGCAACCTCCATTTCATCATGGAGCTCTTTGACTCGTTTTTTGAAATATGGGTAGTTGGGGTCTGTCGTGGTAAGACTTTGAAGCTGACGCTCACTTTGTTGATAGTCTTCATATAAGACTTGGTATGACTTTCTATTTTGAACGTCAGCTATCCGTACTAAAGCATCATTAAGTTGTTCTAAAAACTTGGTCTTTCCACACTCATTAGCACCCGTGATAATTATGTTCTTGCCTTTAGGTTCTATTCTTACTGAGTTGTTACTATGAGTTAACTTTACGTGTATATCTTGGATTTGTTTGGTCATTATTTTAGCCAGTCAACTAGGTATTAAAATAATATAACTCAGACACTTAGAGAAGAAACAACAAAATTTAAAAATCTATATGTGGTATTTTACGATGCTCACAAATTAACTACTATTGAATGAGATTGTGTTTAATCTTGACGCATACTTTCTCATTAGATTTTCAGTTGCAAATTATAATGTAAAGGATGCGCATGAGTCTTCGCTCTAACTAAAAATGGGGCAATAATGTGTTAGGTAAACGTCTAACATTGAAACAACTCATACGCCTTATTTTACCCACCTTTATCAAGGGATTTGATTGGGTGGTGTAGGCAGCCCATCAAAAATTTCTTTATAAGTGCCAAACAAAAAAGAGCCGCTAAAAAGCGGCTCTTGATTTTCAAACTATTCGAACTCGTTCAGATTACTCTTTACCGAATACGTTGTTCTCTTGCTCTTGTACACGGATGAAAGTCGTACGCTTAGTTAGCTCTTTAAGCTTTGCTGCGCCTACGTATGTACAAGTTGAACGTACACCACCAAGGATGTCAGAAATTGTGTTGTGAACTGAACCGCGGTATGGAAGTAAAACAGTTTTACCTTCCGCAGCACGGTACTTAGCAACACCACCTGAGTGCTTGTCCATAGCCGACTGAGACGACATGCCGTAGAACTTAACGAAAACAAGTAATATTACATAAAATCAACGATTTACTCTAATATTGGTGTATATAAAAACAGTAGCAAGTGGCGATTTATACCCATAAATAACGCTGTTTTGCAATGAATGCCGCCATTTTTGCCGCCACTTTTTATTGGACTTTATTCGCTCTGTTATCCCAGCATCACTTGTAAACAAAAAACCAGCGTTGAATCCATCAACACTGGCCTTTGTTTAGCTAGACCGATAGATAATTAGTCTACAAAATATGGCAGTTGTTCTTCAGTCAAGCCACTATCTCGAGCAAAAGCACCATGCCTTGTAACATTGCTTACATTCCAGTTGCTTAAGTCCGCACTAAAGCTAACATTTCTGTCAAACATGCGCTCCATCCCAACGACTTTCGATACGTCCCACTTACTTATGTCTTGATTGAATCCATAAGATCTAAACCGGAAAGCAAACATTTGATCCATATTGATTACATTTGACACATCCCAATCACCGATATCTCGTTTAAATGCCAAGTTCTCTTCGAACATCCTAGACATATCGGTCACACTAGATGTATCCCAGCGACCAATATCTTGTTCAAAGTACATGTTCTTCCCAAACATTGCGCTCATAGTGGTTACATTCGAGGTATCCCAATAACCTATCTTTTGATTAAAGTTTTTTGTACGATAGAACATCCATGACATATCCTTCACTTTGGAAGTATCCCAATAACCTATATCTTGATTGAAAGATGACAAAGCGAACATCTGATGCATACTAATCACATTTGATGTATCCCAATAGCCTATGTCTTGATTAAAAGCATCTGCGGCAAAAAACATTTCACTCATACGAGTCACACTTGCCGTATCCCAATTACCAATATCCTTGTTAAACTCGTTTGCCCTTCTAAACATACTACTCATGTCAGTCACACTCGAAACATCCCAAGAACCGATGTCTTGGTTGAATTCACTTGCACCAGAAAACATGCCACTCATATTGGTCACACTCGAAACATCCCAAGAACCGATATCTGCATTAAACGATTTACGCTCCAGAAATACGTACGTCATATCCGTCACCTGTGTGGTGCAAAACCGAATTTGTCCTCTCTCAAGATAATCCAACATAGTCTTATCTCGAATAAGTGCATTATCGACCACCACATAAACTTGACCATTTTCAAGCATCACGGAGTTAACAGGTTGGTCAGGGCACTTTACTGAGATATCAGCAGCAAAAGCAGTTTGGCTAGCAAGCGCGGTGGCGCCCACGAGAAGTGAGGTTATGGTTCTTTTCATTGTATTTTCCTAGGGTTGAATAGACGTTATTGCGTAAAAGTTGGAAAACTATCTTCAGACAGGCCACTGCCTTTTGCGAAGTCGATATGGCGTGAGACGCGCTTGACGTTCCAGTAGGTTAAGTCTTGGTCAAAGCGCTTAGCGCCAGAGAACATGCGATCCATATTGGTAACACGGGAGGTATCCCAGCGGCTGATGTCCTGATTGAAGTATTGGTCTTTAGAAAACAGGTCACTCATGTCTGTTACGTGAGTGGTGCAGAGCTGAATGTTGCCATCCAGAAAGTTTTGCCAGTAGTCAGAATTGCGAATGAGTGCGTCATTGACGACCACAAACAATTCATCTTCTTGAACCATGACGGTTCCTGGTTTATTTGATTCGCAAGTCACCGTTTCAGGCTCACTAGCAAAGGTGTGGCTACAAGTCAGCAGCGCACAGGCGGTAATAATCGAACGTAAATTCATAGTTAAAATCATGATTTAATTAAAATAAGTTCGAAATAATACAGAAAGATCGCTGGTTCTTTTCACTTTTTCAGATGGAGAATCCCCCTAAATATATAAATTGAGTCCCTCCCCTAGAAAATAACCCCAATTAATAACAATTACGTTATTAATCAGATTAAAGAATCAATGGGGTTAATCGCACGTTAAGTTTGGAGCTATCCGATCCATGACCACGAATGCCACTTTCTTGCACTGGGGCTTGGGTTGTTGATGACCCAGCTACAACACCGCTATGCGTGTGGCTGGCTAGCGTGTCCGCTAGTTCTTTCACTACCTGCATAAGTTCAGACAGCAAAATCAGCACGTTCTCTTCTTTTGAACCAATCCATGTTTTGGGTGCTTGTAACCATTGGTGTTCTGCAGCAATGCTTCGGCGTACTTTTCCAATCGTCTCCACCAATTCGCCCGCGGTCGCGGTCTGCATGTTACCCAAGCTGCCGAGAACGATGTCATCACCTGCAATTAGGTTAATGGCGCCTAGTGCTTCAATAAGCTTTTTGCCGATCACTTCTTCAATGCTGTGCTCATCTACCAAAATATGGATCTGACCAAATTCCCCCCGGTAACGTTCTGCTTGATCATGCTTTTCAAATGCTCGTTGGTTTTGTGTTTGGTCGGTCTTCTGGGTTGTATTTCCTGCTGCATCAATTCGGGTGCTTACCTCTTCACGTTGCTGCTGCAGTTGCTCACCGGGCTCTATTGACGGCAACGCATATTCACGACCATAAATACCACGAATGATAGGTCTGTCATTGCGGCCATAGGCGAAAGCGATTTCAACCAATGTTCCCTCTAAAGGGTAAGACAGCAATCCAGATTCATGTCCACTCATGTGAACAGGCAATGGAATCGAACGATAGACAGGCACGTTTATGTCTGGGTTTAAGTTCTCATCGAGCACCTGAACATCTATTGCAAACCTTGGGCGGAATGGGTCAGCAACTTGCCCGGCTGTCGCGGTGTCTCTCACTACCTCAACACGGCCAAACTTAGGCAAATGAAAACCTGCTGCCAACTCTGGGAAGTTCTGCAGCGTTTCACGTTTCTTGGGTGGTACCTCGGATTGTTCAGCCTTCCAATAAGCGGTCATTTCGTCTTGAATTAAATCAACTCGATTGACGCGCTTGTCGTTCATGGCTCTGCCCGGTCTAAGCATTGGGAATGGTACAAAAGTGACACTGTTACCACTTTCACGACTGGTGAACTCTTCCGGTAGTACCATCGGTTTATTGTGGAAGTGACTATTTTGATGCGAACCGAAGTAAACCACCTGATCAGTATGTTGAAACCAAACACAATCAGGAATAGAGAACGCCTTGGCGACTTGTTCTAAACATTGATAGCCCGTTCCCTGGCTAACAAAGTTTGGAATGGTTGTTTTGATGTAATCCGCATCAGGCAAGCTGAACTCAAGCCCTGTTAAACCTGAAAGGGTGTCGAACACCTGCTCTGCGGTTGGATGCTCTAAGCTGACAGCCCAACGTCAGCATGACGATGCGCTATGCCCACTTCGCACCTGATCACCTATCTGAAGCAATTATCCATAACCCTCTTTCTAACTTGTAACCTGTCGCCACAAGTTTTTTTGCTCGGCTGTCGCCACTTGCCAAATTTCAGGTAAAAAAAGAGCCACTCTAAAGTGGCTCAATTCTTAAAATTTTAAACAAGTGTTTTAAACGTTATTCTTTACCGAATACGTTGTTCTCTTGCTCTTGTACACGGATGAAAGTCGTACGCTTAGTTAGCTCTTTAAGCTTTGCTGCGCCTACGTATGTACAAGTTGAACGTACACCACCAAGGATATCTGAAATTGTGTTGTGAACTGAACCACGGTATGGAAGTAAAACAGTTTTACCTTCCGCAGCACGGTACTTAGCAACACCACCTGAGTGCTTGTCCATAGCCGACTGCGAAGACATGCCGTAGAACTTCATGTATTGCTTACCGTCTTGCTCTACTACTTCACCGCCTGACTCAGAGTGACCAGCTAGCATGCCGCCTAGCATTACGAAGTCAGCACCGCCGCCGAACGCTTTAGATACATCACCCGCACATGAACAGCCACCGTCACCGATGATCATGCCGCCAAGGCCGTGTGCTGCGTCGCCACACTCGATGATTGCAGAAAGTTGAGGGTAACCTACGCCTGTTTTAACACGTGTAGTACAAACAGAACCTGGGCCGATACCAACCTTAACGATGTCTGCGCCCGCTAGGATTAGCTCTTCAACCATGTCACCCGTTACAACGTTACCCGCAGAGATAACTTTAGTTGGGAATTCCGCACGTACTTTCTGCACGAACTCAACAAGGTGCTCTGAGTAGCCGTTAGCGATATCAATACAGATAAATACAAACTCTTCGCTAAGCGCCATGATCTTCTTAACTTTCTCGAACTCAGCTTCAGACGTACCTGTTGATACAAAAACGTTGTTCAGAGTTTTCTTGTCTGCTGTTTTAGCAAACTCAGCCCACTGCTCTACTGTGTAGTGCTTGTGTACTGCAGTCATAACACCGTGCTCTGCTAGAGCAGCTGCCATTTCAAAGCTTGCTACCGAATCCATGTTAGCTGCAATTACTGGAGTACCAGACCATTGACGACCGCTATGCTTGAATGTAAAATCGCGGGTTAATTCAACTTGAGAACGGCTTTTAAGGGTAGAACGCTTCGGACGGAAGAGTACATCTTTGAAACCTAACTTAAGTTCTTGTTCGATACGCATGGTGTTTTCCTTGATTCATAAAATTATGTGTCTCTCGCGAAATGCGTAGTAAAACCGTTGGCAGACGAGTTTACTTTTCTTCGGACACAAAAAAACCGGAGCGTTGGCAGACGCTCCGGTTTTCAGCATTATAGGTCGTGATTTAGTAACAGCAAGTCTGATATTTCATTTTTTTTTGTGCTATCCTCTCGAAGATTCCATATCTGGTAAAAGCTCCCAAGTAACACTTCCCTACTAAATTCTTACTAATTAATAACTTAGCGAACCAATTACGCAAACGCTGTCGGTTTATTGCGCAATCGTTTTCCTCCCTTTTTTACGTAATATCCCCCTCACAAAGCAAATATGTGAAGAAAGTGCCTCGAAATCACATAAAAACCACACTTTTCTCCAACAAAAAAATGCCTTTTTTCTTAAATAAATTCGATTTTTTTCTAATTTTTATCGGTTTTTGACCAAATTGGGCAGTCTCGTGACGTTTCTGTTTTGCGGTCACTTGGAAAAGTAGAGTGAAAACGACTCAATCTAGAGGCCAATACTCACTTGGGTTTGATAATTCAGCCCTCGTACTCCATTAAATGAAGCTTTCAAACTCAAACTTTATAAATCCAGTTTCGATTAACCCGTAGCATTGCCGCGCCGAAAGCACGTTTCGTGGCTGCCCTTTCGTTCATGTAACCTGGAACATTCAGTAAAGCGCATAGAAAAAGCGGATTGGTTTGTGTGAAAAGCTAGGGGAAAGATTAGATTTGAAGAATAAAAAACAAAAAAAATGGCTAAGGTAATTAACCTTAGCCATTTTTATTCGATGTTTTGAATTGTTCTGTACAAGCTATTGAGTATCGAATTAAGACTGGTGCTAATTCTTTTGAGCGCTTAACGCTTCTGCCGTCGCATCTTGAATCGACAAGAACAATGAAGTGATTTGTCCAGTAGGCGAACGCATCGGGTTTAGCGTCACGTTCTGGTACATGAAATCAGCTTGTTGAGTAACAGGGCGAACATTACGGCACTTGAACAGGTAAGGTCTTTGTGGCCATGTAATAAAGCTGCGACAACCTAAATCATAGACTGGCTTGGTTTTCAGCCTAAACCACTCTTCTGGGATTTCAGGGAATAACTCAAAGATCGACTTACCGATAGCATCATGTGATTGCTTACCGCTATGGTGAGTCATGAAGCCATTCCAAACTTGCACCTCAAAATCGCGATTAATAACCACCAGCCCCATATCGACGTTCTGAACCATGTCCACCATCCAGTGGAACTGTTCAAATTCAGCAGGAAGATTCAACATATTAAAACTCCTCCATTAGGTAGGCCAATTTATTATCTAGAAGTGGCAAAGATTCATCAACAAACATGAATAGGAGGTCACAACGAATTGAAGTGCCGTCTATGTTATAGCTGACTTCGAAAGTCATCGTTTTCTTGAATGAGCCGCCGGTATTTTCAATAACGGAATCGATTGAGATGTGTTGACCCAGCAACACCGGAGAGCTCTGGAAGAAACGAACTTCTGACTGCTCCCCTAACCCGTTCAGGAATGAACCCACAAGGATGTTAGATACATCCATCAACAGCTCTAATTCTTCTAACTGTTCGCTTTCTGTTGGCACCTTCATGAGCTTTTTAAGATCGCTCACACTGGAATCACTCAGCAAAACTAACGCTTCACCTGCAATACCTTCTCCGCTAAAGCCTTGGCAAACACCCGACACTTGGTCGTTGTCTGCTAAGTCACGAAGTGCCATGTGCAATTCACTCACTTCCAAAATATTCACGTTCGGTAGTGGTAAATGGACAAATACATCAAAATGGCGCGCTAGTGCATCGGCGGCGCGGCCAATTGCTACGTTCGCCACTTCCATGTAGATATCGCGTCTGCGTAGTATTGGAAGATCTAAAGCGGTAGGAGTAACCACCTGAGGCTGCGTTGGCGGCTCAACAAGTTCACGTAAAATGCCTTTTAACGCTTCTTTATCGATCGGTTTTTGTAAAAACGCTTTAGCACCGAGGTCCATGACCCTCTGCTGCGCTTTTGGCTGGATGTCACCGGAAACAACGACAACAGGTGTGTTATCACCTAAGCGTTGCATCTCTTCCAATGTGCCATAGCCATCTAGCTCTGGCATGGTCAAGTCGAGGAACATCAGTTTAAACTGGTTTTGAGCTAACTCTTCAAGTGCATTAAGCCCATGAACAGCAAAAGTTATATCTGCATTTAGAGAACTAGGCAGTGATCGAGCCATCTGCTTCCTTGCTAATGCAGAATCATCACATATAAGAACTGGGAACGACATAAATGCACCACCGACAAATTAAAGCTAATTTCGAGGAGTGTAACAGATCATTATCGTATCAGGTACGGGGTGAATGAATTTATATGTAGATTATTAGTCAGATTGATGGGAAAAGCGGATATTCGATTATCTCTGATTATTCTTTATGAAAAACAATATGCTACAGAGATAGTAACAAGCCTTTTTATAAAGTAATTGCACTATTTCATGAAATGACCGCGACAATTTATAGAATAACAGCCTTAATAAGTAGCCTACTAAGGCTCGACTTGCCGATTCACGCAACAGCCATACATGTTGAACGTCTATACGTGTTGATCGCCTACTACGCGTTTATCAGGTTGACGTTTTTATCCGTTTTACATAATGAGTACAAGGGAGCTAAAACTGATATGTAGGCCATAGAATCAGTAATGCGAAACGAATAACCACAGCAAACACCAGTAAAGCGATGCCCAGACGGTACCATTTGTATTCCGCAATATTCATTGGGATACGCTTATAAAACATAGTAATCACGCCTTTCCAATCACTACTGCGTCTTCCGTACTGCATCATGCTCGTCAAAACAAACAGAGCGCCAAGTACTAGCATTCCTTTCTCAGCCCAAAACAATCCAACTTCCATTTGCATTTTCCTTGATAAAACGATGAGCGACCTAAATCATTCTAGCCACCTTTGCTTACGGTTTCTGTAAGACCAAGGTCTAAATTACGAAGTACGCAATTCAGGGCTTTTAGCTTATAGCTTATAGCTTATAGCTTATAGCCCATTGTTGGTAATTAGAAACTGGTAACTGGTCATTGATAGTTCTTGGTCAGCATTACAAAGTTTATCGTTCAAGGTTCCGTGGTAAAAGCGAGCATCACAAGCAGATCACGAATAAGCATGAGTCGAGAGATCCGGAGACTTACTGTTCTTTTGAATGACACGCATCAGCTGGATAAGCAGCAGAATACCTGTCACACCTAAACCAACACCGATTCCACCCCAGATCCCTGCCAATTCAAACTTAGACATCAAATACCAAGCCGCTGGCAAACCAAATACCCAGTAGCCAATGGCTGTCATTACGGTTGGCATTGAGACAATCTTCATCCCTCTCAACAGGTTAATGGCCAGTAACTGCCAGGCGTCTACAATAAAGCACAACGCAACCACCCAAATAACAGAGGCCAATAGCGAAGTCATTGCGCCCGTACCATCGTCTAACTTGAAGATAGACGCGATCATTTCTGGCCAGATGATGAACACGGCAGACAAGGCTACACTCAACACAGACACCAAGATAAAGCTTAGAATCGAGGTTCTTTTGATGCCTTCGTAGTTACCCGCACCGAAATCACGGCCAACCAAAATCGCCGCAGCTTGTGAGAAACCGAAATTGAAGTTCCAAGTAAAGCTTAAGCATTGCAGTAGGATTTGGTGCAGTGCTAGAGAAGCAATACTGATCGTCCCCGCCATCAGAGTTCCGCCGTATATCAAGCCATGTTCAAGTAATGCAGCGAGCCCAATAGGCAAACCCATCATCAATAAAGGGCTCATTAATTTGATTGAATACTCTTCTGTGTTTAACCAAGGGGCGAACTGCTTAAACTCGTCACGCTTGAATACCCAAACCGTGTATCCAAGCATCACGATAAAGGCCGCGATAGCCGTACCTAGCCCTAAACCGGTTAAACCCATGTCTAATTGGAAAGTTAAGAAGTAGCTCACTGGCACATTCAGAATTACGGTGATGATAGACATCACCAGAATAGAGCGCACATTACCAAACGCACTGGTTAATCCACGCAGTACCAACAAAATAAGCGAAGGCAGCATCACCCATTTCAAGGCATGCACATATTCCATTGCTAAAGTAATCACTTCTTGGGGCTGTTTTGCTGCCTCTAATACCAACGGAGCAAACCAAAAGCTGGCCATTAAGGTCACACTCAACACAAATGCCAACATTGTTGCGCCTTTAACGGCTAATCTAATTTGTGTGTTACCAAACTCAGGACGAGCCACTCGCTGACCGTAAGCGATCGCAATCAAGTTCGCGACACAACCCACGGTGCTGCTCGCAATAATAAAGATGAAAAAGTAGATAGAGGCGCCTAGGCCACCAGCCGCAAGGGCTGACACACTGATACGCGACATCATCCAAACATCAGTAAGGACTAACGCCATAGAGATCAGCTGTGAAATGATCAAAGGGAATGCGAGTGTGAGTATTTTTTTCATGAGCGCCTCAGGTAATTTCGCCCAAAATACGATCGATGAGGCTGGCGTTCAATTGATAAATTTGCGACTCTAACATTCCATAAACTCATGCGAACGAATTATGACCCCATATCCTAGCTTGCCATCATCCCATAATGGCTTAAAAGCCTTCGAAGCTGCTGCAAGGCTGATGAGCTTTACGTTGGCCGCCGATGAACTGCATGTGACACAAAGTGCGATCAGCCGTCAGATTAAACAGCTTGAAGATGAGTTAAACGCATCATTGGTTATTCGTAAGCATCGAGCGATTGAACTAACAGAACAAGGTCACGATTTGTATGTGGCTTTACGTGAAAGCTATGCCAATGTCGAAACGGTTATTGCTTCTTGGGGCGAGCCAAAGCAGAAACGTATTGTGATCAAAGCGACCTTGAGTTTCGCGACGCGCGTATTGATCTCTAAAGTCCGGGAATTAAACGAGCGTTATCAAGATTATGAAATCGTCATTGTGCCTGTGATTGAGGAAGACGAATCGATCAACAGCAGCGAATATGACCTACTGATCTTTCACACGCGCTTCAAAAAACGCTATGACAAGGCACCTAACATCACCTTCTTGCGTGAAGAGTTTATGGCGCCAGTCTGTTCGACTAGTTTAACGAACAAAGATACTGACCTCGATTCGATATTAACCTTACCAAGGCTCCACCCGACCTTAGATCATCACGACTGGAAAGTGTGGCTGGCTGATGTCGAGTTCCCACCGAAAAAGCCCGTTAGAAATACCAGCTTCTTGTCTTTGGATATGGCACTCAGTGCTTGCTTGTCGGGTGAAGGGGTCACGGTGACGGATTTACTGTTGGTTTTGCAGGATCTACAACGGGGCTTCTTGTACTGCCCTAAGGATGCAAAGATTCAACACAGTGCTTGGACTTACTTCATGCACCAGCGTACACACACGCCTATCATCAATGACCTTATTGAATGGCTGAGGGAAGAGACAGCCAAAGAGATCGAGTTGCTGAAATCACTCGCACAGCAATATCAATGGTTTGGTGTAATAGAGCAAGACAAAGGCTTTGGTCGACTCTCTTAAATTAAGCTATGATTCCCCTTCCCTCACCCGATTGATATTTTTATGCCTTCTTTCTCTGTTTCAATGATCCCTGTTGGGGTTAGGTTCATGATCCTCTCCGCTTTTGGATTCGCACTGATGTCTGCTTGTGTGAAATACATCAGCAACTACGGGATACCTGTCTTTGAAATCGTTGCAGCAAGGGCTTTGGTGTCTTTGGTCATCAGCTATATCGATGTGAAACGAAAAGGCATTTCGATCTGGGGCAATAACAAACCTTTGTTGTTTGTTCGTGGTGCTGTCGGTACTGCGGCGTTGATGTGTGTTTACTACGCTGTCACCACCTTGCCATTAGCAGAAGCAACCATTCTACAATACGTACATCCCGTGTTTACCGCGTTGCTTGGCGTGTTGTTCTTAAAAGAGCGCGTGCAAAAGTCGACCATGATCTGCATTGCATTCTGCCTCGCGGGATTGTTGGTGATGGTACAACCAAGCATGAACAGTGGCGTAAACAGCGAGTTACCCATGTTCAGCATTATGGTGGCGTTATTGGGCGCGTTTGGTAGCTCAATTGCTTATGTAATTGTGAGAAAGCTTAGCCAAACTGAAGATAGCTCAGTGATCATCTTCTATTTCCCGCTGGTTGCTCTTCCAATCTCAACAGCCCTGATCTGGAACGACTTTGTATGGCCGAGCTTATTCTTAACCGTTATGTTGGTTCTGGTCGGGATTTTCACTCAGATAGGCCAATACGGTTTAACCAAAGCGATGCAAACTCAAGCTGCCGGTAAAGCTTCGGCTTACTCATACGTTCAAATCGTATTCTCAGCGCTGTTAGGCGTGTGGATCTTCAATGAGATTCCATCCGTTTGGACTTACCTAGGTGGTGGCCTGATCGTAACAGGTGCCTTGATCAATGTGTTTGGCAAACAACTGTTAGTACCGTTTAAAGCTAAGTAAGCGACTAAGCGACTAGCAGAGTAAAGATCAGTTAGCCAACCAGCTAATAGATATAAAAAGGGCATTGCGGAATATTCCATAATGCCCTTTTCTGTGAGTCTTCCTAGCCCCCTTTCTTAGACGTTTTATTTCGAACAATCTTGCTCTAGTACACCAACTCGATTACGAGTTCTACTACGTGGCATTGCGCAGCTTGGGATCATCACTCAAGTACTCTACAAATTCGATTTCAAAGCCCGCAGGATCAACAAAGTAAACGTTTTTGCGATAAGGTTCTTCAGCTCCAGGTTTGGCAATAGGGAAACCCGCATCAATAAGACGCTCAATCACGCTCTCGATATTGTTGGTTACATAAGCAAAATGCGCGAGACCGACAGAATGCCCAGCCAAATCTCTGTTTTCTCCTTCGCCGTGATCGCTCAACGCAATGTATTGGTATTCATCACCAAAATGTAGCCAGTTACGTGGCTTGCCAGACCATTCGCCTTGCCCTTCATCACGCACATACCAGTGAGGGAAAGCTGCTTTATAGAAAGTCAGCATCTCTGGGATATCTTTAACCACTAAATTTACATGTTCAAGTTGGATCATTCTTCTCTCCTTAAAGTATTCTCTTAAGCAACGTTGCATATCCTAATACCTCAAGTTAAGTTGAGGTAAAGAACTAATTTACGTTTATTTTCGAGAACGTCTTTAGAGTCCAAATGGCTCTGCTTTGACTACATACAAACTGTAAGTTTAGACGACCTAATCCAATGTAACTCTCTTGCCTCGTATTATGTTCTTTGTACTTAATACCAGTGACTTTATGGGAGGTGTTCTCTCCAAACCACACCTCCCACAAAGTGAAGCGATGAAATGGATGTTGTATACAGGCCTCCCCTCAGTGATCGCAATGCAGAACCAAACCGTAGTTAATTGGAATACAAGCACTTAGCATTTTTTAGTCGACTGCGTAGCGGGAGTGATACATGGACAGCAGAATTACCATCAAAGAATTTCTCAGAGTGTTCGATTACCTTCGTTCAACGGGCGAACAGCTGGACAACAAATATCAAGTAGGCGAAATGACGGCTTGGCATGATTACGACGGTTACACCTGTTGGCTAAGCTACAGAGACGTTACGGTAACCCTGATGTTCCACGGTTCATTAAAAATCGAATACGACAAAGCGTCGAACTATGAAGACTTCATCAACCATTGTCTGGCTATGCTTGCTACAGAGCCTTCTCCGTAAGTACGAAAGGTCAACACGCCCTAGCAACTAATGGATAAAATCATGCACGAAACTGACTTTAAAACGCACTTACTGCGCAAACGAATCGCTTCTTTGTGGCTAAACGAATCGCTTCTTTGTGGCTAATACTCAGCCTTTCTTTTTTATGGTCTCAAGTATCTGTAGCAGGAATAGATATGATTGATTTTACACAAGCGAACGAACAGAAGAATTGGACAGCGACCAACGACAATGTGATGGGCGGCATCTCAACAGGCGGTCTTATTCATGATGGCGAGACGAGTCAATTTAAGGGCGAACTATCGTTAGAGAACAATGGTGGCTTCAGTTCAATCAATCGCTCTGTTAAAACACTAAGCTCTGAAACGGACAGCGTAGAGTTGACGTTTGTGGGTGATGATCGTACTTACCAATTAAGGTTCACAACGTGGATCGATGGAAACAGGACCAACTACAAGCACAACTTTGAGACAATTAAAGGTGAACAACTCAAGAAAATCTTCCGACTAAACGACTTTCAAGCGGTGTTTAGAGGTCGGTTACTCCACGAAGCTCCGGGGCTTAAAGCTCAAGACATTAAACAGATCGGCTTTTTGATTGCAGACAAACAGCCTCTGCCCTTCGAGCTAAACTTACTTCAGATTCAATTCAAAACCTCGCAAGAAACGGAGTAACGCTTTGTTGGAATAAGGTAAAGTCTGAATAAACCACAGACGAACAAAAGCCCCTGATATCTTACCGATTCGCGATAGATATCAGGGGCTTTCTATTCAAGCGTTCAAAAGATCAATGCTTCAAACCGTCAAAGATCTAAATCATTAACTATTAATATTTAATGGCTGTTTTACCAATCGAAGCGCTGCTTTCAATACGTTGGTGCGCATCTTTCAGAGTCTCAACATTAAAGCCATTCAACGTCGTCGTTAGTGTCGATTTAATGCGGCCTGCATCAATCAAGTTCGCAGCTTTGAATAAGATGTCTTGTTGCTTCTGGATATCGTCTGTGTTGAACAGTGAACGTGTAAACATCAGCTCCCACACAAAACCTACAGACTTACCTTGAAGCGCCGACAGATCAATTCCACCATCGAACTCCACAATCGAACTGATCATGCCTTGTGGTGCAATCAGCTCCACCATCGATTCCCAGTGCCCTTTGGTATCCGCAACATTAAAAATGTAATCGACATGCTGGATGCCTTGCTCGCGCACAGACTCAACCAAGTTACGGTGATTCACCACATGGTCTGCACCCATATCCCTTACCCACTGCTCGGTTTCAGGCCTTGAAGCCGTCGCAATGACAGTCAGGTTAGTCAGTTGGCTCGCCAATTGAATAGTGATTGAACCTACGCCACCAGCGCCACCAATGATCAGAATCGACTTTTGCTCTTCAGGACGAACACGTAGGCGATCGAACAACGCTTCCCACGCAGTGAGTGTCGCTAGCGGCATCACAGCAGCAGCTTCATCAGAAAGACTCTTTGGTGCTTTCGCCGCAATACGGTAATCAACGGCTTGGTATTCCGCGTTAGCTCCCATACGAGTGACGTCACCCGCGTAGTAAACACGGTCACCTAATTCAAAACCTTCAACGTCTGTACCTTTACCGACAACTTCACCGACTGCGTCATAGCCCAGCACTTTAGGCTGTTCGAGTGTTTTATCCTTAGCACTACGAATACGAATTTTTGCGTCAGCAGGGTTGATAGAAGTCGCGCTCACTTTTACCAGCAAGTCATTATTTTTTAGTTCTGGCAGACTCGTTTCAAACTCAAATAAACTGTCTTGCTCTGTAATCGCAAATGACTGAGTAAATCCAATAGCTTTCATTTTTGATGGTACTGACATTGTGCTTTCTCCTTGAATTAGACGAGTTAATCTTAGTCAATTCTCACTCTAGATAAACCGTCTAACATTTGAATGATTTTCAAATATATTTTGATAATTAAGCGTATAAAGTTAGCTTAGAAGAGGTAAATAAGGGTTAACCCGCTTTGTGATTAGCAAAGATTTCAATACAATGTTTAGAACATTATCAAACACAGGTAGATAAGATGCTTCTTGAAGACTTACAGGTCATTTTAAAAGTGGCGGAGTTTCGCAGCATCACCGCAGCAGCCACCAACCTAGACATGCGTACTGCTACCGCGAGTGCTGCCGTCAAACGAGTTGAAGCCGCACTAGGCGCTGAACTGTTTGTAAGAACCACTCGCCATTTAAGGCTCTCTTCAGCAGGCGAACGCTATTTACCTGAGTGTGAACAGGCCTTGAAAATATTAGAGCAAGCCAAGCTCAGCATGCGCGAAGAGCTTGGTATTCTCGATGGAGAAATCCGCATTGCGCTTTCATCGGATCTAGGCCGCAACCTCATCACACCTTGGTTAGATGAGTTCTTGCTTGAATACCCTAAAGCATCACTTAGAACGAGCATCAGTGACAGTAATATCGATTTTTACCGTGACTCCGTTGATATGGCGCTTCGCTATGGCTCCCCTACTGACGCCAACATGTATGGTTTCAAGATCTGCGATGTGCCGAGAATATTGTGTGCGGCTCCTGAATATTTGGCTGAAATGGGAACACCAAAACACCCGAGTGACTTAGCTCAACATAATGGTTTGCTTTATCAGCTGCATGATATGTTGCAAGACGAATGGGTGTTTAACGATGGTAAGCAGGATCACAAAGTGAAGCTGAAAGGGAATCGTGCATCGAACGATGCTGACCTTGTTAGACGTTGGTGTGTTGCCGGTAAAGGCGTGGCGATAAAGTCTTGTTTAGATATGTCGAAGCATTTGCTTTCGGGCGAAGTGGTTAAAGTTATGCCTGAATTTAAACCAACACCAACCGAGTTGTGGTTAGTCTGCCCTAGTCGTCAATCCATCACACCAACGGTTCGCTTATTAAGAGATTTATTCCGCGAGAAAACCGCAGAGATCCTTTCTCAATTGGGAGGCCAAGGTATTCTAGAAAATAAAGCATCATAGGATCTAATGCTGCTTAGAGATAAGATGTAGAGATACAAAAAAGGCGTTAGTGAACTTTGAAGCCACTAACGCCTTTCTTCATTTGAACATCACACTGTATTAATGGATGTATCTACATTAATACTAATACTTTAATACGAGTGCTTAGTTTGACTCTTCTTCAACATCGCAATCAGCACAGCACTGAAGAGCAATTTCATGTTCGAAGGTGATTGTATCTTGGCCTTCTTCTAGAAGTTCTGCAATTTCATCCGCGACTTCTTGCTCATCATCAGCTTCAATTCCGCTCGCTAACTCTTCTTCTGAATAACCGAAGAAATTCAGTAATAGATACTCGCGAGCTTCGTCTTTGGTACAAACCACATTTGCTGAAAGATCAGGCGTAACTTCACCTTCCGCAAGTGTCTTTGTCACTTGCTCTAGAGCAGTATCTTTCATCGCAGGCGTTAACCAACCAAGATCAGTACTTACTGTCGTTTTTTTACAGTCGAAGCAAGGCAGTTGGTGAAAGTAGTATTGAAAGGTCGTCATAGGTAATTTCTTCTTTAAGTGTTGTATAGCGAGATTATGCGCGTTTTATAGCAAAATACTATCTCAATCAACACCAAAAATTGATTCGCTCTGATTATTTTAACCGGATGCACAGCAAGCCATACTGACAACTTTAATCATCGGCTATTTGCTTAAATCGCCACACACATCGGCGTATTGGATATAGGGTCACGAAATACGCTCGCTTTGAGATCAAAAACATCATTCAGCAATGTCTCGGTCATCACCTCATCGGGGGTGCCTTCAGCCACTAAACCACCTCTTTCTAAAACGATCAAATGATCGCAGTAACGGCTCGCTTGGTTCAGATCATGGAGCACAACCACCACCGTTTTTCCCTTGTCATTCATCTGCTGCATCAAGTTCATTAATTCAACTTGGTGAGACATATCAAGATAAGTGGTCGGTTCATCCAACATCACGACATCTGTGTCTTGCGCTATTATCATCGCTATCCATGCTCTTTGACGCTGCCCACCCGACAGTGACTCAATCGGTTTATCAGCAAACTCAAGTACGCCGGTATCACGCATTGCTTGTTCGACAATAGCTTGGTCTTCTTGCCCTAACCTTCCCCAATGGGACACATAAGGAGAACGGCCATATTCAACCAGTTTTCTGACCGAAATGCCTTCAGGGCTGACCAATATTTGCGGCAGAAGCGACAACGAACGCGCGAGCACTTTATCGCCATAGCTCGACAACGGTTTGTCTTCAAATAACACTTCTCCTGTCACCGGCTTATTGATCCTGACTAACGTCTTTAACAAGGTAGATTTACCACATCCATTGGGTCCAATTAAGGCTGTGATTTTTCCCTTTGGGATGGACACCGAAAGGTTCGGTATGATCGTTTGTTTGCCGTACGCGACGGAAAGATTCTGCGTTTTTAGCATGGTTACCAACCTCGATAGCGATAGAGAAGAAAGATGAAATAAGGCGCGCCAATGACAGAAGTAAGTACCCCTGCAGGCAATTCAATCGGTGGTTGTAGACCTCTTGCCAAGCCGTCGGCACAAGTAACCAAAATCGCGCCCACCAGAGCAGACGCCGGGATTAACAACTTATGATTATGCCCAAACAACAAGCGCGCTAAGTGAGGTGCTAATAAACCCACAAAACTGATCGTTCCAGCCACTGAAACGCTGACGCTGGCAAGCAACACAGCGGCCAATAGCGCAAGAGCTTGTATCTGTTTTGGCTTAGTACCCAATGTGGTGGCACTTTCCTCACCAAGCCCCATCACATCCAATCGCCAAGCAAGCCAAAATGCCATTGGCAACAACAAGAGCAATGCTCCCCAAATAAAGGGAACTTGCTGCCAATTTCGCCCCCAAAGGCTGCCAGTTAGCCATACCATCGCAGTGTTGATCTCGATGGGGTTAGTGACAAGCAAGAAGTCGATGCAACTCGCCAGAAACGCACTCACTGCAATACCAATCAAGGCCAACTTGGCGGGTGTTGGCCTTGACCACCATGCCAATAGCGCAATCAGCCCAGCAGCCAATACCCCACCGAACATCGCCACCACAGGCAGTACGCTAACTGCCGCATTAGGGAACCACACTAAACTCGCAGTCGCAGCAAGCCCTGCCCCGGCGCTAATGCCCATAAGATCAGGCGATGCTAACGGGTTACGTATCACACCTTGCACTAATACGCCAGATAGCCCCAACCCTGCGCCCACGCTTATCGCGAGTAACATACGTGGTAGCCGATACTGATGGATAACAAAGTCGTCACTGGAAAAGGCGACCAAATGTTCGATGACTTGAGGAATAGAAAGTGACGCTGCACCGACAAACAAGCCCGCAGATGCCACTAATATGAGAACCCCTGATAACAAAACTATCTTAGTGTGATGGTGCATTAAGATCTCCTCGTCGCAATCAAAATAAAACAAGGTGTCCCAAGTAGGGCTGTAATAACACCAACGGGCGTTTCAGTCGGGAAAGCAATCGATCGTGACAACGCATCTGACCAAGACACTAATGCTGCACCTGCCATTGCGGAGATAGGAATCAGTAGATGGTAATTGTGCCCAACCATGGGCCGAACCAAATGAGGAATCAACAATCCTACAAAACCAATGGGACCAGCGATAGCGACACTGGCACCCGCAAGCAACACGATAGCCAATCCACTCATGAGGCGAGTAAGCCGGATATTACTGCCCAACCCCACAGCCACTTCTTCACCAAGCGCCAATAAGTTGAGGTTACGAGCAAGGCTAACAGCCAACACCAAACCAATCACTACTGGCGGCCAAAGCTGTTGCCACTGTCCCTCATCCACGCTAGACAATGAACCGGTAAGCCAATGCAGCACGCTATAAGCCATATCATCAGCTAGAATCAACGCTGCTCGAGTTAACCCAATCAATAAAGCAGTAATGGCGATACCCGCTAAAACCAAACGTAACGGATGAGAACGTTCGGAGAAGAAGCCACCGAGAAGCATCACAGCGCCACCGCCTAGCAATGCACCAAGAACGGCATTAAGGATCGGGTTTAAATCACTCACCACAGGTATGCCTATCGCAGCTAAAGCCATAAAACAGGCTGCGCCAGCGTTAATACCTAGAATTGATGGAGACGCAAGTGGGTTACGTGTTAATCCCTGCATCAACAGTCCGGCGACGGCTAAGCTTGCACCAATCAATAACCCAGCGTGAGCCCTCGGAGCTCTTAGTGTCGCCAATATTTGATGAGTCATATTGCTCTCATCAAACGCAAACCAATAGTGAACTAAGTCACTCAATGTTAGGGAGAAATTCGACCAACCTAGCATAGAGGCCACGTAACCAGACATCGCCAAACACGACACTAAAGCCGTAAATAACGTGACTCGCCACGACACTAATACCGTAAGCCACGACACTATAAGCGAACGTCGCTTACCTCTAGAGAGCAACATCGAACTCATGAACGATCCAAGATCTGCTCTAGATTTTTCGCCATTTGTTCTGCGGCCAACATGCCTCGATTCAATGACCATAGTGCTGGTGACACTTCCACCACTTGTTGATTCTTCGCGGATGTTAATACATTAAACAGTGGGTTTTTCTGCCAATCATCAACGATATTTGGATCTGAGTAAGCACCAAGGAGCAACCAGTCAGGATTTGTTTTCAACAACAACTCAAAGCTGGTTGGTAAGTACGCCTTGTCTGTCGGATCCACTATTGGGCTAGCAATACCTAATGTGGTGAGTACACCTCCGGCATAAGAAGCAGGGCTATGTAGCCACATTCCTTTTTCCGACACAACAGCAAATTGGACAGTTTGTTTAAGCGAGAAATGACTTTTAAATTCCACCATAGCTTGTTGATGTTGGTGAATTCTTTGTTCCATTGCCGATTGCTTGTCGAGGGCGATACCGACCTTAAGCGCAGATTCCAAGTTCTCTTGATAAGTCTCTCCACGGCTTTTGAGCAGCAGAGTTGGTGCGATTCGCTGTAGATCTTGATAAACCGTACGATGACGCTCTGCATCGGCAATGATCAGGTCGGGCTTTAATACCGCAATGGCTTCTAGACTAGGCTGCGAACGCATCCCGACCGATTCCCATGGTTGCACTAATTCACGCACCGCCGGAATCACTCGCGAAGTATCATTGTCATCGGCAACACCAACCGGAGACACGCCTACCGCAGCTAACGCATCGACAAATGAGAACTCCAACACCACAACGCGTTGCGGGGTAGTCGCTATCTCAAACTGACCTTGCTCATCTTGAATGATCCTCGTTTTTGCTGAACTGGAGAATGAGAACAAGCTTAAAGCCAACAAAGCTAAGGTTATCGCTATCCTGCTGAATAAAAAATGCCTTTTGAATGACAGCAGTCCGTTCGGCAGCAGCCATTGATTCGAAAATAAAAGTCGAGAACTGTTTTCCATATTTACTTTTCCTTAAACACTAGAACCGTGAAAGTCGCCAATAATATTGGCGACTTATATTCGTTATTATTTTTAATCAATTACCGATTAGAACTGATAGTTCAGATCCAAAGTGTATGAACGCCCTGGCGCTGGATAGCGGCCAACCGGACTGGTATCAATACCGCGGAAGTAGTAGTCCTCAGCAAACAAATTGTTCACTGCAACATTCATGCGTAACTTACTGTTTTCATCTTTATACAAGTCTGAGCCTAGGTTTAAGTTCCATACCATGTAAGCAGGTACTTTGCCTTTCGCACCCGATGCATCTTCAGCACTGGTATTGGCATTGTCAGAATAAGACTCACTGAAATAGTAACCAGATAAGGTCGTATCTACCTTGCTAAAGGCGTAAGTCGCATCCCAGCTAAGTTGATGCTCCGATGTGTAAGGAAGTTGCTTACCTTTGTTTGCACCTTCTGCCTCTATCGTCGCATCCAAATAGTTATAACCCGCGCCTAAACTCAGAGCTTGCATAGCCTGCGGAACATAACGACCTGAGAGCTCAATACCTTGATGAAGCGTTTTACCAATATTATCAAAGGTCTGTGTTCCGCTTTGCCATTGGAGTTGGTCTTCAAAATCAATGCGGTAGAGCGCAACATTAAAGCTAGTTGAATCTTGATTGTAACGAGCACCCAACTCGTAGTTCCATGCTAGCTCACTGCCCTCTTCACCCTTGCCTCGGATGTAAGCGATTTGTGGTGCGCGCAAAGATTTCTGCGCATTGGTGTACCCAACCCATTGCTCAGTTAAATGGTATGCCACGGTTAAGCCCGGTAACCACTCGGTCACTTTGTTGTCTGTACTCTGTGCTTTACCTAAATCATTAAAGGTCATATCAATCGATTCGTAACGAATACCCGGAGTAACCTTTAGCACGTCGTTAAACAGGCCAACTTCATTGCTGATGTAACCTGCGAAAGCATCGGTCTTCAAGTTCCAATCACGTGGCACTTTTGTTACTCCGCCAGTAATTGGCGTTTGCGTTAGCTTGTAATCGATATCTTCATTTACATAGCGAGCACCCACAATCAAGTTTTGCGTCACCGTATTACCGTCAAAGTACATCGCTAACTTAGGTTCCA
Source organism: Vibrio sp. MED222 (assembly GCF_000153005.1). Lineage (NCBI taxonomy): Bacteria > Pseudomonadati > Pseudomonadota > Gammaproteobacteria > Vibrionales > Vibrionaceae > Vibrio > Vibrio sp. MED222. Next base: position 80,465 of record NZ_CH902606.1, on the reverse strand, counting down.
CACCATAAACAGCGAATTCACGTGGTGAGGTACGAATATCTGTTGATGGTAATGCTGGATCCGCCCAGTGACCGCCTGCGCTATTAAAGCCCCATTGGAAGAAACGCTCAGAGTGGTGACCAAATGTTAGCACTTCCAATTCTGCGCCATCCGCAATATTCAAATCATGCAAATACTTCAGGCTCCAACGCGTTGATGTGCCTTTGTATTCGTCATATGGTCGCTTCGATTGAGTACGATCTTGCTGGTAATCTTTTGGCGACAAAGCGCCCGGCATTTGGGTATCTGCATCGTAACGCTGAACGAATGCTTGTAGCTCCTGGGTATCGCTGAGTAACCATTGCAACTTCGCTTGGAAGTTTTTTACATCTGTATCTGAATGATCGCGGAAACTTTCACCTTTTAGGAAGTTACCTTCCACTTGAAGTGCCAGCGTATCGGTTAACCAACCACCCGTGCGTAGGTAAAAGTCATTAAGCGGTGTATTACCATCTTCAAATACCGTAAAGCGATTACTGATTTCCGTTTGCCATTGGTGTGGAATAGGCTTAGTCACCAAGTTGATCACACCACCCACGTTGTTTGGCCCATACTGCACAGCCGCACCACCACGTACGATATCAATTCGGTCAAGCATAGATAGCGTTGCTGGGAAAATAGATTGTCCGGTATGACCATAAGGCGCAAGAGTCAGTGGTACACCATCCATTAGAAATTGAGCATGACCACTGCGGCTCGCTTTCAAGCCGCGCACCGAGATGTTAGGCAATACACCCGTGCCCGTTTCGTCTTGAACCTTAATGCCCGGTACACTTTGAAATGCTGAATCAATAGAGAGTGCGCCAGTCTTTTTAATTTGTTCGTTAGTTAGAACGGTACGCGCTCCCGGATACTCTTTCACATCTTCTAATTCTGAATTACCGATCAAGCTGCCCGTCACGACAACCGTTTCCATGGTCGTCGTTTGCGGATCAGACGCAGCGAATGCACTCATGGAAGTCACTGAAGCGATGGCTGTTGCAAGTACGGTCAAGCGCAGTTTATGTTGCGCGTGGGGTTTACCATCCAAATTCTGGTAAGGCATGAAAATCTCCTAAGTAGGCAAATTAGGGTCAAAGGCTGTGCTTTTAAGTTATACCAACGCTTTGACCCATGGGGCTAAACGACCTCAAAATGAGGCCAACTGTTCACTCACTCGTAGCGAACAAATCAATAGTTTTTTCAGTTGAAATAGCTTTTAGAAATAAACTAAATCTTCGAGCAGAACTTGCTTTTAGAACTGATAGCCGTAGCTGAGCATGAATTCAGCTGGCGCTCCGTAACCAATCTGGTTAGTACCCGACTTACCACTGGTTGCCCCGAGAATGTATTTCTCGCCAAGTACGTTATAAGCGTTCGCTTGAACTTTGTGACGACCCGTGGTGTACGCAGCCATCAAATCAACAGTAGTGTAATCGCCTAATGCGACGGCTTCATTGTTGCCTGCGTAGCGGTCGCCTACGTATTTCACACCACCGCCCAAACGCCAGTTTTCGTATAATTGGTAAGTACTCCAGAGTGAGAACAGATGATCAGACACATCATTCGGCTTTTTACCTGTATCTTTATCTTCTGCATCTAAGTAGCTATAACCAACTGAAATATCCCACAACTCTGTAATCTGACCGCGAGCTTCCAGTTCAATACCTTGGTGACGTGCTTCAATCTTATTGATAACGTCGCCATTAATATTGGTTTGTGGTTGTTCTTGATCAATTTGGAAAATAGCGGCATTGAGCATCAAAGCGTTATCGAGTAAGTAAGCTTTCGCACCCACTTCTTTTAGATCGGTATGGAAGAATTCAGCCAGTTTAGGGTTGATATAAATACCGGAGTAAGGCAATTGCCACGAACGAGCTAAGCTTGCGTATACCGACATATCGTTGTTGATACGATAGACCAAGCCACCACGGTAGCTCACTTTGTTATCATCTAGCTTCTCTTGGGCTTTCCCGGCTTTTTGCTGCTCAAGTTCCATAGAGTCATAGCGCACGTTACCTATCACCGATAAATCACCCAAGGTGTAAACATCTTGAAGGTAGATACCCGTCGTCGTCGTTGTGTTATCACGGAAAGGCTTGAAACCCGGATCAGGCGTTGCTCCTACGACGGGATTATAGATGTGTTTCGGAGGTAAGGTTTTATCGCTTGCTAGCGTTAAATCGATATTGATCTGGTTATAATCCGCACCAATCATCATTTGGTTAGAATCGGTTTCCCACACTAACTCGGATTGCATCGTCGTTGTGGTTCGAGGGTCATAACCGAAATTGTTCACGGTTTGAGAGACTTTATCTCCCGTCACAGTGCCTTGACGCGTGCCCTTTTGCTCAAGTTCGATATGATTGTATGCCGCTCGATTTGTCCATACCCACTCGCTATTCAAGCGCCACTCATAATTAATGCCAACACGCAGGCTATCGGACTCTTGATAATCGTTAGTGCCACCGTAGAAAGAACTCTCAGAGACATCGACAGGTTTGCCATTTTTGGATGGAACACCACGATATGGCACCAGCTCTTGGTGTGCATATTCGACATCTAAGTCAACGGTATGCCCTTCAGCTGGCAGCACTCGAATGGTTGGTGCAATAAAGAAATCATTAGAATCGACATGGTTTACATACGAATCAGCCTGTCGGTGTTCCAGGTTAATACGTCCATTGACCTTATCTGAAAACGCCATTGAGCTATCCACCTGCCCTACAAATTGGTTGTTACTGCCAACACTGCCGTTTACATTGGTAAAATTGTCGCCATTCGCTCGTTTGGTAACTAAGTTAATGATGCCGCCAGCAGAGCCCCTACCATACAGAGCACCTGCAGGGCCTTTTACCACTTCAACACGCTCAATATTGGATAGGCTTCGATACGACTGTAAAGTTCCATCATCACGCATGCCATCACGATACATGTCATTCAGTGCATCAAAGCCACGAATTACAAATTGGTCTCGACTACCTTCACCTAAAGTATTATTAACACCAGCAACACCATCAAGAGCATCCACTAAACGGACCGCACCACGGTCTTCCATCTCTGTTTTAGTGACCACTGAAACGGCTTGTGGGACATCGAGCCATTCGACATCCGTTTTGGTACCCGATTGCGGCATGTGCTCCGCGTAGCCTTCGTACTGATGACCAATAACTTGCACGGTTTCATCCACCGTTACTTCTTCTGAAGCCATTGCATTCGACACGGTAGCCACTGTGGTTAATGCACCTCCAATTGCCAAAGCGAGGGGGGTGAAAGCCAATCTAACGTTCATATTCTAATTCCGGTTTAGTTTATAAATCACAATGGACGCGAATAAGAACAAATATCATTTATATTTGCAATATATATTTTACCGCCTACCCCTCCAGCACGATATGCAACATTGCTATTTACAAAATAATCAATAAAAACAAAATCATAAAAAGAACAAGCCTCTTAAGACATTGGATAATGTCGTATAAAAGTAGGTAAAAACGAGGTTCGACGGTTGGGAATACTCAGAAAAAGGACTTTTCGATAGGGAGAAAGACAGCAAATAAATAAAGGTTTGAGCCAGGTAACGGATGGGATTAATACCCTTTAGCACGGCGTGCCTATTAACTGGTCATACCTCAAAATAATGTTCAATAATTCAAGTCGACATCACTTAATGGCTAGCAAATATCGAAGTCTTAGATATGTTCATATATGCTTATAAACGGAAGCTTATTTTTATAAGCATTCATACAGATCATGAATAATAACAAAGGACTGTTTTATGCCATTGACATTAGATCAAGCTGCTCAGCTAATGAATCGAAATTTAGAACAATTTTTACATCGTTGTCCGCTTTCCATTAGTAGTGCTGGCCAATCAAAAGGAGCACTTACCTTTTATTTATATAGCCTCGGAGATACGGCGCTTGGTATCAATCAAGGTGTTCAAATGCCAGAGATGCGTTTGCGCTTATCTAAAACGGCGCTATCAAGTAGCGCTAAAGCTCTTCAATGCATCCACATACCGGTATCTCAGTTTGAACAACTTAAGCCTGAGTCCATTTCTAAAGTCACCCACTATGATTCTGCAAACTTCCTTGTTACCACTCAATTAACAGGTTGTACGTTTGCTATCCGACCGGGGAAAGGAGGCGGGCTTGAGTTTTTGCATGTTCAGCCAAATAGGGACTTTGATGGAGCAAAAATACAGCAAGCGATAAAAAAGGAGTTTCAAGTGTCTTTCGGTAAAGGGAATGGCTCTAACGGTACTACTTATGGGAATAATACCCGGGTTACTGTTTTAGGGGAGAGGAAAAATGGCTTGTGGAAAGTTTATGCACAGTATCAAGACGGCAACGGAAATGTAACTGGAGTTGATTGTATCTACAAAGAACCAAGCTCAGTAGCCTATGTTGACTGACAAACATGATTAGCAAAGAAGGCATGCCATACTCTCGTCTTTTAGCGTTCTCGCAGAAACGGGGAATTCAACTAACGAGCATTCCCCTCAAAACGACATAACTTACGACATCGTCATAGCGCGTATCACCCTCGAGTGATGCGGGCTTCGATACAAGATGACTCTAAGGCTACATTAGTAGCCTTTTTTCTCCTTCGATAACGAATAGAGAAGACAGGTAACAAGCAGATCTACTACAACTCATCCCGAACAAGAAAATAAAAAAAGCGAGCCACTTGGGCTCGCTTTTCATTATCTGATTTTCTTAAACTCTATTACAGAAGTTCTACCGACTGTTGAGCAATCACGAACTCTTCGTTCGTTGGAATAACCATTGCTACTGCGTCTAACATCTCTGATTTAGCGATGATACCTTCTGCGCCAAAGCGAGCGGCTTCATTGCCTGCAACGTCTTCAACAAAACCAAGAATCTTAAGGTTGCTTAGGATCTCACGGCGAATTGGTAGAGAGTTCTCACCGATACCACCAGTGAAGATGATGCCGTCTAAAGAGTCTAGCGTTGCAAGGTAAGAAGCAACGTATTTAGCAACGCGGTAAGTAAACACCTCGAAAGCAAGCTTAGCGCCTTCGTGGCCCTCTTCCATCGCTTCTAGGATGCCACGAGCATCGCTCGTAAGACCAGACACGCCAAGGAAGCCAGACTCCTTGTTTAGAGAATTAAAGACTTGCTCTTGTGACCAACCTTTTTTAAGTAGGTATTCGATGATACCTGGATCTAAATCACCACAACGTGTGCCCATCATAAGGCCAGAAAGCGGTGTGAAGCCCATTGACGTATCAACACTGTTACCGTCTTTGATAGCACATACAGATGCACCGTTACCTAGGTGAACAGAGATGAAGCTAGCTTGTTCAACTGGCTTGTTGACCATTTTCGCAGCTTCACGGCTAACGAAGTAGTGGCTCGTACCGTGGAAACCGTAACGACGAACACCGAAGTCTGTGTATAGTTCTTTTGCGATTGCACCAGTAAATGCACGTTGTGGCATTGTTTGGTGGAAAGCCGTATCAAATACAGCAAATTGAGGTAAAGAAGGGAAAGCTTCAATCGCAGCGCGGATACCAATAGCACCTGCAGGGTTATGAAGTGGAGCTAGGTCAGATAGGCTCTCAATCTCACTCGTTACTTCTTCAGTAATACGAACCGTTTGAGTGAACTTCTCGCCGCCGTGAACGATACGGTGCCCGATAGCCACTATATCAGCAGTGAAGCCTAGATCTTCCATCAATCCAACCAGTTTGCCAATGGCAATTTTGTGGTGGTTATCTTCACCTTGAATGGCAATTTCAGTTTTCTGACCTTGATACTTCCAGCTCATACGAGCATCTTCAAGACCAAAACACTCCCCTAAGCCACTCAATACGGCTTCACCAGAAACAGAATCAATAACAGCAAATTTTAGGGATGAACTACCCGAGTTAATAACCAGAACAAACGAATTAGACATTGGATATGGATCCTGTTTCAGTACGAATTGGATGAAGTGTTTACTTCAATTTTAGTTAAGCCCATTATTCAATAATTTTTGAATCTTTCAACTTTTGTTTTACAAAAAGCACCAAATGAACACAATTAAGTTGATCTGAGTCATTAGTTCATTTATTTCGAGAGCGAAATTAAAAAATAGTTGAATATGACAGTTGGTCAATAAACGAAGTAAAGGACTGCTCACACTAGGGCGTGTTGACCTTTCGAGGTTAAATTTTGTTCGAGATAAAAGCGTTTTAATCGCGGCGAGGGGGAAGTAGCCTAGTCATTCTAAGCAAATCTCCCTCAACAAAGAGTAAAACGCTTTTAGCCGAACCCTTCGGGCAGCGTTTGCTGGTCATTTCTACTACGTTATCGGCTTCTCATGTAGACTAGCTACACATCAAAGCCTCCGCCTTGTATAAATACCCAGCAACTCGCTGCAAAAACCAGCTCGAAAGATCAACACGCCCTAATTTCTACTCGATTAAGTTAACTAGAGTGAATCGAACCAATGCACGTAATCCGCCTAGCCCCTTCCCTTTTGTCTGCTTATCATTACCGATTACTTTTTGCTCGATTTCTCAATTGCTCAATGTTTGCATCAAAAAGATCACAAGAGTTGGGAATAGTGAACGACGAAATCCGATCTTCTTTTAATTGCATTCGAGTACAACTCTACGAATAAATGAACTGTAACGTCGCTTAGATAGCCTTCACTCATTGTTTTAGTATCTTGTAGCACGTTATTTCAATGTAGACTTAGAACGCGATACAGCTAAGTTTAGGCGCTAACATTAGATATAGGGACGACGTTTAGTTGAAGTAAGCTGCCGAATATATAGAACTAACCAAAGCTTAAGTTCAAATAGCAGGCACAAAAAAGCCGAGCATTATGCTCTAATGCCGTTCGGATAAGCATTATTGCTTGAACCTGAACGGATATTTGGCTGGGACAAAGAGGACTGAACGTGGAAACGTTCGGTCTTTTCTTTTATCTGGAAGAATGAAGTGACTCAAACTGTCTCTCATCCTTTTCAGTTTTACAGGTAGAGTTCCGTCTGGACTTAAAGCTAACCAACGTAATTGCGCATCAATAAGGTTAATTGCGGCGGTAAAACTGACCCTAGTCGCTCGAACCCCGGCTTCTGAAGCTATCTTAACCATCTCTAATCGCACTAAGTTATAGGCAAGTAATACGCCCCACAGCTCTTGCTTCACACCGGCAGAAAAACGACTTCGTAAAGTGACGTGACTTTGCAGTTGAGTCTGTTTAATTTCACCATAACCTTCTTCTATCTCCCAGCGTTGCCAATAAATACGCAGCAGGCTTTCTAGCGAGTATCTACTAGGGTCTGTAAGTGAAGTAATAAAACCTTTTATCTCACCTTTTGGCTCTTGATATAGGACTAATCTGGCTTCCCAACGTGCGGGTAAATTCGGATTCTGCCGTTGAGCTTGAGGAGAGATGGGCACTGAGATGAGCATGTCGTTCTCCGCATATTTCTCCAACACTTCATAGCGTAGCTTACGCTTTGCAGGCATTAACCAGTGAGCATTTTCCGCACTCTCTTGCCACGACAACAAGAGGTCTGCCGAGAAATAACAACGATCAAATAAGGTCAATGAATGTGCGGGGATATCATTGAATAGGCGCTTAGCTAAGGTCGTTTCACCGACATGACAGCCATCAAAAGCCGCCCCCATAATCATTCGAGTTTCTGTTGACATCAAAGCGACTAAACGAAGTTGAGGGTAAGGTTTCAATTTTTTAGAGATGAACCCAAATTCTTCAGCGTTCTCTGGGGAATCTGGCACCTAAATGTTGTCCCATCCACAGCAAGAACATTAAGCTCTAAGTCTTTGTCTTGTTGAAGGATATCTCCGTTCCAAGCCTTTACCGTTGTGTGAAACAGAGCCGCTAACGGACTCTCATCTAGACGTCGGCGTGAATCAGTTAGGACACTGGGTGCAACACGAGACCAGCTATCTTCAGGTTTAGGCTGAAGTGCAATGTCTAATGAACTGCACACCTCTTTGATAGACATGTTGCGTTGCAGCCCCATCCAAATAACTAACCAGACAGCTTGCTGAGCGGGAAGCCGACGTCGTCTTATGCTCGCTTTATTAGTTTCAAGAAGAGCTTGTTCTATCCACTCAATCTGAATGGCGTCGACAACAGATTCATAATTATCGGCATCTTCAATGGTCTCATGTGCCATTGCTAATTCTTGTTCAAGCATAAAAAAATCCCCATCAACGTTGTTGATGGGGATTATCTGCTAACTGCAAGATCGTTCAAGTCTTCTTAAACGATCGGCATTAGAGCATTATGCTCGGCTTTTAAATTCACTGTTTAAGCTATTCACCTATAAGCACTTGGCTTGTAAGTTCCACTTAAACTAAAGGTTGATTAACCTTCGTTGCGCTCTGGACGACGACCGCGGTTGCCGCCATTGCCTGCTGCGTTGCCATGGCCACGTTCGCCACGGTGGTTACCACGGTGATCGCCACCACGGTTACGGTCAAAGCGACGTTCGCCATCACGACCACCAGCAGAGTTACCATCACGTGCGCCGTCACGGTTGCCACGGTAGCCACCACGACCGCCATTGCCACCTTCACGGTTACCACCTTCGCGATTACCGCCTTCACGGTTACCACGGTAGCCGCCACCATCACGACCGCCACGACCGCCGCCACGGTTGCCATCACGACCGCCGCCGCCACGACGAGGCTCACGGAAGTCATTGAAATCAACAACTACAGCGCCAGCTTCTTTTTGACGAATGCGAAGTTTGCTTAGCTTACCAGCAGTTTCAGAGTTCATTGCTTTTGGCAGTTGAACGTAAGTAGAACCTTGGTCTAGCTTGATAGCACCGATAGAACCTTTAGTTAGGCCTAGTTCGTTTGCTAGTGCGCCAACGATGTCTTTAACCTGAACGCCTTGCTCACGGCCAACTTGTAGTTGGTATGTATCCCAATCTTGAGTATTGAAGTTACGACCACCACCGTCACGGCCATTGTCACGATCTTCACGACGCTCTTTGCGACGGTTCTTATCACGCTCAATAGCAGCGATCATTGGGTCTTCGCCAACGTAGAATAGAGGGCTCTTACCTTGCTGACGCTTAAGAAGCATTGCAGCTAGAGTAGCAGCATCAACTTCTAGAGATTCTTGTAGTGTAGAGATTAAACCTGCGAAGTTTTCTAGAGCTTTGCTCTCTTTCTCAGTTTCAAGCTCAGCACCAAGCTTAGCAACACGTGCAGCAGCAACTTCGTCACGTTGTGGAAGTTGGATTTCTTCCATTTGAGACTTAGTTACACGCTCGATAGTGCGAAGCATACGAATTTGGTTAGTACGAACTAGTAGGATCGCTTTACCTTTACGTCCAGCACGGCCAGTACGACCAATACGGTGGATGTAAGATTCAACATCAAATGGGATGTCGTAGTTGAATACGTGAGTGATACGTGGAACATCAAGACCACGTGCTACAACGTCAGTTGCAACTAGGATATCGATAACACCTTGTTTGATGTGATCAACAGTGCGCTCACGTAGAGACTGAGGAATATCACCGTGCAGTGCAGCAGCTTTGAAGCCACGTGCAGATAGCCAATCAGCTAGACGCTCAGTGTCTTGACGAGTACGTACGAATACGATTGACGCGTCAGTTTCTTCAGTTTCAAGAAGACGAGACATTGCTTCGTCTTTTTCTACGCCTTTAACAACCCAGTAGTTCTGCGCTACTTTGTCAACTGTGTGGTTAGTACCAGCAACATCAACTTTAGCCGGGTTACGTAGGTAACGGTCAACAATAGTTTTAACCATTGGAGGCATAGTCGCAGAGAAAAGTACACGTTGTGCAGATTCTGGAGCTTGCTCTAGGATCCAAGTAACGTCATCTACGAAACCCATTTTTAGCATTTCATCTGCTTCATCAAGAACAAATGTGTGCGCTTCATCTAGGTGTAGACGGTCACGAGTTAGTAAGTCTTTAACACGACCTGGAGTACCAACAACAATGTGAGCACCGCGGCTTAGAGCGCGCATTTGGTCAACAATTGAAGCGCCGCCGTAGATTTCAAGAACTTTAAGACCTTTGATATCACGGCCTAGGTTTTTGATTTCCGCAGCAACTTGAATCGCTAGCTCACGAGTAGGAGCCATGATGATTGCTTGTGGTTTATGTTGGTTCAGGTTGATTTTGTTAAGTAAAGGCAGAGAGAATGCTGCTGTTTTACCAGTACCAGTCTGTGCTTTACCTAGTGCGTCACGGCCTTCAAGAAGAAGAGGAATAGCTGCTGCTTGGATTGGAGTCGGAGAAACGAAACCCATGCTATCAAGAGCTGAAAGAATGTTTTCGTTTAGGGCTAATTCATTAAATTGAATTACAGATTCGGACATTGGGATCCCACTATATATAAGTAAACAAAAGGTCCCGGGAGCTCTATCAATTCCAATACTGATCCAATCAGATACTGATTCCATTCAGAGTTACGAAGCAGTAATAAAACACTTCAAGCCATTAGGGACGTCTAAGGGAGGCGGATTATTCCTTAAATGCATAAAAAAAGCCAGAAAAAATTGAAATACATCACATATTTTTCGGTTTTACATCAACACTGGCTATCATATCGTCAAAACTTGATGAATATCTCGTCACAGCACCAAACTTCTAGCAAATTGACCTAGTTAAATAAGAGGGCAATTAATTTACGCTCACTTCGCCTTTAAGTAGTAATCAAGCCTCGCAATGATTATAGTGTGCTCAATTGTCCTCGATAGATAAAAGTCAAATGTTTCAAGATAATCCTCTACTCGCTCAACTCAAACAGCAAATCCAAGAAACCCTCCCTAAAAAGGAAGGTACGATCAAAGCCACTGAAAAAGGGTTTGGTTTTCTCGAAGTCGATAGCAAAACTAGCTTCTTCATCCCACCGCCGTACATGAAAAAATGTGTGCACGGTGACAAGGTGATTGCCATCATTCGCACAGAGAAAGAGCGCGAAGTTGCAGAGCCAGAGGAGTTGATTGAACAGGGTCTTACTCGCTTTATTGCACGAGTTAAGCTTTTCAAAGGTCGATTGAACGTTGTTCCAGATCACCCGCAACTGAAAAAACTGCAGCTTAAAGCGAAAGCACAGAAGGGTTTGAACCCTGAAACGCTTAAAGAAGGCGACTGGGTTGTTGCTCATATCGTTCAACACCCGTTAAAAGGTGACAACGGCTTCTTAGCTCAGATCTCTGAGAAAATCACAGACGCTGATGACAAAATCGCGCCTTGGTGGGTAACGCTAGCGCAAAATGACCTACCAAACAGCGAACCTGAAGGCATCGACGACTGGCAGATCAAAGACGACGCTGATCTTGAACGTGTAGACATGACTCACGTCCCTTTTGTGACTATCGATGGCGAAAGCACAAAAGATATGGACGATGCGCTTTACGCTAAGAAGAAAGAGAACGGTGATTTCGAACTGACTATCGCAATTGCTGATCCTACCGCTTACATCTCTCCAGATGATGAAATGGATAAAGTGGCTCGCGAGCGTGGTTTCACTATTTACCTGCCTGGTCGTAACATCCCAATGTTGCCTCGCGATCTAGCTGACAACTTATGTTCACTCATAGAGAACGAAGTTCGCCCGGCACTTTGCTGCACAGTAACGGTATCTAAAGATGGTGTTATCGGTGATGACATTAACTTCTTCGCTGCAAACATAAAATCTCACGCTCGTCTTGCTTACGACCACGTATCAGACTGGCTAGAAACAGGTGCATCAGAGAAATGGCAACCGTCAGAAGAGATTGCTGCAATTGTTTCTGATCTTCACCAATTCGCACAAGCGCGTTCAGCATGGCGCTCAGCCAATGCTGTTGTGTTCCCAGATCGTCCTGACTACCGCTTTGAACTTAGCGAAGACAACGATGTTGTCGCTATCCACGCGGACATGCGTCGTAGCGCAAACAAGTTGGTTGAAGAGTCTATGATCAGCGCGAACATCTGTGCAGGTCGAGTATTAAAAGAAAGCTTTAACCAAGGTGTCTTTAACTGTCACTCTGGTTTTAAAGCTGAGAAATTAACAGACGTTCTGGAGCTGGTTAACCCAGAAGCAGAGACGCCGTTTACAGAAGAGCAGATCGTTTCTCTGGAAGGTTTTGCTACTCTGCGTCGTTGGTTAGGTTCTTTAGACAACAGCTACTACGACAACCGTATTCGTAAATTCCAAGCATACAGCGAGATCAGCAATGAACCTGCGCCGCACTACGCAATGGGATTAGACATTTACGCAACTTGGACTTCTCCAATTCGTAAATACGGTGACATGATTAACCACCGCATGCTTAAAGCACACATCCTAGGTAAAGCGCCAATTCAAACACCAGACGAAACCATTGGTGATGAACTTGCCCTGCACCGCCGTCACCACGGTATGGCTGAACGTAACGTTGGCGATTGGTTGTATGCTCGTACTCTAGCGAACGCTCCAGTTGAAGAAACTCGTTTCCAAGCAGAGATTTTCGATATTAACCGCGCAGGTATGCGTGTACGCCTACTTGACAATGGTGCAGCGGCGTTTATCCCTGGCTCTCTCATTCTTGATAATAAAGAGAGAATAGAGTGCAACGGTGATATGGGTACTGTATCTATCGATAAAGAAATGGTATACAAACTGGGAGACGTTTTAGAAGTAGTTCTCTCAGAAGTTAATCAGGAAAACCGTAACTTGGTAGCAAAACCTACACAAGTTTTTGCGGACTTGCCTAGCGGGCCTGAAACGACAAATGAAACCGAAGCCTAATTTCTGATAGGTTTACTTCTAAAGGCGCTAATTATTAGCGCCTTTTTTGTAAATGTCTCATGCTTAAACAATACTAAAAAAAGCAATTAATCTACAACGCCAAAGAAGCTCACTATGCCATCAATCACGGTCACTCAATTCAGAAACTTTATTCCCAGGAAACGCGAACGCTACCCCGCCTCTAAAAACGGTATCTTTATGGTATCGAAAGGAAGCATATCTTTTATGCTGCCCAATGGCACCCAAGCCTCGTTAAAAGCGGGAGATTTCACGCTTTACAATTCTGGTCAGATTAAAGACATCACGGTCGACACTGAAAATGGTGAGTTTAGTGCGATTTGCTTAGATTTTGATTTGGCAATTTTCCAAAAGTTCATAAATCAGTTCAGTGATTTAGAATCCACTCAAACTCCAGATAAGTACATTAAGTTCAATCAAACGGATACCGAAATCTGCCAATTGAAAGAGCTCATCATGTCCCTGGCCAATTCATCGACTCAGAATGATTACGCACTCACCCAGCTAGGCTTAGGTTTGCTGTCTTTAATGGTTGAGCAGTATCCGGAACTATTAACGATTATTAGCCGAATTTCTAGATTGACGGTGACACAAAAGGTCATTCATTACATTGAACAGAATATAGAAAATAATATCTCACTCGATACCCTAGCCAGCTATATGGGGATGTCACCAGCCACACTTAAACGCCGTTTATCGGCGGAAGACCTTTCGTTTTCAAACCTCTTGAAGATAAAGCGAATCGCCCACGCAGCCACACAGCTCAGAACATCGAACAAATCGATTACTCAAATTGCTTATGAATCCGGATTTAAAAGTGCGGCGCATTTTAGTACCGCCTTTAAAACCTATCACGGCAAAACACCAAAAGATTTCCGGTCTTTGGTTTCACAATCTTATTAATACCAATCGTAGTAAATCACTGATCACTTACTCACTGTGATTGGTATAACTACGCAATCTTATTGGCATAATTTGAAGTGACATCCATCATTTATAGTGATGCGGATAGTTTTAGTAACATAGATCGTTTTACTGACGCAGATAAGCTTTATTAACGTAGACTGTTTTTAGTGACTCAGATAGGTTGTAATGTGGTGAGTTAAAAAAAGTTGTTCGTTTTAGGTATCAAGCCCCTCGCAAACATCTCAACAGAATAATCACGACCAGAAGTACGATTTAGGGTCTTTTTCTATTTCAGACAAAATAGCATCAAGATCCTTCGATTGAGGTAAGTAAGGATAAGGCCCCCAATTTACTGAATCGGTTTTTACATCACCTTCTAGCGGCACCATTACCAACCAACATGACAGTGACTCATCAAAACTAACGCAGGCGATCTCATTTGTGTAATCGCTATGAGATGAGTCGAGCAGATAATGAGCCTGAGAAAACAGCACACCACCCTCACACTCTTCATAAAGGGACTTGCCTAGCTCGACAGGTAAACTGCGATTTCGAGATGTACAGAGCTTCTCAGCTCCAATTAAAAGACGATTCAGTTCGATATGAATGACGGACATAACACCTCTTGTAACTTCATAGAAACTTCTAAGTAGTGAATTCCTTTGTTTAGCTTAGGACTCAACCAACATTTTAGCGAACTAGCGCAAACAAAATACCCGTCCTGCTCCCAGAAACGAATCCTGCTTTTGTAAACCTAACTCGCTTTCACTCATCAAGCTAATAGCGACACATTGAGCGGATAGAATTTCACAAAATTGTCATATAACCGACCTATCATAGCCGGCAAATGTTATTAACTAGGAGTTGTTTATGTTACGAGTCGCGCTTGCCTCTCTTTTATCCTTAGCCCTGTCTTCTCACGCTGCTTTTGCACAAGAAACCAATATTTCGGGCTCCACTTCGGTATCACGTGTGATGGATGTATTGGCTGAGGAGTACAACAAGACTCACCCTGATAACTATATTGCGGTTCAAGGCATCGGTTCTACAGCGGGTATTACCATGGTCAATAAAGGTGTCGCTGATATTGGTATGAGCTCACGTTACTTAACTGACCGCGAACAGGGCGAAAAATTGAAGGTATTTCCAATTGCCTTTGACGGCCTAGCCGTCGTGACTAACCGTTCAAACGGTGTAAGCAACGTTACACGTGAACAGCTATTCGATATCTACAAAGGAAAAATCACAAACTGGAAAGCCATAGGTGGTGCGGATCAACCTATCGCAGTTGTAACTCGTGAAGCTTCTTCTGGTTCACGTTACAGCTTCGAGAGCTTACTTGGTTTGACAAAAATCATTAACGACCGTCTAGTGTCTGACATCAACCCAAATAACTTGGTTGTAAACAGCAACAGCATGGTAAAAACGATTGTTAACCATAACCCACATGCGATTGGATTCATCTCTGTTGGCTCTATCGACCGTTCGATCAAAGCAATCACATTTGAAGGCGTTGAGCCGACATCTAAGAACATCGCCAACCACAGTTATGAATTGGCTCGCCCATTCTTATTGCTGCACAAAACTGAATCAGTTTCTGACGAGAGCAAAGATTTCATTAAGTTCGTGAAGTCAAAACAAGGGCAAGATCTTATCGAAGAGTACGGTTACACGCGCATCAAGTAACTATAAACGCATTAAGTAGCTACAAACGCATTAAGTAACTACAAACGCATTAAATAACTACACACGTATCAAGTAAGATAACGACTTTTGTGATGTTGTTAGGATGCTGATGATATCGCCTTGATAGACAAAAACAAAAAGAGAGAGCCTTAAGCTCTCTCTTTTTTGAATCTATAAGCTTCGCTAAAAGCAATTCTACTTATAAAAAAGCTCTAGAAGTGAAGTTGAATCACCGAAACAATCACAGCACCAGGACGACGGATGCCTTCGATTTCTACACGGATTTCGCGTTCAATCTCTAGGCCTTTCTTAATTGGCGTTACTTTTGTTAGCGTACTTTTAGCGCGAACGTTACTGCCCGATTTTACAGGGTATGGGAAACGTACTTGGTTAAGACCAATGTTTACAACCATCTTCGCCGTTGGGAATTGAGATTTGTCAGGATCAACACTGTCTGTCAGTCGAGGAAGCAGAGACAAAGTCAGAAAACCATGTGCAATGGTTGTTTTGAACGGAGAATCTGTTTCAGCCTTAGAAGGCTCTGTATGAATCCACTGCATATCTTCAGTAACGAGGCCAAACTGGTTGATTCTGTCTTGGCTTACATTGATCCAATCACCAGTATGGATCACTTCACCGATCTGCTGTTCAAGCTCATCAAATACAAGTTGTGCTTCTGGCTTAAGTACGATCTGTGGTTCAACAGGCATCTCTGGCGCATCTTCATTGACAGCAGGTTTGTGGTGATCACGAACCCACGCAAAGAAATGACTATTTTGCGTGCGATTCAGAAAGTCTCCCCAGTAATCTCTAAGAGCTGGAGACATCCATTGCATAAACTCTGAGTGTTGCGAAGACACGCTGTCGCCTCGGTGTTTAAATAAATCAATGACTTTCATAAGAACCTCAATGCACAAAATATTTCAATATAACTTGGTAATTTTGAAACACTTCACACTATTGTGCAAATACTTTCGAGCATACAAGTGTTAGCCGAACACTTATATATCCAACAAAAACAACAACCTAAGAATAAAACACCATTTTATTGGAGAGCTTTAATTGGAGTATTAACTCTACCTTATAATAAACATTTCATTATATAAACAGATTCTTTATTCACAAGTGGAATAAAAAAGGCTTAGCACAATGCTAAGCCTTCGTTTTTACAAGAAATTAATTACCAAGGAGAAACCTTGTAAAGGGCTCATCCTACAAGACACTAACTTCCCTATTCATCGTCCAGTGGAATCAACTTGGTATTGCCACCGTGTGCCTTCTCACGCTTACGTTGCACGAATGCATAGAAGCCAGGGATTAGGAACGTACCCGCTAACAACACACATAGCAGGCCACCAATCAGAGAAATACCCAATGAGTTTTGACTCACGTGACCAGCACCCGCAGCGAAGATAAGCGGGAATATACCTAAAATGAATGACCAAGACGTCATGTTCACAGCACGAAAACGCAGCGTACCGCCCTTCACCGCCGCATCTTCAATCGGTGCGTCTTTCTCTTCACGCTCAACCTTTGCGAATTCCACAATCAAGATTGCGTTCTTCGCGGCCAAAGCTATCAAGAGGACCAAACCAATTTGTGCATAGAGATTCAGCGGTGTGCCTGTCAGGTTCAGCGCCAAGAAAGAACCTAAGGTTGCAACCGGTACCACTAAGATAATCGCTATAGGGATTGTCCAACTCTCGTACTGCGCCACCATGAACAGATAGATGAAGATCAGAGCCAGTGCAAAAGCAAAGATCGCTTGGTTGCCTGCCAATACTTCTTGATAAGCCATGCCTGTCCATTCGTACTGGTAGCCTTGAGGCAGCACGTCAGCTGCGACACGTTCCATTGCAGCAATCGCATCACCGCTTGAGTAACCCGGTGCTGGTTGGCCTTGAATCACCGCACTGCGGTACATGTTGTAACGCCATGCTACGTCTGGTTCAAAGATCTGATCGTAAGTCACCAATGTGCTTAACGGGATCATCTCGCCATTAGACGAACGCACGTGGAATCGTTGTAGGTCATCCATGCTGCTACGGTGTTCACTGTCTGCTTGCATGGTGACACGGAAATTCTTACCAAACATGGTGAAGTCATTCACGTACATTGACCCAAGATTGCCTTGTAGCGTTTGGAATATTTCCGATAGGGGAATACCTAGCTGTTGCGCTTTCTCACGATCAATATCGACATAGTAGTGAGGTACATTGGCGCGGAAGGTACTGAAGGTATGTGAAATCTCAGGCTGTTTATTTGCCTCAGCAATCACGTCATTCATTACCATCGCCAGATCAGTGCGGCTACGACCTAATGTATCTTCGAGAACAAACTCAAAACCAGACGCAGCACCCATGCCCGGAACCGCAGGAGGTCCCATTGCAAATACAATCGCTTGAGGCAGTTCTGTTGCTGCTCGGCCATTAATACGTTGTGAGATAGCTTGCGCTGAATGTTGACCGTCTAGTGCGTTACGCATTTCCCAATCGTGGAGCTTGATGAACATCGACGCACCATTCGAAGCTGAAGCGCCCGTCATGAATGCATAGCCGTTAACCAGTGTCACACCATCAACGCCCGGCTCTTGCTCAACCATCTCTAGTAACTGCTCTGTCACATCTTCTGTACGAGACAGCGATGCCGCGTCAGGAAGCTGCACGTTAACCAGCAAGATGCCTTTATCTTCTTGAGGTACGAAAGCCGTAGACGTGGTTTTCGCGAAGTAAGTTACCGCTGCTAGCGCCACAACGAAGAAGGTAAACAGCAGAACACCCTTTTTCACAAGGAAGCCTGCAATTTGACCGTACTTGCTGGTTACTGATTCAAGACCACGGTTAAACGCTTGGTACCAACGTGCTGTGTTACCACCGCCCTGCTTAAGAACCAATGAACACAATGCTGGCGACAGCGTTAGAGCGTTAATAGAAGAGATCACAACCGCGATACAGATAGTCAGAGCAAACTGGCGATACATGATGCCGGTAATACCTGGCAACATCGCTACAGGGATAAACACGGCAAGCAGTACCAATGTAGATGTCACAATTGGACCGGTCACTTCTTTCATCGCGATCAGTGTTGCTTTTCGCGGTGAAATGGTAGGATCTTTGGCCATCGTAGTATCTACGTTCTCGATAACCAAGATCGCATCATCTACTACGATACCAATCGCCAAAATCAAACCAAACAGGGTTACTGTGTTGATGGTAAAGCCGGTCATCTGCATGACCGCAAAAGTACCAATCAAAGATACCGGAATCGCAACCACAGGAATCAAGGTTGCACGGGCACTGCCCAAGAACAAGTACGTTACTGCGATAACCAGCAAAATTGCTTCGATGAGTGTTTTAACTACACCTTTAATCGACTCAGCAACGAATAGTGTGGTGTCGTAACTCGCCTCGTAAGCAACGCCTTCAGGGAAATTTTTGCTTAGGTTGTCTAGCATCGCCATGACTGCTTTACCACTTTCCAGCGCATTAGCGTCTGACTGAAGTGACAGCGTTACGATTGAAGCGTCTTGACCACGGTATTTACCGTTACCATCGTAGAACTTTTTACCTAGCTCAACACGTGCAACGTCTTTTAAATAAACCGTTGAACCGTCTTGATTTGCACGAAGCACTACATTTTCAAACTCATCAGCCGTTTCTAATCGGCCTTTTGTCACCAAGTTGAATTGCACTTCTTGCGCGTTGTTATAAGGCGCTGCTCCAATACGGCCTGCAGCGACTTGAACGTTCTGCTCCGCCAAAGCGCGATTCACGTCAGAGGTAGTTATATTGAGGTTAGCCATTTTTTCAGGATCTAACCAAACACGCATCGCGTATTCACCACCACCCAACACGTTAACTTCACTGATGCCCTTTACACGAGCCAATTGGTCTTTAATGTTCAAGTTCACGTAGTTGATAAGGAATTGGTCGTTGTACTCTCCGTTCGGCGAGTAGAAGTTCAATACCATCAATAGGTCAGGTGAACGCTTCTTGACCGTTACACCCACCATTCTTACTTCTTGTGGAAGTTTCGATTCGATCTGAGCAACGCGGTTCTGAACGTTGACCTGAGCCATATCAGCATCAGTCCCGACATCAAAGGTCACGTTAAGGTTGTATGAACCATCATTAGCACTTTTAGAAGACATGTAGATCATATCTTCTACGCCATTCACCGATGTCTCTATGGGGTCGGCTATCGCCTGTTCCACCACTTCAGCACTGGCACCCGTGTAGAATGCCGACACACTGACCGATGGTGGGCTAATTTTTGGATATTCGGCCACTGGTAAGATAGCGAGAGAGATCGCACCCGCCAGCGTTAATATTATGGATATGACAAGGGCAAACTTAGGCCTTTGAATAAAGAAACGACTTAACATAAATAGCCCCCTTACTCAGCTTGTTCAGCAGAAGCTTGAATACGAACAGACATACCATTACGTACACGCTGTAGGCCTTGAGTGATCACTGCGTCGTTCTTCTCTAGACCAGAATGAACGATCACACCACCTTCAACTTGTCGCCCCATCTCAATGTTTCTGCGCTCAGCAACTGGTGCGGCTTCACCTTCAACCAATACCATCACAAAGTCACCTTCTAGGTCGGTTTGAACCGCACGACGCGGAATAGTCACAACATCAATAGATTGCTTTTCACGTAGATCAACGCGAACGTGTTGGCCTGGAAGTAATTGCTGGTTCGGGTTATCAGCAATTGCGCGCATCGCGATCGTACCAGTATTGAGGTTGATACGGTTACCCAAGAAATCAAGCTGACCTAGATGTTCGAACGCTTCACCATTCTCAAGCATGATCTGAACTTCAACACCTGCAGAATCGCTGCTGCCGTCGCCTTCGATGCGATCCATACCCAGCTCAATACGCTCACGCTCACTGATGCTGAACGATGCATGGATTGGATCTAGGCTAACCAACGTAGTCAGTACACCTGAAGACGGTGAAACCAGATCACCCGTGCTCACTTTGGTGTCACTAATTCGTCCAGAGAAAGGCGCAATAATTTTGGTATGAGAAAGCTGAACATTGGCTGCATTGAGCTGTGCTTGACTTGCTTCAAGCTGTGCCTGAGAACCCAATAAGTTTGCTGTCAATGCATCAAATTCCGATTGAGAAATACTCCCCTTAGGGAGAAGGTTCTTACCTCGGTTAAAATCAAGCTCGGCTTTTTTAAGGTTCGCGTTCGCTTGAGCAACAGACGCTTTTGCGCTTGCTACTTCAGCTTCAAATGAAGAGGGTTCAATGGAGTACAGTAATTGCCCCTTTTCAACCATTTGACCTTCATTGAAATGACGGCTTTGTAGATAGCCAGAAACCTGCGCTGTGATAGCCGTGTCTTCAACGGCTTCAATACGACCGATGTACGACTTACTTTGCTGGTGAGAAACAACGCTAACATCCTGTACAGCTACGAGAGGTAGAGGCGCTTGCTTGGCATTTTGAGCATCTTGCCCACATCCAGCAAGAATAAGAGAGCTTGCAAGAGCCGTAAGGATCAACTTTTTACGCATGGTTATACCGTCACTTGTTAGTATTTGAACAGTATAAAATTTACGTAACACACCCGTTACTATTGTCCGAGGAATATCAATTATAACGAACCAAAGTGTATCAATATGTTAATTGAAACTAAGTGCTTATAAAGTAATTACAAACGCGTTACAATTTCTAAGTAAATCAACCTCTCAGCTTTTGTTCTCTATGGATATTGTCTAACATCATGTATTGTCAGACAGATAAGCATTCACATTTAATTGTTAAGGAATTCTCATGATTTCAAAATGGGCTAAACGTTTCTATCAAATGGCGGAATTGGTCGGTTCTTGGAGTAAAGATCCTTCAACTCAAGTCGGCGCCGTCATCACTAAGCACAACCGTATTGTTTCAGTTGGCTTTAATGGCTACCCACATGGCGTGTCTGATAGTGCGGATACTGACGATCGCGAGATGAAATACCTCAAGACACTTCACGCTGAAGAAAATGCAATCTTGTTTGCTAAACGTGATTTAGACAGTTGTGAAGTTTGGGTCACTCACTTCCCTTGTCCGAACTGTGCAGCAAAAATCATCCAAACTGGAATTTCAGCGGTACATTGCCCAGAGCAAAGTGAAGATTTCCTTTCTCGTTGGGGAGATAAGATCAAGATAAGCCAAGATATGTTTGAGCAAGCTGGTGTAGAAGTAGACTGGTTGCCACTCGCTGACCTGGATTAATCTCTAACGCTAGGTCTCAGGTCTAAGTCTAGATCTCAAATACAAAAAAGCCGAGAGTCGATATTATCGCTCTCGGCTTTCTTTTTATTCGGACTTGTTAGCTTCCAGCATCGTATTAGTCACTTGAGGGAAATGCCAACGCGTAAGCTTCCATGAAATCTTTACGGATATCCTGTTCAAGGTGAATCGCTTTCTCTGTCGGGCAGAAGATCATAAAATGGACTTCTTGCTCACCCGTTGAGCTGCTCGTGATATGAATGTGCGGTTCAGAGCCAGGAAGGTCAACCCCAGCGTGCTTCTCAATCACACCATTGTAACGACGGGCAACATCGATAAACTCTTCACAATGCTCTTCAATTTTCACAATAAGACCCGGCACCATAGGGTATAGGTTTACAAAGTCTTTCACCGTCACAAAAAAGTTATGATAAACGTAGCGCTTCATGAAGTTGAGGTTCTTTACCGGATAAGTGAAGAACATACTATTAGGCAGCGTGGCAGTCTTGCCAGTGAAGTGATATTGCCCATGATACAAATCGATTTCTTGAATCACAGTCGCCATCAAGTTGTGCTCAATCACCTCACCGCTGATTTTGCCCACTTCAATCCAATCACCAATTCGAAATGAGCGAGAACTCGCACGCTGAATAGAGCCAGTAAAACAGAGAATGATCTCTTTTGAAGCCACGACTATCGCAACCGCAATAGCTGTAACAGACAGCGCAAATTCGCTGATTTCGGATTTCCACAGCACGAATAACGTCACAACAATAATCGCGAATGTGCCGTTTTTGGTACGTGACATCCAGTTACGTTGGTCTTCACTAAGAAAAGCGACATCACCACGGATTCGAGACAAAGTGATTCGTCGGATTATTAATATAATGCAGATGATCAGCACACTAAAAATAAACTTATTAGCGAGTAAGAAATCTATTACTTGCCACATCTTTTCCATTATTTATTCCTTTGTATTACAACAATTAAGCTTTATAACGACGAGCATTAAAACGATGAGCTTTACAGCGACTGACTCAATCCAATAAACGCATTATAAAAAAGCGCTCAAAAATAGAGCGCTCCTTTTCATGCTTTTATCAGCTATTAGGGCGTGTTGACCTTTCGCGGTTAAATTTTGTTCGAAAGATCAACACGCCCTAGTAAGGCTATCATTTTATCTTGGCAGAAGTAATAAATTGGCCAAAAGTTTCACACCAAATCACAACGGTATTAAATCGATTAAGATCAGTACCTTCTGGGAGGTTAACCATAAATCGGTCGAATGTTTTCACATCTCCGACTCTCAGTAACTCACTCTTGCTGTCATTGAATGCCTGTTCGGTTTCAATAAACTTAGGTGATAGGTAAACCTTATAATCCGGCCCCGGCGCCAATTCACCTTCAAAAGCTATCGCACTTTCAGAGACAGAGACGATGCCCTCTCCCCAATGCAAAAAGTCACTGTCTTGTCGGTCTTTGGTGAACTCACCTGTATAGATCGCCTGCTGACTGATCGCTTCAACAGAACTTGAGGAAGGAGAATCAGGCTCAATCAAGATAGGTAGTGCATAGACACCAAGCCCAAAACCAAAAGCACCCACGGCTAAGTGGGTGCAAAGTAAAACTAAATTTTTCATCGCGTACTCCCTTATGCTTAAAGAGAGTATTAATGAATACTCTCAAAAATACAAAGAGATATCGCGTTTTAGGCGGCTATTTTTGATAGTGAATAGCGGTACGTTGAGAGAGTTTCACGATCACTTCTACCGCTTGTTCCATGCCTTGAATGGTAATGAACTCGTGAATACCGTGGAAGTTGTAGCCACCAGTAAAGATATTCGGACACGGTAGCCCCATGAAAGATAAGCGAGCACCGTCTGTACCACCTCGGATAGGCTTGATCATTGGCTCAACATCGCACTCAATCATCGCTTGCTTCGCTAATTCAATAATATGTTGATGCGGTTCAACCATCTCTTTCATATTGAAGTAGCTATCGGTTAGCACCAGCTCAACACGGCCTTTCTCAAGACGCTCATTCAGCTCATCCACTTTCTGTTGCATGAATGCCTTACGCGCTTCTACACCCTCACGTTCAAAATCACGGATGATGTATCCCAGTTCAGAGCGAGCCACACCCATTTCAGCCGACTTCAGGTGGTAAAAACCTTCATAACCTTCTGTGCACTCTGGTGTTTCTTGCGCAGGCATCATCAGTTGGAATTGCGCTGCAATGTTCATTGAGTTCACCATTTTACCTTTGGCGGTACCTGGATGAACGTTCACGCCATGACAGATAACATCAGCGCTCGTGGCATTAAAGTTCTCAAATTCCAACTCCCCTACTGGCCCACCATCGATGGTGTACGCCCACTCGGCGCCAAATTTTTCAACGTCAAACAGGTTCGCACCGCGGCCAATCTCTTCATCCGGTGTGAAACCAATGCAGATGTCGCCGTGTTTGATGTCTGGATTCGCTTTCAGGTAAGCAATCGCACTGATGATTTCAGCGATGCCCGCTTTGTTATCGGCACCAAGCAGAGTCGTGCCATCCGTCGTGATTAGGTCATGACCATGCAGGGCATCAAGGTCTGGGTATTGGCTTGGGTTCAAACTCTCGCCACTTTCACCTAATTCAATCGTTCCACCTTGGTAATCTTTAATCACTTGTGGTTTCACATTTGCTCCTGAAGCATCAGGAGCGGTATCCATATGCGCCACAAAGCCAATCGCAGGCACTGGATAATCGACATTCGACGGCAGTTTCGCCATCAAATAGCCATTTTCGTCTAAAGACACATCAACTAACTCTAATGCAACCAATTCTAACTTTAAGGCTTCAGCAAAAGTAATTTGACCCGGTGAACTTGGGCATTGCTGATTAGAAGGATCGGATTTAGTATCAAAAGTAACGTAATTCAGGAAACGTTCTACAAGCTTTTCCATAATTCATCTCACCATGGATTAAGTAATTGATTTACTGACCTAATTATTAAGATAGATAAGCGATGTATTTTTAGACAAATACGTACGCAGAGTCAGTCGCGAGGCTTTTCATCTTACGCCCCTGACCATGTATGTAATTGCTCTAAATCATTGTTGTGCGAAATTAGATGCGCTTCCTATACTTGAAAACAGAGGGTTTCGTCAGTTCAACATTGCATACGGATGATAAGCGATCGCTTTGTACGCATTCTACGCCCTCCGCTCTCAGCCTAAAAAAAGTACAAAGTGGATGATGATCACAATTTATCCTTGATGCAGAATCTGTCATACGTTACACGGAGACACAGTTATGACGATTAATAAATATTTCATTTTCTCTCCTCAAGCCTCTGAGGAAACGCTTCAACCAGTATTAACTGAGAAAGAAGTTCAAAGGCAGGAAGCTCTAAGACAGGCGCAATCTCAAGGTGGTTTTGACACCAACGCGACCTCGTAACTTAATCAATACTCAGAACTTGTTTATAGAACCCCTAAAAAAAGAGCTCTACTTCTCGTTGATGTAGAGCTCTTTTGTCTCTGAACCTTTCTCCTATCCCAATGCAGCTTCATTCAGGCGCCTGATCTATTAACACCTTGTTATCTATCGCGTCTTTTGTATGTTGCTTCTCAATCATCAAGCAGACTCATTTGTTGCAATGAGAAATGACTCATTAAACTTGCCCAAGCCATACCCTGTGTTGCCATTTTGTGCTAATAATTTATATTCGTTTTCATTCCTCACTCGCCCTTTTTCAATATCCACACTGCGAGCACTAACGAGCCTCACTACAGGAACCCCGAATTTAATGGAATACTCAAAACTAGGAAGTAGTCAAATTCCCGTTTCCCGAATCTGCCTTGGCAGCATGACTTGGGGGCTGCAAAATACGCAACAACAAGCTGACCAACAAATCGAATACTCGCTAAGCCAAGGTATTAACTTTATCGATACCGCAGAGATGTACGCAGTACCACCGTCTCCAGACACCTACGGTAAAACGGAAGCAATCATAGGTAACTGGTTAGCTCGCAATCCGCAGCGCCGCCAAGAAGTCATCATCGCCAGCAAAATTGCAGGTCCGGGATTGCCTTGGGTTCGAGATGGCGGGCCAATCACGGGGGAAGCTGTAATTGCAGCGGTTGACGCTTCACTAGCGCGTTTACAAACGGACTATATCGACCTTTACCAACTGCATTGGCCAAACCGAACGACGCCTCACTTTGGCAAGCATTTCCCGAATCATATTCGATTCAGTGATATCGACCGAAAGCAGCATGAAGCGGAGATGCTAGAGATCCTCCAAGCACTAGCGAGCTGCATTAAAGCCGGAAAAATCCGTCATGTTGGTTTGTCTGATGACACCACTTGGGGCATTAACACTTACCTTAAACTCAGTGAGAAGCATGATTTACCGCGAATGGTCTCTATTCAGAATGAATTTAGCCTGCTGCACGCGAAAGACTGGCCTTATTTGATTGAAAACTGTGTGCACGAAGACGTCGCCTACCTACCATGGTCACCGTTAGCAGCGGGCATGCTGAGTGGCAAATACATTGATGGTGCGAGACCAGAAGGAAGCCGTTGGACTTACATGCAGCGTAAAGGCATTTTCCGCGACACTGAGTCTGCCAATGAAGCCGTAAAAGGATATGTCGAAGTTGCGAACGCTCACGGATTTACACCGAGCCAACTAGCTTTAGCGTGGTGTAATCAAGTTGATGGTGTCACCTCCACTATTATTGGCGCAACCACAATGGAACAACTGAAAGAGAACGTAGCAGCGTTCAGCAAACCGTTGTCAGAAGAGATCCTTACCGATATCAACACAGTGTTTAAGCGCTACCCTGCCCCATATTAATCATACAGGTCAGCTAATCTTGGGTTCAGCTTAATGTTAGATGATAAAATCAGATAAGAGCGCGCTATTTAGTGCGCTTTTCTTTTTTAAGTGGGTTGCTTTTGCTTTTTAGTGGATCGCATTGAGTTATCACGCTTTTGGTTATCCAACCTTTGCTCTATAATGCGCGGGCTTATATCTAGGATAAAAACATGATTTCAAAAAACCAATTAAAACTCCTTCGTGCTTTGGGCCAAAAGAAACAACGTAAAGCCCACGGCCTGTTTCTAGTTCAAGGTGAAAAAAACGTACTTGAGCTGTTCAATAGTGACTTAGTCGTAAAGAACGTCTTTGCTACGGCTGATTTCTTATCTGAAAATCACGCGTCACTGTTTGAGTTTGATTGTGTTGAAGCCTCGCTTGATGACCTAACCAAAGCGAGTACTTTGGTGAGTAACAATGCGGCGATTGCTGTTGTTGAGATCCCAACGTTTGAATTACCAAAAGCTACTGGGTTAATGATTGCACTGGATGGTGTATCTGATCCGGGCAACCTAGGTACGATTATTCGCGTAGCAGACTGGTATGGCATTAAGCATATCGTTGCGAGCAGCGATTGTGCAGACCCATACAACCCGAAAACGATCAGCGCGACCATGGGCAGCTTTGGCCGAGTACACGTAAGCCAAACAGACTTACCTGAATACTTAGAGCAAGCGAACCTGCCTGTTTACGGAGCGTTCTTAGAAGGTGAAAGTGTTCATAAGACGGAATTTACTGCCAACGGTATTTTACTGATGGGCAGTGAGTCTCACGGTATTCGTGAACACGCCGCTAAATTCGTGACAGACAAGATTACGATTCCAGCATTCGGTGGCGCAGAGTCTCTGAATGTAGCAATGGCGACAGGTATTATTCTCGACAACATGCGTCGTCAGCATAGCTAAATTTCATAAGCTAACGAGCCAGTCGACACTGCTCAGATATTAAAAAAGGCGTATTGATTAAATTAGTACGCCTTTTTATTTGAGTTCTTTTCAACAATTACTTTTCTAGCATTGCCAACTTATCAGCGACACCATTCCACTTTTCAGCTTCATCCATCGGTGCTTTGACTTCAGTTTGTACCGGCCAGATTTCGGCAAGCTCGGCATTCACTTCAATAAAGATCTTTTGATCTTCTGGCAGATCATCTTCTTGGAAGATCGCTTGAGCATCGCATTCAGGTACACATAAACCACAATCAATGCATTCGATTGGGTTGATTACCATGAAATTCGGGCCTTCATGGAACGCATCTGCGGGGCATACCGCCACACAGTCCGTGTATTTACATTGAATACAGTTATCGCCTACGACAAATGCCATGATGCTCTGCTCTATAAGTTAGTCAAAATTGAAGAATGGAGGATAATACTCATCCCAAGGCAAAATTCAACATCATACGGCTCTAATATCGTGTCTATTTGCTCCATGTTTCCAAATTAGTATGACAGATAAATCAATTTCTCGTAAAATGCGCGCCATTGTGAGCTTATCGCTTCTTTCAACATCAGCGTTTTCATCAAACTCTGCGTTTAGAAGCGGTCTAGCTAAGACACCTATAAAGACGAGACATCGAAATGATACGTTTAACCGAAATTAAACTCCCTCTAGACCACGAAGAATCAGCCATTCAAGCTGCTATTGAAGCGAAGCTTGGCATTAATTCTGATCAGGTACTTTCTTTTAATATCTTTAAACGTGGCTACGATGCTCGTAAGAAATCAAAAATCTTACTTATCTACACGCTTGATGTTCTCGTTGAAAACGAAGCTGAGTTGTTAGAGCAATTCATTAGCGACCCGCACGTAAAAGTGACTCCTGACATGGAGTACAAATTCGTGGCTAAAGCGGTTGAGAACCAAACTGAGCGCCCTGTCGTTATCGGTTTTGGCCCTTGTGGTTTGTTCGCAGGCCTAGTGCTTGCTCAAATGGGCTTCAATCCAATCATCGTTGAGCGTGGTAAAGAAGTTCGTGAACGTACGAAAGATACCTTTGGTTTCTGGCGTAAGCGCACTCTGAACACTGAATCAAACGTACAGTTTGGTGAAGGTGGCGCAGGTACATTCTCTGACGGTAAGCTATACAGCCAAGTTAAAGATCCAAAGCACTACGGCCGTAAGGTAATCGAAGAATTCGTAGCTGCAGGTGCACCTGAAGAAATCCTATACGTAAGTAAGCCGCACATCGGTACCTTTAAACTGGTTACCATGATCGAGAAGATGCGTGCTTCTATCATTGAGCTAGGTGGCGAAATCCGATTCAGCACTCGCGTTGATGACGTTCACATGGAAGACGGTCAAATCACTGGCTTGACGCTTTCTAACGGTGAAGAGATCAAATCTCGCCACGTTGTACTGGCTGTTGGCCATAGTGCTCGTGATACGTTTGAAATGCTGCACGAACGTGGCGTTTACATGGAAGCTAAGCCTTTTTCTGTTGGTTTCCGTATCGAACACAAGCAATCGATGATCGATGAAGCTCGTTTCGGTAAGAACGCAGGCAACCCAATCCTAGGTGCAGCGGACTACAAACTGGTTCACCACTGTAAGAATGGCCGCACTGTATACAGCTTCTGTATGTGCCCAGGCGGTACTGTAGTAGCTGCAACGTCTGAAGAAGGCCGCGTAGTAACGAACGGCATGAGCCAATATTCTCGTGCAGAACGTAACGCAAACAGCGCAATCGTTGTAGGTATCGACCCAGAGCGTGATTACCCAGGTGACGCACTAGCAGGTATCCGTTTACAGCGTGAGTTAGAAAGTGCGGCTTATGTTCTTGGTGGCGAGAACTACGACGCCCCTGCACAGAAAATCGGTGACTTCCTAAAAGGTCGCGATCCAAGTGAAATCGGTGAAGTAAAACCATCATTCACACCGGGTATCCACCTGACTGATATTTCAAAAGCGCTGCCTGATTTTGCTATCGAAGCGATTCGTGAAGCAATCCCAGCGTTCGAGAAGAAGATCAAAGGTTTCTCTACGCCAGATGGCCTACTAACCGGTGTTGAGACTCGTACGTCTTCTCCTGTATGCATCAAACGTGGCAAAGACTACCAAAGCATCAACCTTAAAGGCTTCTTCCCTGCAGGTGAAGGCGCAGGCTACGCGGGTGGTATCCTATCTGCTGGTATCGATGGTATTAAAGCGGCGGAAGCGCTGGCACTGTCTATGGTCGAACAGAACCAAGCTGAGAAGATTGAGATCGCTTAGACTCTTTCGATAAACCAAAGCTAAATAACGGTCAGCCAAAACTAAAAATCCAGTGCCTTGTAGACACTGGATTTTTTATTGCATACGGATTATCTAGATTTACTCGGTATCGACGGGCTTTACTTACAAGTGTTTTTTGACCAGTTCACACCATCATTTGAACACTCAAACAGACTTGTCCCATTCTGGTAATAATAACCTCTAGTCCAGTTACCTTGAGAATCTTTAGACGTTATCGTCTGAGTATAATCAAAAGGTGTATTTTCAATGTGCGCATATTTATGACGAGTCCAACTATCTGAACCGTGTGCAGTGTTCTCATTGAAATCAACTGATAGATAGTTTAATACATCAAAGTCGCTTCGTGAGATATTAGATAAAGTATCACCTAAATTGACCCACTCAGGGTAAGGAGCATTTGAACCATAATGGTACTTCACCTGAGTTTGAGTAAACTGGTCTTTATAATCACCAACAACATCTGACGTTAAAGTTTGGCTAAATCCATTACCCACACTTTGAGTGGAACAGCTTTCCCAATCAGGCTGTTGAGACCAACCACTATTCTTTACACCAAAGGTGGTTAGTGAATTGGGTTGCACCTGTTGTTTAATTGTTTCCTGAACTGAACACGAGTGCTGCGTTCCATCACTGCTCAATGAAAACCAAGCTTCCTTGTCATATTCCAAACCATTTTTCTTCTGGCTATTACGCTCAATGTGCTTATTTAATTCTAGTTCTGTTTGAAGATCAGCTGACACTTCATGTTCAATAACAATCAGCTTGTCAGCGGTCATCACTGTTTTAACTTTATACCACTTATTAATTTCGTTCTTTTTAGAATAGTCCCAATGCTCCCAATAATAATCAACATAGGCTTGCTGAGCTTTGGGGTTTTCTTTTTGAATATCTTTAGTCTCTTGATACGACTTTTTAATGGCTGGCATCATTTTCTGCGCTAATTCATAAAGCTCAGTGTTTTGGGCTTTAACGAAGTCGCCATACAAGTCTTTCACTGCAATGTTATATCGATTCGCAATTCGGAAATCATGTTCCTTCACATTTTGGATAATGCTATTTTGAGTGTTTACAGCTTGCTTCAAAGCGGAACAACTGTTTAAACCACCTTTATATAGGTCGGCTTGGATCTGATTCCATAAAACGGTAGTAAGTGGCGTAGTAGATTTAATTTCTTGGTCAGAACTCACTGTCATTACTGGTGGGAAGACCAATTGATAAGGTTCAGTAATCGGCGAATTAGGGCTATCCGCATCAATAGCACCAACCGGAACATTCACTACAATTGGGGCATAGTCCATACAGTCAGAGTTAGAACCAGTTAAAGACAATTGATAACTGCCTTCATCGTCCGTGATACTACTTGGCTCTCCCTCATCCAATACACCATTATAATTGATGTCTAGAAACGCGGTCGCACCGGAAATATACCCGTCAATGGCAACACCTTGTAAGGTTTTTGTTTGAGGAGCGGGAGCACTTGTACTGCTACCACCGCCTCCTCCCCCGCCACAAGCAGCAAGACCACCAGCTATAAGTGCGATAGAAATAAGCTTAAGTTTCATTCGATGAGATCCTAATAAAATACATTAATAAGTAGGGTTGCCATTGGGGGGATGACCGAGAATGACTGTGATAGTCATGACCAGTCATAATAGCGATTGGTATTCAAAAGAAACATGAAAGGGTGCTAGCCGATTCGTGCATGTTTTCATTTTGAACAGAAACTAAAAAATGGGTAAATGGGGTAAAAATGGACTAACTACTTCTCGCTCGAAGTTATCCAAAGCTTATAAAAATCACTATAACCGGTTTGGTTAACCTCTACGCCATGAACCTCAACACTATTAAAAACCTTCTCTTTACCGTGAAATAACGGACAAAGTAACTTCTGTTGATAAAGCGAACCTTCAATCTCTTTCAAGTCGCTCATTAGGTTCTCGCCACTCACAGCGGCTCTAACTCTCTCGCAATGCGCCTTCATCTCAGAACTGTTGAAAATGAATCTAAGCCCAGATGAAGCAAGTAGCCAATCGTAAAGGCCGTAATCGGCAGGCTGTTCGATAACTTCTTCAATGAATAACAAGTCTGCCGATTCACTCATGGAGCTAGGGTCACTGATGTTGGGAAGCTCAACAACTTCAATAGCAACACCTGTCTTTACAATAGTTTGTTGTAGCCAATCAGCCATCTCTTGAAGTAAAGGAATCGTCATTCTAGGTCGTGTTAGGACAACAGTGCCCGTCAAATTAGGAATTGGATTACTGGACGCTAGTTCGCTAAGCGAGAAAGACAAGTCATCGGCCACCATATCAGCATCGAACTCTTTACTACTGGACTTAATAAACGATACCAGCCTGTCGAGTTCTTCAGGGGTTATACCTGATTTTTCTCTACGATTAACCGCAAGATACGAAAGTGCATTGATGGTGGTTTCTTCAGCGACGCCAGATTGATTAAAACTCAGAGTGTGGTCATTTAAACCTTCTATGTCGGTAAGCGTTATTTGTTCTAACAAGGCATTTTGAGCAAAGTAACCTCGGTGACGTTTAAGAACCAAGCGCTCTTCGCTCCAATCATCCAATGAGAAAGGTCCTGTTCCGATATAGGCACTGCGGCCACTCGAAAAATAAGTACGCTTACGACGATAAATAGACGCGTGTGGACTAGTCAAAGCATGGAGAAACATTGGGTTTGCGTATGTCAGCTCAATAGTCAGTTGTTTATCACCCACCACTTGAACATCACTGACCTGATCAAATAAAGACTGTACCGGACCTTCAATATTTTTTAGCTGCAACAAACATTGAGCAACATCTTTGGCTGTTAAAGTTTCACCGTCATGGAATAACACATTCGGTCTCAACCAAAAATGCAGAAAGGGCCCTTCCATCTTCCAATGGTGCGCGAGGCTCGCTTGGGGATTTCCATCATGATCTTGGACTAGTAGCGTATTGTAGAGGCTTCTTAAGATGTGATGTTCAGCAGTTCGGTATGTTTTCGCTGGCTCAAGGTTATCGACCCACGGATATTGAGTGATCAGTAAATGGTCATGTTGTTGATTGAACAGACTATGTTTTTCAGTCGCTAGCGTCAGTGCCTTTATTGCCGCATCACCATAGCTTTCTAGAAGACGGGGAATAACATTAAAGCCCCCCTGTTCTAACTGAAGCGCTAACACTTGTTCTAATGCTTCGGGAAAGCTGACCAAAATTCTAAATTGGCTAAGCTTCCCTCTCCCTTTAGACGGAATCCAACAAATCCAGCGATATTCCGATAAGCATTTAAGAATGATCGAAGTGTTTCTGCGAGAAGTCGATAGCGAGTGTTCGAGATCATCGATCGTTAGATGATACTCTTCACCTATTTCATACTTTGCAATAAGTTGTTGAAGTCTACGTAAGTTAGCGTCGTTCATTGAATTCCAGACTAGAGCTGTATGTCAAATGTCATTAATATCAGTATGAATTTATAAATTCAACTTTACACTGAAATATCTATCACAAGTTTTGGCTTTAAATATCAATAAATTAGATAAAAAAGCCTTTAATCACTCCGTTTTACTAGGGCTCCACTTCCCTTCATGAATCGCTGAATTGACGTCTCTTCTTGGTAGCCAGCCCATGGTTTCAAGTTCGGGCTTATCTTTGAAGTGGTCAACGTAACCAATACACAGATACGCCACGATATCGATGTTTTCTGGGATATCTAATGCGTCTCGCAGTGTTGAGTCGTGAAGAATACTCACCCACCCTAAGCCTAGGTTTTCGGCTCTTGCTGCTAGCCATAGGTTTTGAACCGCACACACGGTGCTGTACAAATCCATTTCTTGTTTGATGGTTCTGCCTAGCACGACCTTTCCGGTTCGATTGCGGTCGCAGGTCACACAGATACCGATAGGTGATTCGACGATGCCTTCCAACTTTAGACGCTTATACATTGCCTGCTTTTCATCGGTGAACATTTCCGCGGATTCCGCATGAGCCTGATTAAAACCGGCTTTGATTTGTTGCTTGGTTTCGATATCACGGACAACGACAAAATCCCAAGGCTGCATAAAGCCAACACTGGGAGCATGGTGCGCTGCGGTTAGCACACGCATCAAAACGTCTTCTGGGATCTCATCAGGAAGAAACTGACCACGAACATCTCGGCGAGAAAAAATCGTTTTATATACTGCATCGCGTTCATTCGGCGTAATTTCCATACATCCCTGTCTTATCGTCGTCTTATTGAGCCAGTATTATCCAACTAAAGTGTCTATGTTGCTAGGGCGTGCTGACCTTTCGTGGTTAAATTTTGTTCGAGATAAAAGCGTTTTAATCGCGGCGAGGGAGAAGTAGCCTAGTCACTCTAAGCAAATCTCCCTCAACAAAGAGTAAAACGCTTTTAGCCGAACCCTTCGGGCAGCGTTTGCTGGTCATTTCTACTACGTTATCGGCTTCTCATGTAGGCTAGCTACACATCAAAGCCTCTGCCTTGTATAAATACCCAACAACTCGCTGCAAAAATCAGCTCGAAAGGTCAACATGCCCTAGTAGTACACAAGCAACATGGTAGAATGCCGCCATTAATCTTATCCTTGTATAAGATTGTTGAACCTTTCCATCGCTATTTAGCCAAATCATACCGAGAAACTTATGCCATTTTCCAAGCTTGG
The DNA here is from genome assembly GCF_000153005.1 of Vibrio sp. MED222. Classification (NCBI taxonomy): domain Bacteria; kingdom Pseudomonadati; phylum Pseudomonadota; class Gammaproteobacteria; order Vibrionales; family Vibrionaceae; genus Vibrio; species Vibrio sp. MED222. The sequence continues at coordinate 46,092 of NZ_CH902606.1, read as the reverse complement.
ATTAAGCTCACCTATTGTTAAAGCCGTTGCAAAACAAGGCTATGAAAAGCCAACCTCTATTCAAGAAAAAGCAATTCCGATTGTGCTTTCTGGTAAGAACCTAATTGCTGCTGCACAAACAGGTACAGGTAAAACTGCGAGCTTTGTTCTCCCTATCTTAGAAATGCTAAGTAAAGGTGAAACACAACGTAAAAAACGCATTCGCGCTGTTATTCTGACACCAACTCGTGAGCTTGCGATTCAGGTTGAACAGAACATTACTAAGTACGCGAAGTTTCTAAACCTAACATCATTAGCTATGTACGGTGGCGTATCTTACCAACACCAGAAAGACCGCTTGATTGAAGGCGTCGATATTCTTGTGGCAACACCAGGTCGTTTGATCGATATGTACGGACAACGTGCCGTTCACTTTGATGAAGTAGAAGTTCTGGTTCTTGATGAAGCAGACCGCATGCTAGACATGGGTTTCATTGAAGACATCAACAAGATCATCGCGCGTTTGCCACAAAACATTCAAAATCTATTGTTCTCAGCAACGCTATCAACGCCAGTTCGTGCGCTAGCGAAAAGCGCAATCAGTGAAGCAGAAGAGATTTCAATTGCCAAAACTGACGCTTCTAAAGCGAACATCGAACAATGGCTAGTTACTGTAGATAAAGACCGCAAATCTGCACTGTTAAGCCACATGATCACTGACGGTGAGTGGGACCAAGCGCTTATCTTTATCGAGACCAAACACGGCGCGGCTAAGCTAGTTGCCCAACTTGAAAAGCGTGGTATCGAAGCGGAAGCTTTCCACAGTGGACGTAGCCAAGCGATTCGTGAAAAGATTCTGGCTGATTTCAAAAAAGGCCGTCTAAAATATCTAGTTGCGACAGGTGTTGCTGCTCGTGGTATCGATATTGATAATCTAAGCCGCGTAGTCAACTACGACATCCCATTCCCAGCGGATGACTATGTTCACCGTATTGGTCGTACAGGCCGTGCTGATGCGTCTGGTGAAGCGATCTCTTTCCTATCGAAAGATAACTTCAAGAACCTGTGCATTATCGAAAAACGTCTTGGTCACTTGATTGAGCGTCGCGTCGTTGAAGGTTTCGAACCACGCAAAGAAGTGCCAATCTCTGTATTGAACTTCGTGCCTAAAAAGAAAAGAGACCTACAGCAACCTGAGTAATGTCAGGTTTAGACAATGCGAAAGTCGCGTTAGCCAAAATGAAAATAAAACGAAGCCCTATGTGGCTTCGTTTTGTTCTTTGAAATACATATAAAGTTGAGGCAATAAGATGATCACTCCTATCGCAACGAGATTAACTAGAGGCCAAGATCTAAAGCTTGAGCTACAAAAACTAGTGACCACACAGAACATCTCGGCAGGTTCTATCGCGTCGTGCGTCGGTTGTGTTTCTCAACTCAATATTCGTTTAGCTAATGCGAACAACACCAAGCTAATCAAAGCTCCATTCGAAATCGTATCTGTGATGGCAACGCTAACCCCGAACCACCAGCATATTCATATATCCGTTGCTGATGAAAATGGTGACGTGATTGGCGGTCATCTGTTGGAGGGAACGATTATCGCCACCACCGCTGAATTGATTGTGCACCGTTACGATACTTTGACCTTCAACAGAGAGCATGATGATTCAACGGGTTACACTGAGCTCACTATCAGTAACAACACGCAATAGAACAACAACACGCAATAGATTAACCCATAGCAACACCAGCGCCCCATATAAAGCGATACCACCCAATAGTAATTAGGAAACACGATGGCTCCAAACTCCGCAGACTCCGTTATCGTTCTCGATTTCGAAACCACAGGCTTATCACCAAACATGGGTGACCGAGCGATTGAAATCGGTGCGGTTAAATTAGTTAACGGCGAAGTCGTCGACACCTTTCAGCAACTCATGAACCCAGGGTTTCGTGTTAGTGGATTCATTGAAAGCTATACCGGAATCAGTAACCGTATGTTAAGCACAGCGGCCAGTTGCAGTGAAGTGATGGATGAGTTTGCAAACTTTATCCAAGGCAGCCAACTTGTTGCTCACAATGCATCGTTTGATAAGCGCTTTCTCGATGCGGAATTAGACTTTATTGGCCGAGACTACACAGGCAAGTTCGCTTGCTCAATGTTGATTGCTCGCCGCCTAATCCAAGATGCGCCGACTCATAAGCTAGGCGACCTTGTGCGCTTTAAGAATATCGACAACGACGGTACTTTCCACAGAGCGTTAGCCGATTCAGAAATGACAGCACGGTTGTGGTTATTGATGATTGATGAGCTTCAAAGTGACCACGGCATTCAACAGCCGAGTTTTCAACTGATGCAGAAAATATCTAAGACCGCTAAAGGCTCTATTCCAAAGCTGCTGATGAGCAACAAAAATTAAATATCTAAACTCTCTCCCCTTCAAGTTTGATTGACAGGCTAGTCACATGGATAACTACTAGCCTTTAGAACGAAAGAAGACTCTACTCCTGCAGTGATTCAAATGTTCCTTTAAGGCTTGCTAATTCACCCATGAAATAAGCCCACTGCTTATTAGTGCTGCTTTCTACGATATCGACTAAAAAATTGGCTGATGTCTGCATATTCTTATCAAGCTTAGACTCCAGTTCTTTAGGATAATAAGCTTCATTGTTCAAAAGTAAGTTCATAATAATCGGCTGAGCTATATCTAAGTCGCTTTTCTTTTCCATCAGTGTCGATAAATCTTGGTAGGTATTATTTTGATATTGGCGCCAGTTATCGTTGGTATTTACCCACTTTTGGGACCAAGCAAGAATAATCTTTTTTTGCTCTTTCGATACCGTCCCTAACCATCGCTCTAGCCTATCTTCTATTCGACTCCGATATCGCTCTCTCGAATCTTCATCATCCAATGATAATCTTTCTTCGTAATACTCGTGTTGCTTTTCTCTAAAGTTCTTTAAGAATTCCTTATCTTGCTCAGGGGTAAGCTGCATACTTAATGCATAAATATCAGGAGAGAACTTATTAGCGATTGAACGAATATGGTCTTTAATTTTGTCACTTTGTTCAGAGATAAAAGCAGAATTCATATCAGAACGATCTGTGTTTTGGATCACTTGCAGTTGCGAAATATATAACGGCAGTTGAGTTTCTTTATGCCATTGCTGTAATAAGTCGAGGCGCTCTTCGAGCTCTGATTCCTGACTATTGGAAAGAGTTACAAAGTCTTCAATATAGCTAACCGCAAACCAGCTTATATTGTTATAGGCAAATTTAGTCCCGCAGCCAGAGAATAGAAAACAGCTTAATAAGACTAACCAACGACACTTTCTCATTACACCCTCTCACAACATTTTACTCAACAACGAACCTCAAGACGATCTTATAACATTAGCTACAAAATTGGGTTCTCGTAAAAACTTTCGGATAAATTGAGACTCAGACTTGCTAATCTAACCATTTCGGCAAATGATTAAACTAAAAATAATTAATGGCAGTGATGTAACTTGATTTTTATTACTCATTTGACGCAATACGAACCCCTATAAATGAGTTGGGTTGGCGTATTTCAAATGATTGATATTTGGGAGGGGAGCTATGGCCGCTATTCCTGATCATCCAAGCGATTTAGAATATGAGCTTTGTTATTTTGACGATGGTTCAATAACCACAATCACGATATTGGTTCACAATCGAAAGGAAGCGATGACTTGGTATCTTAGCGAGGGAAAACATATCAACGATCTTTATTCTATAAGACCCGATGAATAATGCTTTGGTATAGAGAACTAGGTCGATAAACCTAAGTGAGTCAACTTGAGTGGCATTTTGTGAAACACCCTTTACTGCAATGTCATTAAGTAGCAATCTCGTTAATTAGACATATCGCAGCAAAGGGATTCAGTCTCGAATTATTTCAGAATTCGGGCGCGGAATTGACGACCCTTCATCTTACCTGATTCGATTTTTCCTAATGCTTTCTTAGCCATTGATCTTTCTACAGCAACGTAAGCGCGCATCGCGAACAAGTTGATCTTGCCTACTGACTTACCATCAATACCGCCTTGGCCTGTCAACGCACCAAGGATATCACCTGCGCGAAGTTTCGCTTTCTTACCACCGTCAATCTGGATAGTTACCATGTTTGAGTAGTACGGCTTGGCAATTGGTTTAGCTGGCAACTGAGACGGTTCGATTGGCATATCCATGTACTCATCAATTTGAGCAACACGGTGCATCTCTTTTTCGCTAAAGAAGCTAATTGCGACACCTTTGCTTCCTGCACGACCAGTACGACCGATGCGGTGTACGTGAACTTCAGGATCGCGAGACAACTCAAAGTTGAACACAGCATCTAGGTTATCAACATCAAGACCACGAGCAGCAACATCTGTTGCGACCAAGATAGAGATGGTTTTATTTGAGAACTGAACCAAAGCTTGGTCACGTTCACGCTGTTCCATGTCGCCATGAAGCTCAATAACACTGAAGCCACGGTGGCTTAGCTCGTCGTTTACGTTCTGTACTTCTTTCTTAGTATTACAGAACACAACCGCTGACTCTGGTTGATGATGAAGAAGCATTAGCTCTAGTGCGTCATCACGAGCTTCAGTACCTTCAACCTTATAAAAGTGTTGCTGGATGCTTGAGTGATCATGCGTTGATTCAACCTTCACCATTTCAGGGTTATTCATGATGCGGTCTGCAACAGATTTAATCTGTTTAGGGAAAGTTGCACTGAACAATAACGTTTGACGATCTTTTGGTGCTGCTTCAATAACAGCATCTAGTGCATCTTGGAAACCCATTTCCAGCATGCGGTCGGCTTCATCTAACACAAGTGTGTTCAACTCAGACAGGTCAATACGGTCTCTCTCTAGGTGGTCCAGGATACGACCAGGAGTGCCCACCAGAATGTGTGCGCCATGCTCTAATGAACCAATTTGTGGGCCCATTGGCATACCGCCACATAGTGTCAGCACTTTAATATTGTGAATACCACGAGCAAGAGTACGGATCTCTTTTGCTACTTGGTCTGCTAGCTCACGAGTCGGACATAACACTAAAGACTGAACACGGAAACGCTTAACGCGTAGGTTTTGCAGCACGCCTAAACCAAAAGCAGCTGTTTTACCTGAACCCGTTTTACCCTGACCGATAACATCCTTGCCATCCAGAATAGTAGGAAGACTTAACGCTTGAATAGGCGTCATTTCAGTATAACCAAGAGAATCTAACGTATTTAGAAGCTCTGGCTTAAGGGCGATTGAAGAGAATTTTGAAGTGCTCAATGGAAATATCCAACTGGTGAAAAACAGAGTGCATTATGAGTGTTTTTGAAAATTATTCCACCTTAATCACAGTTTTGAAGAAATAGGTTAGGCGAACACAAAAAAGCCAGCTTTGTTGGCTGGCTTATCGTCATTTTCGAATTACTTCTTATGGCACACCGTGACCTTTAGAGGCAACCCAAACGCGATACCATTGCTCACGAGTCAGTTCGATTTTCAGTGAATCAACGGCCGTTTTCACTCGCTCAATCTTACCTGAACCAATAATAGTAATCGGTTTAGACGGTAATCGACGAACCCAAGCGTAAATTACTTGGTCAATACTATCTGCACCCACTTCTTGGCGAATGGCTTCTAGTTCATTACGAACACGAATCGCTTGTGCTGAATCGCCACTAAAGATGCTACCACCACCGAGACAAGACCACGCCATTGGACGAATACGGTTCATCTGCAGTTGATCTAGCGTGCCATCATGAGCTACTTCGAAGTTCAATGGGTTGATTTCAACTTGGTTAGTCACTAGTGGCTTACCTAGTCGAGATTGCAGTAAGTCGAACTGACGCGGTGAAAAGTTAGAGACACCGAAGTGCTTAACTTTACCTACCTTATGTAGTTCAGCGAACGCTTCTGCTACTTCATCCGCGTCCATCAATACGTCAGGGCGATGAATCAGTAATACATCAAGTTCGGTTACACCCAAACGCTCTAGAGAGTTATTTACTGATTGGTAAATATGGTGCGCGCTGGTGTCATAGTGATTGATCTTGCGATCTGGAGTGTGGTCACCACACAAGTTGATGTCGCACTTGGTGACGATTTGAATATCATCACGAAGGCTTGGCTCAAGCGCTAATGCTTCACCAAACAACTTTTCACATTGGTAGTTACCGTAAATGTCCGCGTGATCAACCGTTGTGATGCCAAGATCAATGTGCTGCTTTAGGAAAGTCAGACGTTGTTGCGGGGTCATACCCCACTCAGCTGTACGCCAGTATCCTTGCACCAGCTCAGAAAGTTCTGGGCCTTGTGGCGCTACCGTTACTTTTGCAACCATGGGTTGTCTCCTTTATCAATACTGAACGTATCCTAAGCTCGTTTTACCGAAGGCTCAACGTATAACAAATGGCAAAGGTAAACGCTTACTAAAAATGTGAGAGCCACAGAAAAACGAACACTTAAATGAATTATAACTTGCTGTCTGCCCGTGAGCCGTTCTCCTGAAAGGCTTGTTTACTCTGATGAATGACGAAACCATCTATAAATTTGAGCAATTAAAAGCGATTTAGTTCAACCGTTAAGTTGTCACCATCACTATGTAACTGAATCCAAGGGGCTGAAGAACTAGAAGAAGATGAGGAAGAGCTAGGCACATTCCATACACTCATTTGCTCAGAGGAATGATGTGGTGAGTTGATGAATTCTACGAGTTGTTTATCTACCTTGTCGTAACCAACTCCCTCACGTTTCGCTTGTTCGAGTTGAGCGACGACATCAAAATCATCCTCTCCAATGCGAATTGAACTGAGAGCAAAGCCATCTTGACGAAGATATGCCTGAAGCTTTGTGTAACTTAGGTTCGAATATGGCAGATTAAGGCGAACCACTTCGACGCTTGAGTCACCCAACTCCAGTTCAACATAAACATCCAAATCGTAATATTGGGTTAAGTCACTGCACAACAGAGTGCCTTCAACTTCGCCACAATCCATAAGATCGATATCGTTAATATAGTTTTGAGAACTCGGTTGAGTTGGGTTGCTATTGAATACCGTCCGTAACCACCAGCTTTCACTCGCCTGCGCAGAAAATGAAAGGGTATTCAGAGTCAATAACAAAGGTAGGATTAAGCTAGGAAGAGTTCTCATTATTTGTGCTTATTTCACGCGGTATGGAGCGTGCATTATACGTGACCAATCAACAAACAACTGCTCGATTTACATCTATAAAACTAAAAATATTGCTCAACGATAAGATTAACAAACTTGATACTAAGAAGAGTTGCACTCTGTTATATCTGTCGTCACACAATACACCCCATGAATGTGTCATAATGTTGAAATTAATGAATAATTTACAAGGAACGTCCATGACTGCAACGAACTATCTCAACCAATTGAACCAAAAGTATCTTGCGACTCATAAAGCGAAAGAAGACTTCTTTTGGGATACTTATATGGGGATCAGTGACGACCATGATGGCTCGACACTCGCGCAGACCCAATGGACTGAATTTCTTAGCTCTGCCGAGCAAATTGCTGCTATCGAAACGCAGCTAGCTACTATCGAAGAAATTCAAGACCCTCAAGAAAAAGAGAGCACGCTAACAGGCTTGAATGGTTGGTTAGCGACCTTTAGATCTCACGCTATTGAGTCTGAGCAGTCACAGAAGCTTAAAGCCGAACTCATAAAGTTTGAGGCTGAACTGTTTGAGAAAAAACAGAATCATGTAATGACTTACGTGAATGAAGCGGGCGAACACACAGAAGGGTCATTACCGGTTCTAGGTTCAACAATAAGAACCAATAGTAATGAAAAAGTTAGGCTTTCAGCTCACCAAACACTATTAGGTTTAGAGCAGTGGCTGCTGGCTAACGGCTTCATTGAACTCATCAAAAAACGTAACCAATTTGCTCAATCACTGGGGTTTAAAACCTTCTTTGATTATTCCGTCGTTAAAACCGAGCAGATGACAACTGAGCAACTGTTTACAATTCTGGATGACTTTGAAGTTCGCACGCGAGATAACCATCAACAAAGCCTAGAGAGCTTAACTCAGAAAAAAGGTCAGAGTGCTCTAGAAGCCCATAATTTCACCTACTCTTTTGCTGGTGACGTTATGAATGATCTCGACCCTTATGTACCCTTTTCAAAATCACTAAGGCGTTGGGTTGAGTCTTTTGGTCGTCTTAATATCGAATACTCACAAGCAACATTGAAATTAGATTTACTTGATCGTAAAGGAAAGTATCCAAACGGTTTCTGTCATGGGCCAATACCTTCTTTCTACGACCAAGATACTTGGGTAGCCGCTCAAGTTAACTTCACGAGCAACGCCAAGCCCGACCAAATCGGCAGCGGCTATGATGGTATCAATACGCTGTTTCACGAGGGCGGCCACGCTGCACATTTCGCTAATGTTAAAATGAATGCGCCTTGTTTCTCTCAAGAATTTGCACCAACATCGATGGCTTATGCCGAAACTCAATCCATGTTCTGTGACAGCTTATTGAATGACGCCGATTGGCTAAAACAATATGCCCTGGATTCAGAAGGCCAAGCAGTACCTGATGAGCTAATCAAAGCCATCATAGATAACAAACAACCGTTCAGAGCCTACCAAGAACGAAGCATTCTTGTTGTTCCCTATTTCGAACGAGCACTTTACGAATTGGCGGATGAAGATCTGACACCTGAAAAGATCACTGCTCTTGCTCGTAGCAGTGAGAAAACGATTCTTGGATTGGCTTGTAGCCCTCGCCCATTGATGGCGATTCCACATCTATTGTCGGATGAAGCCTCTTGCGCATATCAGGGTTACTTATTAGCTCATATGGCCGTGTATCAAACTCGTGCATATTTCACCGATAAGTTTGGTTACTTAACGGATAACCCGGAGATCGGCCCTTTGTTAGCTAAGCACTATTGGCACCAAGGAAATAGCGTGAATCATAATGGGACAATCGAAAGCCTGACTGGGGAAGGTTTTAATGCCAAGTACCTCGCTGACGAGTGCAACTTATCGCCAGAAGAAGCTTGGGCTATTGAAGATCAAAAAATCAAACAGCTGTCGACAAGAGAGCGAGCACCAGTCGCTGATTTGAATGCGAAGATATCGATCGTCGATGGAGCAACTGAATTAGCGAATAACGACAAATCAAATTCTCAAATGTGTGATGAGTTTGAACACTTTATCGTTGGGCAATACGGCCGATAGCGGGTGCTGAGCATCTGTAAGCAAGGTTGAACCAAAAAACTCAAACGAAAAAAAGGACGATATTTAATCGTCCTTTTTATTTACAGCATCGACCCTACACAGTGACACAATTTAAACGAGATTGAACATCAAAAATAATGTCGACAGAATCAAGGCTTCTTAGTGATTTCCTATGAATACCACATATCTGCCCTGTCAAAACAATATAAAACTTTTCTGTTTTGAGTAAATTCCAAGCTTCATCAAGAGATTCAGCATAAACCTTGTTCTTGAGATCTTGCGGGCGAGTACCTGCAACTCTTCCATGTTTACGCGCCAATTCAAATAATCCATTTCGATTCGGTTTACATGTAAACAGAGTGTCATTTCCGTAAATAACACCCTTGGCAGTAATGCTCTTAACCATTACATTCTCCAGATTATCATTCCACTCATAACACTGAGTGCCAAACCACATATCGGTTGGATACTTAAACGGCAAAACGAAGAGAACATGGTGTAACGACCGGGCATGCGACACACCATAGCAATCAGATTTAAAGTTCTTAAGCTCTCAAAGCGATTAAGCTATTAAGCTATTAAGCTATTAAGAGCTTAGAAGTAGTAGTAAGCTGCTGCGAATACGTGTGTTTCTTCGTCGTACTGTGCGCTAGTTGAACCCATGCGTGCACCATCAATATCTTGTTTGATATCAATACCCATGTCAGCGTTGTCTGCAATACGGTACATTGCCGCGATGTTGATGTAAGAAGCATCTACGTCCGCTTGGCCATCAAGTTCATTGCTGTTAGAGGCGTAACCAGCTGCAATTGTTAGGTCTTCAGAAACCGCGTAACCACCTGAAACGTAGTAACCCGTGTCTTTCTCAGAATCTGCGTCATCAATCCAAGAGTTCATACCTAGTGTTAGGTCACCAATTTTTACGTTACCAGTTACCGTGTAAACTTCGTAATTAGCTTCGTAATCACGGTTTTCGTAACCTGCGTATAGGTTGAATACCTCTTGCTCTAGACCGATGTAGCCGTTCACACCTTTGTCGAACTTATCATTGTTACGAGAATCTTTCGTTTCGAAGTAAGAGATACCGTAAGCGATACCGCTTGTTGCACCCTGGAACTTAACAACATTGAAGCCGTCAGAAGCATCACCAGCAGAAGCGCCAAACTCGTAAGTGTTATCACCAGCACCGTCAACTTTATCTAGTGCTGTATCATTTTCCCAACCGAATGAAGCGATACCGAAACCAGTGTCAAAACCAAGCCAAGCTTTGTCTACATCAGCAGCAGGGCCAGTATCGATGCCATTTGTCCACTTGTAGTTAACTGAATCATTCGCTGAAACGTTATTGTCTGTTGTGTAGTTCACCATCAAGTCTGTTTCGAAGTAACCAACAATACGGTTGTTACGGTAGTTTACTGCAAGTGTTAGGCCTGTAGCCCAGTCATCGTAGAATGCTTTAGAACCAGTGTCGTAGTAACCGCCAACACCCATAGCACCAGATACTGAGAATTGATCTTTATGCATTGAATCAAATGCGAACATGTCTTCATTTTGGCTGTTTTGGCTGCTTGTATTTACCGCGAAAGCTGAACTTGAAATGCTTGCAATCGCAAGTGCTACTAATGTCTTTTTCATAATAACCACTACCTATATATTGATTCGGCCTTGTTAGTCCGGCCTTTTGGAGTAGCGCTATTGTTCAAAAGTTTGTGTTGTGGATATACCGTAAAACTACTGGAATTTTATCGTTGCGATGAATTTAATTACATAATGATATGTTGATATTACTTTTATATTGAGAAGCGCAACCCAAGCGTAAACCCAATATCAGTGCTGTTATCCATATTGCGAATATTCTCTGTCATCAAGGCTTCTAAACTAAACCTATTGAATCGGTACCTATAACCTAGCACCACTTCATTAGACGGCTCTGAAAAATCTGGTTCATCCGTTGCCCACCCTTGATAATTTAAAGACTCAACTAACAAACTGTGCCGAGCATTAAACATATACTCGTACCCTAATGCCCAACTTGCGCTGAACCCCTCTAAACTAACTAAGTAGTCATCACCGTTACGGTGAACCAAACCTACCGTTGAAAAAAAGTTATGCCTTAAGGTGATAAAGCTGTAGTTAAGTTGGACGCCTTGTTCGAAGCTAGTTCTGGCAAACCGGCCACTTTTTACGTTGTTGTAAAATAAAGAGCCACCAGCAGAGAGCGACATCGGCCCTCTAGAATGCAACAGAAGCTCATTGTAAAAAGTCAGCGCATTGGTTAAATCATCCCCCTCAAAATCAGACACATGAACCCCTGCATGATTAAAATCCATGGTGAACTGATCTTCAGCCACTTCATCACGGCCATTTTGTCCAATACCAAACAGATCGTGAAAACCCATCACAAAACTGTCTAAACCATTATCTTTGGCTGTTACCACTCGATAATCCAACTCCACCTTCCATACAGAAGATGCCTGCCATTGAACTGCAATATTCGATTGATTTTGGTAATAATCAAGACCATAAGCGTCGGTGTGTGCCCATATACTGGCTTGGGTATAAGAGGACTTGAACTCAATAGTCCCCACCCTTTTGGGCTGAGCAGAACGAAGTTGTGTTGAAAGCACATTTGAATGAATAGGTGACTGCGCATAGACAAACATTGGGGATGCGTTCGCGCTTGCAGTAGGATGAAAAAAAGTCAGTATCGAGACTGAAATACTCAGTAACGCCCTTAAACTTATCACAGTGTTTACTCGGTTGTATAAATGCCCGATTTTATTAAAAAACACCGTTCAATTAATGCAGTAGATCTACCGCTTATCATCCTAACATTTAGATTAAAGAGTTATAAAAAAACGAAAATTAGAACCTCTCGAAAATGTAAACATCTTATCTTGCACTGTGCTTTACGAACGCATAGTCTTCGGTATATTAACCTGATGAATATATTGATAGAGGAAAGGTATGTCGGCTACTAACCTAAATTTTGAACAATTGTTGATGAAGCAATCGACGACTCTCATCAATAGCGATCCTCAGTGTTTTCAAACCACCTGGTCAGAGGCGAGCTTTGACGTACTCGATTGGTTCGGGATGGATCGTTTAACACTCTACCCTAATTCAATGGTCTTACTGGAAGACGGAAAGACTTGTTCAGTATCGAAAGCGAACATACCCCCGGTCAATAAACAGAATCTCATTGGTGGCAACTATCTTGATTATTTAAAGCTGCTAAAGACCAAAAAAACTTATCTCGCGTTTTCGAAAGACGACCTCGAGAACACTCAGAATTACGTATTAAAGCAGTTATACAAAGAAGGGGGGCGATGGCACTGCATCATTCCTTTGCAACTCTTTAACCAACGCTGGGGAGCACTGTCTTTTACTAACTTTCACGACAACGATACCACTTTCGATCTCGAAGACATCCAGCGCTTAAAATTAGTCTGTGAGCTTTGGCTCTGTTATTGGCAGCACTCAACACTAGCCAGAACATTAAAGCAAAATGAGAATCGGCTAGAAGATGACAGTGACAAATTACTCTTACTCACCAAGAAGCAGACCAAAGTGTTGGCACTTATTGCTCAAGGCCTAAGTGCAAAAGAGTGTGCGGAACAGCTCCATCTAAGCTCTCGAACTATAGAATCGCATAAGTACAGAATGCTTGGGTTGCTCGATTTGAACAACCACAATGACCTTCTTCAGTTCGCGTTGCGTAATGGGTTAGGTATTACAGAAAACCTGCACACAACGCGTTAAAGCAATCTGTTGACCCTGTAAATCATTCTGTGTTCGATGACCTTCAGCTCTTTATATCTGAAGGTGCTGTATTTCTGAAAGTTCTATATTTCTTGAGTTTAAGGACACTGGCTACTCGTTACCTTCACTCAGAGCAAATTTAATTTCATCCGACGAAAAGCCTTTTCGACTTAGCATAGCGTAAGCCTTTGAGCGCTCTTTGTGATCGTTGAGGTCATAAGATTTCTTTTGTAGTTGTTCTAAACACGAAGAGTAAAAATCCAGTTGCTCTTCGTTAATTAACCGATCGACTAACGATGACAGTTCGCTCGTGTCTATTTGTCGCTGTCTAAGCTCTTGCTGAATAGCAGTCAAGCCTTTGCCTTTACGAGCATACTTAAGCACTTCTTTTTCCAAATCGGCTTTCTCTGCCTTAATTTGAATATTACTCTTCAGTTCATGCGCTTGTGGGTGCTGGTCAATCGCTACCTTAACTTGCTGATAGCTAAAGCCACGCTTTTGCAGCGTCGCAACCAATTTTTCACGGCTCATGGTAAAGCTTGAGTAGTAGTGGTTGATTCGGTCTATCAAGATAGTTTGTTCATCAATAGACTTTTCGAAAGACACCTTATGGATAGCATCAGAAATCACTGAGTCCGTCAGGCCTTTCTTTTTCAATTTTTCAACAATATACCGAGAACCAAATTCACCTGAGAACGCTTGTTCTACGAATTGTTCAGCAAACATTTGGTCAGATTTGAGATACCCAAACCCTTTCAAAGTATTCAACGTTTCATCAATCCATTCTTGATTGTCGGTTTTCACTTTGAGCTTCGCTACCAACTCACTTTCTGTCATATCTCTCTGAGTTAAATGCCACATCGCAGAGTTCATGACGCTTTCGATTCGCGTCGCTTTTCTTACCGTTGTATTTCTACCATTCGTTTTTTGCTGTGAATCATCCATTCGATTTCAACTGTCCAAACTAAGCCTACCCCATCATAACGTAATTCTAAGGTGGTTGAGTTACCTAAAAGAGTGAAGCTCAATATAATACCAATCGTAGTAAATAACTGTTCACCCTAGCTGGTTAAAACGCTCGATAACGGCGTTAGAACTTTTGATTGTAGAATAACTACTTATCAAAAATTTCTGCCTTGTTCTCAAGCCTTTTTCCTGCGCTATTTCTGATCACTTACTTACTGTGATTGGTATAAACTGGCAGCCAATAAAAATGGACGCTTATTCAGCGTCCATTTGATATCACATTAAGTAGAAATCGACCTTAAGCCGTACTTAGTTTTTTTGGATTAGCTCTTTCGTTTAGTTCTCTTCGTGATTGTAAACATGTACATCACGTTGAGGGAATGGAATCGTGATGCCTTCTTCATCGAAGCGTTTCTTCACGGTTTCCGTCACATCCCAATACACTTCCCAGTAGTCATCTGTCTTAACCCAAGGTCTTACAACAAAATCAACTGAAGACGTATTCAAGGTGTGAAGCTTGATCATATGCTCTGGTTTTTTCAACACTAGAGGGTGAGCAAGAATGATGTCGTTCAATACCGATTTTGCTTTATCGATATCATCTGAGTAACCGATACCAAAAACCATATCAACACGTCTCACACGCTCTGCTGTGATGTTGTTGATCACGTCACCCCAGATCTTGTTGTTTGGGATCACCAAGCGTTGGTTATCGATGGTTTGAACGGTTGTCGATACTAAGCTCATGTCTTTTACAGTGCCTTGAACACCAGCGACTTTGACCATGTCGCCAACATCGTACGGACGGTAGATCAAGATCATCAAGCCCGATGCAAAGTTAGACAGCGTATCTTGCAATGCAAAACCAATGATGACACCCGCAACACCGAAACCCGTTAATAGTGGTGCTAGCTCAATCCCTATTTGAGACAGGGCGATCAGCAAACCAACAAACACGACCGCTTTAGATGCAATTGATACAAAGAAGTCCTGCATCAATACACTAAAGTCCATTTTAGAGTGCGAAACACTCTTACGAACGGTTTTACGAGCCACATTAGCAATAAGGCGAGTTACATACAAAATACCGAGGAAAAGCGCGAGTTTAACGATAAATGAAGGGGTATTTTCAAAAGCCCATGAACTGAATGAACGAAGCCAACCATCCAACAACTCCAGTGCAACATCAACATCCAATACATCAGCGTTAATGTCACCGGTGGTCGCTAATAGAATACGCTTGTACGAGGTGACATCCACACCAAATGGCACCATCATGGAGATACTTTTCTCTAAGCTGGCAACCATAACGCTGGTTCGTTCTCTGAGACGTATTAACTCAGTTTTTATCGTCGCCTTTTCTTCTTCACTAACAAAAGACAAACGGCGCTCTAAATCTTGACGCTGCGTGTCTGTGTAGAGAATCGCATTTGTCAGATATTGCGAACGAGAAACTAGTGCGGTTTTTAACTGACTTTCCGCAGCCGATACATCAACACCTCGATCTTTTGACCAACTTAAGGTCTTAGAAAGTTGCTGATAGTAGTCATCCATCATTCCGATACGTTTTTGAATCAACAATTCAAGACGCTTTTTTGCATCCCCTTCAGCCGAACGGTTGTCTTTGCTCATAGAGACAATTTTAACTTCGTTCAATGACAGTAAATGCTGTAAAAGCTCGACTTGCTGGGCAAGAACAGCGTCTAAGCCTTGCTTCTTATCAGATGATAATTGAGAGGAGATCTCTTTACGTAGTGCTTGGTTCTTTCTTCGCAATATGTCTTCTAGAAACGGCTTTTCAGCATCGTGCGCTGTTTCTAATGTGGCTAGGTCCAGCATTAGCTGGTCTTGTACTTCTGCTATTTTATCGACGCTTTGCGCAAAACTTCCAAATGCGACAAACGCCAACATTAACAATAGACAACGCCAAACCTTCATCATACTAATTCCTATTATTGTCTAAATTGACCCTATAAATAGTAGTAAAAAGAAGATGGATAACAAGCATTTAAACGTATGTTGTGTTAAAACTTTGCAAATTATCAGCCTGTATCTAATATTTGAGAGTTCCAATCCCCTCTTATGACCTGTAGAGTACGCAACCAACAAAGAACAACAGCCAATATCGTCATTTAGGTGCATGTACTAAATCGCCTTAAATCCTATGTTGGCTCACAGCAAAAGAGCATAAAAATGAACAACGAACTTGATGTTATTGAGTCTCTAGAAGAGCTAGAGCAATTCCTAATTTCAGTAGAAGCAGGGGGCTTAGGTCTTGAAGACGTTGAAGGCGTAGGTATGGCTACCAATAATTCTGATGGTCGTCATTTCGTTGCAGTATTCAACAGCAGTCACAAGGTTTTACTCGCTCGCTGGATCACTAAAGAAATCTTTGAAAATGGTAAAGACCTTGTGCGCAACGGTCCTCGCCGTTCTCACTAAATCTTTCCAATAGCACCAATGGTTAAAGCCCAATATGTCCATCTGCGATCTGTTGGGCTTTTTTGTATCTCCTCATGATGAATAGAGCATTCTATACAGGATAAATTAGCGATAACTTCCAGTTGTTGTGAACTTTATCTAGAACTCAATGTCGTATTCGCGTGAGTTGTTGTTTATGCATCGTGTATCTACGGTATATCGCATTTATGCATCGTTTCACTTTAACAATTTCATGACTTGTGACTCGAAGAGATCTTATTTAAGCTAACCGTAATTCAATGAGCTCGCTTTAACTATTAACTATTAACTGATTAGATTACTGACTGATTTGCTGAACACATCGCTACTTATCTTATCCACACAGAACCGCCGACAAAAGCATTCGCTTTGTGCGCTGTTCCTTACCGGACTGGTTATCGTAACTTGTCTGGCGAGTACGCTGTCTGCAAACAAAGTAACCACTTCAGCTTCCTTAATTGGACAATCAATACTTGTCGGCGCAGAAACCAGCCACCCACAAGCAATCGTCGCATCTTTCGATAAAATGTCTGAGCTCTATGCCAGCGTTTTTGGTTTAGAAGCTTCTAAAACTCTGTCAGCGCCAAACTCTAGCGCGTGCAGCCTAAGCTCCAAAATGCTCACATTCGCGACACCTAAAACAGGTTGGCTGATTCCTTTTATCCTGTTTATTGCTGTTGCGTACAGCCTATCACCGCACATATCGAGATTGTCTAGAGATAACCATCGCTCTTCTCGACCTACAAAACACCGCTTACATCTAAAGCACTGTATATTTAGAGAGTAAATAACCGGGCAACTACACCCTTTTATTTATTTTTTGGAGATACATTTGTGTACAACACACTACTAACTAAGTTTGTCGATTCGGCGGCATCCTGCATGCGTACATGCGCGAAAGCGCTAGTCACTACCCTTTTGGTTATGACGTCATTTACTGCTTTGGCACAGACGACGGGCTGGCTCAGCGTGCCTGAACATCCACCAGTCAAGATGCGAATGATGTCGACGGGTGAACAATCGGACGACGGTTCTAAGATTCAAACGGTGCTTGATGTCGTTCTCGATGGCGATTGGAAAACCTATTGGCGTAGCCCCGGCGAAGGTGGTATCCCGCCAAGTTGGGACTGGTCTGGTTCAACAAACATAGAATCGGTAGAGTGGCATTGGCCGATCCCTAAGTACTACGAACAACTCGACGTGATGACGTTAGGCTACAAAAAACACGTTAGCTTTCCCGTTACGTTGACACTGAAAGACAACACAAAGCCAGCACTGTTCAAGGCGTCGTTCACCTTTCCGTCGTGTACCAATATCTGTGTGTTAACCGATTACGACATCGAGCTGCCGATTGATCCGCAAACATTAGAGCTCGATGAAGAAGCGATGTTCTTGTTCAATCAAGGCATGAGCCAATCTCCACGAGAAGCTAACCGTACTTCAGTGAACGGCCTGTTCTGGGATAAAAGCAAACAACAACTGGTGACTCAGCTAACAAGTAAGGAAGGCTGGGATAAACCGATGGTATTGATTGATGGACAAGAAGTGCTTGATGACTTCTTCTCTCCACCAACCGTCCACATCACAGACAATACAATGACCGCAGTATTCGATGTGAGTAACTGGATCGGCGAGGTCGACTTAACGGATCGCACAGTGAGTATTACCGTTTCAGATACTAACTTTGCAGAAGAGATGACCGCGCAAGTTGGGTCAGACCCGATAGCTTACCAAACAAGCAACAACAGCTTTCTAGTCATGCTCGGCTTTGCGTTAGTGGGCGGTTTGATCCTCAACATCATGCCGTGTGTTCTACCCGTGTTAGGGATGAAGCTAAACAGCATCATTCAGAACCAAGGTGCTTCAAACCGCCACATCCGACTCTCATTCCTAGCGTCTGCTGCGGGGGTTATCACTTCGTTTGCGCTACTAGCTCTAGGCATGGCCGTTCTAAAAATGGGTGGCAATGCGATTGGTTGGGGAATCCAGTTCCAAAATGTTTGGTTCATCGGGTTCATGCTGATCATCACCCTACTGTTCTCAGTTAACCTACTCGGTCTATTCGAATTCAGGCTTCCGTCAGGCTTAAACACTTGGATGGCAACCAAAGGCGATGATTCCCATTCCGGTCACTTCATCCAAGGCATGTTTGCGACACTACTGGCGACGCCTTGCAGTGCTCCATTCCTAGGAACTGCAGTGGCTTATGCTCTGGGCGCAAGTTACCAAGAGTTGTGGGCTATCTTTATCGCACTCGGCATTGGTATGAGCGCACCTTGGTTGATCTTCGCGTTATTCCCAAGCCTAACTAAATTGCTACCAAAGCCGGGCGCGTGGATGTTCAAAGTTAAGTTGCTATTCGGCTTAATGATGTTCATCACCACTCTGTGGTTAACAAGCCTACTGAGCCCATTCATTGGCAAGTTCCCAACCATCTTGTTGTCACTGTTTATCATCGTTTCAGTATTAATTTGGATTGGCATGAAATTAGGGCGCAAGGTACTGATTCCTATCATGGCAACCACAACCTTGGTATTTGGTGCTGCATTGATCGTCGGCAGTGTTACCGCTGATAACTGGGCAACGCCAATTGTCGATAACCTTGATTGGCAGAAACTGGATGCGAAACAAATCCCTCAGTTGGTCGAAGAAGGAAAAACCGTCTTTGTCGACGTTACTGCTGAATGGTGTATCACCTGTAAAGCCAACAAAATTGGCGTCATTCTTCAAGATCCTGTCTACAGCCACCTACAGCAAGAAGACATTGTTTTGATGAAAGGCGATTGGACAACACCAAGTGAAAGTGTCACTCAATACTTACAAAATAATGGGCGATTTGGTGTGCCATTTAATATCGTTTATGGCCCGAGCTATAAAAATGGTATTCCATTACCCGTGATTCTAGACAGTGACACTGTTATTCAAGCCATCGACGCTGCGAGATAATTGATGAAGACGCCCAACAATGAACAAAAGCCTAGCTCTGCTGAAGACAACGCTGTAAAGGCTGAAACCAAAAAGCCAAGCCGTCTTAAGAAGTGGGGAAAGGAACTCGTTTCAATGATACTGATCGTTGGCGTGGTTTCGTTTGCCATGGATTTTTACCACAGCAGAAGCATGCCTCAAGGAGACGCGATTCCAATCGTGGGTCAGTCGATCCAAGGTGAGGATATTGATGTTATCGAGCTAAGCAAAAGCGGTAAGCCCGTTATTGTCTATTTTTGGGCGACTTGGTGTAGCGCGTGCAAATTGGTGAGCCCGACGGTTAATAGCTTCAGCGACTCCCATCAAGTAGTTTCTGTCGCACTTTCATCTGGCCCAGACGAACGTGTTCAGCGCTTCTTAGACGCCAAAGAGTATGACTTCCCTGTTATCAATGATCTCTCTGGATCGATCAGCAGAAGTTGGGGAGTCAATGTCACGCCAAGTATTGTCATCATCAAAGATGGAAAGATTAGCAGTATCGCAACCGGCGTTACTTCCCCTATCGGCCTGTGGTTAAGAACCTACTTTGCATAACTCGCTCACTAAGAAAAACAGAGCAGAGCAAATGAACCGATTAAAGCCAATTTAACAAACAATAATACCGTGAGCGCGACCCAAAACGCGCTCACGATTATCAAGAATTAGAGAATAAACAACATGAAAAAACATCTGATTAGCACACTGATTTTAGGCTCACTAATGAGTACAAGTGCCTTCGCTGAGTTAAGCACAGAACAAACCCAGCAACTCGAAGAAATTAACCAGTTCCTGAAGGAAAACCCTTCTACGATTTCAGGGCTGCATACCAGTTTAGAGCAGTATGTAGCAGGCCAAGCGCAAGCAAAGAAAGCTCAAACGGAGAGTCACGATTGGTTGTATAACAATGACACTCACCCAATCACGGGCAACCCTGACGGAAAATCAGTCATCGTTAACTTCACTGACTACAACTGCCCTTTCTGTAAACGCTTAGAGAAAGGCTTAGTGAAATTAGCTTCTGAAAATAGTGATATCAAAATCATCAATGTGTACTTGTCATTTAAGCAGCAACAAGTAGATGGCCTTGATACCAATGCAGCTCTATACGCGATGAAAGTATGGAAAGATAATCCAGAAGCATTCCCTGAAGTTGATAGATTGCTGATGGCGAAAAGCGGTATTCACTCGAAAAGCTCACTAGAAGCCGTTGCCAAGAAGACGGGAACAGAGGCGGAACTAAAAACAACTCAAGAACAAAACCAGGTTCTAACCACTAACCACCAAACCTTCAGTGCACTCGGCTTAACGGGCACTCCAACCATGATGATGAACGGAGATGTTTTACCAGGATATGTGCCTTACGACCGACTTAAAGATATCGTGGATGACGCTTTTTAATCGTGCGTAGATAGAGATAAAGACTCGAAAGAGAAGTGAATAAAAGCCGACTCGCGCAACCCACAGTCGGCTTTTTCATTGTTTGAATAAAGTAGATATTTCATTTACCTTAAATCTAGATTTAAAGGTGAGTTGAATCCTAAAAACGACCAAAGTTAAAACGCGTACATTCTTTTGTCCGTCGATAGTTCAAAACAGTACTCTGCGTGCTTTCTAAGGCATTCAAACACTTCTCGATCCAACTTATAACTATCAACTTGGTCCGTTAATATCGCTAGAGTTTCTTCCAGTGTCATACCTTTACGATAAGGGCGAGACTGGGTTAATGCTTGAAATACATCGACTACAGCAACAATTCTACTAGGTTGATCTAAATCTTCAGCCGTTTTACCCATCGGATAGCCTGAACCATCTAACCTTTCATGGTGGTCGGAAGCCCACTGACACACCTGAGGCGAACTAAACAGCTCCTGCAGCGCGAATCGAGTATCTGTCGCATGGCGTTTAATACAACAGTATTCTTCGTCAGTGAGCAAATCTGGCTTATGAAGAATGTCACCAGGGGTTTGCAGTTTGCCAATATCGTGAACTAAACCAGCTAAATAGAGCTTTCTCTGCGTTGTGTGTGAATAACCAAGTTGTTTAGCTAGATATTCAGAAAGTTGCCCTACCTTCAACGAGTGCTTGAAAGTGAACGAGCTTTTCGTATCAACGACATTAGCAATAAACTCGGCAAAGGCGACTGTCTCATCCAGCGACATTTGCTGAGAGAAAAAGGGCACAGGTTCAAAGTTATCTCTCATATTCTCGATGTAAGGGGTCTCCATCGAGAACCAAAAATCATCCAGATCAACCAACTCACACATGTGCTGTACAAGATTGGTTTCGAACATCTCATCCGCTTGCTCAGTCAAACGTCCAATAATGCTCGCTTTACCGTCTGGGGTTAGGTTCCCATAACGATCAGAAGCTGTTATGCCATATAGATAGTCAACTCTGTCAGCAAGCATCACAACTGCAGCCAGTTCCTTTTCTAATTCACTGATATTCATAGTCTTTAGATCTAACCAAGGGGTATGATGATAAAGAACTGGCTTAGCGAATATAGAAAGAACAGGGCACTCCTTTAAAATTTGGTAGCCCTTTTGACAATGGTAATAAGTCGAGTCGGGAACAAACCCCGAATTCAGTCGACGTTGCTCGTCTATTTGCGACACTCCGCAGTCGTGAATTAGCCCTAACGAAAATGCGAGCTGTGCCTGCTCCTCTTCCCACCCCACGCTCAGAGCACATCGATACGCGATGTAACCCACCCTCTGTCCATGGTTTTTGCTTTCAAAACCGACGTTATCAAGCGCCTTAGCAATACCAAATAGAGCCTTTCTTAGGTCTACGGTTACCTCTTGGCAATGTTGATTCATTACTTAAGCCTAGTATTTTTATATATTTTATATAGTTAGACTGCTAATACTAATGCAGGACTAACGATCATACCCGCAATTATTATAAGGTTTAATGTGTTTCGTGATAGATTTAACGTATCACGAAAAATTCGTGCCACAAATGGTTGCATATTGAAAATTGTGCGACATTATAACCTGCCGACCAAAAGACACTTAAATCATCAGCCAAAAGAAAAGGGAAAACATGTTTAAAACAGTTATCGATGAAGAGTTATCCATCGCTCTGGTTGAAGAGAACTTCGCTTCTCATTACGCGGAAATTTCACAAAGCCAAAATGAGTATCTTAGCCAGTGGTTAGCATGGCCACCGCACTGTAAAACAGAGCAGGACTTTAGGATCTTCATCCAGCGCTCGCTACATGATTACGCGGAAGGCAAAAGCATGACATGTGCGATTGTGTACAAAGACAATATCGTCGGTAACTGTAGCTTTAACACCATTGACCACAGCAAACAGAAAGTCACGATAGGCTATTGGTTGTCTGAGACTTACCAAGGTAACGGGATCGTTACACGCGTAGTTGAGAAGCTCATTGATATTGCTTTCAATGAGTTAGATATGGAAAAGGTGGAGATATCAGCTGCAACTGGCAACCAGAGTAGTCGCAAGGTTTGTGAGCGCTTACATTTCACATTAGAAGGTATCATAACTCGTAACGAGAACTTAAATGGCCGTATCATAGATCATGCTATTTATGGCCTTCACCGTTTAAGCGCCAACAACATCGAAGCTTGATTTTCTACTTGGTAAATTTTGCCAATTAATAGTGAATGACAATTGGTAATTGGTAATTGGTAATTGGTAAATTAATTAATTAAAATAGTAAGCCACGATATTAAACCGTGGCTTTCATTTTTAAGAGCCTAATTGGTCTCTTACTAAAATCATTTACGCAATCTTTGGAATTAAGATACAGAACTTAGCACCACCGCGATTGCTATCGCAGATCCTAATATCCCAAGAAAGCTTCTTAGCCGCTGAAATCGCTATCGCTAGGCCTAACCCTAACCCACCAGTTGCCGATGCTCTGCTAGCATCTAGGCGAGAAAACGGAAGGAATACTTCGTCACGCTTATGCACTGGTATTCCGGGACCATTGTCTTCGATGAGAACAAGCCAATTTTCTGAGTTCTCATCCAGAGTTACCCAGACTTTGTCTAGTGTGTAATTCCCAGCGTTCTTAATCACGTTATCAAAAACCAAACGCGCCATCGAGCAATCACACTTAATCTTGCACTCTAGCTTTACTTGGGACTCAAAAATAACATTGTCTAACTCCGAGTAACGGATTCTATCTAAACAATACTCGCGAAGGTCTGCTTTTACTTTAACAAGCTCGAAAAAAGAGTTATCCATGACATTCAATTTCGACAGCATGATAATTTCTGACGTGAGGTCGTTGATATCCCCGATGTAGGTATCGATATCATCGAAAAAAACCTGATGATGCTCTGGTGCTTCCCGCCTTAAGAGATCCGTCGCCAATTGAATACGGCTTAGCGGTGTGCGGACTTCATGTGGAATTGCTTGAGCAAATATATGACTTTGTTTTACTTTGCTCTCAATCTCCTCAGCCATGATGTTAAAACTATTAGCTAACTCAGACACTGGATGTATCTCATCTAACTCCGAACGAGTACTCAGCTTCCCCTTACCAAACTGCTTCTGTTTCTCAACAAGTAACTCTATTCTTTCTTGAAAACGCCTCACAGGTAAGTAAACACTTGCACCGATAGCGAAGATAACGGCCAACAAAAGCCCTATAAAAAAGTTTCTTTCTGAATCTTCATACCATTCAATCTCAGGTGAGAAGAAATCACCTACCTCACTGAACACAAAGCTAAACTTAGAATTTGGTAGCTGAAATACTGCCGAATAGAGATTATTTTCACTTAGGTATATCGGTACACCATTTAAGATGGTAAATAACTCGCATCGTTGGCACGGAGCCTCTCCCGACCAATTCTCCAACAAGTGTAAATTAAAGATGTAAAATTGTTGGTAGCCTGTTCTGTCGAGTTCTTTATATAGCGAATTTTCTCGGTTGTGTTGACGAACATACTGCTCAGAAAAGTAGATGCCATCATTTAGGAACATTTCGATCTCGGTTCGTCGCATGTGTCCTTCACCAAGGTTCCAAAACAAAAATATCGTTGCCGACATCCCAGTCACGATCCCAAGGTACAAACGAGTAAACATAGAAACAGAGCGAAGTTTCACCGCAATAGACTTATACAACCAGCATATACCCCTTGTTACGAACCGTACGGATCAACTGCTTATCTTTTGCATGCATACGCAGCTTCCGGCGCAACCCTGAAACACGCATATCAATAGAGCGGTCGTTAAAGGCATAATCAATACCTCTAAATAACTGGCAACATTGATCTCGAGTAACGACCTGACAAATGTTATTAACAAGAAGATTTAGAATTTCAAACTCGGCAGAGGTGAGCTTTAGATTCTGTCCATACAGAGTGGCACTTTGAGCTGTACTGTTGATCACAATTTCACCTGGGGTTTCAGCGGTCGTGTCAGGCTCAGCAACAGGGGCTGCACGACGCAATAGTGCTTCAATCCGCGCCAATAAAGCATGACCACGAATAGGCTTTGCGACGTAATCATCCGCGCCAAACTTAAATAAACTAACCTCGCTCATTTCATCGGCAGAGGCCGTCAAAACTAAGATCAATCCATTGTAGAATTCGCGAGCCTGTCGACAAATCTGTGCACCACTCAACCCAGGAAGCATCAAGTCCAACAGAACGAGATCGGGTTCAATACTGCGGATCGCTTCAATTGCCAAATCCCCCTCATGGACAACGCTAACATTGTAGCCTTCAGCTTCGAGGTAAAGCGTAGTTAAACGCGCTATCGCCTGGTCATCTTCGACAATCAGCACTTTGGTTTTCGACATTTCTATCACCAGCATTTATTAAAAGCGAGGGCAGTATATATACTGTTCATATATCATCAATATTGTTATTAAAGTCACCAATTTACCGTACGCAAAACATATTAATCGCTTCTGTACATACACGTTTACAAACCATCGTTCAGCAACAAAAACGCTCACTTATTGATTGATTTTCAGTCAAAATCGGAAAAACTTAGACTCTTAAGCGCTTACGTTTGCTTACCTTCTTACGTGCACTTACATTAAAAGAATTTACAAAACTCATTCAAATCAACTTACCACACATTAATAACACAACAGTTAGTAACACTGCAAATGAACAAGTTGATAGGCTTTATAACTATCAAGATCATTTTGCAACCCAAAGAAAACGATTACATAACCCACCAGCTAGTATTTCCAACCTTCAAGCATATGCCCACCTCTATAAAATAGAGTGTTCTTCAAGTAACATTTATTCGGCTAATCATTCACTCCAATAATAAACAACCGTGACTTACTGATTAAACAAAAGTCACTTTGTCACAAGGCCACTTAAAGATGAATAAATCGCTTTTAATGTTACTGACCATGACCGCTTTGTTGGCAACACGAGTCACCGCTGCCCCGAATAAACATGAGGTGATGAATCAAATCAAAGCGCAAGTAAGCTCTTGGATAGATATTCAAGTCACACCACAAAATAGTATTATCCAAAAGATGGTCTTCAACTGTAATTTCTATCTAACAACCCCAAGCATTAAGTCTCCAGATGGCAACGAAAGCAGCTCTGGTTCATATCGCTTTTATTCACATAATGGGGTAGTCGGCGCGATGACTGAACCTTTCACTACTCAACCCCTTCCAGAATTAATAATGTGCCTGAAAGAAGACTTCATCGTCACTAACCAAGAGCAAGCTCAATTATTATTTGAAGCCATTGAAACGGTATACACAAATCATTCAATGTTCGACGATCGCTTCCCGAAAGAAATCGTCAAGACATCAATAGGTTGGAACTTCATCAACGGGGAAATTTTTGGGGACAATAAAGGCTATGCGATTGAAAGCACCCCGGAAGGAAAAGTAACCAAAATTATCCGTTCACTGAATCTTTAAACGCTATTTTTGTCGCTAATTTATCTTTAGTGCCTGATTTTTCTTTAACACATAGCTTCTTCATGGCTGTTAAAGATCAGAGTTCAATTTGATAGACGCACTGCCAAAGCACGACATCTGTCTGCATAAATCGATTAAAGTATGAGTTCCCCGAATTTATTATGATGACCAGCTACCAACCTTTCGAACATCTAAAGTGTCCTATCTGGATATATGACATTGATAATAAGCGAATAACCTGGGCAAACAGCAGTGCCCTCCCTCTTTGGGAGTCTGAATCTCTATTTGAACTGACCTCACGCGATTTTGGTATTGAAATGTCAAAAGCGATCGAAGCAACGCTTGAAGAATATCAGAGACAATTTCAGCGAAATCAAAGTGTAAAGACTTGGTGGAACTTCACCCCAAAATACATTTCTAAACGCGCACTATGTCTTTTCTCTGGAATCCCATTACC
The DNA here is from genome assembly GCF_000153005.1 of Vibrio sp. MED222. NCBI lineage: Bacteria > Pseudomonadati > Pseudomonadota > Gammaproteobacteria > Vibrionales > Vibrionaceae > Vibrio > Vibrio sp. MED222. Next base: position 19,392 of record NZ_CH902606.1, on the reverse strand, counting down.
CGATGGCCGAACAGGGATGCTAGCGCAAGTCATCGCAGAAGAAGAGAGCTTAAAACGCGATCTCACATACTCTGATGGTTCCAACCTCTCTCTTTTATTCAACAAAGTGGGAAGCGTAGTGAGTGCAAACTCCGCTTTTTCTAAAAACTACGGCTCGCCGTTTAGTCGCCTATCCGATTTTGTTTCAAGCGAAGAAGTTGCAGACCAATGGTTATTTTCAGCTCGCAAAGGTCGAGACATTTTGGAGGAAGTCAGCTGTAAAATTGAAAATAAAACCCACCACTTTGATGTTCATGGAAAGTGGTTGTTTGACAAAAGTGAACTGCTATTAAACCTAACCTGTACCACCAAACAAAAAGAAAATTTGATTAAAGCTCGATATAACGCAGAGCACGACTGTCTCACTGAGCTCTACAACCGCCGCGGGATCACCAAAAGGCTCGAATCGAGTATTGCCTGTCACTCGCCCTTTGAATTGATGTTTGTGGACCTTGATGGCTTTAAGTTGGTGAATGACACTTATGGGCATAGTGTTGGTGACCAACTACTCAAAAAAGTTGGCAAGCGTCTTAAACAGATCCTCGACGAAACATGCACAATCGGTCGCTTTGGTGGTGATGAGTTCATCGTGATTGCTCACGCCCGAAAAAATCAAAATATCCCGTTACTCTGCTCTCGCATTATCGATTCTTTGAACAAAAGCTTCCAAATAAAAGGAATTGGCACCTTATCTGTAGGTTGCAGCATAGGTTCTGCTCATTTTCCAGATAATGCCACGGATAAAGAATCATTGTTAAAGCAGGCCGGAATGGCGATGCATGTTGCCAAAGCCAATGGTCGGAACCGCTTCCAAACTTTTACTCCAAATTTAGCGCAGATTCTGCATCGGCAAGTAGAGATACGCCATAGGTTAACTCTGGCACTAGAAGGTGATGACCTCAATCTTCATTACCAACCGATAATGGACACCAATAGCAATAAAGTTAAAGGGTTTGAAGCCCTACTTAGATGGTCGGATAAAGATCTGGGCAACATCGAGCCCGATGAGTTTATTAGCCTAGCGGAAGAAACTGGACAGATTGTTCCACTCGGAAAGTGGGTCCTTAACTCTGCACTTAAGCAACTGTCGATATGGCACCGAAAATTTGATGATGAATTGGTAATGAGCATCAATATCTCGTGTATTCAGATGCACACTACTTTTGCAGAGCAACTATCGGCAATGCTCAACTTCTACAACATACAACCTAAAAGTATCGCCCTTGAGATCACTGAATCCTCAATGATCTTCAAACACGGTGAAGTCAGACAAGCATTAGACGATATTTCAGCGTTAGGCGTTGAGCTACACCTTGACGACTTCGGCACTGGCTACTCTTCTCTCTCTATGTTGCATGACTTGCCAATTAGTACCGTTAAGCTAGATAAAAGCTTCGTCCATGGCACCTATAAAGGGAGCGAAGCGATTGTCCAAGCCACCTATGCTATCTGTGAAAAATTGGGGCTTATGGTGGTTGCGGAAGGGGTCGAAACTGAAACACAAAAAGCTTTCTTAACCAGTTGCGGATATCAATATTTACAGGGATTTCTGTTCAGCAAACCTATCCCACCCGATGAAGTCGAAATGCGATTTTTGTCTAGTAGATAACTCGACTCTAAGGGGGTTACTTACTAAAGCAATTAAATTCCCCAAGCACAATATAATTATGTAAGTGGTAGATGCGAAAATGCTATCAACTATACCGCTTACGTAACTTTTACGTCATACCCAAGTCTAGATAATTTATACTTTGGTTGGTTGTAATGAAATTACCATTTAAATTACTCCCAACGCTAACTTAATATAATCATCAATATCCAACCAACCAAAGTAGACATACTTATAGTATGCCCTGGAAAATGATACTAGATATTACCTTTCTTATAAATCGGGTAATCTTGAGTTTATTTCCTTTATTTACATAAACTTAAATGACATGAAAATAAAATCAAGCCATCCTTATAGAAACAGTCCAACTACAGAAGTAAAAATAAGTGCAATACAAATTAACATAGAAAATAAAACTATATTCTCAAAATTAACAATAAACAAACCATATCGAGACAATCATAAAAAACCGGGCGATCTGACATATAAATAATTTAATCATATAAAACCAAAATCCAAATTAGCTTTCCAAAGAGGGAATGACAAAAATTACAGAACAAGACAAAAAGTAAAAACCCAGCCCCTAGAAATGGATAAATGCCAAAATAAATGGATAAATCCACTTTCCCCCTTGTAAATCATCAACTTTTATTTATAAATTCAAGTTTTGGGTGAACATCTCTATAACCTGTTATTGACCCCAAAATTCTGCGATTAGTATCAACATCTTGAGAGAAATAGTGACATTTTAGTTATGTTATTTAGAAAGGACTCTTAGGTTGAATGAAAATCTCAGCATCACATATCAATCACGTAAATATAATAACTATCGCTTAGGAGTTAAGCTATGCATTGTTCTTTCAATATAAACAATAACTATGAGAGCTTGCAATTAATTTATAATGAAGAAAAAATATACATAAAAAGGAACAGTAATAAGATATCAGAGGAAAGTCTTAATAGTAAAGAAAGTTTTGTTTTCAAATATCTTATTGAGCATTCATCGATATCAAACCCTCAATCTGCTAGAGATGTTGAAAAGTCATTTAAATTACACTTCGATGAAGAGTTCAGCTTGTACGCTTTAAAGAACATTATTGCTTCGATAAGAAAAAAGTATAGGAATCTGTGTAAGAAAGCCAAAATTAACAATAATAGTGAACTTATCTCGAACCTTTATAAGGTTGGTTATTTTATCGACCTAGATAAAAGTACAACCAACCGTATAACACCAAAATACAACATCAACCAATTCAAGCTCAGCCATATCGAGATGTTGAAGCTGATGCTCAACACTTACCAAAAAGAGTTGATCAGAGGCTTTATAACCGTTTGTACCGTTTCTTCATTTTTTTTGTTCGTTGTCTACTTCTTCCAAATCCTTTATACAACGAAAATTGCAGATGAATACAGTAAAAACGCAAAGCAAATAGTAGAGGAAATAATGAACTATGGCTGTGATAGCGAAGTTGCAGTGTACGCATTGAGGCACTCACTTAACCTTGATTCTGTTTTGATGACAACGCCTTATGGTTCATGCTACATATCCAAAACACAATCAAAAATGGTTGAACTAGACCAAATTGAAAATTTTGACGATAGCCTAGATTTTGCTTATTCACGCTTCTCAGACCCCAAAGAGGACATCGAACTCATTGCGCGTATTTCTAAATGGTCTATTGAAGCTAGATATAAGAACTCATTACTCCCTCTTTTGGTTGATTCAGTTTCCATACAAAAAAATGGTCACTACATATTAAACCTAGGCGAAAACAGTCAGCCTATTTATCAAGCCCCACTTCCAACCGGTGCAACCATCACTTTCTACAGTGATGATATTGTGCTTCTGTGGGTCATTTTTTCTCTGGTGATCGCCACGCTACTTTATCGCTCATATATTCTTGGCTTTGGCATTTACCTGCTTCGTTGGCGACACATATCCTTCGAGGAAGAGCCCATAATCAACACTGACGACAATAGCGTTTTATATTACGAGTTATTGTCTAGAGTGCGTAACGTAGGCGTTCTGAGTTTCATCAACACCATGAGACGTACTAATTTGTTGACCTTTCATACTATTTTAATCATTGAAACAGTAAAAAAAGCGAAGTTGGACAACAGCCATGATATCTACGGTGTCAATGTGTGCCCGAGTGCGTTGGTGGGATCTAACTTTACAAAGCTCAAAGAGCATTTAGTCACGATGGAAGCGAATGAGTTTGTCGTAGAAATAACAGAGTATTCAAACATTGGCTATGGCTATGAGGTCATCGACAACATCAAAATGATCAAAGATCTTGGAATCACCATCGCGCTAGACGACTTTGGTACAGGTAACAACAACATTGAAATAATTAGTGCTATCTCTCCGACCTACCTAAAACTGGATCGTTGTTTTGTTAAAGACATTGAATCAGGAGATTATCATCAAGGAGTATTGCTTAATATATCGGAGATTGGACGCTTATCAAACATCACGATGATTTATGAAGGTGTCGAGACGCGCAGGCAGCAATATATCTTATGTCAGTTAGGCTACAACCTACATCAAGGTTATCTGTACAGTAGACCTAGTCACTCGGAGGAGTAATTATCTACCACCTCATTTAAATATTGATGACCTCCCTTTTCTTGTTTAATTGCCATTGATCATACAACGACTTGAGAGCCCACAAGGAAGTAGGCTTCAAGCGTTCTCATAACCCAATACATTTCTCTCAAACATAAAAATATACTCTTCATTTTTATAAAAACCTTGCCAATCTGAATAAAAAGTTTAGTGTTATACACATGTATATCACCATGCAGCTTTAATTATGACCAAATGGAAAGACGACCAACCGATCTTTAGGCAGCTAGCGGCAAAGATCAGTGACCAAATTCTTCAAGGTGTTTGGTTAGAGCAACAAGCACTGCCCTCTGTGCGTGCGGTTGCCGCCGATCTCAAGATCAACCACCTTACTGTCATGAAAAGCTACCAGTTACTGGTGGATGAAGGCTTGGTAGAGAAAAAACGCGGCCAAGGTATGTATGTCGCAGAAGGGGCACTTCAAAAATTGAAAGAGTCCGCACATCAATCATTCATCAACACACAGATCCCAGCCATCGCTGAGACGCTAGGCATCATTGATATGAGTGTCGAAGAACTCGTGAAACAGCTAGAACAACATATAAAGGACAAGTCATGAGTACTTTACTTTCAGTGAAAAACGTAACCAAAACCTATTCAAATCAAGTGGGTGTCGAGAACATCAGCTTTGAGTTAAAACCGGGGCAAGTGCTTGGTCTGCTAGGCCACAATGGCGCAGGGAAATCGACTCTGATCAAATCACTGCTTGGCGGACACAGCTATCAAGGTGAGATAGAAGTTAACGGCTATCACCCTATCCACCAGCATGCAGAACTCATGTTGCACCTGTCGTACATTTCAGATGTTAATGTGCTACCCGAGTGGATGACCGTTAAACAACTGCTTCGATACACCCAAGGCGTGCACCCAAGCTTCAACAAGCAAAAAGCAGAACAGACGTTAAGTAGCACCAACATTAAGCTGTCTTCAACGATCAAACAGCTTTCTAAAGGGATGAAGGTACAACTTCACCTTGCAATCATTATCGCGACCGACACTCAAGTGTTGATCTTAGATGAGCCAACGCTAGGTCTAGATCTGCTCTACCGCGATACTTTTTATCGCCACCTCCTAGAGTGGTTCCATGACGGCGAACGCGCGATGATCATTGCCAGCCATGAGGTTTCAGAGATTGAACACCTATTAACGGATGTGTTGATTCTGAAACAAGGCCATTGTGTGCTGCAAAAGAGCATGGAAGACATCGAGAACGACTATTTCATTATCGATGTCGCAAACAACCACTCAAGCGAAATCCAGAAACTTAATCCACTGACCTCACAACCTGGGCTAGGAACCACTAAATGGTTATTGGAAGGCCAATACAAAGCGCAAGTTGAATCATTGGGTAACATCTACAACGTTGGTCTCGCAGACCTATTCCTTGCAACACAGACGGAGAAGGCATAATGCACCCAACTTTTTATATGCTAGAAAAAGAACTGATCGAGCACAAAATTAACACTCGATTACCTCTATTTATCGCGTTATGTGGTTTCTTGCTGTTCGTTAGTTTGTTTTTCAATGGCGTAGCGCAGCATGAGTTCTTCTTCCAAATGGAAGTGAATGGCGACGTGAGCGACATCCACAGAGAGTTTGCACAAGACCTCAACTCAGTGATCTACTTTGGTGCTGGCCTTATTTCACTCATACTTTCAACGCTTTACATCCCTAAAACACTGCGTAAAGAGCGCCAAGAAGGCAGTTCGATGTTTTGGAGAAGTATGCCAGTATCCAATGCCATGACTCACGGCGTTAAGCTAGGCTTCGGTCTAGTGGTTATTCCGGCTATCTGCGCGCTATTAGTTCTATTCGCTGACTTCCTATTCTGGATATTGAACGTCTCAAGCGAACAACAATTGGCATTGATAGTAGAGCAGCAATCACTGTTTTATGTGCTGAGCAATTGGTTGGTATTCTTTGGGCGAATGATGTTAGTTGCACTGGTTTTATTGCCACTAGCAACCGTTACCCTGGCAATTTCGCAGTTAGTGAATTCTCCACTGCTTGTCATTTTTATCTCAAGCTATGCGATTAAGTTACTCTCGGTCGCCGTATTTGGATTCTATGGCATCAATGACTTCTTCTCTCTCATCGCATCACTACCAATAAAGGTACTAACGGCGAGCAACCCATTCAGTGCGATTGCAGAAGCGCCGGTTTTGTCTTTGGGTATTTATGTACTGATTGGTGTTGGCGGGTGTCTACTGAGCTTGAAGCTAAATAGAACGGACGATGTGAGTTTGAAGACGCTGTTCCATCGATAGAGTCACTTATTCTGAACTCTCAACGGGTAACCAAATCAGATATCAAAATCTAAATCAAAGCTTCTGAGAAATCGGGAGCTTTTTTATTGGCCGCTGTTTTATTGTTAGGTGCTTTGAATTCTAACAACGGTTTTCGTGATAGAGGCAAAGGTACGGATTGGTGGTTGGTTTTGGTTTTGCTTCAGAGTGCTGAGCGGGTAAAGATAAACTAGGAGGTATTAATGAGCTGACATTGAATTGCATTACTGTTAATGCCTGCCAGCTCTTTGGGGGGTAATTTCTTTAGTCGCCGACCAGATGAAGGTCCTTGAGAGTGCTATTGAAATCGGTTTGTTGCGTTTTACATTTGATTAAGCTGTTCAGCTTTTTTAAAGCTTTACGATTTAAAGCTTTACGATTTAAAGCTTATTTCTTTGAAGCTTCTTTCGCTGTGTCTTTCCAGTATTGGATGCGAACGCGATGAAGCTGTGCTCTTCTCATTTTTTTCATAAGGGATATTTCCTTTTCTTTATCTGCTCTTCATGAGCTATTTTTATTGCCTACCATTCGAATCTAACGGTGTTTGATGGCCAGATCAATGATACAAGTCACAAAATATATAGAGTTTCGAGTACCATTTACATCAAAGTATGACCTAGTTATCAACTATGGCTCAATTCAATCTATTAAGCCGTTGTTCGAAATTTAGATTAGTTATCTCAGATGACAAATTCATTTCAGTATCAATACAGTTCAGTGATACGTATTTAATAGACCGGACTAACACAGATTTAGTTCCCAATAATTTGTCTTTCCTACTCCTACCATTAACTGGCCTTTCTCGCGTAATACTTGTCTTCCTCCCAATTAAAGTTACGTTGTAACTTGCGTGCTTTTTGTATTGACTATTTTTTATTCACACAGGCCTATACGACACAAACTCAAAATGGGATTATGTTTGTAACGGAAGAGCTTTTAATAGAAAAAGACAGTAATGGATAAAATCAAATGGACGTGATCATGAGTAAAGTCATTCTACAAGGGCATATTCTTGTGCCAGACAACGACCTAGAAGCCGTCACACAAGCGCTGGTTGTTCATAAGGAACTCACACTCTCAGAACCCGGTTGTATCGTGTTTCGAGTCAGTCAAAGCTCACTTCAACCTAATCGTTTTGAAGTGTATGAAGAATTCACTAGCCGTGAGGCGTTTGAAGCGCACCAACAGCGAGTAAAAACGTCTGAATGGGGTGAAACCTCCAAGAACGTGACACGTCATTACCAAGTCACCGACGTTCCGACATCATAATGATACGTCCGCTAGCCAACCACATCGTCACGTTGATCAAACAAGATCCCTTACGAATGCAGGTTTTAGACTGTGTCGATCAGCTGGATTTACCGCAGTGCTATGTCGCTGCGGGCTTTGTGAGAAACCTAGTTTGGGACGACCTACATGGTTATGCTTCCCCGACTCCACTTAATGATATTGATGTGATCTACTTTGATCCTATTGATACCTTCTACGAATCGGGTCTTAGATACGAGGCTCTACTTCAACAACGGTTGCCTGAATTAAATTGGCAAGTTCGCAATCAAGCCAACATGCATACTCGAAACGAGGATGAGCCCTATCAAAGCTCATTGGATGCGATGCGTTACTGGCCAGAGAAAGAAACCGCAGTCGCCGTCAAGCAAAGCCCGACAGGGGAAATCGAGTGCATTTCGGCTTTTGGTTTAGAGAGTTTGTTTGATTTAAAGATCACACCGAATCCCAATCGCAGCAGAGACGTGTTTGATCAACGAGTTCAGTCTAAAAACTGGTTAACTCATTGGCCGAAGTTAACTATTGGTTGTTTGAGTCTCAAAGGGTCCTTTGTCGCTCGTACTAATTAGTCGCAAGTTTTATACATTAATATGTTTAATATAAACTATGGTTAATATTAACTCACATCCATATAAGGTAGCTATTATGTCGATTTTACGTGCGTTACTGATACTTATAAGCTTAGTTATCATTGGGTGTGCTGATACACATAAACTTCAGGTTACGGATGTAAACTCGACAGCTAAATTTGAAACAAGTGATTCAGTTTTAATCGGCCGCTCAAAGAATGGGGAGTATGGGAAGCACTATTATTCAGGCTCAGGACTAATGGTGAGTAAAGCTCTTCAATCAGAGTTATTCACAAAACTAAACAACGTCGCAATCGCTAACCAAGCAGCTGACTACAATTTTGTCCTTGAATATGCGAAAAGCAATGAGTTCGACTACTTAATTTTTCCTACCATATTACACTGGGAAGATCGCGCGACTGAATGGTCAGCAAAGCCAGATAAAGTAAGCGTAAAAATTACAGTTGTTGATGTTAAAACAAAAGTAATTATTAAGTCTGGCATAATCGAAGGAAAAAGCGGGCTAGCTACCTTTGGCGGTGACCACCCACAAGATTTATTGTCAGAGCCGGTCAGCGAATTTATGGCTAGCCTATTAAATTAATTATCGTGGTGATTCAATAATTGAGCTCTATTGCGTAGACAACATCAACTCTACCTTATGACACCGTAGTTAGCATGGTTAACCTATGTCGAATCAAACTTTGCCTCTGTAAAACCATTGACTAAAAGCCCAATCAGATCGAACATGCCCCCACTTGCTTAGCTTATCAATTTATTAGCTTAGTAAGTTAGTAACTAACCAACTCATCAACCGCGCGTGGCGACTAGCAGCTACGCTCTCTCGTCATACTGAGTAACGACCATGAACCAACAATACATGCTGCAAGCTCTTGAAGCTTCGCGCCAAGCCCTACCCGATTGCCAACCAAACCCGCCTGTGGGTTGTGTTTTGGTGAAAAACGATAAGGTGGTGTCTGTTGGATATACGCAAAAGGTCGGTGGAAACCACGCCGAGGTTGAAGCACTGAATGGCTATGACTGCGAAACGGATGGAGAAATGGAAGGCGTTACCGCTTACGTAACTTTAGAGCCATGTTCATTTGTTGGCAGAACACCCGCTTGCGCCAGTACATTGGTTAAAGCAGGTGTAAAACACGTAGTAGTGGCGATGCTAGACCCAGACCCTCGCAATAATGGTCGTGGTGTGGCGATACTCGAGTCGCACGGCGTGAAAGTCGATGTAGGGTTATGCCAAGAACAGGTAAACGCCTTTTTAACCCCGTATCTTGGTAAGTCCTAGATCTTAAACAGCCAGTGCTAATTCAATTTCACTCGGTAAAGCGGATTGCCTGGCTTATCGACAAAATACGACCAAATATGATCGTAGACGGCATGTTGGTTGGGGAACGGCGCAAGTGCTTTCGCTTCCTCTAAATCGCACCAGCGGTACTCTGTATGTTCGTCATTCAGTTCAATCGCTTGGTTGGGTGGGCATAGCACCGCAAACAGAGGGATTAGCTGAATCACATTAACGTGAGCCTCGTAAAACTGCTCCAGAAACTGCGCGTTATACAAAGCTTCCACTTTAATTTGGGTCTCTTCTTCAAACTCGCGCACGATAGCCTGCCAGCCTGTTTCACCCGCTTCAATCGAGCCTGCGACGTGACACCAAAACTCGCCCTTTACACGCTTCATTAATAGCATTTTCATTTGTCCGTCGATCTCTGAAAGAGCGACACCGGAGACAATCGAAGTATTGAGTGGAATCATAACGTTACCTTAGTTTTCATAAGAGGGCGGCAAGGCTACCACCCTTCGTTTGTGAAGTTACCTTCTATGATTAAAAACGAGAAGTTACTCATCAATTAATGAAGTTCAAGCCATAACTCATGGGTTCCGTGTTAACCGTCTCGCTTAGCTATCCAGTAATAGAACCATTTCTTATTTGAGGCGCTTTTCGATAAAGAGTAGAATCGCCGCCTTGTACTGTGTTTAAAACCTTTAAACATACACAGTAGACTCACAACCATTTATCACCACGATATAAGTATTAATACGACTATGCACTCATCAAAACCAACGCACGACTCAGAAAACAGCCATACTCCTGAGCATTGCTTCACTCGTTTTCAACAGCCGATCGAGTCATATTCGTTGCCTGAGCGTTTCACATTCCCGTTCTATTATGAACCGCATCCACTGTGTGAAATCGCCTCTCATCAGCTTCAACAATATCTAGAAACGCAAACCGATTGGCAACATGACTTCGGCTTAGATTCTGACGCAGGTCGCGGCAAAATGTTTGGTGTGTTACTGGTGAAAAGCCCTGAAGGTGAGCTTGGTTACTTCTCTGCTTTCTCTGGAAAAATCGCCGACCAAAACCTACTGCATCACTTTGTTCCGCCCGTATTCGACATGTTGAGTAGCGACAGCTTTTTCCATCAAGACACGGCCGACATGATGGCTGTGAATGCGAAATTTAAAGCGCTGCAAGCAAACGCTGATTACCTTGAACTGTGCGAGCAACTGGCACAACAAAAAGCACAAGCTGAACAAGAGATTGAAGCTCAGCGTTTATTAATTATAGAAGGCCGAAAAACACGTAAAGAACAACGCGAACAATGTAAAGAAAACCTTGATGAGCAAGCCTTCGAACAGCTAAATAACGAGCTAAACAAAGCCAGTGTTGCCGACAAGAACCAACAGAAGTATCTAAAACTCAACTGGGAACAGACTCTGCAAGTGTTGCAGGCTAAAGTTGATGTGTTCACGACTCAACTGGCTGAGCTAAAAGAGCAAAGAGCACACCTTTCTCATCAGCTTCAGCACAAACTGTTTTCACAATACGCTTTCCAGAATGCGGAAGGTAACATTGAGGATCTCAACCAGATCTTTGAAGACACCCCAAACAAGATACCACCAGCGGGTTCTGGCGAATGTGCCGCTCCCAAGCTGCTGCAATACGCGTATTTGAACGGTTACACACCGCTGGCATTGGCTGAATTTTGGTGGGGTCGTTCACCGAAATCGGAAATCCGTAAGCACAAGAAATACTACGCGTCTTGCCAAAGTAAGTGTGTACCGATTTTAGGCCATATGATGAAAGGCTTGGAAGTCGATCCCAACCCATTGCTAGAGAACCCAGCAGAAGGCAAAGACCTCGATATCCTGTTCCAAGACGATCACATCGTTGTGGTACACAAACCAGCAGGCTTTCTATCCGTACCGGGTAAAACCATAAAAGATTCGGCCTACACTCGTGTTCAAGAAATGCATCCCGATGTTGAAGGGCCATTTGTTATCCACCGCTTGGATATGGCGACCTCTGGCATTCTAATATTTGCGCTTACACGACGTGCGAACAAAAGCCTACAGAAGCAGTTCATTACTCGTGAAGTTGAGAAGCGTTACGTGGCAATGATAGAAGGCGTTTTAGAGCAAGATGAAGGTTATGTTCGCTTACCACTACGTGGAGATTTATACGATCGTCCTCGTCAGATTGTCTGCTTCGAACACGGCAAGCCTGCTGAAACGAAATGGGAAGTGATTGAGCGAAGCCAAGACACAACAAAGGTTTATCTGCACCCGAAAACGGGCCGCACACACCAATTACGTGTTCACTGTTCACATGAAGAAGGGCTTAACATGCCTATTGTTGGTGACGGCTTATATGGCAACAAAGCCGACCGACTGCACCTACACGCAGAAAGGCTAGCACTACACCACCCAGTCACCAAAGAGTGGATGGAGTTCCAGTTCGACGCCGAATTCTAAGCGTTAAGACTACTTTCTGCGTTAAGCCTATTTTCTGCGTTGAGCCTAGGAGATAAACCAGAGTCACAAACCATTTGTGACTCTGACTCCCTCTTTCTCCTACCCCTTTCGGATAATTCACCACGCTTATTGCACTACATCAAGGTCCACTTTGTTGTGAGGAGTAGCATGCGCCTCTTCTTCTTTCCTTGAGGCCTTTGATATGTCATCAGCTGCTTTGAATATACAACCCAACACAACGACTTCTTCCGTGATCGCTTCGCAAGCACTAAGCTTGAAACCACTCACAAACAAAAAGCCAGACTTAAACTCGGCAATGCTCAATCTAATTAAAGAAGTTAAAAACGAACTCCCTCTTTACGAGTCGGAGACGTTTATCTGTGGACCGAAAGGAAACTGCTCTGGTTGCTCTAAGAAATTATTGGAGATGGTCGACAGTGAATTGATGTACTGGGAACACAGTATTTCAATCGGCCAAGGCCCTAACTTCGAAGAATTACGCCGTTTTGGTAAGCTATGCAGTAGTGTTAGACGCGGCCTAGAACGCAACGGCTTGGTAGAAAAGCGCCCAAAGAAAAGATAACCAGCTAACTCACAGCTACTACAAGCTTTCGATGAGCATTACAAACTATCTATCCGCACTACAATCTATCGATCATCATTGCAATCTAACCTAGTCACTAACAGGTTGAACTCGTTCACTATAAGAGTGATAATATTTTGTAATACAATAAGTACCAAGACAAACCATTAGAGATTTTCCGCCAAGTTCTTGAGCGAATCCATCCTTCATGTCTAGCGTGTCTTAAACCTTCTGAAAGCCAACATCACATCCATTAAAAGCCCTTTATTGGATAGCGGGGAAATACCTTGAAGAAACCACAACCAATACTGGGTAAGACCGGTATGCTATTTTTCCTCGTCATCATCAGTGCGTTTCCTCCATTGACCATCGACCTGTATTTGCCAGCCCTTCCGCAAATGGTTGAGGTGTTCAATACCGACCAATCGATGGTCAACCTAACCCTGAGCAGCTACTTCGTGACCTATGCGGTTGGCCTGTTGTTCTGGGGACCGCTCAGCGAAAAGTTTGGACGTAAGCCGATTCTACTCATTGGCATCGCAAGCTATATGGTGGCGAGCGTATTATGTGCCATGACCAACAGCATTGAGCAGTTGATTGGTGCCCGTATATTCCAAGCCTTTGCGGGCAGTGCCATCACCGTTATCGCAACCGCCATCGTGAAAGACCTTTATGACGGCCGAGAACGTGAAAAGATCATGGCGACTATCATGTCACTGGTGATCATCGCGCCAATGGTTGCGCCTGTATTTGGTGCCTTCTTACTGAAAATTGCGTCTTGGCGAATGATGTTCGTCACCCTCGCCATTTTTGGTGCATTTGCGTCAGTTTTAGCTTGCTGCTATCGAGAAACACTCGAAACCAAATACCAAGGTTCTATGTTCCGCTCATGGGGAAGGATGGGCGTGGTCATGAAAAACCGCTCGTTCCTCAAGCTGCTGGTCATTTTCTCTATCATACCGATGGCATTGATGGGCTTTCTTGCGGCGGGTTCTTATATCTACATCGATCACTTTGGATTGACCGAACAACAGTTTAGTTACGCGTTCGCATTCAATGCATTGTGCGCCTCATTTGGCCCAACAATTTATATGAAGTTGTCCTACAGAATATCAGTTCAAAAGGTCATCTCTGGATGTTTTGCTTTATTGGCGATAGCAGGAATCTTTACCCTAACCATCGGCGACTTGTCCCCTTGGTTCTTTATGTTTATCGCAGCACCAGCGACGCTGATGGTTATCATCATGCGAGTACCGGGCACCAACTTAATGCTGAACCAGCAAGATCATGACACGGGCTCTGCCGTCGCATTGATTCAGTTCTTTAGCATGATTTGTGGTTCACTTGGTATGGTGTTGGTTTCAATCCGCCCAGAGTCGCTGATTGAAAACCTCGGCTTTATCCAATTATCCATCGGTACGCTAGGCGGCCTGATGTGGCTAATGGTCAGAAACAAAGAGTATGTGACTAAGAAACTGAATTAGGCCCCTTCAAGATGATCACTGACTGTACGAGTCGATAAACATGAGGAATGGTGAGTATTAAAAAATCATTCCTCAGAGAGAAATCTAGAACGAAATCTTGATGGTGTTAAGCCGATGATTTTCATGAAGACTTTTCGGAAGCTGTTTACGTCCTCATAACCAACCAAATAGCTGATCTGCTCTACCGGTTTATGAGAGCTTTCCAATAACTCGCATGCGCTTTGAATACGTACGTGTTGGATATAATTGATAGGCGTAAAACTGGTCGCTTTAGTAAATTGTCGGATAAAGGTTCTTCGTGTCATGAAGGCTTCTTCTGCCAATTGATCGAGCGACAAAGGGAGATGATGATGCTTCTGAATAAAACGCTGCACCGACACAATCTTGTCATTGCCGTGAGCATAGTTCGGCACAAAACTCTGATAGTAGCGCTGCTCTCTCAAGCCCGTATCAAGCACCAAATATTTACCTAGATTACGAGTGTTGGTCGGTGTCGTGTATTTGGTCAGGATAAACAAAGCGAGATCCATCCACGACATCAAACCACCAGCGGTCATCACATCCGCATCATCAATCAAGATTTTGTCGATATCGACTGCGATCTGTGGGTAAAGCTCCGTAAACTTCTGCTGCGCTTGCCAGTGCGTGGTCACGGTTCGCCCTTCTAACAAACCTGTTTTCGCCAAAATGAACACGCCGGCACAAGCTGAGCAAAGTATCGCCCCCCTTTGGTGAGACTCAATCAGGTACTCAAGCAAGGTGTCACTCGGCTCTAGATAGTAACAACCATCTAAATTCGGTGGGAGTATGATGATATCGGCGTTCGACACGCTAACACTGTCATGCGCTTGGATCTGAACGTTGAATTGAGTCTTCTCAGGCGAAGGTTCAAGAGAATTTGCCATCTGCAGAAACTCTTTCACGCCAAACACGGCACTTTGCAGAGAGCCTGGGTAGTCGATGATTTCGACCACAACTGATTTTGTCACTATTGCCATAGAGTCTGTCATTTTTGACGTGCGATAAAAACTACAGAGTATTCATAATACCCCTACACCGCAACACACTAAATACAAAGGTATAGAATATGAAGAACACTGCACTACTACTTATCGACTTTCAAAATGACTATTTCCCTTCATACGAGGGCGCAAAATGGGCGCTGTCTGAAACAGAGCAAGCAGCAGAAAAAGGTGCACAGTTATTATCCGCTTTCAGAGACAAGCAACTTCCTGTGGTTCATGTACGTCATGAGTTTCCGACGGTTGATGCTCCGTTCTTCTTACCAGAATCAGACGGTGCTCAAATCCACAGCAGCGTGACTCCGCTAGAGGGTGAACCTGTTATCATAAAGCATCAAATCAATAGCTTTAGAGATACTGAACTGAACAAGGTGCTAAAAGATCAAGGCATTGAGAAACTGATCATCGTTGGCGCAATGAGCCACATGTGTATTGATGCAGTGACTCGTGCGGCTACCGATTTTGGCTACGAATGCCACGTAGCGCATGACGCTTGCACAACCTTAGACATGGAGTTCAATGGCGTTAAGGTTCCAGCAGCTCATGTCCATGCCGCTTTCATGGCAGCGCTTAGCTTTGGTTACTGCAATGTCGCAACGGCCAGCGAGCTTGAAAGCCAACTTTAGTCAGACTCAAAACCGTCCACATGGGCGGTTTTGTCTATATTCAAATCAGAATTAGCTTCCAAACAATTCTTTCAGGCGCAAAAAAGGCCCCTTTCGGAGCCTTCTTATTAGAGTCTGAGATCACTCAACTTGAACAATTGCTACTAAGCTTGAGCCACTTGACGCGCTGGGTGTTTGATAAACACAGCAACCACAGCCACGATTGCAAGAGCAAAACAGTAGTACGAGTTAGCTACAATATCCAAAGGCGATAGGTTAAATACCGAACCTAATAGCAATACCTGCGCACCGTAAGGCAACACGCCTTGAATCACACACGAGAAGATATCCAATAAGCTCGCTGAGCGACGAGGAGATACATCGTTCTCTTCAGCTAATTGGCGAGCAACACTACCAGACACAATGATTGCTACCGTGTTGTTTGCCGTACATAGGTTCACCATTGATACCAAGCCTGCAATGCCTAGCTCACTTGCGCGGCCATTTGCTTGCTTAGAGTGTGAAGAACCAAACGCACGAATCACACCACTTACTAAGTTAGTCAGGAACGCTAATCCACCTTGACGACGCATGAGCTCACTCAAACCGCCAATTAGCATCGACAATAAGAAAATCTCCTGCATGTTGCCGAAGCCTGCGTAGATGTCTTGAGCGTAATCAGTCATACCGTAGTTCTCAACAGAACCTAGGCTCACTCCACCCGCTAGCAAGATACCAATCGTCAACACAACGAATACATTCATGCCCGATACCGCAAGGATTAGGATAGTGATGTACGGAAGTACTTTCAGCCACTCGATTGGACCCGTTTCAGGCACCTGAGTCGCTGTGCTGTTGAAAGCAAAGATAACAATCGCGATAAGTGCAGCAGGCAGTGCAATACGGATGTTCTCTTTAAACTTGTCTCTCATCTCACAGCCTTGCGAGCGTGTCGCGGCAATCGTGGTATCAGAGATGATAGACAGGTTGTCACCAAACATAGCGCCACTTAGCACCACGCCAGCGGTTAGAGGAATGCTCATGCCAGCTGAGTCAGCAATGCCTAGCGCAACAGGGGCTACCGCAGCGATAGTACCCATAGATGTGCCCATTGCGGTCGCAATGAAAGCTGAAATTAGGAAGATACCCGGTAGGATCATGCTTGTCGGAATCGCCGATAGACCTAGGTTTACCGTCGCGTCCACGCCACCAGACGCTTTAGCCACAGCCGCAAAAGCACCCGCCAATAGGTAGATCATACACATTGCGATAATGTCTTTGTGACCTACTCCACCTAAGAATTGTTCGATAGCGCGGTTCAATTTATCTTTGCTTAGCAACAACGCTAACATCACAGCAGGCAAAGCTGCAATTGGAGCTGGAAGCTGATAGAAAGCAAAATCGACGCCTTGCAGCGACAAGTACGTACCTACGCCAATAAACAACGATAGGAACACGATAAGAGGGATAAGCGCAACTGCCGAAGGGGCAATTACCGCATTAGAATTTTTTGAATTGGACATGGAACATCAACGCAATAGAACAGGAAGATGAGCAGACTAATGTCACACTTAGAGGTTGTCAACGTCTAGACGTCTAAACGCCCAATTTAATGCAAAGTAATAAGCACGCCATTGAACATCACATAATAGAAAAGGCTATTTACTAACCAAGTAAGCAGCCTTTGGATAACAGATCATGTAAGCAGAAAGCTTTATAACTTTTGTTTAAATATCACTTCATATTCGCCTAACTCGTCATAACGTACTGTCGTTAGTTGATCGAATTCGACTTCAACAACACCACAATATGACCCGGTAATAATGGCCTCACCCGCTTCGAAGCTAACACCGCGTTGAGTCATAGTGTTAATCAGCCAATAGATAGGAGTTTGTGGTAGTGAGTTTGGGTGCTTACCAGAGAAGGCTTGCACTTTCTCATCTTGAGTAATAGTAATCTCAAAGTTCGCTGCTGCAAAAGCGCTCTCTTTACTAAGCTCAGGACCAAGAAACAAACCTTGATTAGCTAAGCCATCGGCCAACACCTCATAGAACTCTACGCCACTATCATCAGCAAAGCGGGATTGAATAAGCTCTAAAGCCATGCGACACGAACCGATAGCCTCATTAACTTGCTCTTCAGTGTAACCATTGGAATTTGCTGGTAAAGGCTTGGCCAAGACAAAAGCAATTTCAGGTTCAATACGAACTACTCCGTTATCCGAAAAAGCCTCGCATTCAGAACCAAACTGAACGCTATCTTCGAAAATAGGCGCAACGATCAACTTCTCTTCGCTCAATGGCAACAGGCATTTCCAACCACCGACTTTACTGCGGTGAAGGTCAACCATTGATGCTTGAATGTGTAAAGAATCTTCAAGGTTGTTCGGGCGAAATTGCTCACTCATTCGCGCTGCTTTCATACCAGCAACTCGGTAGCTTAGTAACTCTTTTGCCGCTTGTTTAAACTTACTTTGCATGTCTTATCACCCTGAAATTATAGGGCTTTATAATACTGAAATTTATAGCTTGTGGGTAGGCATCCAATTACAGTTTCCACCATGCCTGAACAGGTACGGGCTCTGAGATCACCAAACGTTCACCCATCACAGGGCTTACCATTTGTACATCTCGCTCTTTGCTTATCGCCAGTGCTTGTTCCATTGGGTCTTGCCAATCGTGCATAGAAAGGTCGAAGGTACTGTTGTGGATTGGCATCATCACCTTACCTTGCAGATCAATGTGTGCCTGAACACTCTGTTCTGGGAACATATGAATATCCGCCCAAAGTGAATTGTATGCGCCCGTTTCGACCATGGTTAAATCAAACGGCCCGTAGCGCTCACCAATCTCTTTAAAGCCGCTGAAGTAACCGGAGTCACCGCTAAAGAAGACTTTCTTGTCTGAAGCGTTAATAACCCAGCTACCCCACAGTGTTTGGTCACGATCAAGCAAGCCACGTCCAGAGAAGTGCTGTGTCGGCGTCAAAGTAAACTCAATGTCTGAGGCCGTTGCCGATTCCCACCAGTTCAACTCGATGATCTTTGCTTTATCCACGCCCCACTTTTCAAGTAGCGCTCCGACTCTAAGTGGCACCAAGAATGTCCCTACTTTGTCGGCTAATACTTTAACCGCACCTTTATCTAAATGGTCGTAGTGATCATGGCTGATCACCACCACATCAATATCAGGCAGTTCTTGCAGTGAGATTGGTGTCGGATGAAAACGTTTTGGCCCCATCCATTGCACGGGTGATGCACGATCACTGAACACAGGGTCAGTCATCACTAGCTTCCCATCCAGTTTCATCATCACACTGGAGTGACCTAAGCGGTAAGCAACGTCGTCTTGTTCTTCGATCAATTGCTCAGCTGTCATTGGAATCAAAGGCAATGCAGCGCGCGGCACGGGCTCATTCCTTTCCACTGTCACGTATGCTTTCAAGATTGAAAAAATATCAGACATACCCGATTTGTATTCCAGCTCACTGTTAACAAACTTCTT
>NZ_CH902607.1:945364-993064 GCF_000153005.1 Vibrio sp. MED222 | reverse complement strand
CTGTAGCAGCAAAACCAGCGGTAGAGAAAGCAGTAGCAGCAACTAAAGAAGTTGCAGTAGCACTGACTCCTAAGCAACAACAAGTTCTAGACATCGTTGTTAGCAATGCTGAAGGCATTAACCCTAAAGGTATCGGCCTAGCAGCTGGTCAAGAAGACGCGAAAGCAGCTTCATGGGCAACAGGCGCATTGAAAAAACTTCTTGAAGAAAACCTAGTAGCGAAAGAGCAACTTGCAGGTAACAAGGTTATCTACAAAGCTATGTAATCCCGCGGGATTACATTCGCTTCGTTAAAGTTTTTAAGCCTCGATTATCGAGGCTTTTTTGTATCTGGCGGATCATGTTAATCCCAAAACCAAAACCAAAACCAAAACCAAAACCCTAAACCCAATCCCAACCCCCTAACCCCCTAAACCCATACTTATATTCAAACCTAGCATTCGAACCTAGCCCAAGAGGCCTTATTTCCAATCGGCTGATCTCTTCCGTTATTCATCTGTCTGTCGCGTGTCCCATGTTTCGAATCAGTAAGCACCAAAGTAGGGCGTCTGATTCTCTGAAATCTTGATTCTCATGGATTTAATTCATTTAGGTGCGTATTCGATGTGTGGCGAGAATAGAGCTTCCTCACGAAATGGAAATCAATTGTTAATGCAGTTTCACTATAACTACTTAGGTATTTATCAATACTAATTACCCTAATGAATCTCCCAGAGCCTTTAAAATCGACATCGCTAAATTATCTCCTACGTAGTTCTACGTAATCCTTTGGTCTAATACGCAGTTTGTGTGAGTCCGTCGTGCGTGCTCTCCCTGATATCTTGTTGCTACATCACGGTGCACTCTTATGTTGAATCATAAAAAATGCTCATAGAAAGAGTGTTAACCCAACAAAGGACGTGAATATGAGTCTCATTTCTAACTCCCTCACACGAGTTTTTAAAAACGTTGCAGTTACTGCAGCGGCTTGTTTAGCTTTGGTCGCTACTGGTGCAACTGCTGCTGATAAGGTTTATCGCTTGAAGCTTGCTGAAACATGGGGACCAAACTTCCCTGTATTCGGTGACGCGACGAAGAACATGGCTGCGATGGCTGAGAAAATGTCGAACGGTCGACTGCAAATCAGAATCGATTCTGCGAACAAACACAAAGCACCGCTTGGCGTTTTTGACATGGTTAAGTCTGGTCAATACGACATGGGGCACTCAGGCTCTTACTACTGGAAAGGTAAAGTTCCAAACACGCTTTACTTCACTTCTATGCCTTTCGGTATGACGCCAGCTGAACAATATGCGTGGTTCTATCACGGTGGTGGTATGGAGTTGATGGAGCAGGTTTACTCTCCACATAATTTGATGTCGTTCCCAGGTGGTAATACGGATATCCAGATGGGCGGTTGGTTTCAAAAAGAGATCAACAGTGTGGAAGACCTACAAGGTCTGAAAATGCGTATCCCTGGCTTTGCTGGTGAGATTCTAGCGGAGCTAGGCGCTAAACCTACCAATATTGCCCCAGGTGAGCTTTACACGTCTCTAGAGCGTCGCACAATCGATGCACTAGAGTGGGTAGGTCCATCACTTGATCTGCGTATGGGCTTCCACAAGATCGCACCTTACTACTACACAGGTTGGCATGAGCCGGGTTCAGAGCTTCAATTCCTAGTAAACAAGCGTACATGGAACAAGCTTCCTGAAGACCTACAAGAAATCTTGCGTGTTGCAATGCGTACAGCGGCTTACGACATGTACACACAAGCAACGCACGAAAGTGGCAAGAACTGGGTTTCAATGAAAACAGAATACCCAGACGTACAAGTTAAAGATTTCCCACCAGAGGTTATGTCTGCACTGAAAGAAGCGAACGATCGCCTACTTGCTAAGCACGCTGAGAAAGATGCATTGGCAAAAGAGATTCAAGCTTCACAAGCAAGCTACCTAGAGCAAGTACGTTCATGGACGGATATTTCACACAGAGCTTATTTAAATAGCCAAGCGAAATAATCGACAGTTTTTGAACTGAAGCTAAATGAACCCAAAGCTATTCTTGTTAGGTAACTAAGAGTGACTAAGCGGCGGGTTCATTTTAACCATAATAATTAAGCAGGATAAACCCTGTAATACGCCCAAGAACCCTTTCTACGTCGTGCCTATTGCTAGCTATAAACTGAATCGTTTTTAGTTTGGGTTAGTTGTGCTGCGCGATGTCTTTTCAAATTCCATGGAGTCGGGAATGCGAAGTCTAATTTATATTGAACGCCTGTTTAATCGTATCGGTGATGCACTGGGATGGCTTTCCAGTATGTTGTTTATTCTACTTATCGCTAACGTTGTGTATGACGTTGTCATGAGATATGCCTTCAATGATGTCTCAATCGCTTTCCAAGAGATGGAATGGCACCTTTTCTCAGCCGTTTTCCTATTAGGTGTCCCTTATGCCATAAAGGCAGGTGGCCACGTTCGAGTAGATGTGTTCTACGAACAATTGAGCTTTAAAGCGCAAGCCATTATTGACCTGCTCGGCACACTGATCTTTCTGATGCCTTTCTGTTTGCTGGTTGCTTGGTTTGGTATTGATGTTGCCAAAGAGAGTTATAACCTCGGCGAAACCTCAGGTGACCCGGGTGGCCTGCCATATCGATGGATCATCAAAGCCATGATTCCACTGTCATTTTTCTTGATGGCACTCAGCGGAGTCGGTTTGATCCTGCACTCGTTGAACAAAATTTTTAATCCCCATCTCATCCATGCAAATAACACGCATGCAAACAATACTCATACAAAGAATAAGTAGAGGCTGAACATGATTGGAATAGTAATGTTTTTCGTAGCCTTGTTTGCACTTTTACTAGGCTTCCCGGTGGCGTTTACCTTTGGTGGTATCGCGCTAATCTTTGGTGTTTGGGCGGAAGGCATCGAAATGTTTGCCTTCATGCCATATCGAATTCAATCAATCATGGAAAATACGGTGCTGATGGCCGTTCCATTGTTTGTTTTTATGGGACTTGTTCTACAAAAGACTAAGCTTGCTGAGCAGTTACTTGAGTCTATGGGACGACTGTTTGGTGGTGTACGAGGTGGTATCGCAATCTCGACAGTTCTCGTAGGTTCACTGCTTGCCGCTTCAACCGGTGTGGTAGGCGCTTCTGTGGTTGCAATGGGGCTTATCTCGTTGCCCGTCATGCTCAAGTACAACTACGACAAAGGCTTAGCCTGCGGCACCATCTGTGCGTCTGGTACGTTAGGGCAAATCATTCCGCCATCCATCGTCTTGATTCTATTGGGGGACGTATTGGGTGTTCCGGTAGGTGACTTGTTCCAAGCCGCGATTTGGCCGGGCGTGATGTTAGTGGGGGCTTATATCGTTTATATCTTAATATACGCGAAGCTTAACCCTGAAGCCGCTCAACCAATTGAGCGTGATGATTCCATCAGCCGTAAACAAGAAGTCATCAACGCATTGAAAGCAATCATACCGCCACTCGCGCTGATTATTGTCGTATTGGGCTCTATCTTTGCGGGTGTTGCTACGCCGACAGAGTCTGCTGCTCTGGGTGGTGCGGGTGCGATGGTACTCGCTTTGCTCTACGGTCAGTTTAGTTGGTCGATGGTGTATGACGCCTCTAAAGAGACGGTCAAAGTAACGGCAATGGTATTTGCTATCTTGTTGGGTGCAACGGCATTCTCAATGGCGTTTACTTATACTGGCGGTGATTATCTGGTTGAAGAGTGGATGCTGCAGTTGCCGGGTGAGAAGTGGGGTTTCTTGATCATTACCATGTTGGTGATTTTGATTCTGGGTTTTTTCATCGACTTCGTAGAAATCTGTTTCATCATTGTGCCGATTATTGCGCCTGTTGCTGAACTGATGGGAATCAACATGACTTGGTTCGCAATTCTTATCGCGATGAACCTTCAAACCTCATTCTTGACGCCACCGTTTGGCTTCAGTTTGTTCTATCTAAAAGGGGTGGCACCAAAAGGTGTGACTACCAAGGATATCTACCGAGGCGTGATGCCTTTCATTTTGATTCAAATCCTCGTACTTGGATCACTTCTCGCTTTCCCATCTTTCTATGGAATGTGAGTGAAGCCTAGAATGTGAATGATATGTTTCAACGACTATCCATAAATTGATAAAGTAAAACGGCTTATTGATGTTCAATAAGCCGTTTTTTGTGAGGAAAAGGAATGCCTCTAAAAGTTAAGCTGATTTTGCTGACGCTACTCCCGTTGCTGATTGTAACGGCGAGCATTAGTTGGATCTCGTTACACCAAACTAAGACGTTGGGTGAGAAAGAGGTCGAAATCTTCCGAGACAGCTTAATTAAGTCGCGTGAAAACGCCCTCAAAGACACTGTTGATCTCGCATTTGATGCCATCGAACATATCTACAACGATCCCGATATCCAAGAAGCACAAGCCAAAAGAGAAGTTCGAACCATATTGTCTAAACTAAGGTATGGCTCTGACGGTTACTTCTTTGCGTATGATCGCCACGGAACCAATTTGGTTCATCCAATCCAGCCAGAGTTGATAGGGCAAAACTTACTTCAACTGCAAGATGAAGATGGCGACTTTCTGATAGAAGCCTTGTTAAGAGAAGCACAAACAGGCGGAGGATTTCACCAATATTTGTGGCAAAAACCTTCGACAGGTGAGGTGGTCTCGAAGCTGAGTTACGCCGCTTGGTTAGAGCGCTGGGACTGGATGATTGGCACCGGCTTGTATATTGAGGATGTGCATCAAGAAGTGGCCTCGATGCAGGCCGCAATTAACAAGAATATTGAAACCACGTTCTTTTCGATTGTGGTGATTCTGAGTGTGACGGTCGCGGTCATCATTGTACTGACGTTGGCCATTAACATGCATGAACATCGGATAGCGGATAACAACTTGAAGGAACTAGCTCATAAGACGGTGATGTTTCAAGAGGACGAAAAGAAGCATCTAGCGCGTGAGTTGCATGATGGTATTAACCAGTTATTAGTGTCGAGTCGCTGTCACTTAGAACTGCTCGGTAATAAGCTACAAAGCGAAGACCTTAAAGCACATTTGAATAAGTCGCAGCATTCACTCATGCGAGCAATCGAAGAGGTGAGGCATATCTCGCATCAACTTCGTCCAAGTTCATTGGATGATATCGGCTTAGAAGCGGCGTTGTCTTCACTGTTATTAGACTTTCAGGCGCACTCGAGCATTGAAGTGGAAACCTTGTTTAATACGCAGCCGGGAAAGTTGAAATCAGAAGCTGCGACGACTTTATATCGAGTGGTGCAAGAGTCACTGAATAATATAGAGAAACACGCACAAGCGACCAAAGTAACGGTTATCGCACAGCAAATTGGCAATGTGTTGCAGTTGCTCATCCAAGACGATGGAGTCGGTTTCAATACCTATAAAGCAATGGAAAAGCGAGGTATTGGGTTACGTAACATGAGAGAACGGGTGGAGTTCATCGGTGGTGACTTTGAATTGATGAGTGAGGTTGGCTTTGGAACGGAAATTACAGTGTTACTGACACTAGAGGGATTAGTGAATGAGTGAAGTTATTCGAGTTGTGATTGCAGATGATCACCAAGTGGTACTGGATGGCTTTATGGCGAGATTAGAACTCGAGCCTGATATTAGCGTGATAGGTACCGCCAGCAATGGATTAGAAGCCGTTGAAATGGTTAAAGACCTGCGCCCTGATGTAGTGTTGATGGATATCAGCATGCCTATCATGAATGGTATTGATGCCACTCACCTGATTAAAGAGGAAGATCCTCAAGCTAAGGTGCTGATGCTGACCATGCATAACAACCGTGAATACATCATGAAGGTGATGCAATCGGGTGCTGTCGGCTATATGTTGAAAGAAATTTCGGCTGAAAAAATGGTGCAGGCAATCAAGACGGTCAATCAAGGCTCAACCTATTTCTGTGAAAAAGTGACTCAGAACTTGTTTACTCAGCCTATTACTCCCACACAATCTGTGAAGAACCCATTGAGTAGGCGTGAGGAAGCTGTGTTGAAATTAGTGGCTAAAGGGGAGAGCAGTAAAGAGATCGCGAAGGGATTAAATATCAGTTACCGAACGGTTGAAACCCATAGACAAAATATCAAGCATAAGCTCGACATTCACTCTACGGCAGAGCTTGCCAAGTATGCTGTTAGCTCTGGGCTTGTTGAGTGATGTTACGCTAAATTACAGTGAATGTGTAATTTAATTACCAAATGTGCCGTTTACACCCGTTTTTTGATGGTTTTTTTAGTATTTTTGCGACGAGTTGTTATTCTTCCTTTCGAAATTTAAGTGCCAAATGCAATGTTGCAAATTGTGCGCTACTAATTAGAGAGGATGCATGGAGCCTGTAAAGGATAGGTATAGTATTGAAAATACTGATTATACCGTAGGACAAGATAATGTTCAGAAATGGGGTTTTGATGTTCATAACCCTGTATTTGGAATCAGCGCTGGGGCGATAATTGCTTTCCTGATTGCGCTTTTGGTTGCAGAACCTGAAACAGCTAAAGCGGCACTTGATGGCGTTAAGTGGAAAGTCATCGGTAACTTCGATGGTTTCTTTATGTGGGCTGCGAACCTTTTCGTATTTTTCTGTTTTGTCCTCATTATCTCCCCGTACGGAAAGATACGTATAGGTGGCGATGATGCTAAAGCAGAGCACTCTAACCTATCTTGGATGTCGATGTTATTCGCCGCAGGAATGGGTATTGGTTTGATGTTCTGGGGTGTGGCAGAGCCAGTAGCTTACTTTACCGGTTGGTATGAAACACCGCTCGGTGTTGAAGCGTATTCTCCTGAAGCGGCTAAGTTGGCACTCAGTGCAACCATCTACAACTGGGGCTTGCACGGTTGGGCAATCTACGCCGTTGTTGCCTTGTCTCTTGCCTTCTTTACTTTCAATAAAGGCTTACCGCTTTCTATTCGCTCAATCTTTTACCCGCTACTCGGTGACAGAACTTGGGGGTGGTTTGGTCATATCGTTGACATTGTCGCAGTACTTGCAACATTGTTTGGCCTTGCAACATCACTTGGCCTAGGTGCACAGCAAGCCGCAAGCGGTATTAACCATGTATTTGGTACCGATGGCGGTATTGGTATGCAGCTTATTGTTATTGCAGTGGTAACACTATTGGCAACAATGTCGGTGATTCGCGGTATTAACGGTGGTGTTAAGGTTCTCAGCAACGTCAACATGGTTGTTGCATTAGGCTTGCTGATCTTCGTAACTATCGCGGGTGGCATGGCGGGTATTAAGGCGATACCAACCGCGCTAATGGGCTACATTGAGAACTTTATTCCTCTTAGCAACCCTCATGGTCGTGATGATGAAACATGGATGCAAGGTTGGACGGTATTTTACTGGGCTTGGTGGATTTCATGGTCACCATTCGTAGGCATGTTCATCGCTCGTATCTCTAAAGGTCGTACAATTCGTGAATTTATCGTTGCAGTCTTATTTATCCCGACGTCTGTCATTATCATTTGGATGGCTATTTTCGGTGGCATTGCGATTGACCAGGTGGCGAATAAAGTGGGTGAGATTGGTATAAATGGTCTGCAAGATATTACACTTTCTCTATTCCATACTTACGATGCGTTACCAATGAGCTCAGTGCTTTCAGTGGTATCGATTGGTTTGATTATGGTGTTCTTCATCACCTCATCAGACTCAGGTTCATTGGTTATTGATAGCATTACTTCTGGCGGTAAAGTCGATGCACCTGTTCCACAGCGTGTATTTTGGGCATTGATGGGCGGTGCGATTGCGGCGGTTCTACTGTGGGTTGGTGGTACTGAATCTATTCAGGCATTACAAGCTGGAACAGTCTCAATGGCACTACCATTTGCCTTCATATTATTGCTTATGTGCCTAAGTTTGTTTCTTGGTTTACGTACAGAGAATCAATTGGTTAAGCAGCAAAGTGCTTTGAGCTAAAAGTATTTTTTCAAATAGAGGCCGACTTAGTCGGCCTTTTTTTCGCCGCAAATATAAGTGATTACCTATATTTTGTTTGAAAATCCATCGAACTGATTCTAGTTTACTGAAAACAATAAGTTAACCTGCTAAACTTCAGACATCCAAGTATTTGAATTATCGTGACAACAGCTTGTACTACTTGGATCGTATGTTCGAGTTTGTGATTCAGTCACAGGAAAGTAAGGGATATGAGGTCAACAGACCTTATAAGTATTCCGTAGAGAGGAATAATGACTAAAGGTATAGATAAATACAGTATCGACAGTACGGATTACACTGTTGGTCAAGATAACGTCCAAAAATGGGGTTTTGACGTTCATAACCCAGTGTTTGGTATCAGTGCGGGACTCATCACTTTGTTCTTGATCGGTGTGCTGCTTACAGATACCGCTTCAGCGAAGTCAGCATTGGATGGTGTTAAATGGCAAATTATCAATTCATTTGATTGGTTGTTCATTTGGTCCGGTAATATTTTCGTTATTTTTTGCTTAGGCTTGATTGTTTCTCCGTTTGGTAAAATCCGCCTTGGTGGTGTTGATGCAACGGCAGATTACTCATTCATGTCTTGGTTATCGATGCTGTTTGCTGCAGGTATGGGTATTGGCTTGATGTTCTGGAGTGTTGCAGAACCTGCGGCTTACTACACAGGTTGGTATGAAACGCCACTTGGCGTAGAGGCAAATACACCAGAAGCTGCAAAACTAGCACTCGGTGCAACCATGTATCACTGGGGGCTTCACCCTTGGGCTATTTATGGTGTTGTGGCGCTTTCACTGGCTTTCTTCTCTTACAACAAGGGATTACCGCTTTCAATTCGTTCTATCTTCTACCCAATTTTAGGTGATAGAGCGTGGGGCTGGGCTGGTCACATCGTTGATATTCTTGCTGTACTTGCAACCCTGTTTGGTTTGGCGACATCGCTTGGCCTTGGTGCGCAACAAGCGGCAAGTGGTATTCAGCATGTATTCGGCATTGAGGCAGGCTTAGGGTTACAAGTCATTGTTATTACCGTAGTAACTTTGCTAGCGGTCGTATCCGTACTTCGTGGTATTGATGGTGGCGTTAAAGTTATCAGTAACATCAACATGTTGGTTGCTTTCCTACTGCTTATCCTAGTGGCTCTAATCGGCTACGCAGTGACTCTAGGTTCAATCCCTACAACATTGATGGCATACATCGAGAACATCATTCCGTTGAGCAACCCTCACGGTCGTGAAGATGAAGCTTGGTTACATGGTTGGACTGTATTCTACTGGGCCTGGTGGATCTCATGGTCTCCATTTGTCGGTATGTTTATCGCGCGTGTTTCTAAAGGTCGTACTGTTCGTGAGTTCATTACAGCGGTACTGATTGTTCCAACGACAGTGACTATCATTTGGATGTCAGTGTTCGGTGGTATGGCAATTGATCAAATCGTGAATAAGGTTGGTACCCTAGGTCAAAATGGCTTAACTGATGTATCACTGGCAATGTTCCAAATGTTTGATGTATTGCCGTTTGGTACTCTGCTTTCAATCATTGCGGTTGTATTGGTTCTCGTATTCTTTATTACATCGTCTGACTCGGGCTCTTTAGTTATCGACAGCATTACTGCTGGTGGTAAAGTTGATACGCCTGTACCTCAACGTGTGTTCTGGGCGTTCCTTGAAGGTGCGATTGCAGTAGCTCTATTGTGGGTTGGCGGTACTGAAGCCGTTCAAGCTCTGCAAGCGGGTGCAATCTCAACCGCGTTGCCATTCACCATCATTCTATTATTGATGTGTGTGAGCCTACTAATGGGTATGCGAACAGAGAAAAGATAGACTAGCTACTATTCGATTTTTCATTTTTTGATGTTGAATACAAAGTAAAACAAAAGGCAGAAGAGGAAACTCTCCTGCCTTTTTTTTATCCATTTTACAGCCTGTAACACTGTATATATCGTAGGAATCGTCGTTGAAATGGCGCCTTGAATTTGGCGAAAAGCCAAGTAATTGGCGAAAGATAAGTTTTTGGTTTTATTGCAAATATAATGTGATGTGAAACTGTGAAATAGCTCGAATCGTTTACTTAAATTGGGTAGTATTCGCTAGATTTTCCACCACTCGTGAAACTTACTAATGAAATTAACACTTAAGCAGAAGTTGATAGGTGCTAGCCTATCTGCTGTTATCGTCATGGCAACAGCCTTGACTTGGTTATCAGCAAACCAATTATTTGAAGAGACTCGTAATGGCGTATACCAACGAGCTGAAAGCGTATCTGAAGCAGCATCTGAAGGTATTAAAAACTGGATTGATATTCGCACGGATATCGCATCAGCGTTTAATGACTTTTCACGAGAGGATGATGTTGTTCCTTTCCTTAAGCAAGCTCGTGTAGCGGGTGGCTTTGACGATATCTTTTTAGGTACTCCAGAAGGCGGAATGTACCGTTCACATCCTGAACGTAATCGTGCAGATTACGACCCTCGTCAACGCCCTTGGTACCAAGAAGCAAACGCAGTCGGTAAGCAAATTATTACGACCGCTTATCAAGATGCGATTACCCAAGCGCTTCTAGTTACGATTGCTGAACCTGTTCGTCATAACGGTAAGCTTATTGGTGTTGTTGGTGCGGATGTACTTATTGATCAGCTAGTCAACGATGTTATCAGCTTAGATGTTGGTGACAACGCTTACGCAATGCTCATTGATGCCTCTGACGGCACATTCCTAGCACACCCAGACTCAGCACTGAGCCTTAAGCCTGTTAGCCAGCTTTCAAACGACATTTCTATGCCTATCATCGAAAACGCAGTGCGTACGGGTAGCATCGAGATCATCAAAGAGCGCGGTGCTGAGAAGCTGCTTTACTTCACTAATGTGCCTAACACGAACTGGATTTTCGCAGTTCAGATGGACAAAGCAACAGAAGAAGCGAATCACTCAATACTTCTTACGCAACTCATTACTACAGCGGTTGTAATTACTCTGATCGTTATCGTGTTGGTTTCTATGTTGGTTAGTTTCCTATTCCGCGACTTAAACCGCGTTTCAGCGGCACTTGAAGAAATTGCTTCAGGCGAGGGCGACTTGACTCAACGTCTTGAGCTTAAAAGTGATGACGAAATTGGTAAACTTGCGGCAAATTTCAACCATTTTGTGGGCAACATGCACACTATGGTACTCAAGCTAAGTGAAGTGTCTACTGCATTGGGTAACCAAGCACGTCAAACAGCTTCTCAAGCTGAAGAGCGTAGTGCTCGCATTCAGATGCAACAAGACGAAATCAATATGGTAGCAACAGCCGTGAACGAAATGGCTGCAGCAACACAAGAGATTGCGGGTAACGCTGATCAAACTGCACAGAATTCATCTGAGGCCGTTGGCGCGTGTGAGCACGGTACGGGTCAAGTTACACAGACTCAAAGCTCAATCCAAAACCTTGCACAAGAAGTTCAAGTTGCAACGAACGTGATTCTTGAGCTAGAAGAGCACGGCAATAGCATCAACGCTATCTTGTCTAACATTCAAGGCATTGCTGAACAAACTAACTTACTTGCACTTAACGCGGCGATTGAAGCTGCCCGTGCTGGCGAACAAGGTCGCGGTTTTGCGGTTGTTGCTGATGAAGTGAGAGTTTTGAGCCAACGTACACACGGTTCAACTCAAGAAATTCAACAAACGATTGAATTACTGCAAGGTACAACGGGCAAAGCGGTAAGTATCATGAACGATAGCCGAACGCTTGCTGAAACCAGTGTTGATGACTCAAACTCAGCGGCCGCTAGCTTAACGCAAATTCATGCTGCTGTTGAACGTATCAGTGATATGGCGACTCAAATCGCTTCTGCTGCAGAAGAGCAAGCGTCAGTAACGTCTGAGATTACTCGTAACACTGAAGGAATCCGTGACGTATCTAACGAGCTAGCAGGTGAAGCGCACCAAGCTGCAGAACAAGCTGCTCAGCTTTCTGAACTGTCTAATGAACTAGAAAATGAAATCAGCCGTTTTAAGCTGTAATTATAGATAGATAGATAGATAGATAGAAGCCCCAACTTAGGTTGGGGCTTTTTTATGTTCGCTTTTTAGAAGAAGCAAAATGTCGTGATCTAATCATGCTGGGCTATTGTTTATTGAAGGTTAAACAGCCCGAGCGTGACACCGAATATGTTTTATTATGGCCTCTAAGCCTTGACTCCGACTGGCGCTAAGCTGAGATTTTAGGTCTAGCTGGCGGAACCAGTCTTTAATATCGAATTCTAGAACGCTCGCGGGTTGTTGGTTGTTATAGGCGATCAACACCAATGCCAGCAAACCTTTAACTAGCGAAGAATCGCTGGTCGCTTGTATCGACATGTTGTTCTGTTGACTGATGGAAAGATCTAGCCATACATTACTTTGGCAGCCTGCGATAAGATGTGTTTTATTCATCTTTGTCACAGGGAAGGGCTCTAATCGGTCCCCCAATTCTATCAAATACATATAACGTTCTTCCCAGTCAGCGCATCGCTCGAAGTTTTTCTGGAGCTTTTCAGGGGACATAAGCTACCTTAACAGTTGGTGGATTCGTTTTAGTGACTGGCACAAGGCGTCTATGTCTTTGGGCCTTGTGTACATGCCAATCGATGCGCGACACAGCGAGTTCTGACCGAGTCGTTTTATAAGGGGCATTGCGCAGAGATGTCCGGTACGAATCGCAATACCATATCTATCTAAGAATGAACCCACATCAAAAGAGTGTTGATTTTTCATATTAAAAGCCAAAACGCCCGTGCGGTTATCATCATCGCCATAGAGCTCTATTGCTGGTATCTGTCTAATACTCTCCACCAAATAATTCATTACATTTTTTTCATAGTCAGAGATCTCTTTGAAGCCGATAGTTTCTATGTAGTCTAGAGCGGCGCCTAAACCTAAAATGCCTGCAATATTCGGAGTGCCCGCTTCGAACTTCCACGGAGCTTGGCCAAACGAGGTTCCCAAAGGCAGTGTCACTTGATCGATCATGGCTCCGCCGCCTTCCCATGGCACCATGTTGTCGAGGTGTGTTTTTTTTGCGTAAAGCACGCCGATGCCTGTCGGGCCATACAGTTTGTGCCCAGAGAAGGCGTAGAAATCACAATCGAGGTCCGTCACATTGACTTCATCGTGCATGACAGCTTGAGCACCGTCGACTAACACGGGGACTTTTGCTTTATGTGCAGCTTTGACTATCGTTTTAATTGGGTTTACGCGGCCTAGAACATTCGATACGTGGCTAATCGCCAGCAGTTTTGTCTTTGTATTCATTAACGACACAAGGTCGTTGAGATTCAAATAGCCATTTTTTGCCATTGGCCAAACACGAATGTTGACATTATAAATTTCAGAAAGCATCTGCCAAGGAACAAGGTTGGCGTGATGCTCCATTTCCGTCACGATGATTTCGTCACCCGCTTTTAACCTAGGGCGCAAATAGCTATTCGCAACGAGATTGATGGCCTCTGTCGTCCCTTTGGTGAACACAATACTTTCTCGGGATTTAGCTGAAATGAACTGAGCAAGTTTTTCTCTTACTTGTTCCATTTCTTCGGTTGCTTTAGAGCTTAGGTAATGGACACCGCGATGAACACTCGCATAATCATGTTGATAAAACTGAGTCATGCGGTCGATAACGATTTGAGGGGTTTGGGCCGTTGCAGCACTGTCTAAATAGACCAAAGGCTTGTCGTAAACTTGAGTTCTTAGAGCTGGGAAGTCATTAAACCAAGGGCTTGTATTTTCGCTCGAATCAATCATTTGGACATCCTTTATTGAGTGACGCATTGATTTTATCTATCGCAGATTGTCTTAGGGCGGGGTGTTTAATTCTCTCGGTAACGCCAATGACAAACGCAGAGGTAATCATGTGCTCGGCTCGTTCTTTTGGGATACCTCTAGAGCGTAAGTAGTTGATTTGGTTTGGGTCGATTTGCCCTGTTGTTGCACCATGGCTGCATTTGACATCATCGGCATAAATCTCTAATTGAGGTTTAGAGTTTACTTGGGCTTCATCGCCTAAAATCAGACTGTGGGTGTCCATTTGCCCGTCTGTTTTTTGCGCGGTAGGGTCAACATAGATCATGCCGTCGAAAACAGACTTAGATTGGTTTCGAGCGATGGTTTTATGATTTTGTTCACTTTGGCAGTGGGGAGAGTTGTGTTTCAAATAGGTGCGAGTATCAAAAACTGCCTCACCTTGAGGTAGGGAAATACTGTCCATAGCGACAAAACCTTGTTCGCCAGTCAGTTCTGAACTTACTTGATGTCGTATCAATTGGCCGGAGTAGAGCAAGCAACAAGAGTAGGCGCTAGCATGCGCATTAATCACCAAATCGTTATGACCGAAGTGATGTTGACTTAAGGCCTCTTCGACAATTTTAGTGTGATGATAGTGAGCACCACAACCAACGTGTTGTGTTAAGCGAGATAATGTTACGCCTCTACCACTACCTTGTGAAACATGGTGTTCGATGACGGTGACTTCCGCATGATCTGCGACTTCAATATGGCTTCTGTAGCTTGATACATCACCTTGTTTTCCGGAATTGATATGCAGAAGATAAATAGGTTTCGATACCTGCGTATTCGCTTCGACCTCGATTAATATGCCACTTGAAGCGGTAGCATCAGTAATATAGGTAAAAGCGTCTGGCTTTATTGAACGAGATAGCTCATCGATTTCAATTGGAGAGATCGCGCAGATGGGAGTCACTCGAACTTTTGGAATCCAGTCGGAGTATCGAGCTAAAAAGAAGCCGTCGACGAAGACTAATCGATAAGCATCAATGTCTAAACTGAATTTGTTGTATGGCGTGTTAGCTGTCGACTGCTGTGGTGCGCTGCTTAGCTCTAGTTCGTTTAATCGGTCAAGAGGCGTGTATTTCCAGTCCTCATGTTGAGGGGACGGTAACTCAACCCCAAGCAATTTAGACCATTGTTTTTTTTGCCACTCATGCGGTCGAACAAGGGTTTCAAATGAATCAAGCAATGAATGTTTATTGTTCATCAATGATCCACCCATAGCCTTTCTCTTCTAATTCTTGAGCTAACGTGTGGTCACCAGATTTTACAATCTTTCCTTGGTACAACACGTGCACGAAATCTGGTTTGATGTAATTGAGGATACGTTGATAGTGCGTGACCAAAATGAAAGCTCGTTGCTCATTCTGCAGCGCGTTTACACCTTCAGAGACGGCTTTAAGGGCATCAATATCTAGACCTGAGTCGGTCTCGTCTAGTATACAAAGATCAGGTGAGAGCACCGCCATTTGTAGAATGTCATTGCGCTTTTTCTCTCCACCAGAGAATCCCTCATTGACAGAGCGTTGGAGTAAATTTGCCGGCATCTTCAACAATTGCGCTTTTTCTTCCAATAGATCTTCAAAGTCAAAACGATCGATTGGTTCTAAGCCTCGATATTCACGAACCTCGTTGAGAGCTGTATTTAGAAAGAGTTTGTTACTGACACCTGGAATTTCGACAGGGTACTGAAAGGCTAAAAATACCCCTTCACCGGCTCTTTCCTCTGGATCTAGCTCTGTAAGATCTTGACCTTTGAAAACAATCTCACCACTGACGACCTCGTAATCATCCTTGCCTGCCAGTGTGGCGGATAGGGTACTTTTTCCCGACCCATTCGGTCCCATAATTGCGTGAACTTCACCAGGTTTAACAGTTAGGTTAATACCTTTTAGGATAGTATTTTCTTCAACGCTGACATGTAAATTTTTAATTTCTAACATTTTATCCCACACTATGCTCGAGGCTGATTGATAGAAGTTTTTGCGCTTCAACAGCGAATTCGAGTGGTAATTCTGAAAATACGTCTTTACAAAAACCATTGACGATCATGGATATGGCGTTGTCTTCACTGATCCCTCTTTGGGTGCAGTAAAACAGTTGATCTTGGCCAATTCGAGAGGTCGTTGCTTCGTGTTCAACGTGAGCAGACGGGTTTTTGACTTCGATATAAGGAAAAGTGTGAGCCCCACATTCGGCGCCGATTAACATTGAATCGCACTGAGTGAAGTTTCTCGCACCTTCTGCGTTGGGGGTGACTTTAACCAGCCCTCGGTAACTGTTCTGGCTTTTGCCTGCTGAAATCCCTTTTGAAATGATGGTAGAGCGAGAGTGTTTTCCTATATGAACCATCTTAGTGCCGGTATCGGCTTGTTGAACGCCATTCGTTAAAGCGACGGAGAAAAACTCACCGACAGAGTAGTCTCCTTTGAGAATCACGCTTGGGTACTTCCACGTTATCGCAGAGCCTGTTTCTGATTGAGTCCAAGACATTTTGCTGTACTCGCCTTCGCAAACCGCACGTTTGGTTACGAAGTTGAGTATGCCGCCTTGTGAATCCTCTGCTCCTGAGAACCAGTTTTGCACAGTGGAATATTTAACTTCAGCACGCTTGTGAATGATGACTTCTACGACGGCGGCGTGAAGCTGATAGGTATCTCTCATCGGGGCAGAGCAACCTTCGATGTAGCTGACGTATGAGTCCTCATCAGCCACTAAAATTGTTCTTTCAAACTGGCCTGTTTTTGCTTGGTTTATTCGAAAGTAGGTAGAGAGTTCTCTTGGGCATCTCACACCTTTAGGGATGTAAACAAAAGTGCCGTCAGAGGCAACAGAGGCATTCAAAGCCGCAAAGAAGTTATCTTCAGGTGGAACAACGGTGCCTAGGTATTGCTGCACGAGTTCAGGGTATTCTTGGATAGCTTCGCTGAATGAACAGAAGATGATCCCGAGTTCTTTCAGTTCGTTTTGATAGGTAGTGGTGACGGAAACTGAATCGAAGATTGCATCGACAGCAATTTCTGAACCTTCTCTAACTGGAATCCCCAGTGTTTCAAAGGCTGTCTCGACTTCTTCGGTTAAAAATTCATTCGAGCCATCATCACTATCTTTGCCACAACTATCTTTGTCGCAACTAGAGCAACTTGGCGCGGAGTAGTAACTGTAATCTTGGTAATTTAGGTCTGGATAATCGGCTTTTAACCAATGCGGTTCCTCCATTGTTCGCCATTTACGGAATGCTTTGAGACGAAACTCCAGCATCCATTCGGGTTCGTTACGTTTTGCGGAGATTGCTCGAACGACTTGTTCGTTGATTCCCTTCGACAAAGTATCTGAAGATAACTCAGTGTAGAAACCTTCACGATAGTGACTGCTGTGCAGTAACTCTGTAACTTCAGGTTGCGTGTCAATTTCAGGTCGCGTTTCAGCGTCTGGTCGCATTTCAATTTTTGTTTGCGTTTCAACGTCAAGTAGCGTTTTAGCTTCAGACTGCGTTTCTAATGCGCACATGGTTAAACTCCAAAACTCTCGCCACATCCACAAAGGTTCTTCACTTTGGGATTATTGTATACAAAATTACTGTTTAAACCCTGACGCACAAAGTCGATCTCTGTGCCATCGATCATAGGTAGGGCTTTGAGTGCAATATAGAAAATGACGTCATGTGATTCGTACTTGATGTCGTCATCGGATGGCGAATCGATCAGCGCCACTTCATATGCAAACCCCGTACAGCCAGAGGACTTAACCGTGAGGTGGAAGTGCTTTTGCCCATGTGATAACTGGGAAATTCTGTTTGCGGCACTTTCACTTAACGTAACGCCTTGCCACTCCATATCATGTATGGATATGTCATTAGAACCGGAACTCGAAATACTCACCTTACTGCTCCATATTTGACTGGTGACAGTAGATGATATTGATTATCATTTGCATATCAACCATGTATTGTCTATGGTCTTTAGGTCGGGGGTCAATATGTTGACAAAACATAAATCCCAAATACTATATGTGCCATTATTCATTAATAATGATTATCATTAAGATTTAATTGAGGTTGTATAATATGGATGTCATCGTTTATTCCAAGCCACAGTGTGTGCAATGCACAGCAACGGTTAAGGCGTTACAGAGCAAAGGTATTGAGCATACAGTTGTTGATTTAACGTGCGACGAAATCGCAATGGAAAGAGTTCAATCAATGGGTTATCGACAAGCTCCCGTGGTTGTCGCCAATGACCGCCATTGGTCCGGTTTTAGACCTGACATGATCAGCGCGTTAGGTTAATGATTGTTTACTATTCTAGCGCCTCAGGGAATACGAAGCGGTTTGTTGAACAGCTAGGATTACCTGCGATCAGGCTTCCTACTGAGGCCAATGAAAGGACGCTAGAGATTGAGCAACCATTCGTACTCATATGCCCGACTTATGCTGATGGTGAGGGGCGAGGAGCTGTGCCTAACTCCGTTATAAGTCTTTTGAATAACCCGAATAATCGAGCATTGATTAAAGGTGTGATTGCATCGGGAAATCGAAACTTTGGAGCTCTTTTTGCTCGCGGAGGTGCCATTGTCGCTGAAAAATGCAATGTGCCGCTGTTGTATCGTTTCGAACTATCTGGAACCCAGAGCGATATTGATATCGTGACAAATGGGTTAGAACAATTTTGGAAACATCATGGATAACCACTTTGAGAACGAGTCCCTTGACTACCATGCTTTAAACGCAATGTTGAATCTACTTGATGAACAAGGGACGATTCAGTTTGAGGCAGACAAGCAAGCGGCTCGACAGTTTTTCTTACAACACGTTAATCAAAATACCGTTTTCTTTCATAATTTAGACGAGAAGATCGACTATTTGCTTAGAGAGGGATATTACGAGGCTCAAGTTATTGAGCAATATGATCGCAGTTTTCTTCATCAAATCTGGGCAAACGCCTATCAAGCCAAATTTCGATTCCGAACGTTCTTAGGTGCTTATAAGTTTTTTACTTCCTATGCACTGAAAACTCGTGATGGTAAGCGATATTTAGAAAGGTTCGAAGACCGAGTGGTTATGACTGCGCTGTTACTGGCTCGTGGTGACTGTGAATTTGCTCTGGCACTAATGGAAGAAATCATTCATCAACGCTTTCAACCGGCTACGCCCACTTTTATTAACTCCGGTAAAAAGAGCCGTGGTGAATTGATCTCCTGCTTTTTGTTGAGAATCGAAGACAATATGGAGAGCATCGGTCGTGCGATTAACTCATCGTTGCAACTCTCACGTCGTGGCGGTGGTGTTGCTTTACTTCTGACGAATTTAAGAGAGCAAGGTGCGCCCATTAAGGGGATCTTAAATCAAAGTTCAGGTGTCGTCCCTGTGATGAAATTGCTTGAAGACAGTTTCTCGTATGCAAACCAATTGGGGTCTAGGCAAGGCGCGGGTGCTGTCTATCTCAATGTTCACCATCCAGACATCATGCAATTTCTTGATACAAAAAGAGAAAATGCCGATGAAAAAATCAGAATTAAGACCTTGAGCCTTGGTGTTGTCATTCCCGATATTACTCTGGAATTAGCCAAGCAAAATAAAGATATGTACTTGTTTTCTCCTCATGATGTTGAGCGAGTGTATGGCGTACCTTTCTCTGAAATTAGCGTGACGGAGAAGTACCATGAAATGGTGGACGACCCGAGGATCCGCAAAGGGAAAATGAGTGCAAGAGGGCTTTTCCAAACGCTTGCCGAGATCCAGTTTGAGTCGGGCTATCCATACATTATGTTCGAAGATACGGTTAATCAGGCTAACCCCATTCAGGGGCGTGTAAATATGTCTAACTTGTGTTCGGAAATATTACAGGTCAACGAGGCGTCAAATTATGATGACGACTTGAACTATAGTCATATCGGGCGAGATATTTCGTGCAATTTAGGCTCGATCAACATTGCCAAAGCCTTGGATGGAGGTCGACTATCTCAAACCGTTGACACCGCAATTCGAGCATTAAATGCAGTGTCAGAAATGAGCGCAATCAACAGTGTTCCTTCGATAAGAAAGGGCAACGATGAAAGTCATGCTATTGGTTTAGGTCAGATGAATCTGCATGGTTTTTTGGCTAGAGAACGCATTCACTATGATTCACCTGAGGCCATTGATTTCACCAGCAGTTATTTTGCCTGTGTCTTATATCACTGTCTCGCGGCTTCCAATAAGTTGGCACAAGAGAAAAAGAGTACGTTCAAAGGGTTCGAAGATTCTAGTTACAGTGATGGGTCTTTCTTCGACAAATATTTGCAGCAGGATTTCTCGCCAAAATTGGACGTGGTCCAAGATCTCTTTAGCCGTTTAGATATACGAATACCCACCGTGTCTGAGTGGAGCGAATTGAAACAACTCGTCATGAGCTCAGGGCTATACAACCGATACTTACAGGCCATTCCTCCTACAGGCTCAATTAGCTATATCAACGACTCTACCGCTTCTATTCATCCCGTTACCGCTAAAGTGGAGATAAGAAAAGAGGGTAAAATTGGGCGAGTTTACTTCCCTGCGCCGTATTTGAATAACTCCAATTTAGAGTACTTCCGTGATGCCTTTTCCATAGGCCCTAAGGCAATAATCGATGTCTATGCAGCGGCCACCGAACATGTTGATCAAGGCCTTTCATTAACTTTGTTTTTTGACGATGAGGTAACGACGAGAGATATCAACAAAGCTCAGATCTACGCATGGACAAAGAAAATTAAAACGCTTTACTACATCCGAATGCGACAGAAAGCATTAGAAGGTACTCAAGTCGAAGGGTGCGTGTCGTGCTCACTGTAATAAAGGGATAAACGCAATGAAAAAGATGGAATCCGGACCTGTTCAAGCGATTAACTGGAATCGTATGATTGATGGTAAAGATCTAGAGATTTGGAATCGCCTGACGGTTAATTTTTGGCTGCCTGAAAAGGTACCTTTATCCAATGATATTCAAACATGGAAGCAATTAACTGAAGAAGAGCAAACGCTAACGATTAGAGTTTTTACCGGTTTAACGTTACTCGACACGATTCAGAATACGGTGGGTGCGCCAGCCTTGATGGAAGATGCGAGAACGCCTCATGAAGAAGCGGTATTAACCAACATCGCTTTTATGGAGGCAGTTCATGCTCGTAGTTATTCTTCTGTCTTCTCAACCTTGTGTACTACGCCGCAAATTGATGAAGCGTTT
The DNA here is from genome assembly GCF_000153005.1 of Vibrio sp. MED222. NCBI lineage: Bacteria > Pseudomonadati > Pseudomonadota > Gammaproteobacteria > Vibrionales > Vibrionaceae > Vibrio > Vibrio sp. MED222. Next base: position 972,095 of record NZ_CH902607.1, on the reverse strand, counting down.
CGCTGGGCTGAAGAGAACCCTCTGTTACAGAAAAAAGCACAGATTATCCTCGACGATTATTTGGCTGAAGGCGACCCGTTAAAGAAAAAAGTGGCCAGTGTTTTTCTAGAGAGTTTCTTATTCTATTCTGGGTTTTATCTACCAATGCATTGGTCTAGTCGGGCAAAACTGACCAATACAGCGGATTTGATCCGTCTGATTATTCGTGATGAGGCGATTCATGGTTACTACATTGGATACAAATTTCAACTCGCTTACCAATCTCTTAGTGAGGAAGAACAGGCGAGAGTTAAGGATGAAGCTTATTCATTAATGTTTTCTCTTTATGAAATCGAAACACAATATACCGAATCGCTTTATGATCCTGTTGGCTTAACTGAAGATGTGAAGCATTTTTTACATTACAATGCCAACAAAGCGTTGATGAATCTCGGGTTTGAAGCATTGTTCCCAGATGAACTCTGTCAGGTAAACCCTGCTATCATGGCTGCATTGTCACCGAATGCTGACGAAAATCATGACTTCTTTTCTGGTTCTGGATCTTCTTATGTCATAGGTAAAGCTGTCGCGACCGAAGACGATGACTGGGATTTTTGAACGAATAACCCGAGTATGAACTCGGGCTTGAAAGAGGATGACTTACCCTTGAATCGACATCATCGTTCTAAGGCTTGCCGTTTGAAAATTAGGTCACTCAGACGGCAGATTTTGCTTTAACTCTAAAAGCATTTTATAAGCACTTTCGCCAGACATTTCGTATGGGTTAAATTGATCCGAAGTCGAAAATTGTAAGTTCAACAGTTCAGTCAAATTAGACTGCGGAATGTCTCCCATCGACCAATCTCCAAACTCTCGACAATCAACTTCCTTAAAATACAGTATGGTCACTCTCTCGTGCCGCTTATCGTTTAGGATGTGATTGTAGGTATGGTTTACCGCCTCCCTAGAACCTTCAATGCATTGAAGAAAGTACTTTTGATTATGACTGAGAAGCCCTGTTAGATGGCTCTGCCGATTGTGGTCTCGTGAGATAGTGAGTATTTCATCCAGTGCTTTGGAATCACAACATTCGGAAAGTGTGCTGACATAAATTAACCGAGTTAGGAACATAGGCATCATTTCGAATTTTTGTTCAAAGGGTATTAATAAATATAAGCCAAGCTCATGGAATTGCGAGTTATTGGCTTAATTGTCACTCGGGGGCTTTCGGAAGAGAAGAGGATGGTGATGAAGTCGCAAAGGACAGCTAGCAAGATGCGCTAAAATGAGCCGAATGTTGTTCATTCAATCATTCTAGCGACCTACTTGCATCGAGTCTCTCGTTAGTCGTTAAGAACCGAAATCGATTCGACGTTGGAAGATGCATCGAATCGAACATTGACCAATACGCTTTCACGTTCAAAAGTCACATCATCAAAATCAGTGGCTGCGATCTTAAATCCATTCCTTGCGAATAAACTGGTCACTGTTGTTCGTTGTTTCTGTTCCATGGCGCTTGTCAGTAGTTCGTTCATTGTGATCTCCATTAAGTAACCGTGTGCATAGTGTAAGCGTACAGGGTCTACGTTATGAGTTCAATTGCTTAATTAATAAGCTGTGTTGATGAGTTCAATTGAATGATTTTGGTATTCCAAAATGTGATAAATAAGAGGGTGGATGGCCGTATTACCTATGATAAGTATGGTGTAATGTGACCACCGTTCAGTAGACTTTTGGGTAGGGGTTTATTTAAAAAAATTCAATGTAATAAGTGGTTACAAATCGAACTAGTGTGGTTTGTGGTTTTACGTTTTTTCGAAATTACTTTGTATTGGTTCAGGTTATTGCGATGTCGCATCTTCGGCATCCTGTTTTAATCTTTAGCCATAAACGGACTTGATGACTTGATGGATTAGTAATTCTGCCGTTGCTTTTTGGATGTTGGGGTTTTTCAATTTAAGCGATAAGTCTTTGATCTAATGAGCAAGAAGGAACGTATTTCTGTTCATTTAATTGAAGATGAGTAGGCAAAGATGTTATCTAAAGAGACTGAATCAAGAATTATTGAAATGGCGTGGGAAGACAGAACGCCGTTTGAAGCAATAGAACTGCAATTTGGTTTAAATGAATCAGAGGTGATTCGCTTGATGCGCAGTCGTTTGAAGCTTGGCAGTTTCAAGTTGTGGCGTACTCGCGTTTCTGGTCGCTCTACCAAGCACGTAAAACTTCGTAGCTCAGATGTATCTAGAGGTTATTGCCCTACTCAGTATAAGCATCGTTAAATTGATACTTACGTAGATTTGTAGCCTCAATGGATATCCCTGTATGGAAAAGAAAGGAATAAAAGGAATGAAAAAGTTTATTACTCTATTTTTGGTATTGCTCTGCTTTGGTGTCAGCCATGTTCAGGCCAATGATGCGCGACTTAAGCAAGCTTACCAAAATCACCAAAGTGATGTTCAAGTACGTGGTTCGGGTTTAGTTTCACGATTGCTTCCAGACGATAATAAAGGCTCTCGACATCAGAAGTTTATCTTAAGACTCGACAGCGGACAAACTTTGCTGGTGGCACATAATATTGATTTAGCTCCTCGTATTCAGGGATTGAGAAAGGGCGATAGAGTTGAATTTTATGGGGAGTATGAATGGAACAAGAAAGGTGGCGTGATGCACTGGACCCACAAAGACCCTCGGAATCACCATGCTCATGGCTGGCTGAAGCATAATGGGAAAATATACGAATAGACGACACTTGGCATGGCATATCTGCCATTGAAGAGCATCGTAGAAGGGTGTTAGAGATAGGTAGTGAAAGGGTGCCTATCACTGGGTTTTGTTGTAACTTGGTTTTTAGTGATTTAATAATTTGAGGCTTTATGATTGAAGTGAATTATTTAGTTCAAGTCGTGAGTATTCCTGATGATCTCATTGAAGCATCACAGAAAGCGGGTTCAGACTTGTATATGACCTACAAGCTTTATCAGCTGCTTGTACAGTCTAATCTTTTGTGGCGAGTTTGGTATATCGATGAATTTGGCAAAGTTTGGCTTGAAGTCAATTTGGTTAATGATGTGGGTGACCCAGAATTTCATACGATAGCTTTAGATCAAGGTACTTATCTGAAAATAGACACGGAATGCTATGAAGTGTTGGATGAGTTGAAATAGACGAAAAGAGCCGATAGTTCGGCTCTATCATTGGCTCTCGATAGGTCTATTTGTAAGCTAGCTTCGCTTGGTTATTTTTACATTAAACCCAACGGGAGACATCGTGAACGCAAACTGTTCAACCACAGTTTCAGGGGCTTGTTGTGGCTCAATGCTGAATTCTTTAAACAATGTATGAAAGGCGAGTTTAATTTCCATCATGGCCAATGAGCGTCCAGGGCATAGCCTTGCTCCTCCACCAAACGGCTGAAGGTTAGAGAAGGAAGCGCCATCTTTTTCTACCCAACGATTCGGATTAAACGTTGTTGGATCTTCAAATAAATCAGGGTCAAAACCATTCGCGTGTAGCATTACAAAAACAGGCGTGCCTTTATTTACTTCGATGTCACCAATCTGAGTGTCTCGTGTGGGTTCCAAATAAAGTTGTGGTGCTACCGGCTTTAATCGCATGGCTTCATACATCACCGCTGTCATATAAGGTGTTCGAGGAAGCGGCCATTCTAAGACCTTTCTCTTCCCTAGGGCGTCAAGTTCATCTTGTAAGGCCAACTCACTACTGCGATTGCCGCTGACTAAGAATGCCATCCATGCCAGTGTATTCGCTGTGGTATCTTCACCTGCTAATAGAAGGGTAATAGCATTTGCAACAATATCTTGGTCAGTTAATGAGGAATCTTGTTCTTGTTCCAATAACATGATTTGCAGCATGTTCTCTGGTGAGTCTTTAAGGGCTGGTTCGTGAACCAGACGAGCGCGTTGTTTTTCAATACACCCATAAACGAAATGCCCAATGTCTTCCAAGCTGGCATCAAATTGCTTGTCTTTTTTCGTTTTGAAAAAACGCCATAATGGAATTGTAGACTTACAACGTTGGTTTATTACCGGAAAAACGTCTTGTAAGCTTCGACCTAACGGCGTAGTCGTTTGTTCTATCGAGTTAAAGTCTTCCCCGAACGCTAGCAGAGAAGTCACATCAACCGTGTATTTTTTAAATTCTGCTACGAGTTCGACCACTTCTCCTGATTCCGCTAGCATTTCAAAGTGTTTGCCTAGGCGCTCTGTAATCACGCTTAACTGAGGGTGAAAATGTTTAAGGTGGCTCGGTTGAAACATAGGTTCTGTTAATTTTCGTTGATGCTTCCAACGTTCCTCTTCAGCAGAGAATACGCCATTAAGACCGGCTTCATCAAAGACACTCTCGATATTCTTTAGGCGGCGAAACTCATTCGGTCTCGATTTCAACGCTGATTTGATTTGAGCGGCATCAGACAATACAAGTACATCTTTCATGCCTAGTTTTAAACGAAAATGAGCACCGTACTCTTTAATCCAACACAACATTTGCTGATGAACATTGGACTTTTTTAAATAGCTCACATGTCCTAAAACACCAGAAGTGGGTGGCATTGGTAGTTGCTCAATTCGCTTCATTTGCATTTCCTTATGTATATCATTGATGGCGCGTAACAATACGGAAGTTACGGCTAGAGCGATAAGTAAAAGTCACCATCTAATTTAGCAAGTTTCATGGTTTGTTAAGTAAAGGTATGTAAGTGAGTGGTTAGCCGCTAAGTTTACGAAACCTCGGAACCCGAGATTCCCCGACAATTACTTAACGAATATTTTTGACAGTGGACTAATTACGCCGTTGGCTCCTCTATCTATGATGTGGGTATATATTTGTGTTGTTTTTAGATCGGTATGTCCAAGCTGTTCTTGAACTGTTCTAATATCAGCACCACTTTGAAGAAGGTGCGTAGCAAATGAATGCCTTAAAGTGTGTAACATCATCATCATTTTGTTACATGCCAAATAGTGTACTACTATGCAATAGTGTCCATTAAAAGTTCTATGTACCGTGCAATTAATCGAAACCGATAACCATTTTGTTGTCTCTGGCCAATCCTACGAGAGTATTCCTGTATTAGTCGATAGGGAGTGCGAGATTGTGACTCCTGTTCTTCGGTTTATAGTGTACCTGGTTATACAAGATGGAAGAGTCGGGAGTATGCGCACAATTAAGAGTTATGCGGCCTCATTACTTGACTACTTTAGCTTTCTTGAAGCTAATAATATTGCATGGAATGAGTCCTACCGGAATGACACCGAACATTTTAGTTTAAGTCCAATTGCCCTCTATCGGAACTGGTCCGTTAAGCAAGTAGACGAGAACGGAAGAAGAACTATGTCAGATTCAACTATAAACTTAAGATTGTCAGTGCTGAAAAGGTTTTATGAATATTGTCACGATACAGCTCTTATTAAACATGAACCATGGGAAGTTCTATTTAAAGTTCGTCCAGAAAAAACACCTCGATTCTTTAAACATACCAGAGGCCAAAAGATTGTCAGTTCTAATGATTTAGTGCTAAAAACATTTAAAAAACAACCTAAATTAATTTCTCTTGAACAGTGTAAAAAACTAATCTCAGTAATCGATAATTTAACAATCAAACTTATTACTAAACTTATTTTGTCGTCTGGTCTTCGCAAGGATGAGGTTATTTCTTTTACATCTGAGCATATATTTAAACCTGACTTATCAAATCTTAATCGACGTGTTCCAATCAATTTGGAGCCTCAGGTAAATGGGCAACGAACCAAAGGTAGTAAACCAAGACGTATTTATATTTCAGTTGTTCTCATGAGCGAGCTGTGGGATTACCTGAACATCGGAGAGCGAGTGATCAGGGGGAAGATACACAAAACTAAACATGGGCATAATTCCGCATTTGTCTTCCTGAATAGGTTCGGTGATCCCTATAGTGAGAAGAGCCTTAATAATGCATATACCAGGCTTTATACAGGACCTTTCAAAAAAATAAACTTCAAAGTTTCTCCTCATATGCTGCGGCATACATACGCTACTATTGAACTCTACTCAGAGTCGCAAAGGGTCGGCACTACAAAGGCATTGGCATGGGTTCAAAAACGGTTGGGGCACTCTTCTATATCAACCACCAGTATTTATCTACACTGTATAGAAGCACTTCAGGATTTTGAATTGTCAAGGTATCAAGCCGAGTTGGATGCAATGGAGTAATGAATGGTACGAAGAAAGAACTACAAAATACGCGAAACTGAAGTACTTCTTCCTATAAAGGTTTATAGTTATAGAGACAGTTCATTGGTATTCGAAACAAACAAAGGGAAGGTAGATTTTAACAGATGGAATTACTTCGATAGACCTCCTTCAGACAGATGTGAAAATCATTTATGGGCTAACCGTGAACGGCTTGTTCTCGATCTTTACAATGCTTTAACTCAGCTCCGATTTGAAATGTCACCGAATACTATTGAAGCTCTTGCCTCTGAAACGTGCAAGCAGTTATTTCAGTACTTAGACTATAAAGCCAATCAAAAAACGTACATAATTAGTGTAGATAGTTTTAACCGTGACGTCATAGACGACCTTCTTATCTGGTTACGAAATAAGCCCGCTAGAACTGATACTGGTAAACTCTCCAAACCTTCTGCACGAAAACATTACAACGGTGTCAAAACTATCCTCTCATATTTTATTAGGCAAAACAGAATTAGTCCTGAAGCCTTTCCGTATGCTCCATTTATTAATGTTAATCGATCAAGTCAAGGTGCATCTGCTTATTCAAAATCTGAGATGAGTAAAATAATGCGCTACCTTTGGAAACAGCGAGATTTGATACGCCGGTGCGAGTTTAAAGGATCTCAAAGGCAGGAGCTCGCAGTCTATGCTCTTATAATTGCCGCTAAAACCGGAAGGAACACTTCGACAATCCTTAACCTGAAGTCAGATTGCATCAGTGAGCACCCTTTGGCACCTGATACACACGTCATTCTTACTGGGTTTAAAAAACGGGGAATGAATACCAGTGTTCAGGCAATGAGAGGTAGCATCAATATGATAGATACATTCTCAGCTAATAAAGATATTGGGTCATTGGTTTTGGAAGTGGTTAATCTCACGAAAGAAACGCAGCGAGAAGAGCAATCTGGTTCTTTGTTTGTATATACCAATGAGAAAAACCAATTAACATCGTTGTCAGAGAGTATGTTTTGGAAGTGTGTCCAAGCGCTTTATAAAAAAGCAAACCTTTCTAGTGATAATGGTCAACCGTTAAGGTTTCAGATAAAGCGTATGCGAAAAACCTTCGCAGAACGTGTGTGGCAACTTACAGGTGGAGATCCGGTAAAGACAGCAAAGACACTCGGTAACACAGCCCCAATTCTTGATAGGCACTATTTGGACGTGACTCCTCAAATGGTAAAGCAACATAAGTTATTCGGACATGTTTTAACTGAATCATTGTTGCATAAGGAGGGGGATTTAGAACTTAAATTAGCTCGAAAACTAGATGTGTCTGAAGATAAAGTTAAACAATTATTAATTGGTAACTTCAATACTAAAGTGGCCCGTTGTTCTGACCCTAAAAATGGTAAGTTTGCCAAAGGGGGCGTTGCTTGCTCTCGTTTCATGAAGTGTTTCATCTGCCCAAATCAGGTTGTTTTGGAATCAGACCTGTATCGTTTATTTTCGTTCTATTGGTTGGTGCTTGATGAGAATGAGTACATTGGCCGAAGAAAATGGAAAGCCCTATATAATAATATAATCCGAATTATAGATACTGATATCTGTAAACAATTCGATGAGTCGTTTGTCAACGCAGCAAAAGAAAGAGCTAGAAAGTCACCTCATCCAGCATGGTGCTCTCGAACTCTATTGGAGGTCTAATGTTCGTTAAAAATCCAGTTTATCAGTCTAAGGATAAAGCACATGAACTAAATTCGGAAATTTCCTATGATAGCTCTGGAGCAGTGCTCTCTCGATATAGAGATGATGTCTGGGATTTTACTCCTGATATCAAAAACAAAAATGTCAGTCGTTCTCGTGCAATAATTGACTTTAACGTCAAGTTATCAAATGGATCTAAACTAACAGACGTTGAAAATTCCAACTATCTAAGTGAACTAAAGGAATATTTATATACTCGGTACTTTGTTAATCATCCGAAATCAGGTAAGAGTTTGAAACCTCAAAGTCTCATCGGGAAATTCTATTCCTATCAAACTTTAATTAATTTTTTATTGAATTTATCTTTACCTTCCGTGGCAGAGTTTAGGCCTGTTCATACAAAACAATATATTGACTTTATAAAGGAGAGGAATCCCATAATAAAAAGTAATACTCTTCTACAATACTTGACAGTTTTAGAAGATACTTATCATTTTAGAAATAATCTTACCAACGGACTGAATCAACATCCGTGGCCGGATTCATCAGTGGTTTTCTTATCGGGAGATAGGCATAACAATGGCCTCTATTTTGAAAGGCAAACGCCTTGTATTCCTGATTATTTATGCTCTGAACTGCTGCAAAAATCGGTGAAGTTTATTGAGCTAAACAGCAGTAGACTTATAAAAGTAAACCAACTATTAGAAGAGCTATTAGACGAACCTTTTAATGAGGCTATAAGTAGGGGGGGGCAATGCAAAGAAATCACATCAGAAAGGAAAGATGTAATTGCATTATATGCGGCCCGGCGTGGCCGAAATTATATTAAAACAAGAAATAATGTTATTAAAGATTATGGTTTTGATTCAATTAAACAATTAACGGCAATGACTCATCAAGCTAGAACTTGTTGTTATGTGATCATAGCATTGCTAACTGGAATGCGAAACTCCGAGATTTCATCTTTAAAAAGTGGCTGCTTTAGTCCGTCATTAGGCTGGGACGATGAAGAGTATTTATGGCTACACGGCTATACTTTCAAATTAGAAGATGCACCTAAACCCGTCAAGTGGATGGCACCTGCCATTGTCTCTTTAGCCATTAACTATCTTGAGTCAATCGTGCCGATATTTAACAAAGCCATAGATCGTTGTATTCCTTACCTAACTGAAAAACAAAAATTAGAACAAAAGGAAATCAAAGGGCATTTGTTCATCTGCAAGGACCTTAAATCAAGTACCTACAACTGTGTTTCAAATTCCCACTGGAATCGAGAATTAACTGAGTTAGCAGATATGTTTGAGCTTAGTGTCAGGGAACCAGTTAAAGGTTTGTTGTTATTGCCGGGTGATATATATCCGCTCAAAAGCCACATGTTTCGAAGGACGTTCGCAGTGCTTGCGGCGCGGAGTGCTTTAGGCGATATTCGTTATCTCCGGGAGCATTTCAAGCATATTTCTATTGATATGAGCCTTCATTATGCGAATAACGATGACTATGACGATACTCTCTTCGATGAAATACAAAGTGAACGGAATTCGTTACAAAGAGCGCTTGTTCATGATTGGATAGCTACTGACCAACCTTTGGCAGGGGGACGAGGAGAAGCAATTGTTGCTTTTAAGCAACGAGGTGTGGTGAAAAGTGCCGATAACAATAAGCAATTACTGAATCAAATTAGCGATTCAGTGTATGTGCGTGGCACTGGTCATAGTTGGTGCCTAGCATCAGGCGATGGATGCGGTGGAGAGGGTCTTTATGATGCACTTTTATGTGCAGACTGTAAGAATGCGGTGATTGATCGTTCATTGCTTAAAGTGTGGGAGTCAATTGAGTTACAACACCAAGAGCTATTTACACTATTTGACAGCGGCGTTGGTACTATAGAGCATGCAAAAAGGTTGATTGATGTATCTCAACGCATTCGAGAAAAGCTTTCATGACAACAACTAATCAGAGACTACATACTATTGTTGAAGAACAAATTCAACTAACGCCTAGTTCTAAATTGGTAATTTCAAAAATCGCCAAAATAGCTGGCGTCAGCAATGCTACTATTCACAATCGACATCCCGATGTACTTGCAAAAATCTCGGCACACAATGCAAATTTCTTACGAGCTTCTACAAGAGCAAAGAATATTCAGCTTACTAAGCTCAAGCTTGAGAAGAAAGTTCTCTTGGAAAAGATAAGCGAACTGGAAATTCAAAATCGAAAACTTGTCTCTTTAAACGCTGTTTATGAATTACAACTATTCAAGTATAAAGCAGAAGAATCTAATTAACTCGAATGTGGTCTGCACCTGCAAGACGGGACGATGCACCAAGCGAATTTCTCATATCCAACGTTATCCGCATTCCCCAAAGTCAAGCGATTACTCTAAGTAACTTTTGTCCAAAAATGAGTCAATTTGGCGTTTGATAGTATTTGTGTGATTGATAGCATCGGTAATTCCACCTTTTCGATTTCAGCGAATAATAGGTAGTAATAAAAGATACCAAATAGCAACAATCTAGGAAGGCCTCAGACCAAATCTAAGTGTGGCCGCGCCCCTAGACTTCACGTTTTGCTTTTGAGCAATGACAAGATAAGTTCCTTTTTTTCCTTTTCCGTCATTTGAGCAACAAGGCACGCTATTTCCGCAGAGCTTTCATCTTCACAGAAAAAGAAACTTAAAGGCACGCCTAATTCATCAGCCAATAGCTTTAAGGTTCTGACATCTGGCGTATGTTTGCCCTTTTCATATTGATTCATTCTAGGGCTAGCTGAGCTTTCATCCATACCTATGCACACTCCCAACGATTTTTGCGAGAGTTTTGCTTTTTTACGAGCTTCTTTGAGCCGTACTGGAATTGGGTTTTCGAATGGCACTTGAGTTTCATATCTCTGATCTCATGATAACTAAGATTTTCTTAGTTTTACCTATTTCTGTATACTAAGCAATTCTTAGTATTTGAGTGGTGTAAGCGGTACATGAAGCGTTTTTTGAAAATCAGTGATGAAATGCACAAGCTATTGATTGAAATGGAGATGGATGGTTTTTTGGTTGTAGAACTAAGAGATGCATTGGTTTCTATTGATGATTCCTACGTTGATCTAGATGATGCTCGTCGTAAGATTTACCGACAAATCTTACGCTTTATGAAGAACAATTGGCTTAGAAGTGAAGGCTCAGGACAAAAGAAACGCTATTTTCAAACCGATCTATTCAAAGGTCTTCAGGCCGATACGATGTTAGAAAATAGTACCGTTTCCATTTCTGCTTCGTCTGATTACTCGGTATTAAGAGATGAGCGCAACCAGTACAAAGGTGAGTTAGAAATAGTCTTTGGGGAAATTAGTGAGTATCAATCGACCTGTAATCGCTTTCCTGAACTGGAGCCAAAGCTATCGCCACTTCTTGAGCAAGCGCGAGAAAATTCTGCGCAACTCTTAGGAAGAGTGAATGCACTAACGAACGTTCTTAAAACACTTTTTGAGAACAGTTCATCATGCTAAGGCAGTGGCAGGCAGAATGCGCAGAAAAGGCATTACAGAAATACAGTTCAAATCAACAGCACTTCTTCTGCCAAGCAACACCAGGGGCCGGAAAAACAGTACTGGCTGCGACGGTTGCTTCAAGATTGCTGCAAGAAGATATGGTCGATATTGTTCTGTGCTTCGCTCCGTCTTTAACGGTATCTAATGGAATTAAAAAAACCTTTTCACAGATTCTTAATTGTACCTTTAATGGTGGCTTAGGCTCTATTGGACAGTCTCTTACCTATCAGGCAATTCAATTTCTGAATGATGAATTTTGGCAGACATTGCGTAATCACCGAGTATTTGTGGTCTTTGATGAGATTCATCATTGCTCTGGTACTGAGATTGAAAATGCGAATGTTTGGGGACAACAAGTCCTAACTAAGATTCAAGGGCTAGCAACGTATACCCTTGCGCTTTCAGGGACACCATGGCGTTCGGACTCTTTACCGATTGTTTTGGGTGAGTACCGCGACCCTGATGGAAAGTTGCTAGTTGATTATCAATATACGCTCAAGCAAGCAATTGCTGACAAGGTTTGCAGGGCACCAAAGATTGTTTTGGTCGATAACGAACACCTGACAGTGGCCAATGACGAAAAGATAGAATCGTTTTCCTCGATATTGGAAATGATTAAGCAGACTAAGACCTCTTATCAAAGCGTCATTCATAATCAGGATGCAATGGAGTACCTGCTTGGGTTAGGTTGCAAGAAGCTTGCAGAAATCCGAACCCACACCCCAAATGCCGGAGGATTAGTGGTTGCGGCCTCAGTTCAGCATGCGCAAGTAATTAAAAAGGTCCTTTCTGAAAAGTTCGCTCAATCGGTCTCAATAGTGACCTACCGGCATGAAGAACCTTTAGCTGTGATTGAACGGTACAGACACAGTTATACTCAGTGGATTGTTAGCGTTGGAATGATTAGTGAAGGGACTGATATTCCGCGCCTTCAAGTGTGTTGCCATATGAGTTCAGTTAAAACCGAATTGTATTTTAGACAGGTACTTGGACGAATCCTTCGAGTGAATTCCACTGACGAGCAGCAGGCATGGTTATTCACTTTTGCCGAGCAAAGTTTAATAGAGTATGCCGAGAGGATTGAAGATGACATCCCTAAGTCGTGCATTTATGTAAAGTGGGACAACTTTGCTGAAATCGAATCAGACAATAAACGTAACCTTTTGGGCAAAAAGGGGTTAATCGAAGAGCGAGAAACCGTAGATTCAAAGTTGGCATGGAGAAGAAAGACGAGCAGCATTCAAAATATTGATGGAGCACTCGGTGCATTTGAAGAACTAAGGCTTGGGGCGTTTAGGCAGCGGGTGATATCGGCGTTTTTAGTTTCGTGAGGCCCAAACACGCTAATGCCCCATTATGAGTTAACGTAATTACTCAGCGGCTACGGAAGCAGTAGATTTGTCTTATTTTCTTTATATCAGACTTTAAGTCGTTATGCTTGAAAACCCTAAGCTGAGCAGTTTCTAACCCTACCAGTTAGGCAGATAGACTTGCTTCTTGGGGCTGGAATTTTATCAGGAGCATTGAGAACCTTGGAAAGTTAGATTAAGGCAAACTAACTTTTCCCACACTACTGGAGTTTTGTAGGTTAATCATATGAATATACGGGCATTGCTTGCTATAATATGCAACTTATAACTTTGAAGGTCCATTTATAGGGGGTAGTGTGACAACTTTAGTCATAATCGGAAATGGGTTTGATATTCAAAATAGGTTACCTACGAGCTATTGGCATTTCCACCAACGTTATCATAGTCGATTAGATGAGCATTTTGCGTTTTTTCCTGAGTTCTTTGACGATCAAGACTGGTCTCTCTTTGAAGATAACTTAGGCACCTTCAATGATGATGAATTTAACGAACAAGCTGCATGGCAACCTAGTATGGAAGACATGGCTGAGTCATCAAGTCATTTGTTTGGCTACGAAGATGAGATAGCTCAAAAAGTCGATGAATTGGTGGATGATGTAACAACTTCATTTATCACTTGGGTGAGAGCAGTCGACGTAACCTCAGCCTCCCAACTCTTTAGCTTCCCAGATGGAGCTAAGTTCATCAACTTCAACTATACATCTACTCTTCAGGATGTATATACAATTCCGGATGAAGATGTTCTGCATATTCATGGTAAAGCCAGGCGGAACGTCATTTTCGGACATGGAATAGGGAATGGCAATCAATCTACCACTATGCCATTGAACGAGAATGCACCTTGGTTTGATGAATCACAAAGAACATTGGCTTCAGTAACAGATAAGTTTCACAAGCCAGTTCCTGAGATACTTGAACTAAATCGTGCTCAGCTAGAGGGCTATGGATATATCGAAAAAATTATTGTGATAGGGCACTCGGTTAATGATATCGATCTTCCATACTTCAGGTGTATCTTGAACGCCTATCCTGATGCCAATTGGGAGAACTGGAATCATGGTGATGGTATATCGGAGACCCATGATAAATTGATAGCTCTAGGGGTTCCTCCACATCAGTTGAGTTCATCATCTTCTAGTGACCTTGGAACTATTTATCCGAATCTGCCGACTTAGGGCTCCAACTCTAACGCGAATTTGTCCGTGGGCTTCATCGACCTGAAGTTTTACTTGTGGCACTTTTCTCAAAAAGTGCCAGCTAGTTCCGATCTGCCCCATTCCTTCTTACCCTATTGTTGACTCTCATTTAGCAAACCTGTCATTTGACCAACTTTTACTAGTGCATCTATGTAATTATTGCATTGAGAGAACATAACCAAACAGGATCAACTTAGCTTGGACGAAATAGAAAAAATCATCAGTCGATACGACGAAGTGTATGTTGGAGAAAGTTTTAGAACGTTAGAAGACATAAATAGATTTACGGGTACTTTCGTAAAGGATGTGGCCGAGATTTATGATTGCATTACAAGGGTTCGAAACATTGAACGTAATCCTACGGGCTTCAACTTAGAAGATGCTCCTATTTTGGGATTACTAACTAGGATCTGGAAGCTACTCAAGGAAGTTGTATTCTACTACGAACAGGATAATGCAGAAATTATAAGTATTTTAGAAAGGCCGTTAATCGAAGCAGCAGTAACTGCCGAATACTTGTTATTAAGTGAACCGGAAGTAATTGAGGACTACAGAAAGTGCTCTTACAAAGACAGGTTGAGAATACTTCGTGAGTTAAAAGAAGGCTCTCGATTTTTTGAGACCAAGGCGGGAAAACGCCTTCTTAAGTCAGTTCAAGAAAAAATGGACTTGGAAGGTTTCACGGAAGAGGACTTCAAGGTACAGAAGACAAATCGATGGAAGCTTCAAGGTAAGAGTTTTTTCGACATATTTAAGGAAATTTCATACGAGGATCTTTATAAATACACTTACGGGATGATGTCTGAGTCTATTCACGGTTCTTGGAACGAGTCTATGGACTGGTGTCTTCAAAAGAATGAGGACGAAACATTCTCTGTATACCCTTTTTATCATCCTGCCGACATAAGATATATCTGTCCCACACTCAAGTTTTGCAATGAGTCATACAGGCTATGGTTGAAACGGATCGATTGTGAAGACGAGAATATGACTAATATTCTCGACTGGATTGAAAGAGTTAACAATAGAATATTCATGATATTTGACCAGAAGTATGACGGCTCAAATTGCTAGCTTCTAAGCTAAAGAGTTCTACCCCTCAGGCTGCTTAAGGCGTTTCTCTCAATGTGTAACACTGTTTTTAAGGAATCATTTTTATCGTGTCTAGTATTAATTCAGGTGATGGTGAACGTACTGCAATGCTGGGGTATGTTCCGCAGTATGAAATAGCAGCAGGCTTAATATATGAAGCTTTGCTTGATGGAAGTCTTGAATGGTTTAGAGTCGCCGATCCTGATGCTGGAAGCTTGGATGACATACTGATTGCGACTACTGGTAAGCTTGATGCGTATCAGGTGAAGTGGGCGGAATACACTGGAACAATTAGCTATGCAGATTTTGTAAGGGATAGTTCGACAAAGCTTGGAGATGAGAAGCTGAGCCTTTTCAGGCAACTTTCAGAGGGGTGGAAGCACTTAAGTACAAATAATAAAGATAGAATTGTAAAAGTTAATTTGCTTCATAAATCAGTACCTAGTTCAAGCTCTAACGCTCAAATCCCTTTAGGCGACACGGTTCCTCAACATGCTCACTTTCAATCTTTCTTAAAAGAATGTTGGTTAGATAGACGATGGTGTGAAACTGGCTTAGACACTGTATCTGTGTGCTGGCATAAGGCACTGTTGGATCTACAGGAACGGTCAAAACTTAGTGATGACCAATTTTTGAATTTCATTCGCAACTGTGAGCTTGAATTCAACTATAAGCGACCAGCAGATATCCCTATTACTAATCAGGGACAAGTAAGAAAGCAAGAAGATATTGAAAAGATATATAACCTTTTGACGAAAATGGCGGGAGGTGAACGTCGAATTATTGAGCTCTCCAAAGATGATATGTTAGATAGGTTGGCTTGGAGTCATAGGTTTAAGCATAAGTTTATTCATGAATTTCCTATCGATCGAACTTATCAAGAAATTGAAGAAACTGTTGGTTCTATATCTGATGTTTTATTACAAACCACACAGGGCTATATCGCATTGCTTGGAGGCCCTGGCTCAGGAAAGTCAACAACGCTTACTCATACTTTAAAGTATAAAGCAGGATATAAACTAGTTAGATATTACGCATATGTGCCCGATAGCACCTACCAAGGGCGTGGTGAAGCGACTACTTTTCTTCATGACATCACTTTATCGCTAAGAAATCACGGCTTTCGTGGTGAAAGCTCTGGGCAGCCAGGCTCAAGAGAAGAGTACCTATCATTGTTAGGAGAGCAGCTTCAACAAGCCCATGATAAATGGAAAAATGATGGCGTAACCACCATCGTCATGGTTGATGGGTTAGATCATATTCAGCGAGAGCAAAACCCATTACAGAGTTTGTTGTCAGATTTGCCTCCCCCGAACACCGTACCTGATGGAGTGATATTTGTTCTAGGTAGTCAAACGCTAGAGCTGAACGATCTCTCTGATACGATAAAGGAGCATGTTAGCCATGAAAGTCGAACCATTGCTATATCTCCTCTTACTCGGACAAATGTCTATGCAGCCATAAACGAATGGCCAGGCTGTTCCGAACTAACAGGTGATAATAAGAAGAAAATTTTTGAAAAGTCATTGGGGCACCCACTATCTTTGGTTTATTTACTGCAGTTTATTACTGGCGGGTCGGGTAAGAGTTATGATGAAGCTATTGATAATTTCCCTCTTTACCAAGGGCATATTGAGCAAAGCTATTCAGTTTATTGGCGACAAATAGAGAGTAATCAGAAGCTTGTTGACTTGCTTGCGTTATTGTCAAGATTGAGAGTGCCAATAAATACTCACGTACTTGAGAAATGGTCTGATCATTCAACTATTCGCGCTTTTATTTCAAGTGCAGCCCACTATTTTAAGAAGGATAGTGATGTAAATTGGCGCTTTTTTCATAACAGTTTTCGACAGTTTATTTTAGATAAAACGAGCCGAAACCTATTTGGTAATTTAGATGATTCAAAGAATATCGAATATCACAAGGTATTAGCTAAACACTGTATTCAATCGTCTGAGGATAATGACCCAATGCGATGGGAGGCGGTTTACCATCTTTTTAATGCTCGGCAGATGGAAGCTGTAATTGATATAGGGACTCAAGGTTACTTTAGAGACCAGTTCTTTAATCTTCGGAATACTTCGAGTTTAACAGATGATATTGACGCTGTTCTATTGTCAGCTAAGGAGCTAAATGATCCGCTTGCCGTAGTAAGATGTCTCTTCATTGAAAGTGAGCTTAGAGAGCGAAGAGACGCCCTTAATGAGGTTGATGTACTTGAACTCTTATTTTCATCGGAGGGGGTAAGTTCAGCGCTTAGCTACATATTCGATGGTGAGCTGCTAAGGGCAAGTGATTCAGAAGCACTCAAATTTTCTAAAGTTTTAGCTGAGAACAAATTCTTTAATGAAGCTAAAAGGGTCTTTGAATCTGCTGAGCCGCTAAGTTACTTGTCAGGTGGAGACGCTATTGATCCGCATCATGTTGGAGCTGAAGATTTGAAACGATGGGCTGATGTGGCTCATTATTTCATGCCGCTAGGCGACCTTGTCTCAACTATACACCAAACGAAGTGTGAAGTTGATGGTGTGGGATCATGGAGTGAAAATGATGAAGACCTACATGCTCGCTTAATGAGACGGTTGGTCAATGGAATCTATGAAACAAAAGACGAAGAAAAAATAACTGAGCTTTTCTATTTCTTGTCAGAAAAAAAGAAGCACTTTGATCGTCTTATAGATTTATGTGTCTCCATATGCATTAGCCAATATCCATTGGCTTTGATAGACACCGCATTCGAGGCTGTAATTGATTGGTCTGAAAATAATGACTTGGATTTTTCAGAAAAGTTGTTGGTTGCTGAACTGGATTACAGATCTAATGGAAGTGTAGAAAAAGCTAAAGAATGGTTTGAATATTCTGAACAGCCAAAACTTTATAAATATGGTGTTCATGGCCAATGGAAGAACCTAAGTCTATTCGCAGATAGAATTCGTCTTAACAGACTACGAGCTGCCCTGGGACAAGATGTTGATCCTGTTAAGGTGGTTCCAAGTGAAAGCGAAAAAAAGTATACAGGAAACGTCTTATTTGAACGTGCTTTAGTCAGGTTTTCAAGCATTTGGGGACGGGGTTGGGCTGGAGAGAAGCTGCTACCAAGTTTTATTGTTCAGGAGATAAAGCCATCATTTGAATTGTTACGAAAGCCTTATGATCAAACAAGGGATTGGATTGGGTGGTATGAGTTCGAATCAGCCGCTGTTGATTACTTTAACTTCGCAATAAGCGCTGCTGCTCAACATGGACATGATTGTATTTTAGCTTTAGCCGATGCGTTTAGAAAAGATTGGGACAAACGGTATTGGCCGACTGGCTGGCGCAGAGAAATTGCCTTCACTTTGTATAAGGAAGGATATGGCAGGGATGGTTTAGTTGACGTACTGGATCAAATCGAAAAAGAGATCCTCAATTTTGACGACATTCACTCCAAAATATCTGAGTACTATGAACTTTCTATAATGTGGTCAAAGATAGGTAAACCAGATCGAGCTTCTAGCCTGTTACCAAAAATCTTCAAGTGTTCTTTTGGAATTTATCATAGGAAAGACAGGCAATTTTCCCATTGGGTATCGTGGTTAGGTAAGTTGATCAGTCAATATCCCGACTTAGCCTACGGTGAAATATGTCGATTTTCTTTGGCGTTAGTAGATTTGGAACAGTCGGGAAATGGTCGTGGTACGCAGGAAGCAGGACTTGATCTCATCACTATGACCACACGTTGGAATCCGGGATATGGTTTAAAGCTCCTGAGGTGGTTATTCGATCATAAAGGGCTTGATTATGCTCCGGGTCTAACAGGGTTGCTGTCTGGAATGCTTGATGGCTCTAGTCCACCATTGAAAGAAATATCTGTGATGGCGAGAAAGCTGCTGATCCCGTTCGAAGAGTACAACCCTTCTGATCTGCCTAAAAAATTAGTGTCTCGGTGCTGTCAATCTTCTGATGATGGTATGACGTATGAGATAGAAGAGCTTATTGCATCTATCAATACACATTTATTACCTTCAAATCGTTACTCGTGGTTAGAAGGGGTAGCGCTTGGCGTTAGGGATGCGGGGTTAGACAATAGTTTTTATGCATCAATGGCGATTTCTACACCCCAAGAAAAGCATGTTACCCATGAGCCTTCTCTGACAATAAATACCGGGGAAAAACTTACATATGAAGAGGCTCAGTTGAAAGTAAATTCTTCTGAAAGCCTTTTTCAACTTCTTCGATCTGTGGAATCCGTTGATTATTTCCACTGGATGAACTTAATTCAACCTTTTTTAAAAGGTATGAGTGTCCCTCAATTAGAGGAACTCTATAAGCTATTAAAGCCAGTTAAGCCTGATAATAATGTTGTTTCTTGTATTGCTTGCGCATTGTCTTCACATGGTGAAGTGGATAAAGCGAACAGTTTATTAGAAGGTTTATTCGAGAACTCGGATGCTAAAGGTTGGGACTTGCATTGGGATGGGGGAACTAGGCTGTCGATATTTAGAGCTCTTGTTGAAATTGATGCTAAACAGTGGCGACCTAAAGCGCTCGCTTGTTTAGTTGATGATTATATTGGTGAATATAGGTATCCAAGCAGTTTAATTTGGAACTTACAAGAAATTGTCGATATCCTCTTTGAGGATAAAGATGTCTTGCCCATTTGGAAAGAAATCAAAGAACATGCATACCAGCTAGATGCCTTTGAACACAGTGCTGAGAAGCCAATGGCACTGTTAGATGACATTGGTGAGAAGAACGGTGCTAGTTTACTCATTGAGTTTGCTTTCGATATGCTTGATGTTGCTATTCCTGAATTAGGGGTTATGGCTCATCAGGCAATCGTTGATTTGGCTGAAATTAAAACAAATTGGCCAGAGATTCTTAGGCAAGTAGCTAATAGAATAGACAAAATTGGATTGACGCAGGTAAAAGTAGTGTCTTTGTTAAGTAGCTTGGCAAAGAATTTCAAAGGGTTTGTTCTTCAATTTGAGCGAGAAATATCTTCGCTCTGTGCGTCGGAAGACTTTAGTGTGAGGATGATTGCCTTGGATTTGTCTAATAGGCTAGAAATCGAAGGTAGGCTACCTCCACATGAACGATCAAAGTTACCTTTGATATACGAATTGGACTTACCAGAAATAAGTAATAAAAAGGAAGCCATTCCTTTTTCAGCTATCCGTCCTGGGGAAACGCTTCCTGATGTTGATGACCCGATAGAGTTGCTTAGGCCTTTGATAACTGAAGCAAAGCTTGTGGCTGATATGTCAAACGTACCGTTTGAGAATTTAGCCTACAGAGTTTGTGAGTTTATGAAAACTTTGATTCCAGAGAATGAATGGAATAAGCAGGCTGAGGAAGTTTATAGAAACTGGTTGGAAGGCGTTGGACTCAAGCTGACCTATCACAGGCTGAGACCAAAAGTGGCAAAGCTAGCACTCTCTTATGTGGTATGCGAGTTATTGGATGCAGGGCGAATACCTCTTCAAGGAATTGGTCTTCTGCGAAATTTTTTCAAACGTAGTGATGAATTGTTGTTGGAGCTAGAGCCCGCTATTAGGCCTGAGCGTATTGTTGTACCGAAAGCAAAAGATATATCTCATAATCACGATGAATGGTTGGGAGATATTGAACAAGGTATTACACAATTTGTTGATCGTATAGACACTGAAAAACAGATTATTGGTGAACTTACAACCTGGAGCTGGTTAGATTGGGATATACCGTCGGAGGTTCGTATGTCTACAGTCTGTCATCCTGAATGGAATTACGATGCAGAAGTTTCCTCACCTTCTGCTTTATTCCCAAGTATGATGTATTGGTCTGCAAGCGATTACCCAAAAATAACTCTTACTGATGAACCATCGTTGGTGATTTATGGCACAGGTGCTTACATTGATCATGGTGGTCTTGAATGGTTAGCGTTAAATCCATCTATTGGTTTTTATCTAGGTTGGTCTATTTCTGATGAAGGGTTGTTTCGCTGGATTAATGAGAAAGGTGATGTAATGGTTGAAAGCATCTATTGGAAAGACGGTCCTGTTTCTAGACAACCACCTAAAATGGATGATATTTGTTCAAATGGATGGCTTGTCATCGCCTCACATTCGGCAACTGAAAAAATTCGGGAAGTTATTGGCGAAGCGACAAAAGTAAATGCAGTTATACGTAGTTATGGTAGAGGTACATATGATCCTATAATTAACTCCATCCAACAGAGAGTTAATTGGTAGTTACATTGGTACCTTTATGCATTGTTGCATATATATACTAGGGTAGCGATTATCCCTAGCTAAATTATATAGACATAAGTGATTTTGTTATATAAAACGATGAAATCTTTATTTTTAGTATACTTTTCCTAATCTGATCGAAACGTTTTAGAGCAATACAGCTAACTTGCTTTTGTCCAGCGATGTTTCGACATCGGGCGATGCAGGACAAAGATCACTTAGCATTAGTGTACCTGGGGCCCTTAACTCAAAGCTGCCTCACAGTGAGTTAGATTAAATATTCTACAGAATTTATGCGTGTACATTTTTTGTACCTAACTAATCCGGCTCAATAATCACAGCTAATCACCTTTGAAGCACGAATAAGTAGGAAGTTGTATATTGCCAGAATTATAAAATAACTTTAGGCAATTTATGAAGTTCACACCCTAAAACAATACGTTACAGGATTTGATTTAGACGTGATTAGATTCACTCCTCCACTTCATCCTACATGTATTGGCTACTAGATTTAAACGATTGGAATTAAAAAGCTCACAAAGTGAGCTTTTCCGTTGGCTTTAGCTAGCCTATGATGCGTTTAAATCGAGTTCTAAAGGCTTTTTCACCACCTTCCATTTGGAAACATATAAACGACTTAACCGCCTCTTCTTGCAACCCTCCAGAAATGTAAGGCTCTAACCTTTGAGCTTGCTGTTGCATCCCTACCACTAGCTCCGCGTCGCCGTTCACCACAATAGGTGCAGAGTGAGTGACGACAACCAATTGTCTGCGTTTCTTATTATTTGAAATCGCAGGGATCACAGAGCTCGCAAGCATAGCGCAATCTAGGTCATCTTCAGGCTGATCGAGGATAAGCGGATCCTCGCCATATGACATTAAAAAGGACAACATCGAGGCAGACTTTTGGCCAGGTGAAGCCCTTTCTAATTGACGAAATTGTTTCATTGAGTCTTGGAACTCAATCTGAAGCCCATCGTCAGGAAACCAACAATGTAATTCATCCAACCTTTCATCCTGCAGCTGCCCCAGCCGAGCTCTTAGTGAGCCATGGATTGAGGCATATTCATCACTCTGTTCCTTTTTGACACATGCAATATGGAAACGCTTTAGTTTTTCCAACTCAGCGTATCGCTTCTCCGCGCTTTGAGGATTGAATTTGTTCAAGTTTTCCATCGCGAACAATAAGCTATTCGGAGTGCCTCCATCAAAAATGTGGCTTTCGAATCTTTCAATTCCTGAGGCTGCCTGATAACCCTTAACTAACCGTTCACTCGAACATGCCAGAGGAAGCACTTTGATTCTTAGTTCCGTTAGACCAAGCTCCTCAATGAACTGGTTACGGACTTTGGTTAGATTCTCCCTGTGCGTGACGAGTTTCCCGTACAACTCAGCTTTTTTTTCTTGAAGCAACGCAAGGGCATCTTTCAACCCTTGCTCGTTACTTAGAGTAAGCTGCAATTCCGCTTGCGAGTCCATAAGAGCACTCAGCTCTTCGGGATCAATTTTCGCGTCTTCTAATTCCGAAACCTTAGAGCTTAAATCAGCAGAATTAGCCTCAATTCGCCCCTTGAGCGTCTGATAATAGGCTTGCTCAGTGGACTTAACCAACTTAGCCTTCGCCCCCTCGATTAATGCGAGTACTGCGGCATTCAGGGTGTCATGAATCTCATTAACCTCGAGCTGCCACTTACCTAAGTCGGACTCTGGATCGTCAATATCTCCTGCAGTGCTCTCGGTACAAATGCCCTCAAGCCCCTCGATTAAATCATCGACTTTCTGCTTGCTGTCTCCCGCCTTACCTAACTCTTCTTTATCGCTTGTAAGCAGCTGTTGGAGCGACTCTAATCCCGCCTCTTTTAACGTTTGAAGCTTACGATCAACATCTTGTAAATTACCTTTAGTGGTGATGAGGTTGCTGATAGTTCGCAGGGCTTCACGCTCTTCAAAACAGAGCTGTTTATACTTCGTTTCAAGGTCCAGTTTTTCTTGTTCCCACGTGGCATAATTTACCGTATCACTCTCATCGATCACGCTCAGAAATGAATTCGGCTTAGTCGCCATTTCATACAGCATTTTTTGCGAGTAAATCGAAACTGGAAAGCGTGATGTATTGAAGGTGTCTTCCTCCTCCCATTGCTCACTTTCCTTTTTGAAGTGCTGAAAGGATGTCTTTGTCGGTGACCAAGCTAGCCTGTATTGATCTTGACCCTTATGGTATTCAAGCTCGACGAATGAGTCAGGTGTCATCGCACCGTTCTGACTCACCTCTTTGAATGCATTAATATTGCTTTGCTGTATCTGAGGAAGGTGTTCATCACGACGGAGACTTAACCGCATCGCCTCTATTAACGTTGACTTACCCGAACCACGACTACCCACAATGGAGGTATACCAAGGGCTTAGTTCGATATTGATGGGGCTACCACTGATGTTTTGGCACATCTTGGTTTTTAAGGTTAGTTTAGTGATTCGTTTCGATGGGATCGCTGGTGGCTGTTTAGGTCCACGCTTTATGCAATGCTTTGGATCAGACAGTGCTACCTTTAACCCTTCAAAGGAAGGTTCTATCATCTTAACCCAGGTGTAGCCCTGTCCCATTTCATCAATAGAATGCGCGTCAGACCCTTTTAACCAAGCAAGATCCTCGATGAGCATCTTCTGATAGTTTTCAAGATCATCCATATCGCCGATTAGCTCTATTGCATCTGGTTTTACATCAAAAACAGCACTTACTGAGCCTTGATTAGAATTCTGGAATACGCCTTTATCCTTGTCTACATGTGCAAGAATGGCCAAAGTTGGAGAAGGAAATGCATGGATAGCCTCAACAATCCCGCGCGTACCTCGTGCCAGCTCTACTGAATGATTCTTGGCTTGAACGGGAGGAAGCCCGCAACTGCCCACCAGCTCACTAATGGTTGAGGACGTAGCGTCATCATGCAAGATAGCAAGAACATGCACGTTCCCTGCAGCTGTAAGCTCCACTGCAGGCATAACAACAATGTCCCGATACCCGTTACTCACACCTGATTCGTGCTCAACTTTAAGTGCTTCCAGTTCAGCTCGCATCGCATCTAGGCCATCACCCGTATTGTGGTCACTCAATACGACACAATCCACCTCATTGGACATTTGACCAAGGAGCCATTCACGGCTAGTACAGGTAAGCGACTTCTCAGACCTAGGAAAGTCATCTGACGCAGGAGAATGACAATGGAAATCAACCTTAAACCATTTACTACCAACAATTTGCAACTCGTGCTCCCAATGCAATAAGCAACTCTATTATTATGTGTGCCGTATGATATGCGAGGTTAATTTTGCTTTCAATGTGCTAGAACAAACTTATGCCTGCATATTATTGGATATGTCGTAGTTATATAGCGAACATGTGAATTGTTACTCTATCTATTCCAAATCAGGTCACTCAGTTTAGCGCCTTTCCATGATTGTGCTGTTTCTAATAATTACGTTGTCGAAGCTCACTTTTGTCCATACACCCGCTAGTTAGTCACATAATTAATGTATTTTAAATATTAGAAATGAGCTAATCACGTGGCCAAATTCACCGTACCACTACAGAATCGCTTATTAATACTAGCGCGAGAGAATATTTTGTTCGTCTTTGGTTATTTTCACTTGATACAATGGGAGGTAGTTTATGGGCTGACATGGCATTTGAGTTTTTTATTGTCCCAAATCATTATCTTACTTACTATTAGTTGCTGCGACGTAACAATCTATATGGTTACCTTTACTATGGCAGGAGATGTTTTTCTCAATGTCGGCTTTTTGGCTAGCGACCTTAATGTGTTTTTGTAGCGCTGTTGGATGAATATGATGCCTGCGTAATTCACCTGTTCGTAAATCGGGTGCCAGACGAGCAGAAGGAAAAAGAAATTGCCAATTTAAGCTTCTTTCTGCACTCGGGTATTTTTTAGCTAGAGAGTCGGGCAGGTATACGCCAGAAAAAGCTTTATCATGTATATCTTGCTGATAGTATTCTGCGGATTTCTGTTGTTGTAACTTGATTGAGGGGAAAAGCTCGGGGGCTATTGTCACTATACGGTTCTTTCCTCCTTTTCCTTGCCACACTCGCACTGATTTGTAGTCATAGTCGATGTCTTGCATTCGTAAGCGTAGACACTCCATCAACCGTAGGCCTGACCCATACATTAATTGGTAAGGTAATTTGAAGTTAGGTGAGCAGTGGTTAAAGAACCTGCCAATTTCTTCTGGAGTCATAACCGTTGGCAACTTTCGGGATTTGTCTGAACGGCGAAACTGCATATCAAGTTCAATGGGTTCCTGAACGATTTCTTTGTATAGAAAGACTATCGCATTGAGGGCTAGGCTCTGCGTTTTCTGTGCTGACTTCCTATCAACAACTAAGTGCGTCAGGAAGTCTTCTACATGCCTTGAAGTCAAACTTCTGGGATGCTTTTTATCATGATAAAGAATGTACTGGTGAATCCAATAAATGTACGCCTGTGTAGTACGAAGAGCATAGTGTCTCCCCAACATATACTCTTGTATATAGGCTAGAAATGGTGATTTTTTCATTTTAATTTTAACTGGTTATATATACATGAATTGCAGTTTGGCACATCAATTCATGCTATATAGAAAAAGTCTGTGTTTTGGGATGCAGGCAGATGCTCGTAGTGCTTAAGTTGCTGTTAGTTTTCATAAAAACGGGGTATGGTTAACTTCATCAAGATACTAGATAGAAAAATTCTATATTTAAATGCAGAATTTTTCTGTCTAAGAGCTGTTGAACTAAGCCGCTTCGCGGAGGGCTTTCCTCTCACTTACCTGATAGACCAAACTTATGATGTATCCATAGATTAAGGAATACATCATGACCTTATTAAGACAACAACTTATCGATGAAATGGCGGTTCGCCGTTTTTCTCCGAAAACCCATGCAAGCTATTTACGTTGGGTTAAAGAGCTATCTACTACTTACGATCTGTCTCCCGATTTACTCACTGATCAACAGATTAGTGCGTATTTACGTACGCTCACCACAGAGCGGAGCTTAAGTAGTAGTACTTGTGCTCAAGCTTTGAATGCCATCTTGTTCTTTTATCGTGCCGTTTTGAATAGAGAATTTGAAGAGCGACTGGTTCCCCCGATTAAACGCGCCAGTAAAATACCGGAGCTGCTTAATCGCGAGGAAGTAAGAAGTATCATTAGTCATTGTCGAAGTCTTAAATATCAGACCGCACTTGAAATGTGTTATGGATGTGGCCTACGTGTCAGTGAGGTCGTAGGCTTGTACGTGAAAGACATTGATGGTGCGGCGAAACGACTGCACATTCATTGTGGTAAAGGTAAAAAAGATCGCTTTGTTCCACTGGGTGATAGCCAACTGAATCATCTTCGAAATTACTGGTGTCATTATCATCCCACCGTAGTGCTGTTTCCCAGCCTAGAGCCCGAAAAGCCATTGGGTATTAGC
>NZ_CH902607.1:901896-944537 GCF_000153005.1 Vibrio sp. MED222 | reverse complement strand
AAAGCCCTATCCGTTCGCTTTAAGAAAGAGATGTTATGCCGAGTAAGCGAGTTGATAGCAACGCACAGTAATTTATTAGAGGAAGCCGCTAGTAAGAGGTGGGTTGTGTACAGTAAACCTGTACTCCACGAGCCTACAGCGGTAGTGGGTTATCTATCTCGGTATTGCAATCGTATCGGGTTAAATCCCAACCAATTAAGTTATAACGTGGATGGCCGTATCACGATGAGTTACAAAGACTATCGAACCAATGGGACGCAAAGAATGTGTTGTAATGCGGGCGAGTTACTTCGACGCTTACTTTTACATGTGTTGCCTAAAGGGCTAATGCGAATACGCTATTATGGCTTTTTAGCTAATGCGGTACGGGTAAAAGCGATAGCGGAAATTAGGCAAAGCTTACGAAAGCGACCCGCAGAGAAGTCGGAAGTGTCGAAAGAGAAACCGTGTTGTCCGAACTGCCATAGCAACAGCATGGTACTCGTGTGCATCAATATTAGACCTAGGATAGTCGTTTCAGAGCATCGACTGACCTAGTTGTCTGATTGTAATGAATAAAATTATCGTTGTGTTATGGCGAGAGAGGGGCATTGTTCGCTTTTAAAAAGATTATGCAACGGGTATGGTCGCAGTAGATAAATTGGTGGCTAGAAGTGGAAAATGGACGGCTGATGGGGTACCAGTCTTAATGATAAGAGTGGAACGTAAGTCAGTCCTAAAAAGCAAACTCCATAGATAGAAGCGGCCAAGTCCAACAGGTATTTATCCATTGTGCTACGACAACGGATAAATACTTAAGCGTTAAATTTTTTGGTGAAGTATGGCGATAAAAATCACAGAAGAAGAACTGAAATTAAAGTTTGGTGAACACCGAATTTGGCTACAAAGCCAAGGGAAGCAAGGTGTTCAGCTTGATCTAAAGAATAGGTTGCTTACTCAGATGACTTTCAATGGCTGCTCTTTTCGAGGTGCTATTCTTGAGAGGACAGTATTTAGTGGTTGTATGATATCAAATGCGGATTTTTGCTACAGCAAATTGGCTGGAGCCTATTTTATAGGCGCAGATATCTTATTTTCTGATTTCTCTTATGTTGAGGCTTGTTATTCAAATTTTGCTTATGCAAAGGTGAATGGTAGTAAGTTTTATAAATCAAACCTTATGAATGTTAATTTCCAAGTGGCAACATTTGAGAGGTGTGGCTTCATCGAGGCAGATATTCGAAACTCCATCTTTACTCAAGCTAAGTTGATCAATGTTGATTTAAATAATGCTACTTTGGGAAGTACTGATTTCGCAGATACAGATTTGACGACTGCTATAAACCTAGAGTCGATGAATCATATGTCCACATCAATTTTTTCTATAAAGACTATCTCGGACTTTGGCGATAATATGCCGATTAAATTTTTAACAAAAGCAGGTGTAAGTGAAAGCCTGATCGAACGATTTTACGGATTAGAAATGACTAAAGAAGATTATTACTCATGTTTCATTAGCTATGCGACAGCGGATGAGGATAAAGTAAAATCAATATATGACGCACTTTGGTGTGCTGGCGTTAGTTGCTGGTTTGCTCCAGAGAATTTAAGAGCGGGCAAAAAAGTGCATGAACAACTATTTGAAGGAATAGAGGGACATGAGAAACTTGTTATTGTTTTATCCGAAAGTAGTATGAAGTCAGAGTGGGTCAAAACTGAACTGCGTAAAGCTTTCAAACTAGAACAGAAAACAGGTGAAAGAAAACTATTTCCTATTAGTTTAGTGTCTTTTGATACTCTCAGAGACTGGGAATGTTTTGATTCTGATTTTGGCAAAGATTTAGCCGTTGAATTGAGGGAATATTTTATTCCTAGTTTTCATGACGTCAAATCCAATGCTGATTTCTCAAAGGTGATTGAGCGTTTAGTCCTCGACCTAAAAAAAATTTAACAAAGCATTTAAGAGTGATTCCCAACGCATGGCATTTTTCATGTCATCGTTGGGTTTTGTGTTTACGGTGGTCAGGTTGAGTTTCGCGGTCGCGTTGCTCACATATATGGTCTCCCCCAGTTTTGCAAGTCAGCAGTATGATTAAAAGCGCAGGTTAACTTCCATATATACGGCCTGTTGAGCGGCTATTGCCTTGGCCAAGATGAGGAAGTCGAACACGAAGTCCTAATCACCTTATCGACTTTATAAGACAGTGTGAGTATAAGGTTTTCAACGTGTAGGATTTATCCTGTTATTCATCTTACTACGTACTTTGCAAAGGGTTGGTGATCATCATTAGCTTTGTTTTGGTTGATACTCTTCATTTTTAGTTATAACGGCCCACGCTATGCGCATGAGTTTGTTTGCTAAAGCGACAGCGGCTCTGTTTGGTCCTCGTCGCTCTTGGAGTTCAAGCATCCACTTACTGAGATTATCGGATTTAAATTTGGCGCGCCTCAACGCTGCTCTTGCTCCATGAACGAGAAGGGAGCGGATATACGTGTTGCCTCTTTTGGTTATTCCTAGAAGAATGACTTTGTCGCCGCTGGTATCTTGCTTTGGTACAAGCCCCATTGCGGCGGAGGCATCTCTACCGGTTTTGAACTGTTGTCCAGAGCCAAGCCATACTGCAACGGCTTGGCTAGTGAGTGGTCCAAAGCCTGGAATAGACATGAGTCGCTTTGCGTTTTCGAACTGCTTGATGGTTTGGTTAAGTTTCTCGTCGAACCATTTTACTTGTTCGTCGATGTATAAATATCGTTCGTACTGATGGGATAGCAGTTCTCTTAATATACAAGACAGTTGGTTTTCATCGTTCTCGAGTATTTCGGGTATGGCCTTTCTGAAAGCAGCGGCTCCTTTGGGCATAATGATGCCGTATTCAGAGATAAGGCCACGCACTTGATTAACGATACGAGTTCTTTCAGTGACGAGCAGACGTCTCATTCGAATAAGAGATTGGATGTCTTGTTGCTCGACGGATTTATGAGGCACAGGGTGAGGTCTTTTGTAGAGCGCGACTTCGGCAATGGCTTCGGCGTCGTTATAGTCGTTTTTCTGTTTACGCCTTTGAGTTTTCACATGCTGGGGTGCATAGAGTATGACTTCGTGACCGAACTGAGAGAATTCACGAGCCCAGTAGTGTGCGCCGGAACAAGCTTCCATGGCGATAGTACAGGGTGCTTTATTGGCGATGTAACTAAGTAGTTTACTTCGTTGAAGTTTTTTACGGCAAAGGTTCTTCCCTTTATGATTGATTTCAAAAAGAAAGAAGATATTTTTTGCTAAATCGATGCCGATGATTTTATGCTGAGTCATGGTCTTCTCCTTTTACTTCGGACCTGAACACTCCAAGCATGGCTTACAGTCATGTGAAGTAGTAGGGGGAGACCATCTCATCACCTTAACAGGGCGTTAGGTACCAAATTGTAGATTTCTTCAACACTATTGATATTCAACAATACACTGAGGCTTTTGATGCTTATACTCTCTAGCGATGGGTATATGCTGTCTATATGTAATCTAAAAGCCTAAGGAGAATCCAATGGTAAAAACTTGGTCAAGTGAGTCCTCTTCAGATAAGTCTTGTAGCAAATGCGGTTCTATTTACTCTGTAACTATGCATCGCTTTCCAACTCGTGATAATGACACATTCAACTGTCAAGTTTGTGGCAACTTAATGGATTCATGGAATAGTACTACCTGCCCAATGTACGAGTTAAAACTAAGAAAAGAACTTACAGAATAACGCACATCTAGCTAAGTATTTTTGATGGGTTCAAACGCCTTGTATTAGTCGTTTGAATCCACTTTTGCGGTTACGGTGATCACTCTGAATTAAGGTAGGCGTTTTGTCCTCCCCTTACCACGCTGCATGGTTAGTTGATATAAATAGAAAATGTAGGCTTAGAATGAGATTAGATAATAGGGAACTTCACGAGTTACTCACTGAAAAAGGAGTTACTCATTTTCATCACGCAAATACAGTGGCTACCTCAATTACGTTTATTGAGAATGATGGTTTGTTGTCTCGGGGAGATGTTGCGAGTAATGGACTTTTCCAAACTCCTCAAGCTTCTGACGAAGAAGATATCAGATTTGACGTTTGGGGTGATGTGTTCATTGATACTGTGGATCTCCATGGTTTATTTCCAAGACAAAACCTATATGGTCCAGTTTTGTTTAAATTTAACCTTGAGTTTTTGTTAAATGAAGATTTGCATATTTGGGTTACCAAGAATAACCCAATGTTTTGGAATGATAACTTAACGCAAGAGGATAAATATTTTCAAAGTGTGGATGAACTCAGAGAACGATGGGATGAGTTTGATACCCAGAGAAAAATGGTCACAATTAGAAAGCCTCAAAGACCAGTTTTGTTTCAATGTTTAGACGAGATTGTAATTGACAACCCTCAAGTTACAATAAGTGACGATATCAGCCTTAGAAGAGAGTCACAGAATGCGTTGTATCTTGCTACAGAGCAGCACCCTCAGCTAAGAAATTTAATTCGAGTGCGAGAATGCGGGCATTGTTTTTGTACTCAAAATTACCTGAAAGACATACCTGTACCTGAGTTGGCTAGGCTGTTCTTACCTAGAAATCATTCGTACTTTGGCTAAAAGCACCTAACTAATAAGGATTAAGGTGTTGCGTAGCCAACACTAAATCCCAAGTGTTGAACAAGCCCGAAGCCACTTTATTAAGTAAATTGTACGATTGAACTTGAAGGGCACATCGCTTTGAGGCTTTTCTCAAGGCGAGCGAAGTCAAGATAAGGTTGCGATAGCAATCTTATCAACCAGTTAGCTGTTTTTCGTTTCTTTTGTCGTCACATCTCCTCTGATTTCGTCAATGCCATTCTCCTTATTATCCAATGCCTTTCGGCTAGGTGGGTCGGCTTACTCCAACACATGCCATTTCATGTGCACAGCAAGGGCATATTCGTATCGCTTTGCTCCCTATCGGTGCTGTCACTGGCGGCATCATATAGAGTAGGTTCAACAGCAACAGCTGAATACGAACTCTTAAGGCGTGTGCTTGACCACGTAAAAATCCGTAGTCTCTTACTCGCTGTAACCCTTTGGGGAGCACGTGCTGCAAAATGAGCAGCAAGAACTAAGGATTAAGGTGTTGCGCAGCCAACACTAAATCCCAAGTGTTGAATAAGCCCGAAGCCACTTTATTAAGTAAATTGTGTAATTTAGTTTGAAGGGCACATCGCTTTGAGGTTTTTCTCAAGGCGAGCGAGGCCAAGATAAGGTTGCGATAGCAATCTTATTAGCCAGTTAGCTATTTTTCGTTTCTTTCGTCGTCACACCTCCTCTATTTTGGTTGATGCCATTCTCCTTATTATCAAATGCCTTTCGACGAACCGCACGAGAATAGGCATCAATAGTTGGAGGTCGTTTACCTTGCAGTTTAAGGTTAGTAAGGTGTTATTCATAAGGAGAGTTATAGCGTTACAAGAGTATGGATGGTAGCTGTTTTACTCTGCCGCGTAGCGGCTTCGTTCAACAAACGAGTATGGCTCAGACGGGCAAGGATATTTTCGATTACATTGAATCAATATATTTTCTTCATATCTCGATAAAAATTTTCGTGCGAGCCGAGAGCTATTAGTTCGAGAGTTACAGTACCATCTTCATAGCTATAACCGAGCAATGTTAATTGCTTAACCATCTTAAATTTATGCACTCTCAAGAAAAACAGGTCACCTTTCTTCTGCTCACCAAGATGCGGATCTTCCATAAGGGCTCGAATAGCATTATCTAAATCCGTTTTTTGGTTCTTGTGTAATTTCTTGACCGCCTTCTTAAAAGTAGGTGTCTGAAGAATGTTGGTAATCTTAGTCAAAAGAGTAAGCCTCTAATTTACCTGCTTCCTTCTCAGCTTTTGCTATGACTGCTTGCTTTACGAACTCATAAGGTAGATCAGGGTTGTCTTCCATCATTTTCCCGATTTTAGCCCAGTGCTCAATTTGTTTTGGTGTAGTGCGGTTTAGTGCTTTAGCCATTATCGCTGCCTTATCAAAAAGATCTTGGTCAATACGTACACTT
Organism: Vibrio sp. MED222; assembly: GCF_000153005.1. Taxonomy (NCBI): domain Bacteria; kingdom Pseudomonadati; phylum Pseudomonadota; class Gammaproteobacteria; order Vibrionales; family Vibrionaceae; genus Vibrio; species Vibrio sp. MED222. The sequence goes on along the minus strand of NZ_CH902607.1, from coordinate 938,507 downwards.
GCAGTAGCCATAATATGTCTCCTAATTTAGTTTGTATTTATATTGTAGTAAATCGCCACAGGTGTTGCAAGTTGCGCCATGACAAGCATTTAAGCAGACTGTTACGCTTGTAATTTTATACTTGGATTAGTTTCAGTGATTTCGGTCGTAGGTTTGAGTGTATAGGTAGTGTTGTCAGCGACTCAATTAGGCATTATGTGCTTCAGGCAAATTATCTTATGGAGGCAATAGTGAAAGATCCTGATATCGAGTTTTCAAAATGGAAGCTAGAGAGGAAAAAAGGAAGTCTCAAATTTACTGCTCGTACATCATTTCCAGCAATCTTAGGCGTGATGGTCGGTCGAAGTATTGAGCCGTTGTTTATGTCAGAAACAGCTTGGGGGTGGATACAAACTACCGATGTATTAATGAGTGGTTTCTGGAGCTCGATTGGTGCTATCCCCTTAAGTTATGCAATATGGTTTTGGCGTGAGAAGAAGTATAAGCATCATGTCGCTAATCTTCAGCAACGCAGATAACAAGCATTTAAGGCGGATTCTTATATGTACCTCTGGCCAAATTTTATGCCTGTATTTCTTAGCATCAAGTGAAATCGAAATTACCAGAACAAGGGTATTGGAAGTCGGCTACTAGTTACAGCTATTGAACACTCAGAGCTAACCTTTGCACTCAAATGAAAGAATAGATTTCGTGTTAACAGCGCTCTATTTACTATTGGGTAATCGTGTCGCTTACGTCGTTTATAAGCAGTAATGTTCTACCCTAAGAAGTAACACTTTGTGGAGGTCTGTATGAATATCAAAGAGTCTGATTGGAAAATCTTTTGCGAGATAAAGAGTGAAGCTGCGCAACTGTTTTGTACTCGTCAGCTAGATGAAGCCATCAAAGCGATTACTGATGAATCAGAATCTGTAGGGGAAAGGTTTCACTTTATGTGCGAGTACTCCAAAGAATCTCAAAAGCAAATGAAGCTTATTTTTGATGGCCATTCTCGAAGCCGAGCATTTATCCAACTCATGCAAATGTGCGAGGAAGGTTTGATTGTACCAAAACAATTCGAACGCCTTTCAGAGGAACTCAAAAAAGACATTACGAACGCTCTAGAAAGAAGAGCCTAAGGAAAGTCGGGCAATCAGGCCGCTTGACCCTGTAAATGTACGATAACCTTCCAAGGTAAACTGCTACAACCATCCTAATATTACTCCTCTTTATTCGCTAATTCGGTATCCGAATCCATAATTTTTGGCCAGGGAGGCTGAGTGTTATGTTTTGAAAAGTGAGTGTGTGGAGGCTAGCGAAAAAGCGGTCTAGTCTTTGTGTTAGAAAAACTACTGTATAAGTCCACCTTTCGTCCACCCTTAATTCACCCAAGCAAGACCGGGATAAAGTGGGGAAGAGGAAAGTTGATTATTTTCAGTGTATTGCGCGAGATTTACGATGTTTTTGAGGGCTCAAAAACGGTGAAACCCCGATGTTGGTAGCATCGGGGTTTCGAATTTCTAGATTTCTCGACTGGTAAGATCGATTATCTTTTCTATGCAGAAGGCTTGGAATTATCCAATCTTATTCCTTGGTAGGGAATTAGATACGGATGAAGTCCATGTGCTCAACTTTAGGCTTGAACGCGTGACGTTGAACGTCTTGCGGCTTAACCTTAACTTCTGCGCCGTCAATCACTAGAGTGATTGTTTCGTAGAATTCAGGCTTATCCATTTGGTTGATCACGTCAGCGTGAACAAGTTCGATAGCTACAGCTGCTGCTTCGCCACCGTAGATTACAGCTGGGAATTTACCAGCGTGACGTAGGCGGCGGCTCGCACCTTTACCTAGTTCAGTACGTACTACTGCTTCAAATTTCATAGTTTTACTCTCAAATTAGTAAAAATTAACTTCACACCTCAATGCGACCTTGAGTATGTGGTAAAGCTTAGGCATAAACGAGTTCATGCTTAAGCGAGCGCGGATACTAACATCACATTCAAATCTGAGCAAGTCAGAAGCCCATCTCAAAGTGAATTTCCTTCGATAAATGATTCGTTTGGAGATAAAACGTTCACTAGTGCTTATTTACCCCATTTTATCGTCTTTTACATTGCCTATCTTATCTATTGATAGCGTTGCTAAATCATCAAGTTAATGAACGGAAAATGAATGTTTGCCTAAGACTTGGTTAAGGCTTGGTTGGTTAATCTTAGTGGTAATTAAACAGCAGAATGAATAGGTGAAAATATGGAACCGGTAAGCATTGTCGTAATTACGCTAAACGAAGAGAAACGCATCAGCCGCTTAATGGAAGAGTTGAGTGTGCAAACCCATCAAGAATTTGAGGTGATTGTTGTCGACTCGAACAGTGAAGACAATACAAGAGGGGTGGCACAAGCTTATGAAAGCGCGTTGCCAAAGTTAACGGTTCATCATATGGAAAATCGCGGTGTGAGCCTTGGCAGAAACACAGGCGCTTCATTAGCGCAGTACAACCGAATCCTTTTCTTAGATGCCGACGTGAGTTTGCCCCGAAACTTCCTTGCGAAAGCGCTTTATGAACTAGAGGAGAAGAAGCTTGAAGTGGCGGGTGTGTACATGAGTTCCAAAGGTCTGCCGCTTGTACACAAGTTTGGTTACGGGCTATTTAACGCAGGCTTATTTACTACCCAGTTCTTTTTCCCGACGGCGATTGGCGCCTGTATTTTCTCGACTAAACGAGCGCATGATGAAATCGGCGGTTTCGATGAAGAGATCGTACTGTGTGAAGACTGTGACTATGTAAAACGTGCGAGCAAAACATGGCGATTTAGATTCCTTAATATGACCTTTGGTTTTGACCCACGTCGTTTAGACCAAGATGGTGTTGTAAAGACAGGATCTACTTACCTTAAAGCCAATGTAAGACGCTTTTTTAAAGGCGAAATGCGTAACAACGAGATGAACTACAAGTTCGGTCATTATAAAGAACAGTAAGCACTGAGGTTGTTATGTTTGATGGACTAGGGCTGTTTCTGGGGGCGTTGGGTGATGCTCTCATTGGCCCAAACCTATTTGTACCGGGAGAGCCCTTCTTTATCGCAGCGGGCTTTCAACTGTATTCAGGAGCATGGATGGCGTTGGTTTTGGTGATGCTAGGCGGTTTGCTTGGTGACCAACTCAGTTATTTTATTGGCTATAAATACGGTGCGAAAGCGCAGCGAAGGCTCATTAAGTTTCGTCCTAAAACCAAACGATTAATTGCGCGCTGCCGTTACCTAATTGCTCGCAAAGGCACATACATCATTCTTTTTGCTCGCTTATTAGGGCCTATCGCTTGGGTTGTGCCATTTATAGCGGGCTCACATCGTGTACCGTGGCGTAATTTTAGTGTGTTGGCGTTTATCGGCTTGGCTCTTGGTGGTGGACAGTTCATTGCTTGGGGCATGTTACTGGCGCACGGCGTTGAAAACTTCCCGTGGCTTAATAGCCTTAAGATATTTATCTCTGAGCATAATAGTTTGATCGCCGGTGTGTTCACGGTATTGGTTTTCACCATTATTGGTTATCGAATGAAGTGGCGACGCTTAGTACTTAAGTCGAGTGCGCTGTTGTTGGCGTGGGTATTGTTTGCGAACTACGCCCACTTTTTTTGGAAAGCCGATGACTTTCAGAATCAACCAGAGACGGCTCAAATTGACAAAGTCGACTGGAATTCGGTTACCTATAAAGCGTTTCCTGGCAAATCTTCGTTCTACTCGGCACAAGCGATCAACGTAATTTATGTTGGATCAACCCCAAGAGATTTAATGAAGCAATTAGGCTGGATAGAGAATCAAACGTTCTCTCGAAATGAGATTGAATGGGCTGGTTATCTCGCATTGCTCAGAGACAAAACGCCGCCAGTGTCCGATTTATATTGGAGAGGCAAGCCGCAAGATATGGCGTTTCAATTGCCGGGTAACTTGATGAAGCGTAGCCATATTCGCTGGTGGCGTGCTGGTGTTGATATTAAAACTAACCAGCCTCAGTGGTTAGGCGCAATTAGTTATGATGATGGCCTTAAAGTCACGCCTTACTCAGGCATTGTGACCGTACTTCATAACATTGACCCTAATGTTGATGAAGAGCGAGATAGGCTCGCTAATCAGATACGAACGTCACTGCCAGATATTGATCTAGACAAGTATCCATTGGCTACGGTGGAAGTGATCGATGACGATCATGATTATTATACTGATGGCAGGATCTTGATGATCGGAGTAGCAACTTATCGCGATGATTCACAAGCTTTGGATGTTGCTGTGAACGATATACAGAGTGATATATAAGAGCGACCAACTCGAGCCTTGTTTGAACCCTCCGTCAAACAAGGCTTTGCAATTTCTACTGGACTATATCTATACAAACATAACCCCTCTCATGTAATTCCTCGGCTATAAATTTTTCAACTTTGACTATGCTGATTAAGGGCGAACAAGCAGCGAAAACTGAGGATAACGTTATGCAAATGAATCCGATTGGTTGGTTTGAAATATATGTTGATGACATGTCGAGAGCAAAAACTTTTTATGAATCAGTGTTTAAAGTGACGCTGGATAAGTTAGACAATGAAACCGGAATCGAAGTTGAGATGTGGGTATTTCCTTGCGATATGGGGAACTATGGCGCCACAGGAGCTTTATGTAAGATGTCCGGTGTAAAAGCGGGAGGCAACAGCACCATGGTTTACTTCTCTTGTGAGGATTGTGCCACAGAAGCCAGTTTGGCAGCGGCCAATGGTGGCGCGCTACAAGTACCCAAAATGGACATTGGTGAGCATGGTTTTATCAGTGTAGTGAGTGACACGGAAGGCAATATGATTGGGCTTCACTCGATGAGCTAATCATATTGAAGCGAGAAAAGCTTTGTTAAACCAGAATAAAGTTAAGCCCTAGCGTTGCGCTAGGGCTTATCGTGTTTACCTAGTTTACTTAGTTTATTTAGCGCGTTTAGCTTACTTAACCTTTGCTTAGTTTTAGCACCAGAGAGGCTTTCAATCCGCCCATAGAGCTCTTGCTGAGCGTTAGGCTGCCTCGGTAGCTGTGCGCCATTTCATTCACGATGTTAAGCCCCAAGCCTGTTCCTGGTGTGGTTTCATCAAGTCGAACACCTCGTTTGGTCACTTGCTCAAGCTTCTCTTCAGGAATGCCTTGGCCATCATCTTCAATCACCAATTCAATGTTGCCATCATCGAGTTCATTCGAATGGACTCGGATAATGCTGCTCGCCCATTTGTAACTGTTCTCGAGTAGGTTGCCGACCATTTCATCAAGGTCGGTTTTTTCTACCGCCACTTCAATCTCAGAGTCTAGCTCGTTAATCATGGTGACTTCGTTGGCGGAGTAGACTTTATCAAACGCCATTGAGATAGCTTCAACACGCTCACAAGGTGAAGACTTCACCGAAAGAATGTTCATTGCACCGGCCATGCGTGCTCGGCCAAGGTGATAATCGATTTGGCTTTGAATCTGATTAATGGGTTGTTGCAGCAGTGCCTTGTCATCCTCTGGAAGTCGCTCTATCTCATTTTTCAGAACCGACAGCGGAGTTTTCAACGCATGAGATAAGTTACCCGCGTGGTTACGCGCTCGCTCCAATAACTCTTGATAGTGGAAGAGTAGGGCATTGAGATCAGAAACTAATGGAGAAACCTCTTTCGGGTAGTTGTCGCTTAACCCTTGTTGCTCGCCGTTTCTCAACATCACCAGTTCACGTTGCATCTTACTGAGTGGCAATAGCGACCAACTGACTTGAATACCAATCAACATCAGCACGCCCACAAACAGTAGCATCAGAATCAACCAGACCTGACCTGTAAGTTCGGTCAGTGTGGATTCTAATGGATCTTCATCAATACCTATGGTGATCGTGACAGGATCGTTCAGTTCAGGCAGATAGATATCCTGCTCGATGTAAATAAGCTTTTCTTTCTCAGGCCCTTTGATTGAAGTATGAATCGGCGAACGCTTGATAGTGAGGTCTTTGTCCCATAGCGAGCGAGATCGAATAATCTGGTCTTGAGTAGCGGCTCGCCAATAAATACCACTGTAGGGTTGGTTAAACCTAGGGTCAGACAGACGCTCTGCCATGATGAGGTTACCACTGTCGTTGGTTTCTATGTTGGCGGTTAACTCGTCCATGGTTAGGCTGAGCTGTTGCTTGACGTCATCGACCAAGTAATCGTTAACCAACTTAGGTATTCCGACGCCTGCCGCTAATATCATCGCACCTAGCCAAAAAGCCGCGGCGAGGAGCAAGCGGCTTTTTAGACTGACGTTTTTAAGTGTTCGTTTTTTTAGATTCATACGTTACCAGCCTGTTTTTGCTCATCTTGCTATGAGAACAACAACGATCAGCACAGGCTGTCCACTAATTGGAGATTGCTCTTAGCTTAATTAAATACAGCGTTATTCAGCATTCAGTTGGTAGCCAAGGCCACGAACGGTTTTGATGATCTTTGGTGCGATTTTCTTACGAATACGACCAATGAACACTTCAACCGTGTTTGAATCGCGGTCAAAATCTTGCTTGTAGATGTGTTCAACCAACTCAGTGCGCGAGATAACTTTGTTTTGGTTATGCATGAAATAAGCGACCACTTTATATTCAAGCGCTGTGAGGCTAACCGCTTGGCCTTGCCACAACACTTTAGAGCTGCGTGTGTCTAGGCTTAGATCACCAATTTGAAGTATAGGAGCAGCACTGCCTGACGCTCGGCGCAGTTGAGCACGAATGCGGGCTATCAGCTCGACCATTTCGAATGGTTTAGTTAGGTAGTCATCAGCACCTGCATTCAAGCCTTCTACACGCTGAGTAAGCGTGTCGCGCGCACTTAGGATAATCACTGGCGTGTTAATGTTTTCGTCTCGAATACCTTTTAATACGGTTAGGCCATCCAGCTTAGGTAGACCTAAATCGAGAACGATGGCATCCCACTCTTCCGATGTTGCACGGTAGAGTGCGTCGATACCGTCTTGAGAAAGCTCTGGAACCCAGTCGGCTCCCTCAAGGGTTTCTAGAATTTGTTGGCCCAAGCGAGGTTCGTCTTCAACGACTAAAATTTTCATGTATCACTCTTTTTATTGTTATTTATTATTCGTGGGAGTTTTTGATCGCTTCTTTAAAGTTGCGACCTTTAATCATCAGCATTTCTAACGTTTCAGCGTTGTATTCCACTTTAATGATATTGTTTTGGAAATTTATTTTTAGCTCATACACCCAAATATCATCGTCTTCTTCTAGTTCTACTTTAATGATTCGGCCATGAAGGTCGTTTTCAACCGCAGCATACATTTCTGAGAAAGGGCGAATGTAGCCCTCTTGCACCGCTTCATAGACTTCGTCTTGATCTTCTTCAAATTCGATACGGGTTCCCGCTTTATGAACATCTTGTACAAGATCATGACCGTTATGGTGATCATCTTGTGCAAAGCTTGATGTCGAGCCTATAGCTACAGCGATACAGATGAGTATAGCGCTTGGTTTTTGCATGCAGTGGCCTTAGTAAAAGAAGCAAGTAACGACAGTTTAATACAATAAAAATGAATGGAGTATGAATGTGAATACGAGAGACGCTTTATCATTTTAGCAATGTAAAGTGTTGTATCAACGTGCAATTAACCAACCTGATATTCATGTTGACTCATTTGCTCAATAGTAATGCGTTGACGTTATTACATTCCCTTACAAATTACAAATAATTAACATGGTAAACTCGCAAGTATATGGACTTATGGGGCTCTTTGCCGCGCGATATTTGATTTAATAAGGATTTTAGAGTGCCATTTACAGTGCTAGTTATGTTGTTTTTTTCAGTGCTGATAACGTTCACTAGCCATGCTAATGAGTTAGATTTCAAGCAAATCAGTGATTTCGAATATGGCATGGTAGTTAGTGATTCTTCGGTTGATGCCATCCTATATAAGGAAGAAGGGTGGAGCTCAATTGTTACTTGTATTCCTGAACCTAATCAGTCGTGTTGGCTTAAACTTGCACTACCTTCAGACAACCAATCATATGAACATCTAGTTTGGAAATCTCTTTCATCCCGGACAGGAGAGCTGTTTTTTGTTGATCAAGACGGCAAAGTTGTTGGCAAATTTTTGTTTGAGTATTATCGCTCGCTACGGCTGAACAAAAATTTTGAATACAGTCATGTTTTAGTGAAATTTCCTAGAGGTAAGACTGTAAATGCCAGTGCGTTATTTTCGAAAGAGCATCAATTAAAGCAATCACTTGTCATGAAATATGGCGTGATTCTCTCGCTATTTATATTGGCGAGCGCAATATCGTTAGTTTATGTTTATTATGTTTGGCCGATAAAGCGATCTAAAACACTATTTATGACGTGCTATATAGTGCTGTTTTCTATGTTTTATATTTACAAGTTTGGGTTTTTATGGGATGGGTATGATGATAAAGGAACCTACGTTATAAATTTTTTTAGAAGCGACTACTGGTTCGTTTCTTATTCTTTATCTTTAGTTTGTGTGTATTTAATGCTTGTTTTTTCAAGTTGCGATAGAATAAATACAAAGCACTTACTGATTTGTTCTTCATTTGTGTTTCTACAGTTCTTTTCAGTTTATATAAACTTTGACGTCATTGTTGGGTTTTTAATTAGCACTATCCTTGCAGCCGTTGTTATAGCATTTTGTTTGATATCAAAAGAAGTTAATAATAAAGTTCAAATAATAATTAGCTATCTTTCGTGTTTTATTATGTCTGTGGTGGTTCTTGAATCATCAATGACTATTTCATTCATACCTGAGTATTATTATTTAATACAGGCGCTATTCTACTTGTCTCATGCTTCTTTTGTATTAGCATGTGTTTATGATCTTGGGGAATTAAGAGTTATTAATTTGGGCGATTATAAGAAATTGTTGTCTAATTCTGATAAAGATTTCATGACAGGGTTGTATAATCGAAAATCCATAGAATATAAAAAGGTCATTGAGAGTTCTCGGTGTTATTATTACATTGATGCAAATCAATTGAAGTTTCTCAATGATAGTCAAGGTCACCATGTAGGTGATCGAATGATAATAAATTTAGCTATGCGCTTCAAAAAAATAGCCGCACAAGGCATAGGGAAGGCGTATAGAGTCGGTGGCGATGAATTTGTATTAATTTGCCAAACGTCGGTTTCCAAGGAGTTACTTGAATATTTGTTGGAACAGAACCTCACCCAAGAAACAGAAAACGCTCTAAGCTTTAGTTTTGGCCGTTATCGAAGTGGTCCTAATGAATCTGTCGAAGATTGTATTTACAAAGCTGAATACTGTTGCCGTAAAGCAAAGTCCAACAATGAATCTTACCAAGACTGGCAGCAACAAGACGGGGTCATGCTCTATAGCTTACCGAACCTTAGAGTAGAAGCAGTTGAATTACTTAACTCGGATAGGTTGCTTTGCTTTGCTCAAAAAATTCATTCTTTAAAGGGTGTTGCTTCGAGCTATGAGTTACTGTGTCGTTTAAAAATGGAGGACGAAGAGGGACGTGAAAAAATCGTTTCTGCTGGTGAATTGCTCGATGTTGTAGCCTCTCATGGGCTTGAGAAGGAGCTCGATTCTCGTATGCTTACTTACGCAATTAGCTTACTTGAGCACTATTCAACTATTCAATTGTCATTAAATTTCTCAGTTAAAACCATTTTCGATATGAGTGTTATCGATCGTTTATGTCATCTACCCCCTTATATCCGTTCCCGTTTATGTGTTGAAGTGACTGAGCTTGTTTTTTATCGTGCAGATGAGAAGTTTCGAAAAATAGTAGAACGACTACAACACCACCAGATCATAGTTGCCTTAGATGATTTTGGTTCAGGTTATTCATCGTATTCAATTTTATCTGAAGGTTGTTTTGATACGATCAAGCTTGATGGTTCGCTCGTTGAAAATATTAACGGTTCTGATTTTAAGAAAAAAATGGTGCACTCATTAGTTGAGTTGGCAGAAATGAGCCAAACTAAAGTGGTTGCGGAACGTGTTGAAACAATTGAAGAATTAAGAATGTTAGAAGCGTTAGGCATTGACTTCATTCAAGGCTTTTATATTCATAAGCCAACTTTAGCCATTGAGATTTTTGATAATATGGCTAAAGAGGCGCGGGAATCAGAAAAAGCTGAGCGCAATCTAATTTGTGGTTTAACAAGTTAACTCATGTATGGTCATTAGAATGTTAATAAAAGGAGTATAAATACTCTTTTTATTAATTCTGTTGATTATTGGGAGCCTATTGCTTGAGTTCATCTTCGAATATCTTGTCTCTCATTTTCCAAAAGCGCCCAACTTTACGTGCAATCACGAATTGAGGTGGGCGGAATCTATGTTGGTGAGCGACCACCTTCGTCGGTGAAGCTTCCTCAAACGGTCTGTGTCTGTCGGCAAGGTGAGGGCGAACAAACTGATCCTTAAAGTTCTGCTTCTGTTTCTTAGTGGTTAATGACCAAAACTCATGCACTTGTGCTTGGTTTTCACCTCGGTAGGTAACCTTAAGTTGTGATTTGCCTTTGTCGTCCTTGAGAACGTTAAGGTCCATTTCTAAACACTCAAACACCAACGCATCTTTGAGGTTTAACGCCTCCTTAAGCTTTTTATCTGGGTCGACCAAGGTGGCATCACACTCATGACAAATGCGCGCGGCAATGTCGTTGTCAGCGCCGCATTCACCACAATACTTAGCACGAAAACGATAGTTACAGTGCTCGCGTTCGCCCGTGTCTTCATCGGTAAAGTAGCCTTGGCATTTACGACCAAAGTGTTCGAGTAAGAAGCCGTTGCTGTCTAGCTTGCCCCAGAAGTTATTATTGAAGCCGCAAGCAGGGCAGGGAATAGTGATGATTTCACTGTCTGAGTCAGGCTTTGGGTCTCCGACCTCTGGTTGGTAAAGGTCGTAACTGTTGCCCGCATAGTCGAGCACTAAACACTCTTTTTTACCCGGAGATAGGCGTAAGCCACGGCCAACGATTTGTTGGTACAAGCTAATAGATTCTGTTGGGCGCAAAATCGCGATTAAATCCACATGGGGCGCATCAAAACCTGTGGTTAATACTGACACGTTAACCAAGAACTTGATTTTACGTTCCTTGAAATCATTGATGATTTGATCGCGCTCTAACGTAGGCGTGTCACCAATCACGATGGATGATTGACCTTCGGGTAGTAAGCTCAGGATCTCTTGTGCGTGTCGAACGGTGGCTGCAAATACCATGATGCCAAGCTTGTCTTTGGCCAGTTCAATGATTTGATCGACAATTTGTGGGGTAGCACGCTTCGATTGCTCAATCACCATATCGAGTTCTGATTCTTTATAGCGCCCCGTACTTGCCGGCCTTAGTTGCGAAAAGTCATAGCTCAAAACGGGCGCATCGATCATGCGTGCTGGTGTTAGAAAGCCTTCGTCCAACAAGTAACGAATCGGCAGTTCGAAAATACAGTCTCTGAAAAATCTCTGCTCTTCAGAACGCACTTGGCCACGGGTGTGATATTGGTAAAGCCACCCCATACCAAGACGATAAGGCGTCGCGGTCAATCCAAGCACTTTTATACCCGCATTATTTTCACGTAAGTGAGTGATCACTTTTTGATAGCTGCTGGTCTTTTCATCTGGTACGCGGTGGCATTCGTCGATAACCAATAATGAGAACTGATTGGAGAATGAGTCAAGGTTTCGAACTACAGATTGAACCGATGCGAACACCACTTGTTGGTCTGTCTCTTTACGCCCTAAACCGGCAGAGAAAATTGAACCTTTTAGCCCATAACCTTCATACTTTTCATGGTTTTGCTCAACGAGCTCTTTTACGTGCGCGAGCACTAGAACACGACCTTTAGCGAGCCTTGCTAGCTCTGCAATCACCAGGCTTTTTCCTGCGCCTGTAGGCAATACAAGAACAGCCGGTGTTTGGTGTTTTCTGAAGTAATGAATCACTGATTTTACTGAGTCAGCTTGGTACGGGCGGAGTGTATACATATCGTGTCTTGTAAAATGAAAAACAAATAGTGTGAAATAGCTCAACTAATTGAGCAAAGGTGACTATAATACCCGACTTAGATTAGTTGAGGTATTCATGCGTTTAGATAAATTTCTGTGCGATGCGTTAGGCGTCACTCGAAGAGAAGCAACACACTTATTAAAATCAAAAGCAGTGACAGTAAATGATGTCATTCAAAAAAGCGGCTCACTTAAGGTAACTGAAGAGTGCGTTGTGGAATGGCAAGGCAATGAGCTGAATGTTCACGGCCCGCGTTACATCATGCTTTACAAGCCAGAAGGTTTTGTTTGTTCGCATGAAGATGGCTCAAATCGCACTGCGTTTGAATTACTCGATGAAATCAAAATGGACAAGCTGCACTTTGCAGGTCGTTTAGATGTTGATACAACGGGTCTTGTCTTAATGACAGACGACGGTAAGTGGTCTCACCGCATCACATCGCCAAAGCACAAGTGCGAGAAGATGTACCGAGTGTGGTTGGTTGAACCTGTTGAAGACGATTACGTTGAAAAGTTCAAAGAGGGCATCCAGCTTAAGAGCGAAGACGGCCTAACACTTCCAGCACACCTTGAAGTACGTGCAGAGCGTGAAGTGTTGCTAACGATTCACGAAGGAAAATACCACCAAGTAAAACGCATGTTTGCAGCACTTGGTAACAAGGTCGAAGCACTGCACCGTGAACGTATTGGTGAAATCGAGATGGACGAGTCTTTAGAGTTGGGTGAATACCGTTACCTAACACAAGAAGAAGTAGACTCTATCTGGAAGTAATCTTTTCTACCGTAGATGTGGCCGACCAAGGATAGCGTCGGCTGATTATTTTGACTGGTACTAGGACAGTTTCAGCCATTATTACTATATGTTCATGTATGTGTGCACATATTCGTGTATCACTGTGCGTATTCGTGTATTGCTATGTGTATATTCGTATATTGCTGCGTGCATGCTCGTGCTTACATAGAACCTAGTACTTAGTCGGAGAGTTATGCAAACGTCTACCCAACAGACCCCAAGCTCACAACCACAAACTCCTCAGTTAGGTTGGATGCTATTTTTGGTTCTGGGCGCGATTGGTGCACTGACACCACTCGCCATCGATATGTACCTGCCTGCAATGCCAACGATCGCCAAAGATCTTGGTGTGACAGCAGGGGAAGTGCAAATCACACTTACCGCGTACACCGCAGGTTTCGCTTTAGGTCAGTTGTTACATGGTCCGTTAGCCGACAGTTATGGTCGCAAGCCAGTTCTACTGATTGGTGTGCTCTTCTTTGCGATAGCGTCTGTCGTGAGTGCAACCACTCATGGCATTGAAGCGTTAACGTTAGTTCGTACCGCTCAAGGTTTTGCAGGTGCGGCGGCGGCGGTCATTATCCAAGCGGTTGTGCGTGATATGTTCGACCGTGAAGATTTTGCAAGAACCATGTCGTTCGTTACCTTAGTGATGACGGTTGCGCCATTAATTGCCCCTATGATTGGTGGTTATTTGGCATTGTGGTTCGGCTGGCGTTCAATCTTTTGGGTGTTGGCTATTTTTGCGGTTATCGTGATTCTTGCGGTTATCATTAAGATCCCTGAAACACTGCCTGTTGAAAATCGTCAGCCATTGCGCTTTAAAACGACGATTCGCAATTACGCTCGTTTATGTAAAAACTCGACCGCTATGGGCCTAATTTTCTCGGGTGCGTTCTCGTTCTCTGGGATGTTTGCATTCTTAACCGCAGGCTCTTTTGTCTACATTGATGTCTATGGAGTACGTCCTGACCTGTTTGGTTACCTGTTTGGTCTGAACATCGTTGCGATGATTCTGATGACGACAATTAATGGTCGAATTGTTAAGAAGGTTGGCTCTCATACCATGCTGAGAGCCGCGCTGGTCATTCAATTATTAGCTGGCGTCGGTTTACTGGTTGGTTGGTTATTGGATCTCGGGCTTTGGGGTATTGTGCCGTTTGTGATGCTATTTATTGGCACCATTTCTACTATCGGCAGTAACTCTATGGGTCTATTGCTCAGTGGTTATCCAAACATGGCCGGTACGGCTTCATCGCTTGCGGGAACATTAAGATTTGGTACTGGTTCTGTCGTTGGAGCTATCGTTGCGATGCTGCCAAGTGACAGTGCTGGGTCTATGGCTATGGTAATGGCTGCGTGTGCAGTAATGTCAGCGTTACTATATTGGACATTAGGAAAGAAGGCATAATGTCAAAATACTATATTGAAATTCAGAAGTTAGTGAATGATGCATTAGGCGAGCTTTACGCTCTGCACAAAGCAGGCAAAGCGATTGATGCGCCTATTGCGAACAACCTTTATTTAGTTCGTTGGGTAACGAAGGCGATTAAGGCTCAGTCTTATGATCGTGTGATTGTGCCTGACTTGGTTCGCTGGCAGAAACAGGGCCGTTCAAAGGGCAATAACTCTGATTTAACTTTTACCTTTAAACGTATTTCTGCGTTTTACGGACGTTTTTTCCCTGAAGGCGAAGAGCCTAAAGCGCTAAAAGACAGTGATGTTGAAGCGTTCATGGACAAAATGTACGAGATGGGTTGGAGTGTATCAAGTGAAGACGAGCTAACGACTGGCGGCAAAATTCAGTTCTTCACTGATGGTGAGCACTCTTTTGCACTTTGTGGCAAACAGTGTGACGACTCGTTCGACGGTGAGCTAATGGTAAAACCAATGAACTGGTTTGTTCGTGGTAACCACGCTGAGTTTATTCAAGCAGCGATGGAAGCAGGTTTCATGCTTCACAAAGTCACTGACTACAAGTCAGCGGTGAAGTATCACGGTGAATACATCGTGTATCCAGCTAACCAAGGCAACCAACTGGCTGAGATCCCAATTAGCGTTATTGGCTAATCTAGTGACAGTTAAAAATATAAAGACCGCCTAAATGGCGGTCTTTTTCTAGCAAGAAGGTGTGGATGCAGTCTCATCCATAGCTCTTAATTTCTTCGTATCTCGTTGCCGGATCTCGAATCTGCTTTAATCCTTCATTTGCTCTTTAGCTTGCTTCTCAATCGCCTTCACCATGCCTTTAAAGATAAACAGGTGAGCAGGCATCATTGCGAACCAATAAAGTAAGCCTAAAAAGCCTTTTGGATGCCACCAAGCTGAAATGTTCAGTTCACGAGAATCACCGAGGTCAGATACGGTAATTTCGAGTCGCCCTAAACCGGGGCCTTTCATACCGAAAAGCAGAGATAGAAACTGATTCTCTTCACAGCGAATAACCTTCCAAGAGTCAATCTTGTCACCGACTTTTAGGTTAGGACCTTCTGGCATTTGTCGAACAGGTACACCACCGCCAAAGAGAAGGTCTAACCATTCGCGTGTGCGCCATAAAGCGTTAGCGAAGAAGTAACCTTGTTTCGGGCTTCCTATTTGCTGAGCAACGTGCCAGAGGGAATCTAAGGATGCGCTTGAGGTGATACTTGCCCCTGTTTTCTTCGGGTAATAGCCATACCCAGCTTGCCAGCGCTTGAAGGCGGTTTTGTCAAAGCCCCAAACATTACTTTTCACGAAGTTTCCTTCAGCGTGAATCGCTTGCTCAACCATATTTTCGAACGAGATAAGCTTCTGAGGGTACTTTTCTCTAATGATGGTCGAACTGGCAATAAAGTCATGCTTTAAGCCCGCGAGAAGCGCTCTGCCTATGTTGGACGGAACAGAAGTCACCACGCCCAACCAATATGACGCAATTGAGGGCGTGAGGAGTGACGTCGCCCAAAGCCTGAGTGGGCGATCGGCAGTTTTTGCAATGTGAGCAAATTGATTTCGATAAGAGACAATGTCTGGCCCGCCAACTTCGAAGGTTTGGCTTTCGCTAGGCGTGTCTTGTGCGAGTTTGAGCAAGTAGTGGTTCAGGTTCTGCAAGGCAATAGGGTTGGCTTTAGAGTCGACCCATTTTGGCGCAATCATAATAGGCAAGTTGTAGACGAAGTCTCGCATGATCTCGAACGCTGCAGAGCCAGGGCCAATGATGACGCCTGCTTGAAGCTCGGTTACCGGTACTGGTCCTTTACGAAGCAGTTGTCCGGTTTGTTTTCTCGCTTGAAGATGCTCTGAATCACCCGTTTGCGGTTGAAGCGAACTGAGGTAGATGACGTGTTGGTTTTTTGGCCCAAGAGCCGAAACAAAGTTACGAGCCAAGTTGAGTTCGTAATCAATGAAATCATGGCCTTCAGCCATTCCATGTACAAGAAAGAAAATAAGGTCAAAGTCAGGGACGAGCGCTTGTGTCGCAGCTTGATCTGCGAGATCAAGGTATTCAAGTGACAAGTTGTCGTGAGGCTCGGTTCGTGCTTTTAAATAGTCGATATGCCTTGCTGCAGCTGTGACTTGATAGCCTTGCTCAAGCAAGAGAGGGAGGAGCTGCGAGCCAACGTATCCAGAAGCGCCTAATACCAGTACTTTCTTCATTGTTATTCCATTTATATCTGTGGTTAAAAACCGAACATTGATATAATAGCGTGATATTTATCTTTATTCATCAATA
Source organism: Vibrio sp. MED222 (assembly GCF_000153005.1). Taxonomy (NCBI): domain Bacteria; kingdom Pseudomonadati; phylum Pseudomonadota; class Gammaproteobacteria; order Vibrionales; family Vibrionaceae; genus Vibrio; species Vibrio sp. MED222. Next base: position 922,005 of record NZ_CH902607.1, on the reverse strand, counting down.
CGTTCCGTTTAGGTGTCTCTATGTTGCTCTCTTCAATTATTCATCACACTCGAGGTGATTTTGTTCGTAGGCTTATTGCGATTGCTTTGCCTATTACTCTGCAGAGCATTATGTTTTCAAGCAGAGGCTTAGTGGATGTGTTGATGTTAGGTCAGCTTGGAGAAGCAGACATTGCGGCTGTGGGGGTTGCTAGCCGTGCTATGTTTGTAACGACCATTATGCTGGTGGGTGTCACCACGGGGGGCGCTCTGCTAACGGCTCAATATTGGGGAGCAGGTAACAAACAAGGTGTCAGAGAAAGTACCGCATTGACATGGTTAGTATCGACACTATTTGCGTTACTTACCATTGTTTTCTTCGTTTCATTTCCCGCGCAAATCATGGGTGTGACGACTGACTCCCAAGAAGTGATCAACCTTGGTGTTGAATACATTGTTATCACCTCGTTCAGCATGTTAGCGGTGTCGTGTGTCAGCAGTATGGCAGTAGGCCTAAGAGCGATGCACAAGCCGGGTTTAAGCACTTTCTTTAGTGGTATTGGCATTTTATCGAATGTGTTTTTAAACTGGGTTTTGATTTTTGGTAATTTGGGCTTTCCCGCCTTAGGAATAAAAGGCGCAGCGATTGCGACAGTGTTGAGTGGTGCAATCGAAGTGGCGACCTTGTTTGGTTATCTTTATTGTTCAAAGCATCTCTTGGCTTTCAAGTTATGCGATATAAAAGCAGCCGCTTCGATTGAAAAAGTGGTTCGCTTCTTAAAGTTATCGCTTCCTACGACGTTTAATTTCTTGGCGTGGGCCGGTGGCTTGTTTACTTACCACGCGATTATGGGGCAATCGGGCGTTCAGGGACTGGCAGCACTTTCAGTGATGACGCCGGTTGAATCTATTTCATTGAGTTTATTGATTGGGATGTCGAATGCGGCAGCGGTTCTGGTGGGTAACCAACTTGGCGCGAAGAACAATGAAGCGGTTTATTATCAAGCGTTAGGCTTAACGATTTTGTGTTTCTTGACCAGTATTGTTGTGGCCGTTTTTCTTTACTTTGTACAAACGCCAATACTGAATGCTTTTAGTGCACTGACGGAAGAAACCAGAGCTCTTTCTGAGAAATTCATTCTGATTTTAAGCGTGGGTATTGTAATCCGCTCGGTACCGATGACTGTGATCGTTGGTGTGTTGAGAGCGGGCGGTGATGTGAAGTTCTGCCTTTATCAAGATCTGATTGCCCAGTGGGTGATTGGTATTCCGTTAGCTGCAATCGCCGCTATCTATCTTAAGTTTCCACCTGAGTGGATATATCTACTTTTCCTCACTGAAGAGGTGCTTAAGTGGGGTGGGTCGCTCTATCGCATGAAAACAAGAAAATGGATTAAAAACTTGATAGGAAATTGAAGTAGAGCGCATCAACCCCATCACTTTATCGTTGGTGTGTGATCTATCTTTCAAAATACTTCCTCCTAACAGGGAATTAGTGTAGATTCTCATTCCAAATTCTAACTAATGTGAGCTGTTTAATGTTAAAGCTGTCAGACCTATGTAAAGGCTATGTCGATGGGGGGGAGTTTCACCCTGTTTTGCAAGGTGCTGAATTAACATTAAACCAAGGTGATCAGCTGGCATTAATGGGAGAAAGTGGCTCTGGTAAGAGTACTTTGCTGAATCTTATCGCGGGTTTAGACCTCGCCGATTCAGGTGAAATCGCTTTCCCTCACTTCGATATGCACGACTCGACCGAGCGTGACCGCACCGCTTATCGTAGAAACAACATCGGTCATATCTTCCAGCAATTCAACTTGCTACCAACGCTTAACATTGCCGACAACATCCGTTTTTGCCGCCAGTTAAAAGGTTTACCTGAAGATAAGGGGCTCTGGAGACAGATTCTTTCTGCTTTAGACCTGATGCCTTTGCTTGGTCGTTACCCTGAAGAAGCGTCTGGTGGCCAGCAACAACGTGCTGCGATTGCTCGTGCCTTGTATATGGAACCGAAAATTTTGTTGGCCGATGAACCAACGGGAAGCCTTGATGAGCGCAATGCGGAAGCTGTGATGCGTTTGCTGACCTCTTTGGCCCGCCAATTAGAATGTACCTTATTGCTGGTGACACACAGTGAGAAAGTTGCATTGCATATGGATGGCAGAATTCGCCTACAAGGAGGGCAACTGCATGTTATGGCCCGTAGTTAAAGCGCTACTTGGTCACTATCGACGTTACCCACTTCAGATTATCTTGGTATGGCTTGGTTTAACCCTTGGCGTATCACTTTTGGTTGGTGTTACCGCTATCAACCAACACGCCAAGCAAAGTTATACGCATGGCGAAAAACTCTTTTCGAATCCTCTTCCTTACCGTATTCGACCAAAGCATAACGCGAATAAAATCCCGCAAGGTTTTTACATTCAGCTTCGTCGTGAAGGCTTTCAGCAGTGTTCTCCTTTTGACCACCATAGTATCACTGATGAAAATGGTGCAAACTTTATGCTTATTGGCATAGACCCGGTTTCTATGCTTCAGCTTCAGCCTGGTGCTGCCCTAAAAGAACTCACCACGTTAGATCTCATGAAACCACCATATCCGATCCTAGTGAGTGATGATCTTGCTGAACATATGGAATGGAAGGATGGGGACTACATTCCACTGATGGATGGTTCAGAGCTAGGTCCAGTGGTAGTGGACCAAAATAACCTGATTAATGGTACAAGGTTGATTGCGGATATCTCTTTGCTCCGAATGCTTAAACGCAGTGCAGGGCTTTCCGTGATTGCGTGTTCAGACATGTCTCCCGAGAAGTTTGAACGTCTTAAAAACATGTTGCCCAATGGTTTGACAATCTCTCGCAGCTCTAAAGCTGAGCTTGAGTCATTGACTAGCGCTTTCCACTTAAATCTAAAAGCGATGGGCATGCTGTCGTTTGTCGTTGGCTTGTTTATTTTCTACCAAGCGATGTCGCTGTCTTTCATTCAGCGCCAACCACTCGTCGGAATCTTGAGACAAACAGGTGTGTCTGGTTGGCAACTGACTAAAGCGCTTTGCTTAGAGTTATTGTTATTGGTTCTACTGAGCTGGATCTGCGGCAATGTATTCGGTGTCATGTTGGCAAACCAACTGTTACCTGCCGTTTCTTCGAGTTTAGGTGATCTTTACGATGCGAATGTGGGCTTAACCCTTAGCTGGAGTTGGCGTTGGAGTGGCTATAGCTTATTAATGGCGTTGCTTGGTGCATTCCTAGCGTGTGCATGGCCATTGGTTCGTTTGCTGAGGTCGCAACCGATTCGTTTGTCATCTCGTTTATCTTTGATGCGTTTTGCTGGCACTGAGTTTACTTGGCAAGCATTGATTGGTTGTGGTTTCTTGGTTGCAGCTGTCGCTGTGTATCAAGCCCCACAAACGCAAGAATCTGGTTTTGCGATTATTGCCCTGATGCTCGTCAGTGTGGCTTTGTTTACGCCTTTCTTGATGTGGAAGCTGTTCAACAGTTTGTCTTATTCACTGCGTTGGGTTCGTGCTCGCTGGTTCTTTGCGGATGCCGCTTCAAGCATGAGTTATCGTGGTGTGGCGACAATGGCGTTCATGCTAGCGTTAACAGCGAATATTGGTGTAGAAACCATGGTGGGTAGCTTTAGGGATACCACCGATAAATGGCTAACACAGCGTTTGGCTGCAGACCTGTACATTTACCCAACCAACAACGCCGCTGCACGTATGAGTAATTGGCTGTCAGAACAGCCTGAAGTCGATTCAGTTTGGTGGCGTTGGGAGAAAGATGTCGCTTCCCCTGTCGGAAGTACCCAGGTGGTCAGTACTGGTCCTTCTGAAGGCGAATTAGAAGCGCTGACGATCAAGTTAGGTATTCCGAATTACTGGTACCACCTGCATCATTCGAAAGGTGTGTTGATCAGTGAATCGATGTCTCTCAAGTTAGGGATTCGCCCAGGCGACTATATAGACCTTTATGACAGTCTTGGCTCTGGTTGGCAGGTTGTCGGTGTTTATTACGATTATGGCAACCCTTACCATCAAGTCATGATGTCACATCGAAACTGGCTATCTGGGTTTGCTGGACGCGGAAATGTCGGTTTAGGCGTCATACTCAAAGATGATGTCAATTCCGTAGGACTTCGAAGTCGATTGGAAAGCGTATTCAGGCTTGGATCTGAGCGTATTTTTGATAATAACAATATTCACAGTCAGGCGATGAGAGTGTTTGATAGAACATTCGCGATAGCTGATACATTGGGTAACATCACTTTGGTCATCGCGGTCTTCGGCATCTTTTTCGCGACGGTTGCGGGTGAAGTGTCTCGACAAAGGCATATTTCATTGCAACGTTGCTTAGGGGTCTCGGCAAAAGAGCTGATTTTTACAGGCAGCTTGCAGTTGTTTGTGTTCGGACTTATTTCTTCCTTGATTGCTATCCCGCTCGGATTGGCGTTAGCCAGCTTGATCGTCGATATTGTCATTAAGCAGTCTTTTGGGTGGTCACTCGAATTACAAGTGATTCCTTGGGACTATTTGCAGACATTTGCGTGGGCCATGGCAGCATTAATGTTAGCTGGTGCATTGCCAGTGATGAGAATGATTCGGAACACACCGATGAAATCACTGAGGGATGCGCTTTAATATGCTTCAACGAAATGGCTCAAAAAAACTCAGACACCGATTTGTTTCTGCTCTATTACTGATTGGTTTCTTTGGCACTATTTTAGGTGTCTGGGCTTACTATTCCTATTTTGTCGATGTTGGCGATAAGGGCGAGAATGAGGTTAATTCAGTACTTGTCAGTGAGCACTTCAATGTGTTTGAACCTGTATTGCCAGACCGAGGCGTTTCGTTGCCTCGTGATTTCCAGTTCCACCCAGAATTCCAGCATGAGTGGTGGCATTATTTTGCGTCTCTAAAAGGGGATGATGGGAAAAAGTACTCGGTACAGTGGAGCTTCTTTCGTATAGCAACTGACGAGAGAGAAACCTGGGGGTGGCAAAGCCCGCAGGTTTATATTTCAAATGTGGTAATTTCGTCTGAATCTAAGGTTTGGAAAGAGCAGCGTTTGGCGCGTGGTGGCATTGGACAGGCGGGAATGACCAGTCATCCGTTTAGAATTTGGATTGATAACTGGAACTGGCGTGCCTTGGGTAACACACCGTTTCCAGGTCGCCTTCAAGTACAAACCGATACGTTTGGCCTTGAACTCGACACTATTGCGAAAGGGCCATACGTGCTCAACGGCGATAACGGCTATCAGAAAAAGCACGACTTATTGCCTGTCGCGTCTTATAACTTCAGCGCTCCGTTTTTATCTTTGAGTGGGGTTTTGAATCTCGACGGTGTAACGAAAGAAGTCGAAGGTACTGCGTGGGTGCATAAAGAGTGGGGCAGTGGTTTACTCGGAGTCGGTCAGCAAGGCTGGGATTGGTTCGTGTTTAATCTCGATGACGGTACTGCACTGAGCATTAACCGTTATCGCCATAATCAACAATTGCCTTATGTTTTTGGAACATTGGCAACTCGTTCTGGCAAAGTGTATCAGCTAACGGACTCCGACATTTCTATCAAGCCATTACAGAATACGACGCTAATGAATGGTAGAAGAATGCCGCTCCAATGGATTATTAACGTGCCACAACACGATATCAATCTCACTACGCGTATCAAACGTAGGGATATGTGGCTGCCTTTTGTCATACCCTATTGGGAAGGGCCAATTATGGCGAGCGGAAGCCATGAAGCAACAGGCTTTATGCAGTTAACTGGCTACTAAAAAACACCTAAGGCTATCATTTGATAGCCTTTTTTTATGTTTGATATTCCGACAACCCTCGAATTATTTGTGCATACAGCCTTGGTGAACTCATCTATACTTAATTCATGGTGCATAACAACATTATGGAATATACGACGTATTGTTTAGTATTTGTAGGAAAAACCGAAGTTAAACATCCGAAGAAGTGATTATCTATCGATAGAGCTTGGATATAAACTCGTGGTTATTCTTTGTTATTCGTTTATTTAAATAATAAATATAAGGGCGAAATCATGACCGACGTCATCCGTGACTTCTTTAAATTGGAATCTGCTGGCGGCATCATACTAGTCATCGCTGCGGCGATCGCAATGTTTGTAGCAAACTCACCATTGAACGAAATGTACCAAGGGGTACTGCACAGCTATGTTCTTGGTATGTCTGTATCACACTGGATTAACGATGGCTTAATGGCTGTCTTCTTCCTTCTAATTGGCTTAGAAGTTAAGCGCGAACTGTTAGAAGGCGCATTAAAGTCTAAAGAGACAGCAATCTTCCCAGCTATCGCTGCGGTGGGTGGTATGCTAGCTCCTGCACTTATTTACGTGCTATTCAATTCAAGTAACCCTGAAGCGCTTCAAGGTTGGGCTATCCCAGCGGCAACTGATATCGCTTTCGCATTGGGCATCATGGCTCTTCTTGGTAACCGTGTACCGGTAAGCTTGAAGGTATTCCTACTAGCGTTGGCAATTATCGATGATCTAGGGGTTGTTGTTATCATTGCACTGTTCTACTCAGGTGATCTATCGACGCTTGCACTAACGGTTGGCTTCATTGCAACTGGTGTGCTGTTCATGCTAAACAACAAGCATGTAACTAAGCTGAGTGTTTACCTTATTGTTGGTGCAATTCTGTGGTTCGCAGTGTTGAAGTCAGGTGTTCACGCAACATTGGCTGGTGTAGTCATTGGTTTTGCTATCCCACTGAAAGGCAATAAAGGAGAGCGTTCTCCGCTGAAACATCTAGAACATGCTCTGCACCCATACGTCGCTTTTGCAATTTTGCCAATCTTCGCATTTGCAAATGCAGGTATCTCACTAGAAGGCATCTCAATTTCAAACCTTACAGGCATGCTACCTCTTGGTATTGCTATGGGTCTATTGGTTGGTAAGCCTCTGGGTATCTTCCTATTCAGCTGGGGTGCTGTGAAAACGGGCATCGCTAAGCTTCCTGAAGGTGTGAACTTCATGAACATCTTCGCGGTATCTGTGTTGTGTGGTATTGGCTTTACGATGTCTATCTTTATTTCATCGCTGGCATTTGGTCCAACGAACGCAGATTTTGATACGCTTGCTCGATTAGGTATCCTGATGGGCTCAACGACCGCAGCTATCTTAGGTTACTTCCTGCTAAGTATTTCTTTACCGAAGACTAAGCAACAAGAAGTAAAACTATAATTGGTAGGTAAAAGCAAAATTGATAGGTAAAAGCATAATCGGTAAGTAAAACTATATTCGGTAGTAGGTTCGCTTGATAGCGAGCCTACTCACTGAGTAACAAACCATACCTAAGTAGCAAGAAGAGTCACAGAATCACCTTTACGATTCATGTGACGACAAAGAACAAAAAGCCGTGATTGGTAATCCTATCACGGCTTTATTGATCTTGAAGCTAAGCTGTATTTGTAAGCGACTTTACCTTGCATCTTGCGCTTTCAGTGATGATGTCACGTTACTTTTCTAGTGTGCTAAAAATGGTCCACTCCTCAACGATCTGTTCACTTAACCCAACTACAGTCGCGGTTACCTTACGGTTCAGTGCATGTGAAGTAGGATCGTCACCATCGTTTTCTAAGCGTTCTTCACCATAGCCAACAATTCTCACGCGCTCCGGTTCTATACCATTCGAAAGTAACTCGTCTTGTACATTGTTTGCTCGTTTCTTTGACAAGTCTAAGTTGTATTCGTTGGAGCCCACTTTACTGGCGTAACCTTGGATCTCAATTGAAGCGCTTTTGTAGTTTTCAAGAAACTCTGCCATGGTGCTAATTTGGCTAGAAAATATTGGGTTTACTTCAAATGAGTCATGAGCAAAGAGTATTTTTAGCTGTCGGACTTCTTCCGCTCGAATTGTTTCACCACAGCCATCATTGTCGACTTGTGATGTTTCTGGTGTGCTAGGACAGGTGTCTCGCGCGTTTACTACACCATCTTTATCATCGTCTTGCAGGTCTGCAATTTGTTCAGCTTCGGGCGTTTCGATGTAGGCTTCTCGCTGCTGATTGGAGCAGGCAAATAAAGTCATCGTTAATACGGGAAGTAATAAGTAAGTTATTTTCATCATTAATACTCCACGGCCGTTGTCCACTCTTCCGGTATATCAACCAGCAGAGCATTCAATAAAGAACCTGTAGCGTTCATCACTCGGTATTTAGCGTACTGCTCCGAATAATGGGCATCCAGATAATCTTTGCGTGCTTCAAACAGTTCGTTCTCAGTATTGAGCAGGTCAAGCAGAGTACGTTTACCTATTCGGTATTGTTTTTCATAGGCGATAACGGTTTCTGAAGCTGAATCAACATGGTCGGACAAAAAGTTTTTCTGTTGCAGTGTGAGATCTAAGGCGCTCCATGAGAGGCGAAGTCCTTCTTCGACTTGGCGATAAGCACGATCTCTAAGATCTTTCGCCTTATTGAGTTGGTAAGCAGAAGCTTCTGAATTGGCGCTGTCTGTACCACCATTGTACAAGTTATACCGCATTCTCAGCATTGCGAGCGTTTCTTGACTTGAACCTTCATCGCCTCCTGCATCATCACGCCATGACTGAGACGCTTCGATAGAGAATGTAGGATAGTTTACGCCTTTGGACTGTTTATATTGAAAATGTGCTGCGTCGACATCTGCCGCCGCTATTTTAATTACAGGGTGTTTATCTAAAGCGTCAACTAGGGCATCTGACAATGACAGTGGAATCCAAGATATGTCGGCCCTTGGGTAAATCAGACCTAGCGGTTCTTGTCCTACAACTCTTCTAAATTGGGTATGTGTGTCGATCAAATTATTCTGGGCGGCTAATAAGTTACCATGAGCTTTTGCAATCCTAGCTTCTACTTGCGAAACGTCTGCGGTAGAACCTATGCCTGAACTCGCTCGTTTTTTTATGTCTTTATAGATTTTCTTGTGTATCGCAAGGTTACTTTCTGACAGCGCCAGTACCTCAGTCGCTTTTACTGCGTCGAGATATATTTGTGTTACCTCCAGTGCTTTGTCTTCGGCATCTGCTATCAATTGCAAACGAACTGATTCGGCTTCTGCAGCGGTACGGTCAATATCGTTCAGAGTCGAAGAACCATCCCACAGCAATTGAGTGAGGGAAATCGTTGCTTCCTTTCTTGTTAGATCCGTGTCTGGACCGTTATTTGGTGCAGGGTTTATACCTTCATAACCAATACCGGCATCAAGGTCGATACTCGGCCTGTATGCCCCACCAGAGGCGTCATTACGCTTTTTCACGCTCACATATTCGTTAAAGATGCTTTTTATCTCTGGATTCGTTGCCAGGGTAATAGCCACAGACTGTTCCAGAGTTTGAGCGGCGAGTGGTGCTGCAGCAACTAAGCAACACATTATGGATAATTTAAACAATTTCAAAGTAGCTCTCCTTCTACTTTCAATGCCTCATCCGTTTCCCAACCTACGTTTACCGTTGAATTGAGTGAATGGTATTAAACGAAGCTTAGGACATTTGCAAAAAAATGCGAAGTTTGTTGGTTTTTTTTTGAATGTAAGTCGCTATTGCTATTGACTAATTTAAAAAGCATCGCATTTCCATGCCTTTAGTGAGTTGATTATCAATAATGCCACTACTAAATTTATTGTAGGAAATAGCCACAGCGCAGAGTGGGATTGGATCCGCGTTTGGTGTGTTCTGGGCAGAAGTGGGAATATGGATATGGGAAATATCAACCTAAGTATACTAGGTCTTGCGAACGGCGTTATAGTGCTCGACGCTCAAGGCCAAGTTAGACGTTTGCCTCCGGGCGAGCAACCAGCTACTAGCGACGTCATTGTCACTGTCGAAACAACTGAAGAGAGCGTGCCAAACGTTTCTGCGCGGTTTGTCGATGACCAAGGTCAGCAAAACGTGATAGACACTGATGATGCGATCGCTCAAGTTCAACGTGCTATTGAAGAAGGGTTTGATCCAACAGAATTGGGTGAAGAGTTTGATGCCGCAGCAGGTGAGCAAGGCTCAAGTCTAACCAACAGCGGTAGGATTGAACGTACAGGGGCTGAAACTCTGGCTTCAACAAACTTTGAAACTGACGGACTTGAATCTCAAGGGCTGTCCGAAACTCAAAGTATTGCTCTTTTCGATATCATTGCTCTTGCGCTTGTTTCAGGTGAAACCAACGTTATTGAGTTTGAACAGGATGAGCCTATTGAAACCGGGGGCGTTTTAACCATTGACGATCCGGACGTTACCTTTATCGCCAAAGATGCGGAAGGCGAAAATGGGGTCGGGTCTTTTGTCGTTAATGAGGATGGCTCGTGGACATTCGTGGCCAACAGTCCATTTGATGAACTTGCTGATGGCGAGCAAATTCAAGATACGACGACAGTGCAAACCTCCGACGGTGGCGAACAAGTCATCACCGTCACCATCATTGGTACTGATGATGCGGCAGTCGCTACCGATGACTCGGGCAGTGTGACTGAGGACATTGATGTAGATGAGATCACCAATCAATTAGTGACGTCTGGTCAGATCGTAATTACAGATGTAGACAGCGACACTCCTACCTATTCAGCTGACGGTGAGTTTAACCTCGTAGGTTCAACAAACGAATCACAGCTAGGCGTATTGAGCATCGACCCTGATGGTGCTTGGACTTACGTAGTTAACAACGACGATGTTCAGTACTTGGATGACGATGAATTCGTTACTGAGGTTTATACCGTGACAGCCAGTGACGGTACCACTAGCGAAGTGACTATCACTATTAACGGTGCCGATGATCCATCTGACATAGCCGTTGGTGAAGGTGATTCAGACACAGGAGAAGTGACTGAGGATGTGGATGTTGATCAAGAGAGCAACAACTTAGCGACGTCAGGGACGCTAACCATCACCGATGTCGACGATAACGACGTCGCTGCTTTCGAACCAAACGGTGTGTTTAACCCAGAAGGTTCGACCAATGATACCGCTCTGGGTTTTTTGACCATTACCGATGGTGGTGAATGGACTTACGTCGTCAACAACGATGATGTGCAATACCTTGACGACGATGAGTTTGTCACCGAGGTTTACACGGTTACTGCAATAGACGGAACCACGAGCGAAGTGACCATTACTATTAACGGTGCCGATGATCCGTCCGAGATTACCGTAGGAGAAGGTGACTCAGACATGGGTGAGGTGACGGAAGATGTCGATGTTGACCCGGAGAGTAACGACTTGATGGCGACGGGAACACTGACGATTACCGATGTTGATGCTAATGATGTGGCGGCTTTTCAACCTAACGGAACGTTTAATCCTGAAGGTTCGACCAATGATACTGCGTTGGGTATGTTGACCATTACCGACGATGGCGAATGGACTTACGTCGTAGACAACGACGATGTGCAATATCTCGATGACGATGAATTTGTCACCGAGGTTTACACGGTGACTGCGATTGACGGAACCACAAGTGAAGTAACTATCACCATCAATGGTGCTGATGATCCATCCGAAATTACTGTCGGAGAAGGTGACTCAGACATGGGTGAGGTGACGGAAGATGTCGATGTTGACCCGGAGAGTAACGACTTGATGGCGACGGGAACACTGACGATTACCGATGTTGATGCTAACGATGTCGCGGCTTTTCAACCTAACGGAACGTTTAATCCTGAAGGTTCGACCAATGATATTGCGTTGGGTATGTTGACCATTACCGACGATGGCGAATGGACTTACGTCGTCGACAACGATGATGTGCAATATCTCGATGACGATGAATTTATCACCGAGGTTTACACGGTTACTGCGATTGACGGAACCACAAGTGAAGTGACAATCATTATTAATGGTGCTGATGATCCATCTGAGATTACGATTGGGGAAGGTGACTCTGACGTGGGAGAAGTGACAGAGGACGTCGATGTCAATGAAGATACCAACGAACTCTCGGTGTCCGGTACTTTAACGATTACTGACGTCGACACGAGTGACATGCCTGCATTTAAACCTAATGGCGTGTTTACCCCTGTTGGATCTACTTATGCACTTGCACTAGGTATGTTAACGATTACTCCTGAAGGGGCATGGAGTTATGTCGTTGATAACGATGCGGTTCAATACTTGAACGATGACGACACGGTTATTGAGCGATATGTCGTCACCGCCATCGATGGTGTAGAGCATGTTATCGAGATAACCATCAATGGTGTCAATGACGCACCTGAAGCGACCAGTTTCACGGTCGTTAATGATGAGGACGCGATTATACCTATCCTCTTCGATTCTGAAGATGGCGGCATGCCAGATTACATCTCAGATATAGAAGATGATCATGACGACATTCCACTTAATATTCGGATAGAAAGTTTGCCAACCAACGGCAGCCTTTTGTATACCGATGAAAATGGCGTCACGAGAGAAATTGTGCAGTCTGACGTCGACAACGGTGTGTTGTTTGTCCCAAATAATATCAGCTTCGTTGCCGGGCCAGGAGAAATGTTTGAAATGGGCTTCAGTGGTGACCCTGACGATATGCCAGAGCTCGTTGATGGTTTCTATAATTGGGGCGTCGCGGTGTCACCAACCGAGAGACTTATTACCCTAGATAACGGCAATACGATTACGGTTACGATTGAAGACAACAATAATAAACCTTTGAAACAGTATCAAGGTGAACAGTCTCATGTCGGTTTTGGTATTGGTGATACCGATGGTAGAGGTATGAACAAACAGGAGACCTTAGTCCTCGATTTTACGAATAACCCATTAGGGGTCGTTGATTTTGGTTTAGATGGTTTGGGTGGTTCATTTAACACCAATAGTAATGTTTATGTTGAAGTACTCTATACCTTTGCTGATGGTACAACGCATACAGAGCAGTATCAGAAAGACCCCGGAGACACCGGAAATAGCCAACTTCTTTATGATTTTAGTTATTCATCACCAGATAATCCGATCGTTGGAATGGAGTTGTCATCGACAGGGGGCAGTTGGGAGTTACGCTATGTCCAAGGTAACGAGGCGGTAACTGAAGGCCCGCAGTTTGATTATGTCGCGGTCGACTCTAATGGCGCAGAAAGCACGGTAGAGACGGTCACCATAGATATCGAAGAACCGCAGCAATATAACGTTATTAGTGCAGCGAGTAATGAACCTTTGTATGCCGAGTCAGGCAACGATCTGCTGATTGGAGATAGCGGAGACAACATCTTCACTTGGCTAGACTCTACGCTCGACAATGGGACCGATATCATTAAAGACTTTGAGCTTTATACGGAGGGCGCCGGTGATCTGATTGACCTAAATGATCTACTTGAAGACCCACAAGATGAAACTCAAATGGCTGAGCTGCTTGGCATGATTGAAGTGTCTGTTGATGGAGACGATATCGCACTATCGATTCCAATCAATGGCGGCAGTGGTACTCAAACCATAGTGGTTGAAGGTATTGCAACGGAAATGGGAGCTTCGGTTGATCTCGGCAATGATCTTTCGGTGCTAGCCGAGTTAATCAAAAATGATGCTGCCTAGTCGGATCGTGAAATGCTTTGAACTTTAATGTAATGAAAGCCTTCGGTTTCGAGGGCTTTTTTGTGTCTACTATTAACCAAAAAAAAACACCGTGATCTTAGATAAAAAAAAGCCCAAACCAACGCGGTTTGGGCGGATACAAGTATAGGAGTTAATAAGGAAAATGCAGTAATTAAGAAAACAGTGAGAAACAAGTTTGACGGCCTGTTAAACATCTAAATACTCTGTTTTCTACTTAATTTATGACCCTCGATTATCATTTCAGTTCCCCAAAAAATTCATTAATTTTCTCTTTTTAATTAAACGCGCCTCTATTCAATCGCTTAGAACGTAATGCTTATAACTGGTACGACCAATTTGTGAAAATGTGATGTTGCTTGCTTGTTAAATAAATGTTCTAAGCGTATATTTCAAACAGTTGTTTAATACGAGTGATTGAAATGGCACCAAGAAGTACAACCAAAGACAAAATCTTAGATGTGGCTGAAGGCTTATTTGCTGAGCACGGTTTTAATGACACCTCTTTACGCACGATTACGAGTAAAGCCAATGTCAATCTTGCTTCAGTGAACTACCACTTTGGCGATAAGAAGACTCTGGTTCGTGCGGTACTCAATCGTTACTTAGAAGCATTTATGCCAGCATTGCAAGATGCACTAGTGAACTTAAATTTGAACGAAACGTATTCTATGAGTGACGTGTTTGAGTCTTTAAGGCAGCCACTAAGGGCACTCAATGATGTAAGGCCAAATGGTACGAGTCGATTTATGTTACTCATCGGTCGAGGCTATACAGATGTGCAAGGTCATTTGCGTTGGTTCATTACTACTCGTTATAGCGAAGTACTGACTTTGTTTACCAACTCAGTAATGAAAGCTAACCCAAACCTCACTCAAGAACAGTTATTTTGGCGATTGCACTTCACCCTAGGGACTTGTGTATTCACCATGGCATCTAGCCAAGCTCTAATAGAAATTGCAGAGAATGACTATGACAGAAAGATAGATGCGAAGGCAGTGGTCGATATTCTTATTCCTTATTTGGCCGCTGGCATGTCAGCAAAAGAATAAAAGAATAAAACAATAAAAAGCAAAATATTCACAAACAATATAGTGAACAAAAGGATCTGAACTATGAGCTCTCTAAGACAAAAATGGGTAAGTGACCCAGCTTTTAAACTCTTTAAAAAAGTACTACCACCCCTATCTAGCACCGAGAAAGAAGCGATGGAAGCGGGTAGCGTGTGGTGGGACGGAGAGCTGTTTTCTGGTAAACCAGATTTCACTAAGCTTCACCAGTACCCAAAACCTCAGCTGACACCAGAAGAGCAATCGTTCATGGACAATGAACTTGAAACTTTGCTCGCTATGCTCGATGACCACAAAATTGTGAAAGAAGACCGAGACCTTCCTGAGGAAGTATGGAACTTTTTACGCAAAGAGCGTTTCTTCTCGCTAATTATCGCGAAAGGGTACGGCGGCCGTGAATTTTCGGCGCACGCCAACTCTACAATCGTAACTAAGATTGCAACGCGTAGTATCAGTACCGCGGTTTCGGTAATGGTTCCAAACTCTCTTGGCCCTGGTGAGCTACTGTCTCACTACGGAACTCAAGATCAAAAAGACTACTGGCTTCCACGTCTAGCTGACGGTACAGATATCCCTTGTTTCGCACTAACAGGCCCTGAAGCAGGTTCTGATGCGGGTGGTATCCCTGATGTCGGCACTGTGTGTATGGGCATGCACGAAGGTAAAGAGACACTAGGCATCAAGCTTAACTGGAACAAGCGTTACATTACGCTAGCACCAGTGGCAACGGTACTTGGTTTGGCTTTCAAACTGCACGATCCAGAAAAGCTACTGGGTGACAAAGAAGACATTGGTATCACTTGTGCGCTTATCCCGGCAGACCACGAAGGTGTTGTGATCGGTGAGCGTCATGATCCACTTGGTCTTGCGTTTATGAATGGCCCAACACGCGGTCACGATGTATTTATTCCTATGGAATGGCTAATCGGTGGCGCAGATTACGCAGGTAAAGGCTGGCGTATGCTGGTGGAATGTCTGTCTGCAGGTCGTGGTATCTCATTACCCGCACTTGGTACGGCGATGGGCCACCTAACAGCGAAAACGACCGGCGCATACGCTTATGTTCGTAAGCAGTTCGGTATGTCGATTGGTAAATTTGAAGGTGTTGCAGAGAGCTTAGGCCGTATTGGTGGTTTAACGTATCTATTAGAAGCGACTCGTACACTGACAACCACTTCACTTGATATGAAAGAGAAGCCGGGTATCGTAACGGCTATCGCGAAGTATCACATGACAGAGATGGCTCGTACTATTCTGAATGACTCAATGGATATCCATTCAGGTCGTGCAATTCAAGATGGCCCAATGAACTACTTGGCTGCGCCTTACCTAGGTATTCCAGTTGCTATCACAGTAGAAGGTGCGAACATTCTAACTCGTAACCTGATGATCTTCGGTCAAGGTGCGACACGTTGTCACCCATACGTATTGAGCGAAATGGAAGCGGCAGCGAACCCAGATGAGAAGCAAGGTGCAAAAGACTTTGATAGCTTGTTGTTCAAGCACATCTCACACGCAACTAAAAACACGTTTGGTGCGTTTGGCGCAGCACTAACTGGCTCTAAGTTCATTAAAGCCGACATGAGCGGTCCAACGAAGCCTTACTACCAAGATTTGACTCGTTTGAGCCGCGCACTTGCAGTGAGTGCGGATTTCGCAATGCTGACGCTAGGTGGTGAACTGAAACGTAAAGAGCTTATCTCTGCACGTTTGGGTGATGGTCTAAGTTACCTATACATGGCGTCTGCTGCACTTAAAAAGTATGAAGACGAAGGTCGTCAACAAGCTGACCTAGACTACGTACACTACGCGGTTCAACACTGTTTCCACAATGCGGCTAAGTCGTTACAAGAAGCGTACCGTAACTTCCCGAACAAGATGGTTGGCAAAGTACTTAAAGGTCTAGTTTTCCCTGTAGGTAACCACTTCGAAAAACCAAGTGATAACCTAACAGTTCAACTAGCAGAAAGCTTGATGACTCCGGGCGCACACCGTGAACGTCTGACTCACCTTTGCTACATCGGCAAGGAAGAGGATGATAGTGTTGGCCTTATGGAGAACGCGTTCAATGCGATGTACAGCATCAAGCCTCTGGAGCGTAAGATCTTCAAAGCAGTGAAAGAGGGCAAAGTGGCTCGTAAAGGCTTGTTGGCAGACAAACTGGCTCAAGCACTTGCTGCCGATGTTCTGACACAAGAAGAAGTCGACCAAATTGTTGCTGCTGATAAACTGCGTTACACAGCGATTCAAGTTGACCACTTCAGTCATGACTTTAGTGAAACTTTGACGCGAAAAGAGTTAAAACCTAAGCTAAATAGCGTTGCTTAGATAACGAAATGATAAAAGGCACCTAATAAGGTGCCTTTTTTGTTTTTGTCGTAGAAGTCGCAATAGAAGCGTTAACAAATGGTGACTTAGTCGGCAAATATCAGTTGAGTGCTCCAACCACTTGCATTTTCACCACATTTTTACAGAAATTAGATGCCATTTGCGCACGAAACTCTTATCCTTAACCTGATTTTTTAAGGAAGTTGAATATGATCATCAAACCTCGAATTCGCGGATTCATCTGTACTACAACACATCCAGTCGGTTGTGAAGCTAATGTAAAAGAACAAATTGCTTACACAAAAGCTCAAGGCCCAATCGCAAATGCACCTAAACGTGTACTCGTTGTTGGCTCTTCAAGTGGCTACGGCTTGTCTTCACGTATTGCGGCTGCATTTGGTGGCGGCGCTTCAACTATCGGTGTTTTCTTCGAGAAAGCCGGTACTGAGAAAAAGCCGGGCACAGCTGGTTTTTACAACTCAGCAGCGTTCGATAAGCTAGCTAAAGAAGAAGGCCTGTATTCAAAAAGCCTTAACGGCGATGCTTTCTCTAACGAAGCTAAACAGAAAACAATTGACCTGATCAAAGAAGATCTAGGTCAAATCGATATGGTTGTGTACTCACTGGCATCTCCAGTGCGTAAAATGCCAGAGACTGGCGAAGTGATTCGTTCATCTCTTAAACCTATCGGTGAGACTTACACATCTACAGCGGTAGATACAAACAAAGATGCGATCATCGAAGCAAGCGTTGAGCCTGCTACTGAAGAAGAGATCAAAGACACTGTTACTGTAATGGGCGGTGAAGATTGGGAACTTTGGATCAACGCACTTTCTGAAGCGGGTGTTCTAGCTGACGGTTGTAAGACTGTTGCTTACAGCTACATCGGTACAGAGCTAACGTGGCCAATCTACTGGGATGGCGCGCTAGGTAAAGCTAAGATGGATCTAGACCGTGCAGCATCAGCGCTTAACGAAAAACTAGGCCAAACTGGCGGTACTGCAAACGTTGCTGTTCTGAAGTCTGTTGTGACTCAAGCAAGCTCTGCGATTCCTGTTATGCCTCTTTACATCGCGATGGTGTTCAAGAAGATGCGTGAAGAAGGTATTCACGAAGGTTGTATGGAACAGATCTTCCGCATGTTCAGCCAACGTCTATACAAAGCAGACGGCAGCGCAGCAGAAGTTGATGAAGTGAACCGTCTACGTCTAGATGACCTAGAACTGCGTGACGACATTCAAGAGCATTGTCGTAACCTATGGCCTCAAATCACAACTGAAAACTTAAAAGAACTGACTGACTACGTTGAGTACAAAGAAGAGTTCTTGAAGTTGTTCGGTTTCGGTGTTGATGGTGTTGATTACGAAGCTGATGTAGAGACAGCTGTTGAATTTGATGTAGCTGATATCTAATTCACAAATCAAAATAAAACGAAATAGGCGCTCATTGAGCGCCTATTTTTTTGTCTGTAGTTTGAGGAAAGTAGTATAGAGATTTGGGATGAGAAAAGAGATTAAGTAATAAAAAATGCACTAACTCAAAGATGAATTAGTGCATTTAAAATATCTAATCTAAAGCGCTATAACGCTGAATAAACTAGCTGATGATAATGATAAAGGTACCCGCTAAGGTCATCAATATATTGGCTATCGCGTACGTACCTGCGTACCCCAGTGCTGGGATAGTTGAACGAGCGTGGTCGTTTACTATGTCCATTGCCGGAGCACAGGTTCGTGCGCCAATGATGGCTCCAAAAAGAAGAGCTCGGTTCATTTTCAGTGCGTAAGCGCCGACTAGGTAAGCGAAGAATACCGGCAGTACACTCACGATAAGTGCTATCCCGATAACTTGCGGACCCACTTGGGTCAAATGCTCAAATATCTTACCACCGGCGCTCAAGCCGATACCGACCATAAAGAACATCAAACCGAGATCTTTGACCATATTCAACGCCCCTTGAGGAACGTAACCGAAGGTAGGGTGGTTCGCTCGTAAGAAGCCAAGCATGATGCCCGATAGAAGAAGACCAACTGCATTACCTAAACCAAATGAGACTTGGCCGAATGTCATGGTGATCAAACCAAACAAAATGCCCAGAATGAAGAAGCTACAGAAAGCCGTCAAATCGGCCATTTGGCTGTGAATCGAGATGAAACCAATTTTTTCTGCAAGGCCGTGAACACGGCTCTTTTCACCACTGACTTGTAGTACATCACCTTTAGAAAGTACGATGTTTAAATCCATCGGCATTTCAATTTGAGCTCTTACTACGCGGTTAAGGAAACAGCCGTATTCGGATAAGTTTAAGTCAGATAAACGCTTACCTGCGATGTTGTCACTTTTAACGACAATCTCTTCTTCAACGATTCGTAGATCGAGAAGGTTACGGTCAAAAACTTCTTTGCCGTTTCGGAAACTTGGATCAAGACGAGCGTGGCTGTCAGGGAAGCCAACTAATGCGATTTCATCGCCTTCTTGCAGAATGGCATCGCCATCAGGGTGGGCAAGAATACCATTACGTCGAATCCGCTCGATGTAGCAACCAGTTTGGCGATAGATGCCAAGCTCACGAAGGTTCTTGCCATCAGTCCAGGTAATTAGCTCTGGTCCCACACGATAAGCTCGGATAATGGGTAAGTAAACCTTACGCTGGCCAGAGGTGCCTAGGCCACGCTCTTGAGCTATTTGTTCTGCAGAGTCGTGTAGGTTTACTTTCTGAAGCTTTGGAATAAGGCGGGCAAACATAATCATACTGATTAAGCCGACTAAATAAGCCATCGCGTAACCTACAGAGAGGTTTTCTATAACCAGACCCAGGTCCATGTTTCTTGGCACTTCAGCTAAACCTGAATTGAGTGCATCTTGCGCACCAACTAATATTGGTGTTGCAGTTAGTGCTCCCGCCATCATGCCTGCGGAAAGTCCGAAACCAAGACCTAAATATTCGCTGCAAAAATAAGTAAGGGCAATGGCCGTAGAAAGTACAACGAGGCTAAGAATGAGGTAATGCTTACCATCTCTGAAGAATATACCGAAGAAGTTGGGCCCGGCTTCAATACCTACACAGTAAATGAAGAGCATGAAACCAATCGTGAGAGCGTCGGCGTTAAAGGAAAAGCCAAGATGTCCCATGATAAGAGAAGTAATCAGAACACCGATTGAATTTCCTAGTTGGAGACTACCGAAACGA
>NZ_CH902607.1:773065-900839 GCF_000153005.1 Vibrio sp. MED222 | reverse complement strand
CTAACTGTTTTATCTATCAGCTGTTTAGGCTTTAGCCTCGATTTTCGTTTGAGAAATCCCAGCTTAGTCGAAAAGACCTAGGTTTTCTTTTGCGTATGCTTCAAATTCTGTGCAGCCGCCAATGTGATCTTGGTCGATGAAGATTTGTGGAACTGTGTCTACAGGTTTACCAACAGTCTTCTCTAGGTCAGCTTTGCTGATGCCTTCAGCGTGGATGTCAACGTAACGGTAGTTGAAGTCATCGCGTTTAGCTTTAAGAGTTTCA
This sequence comes from Vibrio sp. MED222, assembly GCF_000153005.1. Taxonomy (NCBI): domain Bacteria; kingdom Pseudomonadati; phylum Pseudomonadota; class Gammaproteobacteria; order Vibrionales; family Vibrionaceae; genus Vibrio; species Vibrio sp. MED222. The sequence goes on along the minus strand of NZ_CH902607.1, from coordinate 900,574 downwards.
GCATGCTCTTTTGCGCGAACACAGAATGGACAAGCAGGGCGACCAAAAATAACTACAAACATTTAATTTCTCCTAAATACGGGATGAGGCTCGTTAACTCATTTATGTTAACTATTCTATTATGAATGCCACTCAAAATTTCTTAAAACCAACTATGCCTCAATGGCATGGGGAAATAAAGATGGAATTGCCTCTTAATACGATAGGTTTTGCCTATCAGCGCAAATATTAATCATAAAAGGCTAGAGTATTGTTTACTGGCCACTGTCATCGTGAATTCCCCTCAATATTAATATGTGAATTACCCCTAAGATTGCAACTTTAGTCGATATTTAGTGCGACAAGTTGCACCTTGTCAAAAAAATCAAACGCAGAACGAGGCATCCTTTATCTAGGTATGGAACCATATTCTGTAAGCAGTCTGAAGTAATGATGTTTTAGTGCATTCGTATTTGGGGTGCCGGGATTGTGTTGTAAATACGAAAATCAAATTTCAAATTTCAAATGTGAAATCCAAGAGACCAATTTCCTAAAAACCAAGAGTTCGCAGTTTTGTTCGGTCATAGGCGCAGGAGGCACCATGTTTCAATTTATGACATCTACAAAGATCATCTTTGGTGATGGAGCACTCTCCGCTTCATTGTCTCTCTTTAATCAATACGGTTACAGCGTGCTATTGGTGACTGGCAATACATTAGAGCGCACTTCAATAGTCACTGACTATCTCGATGCACAGAGTATGCGCTATCAACACATTGCCGTATCCGGTGAACCTAATATCAAAATGGTTGAGGAGGCTGCTATTTCTGCACGTCGATTTAAGCCAGATATGGTTGTCGCTATGGGGGGCGGTAGCGCCATCGATATGGGCAAAGCGTTAGCCGCGGTTTTACCTAACCAAGGTAGTTTGTATGACTATGTTGAAGTCGTTGGGCGTAATGTCCCTCTTAAAACCAAACCGCTTCCGTTCATTGCGATTCCAACCACAGCGAGTACAGGTGCAGAAGTCACTAAAAACGCGGTGCTGAAATCAGGGCAAGACCAAGTAAAAATCAGCCTTAGAAACCCAGACATGCTGGCTGACGTTGCGATTGTTGACCCAACCCTAACTCATGGTACGAATCTGTATTTATCGGGGCGAGGTGCTATGGACGCATTTACCCATCTAATGGAAGCCTATGTGTGCGGTGAACCGAACCCACTGACTGATATGATCTGTGAAGAAGGCTTACGTAAGCTGAGTGGTTCTGTCATTCAGGCGTGTATCTACGATGAACCTCAAGCGCGTTCTGATCTCGCGTTTTCCTCTATGTTAGGGGGAATAGCGATAACTAACGCCAAACTTGGCGCTGCGCATGGTTTAGCTTCTGCGCTAGGTGGCAAAATCTCGGCTCCTCATAGTGTGATAACTGCACGTTTAGCACCATTTGTGATGTTAGAGAATATAGCTGCTGCGAAGGAGCAGCAGAGGAGTGACATCCTAGCGCGTTATCAGCGAATTTCTCAGATAGTGACAGGTAACGTAGAAGCAACAGAGGAAGAGGCAATTTCTTGGTTGTCTGAAGTGTTGGATACGCTCAAGCTTCCAAGCTTACTGGAATTTGGTGTCTGTGAAGCCCAGTTTGATGAGGTGTCTGCCGACGCGCTCAAGTCGGTGGCGATTAAAGGGAACCCTTTACCGCTGAACCAAGAACGACTCGTACATATTCTTCAGCAGGTTTGTGAGGAGTGTGACTGTGGAGGTGAATACCATGAGACAGCCTCGATGAATCAAGGTGCTCAACGTGCCCCAGAACAGGTTACGGAGTCGAGTTTTACCATTATCAACTCTTATGCGTCTGAAAATAATGTAGTAGAGAAAGGTAATAGCTGGACGATCTAATAGCAGAAAGTAGAAAGCACACATAACGAGAAAGCTAAGCTAACGCGGGACAAATAAAAACGGAGCTCTAGGCTCCGTTTTTCAATTGAATTTAATTCTTAAGCTCACATCTTAACAGATTAGAACTGAGAGTACTTTTCGTAACGTGAATCACGAAGTGACTCTTTTACTCGTTTCAGGTTCTCTCGGAAGCCAGAACCACGACGAAGCGTAAAGCCTGTTGCTAACACATCGATAACCGTCATCTGAACAACACGACTTGCCATTGGCATGTAAACGTCAGTGTCTTCCGGTACATCCAATGAGATAGACAGAGAACTCGCTTTATCTAGCGGAGAGTCTTTTGCTGTGATAGCGATAACTGTCGCCCCGTTTTCACGAGCTAAGTTCGCAATCTCTACTTGGCTTTTAGTGCGGCCAGTGTGAGAGATCAGAACAATAACATCGTTATCACTGCAGTTAATGCAGCTCATGCGTTGCATCACGATGTCTTCGAAACAAGTGATTGGGATATTGAAACGAATGAATTTGTTTTGAGCATCTTTGGCTACAGCAGAAGAGGCACCCAGTCCGAAGAACGAAATGCGTTTTGCTTGTGTCAGTAAGTCAACCGCTCGGTTTACTTGCATCGCGTCTAAACTGTTTTTAGCAACATCTAGACAAGCCATAGTTGATTCAAAAATCTTATGCGTGTAAGCATCTGGGCCATCATCTTCTTCAACATTACGGTTCACGTAAGGTGTGCCGTTCGCCAAGCTTTGAGCTAGGTGAAGTTTAAAGTCAGGGAAGCCCTTTGTGTCTAAACGACGACAGAAGCGGTTAACTGTAGGCTCACTCACGTCAGCCATTTTCGCTAAGGTAGCAATGCTAGAATGAATTGCAGTTTGAGGGGAAGCCATGATTACTTCGGCTACCTTACGCTCAGACTTGCTGAAATTTTCCAGGTTTTTTTGTATTTTTTCTAATGTATTCATAGTGTTCACAAGGGTATAGAGAACAACTTGCTAGTTAATATCTTTTACCAGGGGGTATGGCTGAAACAAATATAAGAAAATACAAAACCAAACTTACATTCGGTATTGTAAATTCTACTGCATCAAATAGATATCAAGCTAACTAGCACCATAGAGTCAGTATAAACCCAAGATACTATTCACTAATACAAAAACACGGCATCAATGCTTAAGAATATGACAAACCTCAACAAAATTTTAGAAAACTACAGAATTGGAAGAGGATTAGAGCAAAAAGAATGCAAATTGAGTATGAACTGACAGCTAAGTTACATCAAAAAGAAAGAAATTTTCAATTTGATGCAACTAAAATTGAATGGCTAGGCGTTGATTAGCTTAACCAATTTGGTGATTTTACTCATCAAATTGGGTGCTAGTTTAGAGATTTCACGCTGTTCTTCAAGCACTGAAGAGAGAATATCGTTGCCCGTCAGTGGATTTGCTAATACTACACGGAAAACGATGATTGGCTGATGCGCCCATATTTCGGGGTTTAAGCGCGTTCGCGATACGAAAGACTTGCCCGTTTCACGTTGCTTCTTCTGAATAAACTTGGTCAGTTCATTCAGTAGCTCATTCAGTTCAACACGCTCTGGTGCTTTAGCCTTGAGTAGTGCTGCTTTGACTGATCCAGGCACATAGCGATAGGTCAGTAGGCAAAGCTCAGGCTCTGAAACCAGTTCGAAGTCGTTTTGATCTTTAATCAGGTCGGCAAAGTAGCGCGCTTTATTGATGCTCTGGTCGATCAGCAGTTCATACCCAGGGCGACTGATGATGTGCATTGAGGCGTAGACTAACATTGCCATGCCTGAACGAGAGCCTTCTAACGTATGGCTACCTAAGTCTTTTGAGCCTTTACGAAGGATGTATTGAGCATGATGTTCGATTGCGGTCATCGCATCTGGCTTCTTAAACAAAACCATGCCAGCACCCATAGGGATATAAAGCTGTTTATGCGCATCAATCGTGACTGAATCAGCCAATTCAATACCATCAAGAAGGTGACGATGGTTGTTCGACATTAGAGTCGCACCTCCCCAAGCGGCATCAACATGGAAATGACAATCGGATTCAGCACACACTTCTGCAATGTCTCTTAGAGGGTCGATATTACCGGTTTCGGTTGTACCAGCCACACCAATGACAGCGAAAGGCTTTATCTTATTCTGCTTGAGCTGTTCAATCTTGAGTCTTAGGTCGTCCGTACAAATGCGGTTGTCGTTATCTGTTTTAACAGACACTAGACCTTCTTGACCAATACCAAGGACATCCGCTGCTTTTTTCAGAGAGTAGTGACCACGTTCAGAAACCAAGATAGCAAGGCCTTCGTAGCCGTAGTGCTTCATGGCTTTAAACAAGCCTTCTTTTTCCACACCTTTGAACGAACCTTGTGCTTTTAGCGCGTTGTTACGTGCAACCCAAAGCGCTGTTATGTTCGCGATGGTACCGCCAGAACAAAACGCTCCTAAAGAGTGGTTGGCACTGTGCATCCAGCGAGAATAAAACTGGTCGCTATCCTGATATATCAGGCGATGTAACATACCCAGAACTTGACGTTCTAAGGGAGTGAAAGCTTTTGAGGTCTCGATTTTTACTAGATTCTGATTTAGCGCAATCATGATTTTAGACAGCGGCATCAGGAAATAGGGTAGCGCAGACGTCATGTGACCAATAAAACTTGGCGACGACGTATGAACCGAATGAGATACAAGAGAATCGAGGAGATGCTCGGTATGTTCTGAAACAAACTCAGGCAGCTCTGGGATATGAGCATTCGAAAAATCTTTCTCAATCTCACGTAATGGCTTTTCTTCAGCCACAATGTGTTCACGTAAGAATTGATTCAGGTTTCGTGAAAGTTTGTCTTCGATTTGAGTGAGTGTTGAGTCTGGGCCTTCTGGTACTGTAAAGATACGTAGAAGACTGTCAAAGCTAACATCTGCTGTTTTTTGTTCCGTAACCATAGCAAGCGAGTTATTTTTCTTATATTGACGCGAGCGGGATAATCTAAACGAAAACGGGAACAATGTCCCGTCTTAATTATGAAATCCAACTTCCCATAAAAGCATAGTAAATTAAGGGTTATTTACACTTAATCGCTTCTAGTTTGGCGATCGACTGGTTGTAACGCTGCAGTGCTGTATCGATTTGCTTAGGGTGACTAAGCAGCTCAGCAAAGGCGGAACGTAGCTCGTAGTTTTGAGCGTGAGGTGTTGATTGGCGGTCGTCGAACGTTGTTTTCGCAATTCTACCAAGTTCATCATCACGTGTTGATAACGTCTTAATGTCGTGTTGTTCCAGTTGCAGCCAGCCTTCTACCGGTTGCTCTGTTGCCACTTTGCTTGAATCGTTCACAAGGTAGTAGTTTACCGCAGCGCGATTAAGCTCGAAGTGGTGCTTACGACCTTCTAGGAACCACTCGCTTACTTCTGTCAATTCTGGGTATTGCTCAGAAGTTAATGTAGCGAGGTCAGCATACCAACCTAAAGAGGCGTCGATGTACGCATCATATTTTTTTGCTTGGCACTGATTTGTCTCAGACATTGAATCTGCTGCAAAAGAGAAAGTCGAAGTTGAAGCTAGCAGTAATGCGACGCAAAGGCGTTTCATAGCGGTTCCTTTTGTAAGTTTATTCTTTTTATAACGTTGTCGTTACAGATTACCGTGATCATTATTTGTTGAGCAATGACACTTAGTGTCTTTTTATTTCGGTAACTGTATCGGTGTCTTGGGCATCGGTATTCGAGTTGCATTCTAATCTAAAACAAACGCTATTCCTGCGATCTAGTTAGCAAGAGATACAAAGAACAACATCAAAATCGGGACAAGCAAGCTGAGGATAAAGCCACTGACTATGGCGACTGGCACGCACCGAACGCCACCTGTGGTTTGAATGACAGGTAATGTGAAATCCATCGCTGTTGCGCCTGCATAACCAATCGATGTGCATGGGTAGCTCCGGATCAGCACAGGAATAAGTACCAAAGCAACTAACTCTCTTAACAGCTCAAGCATGAAAGAAGCGCCGCCATAAACAGGACCAAAGGCGTCGCCCATCAAGATACCAGCTAAAGAATACCAACCAAACCCTGAAGACATTGCCAAGGCTTTGAACAGAGGGATATCAAGGATATAAGCCGCAATAATACCACCAAGCATTGAGGTGGCGATGATTGCGATTGCGATTACCATACCGTGCTTGTTGAGTAAGATTTGACGAAGTGTTAGTCCGCTATTGCGTAACTGAATGCCAATAAAGAACAGTAGAACAAACAGAATCCATTCACTCGCGGTATCAACCCAATCAAGTCCAATAGGCAGAACTAAACCCGCAATAAGGCCGGAACCGACCACTAAGATGAGTTTGGCAGACTCCATCGCCATAGAAGACAGGGGGAGTTTCTTATTACAGCTGTCTGTCTGGAGTGGCAGTAACTTATCAATAGCAGGTAGCGCCATTAGATTACAAACGCTTAAGCAGACGAAGAAAGTGGCCGTGTATAGAAGAATTGTCTGCAGGTTACTGCCTAGGTTATCGAGTGCGGCTAAGCTAAGTCCCATTAACGCGAGAATCACGTAGATCAACCGCGAAGTAGATCGGTTGATAAATTCTAGCGTCTGAGCGTTCGAAATTGAAAAAAGATACCCCACGACGAGTGGCGCAAATATAAAGATCATCCCTGTAAACATGCTTTCCCCATTGCATTGACTTCATATTGCATTTACTAGCAATTTAACAGTAACTTAGAAGCCGCTAGTATTGATCACGTCACTTAGCTTTGCATTAAAATCCTGTTTGCTCAAGTTGCTTAATTTATAAAGTACTTCCGCTCCTGTCACGTTTAGTTCTACTTCGTGCTCATCAATGTTCTCATCCTTGTTTCTAAACATCAGTAGGTGGTTAGCTATCCGCGCAATATCAAGGTAAGACACCTCGCGCTCTTCGTGATTATTAATGGTGTTGCTGCACACATCGATAAAGTCGCTGTCGAAACCCCAGCGTCTAAGGACCAACTTACTGGTTGCTGAACATTGGCCTTGGAATATTTGCAGTGCGATGTCGTGATCTAAATAGTTCCCGTTGTCTAGGTAGAGGTGATATTCACTAACCAAACAGAACAAGCCAATGTCTGCAAGTAACCCAACAAGTAGTGACTTTTCATGCTCTAGATAACGGTATTCGGTAGGGGATAGTTCTTTAAATAGGTTAGTGACTAACACCATAGTTGCGGCGAGTTCTTTTGATACAGAAGCGCTCTGAACCAATAGCTCGTTGCACTCTTTACTCAAATTGACGGAATGTTTAAGTTGTTCAATAGCCTGAGCCGTGACAATGTCACGCACTCTCAATATACCAAGACGCGATACGGCCGTCATAACATCGACACAAGTAATATTGCGTCTGTTGAAGACAACTGAGTTAGCAACTCTGATCACGATTGCTGTCAGCCCTGGGTCTTCAAGTAAGCACTCGGCAACTTCGGCGACGCCTGTTGGTTCAAGAGTACATAGCTTTTGAATTTTAAGTACAACCTCAGGAATCGGAGGAAGAGTTATTTTTCCCGCTGAGATGGAATGTCCAACAAGTTGGGCAAACTCGGATTCTAGGCCCTTAAGGAGAAGAGCTTTATTTTGTGGTAGCCAGAAAAATGATAAATGATTCATATTAAGAGTAAGAACATGTATGTCGTACCATTTTACAAGCCGCGATGCTGCGAGGCAATACTCATCGAACCACATAAGCTTTGATAACTTGAACGGGGGTATCACTAAGAATTAAATTCTTGGCGTGATTTGATAGTTTAATGTGATGTAAATCATTAAAAGCAAGGATATTCAACTGATTGATGTGAGCTGCGCCCTGACTTATTTTTCTTTTCGAAGTATCATTTATTTCAAAGGTGACAAACGAAACCATAATATTCACCTAAACATTAAATAGATTTGAAATTTTTCGCATAAAAAGCTGCTTGTCTGGCGATCAACCTAATCGGGGTAATTTGATTAAGGATCAACGGATATGACCGAGACAGCATTTATTAATTACGTGAATCAATTTGGTGAACATCAAAAGCGCTCTATGTTTGGAGGTATTGGCCTCTTTCAAAATGACGCTATGTTCGCTTTGTTGAGTGAAGATTGTGTATTCATTCGAGGTGGGAAGTTATTAGATAAAAAGCTGACGGGGCTTGATTGTGAAAAGTATCGTCACGTAAAAAAGCAGACGACAGCAACCGTGAATTACTACGACATCACGGATCTCTTTACGTCTGAGCATCCTGAATTGGATAGTATTATTCGTACTTCAATCGATAATTCAATTCAGCAGCGTAGCTTCAAAAAATCATCTGCTAGCCGTAGATTAAGGGACTTGCCTAACATGCAACTGACGTTAGAACGCATGGTTAAAAAGGCTGGAGTGGATGATGTTTCAATGTTTATGCAGTTGGGTGCATCTGAAGTGTTTAATAAGGTTCGCGAAGCGTACGGAAACGATGTTGACCTAAAATTACTTTGGAAGTTTGCGGGTGCAATTGATGGTATTCACTGGAAACTATTACAAGAGCCACGCAAGCAGCAATTATTAAAGAGCTGCCACTAAAGATATCGCCTGTATATGCATAAGATTACTGTTTATATATAAAAACCGAGGGATTTCCTCGGTTTTTTGTTTCTATCTAGCCCGTTTAAAGGCTAAGCCCATATGAAGAGCTTTCTCGTTTTACTTAAAGCTTGAAACGAGTCGTGAACATTAACTGATCACCGTAGAAATCATTGATACGAACTTCTGCACCTAGAGAGAATAGTTCTGTAGAGTGGAAACGCACGTAAGCAGAACCGATCCAATCATCTTTATCATCGATAGAAACGTAACCGCCTTTGCCGCCAACTTCTAGTTGTGGGCCAAGCCATTGACGAACACCAACGTTGAATTCCATACCAACATCAGGAGAGCTTTTCGCTGCTGGTTGAACTATACGAGCTAGCATTTCACCCGTTAGATCTGCCCAGTTGTTAATTGGAGCGTGGAAACCAAGACCTACAGCAGAGTCGTAATCGCCTTCAAATTCTGAATCGATACGCGCTACTGCGTGAGCATTCGGGTGGATTGACTTACTGAACGCACCACCAAATGTAATTGGGCTCGCACCGATACGAGCGTCAAAGTAATCGTAGCTAAAGTTGCTCATTACTTGTGCTTGTTCATTTGGTTGTCCATCGACAGCTAGTGCTTGGCTAGAAGCCAATAGCATAGCGGTAGTAAGTAGAATTTTGCGCATAACGACCGTAAACCTTTATTAGTGTTGATCCCTTTGGTTTGATAAAAAATAGCCAAACCATAAACATTGAGACAGTTTAATCTAACTCGCGGAAAAGTAACCCATAAAAATGCTATTCATTTGTCATTTAGCTAAAAAACAAGCAAGTAAAGTACTGCTCTGTTACAGAGATCTCATGTTTTAGGGTTATTTAACAAAATCTAGTATCCATTCACTTGTTATCGATAACTATTAGATACACTTAATTTACTCGCTGTTATACAAAATACACTTAGTGTCAAAGATGCATCGCGACTAACTAATCGCTATTCATCATCTAATCACTATTCAGCAAACAACCTCTATTTACCAACCTATCGCTATTCACTGAAACTAGTTCGCTTGTCTGACATTGATGTCAGTATTCGCTCAGTATCTAAAATGGAAGTCCAGTTTAACAACTGCTTGTCGTTTGCAATGACATAGTCTGTCAGTTGTTGAGTAATCGTGTCTCTAAGTTGATCGCCTTGCCAAGGTTTTGAAATATAAAAATCAAGCGCCGCGTTGTTAATTGCTGTGACGGTATCTTCTAGCCCAGCTTGCCCGGTGAGCAGCAGCTTGCGTGTTGGCTTTGTAGAGTCGTGCTGGTTAAGTTCGATAAGAAAATCGATCCCCGTTTTGTCCGGCATGATGTGGTCACACAAGATTAAGGCGAGTTTAATACCTTCCTGTCCCATTTCTTGAATGACTTGCTTAGCTTCATCGACCGATTCGGCACCTTCAACAATAAAGTTGTCTTCAAATGGTGCTAAATCTTGAAGGACACTGTTGAGAACCTCTGGCTCATCATCGACACATAAAATTAGGTACTTATTCATGAGGTGCTCCTTCTTGTTTGAATGGAAGCCACACTTGCATGTGTGTATGGCGGCCTACCTCAGACTCCACCAAAATAAAACCTTGATGAGCCGAAACGATTTGTTGAGAAATGGATAACCCAATCCCTAAACCGAAGTTGCCTTCTTTTTTGGTCGTGAAGTTTGGGTTGAAAATAGTGTTGATGTCTTCTTTGGCGATACCGTGTCCAGTGTCCGATATTTGCACTACAAGAAACGTGTCGTCACCTTTAGTGTCTTGAGATGTGGTGATAGAGACTTTGCCTCGCTCTGAAAGAGCATCAAGTGCATTAGAGAGAAGGTTGGTCCACACTTGTTGCAGCGAGAGCGACTGGCACAATAGAGGCGGCAAGTCGGTGTCGTAATGCTTCTCTAGTTGGTGGTGTTTGAGCCTGTTTTCAAAGATCACTAAGGTATCTTCAAGTCCTTCGTGAACATCCGCGTAGTGGCGAACCTCTTCATCTTCTCGGGCATAGCTTTTTAGGCTTTTGACCATATCGGCAATACGTTTGCTGCAAACTTGAATTGAGCGGATAGAGTTTCCAACATAGTGATAATGCTCTAAGTCATTAAGTAGCTCTTTGCCTGCGACAGGGGAGTCTTTTAAGGTATCTAGAACCGCAGAGTCTTGGCTCAGGTTCAGTCTTACGGCTTTTTTGGCTAGCGCACGATCATCGATAGTAGAGGTGAGGTGCTTTACGAGTTGTCTTTCTTGAGCCGTTGATAGTGGCTTCGCCATTTTTGAATGTGCTAATACATCCGTCCCTTTATTTGATTCTGGGAGTGCCGAGTTCTCGAGTATTTGATCGAGATGTTCAGACAAGGTTTCAATACTTCTCAGTATGGCTGCAATCGGGTTATTTAACTCATGTGCGACACCTGCCACGAGTTGGCCGAGCATCGCCATCTTCTCTTTCTCGATCAATTGTTGATGTGCAGATTCCAACGATTCTAGCGTTTGCTGAAGCTGGATCTTATTGTTGATGCTTCTTTGTAAGCGTCGGTTAAAGTGACGGAGCAGTAGATTGGTAAATAGCGGTAGCAGAGTGTTGTTTGAATGCATCACCTGAGCAAAGCTATCTTTATCCAGTTTGATGACTTGGGTCTGAGTCAGAGTAATCGCAGTAGAAAACGAAGGCTCACCCGTCACGAATGACATCCCTCCGACAATATTGCCCTTAGAGTGACGCACAACTTCGCGTTGCTGCCCCAGTTCATCTTTTTTATAGAGCGCCGCTTCACCTTCAATAATTAACCAAAGAAAGCGATTATCTTCGCCCTCAACCGTCAGCAGATGCTCTGGTGAATAATCACGAATGGCCTTGGTTTTATCATCTTTTGAAAAGACATCCTGCAGAGCACTGACGACACGCTCAGCAAGGGCATTGTCAGAAAGCTGGTGGTAATCGTGAATGAAACCCGATTGGAAAGAGTGAATCTTTTGTTCAATGTGCGCTCTGAGTAAGCGCTGTTGATCCAATGCATCGCTGTAAGAGAGCAGGTTTTCTGAGTCGTATTGGATGACAAAAGACGTTAGCTCTTTTTGCGCTGATTTGAATAGAACCTGATCTTGAACCGGTTTGGTTAAACAGTGATTGAGTCGACCTTCATTCACAGCGGTTAGAATGGATTGAATGTCTGACGAAGCGCTGACTAATATCGTTCTTGCGGTATTACTATGGGGCAGCTGTTCCAGTTCAATCAGAAATTGCACGCCATTAAATTCCGAATGATGATGAGTGATCACTAAAGCAACGGTTTGATTGTGATCATGGATATCTTCTAATGCGTGATGTGCGTCTTCTATGTTCTCGGCAGTATAAATATCGAATACAGAGGCCAACGGAGCCAGCTCCGAACGTATTCTTTCAATGCTAACCGGATTATTATCTAAACAGATAACAGCGTATTGATTCACAGCTCAACCTTATTAGTAGCGACGCTTCTAGCCTAGCAAGAACCGCTGAATAAGGATGAGAGCTAGCCGTTAATTTATTGAGGCAATCGAAGTATTGAGCAATAGACTGATTTAACTCAATGTTTCTTGTTTGCTACTGATGGGTTAGACTGAAAAAAACAGACACGTGTAGAAAGAGAACTCATGGAACAGTTAAGAAAAATTGGTGCAATTGGCGGCGCAATCTCATTGGCACTTTGTTGGCCACTAGCGGTTGGCCAAATTGGACAAAATGCCATTACCGATGGTGTTGCAAAGCTTAACAATTCAAGCATTCAAGCGGAGATCGTGGAGTACGATAGAGGTTACCTGTCTTCTAACGTAACTACTCGCCTAACTGTGACCGATGAAAACCTGAAAGAACAACTCGCGATTGATGGGCTGCCGAGTGAGTTTGTCATCAATAGTGCGGTTAGCCACGGTTTGGTGAGCCTGAATGCACTGTCGACGTTTGATAATACTGATATTCTGCCTCTAACTCTGACAACTAGCACTGAGCTAAACGGCAACACGGACTTTAACTTCGAGTTAAGCCAGTTCAATCATCAAGGTTCTGATGAGAATGGTACTTCGGTATCAATCACGAAATCGAATCTGTCTGGCCATGCCACTGTTTTAGGGCAAGTTGATTACGAGCTTTCAATCCCTTCAGTTCAAATTGATTTTGAAACCGGTGAAGAGGTAACACTGTCAAACCTAAAAGGTGTAGGTTCAGGTCAACAAGCGAAAGGCTACTGGTTAGGTTCTCAGAATTTTACTATCGATAGCTTCTTGGTTACAGACTCTGCAATGCAGCCTTTCATGACCATTGAAAATTCTAAGTACGATTTTGAATCACATCTAGATGAAGCGACTAAGCGTCTGCGCAGCAACCTTAAGCTGGATATCGCAAACATCGAGACCAGTGAAGGTCAGTTGAACAACCTAAACGTCGATTTCGAAATGTCTAAATTGGATAGCGAATCGTTTGAGAAAATCTTTGAGGTTTACCAATCTAATCCAGTAATGACGCAAGAAGACGTTGCCGAGATCATTCCATTTATCGATATCCTGTTTGCTAAAGGCTTCGACCTTTCAATGAACAATATGTCGTTAGATCTAGGTAAGGGTCAATTCGAATCTAAGTGGTTAGTGAGCGTACCGGAAGGAACCGAAAACATCAGCAGTAATCCTTCGATGATTGTACCTGCATTAAAGGGTAACGTTCACTCTAGCTTCTCAAATGAGCTTGTTGAAGAGTACCCATTCATCCGTGAAGGTATTGATGAATTGCTTGTGATGGAAATGATCAAGGAAACAGAAAGTGGTTATGAAATCAGCGCTGACTTAGAAAATGGAAACCTAGTGTTCGAAAATGGACAAGAAATTCCATTAATCGCTCTACTTATGCCGGTTTTTGTTCAATAAACAGAACAGGCTTGAATACTGATAGGGTGATTTAGCAGGTTCAGCTTAAACATTTTATACGGTACAAAACAAAAGAGGTCTTAAGACCTCTTTTGTTGTTTTTATGTTGGGTAAAACATGGTATTACTTGCATAGTTATTATTTAGCAGGAGCAATCATCCCCATGGAACTTACATTAGATAACGTATTCAACTTCAGTGCTGGCCCAGCTGCACTGCCTAAACCGGTAATGAAACAAGCGCAGGCGGACTTTATTGATTGGAATGGTTTAGGGACTTCCGTGATGGAAATCAGCCATCGCAGCAAGGAATTTATTCAAGTTGCTGACGAGTCCGAACAGGACCTACGTGATCTTCTGAACATCCCAGACAACTACAAAGTTCTTTTCTGTCAGGGGGGCGCTCGTGCTCAATTCGCTGCTGTTCCTCTAAACCTTTTAGGTGACGCGACGAAAGCGACTTACATTGATGCGGGTTACTGGGCAGAAAGTGCAGTGACTGAAGCGAGCAAATATTGCGAAATCGATGTATTCAACGCCAAGACGTCAATTGATGGCAAAGCAGCGGTTGTTCCAGCTAAAGATTGGAAAATCGACCCGGAAGCGGCGTATGTACATTTCTGTCCAAATGAGACCATCGATGGTATTGAAATCAGTGAGCTTCCTCAAACGGATAAGCCAATCGTAGCGGATATGTCATCTAACATTCTGTCTCGTAAGATCGATGTGTCTCAGTACGGTGTTATCTACGCTGGCGCTCAAAAGAATATAGGCCCTGCTGGTATTTGCATTGCTATCGTGCGTGATGATCTGCTAGAGCTAGCAAACGACGTATTGCCGAGCATTCTTAACTACAAAGTACTTGCTGAAAAAGACTCAATGTTCAACACACCGCCAACGTATGCTTGGTACCTATCAGGCCTCGTATTCAAGTGGTTGAAAGCTCAAGGTGGTGTTGAAGCGATGGAATTAGTGAACAAAGAGAAAGCTGCGCTGCTTTATAATGCGATTGATAGCTCAGCTTTCTACAGAAACGATGTTCATACAGTAAACCGTTCAAGAATGAACGTGCCATTCCAATTAGCGAAACCAGAGCTAGATGCTAAGTTTTTAGAGTTGGCTGATGCTGCTGGTCTGAAATCACTAAAAGGCCACAGAGCGGTAGGTGGGATGCGAGCATCACTTTACAACGCGATGTCTCTGGAAGGCGTGCAAGTATTAGTCAGCTTCATGAAAGACTTTGAAGAGAAATACGCTTAATTAAGGCGTATTTCACAATAAGAGGAGCGAAAGCTCCTCTTTTTTTACTTGCTGAAAAGGAAGGGTATGAAGAAGTTAGGTACAGTAAACAGTGTTTTGGGCGGTAAGGTTGTTGCTTTTGCTCACGGTACACAGAGTGCTATCAATAAGCAGGTTTTATCTGAGCGCCAATACACCACTGAGCTTGGATTTATTAACGATGAGCAAGGCGACCCTCGCTTTCATGGTGGTATTCAGAAAGCCCTTCATATCTACCCAAGCGAGCACTACTTAATTTGGCAGGAGGAGTTGGGCGACAAAGCAATCTTCCAATCTGAAGGTGCATTTGGTGAGAACATAAGTTCAAGTGGGGTGACTGAAGCTTCCATTTGTTTAAAAGATAAGATTCGAATTGGTTCAACCTTGCTGGAAGTTTCACAAGGTCGTATGCCTTGTTGGAAGCTCAATGTACGATTCGAGCAAAATGATATGGCGAAAAGGCTACAAGACACCCTTCGAACTGGCTGGTACTTCCGTGTTTTGGAAGAGGGTGATATCGGCTCCGGCGACGAGATTATCCTGTGTGAAAGACCTTACCCAGAATGGCCGTTAAGCCGGGTTATGGGTGCGGTGTTCACGGGTTGTTTGGATAAACAAGAGCTTAGAGAATTGGCGGAGCTGCCTCTAGTGGAATCTTGGGGCACGCTCGTAGAACGTCGACTTCAAACTGGCGAAGTTGAAGATTGGGAAATGAGATTGGTTGGCCCGACAGCCGAGTAGACTTTCTATTCATGCTTAAAAGACAATCATGCGCAAAACAAAACGCTCACTATCTAGAAGATGTGAGCGTTTTTAGTTCTGAGGTGAGCACTTATTAGTCAGTAACTAACAGCGACTAGTTTATCTAGCTATAACCAGAAATCTTTAACAGGCATATCAGGGCTAAAATGGTGCGCAATCTGTGCTTGTAGAAGCTCCGCTGTCGCAATCGCATCAGTTAACGCATGATGCGGAGTATAGTCAGGCAAGTGGTATCTACGACGGCTCTGACCAAGCCTTACTGACGCAGGCTTCTTACCTTTTAGCTTATTCCATAGACCGCCGGCCAGTTTGTTTTGGATTTGAGATTCAATCTCGAGCGTGTCGAGGACTGGAAACTCAATTCCTTCACCTAATCTGACCTTCAACGCGTTATCCAAGAAATCACGCTCGATGCGGCGATAATGAACCACTGGGATATGGCCGCCCATTGATTCTAAGATCTCATCTAATACTTCACTTAAGTCTGGCGCATCAATGATGTCGTTGTGAGTGATGCCATGGATAACAACCGAGTCTTCTTCCAATTTCTGCTTTGGTCTCAGGGTCCAGTGCTTGGCTTGTCTTAGGTAGATTCGATTTAGCGTAAACGGAACTAGACCAATGGTAATGATGCCATCTTTGTTTGGGTTTAAACCCGTTGTCTCAAAGTCGACAGCTAAGAAAGTCACTTCTGATAATGGCGTATCAGGTGCAGGAAGAGGCTGGCTATAAAATTGCTTCAAGCGTTCATCTCTCGCTCGTTCGAGCTTCTGAGCAAACTTAAATGTCCAATCAACCGCGGGGGATCTGAATAGTTTGTTCATAGCGCCTACTTAAACTTATTGCTGGCTTGATAACGGAACTTAAGAAAGTTCTGTGCATTGCTTAATATTTGGAATGCATCCTTTAGATTACGTCGCTCGAAGTCAGAAAGGTTCTCTGGTTCGATGTTGTTATCCGGTTCGATGTTGTTGTCGACATCGTGTGCTTGGTGGCGAATACGAACTAAAGAGATAAATTCCATCGCATCTTTCAAGTCTTGAGCTCGACCTTTTGGCAAAATACCTGCGTCGATAATGTCATCTAAACGTTCGAATGAGTTCTTAGAGCGAGATGCGACTGCTAAAGAGTGAACACGGATTAGATCGGCAAGTGGTGCGGTACCACGACGTTTAAGATTGATCGAGTTGTTATGACGACCATCTTTCTCCATTACGAAATCTTTAAAGAAACCCAGAGGCGGTGTTCGGTTGAGTGCGTTACGAGCAAGACACGCCAAGAAACGGTTGTTCTTACGCGCACGTCTTACAATAAAACTATTTAACTGTTCTGCCCATTTTAAGCGGCCATAAACACCATCTAAATCAAAGAAGATAGAGGCGTTCAGTAGTGCTTTCGGGTTTGGATCATCAATCCAATCAGCGAAGCATTCTTCCCATTGTCGACGTGTCATACGCCAAGTTGGGTTAGTGGCCATGATGTCACCGGTACAGTACACATAGCCACATTGGTCTAAGCCATCACAAATGAAGGTCGACAGCTCTTCAAAGTACTTACCGTGCTTTTTCTCATCGTAGGTATCATCAAGAATAATGGCGTTATCTTGGTCAGTAACGAGCAGCTGCTCATCACGCCCCATCGAGCCGAGCGCGAGGAAACAATAAGGGATCGGCGCTTTACCGAGTTTATCTTCGGCTAGTTCAATAATTCGTTGTTTAAAGCTACGGCCAATTACCGACATTGCGGTACCCACCATGTGGGCGTTGGCGTCTTCGTTAACCAAGCGCACAAAGCTGTCTTTTACTTGCTCAGAAAGGACTTTAAGATCTTCGATGCTTTGCTGTTGGAAGATGCTGCTTACCAATAACAGCGAGTTTTGAGATTCGTAACGTACAATATCGGTCGCTTCAATAATACCAATAGGCTTCTTATCTTTTAGTACTGGTAGGTGATGCACGTTGTAGCGAAGCATGGTCATCATGGCTTCGTAGACATAGGCATTATGATCGAGCGAGATAACCTCTGCTGTCATTACACTTGATACTTCATCCGATGGATCGAGTCCTTCTGCTAAAACTCGGGTACACAGATCACGGTCGGTAATGATGCCAATAACGGGCGTCGAATCGTCTTCATCATCTTCAACAATATCCGGGTCGATGATCAGCAAAGATGAAACATTATCTTGTGCCATCATGGTAGCAGCTTGTTGGATGGTTCGTGTTTTTTCGATCATTGGCGCTTCGCTAGTCAGCAGCGTCTTTACCTTTGACGTGGTTAGATCGTTAGCGTCGTTGCTGTCTGAGTTAGCCTGACGCAGTCGCGCATTATCTTCTACTTCGACAAAGTCAGCGAATGAATCATAGTTGTCGTAGAGTTCTTGGAAAATAGGTTCAGGGATACAGTAGAGTAGGGTGTCTTCTGTTGCTTTTACCGGGAAGCGAACTTTATTGTTGGTGAGTAGCCCCATTTGGCCAAATAAGTGTCCCTCATCCAGCCGGTTATAGAGCTCACCTTTACGACGATAGACTTCTACTTCGCCGCTTCGAACAATGTAAAGGTCGTTAATCTGATCACCAAAGTGAATGATAGGGGTATCTTGGCGGTAATAAGAAATTTCGACGCTACTGGTCACTTTCGCCAACATCTCCTCTGGGAGTTCTGTGAAAGGGGGGTATTGTGCCAGAAAGTTTTGAATCTCTAATAACTCAGCATCCATAATGATCATCCATTGGTTTGTATGATTTCATGGTACAACATTTGATAATATTTTGCCGTCACAAATCAATCTGTGAGCTAAAACCTTTTTAAAGTCTTAGGGATAGACTAATCTTTCAAATAATAGGGTGATAGTTAAAGGATGATAGGAATGCCGAAGTGGAAACTTAGTTTAGTGTCTGCAATTTTTATGTTTTCTTCAAGTTCGTGGGCCGAAACTCACCGTGTGGATATTCTGGATTATGACCATATATACGCCACCGCTCATTCGGGAAGTTTGAATGAAGATGCAGGCAGCAATAACAATGCATCATCCTATGGATTAGGTATTAGCTATGCGATAACGGATGATTGGCTATTGTTGGGTGACTACAGTGCTCGTTTCATTCACCCAGATGAATCAACAACTCGAATGGATACCCTTATGCCGGGCATTGGGTACCGTTACAGTATTAAGCGAGATCTAGATATAGTGGCTTACTACCTGCTTGGTATTACTAAGGGGGAAGTCGAAGATAATGGAACTAACATTACTCGCTCGTCAGACACGGAGTTTATCCAAGGGATAAAAGCCGAACTCAACTATGGCTTTGCGAAACGTTGGATTGCTAACGGTAGTGTGCAAGTGAACCGAAGTGACTTGTTTGATGAAGAAATTTACCACGTGGGTTTACGTTATCTCGTGACCAACAAGTTTGCGATTGGTGGCTCTTATCAACACAGAAATGGCGAAGGTAAGATTCGTAGTGAACGCACTAACGAGCTAGGTGTAGAGTTCTTCCTAGAGTATTAGTTAGCGATATATAGACTAAGCGTCTTAAAAACTGACATATAAAGGAGACAGACACAAAAAAGCCAGCTTAATAGCTGGCTTTTGCATATCTATTGGTCTGCAAGTGCAGGTTTCTTTTTCGATTAAAGAACCGCAGCGATACCTTTACATAGAGGACCCATATTTGACTTCGTCATGCCCGCTACGCTGATACGGCCAGAACCGACAATGTAGATAGCGAATTCGTCTTTCAGGCGAGTTACTTGCTCTTTGCTTAAACCAGAGAAAGAGAACATGCCGTTTTGGCGCTCGATGAATGTGAAGTCTGCATCAACACCTTCAGATTTCAGTGTCGTTACGAATAGCTCGCGCATCTCTTGGATACGGTCACGCATTTCTGCTACTTCTGCTTCCCATTCAGCACGTAGATCAGCATCACCAAGGATGTGAGTAACGACAGCACTGCCGTGCGCTGGTGGGTTAGAGTAGATAGAGCGGATGATGCTCTTAACTTGAGAGAACGCTGTTGTTGCTACGTCTGCAGATTCTGCAACCAGAGTGAATGCACCCACACGCTCGTTGTACAAGCCGAAGTTCTTAGAGAACGAGCTAGCAACAAGAATCTCTTTGTTGTATTGAGCAAAAATGCGCAGGCCAGCTGCATCTTCTTCAACACCTTTAGCAAAACCTTGGTAGGCAAAATCGAATAGAGGAAGCAGTTTCTTCTCAGCAACTAGCTTAGCAAGTACTTCCCACTCTTCAGTTGTTGGGTCGATGCCTGTTGGGTTATGACAGCAGCCGTGAAGAAGAACGATGTCGCCTTCAGAAGCTTTCTCTAGGTCAGCAACCATGCCTGCGAAGTCTTTGTCTTTGGTTTCAGCGTTGTAGTAGCTGTATTGAGCTGTTTCGATACCGGCAGCAGCGAAAACGCCGTTGTGGTTAGCCCAAGTTGGGTTACTGATCCAGATTTTCACGTCACCCAGTTGGCGCTTGATGAATTCACCCGCTACGCGAAGTGCACCTGTACCACCTGGAGCTTGTGCTGTTTTAGCGCGTTGAGACGTTACGATCTCTGCATCTGAACCGAAAAGCAGTTTCTGAACCGCTAGACCGTATTCAGCGGTACCTTCAATCGTTAGGTAAGATTTGGTTTTTTCGTTTTCAAGAAGTGCAGCTTCTGCTTTCTTTACTGTTTTAAGTACTGGCGTTTGACCATCTTCATTTTTGTAGATGCCAACACCAAGGTTAATTTTCTCTTCACGAGAGTCTTTTTTAAATTCTTCAGTAAGGCCGAGAATAGGATCGGCGGGAGCTGCTAACACTTTTTCAAACATAATCTTCATCCATGTCAATTGAGAGGGAGGTAATAATAACTCCAGTATTTATACCTTTCATATAAGGTTGATACAACTCAAAACCTAGAATTTATTAAAACGATTTATAACTAACAGTTTCGAAAATTTGATTTAAGGGATTTTTCGGCATTTCCATTTGAAACGACTGTACGTTGGCGTTGTTTTGTTCAACGTAATTCATTGCTATTACTATGGTTTTTATTCATGTTTAGACTGGTCGATATAAAGGAACCACATAGAATGAAGAAAATACTAAGTCTATGTTTTGTGGTACTAGCGGTAGTCATGGCTGGTGGGTGCAAAGATAGCAAAAACGAAGGCCATAAACCTATGGTCTATAAGCCTACGAAAGCATCACCCCCGGATCTTTCAGTAGCCATTACGGTTAATGGTAAAAAGCGTACTTTAGAGCTCCATCGTTACTCGATCCGAGAGCCCGATATGAAAGTATATCTTTGGGATCACCGTATTAATGGGCATGCTCCAGCAAGTACAATTAATACCCCTGATATCCGTGTTTATCGTGGTGTTGATACCAGTGATGAAAATACGCAAGTTATTGCAGCACTGACGACTAAGAATAAACTCTATGTGACGGCTTACCGTGGTAGTCAAACAGTATGGACGATTGAAAAGGCAGACATCATAAGTGGCTTATCTGCGAATAAGTTGACAGCAAAAGCTCAAAACTTAGCGTCGGTTACGCCGCAGTCTACAATTTTAGACAATATGCAAAAGGCAATTAAAACCATAGATGAAAGGCCGAGTGCACCAACGTCTGGCTTAGATAACTTAATTGCTAAAGACAAAACGCAAGTTCAATTGCACAAAGTAAAAGTGGCAGTTCATGTCTCTTACCAAGCGTTTGTTCAAGAAGCGGATAGCAATTTGGACGACGCCATGGTTCTTGTCGATTACTACATTAATTTAGTTGACTATGTGTTGAGCCGAGATGCTTTGTTGCGTTTTTCTGTCAATGATGTGTTGATCGAAACGTGGGGCTATCTGGACGACCATTACCAAACTTGTAAAAAAAGTGCTTCTCATGACGCTTGTAAGGCGTGGGGTTACCAACATGAGAATGAACCTATTCGAGTTGCTGCTATAAAATGGTGGGATGAGCAAAGAAAAACGCGAGGTTGGGATCTCAAACATAGAATGCTGTGGCTGAAAGGCAACTGGATTCTAGGCGTAAACTTCGGAAGTATTGTTCGCTCTCCTGGTGACATCATCGGTGCAGACGGCGTTGTATTACATGAAACCGCACACTACTTAGGCACAGGCCATAGTACCTCGGCTGAAGGTGAAGGTATTCAAGGTGGCGCTGCTCATGTTGATGACATCAACTTTACACGTTATAAAAATAACCGTTTGAGAAGAAATTTGGTTGGGCTTGCCGACTACCCTTTGCCTCCATCGGCTAAAATCGACCATTTCAGCGTAAAACGAGACAGCACGACTGGCTTAGATGTGCTCAAAAATGACTTTGACGCGAATGGCGACACTATTTCTATCCATAAGGTTGATAAATATTCAGCACAGGGTGCAGAACTTAAAATCGCCAATGGAAAAGTAACTTATAAAGCCCCAAAAGGTTTTATTGGTGAAGATGAGTTCCACTACATCATTACTGATGGCAAGAAACTTTTCGACCGAGATGTCGTACATGTCAAAGTCACATCGCCTGACTTATATGCTCGCTTTGATTTTGAGCAGGCTCCTATCGATGACTTATGGGTAGTAAACGCTCAAACAGGCTTGTCTGAGCAGTTAGCCGCCGCTAAAAACTCAAGTAAACAGTCGATTTCAGAGGTTTGGGTCAACCAAGGCTATGCTAATTCGAAGACGCTTAAACTAGGCGCTTATGAATCTGTAAAATCTAATTTACTAGAGAATGATGTTCAGGAATCTTTAAAGTATAAATCCCATTATGGACATGATTTTGACTTTGCTGAAGACGATTTCACACTATCACTGAAAGTGAAACCTAATGTAAAACTAGAACATCCGATAGATTTGGTTAGCAAAGGTATTTGGAGTGATGGTTTCCACCTAAAGTTAACCAAAGAGGGAGCTATTGAGTGGTTTATGATTTCACGCCAACTAGCAACTTATGCTGGTGGAAGTGACTTAAGAAAGGTATCTGTTACAACCAAAGAGGCACTTAACCTAAGTCAGTGGAATACCGTTGCTGTACGTGTTGACCGTAATACCCAAAAAGTTTCTATTTGGCTTAATGGTAAGCAAGCGACACTAGTTGACGCTTACAACAATAAAGCTGAAGTTGACGATATTAAACTTACTGACGGCTATGCCGGTGTTTGGGGTGCGGGTAGCCGTTTAGATGCAGGAACAAGTCAAGGGTTGATTATTGCCAAGCCTTGGATGGACGCAGGTAAAGACGCAACGGCCAACCTTGAATCTGAGCAAATAGCCGGTAATTTCTTAGTTGATAACATTGAGATGCGCTCTTTTGCTTTGTCTGATGGTGAGATGAAAGATCTTGCGAATGACAACCTAAAGTATGCACATACACCACGCCCATATAATGGACAGTCACTTCCATTTAATGGTAATCAGACGTTTACATGGAAATTATCTAAATCTAGTGCTTACAAAGTGTATACCAGTACAGATAATAGCACTTGGTTAGAAGTTCAATCAGGTGCTAGTTCTGCTGTTTCAGGTTCACACACTGTCAATCTAGACCCAGCAAGCGATGTTTTATATTGGCGCGTTGATGTTGATGGTAAAAAGGGGAGCGTATGGTCTGTTCGTAACGCACTAAAAGCGGGCGTGCAGAATGTTTCCTTCAGTTACGCTGAAGAAAATGCCGGCGCTAAGTACCCAGCGTGTAAAGTAAGTAAGAGTGAACCTTGCTTGTTTGGTTGGGGCAATAGCAATAGAACTGACCAATTTAAGAACACTTGGACGCAAAACCCAGCAGGTACCACTAACTGGGAGGGGCATATTTACTTGGGGGGGGATGAGAAAAAGTCAGAGGTTTCTGTTACGGCTCAAAGTGGCAAAGATTGGAAAACAGTCCGCTTTAGAACTGCTGTTATTGGAAAAGGGTGGACTGGTGCTCAGGACCTTCCAAAAGGTACGCTTAAGTTATTAGCAAATGGTACGGAAATCTGGAAGGCTTATAGTATCGGAGACAATATCTCTGATGGAACTTTAAGCAAATCTGGTAATCATTGGTCTAGCCTACCATCTATTGGTACCAACCGAGTGAGTGTACCGAGAAAAACAAAAGTGGGCGGCTACAGTGTTCACCGCGTTGATTTACCAGCCGATACAACAACGCTCAAGTGGGTCTATGAAGTAGAAAAACTTGACAGCAAAGGAAAAAACCCGGGCGTGGCTCTTGGTGGTGTACAGCTACTAAGATAGTGTTTCTTCTAAACTAAAAAAACCAGCATATATATGCTGGTTTTTTTATAGAATCTTATTCAGTCACTCTTCCTGTTTCGTTTAACTTAATACTCGAATGAAGCTGACTCAAAAAATCACTCTGCGGCCTAACCTATATAACTATTGTAGCCTGTATAACACCCCATAACTTACTGTAACCTGTATAGTCGGAGCCTGTATAGTTAGTGGTTTTCGAAAAGACTAATCAGGTTGAGCAACAAAGCTTTCTCGTTCAAGTTCACTTTGCATGTTTTTTCCATCCTTGTAGGTCGCGGCAATTGAAACGAACTCTTGTTCGACGGCCAGAAAAGCTTGGACAACTTGCGGGTCAAAATGGGTCCCATTGCCCTCCAAGATAATCTGTTTCGCTTGCTCATGAGTAAAGGCTGGCTTGTAGACTCGCTTCGATATTAATGCGTCATAAACATCGGCCAATGCCATTAAGCGACCGGATAATGGGATCTCTTCACCAGACAACTGATTTGGATAACCGCTGCCATTCCATTTCTCGTGGTGAGTGAGAGAAATCTCTTTCGCGACTCTTAAGAAAGAACTGCTTCCCAATTGCTTTTCTGCAATAGATAACGCTTCGGCGCCAATAGCAGGGTGACCTTTCATTATCTCAAACTCTTCATCCGTCAGTTTGCCCGGTTTTAGCAGCACACTGTCAGGTACTCCAACCTTACCTACATCATGCAGTGGGGCAGATTTATAAAGCAGCTCGATATAGTTGGGTGTTAATAAGGTCGCGTGAGCTTCAGATTTGCTGAGCTCCAGTGCGAGTACCTTTACGTATTCTTGAGTTCGTAAAATATGGGCGCCAGTTTCATTGTCTCGAGATTCAGCTAGTGCAGATAAGCTAACAATCGCGACGTCACGTGTGGTTTTTACTTCGTCTTGAGCGTTTTCGAGGCTATCAAGCATGGTATTGGTCATAGATGCTATTGACCCAAGCTCGTTGTAGCTAAATATAGGTAAGCGAACGCCTGGCTCACCATTAGTTACTTTACTTAATGCGTGCTCTTGGCTTAGAAGAATACGTCTAATCAGCTGGCTCCATAGAGTCATGATGGTTATCGCGTATCCACCTAGTACAACCGCCAAATAAATGAACTCTTTGATCACGCTGATCTTGCCCGTACCATCTAGCAAACGGCCGGGGTTGTGTTCTAGCCAGAAGATGTCTTTGACGGCCACCATAGTCAGCATGGTGGTCAGTGTTACCAGAAGCACGATGACCAAACCAATCATTTGTTTAACCAGTGAACTTCTTTCACCTATCAGGTGGAAGTCAAATTGCCCAGTCATCTCCATTTCATCTATTTGGCTAAGCTTCGCTTTCAGTTGAAGAATGGTACCGGTAAAGAAACCAAATAGGCTCATGCCGAACAGCACTTTCAAGTTACTGTCTATCGTGAAGTCGTAGCTTAGGTTGTAGTAGAGCGCGAAAGGAATACTCGCGGCAAAGAACAACATAGTATCGAGTTGTGCAAATCGACCTTGTTTGACTAAGGTGTGCTGCGATAGCAAATAATGACGCGCTAGCCACAATAAGATAAAGACACTACTGACTTGGGTGAAAATTTCTAACGTCGTTAAGCTTTCGAGCATCGGGCATACCCGACTGCCGTAGGTGCCAAATAGCACGCCAGCGATGACGTATAATTGAGTCGTTAGCGATTGATTGTAATTTGAAGTATCCATCGATAAGCCTTTGTTCATTTTCATCTTAAGGTCTCGCAACTATTCCTAAGTTTACGAATACGTATTTTGTGTATTAATTCACGAGGTTGGTAGGTATGTATGGCTAGTATAGCGAGTGTGAATAAGGTCGGGGATTCTATCGATAGCTTTTGTTGAATGATACAAAAAATTGGTTTGTGTTAGATAATTGTTAGCTAGATGGGTGTTATTACGGCAGTTTTTATGAAGACACTTGAATAGTCCCGGTTGAAATACGAGACTATTCAGTCGATATATTTGAGTAAAGTCGAGAGTGATTGACGACTACTTACCTCTAATCAAATTACTTTTTCAGATTGATTTCAGATTCAATTGAGTTGGTTTCAATGTCTGGGTGAGATGCTAGTTTGTCTGATGCCCATTGGTTTAGGTGTTTCAGAATAGCAGACACCGCGTGTTTCTCAGTTGGTGCTTGGTCTTGATCGACGTCGATCTCCTGCTTTGGATGTGAGCCTGTTGCATCTTCAGCGATATGGAGCCAGTCTGGGTGCCAGTAATATGGCTGGCCACTCGGTGTTGTCCAACTATGAACACCGTTTGACTCTCCTTTATAACTTAACTGGTCTGCTTCTATTTTTTTCATTTTTATCTCGCATGTTTTTTGGATTACATCAAATTATAGAGGCGTAGAACGAACTTGGCTCTCGCCTTGGTTACAAACTTAGCAAAGCATACAAAGTTATCTGTGAACCAATTCACACTATTATAGAAATTAGGCTCAATCATATGGATAGCAGCAATAGTTGTTAACGTTAGTGATAAAATCTCAGGCTTATTAGAATTTCTCTAGGTAGTACAATTAGATGGCGCGTTATGAAGAGCTTGCAAAGGATATTCGAACTCAGATAGCGAACAACACGTGGCGTTCAGGAGAAAAGATCCCTTCCGTCCGCATGAGTTGTCGCAATTACAGCGTCAGCAATAGTACTGTCTTACAAGCCTACCAATTGTTAGAAAGCGAAGGGTGGATCATCGCTAAGCCTCAGTCGGGCTACTTTGTTGCACCACGTGTGGACGGCGTTGATTATGAACTGCCGTTAGTACACAAAAAGAAAGCCATTAATGATCGCTTATTCGACTTTTTGAAATCGAGTTCGGCAGAGGGGGTTATTCCTTTTGGATCAGCATTCCCAGATCCTGACCTTTTCCCTTTGCCTAGCTTGACTCGAAACCTCGCCAGTGCGGGAAGGAAGATGACAGGTGCTAGTGTGATCAATAATCTGCCACCGGGCAGTGAGTCCCTAAGAAGACAAATCGCTCAACGTTACCTGCAGCAAGGTATTACCGTCAACCATCAAGATATCGTGATTACTTCTGGTGCTATGGAAGCGCTTAACTTGAGCCTTCAAACTGTAACCAAGTCCGGTGACTACGTTGTGATTGAATCTCCTGCTTTCTATGGTGCTCTGCAAGCTGTCGAGAGGTTAGGACTCAACCCTATCGAAGTGGATGTTTGTCCAATCAATGGATTGAATATTGAGCAGTTTGAAAGCGCACTACAAAACCAGGATGTGAAAGCGTGTTGGCTGATGACGACGTTTCAAAACCCGACAGGGACAAGTTTGTCTGAAGATGCGAAGCGCCGAGTGGTTGAGGTTGCTGAACAATACAAGACTTATATTATCGAAGATGATGTTTACGGCGACCTATATTTCGAAGGGCATAAACCTAAACCGCTAAAAGCATTTGATAAAACAGACTTAGTGTTGCTATGCGGCTCTTACTCTAAGAGTTTATGCCCTGGCTATCGTGTTGGTTGGGTGGTGAGTTCGCGTTTTAACGATGCGATTCAAAAACTTCAGCTTCTTTCTACGCTGTCGAGTAGTGCTCCTGTGCAGCTTGGTGTCGCGCACTTCTTGACACACGAAAGCTACGACAATCACCTTCGTAAATTGCGTAAAAATCTTCTAATGAGAAAAAAGCGATTTATAGAGGTCATTAAGCAATATTTCCCACATTCCATCGAGATAGAAGACCCAGCTGGTGGCTACTTTGTATGGATTCGTTTTTCTGCCAAATTCGACAGTCAACAATTCCATCAGTTAGCGATTGCTCAAGGCATTAGCGTCGCCTCTGGAGACCTCTTTAGCGAGTTGGGCAGAGTAGACAACGCGATTAGATTGAACTTCTCTTATGAACTCACAGCAGAGAAAGAGCAAGCGCTGATCTTACTTGGTAAGCTTGCGCGTCAACTTACGCACTCGTAAAACCGTAAGTCACTCATAAAAAAGACAATGATTCCAACTGTACGGACTGATTCCGATGCAACTGTACGCCTTCTTGACCAGCGAGTTGTGATTCAATATCGATAGACCAAATATTGGAGATACCGTTATGTTGAAAATGACTATGGGTAACGAAGTTAAGTTGATTATCGTTGCTATTGTGTGTGCACTTCTGTTAATCCTCGGCCACGTACTACTGGCAAAAGCATTCGCTGATATGGCATGGGCAGAATACACGACTGCCGCAATCCCATTCGTTATGATGGCAATCTGCGGTCTCGCGATAAAATACGCTATCGACCAAGATGTCGACTAAGTTTTTGAGTACACAAAAATGATCTTTCAGAGCCCCTCCATGATTTGGTGGGGCTTTTTCGTTGTATACATGAAACGGAATTGCGTAGGCATCGCTGTTATCGTCGTGAAATAGAAATCCTTGATGAAATACAATTATTATCCATACCTGTTGTAAGCACATGTAAGGAGTATCTAATCACTACTTGGAAAGTAAATCACCTTTAGTCAAAAGCTTGGCAAACGCAATTTATCATCATTAACTATTGGTATGGTTGGGTTTATGGTTATTCGTGCCAGCTATCAGTCGGTGAGGTTTGAATCGTGATGAACAAAGCCCTTACAGCACCTTACATTTTCAACTTATCTTTAGCCTACAATTACTTGGAACTAATACTGAGGCGAAAATATGAGATTAAAATGTGCAAAATTGAACCTCTGCATGTTGGCATTACTAACAACTAATGCAGCGGCCAGTGAGATTGAGGTCGATTTAAATAAATTAAGTAATGTTTCAGAAATTGGTACAGATACTTTGTCGATCGCTAGTGAGTTCATCGGTTATGAACTTAATGATGGCAAGTATCGTTACGCAAGAGACGTTGACTTAAATGGCTTAGATTGGGTTTTCTTATATGGAGAGCATCAAAGAAAAGACAAACCCAATAGTACCTTAATTAGTGACGTAAATGTTATTGGTGAATTACGACAAGTTGTTAATTCAGAGACCAAAAACGCAATTGGTAACCGTTATTACTGGCAGGGTGGTGATTCTACAGATTACAACCAAGAGCTAGCTTTCTCTGGTTTACTTGTCGGCACTAGTGGTTTCTCTTTTGACGTTCAGCCAGGTAAAGGCGGGCGATTTTCTGTAGAGCTTTATACACACAATTGGCTCTCTTCTGCTGATGTAACCGCATGTGTTAAAAAGCAATGTATCACTATTAAAAATGATATCTCCTTTCACATGACCAGTGTCAAAAATACGATAGTTTTCGAATCCCAATCTCCTGATGATATCGTCGAAATCACTTATACACGTCAACATAGACAGTTCGACTTTGAAGCTAGACAGGGTTACCACGCTATTGAAGCTATCCAATTGATAGAGGCTCAGTAACATGAAAAAAATTATTTTGGCATCAGCGATCGTTGCTACTTTTTCAGCGCAGGCGGGCATAGGCAAGATGGATCGCTCGGTTACTCAACACAAAGCGTTTGCCTTACAAACTCAATTTGATTTTGCTTGCCACATGAATGCAGGGTCGGCCACTTTAATCGACCCGTATTGGGTTATCACAGCAAATCATGTGTCAGGTTCAAAAAGTGAAGGATATGAAAATGCGGTAACTTGTTCTTCTTATGAAAAAGATAAGAATGGTAAGTACAATGTTGTTCATACGTCACGTGCGACTACTGACCCTGATGGTGAGTGGGGGGAGTATGAATTTACCGATGGTATTTACGACTTCGCTTTGGTGCGCTTAGATACGCCTATCACCGGTATCAAGCCGGCGAAGTTGCCCGAGAAAGGGATGTTTGATCATTCAGAAGTCTATGAAGTAAATAGCGTTGGCTTTGGCAACTATAACGGACGTAATGGTGGCAAAAAGTTTGTTAAGTACAACGACACAGACAAAAAATGGTTAGCTGAGTACAAATATGACCCAGTGATCATGCCTCAAAGTAACTTGCAGTGGTTAATTATCCATGGGGATTCAGGCTCTGGTATCACGATTGAGAGAGATGGTGAGTTTTATATTATTGGGGAGATAGGGCTTCAATATTATGGTGAGCTTGGTTGGCAAGATACCTTCGATGATGTTTTGGGAAGATTGGATTCCTTACAAAGTGACATGCAAGAGCATGGTTTTAGCTATACGAAACCTGTAAATCTTGCTGATGTAAAATGGACACCGACGACCCAGAATGACATTGAAGATCTTCACGCGTTTTACAGCTACTGGAAAGCGGGAAGTATGGACTTCAATGCGACTTACTGGACGGCGGATGGTGGTATTTATAACACCGCTTATGCGATAGAAGGGGAAAAGTACACTTTTGAAACAGTGATACCTGTAAATTCTAAAGCGCCTGCATTTGATGTGTTTGTTAATGGTCGTCAGGTCGCTCATAACATTAAAGCGGACAAAGAAAGTCTGTTTTTGAAAGTGAATGCATTTGAACAGAAAGGCGATCAGTTAGTCATTGAATTCAAGCCTCTTCAAAGTACAGGTGAAAAAATTATGCTCGATCACTTTTTGGTACGCAAGGCTGACTAATTTAGTCTGGACAGCTTAAATGAAACTTAAGCAGAATAAATAAAGATGAAGCCCTACTTATGTTAAGTAGGGCTTTTTTTACACATTGTAAAATTACTTAGTAATTAGCGTACTTTGCTTAGCATTGAATTCAAAGTTCTCGGTCTTAGTAATGGAGTTCTTTACTGAGGGAGTTCCACCAATTAAGGGTGTTTTTGTCGTTCGCTTGTAATTCACCAATTGTACCACGTCACCTTGAAGGCGGCTTTCTGTACAGTTTGCAATCGTTACTAAGTGACCTGATGAATTCGCTGCGCTATCCATTTTGCAATGGTTTATTTTATTTGTTGAAGAGGCTTTGGTTAGAGAAAACTCTTCACTTCCTACGGTAACTTTGACATCACTTCTATTTAATACGACTTGAACACTTGTTGTTGTGTCTTCGACGCCATAGTCTTGTATCGTCAAGCCAGTTTCAATTAAAGGTTTAGCTTGGATCTTATACTTACTATTGGAGCTGTAAGATGAATGAATTACATCTTTGTTTGAGTTATAGATCGTCGCAGGTTTGTCTGACGTGGCTGCGAAGACGTAAGATTTCGTTACGGGGTCGAGTTTCCCATTGAGCTTTATGTAAGTGATTAACTCGTCTCTATTTGATACATTGAAATGCTTAAATAGAAGTGTGGAGACATGGTCGAGCACATAGACACTGCTTCTTACGTGGTTTTCAACGGCTACAGCTTTCAGACTATCACTAACAACGTCTAACAGGTTGTTGTTCAAAAGGCTGTTTTTAGGAGTGTAATTTGCTCGTAGGTCTTTTGTAACCCCCGTCATTACAGACGCCAAACCATACTTAGATACTTCAGCAGGAGTCATATAATGCATTCCTTGAGCCGGAGCAGCTTTCAGTGTAAACCAGTAGAAGCCGATCGGATCTGGTAATCCCATCTTTTTATAATAATCAATGTAGGGTTTATGCTCACTATGACCAACAGGCAATGAAGCCCCTTGTAAAGACCCTTGTGCCCATGAGTGAACGCCTAATCGAGCACCTGGTTCAATCGTTCTTTTCACACCCGCAGCGAAAAGGTCAGTTCCCCCCGAAGCGACATGTCCAATAGAGCTAATGTACGTGTTTAATTTTTTCGCTCTTACTTTGTACGCTAGTTGAATGTTGGCATCATCATTCATAGAGCCACCCATATCGATGAAGTTCAGCGTTTTTGTATTCGGGTGAGCTTTGATCATATCGTCAAATGCTTTGGGGCTACCACTACATGCAACGCCATTGACACTCGCTATTGTACCCTTAATCTTGAAGGTTAAGGCTGTATCCCCTTGTAAGGGTTGCGAACATTTAGAGATAAATACCACTGGCTTTTGCGTTGGCTTAACTGTTGGTTTTTTCGCGGGAGTCGATGAGCCTCCTCCGCCACATCCAGTTAAAGTGATTAGTAGAGCTGCAGATAAAATGCTTGTTTTCATTGGGGTCCCTAAAAATTTATATTCACAAATTAATTAGTAAGAAGAATAATTTATACAGGACATCAATACTGTATGACTTTGTCAGGTGTTCATTACATAAAATTACAGTGCTTAACTATATGATTTTGATTTGTTGATTTGTTATCTTCGCGTCTAACCGCTTTTGAATCGAGAATACGCAGGAGAATTTGTGGGTGGGGAAGGGAGGTTGTGGGTAACGGAAATAATCTCGGGGAATAAAAAAACCTCCGTATATACGGAGGTTTTTATCTATTTAATTATCTATCTATACTGACTTCTCTGAAAGAAGAAAGCTGAGATTAGAAGTTAGCAGAGCGTGGTGTACGTGGGAACGGGATAACGTCACGAACGTTGCCCATACCTGTTACGTAAGACACTAGACGCTCAAAGCCAAGACCGAAGCCAGCGTGAGGCACTGTGCCGTATTTACGTAGGTCGCGGTACCAGCTCATGTGCTCAGGGTCGATACCCATAGCAATCATACGCTCGTCTAGAATGTCTAGACGCTCTTCACGTTGTGCACCACCGATGATTTCACCGATGCCTGGTGCAAGTACGTCCATTGCTGCAACTGTTTTGCCGTCGTCGTTTAAACGCATGTAGAAAGCTTTGATGTCTTTCGGGTAGTTCTTAACGATAACAGGTGCTTTGAAGTGCTCTTCAGCTAGATAACGCTCATGCTCTGAAGACATGTCGATGCCCCACTCAACGTCGAATTCAAATTTCTTACCAGAGTCTAGTAGGATTTGGATTGCGTCAGTGTAGTCAACTTGTGCGAAATCAGCGTCTACGAATTGCTCTAGACGAGTGATTGCTTGCTTGTCGATGCGAGAAGCGAAGAACTCAAGGTCATCGCGGCGCTCTTCAAGAACAGCAGCGAAAACGTACTTAAGCATGTCTTCAGCCAGTTTCGCTACATCGTCAAGGTCTGCAAACGCAACCTCAGGCTCAACCATCCAGAACTCAGCTAGGTGGCGGCTTGTGTTTGAGTTTTCAGCACGGAACGTAGGACCGAACGTGTAAACCTTGCTTAGTGCACAAGCGTAAGCTTCAGCATTAAGTTGGCCAGATACTGTTAGGAAAGTTTCTTTACCGAAGAAATCTTCGTTGAAGTCAACTTTGCCTTCGTCAGTGCGAGGTAGGTTTTCCATGTCTAGCGTAGATACGCGGAACATTTCACCAGCGCCTTCTGCATCAGATGCAGTGATAAGCGGAGCTGAAGTCCAGAAGAAACCTTGCTCGTGGTAGAAACGGTGAATCGCTTGAGATAGACAGTTACGTACACGTGCTACTGCGCCAATCACGTTTGTACGTGGGCGTAGGTGAGCAACTTCACGAAGGTATTCGATAGAGTGACGTGTCTTAGCCATTGGGTAAGTGTCAGCGTCTTCAACCCAGCCTACAACTTTAACGTCAGTTGCTGCTAGTTCGAAGTCTTGACCTTTCGCAGGAGACTCAACAATCTTACCTGTTACTTCAACAGAGCAGCCAGTAGTTAGCTTTAATACTTCGTCTTCGTAATTATTAAGATTATTAGGAACCACGGCCTGAATCGGGTCGAAACAAGAGCCGTCATAAATGGCAAGGAAAGAGATTCCAGCTTTGGAATCACGACGTGAACGGATCCAGCCGCGAATAGTTACTTCACTGTCTACCGCTAGCTTGCCGCCAAGTACGTCTGTTACAGGCGCGTAAGTCATGTTGATTTCATTCTCCATTGAGGGACAAATTCAACTCAAAGTCTCTGGCATTGCTGCAAATAAACATACATTTGCACAATAATTAGCCGAAACATTAAGTTGTATAAACTTTTTAAATCGATTGAACATATTACCTGTCATACAGACAGCTTCAACCTTTATTCTTGCTTGGTGAAAGAAATATTGTGTGTACTGACAATAAATGTGTTTGAGGGTGTATTTTTTGTTCGATTTTTCCTTGTGATTGTTGATTGTAGAGAACTAGGGAAGTGGACTAGTGCGAATGGTTAAGGGTTTTCATTACTTGTTGAACTGCTGTAATTAGAGTAGTTCAAACGACGGGACTGAAGGGCATAAACAGTTTTGGTTTGTTCAGGAAGCGTCAATATATGAAACCTTTGTTTGCAAGATTGGTCGTGTGATTAAAGTAGCACTCACTCTATATTGTCAGCCATTCTGACCTGTGTAAGACAAACGCCACAAAAACAAAGCACAGGTGTTGACTTCGTTCTACTAAACAATAACCCACTAGAGGAGTTTAATGTTCACGTGTTAATTACGCCGCCTTAACCCCTGAATTCTCTCTACACCCGCACTTTTCGAGCGCTCGCTCATTCAAGAAAAACAGTTGATCAAATTATGTCTGAACAAGGCAGGACTGGCTGTATAAGTAAAAGAGAATTACATGCTTAATTATTTTAAAAAACATTGGTTATCAAACGTTAAAGGAGATTCATTATCTGGGATTGTCGTTGCTCTCGCATTAATCCCTGAAGCCATCGCATTTTCAATTATTGCAGGCGTCGACCCTAAAGTAGGGCTCTATGCCTCGTTCTGTATTTGTGTCGTCACGGCTTTGGTTGGCAGTCGTCCGGGGATGATTTCCGGTGCAACAGGCGCTATGGCGCTATTAATGGTCACCTTGGTGAGAGATCACGGACTAGAATATCTACTCGCTGCTTCATTTTTAGCTGGCGTCATTCAAATCGCAGCCGGGTATCTTAAGCTTGGTAACCTAATGAATTTCGTTTCCAAATCGGTGATTACTGGATTTGTTAACGCGCTCGCGATTCTCATTTTCATGGCCCAGTTTCCTGAGTTGATCAACGTTCCTTCAAGTGTTTACGTGTTAGTCGCTTTGGGTTTGGCGATCATCTACTTGCTTCCATATTTTCCCAAGTTTGGTCGTGCAATACCTTCTCCATTGGTCGCTATTGTTGCCCTGACAATCATTAGTTTGTTGTTCGGATTAGATGTGAGAACGATTGGCGATATGGGCAAGCTTCCGGATTCACTGCCGGTATTCTTGATTCCTAATATCCCATTCACGTTCGATACGCTTGCAACCATCCTGCCATATTCTATCGCTCTATCTCTGGTTGGCTTACTGGAATCTTTGATGACAGCGACCATAGTCGATGATCTGACCGATACTGAAAGCAATAAAAACAATGAGTGTAAAGGGCAGGGAGTAGCGAACATCGTTGCCTCACTATTTGGTGGTATGGCGGGGTGTGCGATGATCGGTCAGTCGATCATTAACATCAAATCAGGTGGCTTAACCCGATTATCTAGTATGATCGCTGGGGTTGTTTTGTTGCTAATGGTGGTGTTTGTTTCTGATTGGTTGAAGCTGATACCGATGGCGGCTTTAGTATCTGTGATGATCATGGTTTCAATTGGCACGTTTTCATGGCGTTCTGTTGTTGAACTTAAAGATCACACGCTCCCTACTAATGTGACGATGCTAGCGACCGTAGCGGTGGTGGTGTTTACGCACAATCTCGCGATAGGTGTTGCAGTTGGCGTGGTGTTGTCAGCTTTGTTTTATGCGCATGCCAGCAAGTCGATGGTCTTTATATCTGATGAAGTGGTGACTAACGAACTGCACACCACCCATCGAGTAAAAGGCCATGTCTTTTTTGCTTCTTCAGATGCGTTTGTCGATCTATTTGACTATGACAAGGCCACGTCTTTAGTGACGATCGATATATCGGATGCATCGTTCCTAGATAACACGTCGGTTGAGGCGCTTGATAAGGTCGTGTTTAAGTTCCGAAAAAAGGGTGCTTATGTAGAGGTCGCAGGAATGGATACCGTGAGTGCGAATCTGATATTCAAGCACGCGATGTACCACAAGCATAAAGATTTAACCGCGGTTTCCATTACGCACTAATCGTGGTTTAAGGTGCTCTTAAAATCTTAAAGCCTGAACTAGACATTGTTATGAAGATAAAGCGCTCATCTTTGAGCGCTTTTTTGTTGATGTCGCTAGGGGAGTTCTAACGGCCTATGACTGACCTTTATCGTTGGTATTTGAGTTCGATAAGGTGAATTGGTTGATAAGAGATTCAAGGTGATCCGACAGCTCTTCTAAATCATTACTGATTCCACGAGTTTCAGCTGCAGACTGCGATGTGTTGTCGGCGTGAGAAGTGATGGTTTCAACTTTTTGTTGCACATCTTGGGTTGCTTGTGTGGTGGATTGCGTCTGTTGCTGAATATTTTGTGCATGAGCTAACACTTGTTTCATCTCTTCAACGACACCGTTCATCTCAACGGACAGTGCGTCGATATCTGTCGAGCTTTGATGTGCTTGTTCGCAAACGCGGTCAGCAGAATTCAGCGATTCTTCACTGCCTTGTTGGAACTGATGAATGATAGACTCAATACTGCCAGTAGCCTCTGCCGTTCGTGATGCAAGATTACGAACTTCATCTGCCACTACGGCAAAGCCGCGACCTTGTTCTCCCGCACGGGCCGCTTCAATCGCTGCATTCAAGGCTAGAAGGTTGGTTTGGTCGGCAATGCCACGAATCACACTCAATATTGAAGAGACTTCTCCAGTTTGCTCATTAAGTGTTTGTATCTTGTGTTTCACTTCTTCGATACTGCTCACTAGATTCTTAATCTCACTACTTGCATCATGTGCTTGGTTAGCACTCTTACAAGCCACATCTGAGGTGTGATTGATGAGTTCTGACGCGGTTAAAGTGGCTTGTTCTACATTGACCTGTTGTGCTTGTATTCCTTCGACATTGTTTTGCACTTCTGTGGTTTCGTTTTGTTGATCGCTGGCGGCTTGCTCGGTAATTTGAGCAACGCTAGTCAGTTGATTGGCTGACGCATTCAGTTTGTGCGAAGTATCTTGTACCTTTTCTAAGCTGTTAGAAACGGTTCCCATGAACGAGTTGATGGCGTTAGCCAGCGTGCCAATCTCATCTTTACTTTGTTCGGGCAAACGAGTGGACAGGTTTTTATCGCTGCTTACTTGGGTCATAAACCGCGAAGTCTGTTGAAGAGGGCGAACGATAATCTTACGAATTAATCCCATCGTAAGAACAAACCCGGCGAAGGAGATAACCGCCATAATGCCTATAGCAGCCATGGTTTGAGTATTGATCAGCGAGTTGACATGGTTAAGGTTATATTCAAGTCGAATTGCACCTAATACTTCCCCTTCTGGCGCCATATGACATGCCACACAATTGGTGCCGCGATAGTTCTCGCTCGACATCATTGGCAGAGCAATAACCAAGCCTTTTCCCCAATCGGCAGAAAAGGGTTTGATAACGGTTTCACCCGCTAGCGCTCGTTTATCAATATCATCCACAGGTGTTTGGTTGCCATTGCCAGGACCGTATAATTTACTTACCGCATCAGCACGCAATACACGAACATTTTCAATGCCTTCTTGAGCTAAGGCTTTCTGACGAAGGGTCTCTTTTTGTGCCATGGTGCCAGTGAGCATCATCATATTGAGGCTATCGAAATAGTTGCTCGCTTTATCGTGAAGTTGCTCACTTAACACTGAGTTTACAAGTTGCTTTTGCTGCGAATATTGAAAGTAGGTCGATATTGCTAATAGAAAAGTGAACACGATGGCGAGGGCCACTAGGATTTTAAAGGTGATTGTTGAGCGCATAAGGTGTTTGTTTTTATTAAGTATAATGACATGCATACTTTACGTGTAAGCGGCTCTACCACCTATGGGGTATAACCGATTGTGTGACCACACTCCGGTTGTGGTTATGTTTCTGTGATGTAGCGGGTTTGTAATGATGTTCTTTGGGCGAATGGATGGGAGTTTATCGCTAAATTTGAAGGGTATTAAAGCCCAATAAACGTACATAACTTAAATAAAAATTACTTTCTAAAAGGCACCTGATAGATGCCTTCTTCGTATTATTCAATCTGGCTTAACTGCTGAGTCAGTATCATTCCAGTGAGCTTTTAACTAGTTAGGTTTAAGCCCAGTTGAAGTGCCATGCTTAGCTCATTGCGTTCAACAATCTCCTCGACAACTTTGCCTTCATCATTGAATCGGAAGTAAGTAAGGCTAGTCCAAGTAACGTTTTTTCCATTCAGTTGGTAGCCTTTCCACTCATCAGCACCTTTAGCTCTGTGAGTGAGCGCAACAACAACTTGATGGCCGTCTTCTACGATTTTTTGAAACGTCGTTTCCAGTGATTCATATCGTTCAGTAACGTGAACTTTTAACATGGCTTCGAACTCAGAGAGGCCGTTAATTATCTTATTGCAATCAGGTCTATGGATCATCGTATTTTCAGCGAAATATTCGCCAATACGGTGAGTTTGTTTACCGTCTACACAATGCTTAAAGTAGTCTTTTACAACCTGAACTTGTTTGCTTGTCATAGTTTCTATCCTTATGTTTGTTGAGTGCCAACAATCTAATGGAACGTTACTGCCTTGAGTAGAGCCCATTTTGTAGATAGTCTGTCGACAATATGTAAACAGTGGGGTGAGTTCATGAACGTATTAACGTCTATTAAGTCATTTATTGTGACTGTTGAGGAGGGCAGTTTTACAGGTGCGGCTAAGAAGATCGGAGTGTCGAAGTCTTTAGTTAGTCGCCATGTAAGAGAGCTTGAGGCTTACCTAAATACTCGCTTATTGAATCGCTCTACCAAGTCACTGTCCTTAACTGAGGTTGGTCGTCGCTATTTTAATGAGGCTCATGGGTTGGTCGACGGCATTGAAGATTTAAATGATTCTTTGAGGTTTGATAGTTCAGAAATGGTTGGCTCTTTGAGTGTTATGGCGCCTAAAGGTCTCACTGAGATCATGTTGATGCCCTTCATTTTGAAATTTTCAAACAAATACCCAGATGTGGCGTTCAATCTCATGCTTTCAGATGGTGTTCAAGATCTCGCGACGGTTGGTTATGACATTGCGATTCGTTCTGGTGATTTAGTTTCGAAAGACTTAGGCATGATCGCGCGCACTATCTTTGTAAATCAGAACTTGGTTTGTGCTTCACCTAAATACCTAGAAAATAATACAGAGATTACAACGCCAATTGATTTAGCTAATCACACCATAATTGAAGATCCAAACCTTAAGAATGATGGTGTGTGGAGGTTTGAGTTTGGTGGGTATTTCCATGATGTAAATCTTAAGCCAACACTCACGGTAAACAGCGTGCAAGCAGTAAAGGTCGCGGTTCGTTTTGGCTATGGTATTGCAATGCTGCCAAGGCAATTAGCCGAAGAAGATGTAGAGTCTGGCGCAATTGTGGAAATCCTATCGCAGTACACGCTTAAAGAGAGAACGGTTTATGCACTTTACCGTGAGAGAGTGAATACTCCGCGTAAGGTGAAGGTGTTTATTGATGAACTATGCGAGCACTTTTCATGATGTGAATATGCACCTCGTTTTGACCACTGATACGGTAACTTTTGAGGGGAACCCTTGCAGCTAATAAGGCCGTACAGTGGTGATAGAACTTGTAGTGTGCATTGGTTTTACGTAATATTGCGTGTCATTTTTTTAGCCTGAGAAACACAATGAGAACTGAGTTATACAAAGAGTTTATGTTTGAAGCAGCCCACCATCTTCCACACGTGCCAGAAGGGCATAAGTGCGGTCGTTTGCATGGTCACTCTTTTCTTGTTCGTTTGTACGTAGAAGGCGAAGTTGACCCGCATACAGGTTGGGTAATCGACTTTTCTGAAATTAAAGCTGTATTCAAACCAATTTACGACCGTTTAGACCACTACTACCTAAACGACATTGAAGGTTTAGAAAACCCGACAAGTGAAGTATTGGCTAAGTGGATCTGGAATGAACTTAAACCAAGCTTGCCACTTTTGAGCAAGGTTGAGATTAAAGAAACATGTACAGCGGGTTGTATCTACCGCGGTGAATAAGGTTTCGATGCTGTAGATTTCAAAGATACAGCTATCAAAGTTACAGCTATCAAGGCAACAGTCTTCAATACTATAGCTTTCAAGGTTATAGCCTTAAAAGCTATAATCGAACGAAAGGCGCTTACAAGAGCGCCTTTTTTGTAGCTGTCATATATGTTTGGGTGCTCTTTATACAAGCTTTGTTGTTTATGGGGTGGGGTGTTTATAGTTCCGCTTTTTATTAATAATGATTATTGTTTTACGCGGTTTGGTGGTCGATTTGTATCCAAATGGCTATTTTGTTCAATTTAATAGCAAAAATTGTGGTTATTGCGTTGTGTTTCGAGGCTCATTCGATAAGATGAAAAGACCTCTATGATAGAGGTAGGGCAGCAACGGATACGCTGCTTCAAATACTATGGAATGTGACTTATTGGACACATACATGAAATTCAAGATTACATCGCCGATTATTGAACCTACGGAAGGTTCACCACATCAGTTAATGCTTACTCACGCTTCTCGTTTTACCTCTTTTAAGACAAGCTCCCCTTTGAACGCCCTGTTCGACAACGTCTCTGCACGCTTCTTTACCGCTTATCGCTCCTATTGTTATTCGTTTTATAACTTTATTTCTATCTGAACTCCTTTGTCATCCGCTCGATGAACGAAGACTCACATCTATAAAAACTAAACAAATAAGTTAAAAACAATGAATATTAAAATGATGGGTAGCTCCCTAATTATCGCTGGTACCGCTCTCGGTGCTGGTATGCTTGCGATCCCAATGGTATTAGCTCAATTCGGATTGCTTTACGGCACACTGCTTATGGTACTGATTTGTTTCGGTACGACTTACGCAGCATTACTACTTCTAGAAGCGACCATCAAAGCGGGTGGCGGTCTAGGATTAAACTCAATTGCCCGAAAAACCTTGGGCAAACAAGGTCAGTTGATTACCAACGGCCTACTTTACGCGTTATTGATTTGCCTATTGATGGCTTACATTCTGGGCGCAGGTGACTTGCTGAGTAAGTTACTGTCTAACTTTGGCGTTGAACTCACCGCGACCACGAGCCAAGTCGTGTTTACGTTACTTGCTGGCGCTGTCGTCGCAAGTGGCACCGGTGTGATTGATAAACTCAACCGTGCTTTGTTCTTCGTGATGCTTGCTAGCTTGTTTGCAACTATGGTGTTTTTAGCACCAAGCATGACGCAAGAAAACTTGATGCAGGTAACCAGTCATGACCACGTCGATCTAATCAAAACCAGTGCAATCCTGTTCACAAGCTTTGGCTTTATGGTTGTGATTCCAACCTTGGTTTCTTACAACCACGAAGCGACAGACAAACAGCTGCGTAACATGGTGATCGTCGGTTCTCTGATTCCATTAGTGTGCTACCTGTGCTGGTTGTTTGCTGTGGTTGGTAACTTGAGTGAAGAGCAATTTAGAAGCTTCAAGAACGTATCAGATTTGATGGCGGCGTTTGAGGCTCAGTCTCCTTGGGTGGGCAACGTTCTGTCTACCTTCACTGGCTTGGCGTTGTTGACCTCTTTCTTTGGTGTAGCGATGTCTTTGTTCAACCAGAACAGAGACATGTTTAACCAAAACACAGCGGTCACTTACTGCATTAGTTTCATCTTGCCGCTGGCGGGTTCACTGCTTGCTGCAGATAAGTTCCTACAAGTGTTGAATTATGCAGGCATCATCTTAGTGTTCTTGGCTGTTTTTGTTCCTCTGGTTATGGTTCATAAGCAACGCTTTATGAAAGTAGCGGAAGATAGATACAGCGCTGAAGGTGGCCGACCAATGATGCTTTTCTCATTGTTGTTCGGTTGCTTCTTGCTTATCTCGCAAGTGATTTAGCAAAACAATTTAGTGGTTGAATCAATCAGTCACCAAGCTTTAGCGACAAAAGCTTAAGATACAAAAAAAGGAACGCATCGGCGTTCCTTTTTTATTATCGGTTTATTAATTCAGAAATGATTAACAAACAACCTTAACTGCCAAACCACCTTGAGAAGTCTCACGGTATTTAGCGTTCATGTCTTTACCGGTTTCTAGCATTGTTTCGATAACTTTATCTAGAGAAACAGTCGGAGCAGAAGAGCGACGAAGTGCCATACGAGTCGAGTTGATTGCTTTAACTGCTGCAATACCGTTACGCTCGATACATGGAACTTGTACTTGGCCAGCAACTGGGTCACACGTTAGACCTAGGTTGTGCTCCATGCCGATTTCTGCAGCCATACATACTTGCTCTGGGCTACCACCCATAAGCTCAGCAAGACCAGCAGCAGCCATAGAACATGCCACACCAACTTCACCCTGACAGCCAACTTCAGCACCAGAGATAGAAGCGTTACGCTTGTAAAGACCACCGATCGCGCCAGACGCTGCGAAGTAACGGATGTAATCTTTCTCTGTCACTGTTTGGATGAACTTATCGTAGTAAGCCAATACAGCAGGGATGATGCCACACGCGCCGTTTGTTGGTGCCGTTACTACACGACCGCCCGCTGCGTTTTCTTCGTTTACTGCGAAAGCAAACATGTTCACCCAGTCAACAACCGTCATTGGATCGTTAGTTGTTTTTTCTGACGTGATCAGCTGTTGGCGAAGTGCTGCTGCACGACGAGGTACACGCAGTGGACCAGGCAGGATACCTTCAGTATTCATACCGCGATCCATACACTCACGCATCGTTTTCCAGATGTTAGCGAAGTAAGTGCGAGACTCTTCGTCTGAGTGGAAAGCCGCTTGGTTTTTCATAACCAGTGTACTGATAGAAAGACCACTTTCTTTACACTGATTAACCAGCTCTTCCGCTGTTGTGAATTCGTAAGGTGCTTTAATTGGGTTTTCTTCTTCTTTGCCGAAGTTCTCTTCGTCAACGATGAAACCACCACCAATTGAGTAATACGTTTTTGAATATGCGACTTCGTCATCAACCCAAGCATGAATGCTCATGCCATTCTCGTGTAGAGAAAGGTTGCTAGTGTGGAAGTTCATTCCGCCGTCGCGAGGGAACGAAACAGTATGACAGTGCATACCGACAGGTAGACGTTCAGTTTCTTCTACTCGAGCAATGAAGCCTGCAATAGAATCGATATCAACACGCTCAGGAGTATTGCCAGCAAGACCCATGATGATTGCGATATCTGTGTGGTGACCTTTCCCTGTCAGTGATAGTGATCCATATACGTCCACGGTGATTTTAGTGATGTCGCGCAATTTTCCCATTGAACGTAGGTCATCAATAAATTCTTTACCCGCTTTCATTGGT
Source organism: Vibrio sp. MED222 (assembly GCF_000153005.1). Lineage (NCBI taxonomy): Bacteria > Pseudomonadati > Pseudomonadota > Gammaproteobacteria > Vibrionales > Vibrionaceae > Vibrio > Vibrio sp. MED222. The sequence continues at coordinate 857,685 of NZ_CH902607.1, read as the reverse complement.
CCAACTGTATGTGAGCTCGATGGACCAACACCGATTTTATAGATATCAAATACACTAATCATAGCGATTACCTCAAAAAGAGAGCCTCCCAAGGGGAGTAGGGAGGCTCATTTATTATCATTATATTTTTTGTCTAACCTCGCCATATAAGATGAATGTCATCTTATAAAAAGGGCTTGAGATTAAAGAGCGCCGTAGATTACAGAACTAATAGCCGCTAGACCACATAAAGCTGTAAAGATTTGCACAGGTGCTGAAGTTTTGTACTTAGCCATAGCTGGTACTTTGTTCATTGCGAATACAGGCATTAGGAACAGGATAGCTGCAATCATTGGAGCACCCATTGTTTCAATCATACCTAGGATGCTTGGGTTAACTACCGCAACAATCCAAGTTGTAACAACGATGAACGCTAGAGAAGCTTTCTCAATCGTGCTGATTGAAGAACCAGAGCGAGACTTGATTAGACCAACAAGACCTTCATGAGCACCTAGGAAGTGACCGAAGTAGCTAGAAGTGATTGCTGCGAACGCTACTAGAGGACCCATGTAAGAGATAAGTGGAGACTCGTGAACGTTAGCTAGGTAAGAAAGTACAGAGATGTTTTGAGATTGCGCTGTTGCTAGTTGCTCTGGAGATAGAGAAAGTACTACAGAGAAAACGAAGAACATTACAAAACCCATCAGCATCATTGCTGCGCCACCAGTGATCGCGTCAGTTTTCTTAACCGCGTCTTCACCGTACACACGACGTTGCTCTTTAGAGAACTGTGAAATGATTGGGCTGTGGTTGAAAGAGAACACGATGATTGGAATCGCAAGCCAGATAATAGAAGGCATTGCTGACCATTCTGGGCTTGTTTCCATCATTGAAGTGTTCCAATCAGGAACTAGGTAGAAAGACAATGCTAGTAGGATGAATACTAGTGGGTAAACCATTGCTGAAGTTGCTTTAAGCATCAGCTCTTTACCGAATACAACACCTGCTGTCATAGCAAGGATAAGTGCACCAGAAAGAAGAGGACGAGGAATAGATTCCATGCCCATTTGGTTTACTAGGAAAGAGTCAACTGTGTTTGTAATACCAACACCGTAGATAAGAACGATTGGGTAGATAGCGAAAAAGTAAGCGAAAGTAATAAGGTTCGCGCCAGTCTTACCGAAGTGTTCTTCAACTGTGTCTGTAATATCTGCTTCTGGGTTCTTAGAAGACAGTACGAAACGAGCTAGAGATTTGTGTGCGAACCAAGTCATTGGTGCCGCGATTAAAGCTAGGATAACTAGTGGCCAAAAACCACCCGCACCAGCTTTGATTGGAAGGAATAGTACACCAGCGCCAACTGCTGTACCGAATAGTGATAGACACCAGGTAAAATCTTTATAGTTAAACTTGCTTGTATCTGTAACGGCATTTGCCGAAGAAGTTGTTGTGTTCATGTTAAATTACTCATTTTTTGGGAACAGGAAATAAGTCGGGGCTAATTCTGCAGAATTTTCTTCTACAAAAAATAGATCTAAATCATGTAATGAAACGGCGTGTCACATGATATGCGAAAAACGGATTTTTGATCACGAAAATAGCGTGCCACAGGTGATTTATGCTCATGCGTGTTATTAGTTTATCTTATGCGAAAGGCGGGGTTGTACAGAATTATACCAGGGAAACGTTTGCGTAAAATTGGATTAATAAATCTGTTCCATGGAAAAGGCTGTGTTTGTTAACAAGGATTAAACAAAACGTAGTTTCTATGTAATTTGTTGCACTACGTGTTGCTGCAGTGATTGGATGATTTGAGCCGTAACGCCCCAAATTAGGTGCTCTTGGAAGGGCATGGCAAAAACACGATGCTTGATTTTTTTTAAGTTAACAGTGTGGCTGTGTAACTTGGCTTGGTCTAAAACATAGGTGGCGGGCACCTCAAAAATCGAAGCAACTTCGTTCTCATCGATGATGGGTTTATAGTCCGAATCGACCACTACAACAATCGGTGTAACTAAAAATTTACTAATGGTACTCAAAGTAGGTAATTGCCCAACAATTTTAACCTGATCCGATCGAATTCCGACCTCTTCGTGAAGTTCTCTAAGTGCGGTGAATTGCATAGAAGGATCGGAGAGTTCGTGTTTCCCTCCAGGAAAGCTGATTTGACCAGGGTGATGTTTTAAATGAGCGGCTCTTTTCGTAAAAATAACATGTAAACCATCCTCTCGTTCCACTAAGCCGACTACCACTGCTGCTTTACGCAATTGATCGTCATTGATATGTGAAACGCGCTCAACGGATTCTGGGTGATAGCCAACGGTAGAGTTGAGCTGGAATTGTTGAAGGAAGTTATCTTTGTTCATATAAAGCCAATATATTGATTATTATGATTTTAAGTATAGTCATAACCGTGTGTTGATTACCAATTTCGAATTTGCCTTCACTTTCCTCCGTTAGTACCGGCAATAATTGGAAATAAGAAGGGACTGGGTAGCGGCGTTTTTCAAGGTAAATGTTCCCAATCTTCTAAGAGTGACGGATTTTGCTATATTTGAATATGTGTACTTCTACTAGTAAGCGTTATCCATGTCATAAATTGGGTGATGAAACGTACATTTTCTGTTTAAGAATTTGATAACAATGACTTAGTGGACCATTCTAAAAAGAAAGAGAAGAAAAGGTATGAAATGAAAGGAATCATATTCACCGAATTTTTAGAGCTTGTTGAAGACAAGTTTGGGTTAGAGCTTTTGGAAGAAGTTCTAGAGATGTCAGAAGATGAAGGGATCTACACATCAGTCGGAAGTTACGACCACAAAGATCTTGTTCGATTGATTATAAACTTGAGTAAGAAAACCGATATTGATGCAGCGAGCCTGCAACGTGTTTTTGGACAATCGGTTTTTAAGAACTTACTGGCCTCATTACCGAATAAAGCGAGCCTCGCCCATAGCAACACCACTTTTCAATTTATTCAGCACGTAGAGCGTTACATTCACGTAGAAGTGAAGAAGCTCTACCCAGATGCTGAGCCTCCAAAATTTAGCTTTATCACCACGACCGAAGCGCAACTTGTTTTTGACTATAAAAGCGCACGATGTATGTCTCACGTTTGTTTGGGATTAATCGAGGGGTGTGCTGACTATCATGGTGAAACCATCGTGGTAGAAATGACACCTCAGAATGATGACCAAAGTGTGGTTAGGTTTAATCTCAAAGTAGAAAAGTGATATGGATCTGGCATCTGCCCAAGAGAAAAAACTTAAACGTCAAATAGCAGCACGGAAAGCGGCTGAAGCCTTGTTGGAGCAAAAGAGTCTCGAACTGTTTGAGGCCAATCAACAGCTTGAACTTGCGTTGCGCCAATTAGAAAAGCGTTCAAATGCGAATATTCGACGGATCGAATTCCAAGAACAAATCGACAACCTGTTGATTGATTTCGGACGCGCGTTTCTGAGGAGTGATCTCGATGACGTGATGTTGTCCCAATTGACGGCGAGTGTAACTAACAGTTATCTAATTGAAGCCAGTCGCTTGGTGTTACCCCCCAATCTAATCCCTCAGTTACAAACCCATGACTATGGTGATGAAACAGTCGAGGTAATAGAGAAAGACATTCAAGAACCTCATTGGCAAGGTTGCTTGCTTACCGTGCCATTAGAGGTCGAAAAAGTGATTGTGGGCGCGTTAATCGTTCAGGTCAGGTTGTTAGATCAAGACTACGAATTCATCCAAAGCCAACTGTTGTTAGTGACGGACCTTATCTGCAGTGCGTTAACTCATCAACTTGCGATTAACCGAAATATAGAATCACGTAAACGAGCGGAAGAGTCCGAAAGGGCAACGCGTGACTTTGTCGCCATGATTAACCATGAATTGAGAACCCCACTCAATGGTCTTCTTGGTAGTGCGGAGTTGATAAGCGACACCGAACTAAGCAGTTCTCAACGTGAGATCGTGAATAACTTGAGCCAATCCGGTGAGTTTCTTAGAACCATCATTAATGATCTTCTCGATTACAGTAAAATCAATGCGGGTATGCTGGAATTAATTCCCAAGACATTTGCACTCCAAGATTTGAAAAATACCATTGATAGTATCTTTACCAATCGAGCGATTGAAAAGCAGATCCAGTTTGATGTCAATGTAACCGATGGGGTACCCAGTCACTTCTACGGTGACTTAGAGCGAATTACTCAATTGTTCGTGAACTTAATCGGCAATGCAATTAAATTCACCGATCAAGGCCATGTGAGCGTAGAGATAAAATGGCTTAACGACCAATTTATTTTTTCTGTTGAGGATAGTGGCGTTGGTATTGCTCAATCTGCTATTAAGACACTGTTTGAACCTTTTACACAGGCGGATAACTCAAGTAGCCGAAATTACGAAGGGACAGGGCTTGGTTTAGCAATTTGTCGCAAGCTAGCTGCGTTAATGAGGGGAGACATTGAGGTGAGCAGTATTGTTGGTTCGGGTACGACATTTACCATTTCACTCCCTCTTCAAGTTGTCGATACACTGGCTGAGCGCGATAGTGTCGCCAAAGGTTTTGAGTCTGAGGTTGAATTGACATTGCTTAAAGTGCTGGTGGTTGATGATATTAAGATGAACCAGATCATCATCCAACAAATGCTACGCAAATACGAAATAGAGCCAGCGATTGCCGGTAATGGTATAGAAGGGTTGGAATTAGCGTCGAATAATGAGTATGACATTGTGTTTATGGATTGCCGGATGCCAGTCATGGATGGTTTTGAAGCGACGAAGAAACTGCGAAGTTCAGGATATAGCCAACCAATTATTGCATTAACCGCTGGTACGACAAAAGAAGAGCGAGAGTTGTGTATTGAATCTGGTATGGACGATATATTGAGTAAACCCTATACCGCTAACGACTTAGTGATAATGCTGAATAAGTGGGGCTAATAAATATCATTGCCTTTGTAGTGAGTGAATATGCAACGTTATTGATTTGTCTCTAATGTCTTGAGTATATTGTCAATGTAACAAGTGAGCTGACAATGCTATACGTTCACTTACTTTATTGGTCGCTTTTATTAATTATATTAAGGAGGTTTGAAAAACTATAAAAATGGATTCGATATGAAAAAAATGATAGTGACGCTTGCTCTAATTGCACCTTTATCTGCAGTGGCTGCACAAAAAGACCCAAATGGTTTCTATATCGGAGTAGGAGCTGGTTCAACTGAACTTGATGATGGTGGTTTTGGTAAGGCCATAACTCGCAAAACCACAACAACTGAAACTGAATCACCTTCTTATAAACTCATTGCCGGTTATCAGATCAACCGTATTATTGGTATCGAAGGCCAATATACTAAATATGGAACGTCTACAACAAAAGTAGGCAGTTCAAAAGCATTCACAACAGATTTTAGTTCAATTAGCGTTGCTGCGAATGTTGGTTATACGTTCGATATTGGTCTTCGACCTTATGCACTTTTAGGTTATAGCTTTTTAAATTCAGAAATTGAAAACAGTGGTAATAATAAATACTTTGCGACTAAGTCATCAACCGTATCTGGTATAAAAATGGGGGTGGGCGTAGAGTACGCAATTCCTGCTGCACCAGCTCTAGCATTACGTGCAGGTATTGATTGGGAAGCAGCTGATATCAAAGTGAAAGATGAAAAGAACAAAGAGTTATCTAACGTTCACACACTAGGCTCATTCTATTTGGCTACAACATACACCTTCTAGGCTAGTGTTATTGAAAAGCTAAGTAGGTGATTGCCCACTTAGCTTTTTTAATATTAAAGTACTTTCCAGATTGGCTTTTTAGCTGTTTTTAATAACCCGTCTTAATAAATCTAGATTAAATTTATCTATCAGCCAGTACAGGCAATATTCTACTCAGCTTATCAAGAGTCTCTTGGTACTCAGAAGCACAATCACTATCAAATACTACACCTCCTCCAGCCCAAGCATAAAGCGTATTGTTTTCTGCCACTAAGGTACGAATCGTAATGCTGGTGTCCATTCTGCCATTACGGCTGATATAACCAATGCTACCGCAATACGCCGAGCGACGATGAGGCTCTAGCTCCTCAATGATCTGCATCGCGCGAACTTTTGGAGCGCCGGTAATCGACCCCCCGGGAAAGCAAGCCCTTAATAGGTCATGTGCTGAATGATGGACATCAAGCTCTGCCCTTATCGTGCTCACTAAGTGGTGCACAGCAGGGAAACTCTCTATATCGAATAGCTTTGGTACATGAACCGATCCCGGCTTTGCGACTCGGCCAATATCATTACGAAGCAGGTCGACGATCATCAGGTTTTCTGCCTGATCTTTCTCAGCATTCAACAGGTCTTGAGCATTAGCGTCATCAATCATGGAATTTTCAGAACGAGGACGTGTCCCTTTGATTGGCTTGGTTTCAATGGTGCCACTATTGAGCTCTAAAAAACGCTCAGGTGAGACACTGAGAATGGTGCAGCCTGCTAAACGGATAAAACCAGAGAATGGAGCTGAGTTGTATTTCTCTAACTTTTCATAAGCGAGCCATTCACTGCCTTGGTATTGGGCATTGAAGCGCTGAGCAAGGTTTATCTGATAACAGTCACCCGACAACAAGTACTCTTGAACGCTATCGAATTTATTGGCATAACTTTGTTCTGTCATATTGGATTGCCATGGGGTGGTTAATCCAAACTTCTGATGAGTTCGTTCTGCTTGTTTTGCTTGTTGGCTTGGCGATTGTTGTTGAGTTAACCAATCCCAATGGGTATCAATGTTTTGCCCAACAAGGAACGCAGCTTTAAGCTTATGATCAACAATCACAGCCCATTCATACAATCCAACCGCCATGTCTGGTGCAGAAATATCACGCTTAGCAAGAGAGGGAAGAGCTTCTACTCGTCGCCCTAAATCGTAACTAAAATACCCTAAAGCACCACCAACGAAAGGCAGTTCAGGGTGCTCACTGATTGCGGGTAGTAATTGCTGCTGATATTGGTCGAGTAGTTCGAAAGGGTCTGACTCTGAAACCTCGCACGTCTCATTAACATTGACGGTCGTTTTTGCACCGATTGTCTCGAAGGTGGCGATGGGTTGAGCAACTAAAATGTCGTATCGACTATCGACGTGGCTTTCTGAGGCAGAGCGTAATAGCATTGCCCACGGCACGCTTTCAATATGAGAAAACAGCTGTTTAGCTAAAGTTGATTGATATTCAAGCGGCTTGATTTGGATAGAGCGAAATTCGTTGTTATTCATTTGTTTAATTTGTGACAAAGAGTTCGATCACTGCATGGCGTGTGAGAGGAAGCAAGAGTATCATAAATTGAAAATAAAATGGGTTCTGGATTAGAACGGTGCAAACTACATGGTTTAGTTTACAGCTATGCAAGCGATTGCTAAAGCAACTAAATACAGCTCAACATAATAAAAAGCTAAGCCAACTAATCCGGTTAGACAAAAACAGTCAAACCAAGACCCCACATGGAACCAGAACAATAAAGAGGCATGCAATGACGGTTATTCGTAAGCAAGATGTGATCAGCAGTGTCGCTGACGCACTTCAGTACATTTCTTATTATCACCCTTTAGACTTTGTCCAAGCCCTAGAAAAAGCGTACGAGAAAGAAGAGAGCCAAGCAGCTAAAGATGCTATTGCTCAGATTCTTATCAACTCACGCATGTCTGCGGAAGGCCATCGTCCAATTTGTCAGGATACGGGTATTGTTACTTGTTTCGTGAACATCGGTATGGATGTTAGGTGGGAAACGGATCAAACAGTACAACAGATGGTTGATGAAGGCGTTCGTCAAGCTTACAACAATCCAGATAACCCATTGCGTGCATCTGTCCTAATGGACCCTGCAGGTAAGCGTATTAATACCAAAGACAACACACCAGCGGTTGTTCACATTAATATGGTTCCAGGCAACAAAGTTGAAATTCAAATCGCGGCAAAAGGCGGCGGTTCTGAGAACAAAACCAAGATGGTAATGCTTAACCCTTCTGATGATATTGCAGAGTGGGTAGAGAAGACGCTACCAACAATGGGCGCGGGCTGGTGTCCACCGGGTATGCTAGGTATAGGTATTGGCGGTACGGCTGAGAAAGCCGCGGTACTCGCTAAAGAATCTCTGATGGAACACATCGATATCCAAGAGCTTATCGACAAAGGCCCAGAGAACGCAGAAGAAGAGCTTCGTTTAGATATCTTCAACCGTGTAAACAAACTGGGCATTGGCGCACAAGGTCTTGGCGGTCTAACGACTGTGGTTGACGTGAAAATCAAAACAGCACCAACGCACGCAGCCTCTAAGCCTGTTTGCTTGATCCCGAACTGTGCGGCAACGCGTCACGTACACTTCACTCTAGACGGCAGCGGCCCTGCAGAGCTAACACCACCTAAGTTAGAAGAGTGGCCAGATATAACTTGGGAAGCAGGCGCAAATACACGCCGTGTTAACCTTGATGAAATTACTAAAGAAGACGTTCAAGAGTGGAAGACCGGCGAAACGGTTCTTCTATCAGGCAAGATCTTAACGGGTCGTGATGCAGCGCATAAGCGTATTCAAGGCATGCTTGAAAGTGGTGAAGGTTTACCAGAAGGCGTCGACCTGAAAGGTAAGTTCATTTACTACGTTGGCCCTGTTGATGCTGTGGGTGATGAAGCGGTAGGTCCTGCTGGCCCGACAACGTCTACTCGTATGGATAAGTTCACCGACATGATGCTAGAAGAAACTGGCATTATGGGCATGATTGGTAAAGCAGAACGTGGCCCTGCGACCGTTGAATCAATCAAACAACATAAGTCAGTTTACCTAATGGCTGTTGGCGGCGCCGCTTATCTTGTTGCAAAAGCAATTAAGAAAGCACGTGTGGTTGCGTTTGAAGATCTCGGTATGGAAGCGATCTACGAGTTTGAAGTTGAAGATATGCCGGTAACGGTTGCGGTTGACTCTAATGGCGTGAACGCGCACCAGATCGGCCCTGACACGTGGAAAGTGAAAATTGCTGAAGCTGAAAAAGCATAATTAACCGACGCCAAAAAATTGTAATTGTCGCTAACTTCAGCGTTTGAATTGCAAATCTTGACAGAAAGTTGAAGACAAAAGTGCAGCATTATTTGCACTTTTGTCTTATTATCAATGATATAGTGATAAACACATAGTTTGATATAAGAACATAGGAGAGAGGAATGCCTCGTTTTATTCAGATCCTACAGATTATCTTGGCAGTGGTGATTGGTGCTTTTGTTGGTTACGACCTGATCTTGAAAGGGATCAGCATCTTTGATAATAAATACGTGACAATTACTTGTGCGCTTTGGCTAATTGCAGAGATTGCACTGTTTGTTATCTACAAGTTGATTGAAGACGATTAAACGTCGGATATCGCAGAAAAATTCTAAAGCCCCTGATTATGAATGTAGTCAGGGGCTTTTATTCATCTAGCATTAAGAATGTGTATTGCATACTTATCACTATTAGTAAAAGAACAAGCAAAAGCATACATACTATCCCAACAGGGAAAGAACATAGGCTTGCCTCTCTATTATCATAATCAGCTAGCCTAACTATCACGGAGTCGTTCAAATGAAACACCTAACTCAAGAAATGAGTGACTTTATAAGCAGAGGAACGGATTCTCACATTCGAGTAGCGGTTACGGGGCTTTCTCGTGCGGGTAAGACAGCATTCATTACTTCGCTGGTAAATCAGCTTCTTCATACGTCTACCCATAAAAATCTACCTCTACTTGCATCGGCGAGAGACGGCAGAATTATTGGCGCTAAACGCATCCCGCAACACAACATGATGATCCCACGCTTCTCTTATGATGAAGCGATGGAATCTTTGAATGCACAGCCACCAGAATGGCCGGTGCCAACGCGTGATGTCAGTGAGATTCGTCTAGCAATCAAATATAAGCCGGCTAAAGGCGCAAAGAAGCTGCTGAGCAAGAACAGCACCCTTTATCTCGATATTGTTGATTATCCGGGCGAATGGCTGCTTGATTTACCTTTGTTGGACATGGATTTTGATACTTGGAGTCAATCTCAATTTGCCGCGTTGAAAGGCGATAGAGAAACCTACTCGCAACAGTGGAACACAATACGTGGCGACATTGACTTGCTAGCCGAAGCAGAAGAAAAGAAACTGGTCGCGATTGCCGATAGCTATACTCAGTACCTTCATACTTGTAAGGATAACGGATTGCACTGGGTACAACCGGGTCGATTCGTATTGCCGGGTGAGCTTGAAGGCGCGCCTGTGCTGCAATTTTTCCCGTGTGCTGCTCCCGAGGGTAAGTTCTCAAAAACCAGCAACTATGCGGTTTTAAAAGCGCGTTATGAAGAGTATCAACAGAAAGTCGTAAAGGCGTTCTACAAGAATCACTTCGCCACGTTCGACAGACAAATCGTGCTGGTGGATTGCTTGCAGCCACTCAACGCGGGCTATGACTCTTTCATGGACATGCGTGGTGCGTTAGAACAGTTATTGAAGAGCTTTAAGTACGGGCGAAGCAATATGCTAAGACGCTTGTTTGCGCCGAAGATTGACAAGATCTTGTTTGCTGCCACTAAGGCTGATCACGTGACACCGGATCAACATCCGAACTTGGTATCGCTGTTACAGCAGATGGTACACCCTGCTTGGCAACAGGCGGCGTTTGAACACATCGACATGAGTTGCATGAGCATTGCGTCTATTCAAGCGACCAGCGCGGGTTATATCTCGTCAGGTTCAGACAATGTTCCGGCGTTGCAAGGTGTGACTTTGGATAATGTCCCTCAAACCATGTATCCGGGAGAGGTGCCGCGTAAACTGCCAAACAAACAGTATTGGGAAACCAACCAGTTTGATTTTACGAGCTTTAGGCCGATGGAGCAGCACTCTGACGAGCCTTGTCAGCATCTGAGAGTCGACAAGGTTTTAGAGTATCTCATTGGCGACAAGTTGAAGTAATTGAGGTAATCAAAATGAGTGAATTAAAAACGAAACAGGTCTTTGATGAACCTTTAAAGACCTCGTTCGATGAGCCGGATAAGAATGAAGTTACCCCAGATTTGGGTGCTCAAAAGTTATTCACGGAACAAGAGAAGTTTGTGCCCGTTGCACCACAAGTGGAAACCGACCTTGATGGAGACGCTGAGCTGCAATTGGAACAAGTGATTCGACCGAGCAAAAAGAAGAAGTGGTTTGGAACGGGCTTACTTGTCGCTTTCTCTGGCCTAGTCGGATGGCAGGCGATTGACTCTGTCATTACAGCTATTCAAACCGCTGACTGGCTAGCTTTAGGTTGGGCAGGTTTCATCGCTGCCATTGCTTCATTAGGTTTAGGCGCAATAGGCAAAGAGTTGTGGAAGTTGCGTTCGCTGAAAGATCATTTCAGTGTACAAGAGCAGAGTGAAGAGCTGTTACAAAGCCAGAGTGTTGGTAAAGGCAAAGCATTCTGTGAAAACATTGCCAAGCAGGGCGGTATTATTGCTGAGTCACCTTCGTACGATAAGTGGCGAAACAGCATTAACCCAGCACACAGTGATGCAGAAGTGTTGGATATGTACGATGCGTTGGTTGTTGCTCAGCAAGATAAAGTGGCGACTCAAATCGTCACTAAGTTCTCGACCGAATCGGCGGCTTTGGTTGCAGTGAGTCCATTGGCTGCTGCTGATATGTTGCTGGTGGCGTGGCGTAATTTCACCATGATAGACAAGCTTTCTGATGTGTATGGCATTGAACTGGGCTACTGGTCTCGAATTAAATTGTTCAAGTTGGTCTTAATCAACATGGCAGCGGCTGGTGCAAGTGAGCTGGCGATTGATGCGAGCATGGACTTAGTCTCGATGGATCTTGCAGGTAAAGTCTCAGCTCGAGCAGGGCAGGGGCTCGGTGTCGGCATCCTCACCGCGAGACTGGGCTTAAAAGCAATGACATTGCTGCGTCCTATGCCTTGGCATAATGAGCGAAAAGTAAAACTCTCCGACCTTCGCAAAGCCGTCCTTTCTGAAATAAAGCGCATTACCTTAAAGTAAAGCGAAGTGCTTAAAATTGAAATGTAGGAAATAAAGCGAATTACCTTCCTATAAAGTCTATATACACAAGGAAGTTGAGTAATTTGCGAGCGAAGAGTAAACATATGTTTACTCTTCTTCTTGACTGAACTTGGAGCTTAATTCACACTACTGTCAACTTATCCTGACACCTATAATAGGACTATTTGTGCGTCTTGAAGTATTGTGTGAAGACAGACTCGGCTTAACGCGTGAGTTGCTCGATATCTTGGCCTCAAAAAGCATTGATTTAAGAGGAATCGAAATTGATGTTAAAGGTATTATTTACCTAAATTGCCCGGATATTAATTTTGATGCTTTTAGTGAACTTATGGCTGAAATTCGCCGAATTTCAGGTGTTAAGGATGTACGTAAAATCCAGTTTATGCCAAGCGAAAGGCATAACACAGAACTGATTGCCCTGCTGGCAAACCTACCTGATCCTGTTATTGCGATTGACCTTAAAGGCTCAGTCGACATGGCAAACCACGCTGCATTGAACCTTTTCAACAAACAAGAAGAAGAAGTGATCGGTGAGCCACTAGCGACGTTCGTTCCTAGCTTCAACTTCGCTCGTTGGATTGAAGGCGATGTAACGCGTCACCGTGAAGTCGTGGTGCTAGATGGTCTAGATTTCTCTATTGAAATTCTGCCTATTTATCTAGGTGGTGATGTCAACGAGGCGGTACTGGCGAGTGCAGTAATGACGATTCGTTCTTGTAACCAAGAAATGAACGCGCCAGACGCCATCCCTGAACAGAATAACCTAGGTTTTGAACACTTTGTTGGTGTCTCTAATCGCCATAAAGCCTTGATCAGTCAAGCTAAGAAACTGGCTATGCTAGATCAACCTCTGCTTATTGAAGGGGATACAGGTACGGGTAAAGAGATGCTGGCGAAATCGTGTCATAACCGTTCAAATCGATCTTCTTTTCCATTTTTGATTCTAAGCTGTGCATCAATGCCTGATGACGTAGCAGAAACGGAATTGTTCGGACATGCACCGGGCTCATTCAACCATGAGCAAGGTCATAAAGGCATCTTTGAACAAGCGAATGGCGGTACGGTATTTTTAGATGAAATCGGCGAAATGAGCCCGCATCTACAAATCAAACTGCTGCGTTTCCTACAAGATGGTTCATTCCGTCGTGTTGGTGAAGAAGAAGAGATGCACGCGGATGTTCGTATTATCGCATCAACGCGCCATCGCCTTTCTGAATTAGCCGACTCGGGCTCGTTTCGTGAAGATCTGTTCTACCGCTTGAACGTACTGACTTTGTCGATTCCTGCTTTGCGTGAACGTTCAAACGATGTTGCGCCATTAATGGAGCTATTCGTTGCAAAGTACGCACAGCAGTTAGGTATGTTGAAACCAAAGTTGACTCAAGAACTAATCGACCAATTAGGTAACTACCAATGGCCGGGCAATATTCGTCAGTTAGACAACATGGTTCTACGTGCACTAACAGAGTTGGATTCAGATACGTTAACGGTTGAGCAATTCCACCTGCCACAGCTTGACACTATGACTGCTGGAATGGCGAACTTAAGCTTAGACGGTTCGCTTGACGAGATCATGAAAGACTATGAATCTCAGATTTTAGAGAAGCTTTATCAGTCTTTCCCATCAAGCCGTAAGCTTGCTAAACGTCTGAATGTTTCTCACACCTCAATAGCGAATAAGCTTCGTGATTACGGTATCAGAAAGAGTTGATGATATTAGACTGCTAAATTCGGTAAGAGTGAGGCGGTAACGTAAAAAGAGACAAAAATAAGAACAAAACTATGGAAGATTCGAGTACGCAGCAACGTATTGATAAACGTGATGGCAACCTAATTTTACGAACGGCTGAGATCTATGATGCGAGCATGATCAGTGAGTACTTTCAGGTGAACAGAGAGTACCTTAAGCCTTGGGAACCGACCCGAGAGGATGCGTTCTTTGACAGAGCGGATTGGGCTCAACGGCTGATTAAGTTAAACGAACTCCATAAATTGGGGCTAGGCTATTATTGCTTGTTGATTAATGCCGATTCAAATGAAATGTTAGGTACCATATCGTTCAGTAATTTGTCTCGTTTCCCGTTCTACGCTTGTAATGTCGGTTACTCATTGGCGCAAAGTGCACAGGGCCACGGTTACATGCGCAGAGGCTTGAGCATGGCTAAAGACTACATGTTTGATGTGCAGAACATGCACCGCTTAATGGCGGGCTATATGCCTCACAACGAACGAAGTGCGGGTGTATTAGAGCATCTTGGTTTTGTTCGAGAAGGTTTTGCCAAAGATTACCTACAGATTAACGGTAAATGGGAAGATCACGTGTTGACGGCACTGGTAAACCCAAACTGGCAAGATAAACGCTCCGTGTGAGTGTAAAACATTGAATTTAGATACAGCGGAGAACATAAATAAAATGAAGTCATCGCTGTATCGAAAGAACATATAGGCATGGTAAGCCCATAAGCCTGAGAAGATATTTGAGGAATTTTGATGTCATACACAACTTTGGACGAATACCAAAGAAAATGGATTTTTACTCACCAGTCAATGCCGTTGCCGGCAGAGGATTTGGAAAAGATTAAACCAATGACACAGGCGAGAGCATCTCAGTTCTGGAAAGAGAACGTGAGCCCTCAAAGCCCTGATGCGGAAAGACTAAGCTCGCAAGACTGGCCAAGCAAAGCATCGAACTGGAATGCAGAGATCAGCTGGATGGCAAATTGGGAAGCCGATGAGCCTGAAATGCCAGAAGAAATCCTTAACTTCATTGATTGGCAAGATGACGTAACTGTTTATTTTTGCTACGAAAAATACAATGTTCTTGAAACCAAATGGTCGGTTTTCAAGAAGCATTGGAAAAACTTTTTGTTCTACGATGATGGCCCTATCTTACTCGGTCGCCGTCGTTCAGAAGCACTTTGGTTTGCTACAAATGGTACGGTTAAAATTGGTAACCGTGCTTAAGTTCGGTGTGATTTAATCGAGCGAGTGTTGACGATCCGATCAACAGATAGACAGACAAAAAGCGAGCATTGAGCTCGCTTTTTTTATGCCTAACGATCTTCGAAGATCACCGGGAGGAAACGATTATTTTACCTCAGCTGAGGATGACTATTTTTACAGACATAGAGGCAGTTAAATTTCGAAATTGAGATCGCTATCTCATTGGGTTAGTTGAAGTTTTGTGTGTTTGAGCTATCTTAATATTACTGCCTTAGTGGAGGTGAAGTATTATGATTTGGGATACTCTCGAACGTGTAAATAAACTTCGCAAGGAAGCAATGGAAGATCCAGAGTTTTTGGATTCAGCAAAAATGCATGAGGAATGGCTTTTAAGCGAAACTCATAATCAATTGAACCAAGGAGCTAAAGAGAAGAAACCGAAAAAGTTATCTGATATTTATGAAAATACGGATTTTCCTATCAACCCAACAGGTACGAAACATTAACAATGATGAACTGCAATACGGCTAAGGCTCTTAACCAAGATGCGATAAGTCGACTAAACATACCAGCCTTAAGCCACCAATAAAAAAGCCACTTTCAACGAATCGAAAGTGGCTTTTTCTTTTCTCGTTAGCTTCTTTACTCATTAACAACTAAAGCTAATCGTTTTTAAACCTAGTTATTAATCAGGCTTAACCCGCTTGGTAATGCATCACCAAATACGCGTTTAGACTCGCTCTCAGAAAGTTCAGTGACTTCACTCACTAGCGTTAGCCATGAATCAGGTACCTTGCTTTGCTTTAATTTATCAAGAACTTGAGCACGGTAGTCATCAGAGATATCGAACTGTCGGTCACCTGTCTTGCGGCAAATCATCACTGCCGCGAAAGCTATCATCTGCTCTTTCTGCCAATTCTGGTCAAGCAGCTTTGGTAACCACTGTTCTGCTTGCTCTCTTGGAATGACGCTGTGTTGGCTTCCGTATAAAGGTGTACGAGACGCTAAGCGACCCAGAGCCCACCAGTGAGCCTGTTCGAACTGATTATGGTTAATTGCTTTGCTCAAGAACCATGTAGCCAATAGAACTTTATCTTCCACCTCGAGTTGCTCAAGGGACGCTGCCAATCTCACCATGGCTTCATAGCCATTGTCTTGCGCATCTTTCGCTGTCTTAGGGTTCTTCATTGCACCTGGGTGAAGGTACTTCGCGATATCAGCCAAGATGGTTTCTTGCTGTTCTTGATTCAGGCCACCCGCAACACGACGCCAGAATACCCACCAGTCCGTCCAACCTTGGTGGTTCTGGAACTGAATGTTTTGTTGGTAAAGGCCCCAAATTTGTTCGATACGCCATGAGTCAGTCGGATCGCCAAAGCCTGGACGCAGCGAGTAACCCGCCAAACGCAGCCAGTTCTTCTCGTGTGCTTCTGAACGACGACGGCGTTTACGACCTAATGAAAAGGTATCAAACAGATGGCGAAGGGTCGTGAAGTCCCATTCATCACGCTTACCGAGTCGCTTCTCAAGATCTTTCGATAGTGTTTTGATCTCTTTCGATTCAGCACTCTTCTTGTTGCCGCTGTACAGACGAGAAATCAATTCCTTACATTCATCCAGTCTTGGGTGAAGTTTAGCGGTATCAGACTCATCACCTTGCTTGTTTCTTACTTCAAATTCGAGCAACCAACGTTTAGAGTCATCTTCTGTACTCACACACTCCATTTTCAGTGTGCCGACTTCGGTTAATTGACACGCGAGCAATACTTCGACGCGTTCTTTTTGGTTGGCTTGGAGCTCTGCAGTACCTGAACCTTCCAGTGTAGAAATGTACGGCGGAAGAGGGGAGAACAAGTCAGCGTCGACATTGACCATCACACCATTTTGAATAGCGGTGTCATGAGCAATTTGATCGTGTGTTGAAGTCAGAAGATTAAATCGTACCGGTTCGCCTAAAGTCAGTGAGAAACGACGGCTGTTCAAGCGTATCTCTTGGCCTTCTTCTGTCCCTTTGGCAAGCAAACAAAGCGCTTTGCCCATCTTGTTCTTCTCTTGTAGATGCAAGAAGTAAGAACGAGCAGCGCCGCCACCGATTTTCAGTTGTGCACCACGGCGTGCTTTACCAAAAGCTACAGCACCAAGGGCTACAGACCAGTCGGGGTGAGGGTTATCTAAGACGGTGATTGGTGCACAGTTCCAATTACCAAGTAACTGAGTAATTCGCTTTGTTACCAGTTCACTGTTGAACACACCACCATTGAGTAGCACACCAACAGGAATTGCAGGTTTGGTATCATCAAACTCAACAGAGTCTGACTTTTCCAATGCGGCTTTAGATACTTGCTGGTGGGTCGCTAGGAATTCGGCAACGTGCTTACTTACAGCAGGGTCAGCAGCGTAGGGTAGGCCGAACTCAACCACCGCGCTACGTCGTTTGTCGGGTACTTCAGTAAACTCTGAAAGCGGGAAGAAACCTTCCAGAGCAATCTGATGAACTTCTTGTTTGGTTAAACCAATACTCTTGGTACCGCCAAGTAGCTTTGAACCGCTGCCCAGCATGGTGATCTTCACATCGTCTGGCGCATTAGCAGAAAGCAGGCTCTCTTTTGCGGCGCGAGTCTGTTGAATCAGTTTGGTTAGGCTCGAAGCATTCAGCTTTTTGTTTTGATTGAAGCGTTGCTCTGCAAGGTGGGCAAGGGCTAAATCTAGGTTATCACCCCCGAGCATCAAGTGTTCGCCAACGCCGATACGGTCGAGTGCGAGTTCTTGGTCATCGCCATTGTTTGAGTTGAAGCTTGCTTCGATCAAACTTAAATCGGTGGTACCACCGCCGACATCACACACTAGAATCAGCGGGATCTGTTGAAGTTCATCGGCTGCGGTTTGTTGATGACGGGCATACCAGTCATAACAAACGGCTTGCGGCTCTTCGAGTAACAGAATCTTACCTAAGCCAGCAAGTGCTGCCGCTTCGAGTGTCAGCTTACGTGCTGTCTCATCGAATGAAGCAGGAACGGTGACTACAACGTCTTGGTCTTCCAGCTTATTGCTTGGGTTGCGGTAGTTCCATGCTTGGCGAATGTGGTTGAGGTAGCTGGCGCTTGCCACAACCGGCGACACTTTATCGACATCAGACGCACCTGCCCAAGGCAGAATGTCGGAGTTACGATCAACGGCTTGGTGTGATAGCCAACTCTTGGCACTAGATACCTGACGGCCTTCAACTTTTGCGCCCAGTTCGCGCGCCCATTCACCTACGATGACGTTTTGAATATCGCCTGCAACTAAGCTTGGTTCCCACGGCATTGTCAGGTCAGAAGGGGAGATTTGACCTTGTGCTGGGTGGTAACGAAAGGATGGGAGTAGGGGCTTGCGAACCACTTCACCGGGGCCGATGAGTTGGTCAATATCGAAAAGAGAAACGGGAGCATGTTGTAGGTCGTCGTTGATTTCACAGTAAGCGACAACAGTATTGGTTGTGCCTAAGTCAATGCCGACTAAAAAACGAGGAGATGCCATACAAAACCTTATTCTGCCAAAGTGATGACCAGTTAATGGATAATCTTGGTCTTATTATTGTCTTTGGAATGCTTTTAATACAGGGCTAGGGAATCGCATTGATAAAGTAACGGCACCCGTTAAGGTGCCGTTGATTCATTATGCTTCTACGTTTGAGTCGTTATTCGAGTCTTCACGAACGTCGAACTCAACATGCCATTTCTGACCATTGTCAGTGGCAATCGCTTCTAGGTATAACGTGCCTAATTCAGTAACACGAGACGCCAAAGTCACCGGAACCACTTCACCTTCGCGACGACCTTCAGAAACAGGCAGTGTCACTTGGATTTCAGGAAGCTCATCAAGATCTTCTGGAGCCCAGTGATCAAGGTGCGTACCTGCTTGGTCTTCACGACGTGTTGTTGAACCGAAGAATTGGAAGTGTACTGGCTGGCCAATCACTAGACCAAACTCTTGACTCGGAACTTGAACGCTTGAGCCTTCTTCCATACCAAATGGTGCAACACACAGTGCTTCCATCGGAGGAGCCATACCTGGGATTGCTGGCATCGCGCTTTCAATTCCTACGTAGTAAGAAGAAGCGATACCACCGCGGATACGAACGCCTTGGCCACGACGAACTGCGCCGTAGTAAGAAGCGCCACTTGCAACCGCTAGGTCTAAGTCTAAGCCTGAAAGCTGTTTAGCGAATTCTGCGTCTGCATTAATTAGCCATTCATTGATCGTGTCTGAAAGACGCTCAGCAAGCAGGTTAGATTTTAGAACACCACCATTGAACAGTACCGCTGTTGGTTTGATGAAGTCTGCCGCTGGCGCTTCTGTACCGGGCATACCGGGCATGTTTGCAAACGGGTTGAAATCTTGTTGAGCGGCTTCGCTATTTCCAGAAAGCGCATTGGCTTGCTTAGAAAGGAATGCGGCAATATGACGAGTAATACCCGCATCTTGAGCGTAAGGGAGACCCATTTGAGTCAGTGCACCACGAGTTTTCTGTACTGGGTGATCCGTTACAGCGACTTGTGGGAAGAAGCCATCAACCAATGTTTGTTGTACTTCTTGCTGAGTCAGTTCTGTTTTTAGTGTTGCACCAAGTAGCTTAGAGCCACGGCTTGGAACAACGATCGGCACAGATTGAAGCTCAGCATCGTTTAGCAATGCTTCTTTCGCATCACGACAAGCGTGAGTCATCGCTTGAACCTGCCAAGGAGCAAGTTCTTTGCCTTCTTGAGCCAGTTTCATTTTCAGACGGTAAGCGAGCGCTAAGTCCATGTTGTCGCCGCCAAGTAGGATGTGTTCACCTACTGCAATACGGTTCAGACTTAGGTTGCCTTCATCTTGTGTTACTTCAACCAACGAAAGGTCAGTTGTACCACCACCGATATCAACAACAAGAACGATGTCACCAACGTTTACTTCATCACGCCATGTGTCGTTGCTGTTATCAATCCAGCTGTAAAGAGCTGCTTGTGGCTCTTCAAGAAGCGTTAGGTGAGTAAAACCAACATTACGCGCAGCTTCAGCCGTTAGGTCTCGAGCCGCAGGATCAAACGAAGCTGGAACGGTGATCGTTACATCTTGGTCTGCCAGTTTGTGTTCTGGGTTAGCGTGGTTCCAAGCATCTTTAAGGTGCTCAAGGTACAACTCAGTTGTCTTAAGCGGAGATACCTTTTCAACTTCTTCAGGGCTGCCTGCTGGAAGGAACGCATCACGACGGTTAACACCACCGTGGCATAGCCAAGATTTTGCACTTGCGACCAAACGGATAGGGGTTTTCGAACCTAGGTTACGAGCAATCGCACCGACTAGCGCTTTAGGTTCAGAAGACCAAGGAAGAACGCGAGAGCCCGCATTCATTTCATGTTCGTGCGGCTGGTATAGGAACGAGCCAAGTTGGCTGCGAGTTTCTACGGTACCTGGAGCCGTCAATTGAGGGATTGGCATCACCTCAACGCGAGCGTCTTCATTTGTTGTGTCGATGAAAGACAAAACACAGTGTGTAGTACCTAAATCGATACCGACACTGAACTTAGGCGCCTGATGTTGCTCTTGAGAAGATAGCTCTTGTGAATGCGTTTGCGGCGTATGTTCTTGAGAAGAAGACTCGTGCGATGATGGCTGAGTTTGGTGTTCCATTATAGCTCCACCTCTGCCGGTGCAATCACAGATGCATCGTAGTTCTCAGCAAGCTTAGGCAGGTTCATGTCAGTTGCTTTCCAACCTTTGTGAACCAATGTGCCATTGAACGGTGCATTTCCCGTTACGTTGCCTGTTAGGCGAATTTCTTGAGGGTTGAAACCTTCAACAACCGTGATGCGCGTTTCTTCATCTTCAGTACGGATGTGAGAAAGCGTCACGTAATCGGCTAACACTTTTTTACCGCCAGTGTGAATTACACGTGCTGCTGCGCCAACTTCTTCGTCAGAGAATGAAGTTAGGTCTTCTTTTAGGAAGTCAATTAAACGAGCTTCTTGCTGCATGATAGACAGTAGCTGCATTGCAGAATCTGTTGGTGCTGTTGCCAGCTTAGATTCAACTTCTACGATTTTTTCGATTACACGTTCAACTTCAACAACTTTCTCTACTTCGACAATTTTCTCAACTGGCTTTTCAACTTCAACGATCTTTTCTACTGGTTTTTCTACGACTTTCTCAACCACTTGGGTTTTACGAGAAACGGCAATAAGCAGTAGTAAAACGCTTGATGCAGTTAGGCCTGCGTGAAGCATATCAAACGTTTGTGGGATTAGGTTCAAATCAACGATCATAGTGATTTCTCTTTAAAATTGATTTAACGGTATATTCGTCGGTTTAAAGGAATATACAGATTGGAAAGAAACTCGGTAGCACGAGACTGAAACGGTCGCTTTCAAGCTATAAATATGGGTGGATACTAGCATATTCAAGGCTTAAGAGGTGTATTTAATGTTTTCAAACAAGTGGCTTTTTAGTGTGTTAGCTTGAAATTTAGTCGAGATTTGTCTGGTTATTGGTCATGGGGGTCAGTAAAATTTACAAAATGCCCGTTTAATGTGACATTTAGGACTAAACATGAATGGAGCATTATTTCCGTCCGTTATATACTTTTCATTCAATAGAGCCTATTTGGAACCCGCATGCCCCAAACTACTGACCCACTAACAGGGTTGAAGAGACAAACTCTCCCGTTGGTCGTATTTTCGGTCAGTTTTTTGATTACTGTTTTGTGCTTTGTATTAGTCATGCTTAATCAAAAGCGTGCGCTGAATATGAATTTGGATAGTTTTGCTACTCACCAGACATTGAGCTTGGAAGCCTTTATAGATAATGATGTGGCATATATTGGGTCTGGTGCTAATTTTTTCTACGCAAATGACCCTGAAAATTGGGATAAGTTTGATCGCTTTGCTAAGCAAACCATAGATGATTCAAAGAGTTTAATTGCCTTGCAGTGGATGCAAAAAGTGCCCGCAGACGAGATAGCTGAGCACACGGCGAAAATGAAAGAAAAGTACCCATTCTTTAAGCTGTATACCATTCCTAAGAACCAAGCAAAAACCTATGGCTACATTTTGGATGGTCAGCCAGCTTTCGTTGCTAGCGATATTTTCCCCAATACAGAACCAAACAACAAAGTTCTTGGCTTTTACTCTTCTAGAGAGCGATTTGATCTCGTTCTAGATAATATCAAACAGACACGTAAGGCGAATATTTCAGACAAAGTTCGCTTGATACAAGATGGGCTAGATAAAGACACAAAAAAGAGTGGCATGTTGGTGTATCACCCTGTCTTTGAGGGAGAGAGTGACAACTTACTCGGCGTTGTAATTGGTGTGGTTCGCACCACATACTATTTTGAGAACTTGCTGGCTTCGACGGTTGGGGATATGAATGTTTATGTCCGCGTTAGTGATGTCGGTTTTGAAGCCGAAGATGCACCTGTCTTGTTCGAAACGAAAGGTTATGAGGGTGTGACTGGACAACATATCACCAAGAAAATCACACTCACTAACCGTGAATGGGTTGTCGACTTCAAGATAGACTCATGCATTTCGTTTAATGGTTACCTGGTGTTGGCCGGGATTGCCCTCGTGGGCACGACTATTTCACTGTTGCTTTCTTATATCGTTAAACTGCAAGTCCAAGAAAAAGTACGCCTGTATAAAATGATTGATGAAAGAACGGAAGAACTCCGTTTTCTTGCCAATCATGACAGCCTCACAGAGATTTATAATCGACGAGCCTTTAATAAGGTGCTCGATAAAGCGATACAAGGTGACAAGCCGTTTAGCTTGATTGGATTTGATGTCGATAAAT
Organism: Vibrio sp. MED222; assembly: GCF_000153005.1. Classification (NCBI taxonomy): domain Bacteria; kingdom Pseudomonadati; phylum Pseudomonadota; class Gammaproteobacteria; order Vibrionales; family Vibrionaceae; genus Vibrio; species Vibrio sp. MED222. The sequence goes on along the minus strand of NZ_CH902607.1, from coordinate 834,910 downwards.
TTAAAGGGATTAATGATCAATTTGGCCACCCGGCTGGTGATGCCTTACTGGTTCATGTAATTCAGTTGATTTCAGGCAGTTTGAAAGAGGGCGATCATGTCTTCCGTATGGGAGGAGATGAGTTTGGTATCATTTCGAGCGTCATTGAACACGACGCACTGGCTCGTTATTTAGAATGCATTTTAGATACGGTGAGCGAGTCTCACTGTGAGCATAAAGGTCAACTATTGAGTTGTACTCTAAGTATCGGTGCTACCATCCGCAGTAAAGAAGACATCGAAGAACTCCTTCAAAAAACCGATAGTATGCTTTACCTAAGTAAGTCAAATGGCCGAAATCGCGTTACAATTGCAGGCTAAATGAGCACTTGATGCAACTAGGGTCGAGTTCTGTATTGGGCTCATGTACAATTTGACAAAATTTTTGACGAGAGAATTAGGCGACGTATGAATCACAATCGAGTGGTATGTTTCGATTTGGAAATGTGCTGTTGGAGCGAAGACGGTGTGGGAACAACAGGCGAGATCATTGAAGTTGGTCTTGCTGAAATTGATCTAGCATCTGGCACTATCGTCAAGCGAGCACAATACTACGTTAAGCCAGAGAAAGATGAAGTCTCTCTGTTCTGCGCCGAGCTAACGGGCATAACACCTCGTAAAATCGAAAAGCAAGGTCGTCCATTAGAATCTGTCATCAAGTCGATGATTAAGAACTTCGGTGGACCAAAAAAAATCTATGCAGCGTGGGGACGTGACGACCTTATCTTACACAAAGAGTGTATTGAGAAAGGCATCGAACCTCCGTTTAGCGAGTTCTTGAATATCGCCACGCTTTATCGAGTTCAGAATCGATTGAAAGAAAAACGTATTGGTCACCGTGCTGCTCAAGAAGCGAAAAACATTGAGTGGGAAGGTCGTCAGCACTCTGGTTATGTTGACGCTTATAACTTGGCAAAGCTTGCGCTGACTATGTTGTAATCGTTTGTATTTCAGAGAGGCGCTTGGTTAAATACTTAAAGGTTAAACACTCAAAGTTAGCCTGAATCTTGTGAGTTATTAAAATGAAGAGCCACCTACTTATTAGGTGGTTTTTTTGTGCCTGTTATTTGAGGGTAATGACGATCCAAATTGAGGGCAATGACTATTCACGTTAAGGGCAATGACTATCCCAAGAAACCTAATTTCAACAAGTGGTTTATCAATAGTGAATGGCTACATCGCTTATTTTACGAGTGAATAATATTGGTTTGAAATTTAGCTTTTTAATTAATATTAAATCGCAGGTCTCGACCTTGATTGGGTAGGGCTAGGTGGTAGCGTTAGCTCACCCAAAACAAGGAGAATAGGATGAAGAACATTATTAAGTATGGATTGGCACTGGGGGCGCTAAGCGTAAGTGCGTTGGTTTCGGCACAACCCGTTGTATTGATAAATACCTTTTCAGTCGAGCCGGCCCATGAGGCCGCTACATTAACGTATTGGGAAAATGCGCGAGACGTATTGGTGAAGCAACCTGGATATATCTCTACCAAATTGCACCGCTCTTTAAGCTCGGATGCGACATACCGTTTTATTAATGTTGCAGAGTGGGAAAGCAAAAAGCATTTCCATGATGCGATACAGGCGATGAGAAAAGAATTACCACCTTTAAAAATTGAAGGGGTTTCTGCTGACCCTAACTTGTATGAAATTATTCGCGACTAATTAGGAAGCCACCACAATGAAAACAACTCTAGGAACCTTTTTAGCTATTTTTAGCTTTCTATTTTCAGCCATTCTTTTTTCAACCCATGCCCACGCAGCGGCATACGGCGTGTCAGTGGCTTGGAAAACCGATGACGCCCAAGCCGTATTTGAGGCAATGCCTCATCAGAAAAAAGCATTTGCCAACCTGATTGATGCGGGCTTGGTACACGATATGTTCGTATCACAAAGCTTTATTGGGGATAAAAAGTTTCCGATGATTAAGTTTGTGATTGAAGCGGACAGTGAACAGCACGTTCGAGAGTTGATTGGTAACCTACCATTCCAATTTAAAGAGCTTGTCGAGGTGACTGAAATCAGAGACATCGGTAATAAGTGGTTAAACACTGACGTCGCTTTCAAAAACTACGCAGTCGAACTCGCTTGGACAGAGCCTGAGAATCAATTCATTGTCGATGAGATTATCAGCCAAGATTTACAAATGGTTGTCGATTGGAGCGCTCAAGGCGTGATTACTTCTGCTTACTTAAAACATCAAGAAATAGCTCAAGAGAAGCCAAACCAAAAAGCGATGATCAGACCCATTTACTCAATGGCAATATTGGCTAAAAACGAAGAACAAGCTCGCGGAGTTGCCAGTCAGTTGAATGCAGTAAAGTTAGGCTTCGCTGAAGTTATGATTAGTGAACTTGGATTCAAACTGGAACTATAATTTCGCTAGAACAAAATTGTGACCTCGTTTTCAGATTGCGTAACGACGAGGTCTTAATATAGGACCATGACAAGTTTAGAGTTAAACTTGGCTATGTTCATAGGTGAGTGAGTTTTCGTGACTGGCTCACCTTGTTGTTATTTTATCTTGTTACTTGCTGAGCTTATATTTGGCTTAATTATTGACTAAACTTATTACTCTTCTTTTCCATGTATGGTTTGGTATTAGCTCGACCAAATAAACACCTTTTTGATGACCTTTTATTTATGAACGCCTCGCCGAAATGAACGCCAATAGCCCTGATAAGATCACCTTAGACGCTTCGGGTATCGAATTGAATAACAATACTCTCATTAATTCGAGCTCTAACAAGCAGGTCACCTTGTCTTCATCCGAAAGTTTGATCCTTGAACATTTGGTGATGAATAGCCCGAAAGCGATTGGCCGAGACTTCCTTCTTGAACATTGCTGGCCTGGGCGGGTGGTGACAGGAAGCTCGCTAAACGTAGCGATAAAGAACATTCGTACAGCGTTGAATGAACTGAACTGTGAGTGCAAAATTTTAACGGTTCAGAAGCAAGGGTACAGTTTTAGCAGACCTCAACAGCTTGGTGGTTATCTATCAACACCCATTTCTGCTATTCAAACTCAAGTAGCTCAAGTTAATGTTCCTAATGAAACCGTTGAGCTAGAGGTTTTTAATACTGACAGTGATCGCAGTGATGACAGTAAAAGCGAGTCTGTATTACCCCAACAACGGGAACTTCATAAACAGCGAAGGGTTAAGAGTTTTCTCACTCGTCACCAATCTCGTATCGTAGGGACGGTCGTCAGCGCGCTTCTTCTCGTGCTGTTTTATCAGTTCGTTTTTTTTATGGATAAAACGAGCTATCGTGGCATGGATGTTTATCACGACAGTTTGAATTTTGATCAAGAATTATTAACCGAACTCAATACCGTCTCAGAACTCGGTGTTGATTCGCTTTATCTGCATCGCATCGGAGTTGGGTGCCAGAATATCCAAGCCGTCGCATTGATAAACGGGCGCTGGAAAGAGATGAGTCACCAGTTTAAATCTTTGTCTTGCGATGACGATAATGACGATGAGCGAGGGTGAGTGATATGAATCGTAAGTTTTGGATGCCTATCTTACTCACGTTTTTTGTGATTCTAAATGTAGGCTTAATTTCTGGGCTCGCAACCAAAAGTACTTATAAATTTTCCGCAGAATACCCGATGGTAGGCTGGGAAAAAATATCACTTCGATTGGAAAATGGTCGAGTCAAAATGCAGTACATTGGTTACGATATCGATGGGAATATCGCTCAAACTAAGCAGATGTTTGGCGTGTTCTTGCGCTGGGGGAATCATTACTACTTTTATCAATTGGATCAAGATCAGGCCCAAGATAAGCAGACATTCAATATCAAGCACTTATACATTCAACAAACACAAGGCAAGCGCAGTGTGTTGGTATCAAATCAGCGCGGCCTTTATGTCACTAAGACGGGCACGCCGTTAGAGCTCAAAGGCATCATGCATGGCGACCGTTTACGTTGATCCAGTCACTAAACGTGAGTATCGAGCCTTTGGTTAGCTTTTACCGATGACGTTCAGCTTAGTTTTGATAAAGTCACTGTGGTCAACGTAGAGCAGTTCTGCGGTTTTACGGATCACTGAATCTTCAAGTGGGTCAATCTCTCCATCCGCATGCGCGACTTCCCACATAGCTTTGATTAATTCTATGCGAACCGGCTGCGAAAGCTCTCGCAGTTGAGAAGTGAAATCGTACAGAGAAACAGATTGTTCAACTTGAGGCTCAGCTTGTGTTAATAAAGCTTTTGATTCTTCTTCGGTTATGTTCAGTAAACGCTGAAGTAAGTGCAGTTTGGCTTGTTGCTCTGATTCGTTGATCGCGTGGTCTGCACCAGCGACTTCGCATAACAAGCTGGCGATGGCTAAGTTAGGTGAGGCAGTGGGCGTTTTGCCTAAATCAGAGCCGTCAACTAATTGTTTAAATAACGAGGTAAGTGAGTTAAACATAAGAGCATTCCAGTTATGGTGAATATTATTACTATTGGGCCTACGGAGTGTGATCGCAAGCGTCTTTACTTAAAACTGACATTACGAAGAGGTCAGCAATAAGGAACACTTGTTTAGGGCGTGTTGACCTTTCGCGGTTAAACTTTGTTCGAGATAAAAGCGTTTTAATCGCGGCGAGGGGGAAGTAGCCTAGTCATTCTAAGCAAATCTCCCTCAACAAAGAGTAAAACGCTTTTAGCCGAACCCTTCGGGCAGCGTTTGCTGGTCATTTCTACTACGTTATCGGCTTCTCAAGTAGGCTAGCTACACATCGAAGCCTCTGCCTTGTATAAATACCCAGCAACTCGCTGCAAAAATTAGCTCGAAAGGTCAACACGCCCTAGTAAGGTTCAGGAAAGCGGGTGGTTTTACCGTCACCACTAAGTGTTGTGATCGACTGTGGTTTACCATCCTCATCTAGCCTTAATTCACCAATCGCACTTCGGTTTGAAAGGCGATAGAAGGTTTGATTGTCTGGGCTCCGCTTCTCGATCTTTAAGCGCTTTCGCTTGGTGAAATAGTTCAAAACTGAGCGAGGGCTGTATAACAGGCGGTCCCACACATCACAGAATTTAAGCAGCGGCGCTGGGAATTGATTTTTAATGCCACTACAGGTGATTTGATAAATGTTCGGGCTATTTCGGCGGTATCTAAGCTTGATATCGTAAGCAAAGGAGTAGTGAACATCGCCCGAAAGCACCACGAAATTGGTCGGTGTTTTGGTATGGGTAAAGATACTGATCAGCGTATTGGCACTGCCCGGATGTGCCATCCAGTTTTCAGCGTCAATCACCAATGGCTTACCAATTGTAGTCGCCATCTTTTGCAATGTTTCAATAAACTTCACGCCAAACATCGGTGCAGCTGAAACGATCACGACTTTATCTTGATGCATCAATTGATGTTGAAATTCAATCAAGGCCTCCCAGTCCATCAAACCTGAAGGTTTATTCATACGAGATTCCGAACGCCAGCGACGGGTTCGGGTATCCAACACAATGACTTTGGGTGAAGTATCTATTGTGTAATGCCACTCCTCAAAGCGACTCAGCATCTCAATGAAGGCTCGATGCTTGTTTGGCTCGATGTCGCTAACAGAGTGAGTAGTCGCGGCATCGCCGGTTTCACTGTTCGTTTGTTTAAGGTTGTCCGTTTGTTCAACGTCATGCGTTTGTTTAGCGTTATGCGTTTGTTTAGTAACGCGCGGTTGATCGATAAAAAGCTGTTTTGCTTGCTCGATGAATGTCTCGTCGAAGCTCTCCGGTTTATTACCCCAGCCCTGACACATCCAGTAGGCCGCAAGGCCGTTACCAATGACTTGAGTTGCGAACTGGTTTTGGTCTACGGCATGTTCCCAACCCACGGTAAGGTTCCAATCATCGGTCACATCGTGATCATCAAAGATCATGTACGTAGGGATATGTGCGAACAGACGTTGTACTTGCGGTAAGCCAGCAATGAAATCATCCATGATGACGCTTTCATCACGCCACTGTTGCTGCTCAGTCGGTGTTAATTGGCGTCCACCTTGAGTGAAGTTATTCTCAATTAAGCGCTCTCGATTGACACACTGCCACAGTGTCGGCGACCAAACTAACAGGTACATCGCGATAAACTCAGACAGCGTGACCAAGTGGTTTTCACAATCGGTAGAGCTAAAAATCGGTACGCCACGATTCGGGAAGAACTTATCGAGCATGGATTCTGAAGTGGTGTGGTGTGGCAAGTACTTATCACGTTGATATAAGTGATATTCGCTCTCAAACAAGGCGTCACTGCTGTTGATTCGGTTAACTTGCGAGTCAGTCGGTAAGCTCTCTCCCACTAGGCCAAGCAATTGAATCACTTGCTGAATAGCATCAAGTGTTGGGCCTGCCACATGGTCAGCGTAGATCTGATCGCCGCTCATCATCAGCATATCGGGTCTTTCAGCGACGGTTTGATCGGCCATCTTGTTATCGGCTGCGACTAGGCTGTCTTCGCTTGGATGATGTGGATTACGGCAAGAGCCATGAAGAATGTAATCAGCCGAGGTCGATATCTTAAACTCAACGCGAGATTTACCGTTGTAAACAAGGTGAGGGGCAAGCTCTTTTAATGAGCCTGACTCTGTGTGAACGTCATACTCTAGAGGTGTATTCGTCGGGAACTCACCTTGTAAGCGGATGAGCGTTACCCACGCATGTGTACCGATTTGAATCGAATCATGATCTTCAAGCGATGAGGTATAAAACGGTTGGTCTTGTGCTGCTTCAGAATCGTCTATTTCTTGAGTATGAAGTTCGGCTCTGCCTGTCAGAGGCGAGCTGGTGGCTAACCAAAGTACGACTTCAGTTGCAGTCGTTTTTCTTAAAATGGGTCCGGCGAGTAACAGGGGAAGAGATGATGTCGTAGAGGGTTTCAATACGGTACCTAAAATCGTTGGTGGCTAGTCGTCGTGGCGTTGTTTTGTTTCGAGCTTGTTCGTTTCAGGCTCTGTTATGTCAGGCGCGATCATTTCAGACTCAGGTGTTTCAGAACCATCTGCTTCAAGGAGTTCGATAACTTCCGAGCTAGAAAGTTCATGACCCATTAGAAATATTGCCAATAGGGCATCGGCTTTGGTCTTGGTATCGGATGTGTCGTCTAACACTTGCTCCAGTTTTTCACGAATCATAGTAATTTCGTGTTCAACAAAACCACGGCCTTCTTCATCCCCTTGATTGTCTTCAGGGGCATTATCGAACTCAAGAAATAGCATGTCGCCGTCTAGGTTGGTATTCACCAAACGCTCGGGCAACCATGCCTCACCAATAACAATATCCGGATCGGAATCTTTGGGTAAGTGATCTATAATGTTTTGTAATTCGGAGACTTTCACAATGCTTTCATTTAACCGAGAATATTCTACATTGTAACGGTCAATGCCGCTCAAACCTAAATTTAGTTAGCCGTTATCGCTAATAAATGTCTATTCAGTAACACAAAATTTATTACAAAGAGTAATTACATAAGAATGAAGCTCAAATATTTACCGACTCTCGCTTCGTCGGGCGCGGTTTTCCTAAGTAGCATTTTTCTAAGTGCTAATGCGTGGGCTGCTGAAGAGCAAGAGTGGGGGATTGCCGCGATGTTTCGTACGGCAAGTATTCCTTACGACACGTCAGGTGGTGACCAAACGGTTAGCTCTTTTGTTCCAATGCTATTTTTCAAGAACGATTATGTGTTCATTGATGGGACTGAGATGGGGGCTTACCTTTACCAACCCGACGACGAGAAATGGTCTCTGAATGCTATATCTCGCCTGCGCTTTATTGACATTCCAGCTTCTGAACAGAACGCTATTGAAGGCGATACAGCGGACTTCGGTGCCCAGTTAACGTATCAACTGGATGAACAATGGACTCTTGAGACAGAGTTTATGAGTGACAGTGAATACAACTTCCACGGTAACTTACGAGCGAAAGCCAAGTATGAAACCGGAGACTGGGAGCTCACTCCGCGTGCGACACTGCGTTATAAAAGTGCTGACTTCAACAGCGAGTATTACTCAGCAGCCAATGAAACCATCGGCGCAGGTGTGGACCTGAATGTCGGTGTAGAAGCGCGTTACCATGTGGTTTCGAACTTATACTTATTAGGTTCAACCAGTGTGACTCGACTGGATGACAACGCTTACGATTCGTCGATTGTTGAAGACCGTTATCAAGGCGAACTTTACCTTGGTTTTGGCTTTTTCAATGATAAAACCAAAGCGCCAAAACCTAAGCTGAGCAATGCGCCGTATTTACGTGTTGCACACGGCTGGGCGACGCCATCGAATATTGGCGACATCATGAAATTCAACAGGGAGAAAGACGAATACAACAACCAGTTGACCTCCTTCTTCTATGGCCACCCGTTAACCGATGAGATCTTCGGTTTCCCATTGGACATCTACTTAACGCCAGGTATCGCGCATCACTGGAATTCAGAGGTTCAGTCAAGCAGCACTGAATACATTGTCGCTATCAAAGCGTATTACACTTTCGACTGGCCGACACAATGGCGTGTTGGTGTGGCAGAAGGTATGTCTTACATCGATTCGCTGACTTACATCGAAGCGAAAGAGATGAAAGAGAAGGGTTATAACGGGAGCCACTTGCTTAATTATCTCGACTTTTCGGTCGATGTAAACGTAGGCGATTTGGTGGGTAAGAATGACCTGAACAACTTATGGTTCGGCTATTCGTTGCATCACCGTTCTGCTATTTTTGAAAACGCCTCTCAGTTTGGTCGAATCAAAGGCGGCAGTAACTACAACACGGTTTATCTACAGTACGAGTTTTAAGCGCGTTTTTTAGCAGGCAGTTTATAACAGGCGTTTTTAGCGTTTAGTTTTTAACTGTGATTTTTGAAACATTCGGTTTGCGTTCGTCACGCTTCCATCGCTTTTACTAACGTGAGAGTGACTAATCAGCCTGATAGCAAAAGGTTTTCCCTTTGTTGTCAGGCTTTTTTGTTTGAGACTTGTGATATAATCGCGCGAGTTTAATAAGTACAAGAATAGGACACGCTTTGACTTCGTCTCCGGAAAAAGCAGATAACAACAAGAATGCAGCACAGCCAAGTTCTCCACAGAACGAAGCGAAATCAAATAAGCCTGCATCGAACCGACCTGCTAAACAATTAAATGCTGAACAAGCAAATGCCAAGAAAGCTGAACAGTCAGCGACAAAGACAAAATCATCTCAAAATAGCCCAGTATCTCTTCGTAAAGCGCTCCACGAATGTATGATGCGTGATCGCTTCCGTTTGAGTAAGCGAATTACTGGCGCGAGTAAAATCAAGAACGAACAATCTAAGCACGCTGTCTTCGATGAGATTGCGTTAGATATTGCCAAGTCAATGATGACGGCAACTCAGCGTGCTGCGCAGAAACCAACCATCGAATACCCAGAGATTCTCCCAGTAAGCCAAAAGCGCGATGATATTGCGAAAGCCATTGCTGAAAACCAAGTAGTTATCGTGGCGGGTGAAACGGGGTCGGGTAAAACTACTCAGTTACCCAAGATCTGTTCTGAGCTTGGCCGAGGTCGTTTTGGCCTAATTGGTCATACTCAGCCTCGTCGCCTTGCGGCGCGTTCGGTTGCAAACCGTATTGCGGAAGAGATGGAAACGCAGTTGGGTGAATTCGTTGGTTACAAGGTTCGATTCAACGACCAAATTTCTGAAAACACCCAAATTAAATTGATGACCGACGGTATTCTACTGGCGGAAATTCAACACGACCGTTTCTTAAGCCAGTACGACACCATCATTATCGATGAAGCGCACGAACGTAGCCTGAACATCGACTTCATCATGGGTTACTTGAGAGAGCTTCTACCAAAGCGCCCAGACTTGAAAGTGATTATCACGTCGGCGACTATCGATCCTGAGCGTTTTTCGAAGCACTTTAACAACGCACCGATCATCGAAGTGTCAGGCCGTACTTACCCAGTTGATACGCGTTACCGCCCACTAGGTGGTGATGACAGTGATTCAGACCGCGATCAAATTGAAGGCATTTTTGAAGCCGTTGATGAGCTGTGTGATGAAGGCCAGGGCGATATCTTGATCTTCATGAATGGTGAGCGTGAGATTCGTGATACTGCCGACTCTTTAAGTAAACGTAACTTGCGTGACACCGAAATTGTTCCGCTTTACGCACGTCTATCGGCGGGTGAACAGAACCGTATCTTCCAGTCTCATACTGGTCGACGCATTGTTCTGGCGACCAACGTGGCAGAAACCTCGTTAACGGTTCCGGGTATTAAGTATGTCATCGACCCGGGTACGGCGCGTATCAGCCGTTACAGCTATCGCACTAAAGTACAGCGCCTACCGATTGAGCCAGTGTCTCAAGCGAGTGCTAACCAGCGTAAAGGTCGTTGTGGTCGTGTTGCTGAAGGTATCTGTATTCGCCTGTACTCTGAGGAAGATTTTGAATCACGCCCAGAGTTTACTGACCCTGAGATTCTTCGTACTAACCTAGCATCCGTTATCCTTCAGATGACAGCGCTGGGCCTAGGCGACATTCAAGCATTCCCATTTGTTGAAGCGCCAGATAAGCGCAACATTCAAGATGGTGTAAGGCTACTTGAAGAGTTGGGTGCGATCGCAACAGTCGAACCGTCTGCGAACAAAAACAAGAACCATGGCGACGACAAGAAGAAGCTAACCGCGATTGGTCGCAAGCTCGCTAAGCTGCCGATTGATCCACGTTTAGCTCGTATGGTGATTGAAGCGCCAAGTAATCGATGCCTGCACGAAGTGATGGTGATTGCTTCTGCATTGTCGATTCAAGATCCGCGTGAGCGTCCATCAGACAAGCAACAATCATCTGACGATAAGCACAAGCGCTTCTTCGATAAAGAGTCGGATTTCATCACGTTTGTGAACCTTTGGGATTACGTTAAGCAGCAACAAAAAGCGCTGTCGAGTAACCAGTTCCGCAAACAGTGTAAGCAAGATTATTTAAACTATTTACGTATCCGTGAATGGCAAGATGTGTACTTCCAAATTCACCAAGCGATGCGTGAATTGGATACCAAGCTGAATACAGAGCCGGGTAGCTACGATGGCATTCACATGTCTCTGCTATCAGGTTTGCTTTCACACATCGGTATGAAAGACCAAGAGAAGAATGAATATCAAGGTGCTCGTAACGCACGCTTCCATATCTTCCCTGCGTCTGGCTTATTTAAGAAACAGCCTAAGTGGATCATGTCTGCTGAGCTTGTGGAGACCTCAAAACTTTGGGGCCGTGTTATCGCCAAAATTCAGCCTGAATGGATTGAGCCATTAGCGAAACACTTGATTAAGCGTAGCTACAGCGAACCACATTGGTCGAAGAAACAAGCGGCGGTAATGGCTCACGAAAAAGTGATGCTTTACGGAATCCCAATCATTCCAAAACGCTTAGTAAACTACGGTGCGATTGACGCAACCGTCAGCCGTGAGTTGTTTGTACGTAGCGCACTTGTTGAAGGTGAGTGGGAAACTAAACATGCCTTCTTCAAACAAAACCGTAAGCTTCTACAAGAAGTGGAAGAGCTAGAACATAAATCGCGTCGTCGTGACATCTTGATCGACGATGATGAACTGTTCGATTTCTATGACCAGCGTGTGGGTGAAGAGGCAGTTTCAGGACGTCACTTCGACACATGGTGGAAGAAGACCAGCCAGAAAACACCGGAACTGCTTAACTTTGAAAAGTCGATGCTGTTCCGAGGCGATGCTAGCCACGTTACTGATTTGGATTACCCGAACTTCTGGCATCAAAATGGTATCAAGCTGAAGCTGAGCTACCAATTTGAGCCGGGCGATGACAACGATGGTGTAACGGTACACATTCCGCTGCCTATCTTGAACCAAATCGACCAGAACGGTTTTGATTGGCAGATCCCAGGACTACGTCAGGAACTGGTGATTAGCCTAATTAAGTCGTTACCAAAAACGCTACGCCGTAACTTTGTGCCTGCGCCAAACTACGCTGATGCGTTCTTGGCTCGTGTTACGCCGCTTGAAGCTCCACTATTGGATTCCCTTGAGAAAGAGCTGCGCCGTATGACCGGTGTGGAAGTGGTACGTGATGACTGGAAGTTAGACCAGATTCCAGAGCACTTAAAGGTAACATTCCGTGCTGTGGATCATCGCAAGCGCAAACTGAAAGAGCAGAAAGACCTGCATGAGTTGAAAGAGAGCCTGAAAGACAAGGTTCAAGAAACACTTTCTAAAGTGGCAGACGATGACATCGAGCAGCAAAACCTGCATACGTGGAGCTTTGGTGAGTTACCAAAAGTCTACCAGCAGAAACGTGGTGGCTATGATGTTAAAGCCTTCCCAGCACTGGTGGACACCAAAGACAGCGTAGAGATCAAATTGTTTGAAACAGAACAAGAGCAGATCACTGCAATGAAATCGGGTCAGCGTCGTTTAATTCTGTTGAACGTACCATCGCCGATCAAATACTTGCACTCGAATTTACCGAACAAATCTAAGCTCGGTTTGTACTTCAACCCATACGGACAGGTGCTCGATCTTATCGATGACTGTATCGCTTGTGGTATTGATAAGCTGATTGAGCAGAAGGGCGGCATAGTTTGGGAGCCAGAGCAGTTTGAAGCTCTAAAAGAACATGTACGTGCAGAGTTGGATGACACAGTTGTTGAGATTGCTCAACAGGTTGAAACTATCTTAACCACGGCATTCGCCATCAGTAAGAAGTTGAAAGGGCGTGTGGATCTTTCAATGGCATTTGCGCTTTCAGACATTAAAGCTCAAATAGAAGGTTTGATTTTTAAGGGGTTTGCCACAGAATGCGGCTGGAAACGCTTGCCGGATATTCTACGCTATATGAAAGCGATAGAGCGCCGAATGGAAAAACTGCCGATTGACCCGAATAAAGATCGCCTTCATATGATCAAAGTGGACTCTGTAATGAATGATTACAAAGAGCTGCTGAATAAAATTCCAAAAGGGATCGCGGTTCCAGAAAATGTAAAAGAGGTGCGTTGGATGATAGAAGAGCTTCGTGTAAGCTTCTTCGCACAGCAACTCGGTACACCTTACCCAGTATCAGATAAGCGTGTTAAAAACGCGATTGATGCTTGCTAAACGAATAAAGCTAGACGCAGTGGCAAGGTTTGGGTATAAATCTTGCTTATTGCATTACTAATTGAATAGTTATTACATACAGGGCGACTTGGTGGCAATTCATTACCACGCAAGGCCTGCCAACAGGACGAAAAAGGTCGAATATGAAAAAAACGTTATTGGCTCTAGCACTGCTAGGTGCATCTTCAACAGCGATGGCTGATTCTTGGTTGTACGGCGGCGCAATGGGTGGTCAAAACTCATTAGGTAATCAAGAAGAGACAGCGATGGGTATCCACGTGGGTACGGGCATCCTTCCATTTATTGGTGTTGAAGCGGGTTACTGGGATCTAGGTTCTTTCGACAGTGTTAAATACGGCAACCAAACACTGACTAAACTAGACGCAAGCACAACTTACCTAGCAATCAAACCAAGCATCGACTTTGGTCCTCTTCACGTATACGCGAAGGGTGGTCTTCACTCTTACGAGCTTAAAGCGAACGGCTTCAAGCAAGACGAAGTTGATATCATGTACGGTGTAGGCGCAGAATACTTCATATTTGGCCCACTATCTGTAGGCGCTAGCTACCAAAACTTCAACATGAAAGATGACGACTCAGGCGTTTTCTCTCTAAACGCAACTATCCACCTACTGTAATTAATCAGTAAGGCGATCGTAAATAGCGGTCGGATAATTGTTTGATGGGTTAATAAAACTCATAAAAAATGCCAGCTTGATAGCTGGCATTTTTGTATCTATTGACCGGGTAATCTTGACGGTATTTTTTGACCGTAGACCGTAGACCGTAGACCAGAAGGCTACTTTTTACTGTTTAGAATTTTCTGAATTCTTGGGTTAATCGCTTTGCCGTGTTGGCTTTCGTACTCTTCACGTTTTAAATCGTTCAGGTTCTTTACGGAGTTAGCAGCAAGAAGGAACTGCGGTAATTCAGTTTCTAGCATGCCTTTCTCATCTAAACGTTTTGCTTCCAAATAGTACTTCTTAAACAGGCCATCAAGCTTGTTTTCAGCGGTGCGTTTCAAGTCGTACAGCTTGTTTTGGATAAGCCACTTTTCAATGTTGTTAACAGCTGTGCGTGACAACACGCGAATGCGGCTATCAAGCAGCTCTTCTTCTGTTAATGAATCCTTTAGAATCCAAAGCTCACCCATTTGCGGCGGCCAACTGTTGCCTAGTTGAATACGCTCATGACAATGCATTAGCACGCGATTAAGGCCATCTGAGTCTACAGAGTGTGCAAACTCAAGAAACTTTCCGCTTGGCTCACTACCGTATTGGTATTCCCACTGAGTTTCGTACACGCTCAAGAAAGAACCGAAAACATGGATACACCAATCGGTCAGCTCCAACTCTGCGGGATCTTGGTCAACAACAGGCACTTGTTGAGACGAACCCGTGCTAGCAGCATTGGGTGTCGCTACTTCAGTGCTCTGTGCTTCAATAACCTCAGGTACTACAGAGCCTGTAGAGTCAGGAACAACAGGTGAAGCTGGCTCAGAAGGTTGGCTTTTTGCCTTTTTGAATGAGCTGCTGCCTGAAGCGTTCAGATGGGCTAAGCTTTTGTCTATACCCATTTCCTTGAGCTTGTCCTGCATTTCCTGAATATTGAGAGGTCTTCTGCTGTTGTTGTCTTTCATTTTGCTTCTCGTTAACTAGCCAGTACTGCAGCTTGGATTCAATCCGAGATAGTGGCATTAATTCATTGGCTTTGGCTTTATACCAGAGGACAAATTTCTTCCATACTAAACTATGGTCACCGGTCAAACCGGAGAATTTAAACGCACGTTCTGCCCATGATGGTATCTCTTCTTCGTTGAGATCATGAGTAGATACGGTGTTGCTGTTCATTGAGCCTCGGCCTTGTGGGCGAGGGGCATGCTGCATGTGTTGCATCGGTGCCGGAGCAGGCTGAAACTTAGGTGCAGGTGCAGGTGCAGGTGCAGGTGCAGGTGCAGGTGCAGGTGCCGTAGAGTAGACAGGAATACTGTTGGTCGGTTGAACCTCAACGTGCGCCGTAGCTTGCTCTTGCTCAATGAGCATTTTGAAAACGTGAATCTCTTTTTGATCTCGATAATCTACTTTTATCTTATCGAGAAAACCTTGGTCGACTAAACACTTAAGGCAGTCGGCTAAACCAAACGTAGAGAGAGCACAAAGTTGACCTGCTGTTTGTAAGCACACATTGGTGTAGCCGAATTCGTCAGCACCGTCTGCAAGCATCAATAAAACAAGCTTTTCTGCTGGGCTAGAAGTATTCACTTGCCAAGCTAAATAAGAATATTTGGCGCTCAATATCGTGTTCTCAAAAAAGGTAAGTCGTTGTCACTATTGTAAGTCACCCCTTACCTAATTTATAGCAACTTAGTAGAAAACGGCATTAGTAAGCCAAATATTAACCATAAGGAGAGGTCTGCACCAAAAAGTGAACCTGAACTCACTCATTCTCGTGGTTTACGTACCCCTCCATTCGGCTCGAATAGCTGACTGTCCTAAACCATCATGCTCTATTTAGATGAAGACAGCGTAATGGGTTTGTATTGGTTTCGCCAAACTAAGGCGCTTCTTCCTGTGTTGGTTAGTGATGTTGCGTTGGTTAATGATGCTGCGTTGGTTACTGATGCTGTGTCGGTTATTGATCTTATGTTGGTTACTGATGCTATGCCAGTTATTGACGGCAGGCTGGTGAGTAACGCGATGTGATTATTGATGGTTTCTCATCTATTCATAAGGTGAATTTAATTTTATGAAACACCTTGATATGATCAATATTTGCGCTATTATGACGATAAGTCAAAAATGACGAAGCGTCACAAAATGGTTAACTACATGAATTTACTATTCGTGTTAATATATTGGATAGGAGCGTTTTAAATACTGGCGAAGCTTAGATGATAGCTAAGCTCAAATACGGACTGAGAAATTATGTTTGGCTTTGGTTGTAAAGGCGATAAACAAGGTATCTTTGGTTGCAAAGGCGTGTTGTCTAAAAAGCAGCAGTCTATAGCAGACCGAGAAGTAGAATTGATGTTGTTAGCAAAAGATCTGGTTCGAGAACAAGGGTTCGGAAACCTCACGATGGATAGGCTAACGGCAGCAAGTTCTTATTCTAAAGGTACGATATACAATCACTTTTGCAGCAAAGAAGACGTGGTTTTAGCCTTGTGTATTCACTCTTTAAAGACCGAGGCATTGATGTTTGCTCGTTCTGGAGAGTTTGAAGGCAACACACGTGAAAAGATTGTCGCACTGCACGTTGCTTACCGAATCTATGCTCGCATGGAACCGGTACTATCAACCTGTGCGATCATGGCGAAAAGCCCGTGGGTACTAGAGAAAGCGTCTAGTGCACGTGTAACCGAGATGAATGAACTGGAAGAGTTGGTGATTGAACAAGCCGATTCAATGGTAAACCGAGCAGTAGAAGCCGGTGACCTTAAGTTCTCTTCTGGTGTGGGTTCAGATGCCATCGTGTTTGCTAACTGGTCAATCGCATTTGGTTCAAATGCCTTGTCTCAGAACGCATCAAACAGTCATTGTATCAAGCGGTTACAAGACCCGTATTCAGTATTACATAACGCGAACATGCTACTAGACGGCCTAAATTGGCAGCCCCTTTCTAGCGATTGGGATTACCGCAAAACCTGGCGCCGTGTAGAACAAGAACTGTTCAGTGAAGAAGTCGCTTACCTAGAGTCAGTAGGTCGATAATCTTCCATTAAGCCCACTCGTGTGGGTTTATTAATAACCATTAGTGACGATTCGTCATAAACTTGAGTTTGCCTAGTGTGGTTTTGGTTTTCTTGAGTGTATGACTAAGAATTGTGTCTTTTGTCAGCTCCGGCTGGCTTTTTAAGACACAACTATGACGAATCGTCACAAATGGAGACTGTGATGGGACATGACAGCCAGAAGCCAGCTTTCGATCACCAAAATCGAGATAACCGTAACGTCGATAGCGTAAACGGGGATCTAAATAACAGTTGGCACTCAATACCGACCAAGCGTTCGTTTATCGTTCTGCTGGTGGTTTTTTCAATCATCATTCTCTCTGCATTAGGGGCAAAGAACCTTTACTTTAGAGGGGACTACAACATCTTCTTCGAAGGCACCAACAAACAGTTGATGGCGTTCGACGAAATCCAAACTACCTTTGCGAAAACCGACAACCTCGCGATTGTCGTCGCACCTGAAGATGGCAATGTCTTCACCCCAGAAACTCTTACCCTAATTCAAAACCTCACGGTCGATGCGTGGCAAATCCCGTACTCAAGCCGTGTCGATTCGCTTGCCAATTATCAGCATACCGAAGCGGTTGAAGACGACCTCTTGGTCGAAGACCTGCTGTATGAAGAATACGAGCACACACCAGAGCGAATCGCCAAAGTAAAACAGATCGCGCTCAACGAACCACTGCTCAAGAACGCATTGGTGTCGGCCTCTGGTGATGTGACGATTGTTAACGTCACCGTGCAATTGCCCGAAGTGGATAAAACTGCTGAAGTGCAAGAAGTGATCGCGGCTATCAATACTATGATCGCCAAGTACCAAGCCGATTACCCGAGCGTCGAGTTCCACACAGCGGGCATCATTGCCATGAACAACGCCTTTATGATGTCGGCTCAAGAAGACAGCTCAACGCTCGTGCCGTTAATGCTGTTGGTGGTATTGGTGTTCCTGACCTTTATGTTGCGCTCGTTCTTTAGCGTGGTGGCTACCTTAGTTGTGATTATCTCTTCGATTGTTGCGACCATGGGTTTGTCTGGCTGGGCAGGGATGTTCCTCAGCACCGCAACGGTCAACGTTCCAACCTTAGTACTAACCCTTGCCGTTGCTGATTGTGTTCACGTGATTGTGACCATGAGACAAGCCATGCAACGCGGGATGGAGAAAGCACAAGCCATTCAATACAGCATTAAGCTTAATGCGATGCCGATTCTGATCACCTCAGTGACTACTGCGATTGGTTTCTTGATGATGAACATGTCGGACTCTCCAGTACTGCGTGATTTCGGTAACTTGTCGGCACTAGGCGTACTTATCGCATGTTTCCTATCTGTAACTATGTTGCCTGCATTGTTAAAACTGCTGCCAGTTAAACGCCTATCTACCAATCCTAAGGCGGCAGACAAAGTCACCTTCATGGATAAACTCGGCGATTTTGTCGTAACTAATCGTAAAGCGCTGCTGCCTATTTCTACCTTAGTGATTGTTGGCGCAGCCGCGTTAATTCCATTGAATAAAGTGAACGATGAATCGGTGAAGTATTTCGATACCTCAAGCGAATTTAGACAAGCAGCTGACTTCATGGAAGAGACAGTAAGCGGCATGACGACCATCAGCATCGCAGTCAAAACTAACGAGTCTCAAGCGATTGCTGATCCTGTATTCTTACAAGCGATTGGTGACTTTACCGATTGGCTACGCGTACAACCAGAAACCGACCATGTGGCAACGCTTTCTGATGTTTACATGCGTTTGAACAAGAACATGCACGGCGATGATGACAGTTACTACCAACTGCCACTTAACCGTGAACTTGCCGCGCAATACTTACTGCTTTACGAGATGTCATTGCCGTACGGTTTGGACTTGAACAACCAAATCAATGTCGATAAATCATCGATCAAAATGGTGCTGACGGTGGACAACCTAGGCAGTGTGGAATTGGTTGAACTCGAAGAGCGCATCTACTCATGGTTTGCCGCTAATGCACCTCAGTATGAAGTGGTCGCATCGAGCCCATCACTGATGTTTGCTCACATCGGCGAAACCAATATGGCGAGCATGCTATCGACTCTGCCTATTACCTTAGTGCTTATCTCAGGCTTGATGATCTTCGCATTGCGCTCGGTTCGCTTGGGTGTGATCAGCCTAGTACCAAACATTGCCCCGGCGATTATTGGCTTTGGTTTGTGGGCGTTGATCTCTGGTGAAATCAACTTGGGTTTGTCAGTCGTGGTCACGCTCACACTGGGTATCGTTGTCGATGATGCAGTGCACTTTTTGAGTAAATACCAACGCGCCAGAATGGAAGGGAAATCAGCAGAAGAAGCCGTTCGTTACGCCTTCCACACTGTTGGCCGCGCACTGTGGATCACCACGGTCGTGCTTGTGGCTGGTTTCTCTGTACTGGCGATGTCGAGCTTCAGACTCAATTCCGACATGGGCTTACTCAGTGCGATTGTGATTTTCATTGCGCTAGTAGTCGACTTCATCTTGCTACCGAGCTTACTGATGATCTTCGACAAACAGACTCACTATGCAGATAAACCTCAGCACGAATCAAAGCCTGACGCCAAGCCACAGCCTAGCTCGACTGGCGAACTGTCTACTTCGACTAAATAAGGAATCGTCAGCCTGCTGCGGTGGGCTGACTCAAGGAGAAATTTATGAAAAGCGTTAAACAATCATTCGTTACCACATTATTTACACTGAGCACATTCGCGGCTTTCCCTGCATTAGCAGACCCTGCGAAAGGCTTAGAAATTGCCGAGCAACGAAAAGCCGTCGATATGGGGTGGGGCGATTCTGTCGCGACCATGGAAATGCTGCTTCGCAACAAACAGGGCGAAAGCAGTACACGCCTAATGCGATTGAAGTCGTTAGAAGTGGATGACGATGGTGATAAAGGGCTGACTATTTTTGATGAGCCACGCGACGTAAAAGGCACGGCTTTCCTAAACCATTCACACATCTCTAAATCGGATGATCAATGGCTGTATTTACCTGCATTGAAACGTGTAAAACGCATCTCTTCACGCAACAAATCGGGCCCGTTTATGGGCAGTGAATTTGCTTACGAAGACTTGAGCTCGTTTGAGCTAGAAAAGTACACCTTCAACTACATTGAAGACGCCAAAATTGAAGGTGTTGATACCTTTGTTTTAGAGCAAGTACCGACCGATAAAAACTCTGGCTACACCATGCAGAAAGTATGGCTAGACCAACAATATTACCGCCCCGTTCAAGTGGAGTTTTACGACCGTAAAGGCGCATTGTTGAAAACCCTGTCATTCCAAGACTACAAACAATACCTAAACCAATACTGGCGCGCGCACACCATGTCGATGCAGAACCACCAAACAGGCAAAAGTACCGTTTTAACCACGACAGATTTAGCCTTCCAAACCGGTCTTAAGGACAAAGATTTCCAGAAAAACACACTGAAACGTGCAAAGTAAGGCAAGAATATGAAAAGGATTGTGTTAACAGGAACGCAGTTATCTTTAACCTTGGCAGCGACTGTTGGGCTTATGCAGGTGTCTTTGCCATGTGTGGCGGCTGGATTTAGCTCTGAGTTCGTAGAACAGGTCACCACGGAACTCGCAGGGCAGGTTAACCTCGAACACAGGCAGTTCTTTAGCAACGGCTTGCAAGGGCAAGATAAAGGGCAAAGCTCACTGGTGTTGCAACCAGAGTTTTATTGGGAGCAACAAGAGGGCAATGGCAGCTTTACCTTCACGCCGTTTTACCGTCTAGACAGTGAAGATGATGAGCGCACCCATGGCGACGTTCGTGAAGCTCTGTATCTCAATTATTGGGACGATTATGAACTGCGCGCAGGTGTTGGCAAGGTGTTCTGGGGTGTCACTGAATCGGCGCACTTGGTGGATGTGGTAAACCAAACCGATGCCATTGAATCGGTCGATGGTGAATCCAAGTTAGGTCAGCCTATGGTGCACTTCTCCTCAATCAAAGACTGGGGAACCATCGATGCCATGTTACTGCCGTATTTTCGTGAGCGTACCTTTGCAGGGGAAGACGGTCGATTAAGGCCAACCGTGCCTGTATCGGATGATGCGCTTTACGAATCTTCGAGAGAAGAAAAGCACGTTGATGTAGCACTGCGCTATAGCCAAATGTACGGCGATTGGGATGTTGGTTTAAGTTACTTAGGTGGTACAAATCGCGACCCTTATTACCGTGTGGAAGGCAATCAGCTCAAGCCGTATTACGCGCAAATGCAGCACTTCGGATTGGATGTGCAAGGCATTATCGGTGACTGGTTATGGAAGCTTGAAAGTATTTATCGCGACAGCTACGACAACCACACAGGCGTAGCAACAGGCTTTGAATACACATGGGTTGGAGCGCTTGAGTCATATTGGGACATCGGCTTTATCGCTGAATACTTGTATGACAGCAGAGGTAACAATGCCCAAACCATCGGCCAAAACGATGTGTTCCTTGGCGCGCGTTTCGCTTTGAACGATGAAGACGGAACCGAAGTGCTTACAGGCATCACTCAAGACTTAGATAACAGCGATGTCTACAGCGCGAAGCTCGAAGCGTCAAGCCGCATCAACAACAATCTCAAGTGGCGATTGAACGCTTGGTTGTTTGAGAACGAAACCCCAGAAGACTTATTGTTCTTCGCTCGAAAGGATGATTTTGTTGAGGTAGCGTTGGAGTACTATTTCTAAAGATTCGCTATTTTGATTCGCCATCTATTTTGCAAACCGATCTCATCAGAAAACCAAGGAGCGAAGGCCTTAAACCTCGCTCTTTGGCTTCCTTCCTCAGTTCCACTCTCAATATCTATCTCTTGTGAACATCACGGCCTCAGCTAAGGTTCGCCGAATGTAATCAAACTGTCTCACTTGGTGACGTTTATGTATCCGTTTCTCTTTGATTTCATCGATTTCAATGAAATTCTGTTTTCTAACGTTAAATTTGCCGTGTTTTTAGTCAATAACTTGCTCTTTTAGCGATTCAATTTGGCATTGGTAGCGTGTTTGATTACTATGTGTAGCTATCTAAAAAAACTAATCATCCGATACGGACACTACCAACTGGTAGATGAGGAAATGATGCAACATCTAGAAGAGATCATTGCTAATGCAACGACTGCTATTGATACAGCAGATTCGTTAGTCGCACTTGATGAAGTGCGAGTTCAGTATTTAGGTAAGAAGGGTGAACTCACTCTTCAACTACAAAGCCTAGGTAAACTTCCACCTGAAGAGCGTCGCACTGCTGGTCAAGAGATCAACAAAGCGAAAGGTGCTGTTCAACAAGCGATCGCAGCTCGTAAAGACGCACTACAACGTGCAGAGCTTGAAGCGAAACTAGCTGAAGAAACTATCGATGTGAGCCTACCTGGTCGTCGCATTGAGAACGGTGGTCTTCACCCAGTTACTCGCACAGTTGAGCGTATCGAACAGTTCTTTGGTGAGCTTGGCTTTAGCACTGAGTCTGGCCCTGAGATCGAAGATGCATTCCACAACTTTGATGCACTAAACATCGCAGACGATCACCCAGCTCGTACTGATCACGATACTTTCTTCTTCAACCCTGATCTAATGCTACGTACGCACACTTCTGGTGTTCAAATCCGTACGATGGAAAACGGCAAACCGCCATTCCGCTTCATTGCTCCGGGTCGTGTTTACCGTAACGACTACGATCAAACTCACACGCCAATGTTCCACCAAGTGGAAGGTATGTTAGTTGATGAGAACGTAAACTTCGCACAACTTAAAGGCATTCTTAACGATTTCCTTTGTAACTTCTTTGAAGAAGAAGTTGAAGTGCGTTTCCGTCCTTCATTCTTCCCGTTCACAGAGCCTTCAGCTGAAGTTGACGTGAAACGTAAAGATGGCAAATGGCTAGAAGTTCTAGGCTGTGGCATGGTTCACCCTAACGTACTTCGCTCTGTTGGCATCGACCCTGAGAAATACTCTGGTTTTGCATTCGGTATGGGTGTAGAGCGTCTAACGATGCTTCGTTACGGCGTAAATGACCTTCGTGCGTTCTTCGAGAACGACCTTCGTTTCCTTAAACAATTCAAGTAATCCGGGGCAGTCAAAACTATGAAATTCAGTGAATCTTGGCTACGCGAGTGGGTTAAACCTGCAATTAACAGCGAAGAGCTAGCTCACCAAATCACTATGGCTGGTTTGGAAGTTGACGATGTAGAACCTGTTGCTGGTGAATTCACCGGCGTTAAAGTAGGTAAAGTGGTTGAGTGCGGTCAGCACCCAGACGCAGACAAACTACAAGTAACTAAAATTGATATCGGCGAAGAAGAACTTTTAGACATCGTATGTGGTGCATCTAACTGTCGTCTTGGCCTAACTGTAGCAGTAGCAACAGTTGGCGCAGTACTTCCTGGTGACTTCAAAATCAAGAAAGCAAAACTACGTGGCGTTCCATCGCACGGCATGCTTTGTTCTTTCTCTGAGCTAGGTATCGACGTAGAGTCAGACGGCATCCTTGAGCTGCCAGAAGGCACAACGCTAGGTATGGACGTACGTGAGCTTCTTGAGCTTAACGACGTAACTATCGACGTAGACCTAACAGCAAACCGCGCAGACTGCTTCAGCATCCGTGGCCTTGCTCGTGAAGTTGGCGTACTAAACCGCGCAGACGTTACAGAGCCAACAGTTGAAGCTGTTGCAACAAGCATTGAAGACACAGTATCTGTTGAAATCAAAGCAACTGATGCTTGTCCACGTTACCTTGGCCGTGTGGTTAAGAACGTAGACGTGAAAGCGGAATCTCCAATCTGGATGCAAGAAAAACTGCGTCGTTGTGGTATCCGTTCAATCGACCCAGTTGTAGACATCACAAACTACGTGATGCTAGAGCAAGGCCAACCAATGCACGCATTTGATCTAGCTAAGATCGAAGGCGGTATCGTGGTTCGTCTAGCAGAGCAGGGCGAAAAGCTAACACTTCTAGATGGCAACGAAGCTGAACTAAACAGCAACACGCTTGTTATCGCTGACCACAACAAAGCACTAGCAATCGCTGGTATCTTTGGCGGTCAAGATTCAGGTGTTACTACTGAAACAACAGACGTACTTCTTGAAGCAGCATTCTTCGCACCGGATCACATCCGTGGTCGCGCACGTGCTTACGGCCTTCACACTGATTCTTCTCTACGTTTCGAACGTGGTGTTGATTCAACGCTACAAGCAGCAGCAATGGAGCGTGCAACACAGCTTCTAGTTGAAATCTGTGGTGGTGAAGTTGCGCCAGTAAACGGCAGCGAATCTGAAGCTGATCTTCCTAAAGCAAACGTAGTTGCTCTACGTCGCGCTAAGCTAGACAGCCTACTAGGTCACGAAATCCCATCTACAGACGTAGTGGAAATTCTTACTCGCCTAGGTTGTGAAGTTGAAAGCACTGATGCTGGCTGGACGGCAACGTCTCCATCTTGGCGTTTTGATATCGCAATCGAGCAAGACCTAATTGAAGAAGTAGGTCGTATCTACGGTTACGATAACATTCCAAACCAAGCGCCTAAAGCGGCACTTAAAATGAATGACCACAAAGAAGCTCACCAACCGCTTAAGCGCGTTCGTGACCTTCTTGTAGACCGTGGCTACCACGAAGCAATCACATACAGCTTCGTAGAACCAGAGCAGCAAAAACTTGTTGTACCTGGTGTTGAGCCGCTAATCCTGCCATTCCCAATCTCTGCGGATATGTCAGCAATGCGTCTTGGCCTAATCCAAGGTCTACTAAACACAGTTGTTCATAACCA
The DNA here is from genome assembly GCF_000153005.1 of Vibrio sp. MED222. NCBI lineage: Bacteria > Pseudomonadati > Pseudomonadota > Gammaproteobacteria > Vibrionales > Vibrionaceae > Vibrio > Vibrio sp. MED222. Next base: position 810,301 of record NZ_CH902607.1, on the reverse strand, counting down.
GAAGCGTCAACAGTCTCGCGTTCGTCTATTCGAATCAGGCCTACGTTTCATCCCTGAAGCAACAGCTGAAAACGGCATGCGCCAAGAAATGATGCTTGCGGGCGTTATCTCTGGTACTCGTGGCGAAGAGCACTGGGACATTGCAACTAACACTGTAGATTTCTTCGATCTTAAAGGTGACCTAGAAGCCGTTCTTGAGCTTTCTGCAAACGAAATCGCATACAGCTTCAAAGCAGCGAAGCACCCAGCACTTCACCCAGGTCAAACTGCGGCTATCATAGTAGACGGCAAAGAAGTGGGTATCATTGGTACTGTTCACCCAGAACTAGAGCGTAAGTTTGGTCTTAACGGCCGTACTATCGTATTCGAAATCGAATGGGCAGCTATCAACACTCGCGTGCTTCCAGAAGCAGTAGCCGTATCTAAGTTCCCTGCAAACCGTCGTGATATCGCAGTAGTTGTTGACGAAGCAGTCGCTTCTGGCGACATCGTTGAAGCGTGTATCGCAGCGGGTGGCGAATTCCTAACAGGCGCTAAACTGTTCGACGTATACGTTGGTCAAGGCGTTGAAGAAGGTAAGAAGAGCCTAGCAATCGCACTTAGCCTACAGTCTGTAGAGCGCACACTTGAAGATGCAGACATCGCTGGTTCAGTAGATGCTATCGTAGCTTCAATCTCAGAGAAATTCGGCGCAGCACTTCGCGACTAATCTCTCTGATAGATAGAAAAACCAAAGGCCTCGCATTGCGAGGCCTTTTTGTTTTTGTTGGATAAGGAGTAGGGTGCTCACTCATTATTGGACATAGGCGAGCTAGATTCTAGCTCGTAAATATAGGATTAGTAATGTATGCCGAAACATCAGGGTAAACGCAAGACCTAACACTGATTCATATGCGAGACTAGCTATTAGATGATGCAACCTCAACGTTTTCTGCAATATATCCTTTATCATTTTTTCCTATAGTGAAAGACACGCTTATATCTTTTTCTCCTATTCTGTCATCTAATATATGTCTAGGAATAAGAGCATATCTACTAAAAAAGTATCTATTGCATTTGTTATCGAATACAAAACCATAAGAAACGCCATTACTATGACCGGCAATCAGTTTTTCTATATGACCATCAACTCTAGAACCTACCTCTCTAGTAAGGAGAGAATCAAATCGTGAGAGTATTTGATGTATTTTATAACTGTTCTCAGTTTCGTCTAATCCACCTATTTGAATTAAGTGAGACTTTAGCTCTTGTAAACAATCTATATTCAATTCATTTAACTGGCGGTCAATCAAAGATAGTATTTCATTGTTTATAGAGTTATCTGAACTAAATTTATAGTAAGATAGTCCTTCACGATAAATTTTACATAGCTTATCTATTATTGATCTATCATAATCGTCATTATCTAATGCTCTAGATATTATACCCACGGCAAGTTGCAACTGATTTTTCGCCTCATCAGAATCTTTGTGTGCGATATATTGTTCTGACATTCGTCTTCTGCAATCAGAAGCTTGATCATAAGTACTAATTCTAAATTTCTTATGACTTGATATCTGTTTGTCCGATAAAATGTCATCATAAATAATATTTGCATTAGCATAATCACCCATTACTTTATAAGTGAAAGCTAATTGACTTTTACAAGGAATAGAACTTGGGTCAATTTTAAGTCCGCATTCTAATTGATGTATAGCTTCTTCGTATTGCTCTTCAAAATTCAAAAACTTAGCATATGAGTATCTTGCAATCATTGATTTTTCGTTATATTCAATTGCTGTTTCATATTCTGATGCAGCAAGCCAAGGTTGTTCCTTTTGTAGCAAAAATGCATGTACCCTGTAGCACTCTGAGAAATCTGGCATTAGTTCTTTAGCTTGGTTGATTTTTTCAATCGCGCTTTCATATTCTTTTGATAAGTGCAACTTAATGGCAGTACTTAAGTAAGTCGCACAAATTTTTTGGTCGTTACTTTCCCAAACCACATTTTTTGGATCAAACTCATATGCATATTTAGATACACCTTGACTAGCAACTATAGTTCTTAAACTAGATCTTCTTTCCCTTACAAGTTGGTATATTTCCTTTGTAATTGCATTAATACTTTTCAAGTAGCTTTCAGCGACGTTTGTTAATATAAATTTAGGCTCATCGAAGTCTGCATCATCTGAAGACATCAACATACTTGAATTTCTTAGTCGGTGTATAGCTTCTTCTAAAACTATATGATGCATTTCATCTAGAAAGAACCGTAACTCAACTAAAGACATTGGCTTACCTAAGCATGCAATGACTAATACTATTTTTAATTCATCGTCTGTGAGTTTTTCGTACAAATTTTCAAAGCAAAAGCTCAAAGCTTCTTTGAAATTCTTGCTGTCTTTATTTACTAGTTTTTTTGGGTTAGCACCATAAGCATATGAGCGGACATACCATCTAATTAATAGTGGGTTATGGAATAGCTTTATACAAAGACTTTCCAGTTGCGCATTATTTTTTTTAAATAACTCAGTAACATTTAGGACTTTTGCCATATTACGAGTCAAATCTATAGCTGATCTTTTATCTAATTTATCTAATTTATACCTGAATTCAAGTTCTCCTAATGCCATTCTGGTTGTAATGAGAACTTTAGAACCATCTGGAATATTGGCAAGGAAGTGCCTGATTTTAGTTGTAGATATAGTTTCTAAATTATCAATGCAAAGAAGAACTTTAAATTCCCTCATGTAATTTAGTATTTCCTCTAAAGTGTCTTCAAAACTATCTATATTGGTAGATGTTAGAAAGTTATTTACATGTTGAAATAGTCCGATACTATCTGTGATTGCATTGGCTATTTGCCTTGCTCCATTAACAGTTAGTTCGTTAGCTTTTAATGTTACCCACGCAATTATTTCAAACCTTTGGTTAGATTCTTCACAGCTGTCTAAAATATCGTATAAGCATCTTTGAGCTAAAGCTGTTTTACCTATTCCTCCTTCTCCTACAATAGTAATTACACGTGTGTCAGATAGAAGTAGCTTATTAATTGAGTCTCTATCATGTACTCGACCTAGAAAACCAGTATCATCAAACTCTACCATAGGTAAATTATGGAAAATGTTATTTTTATCTTCTTCCCATATTTTTGGAGTAGATACAGTTGACAAATATGCTCTATTATCCAAATTGTGAATCGTATCTTTAATTTGTCTAAAGGTATAATTATCTGACTTATCAAGTAAATCAACACAGAACTGTCTCAAGTTGAAAAAATCGGAAGATTCTAAAGGCCTACTATGGCAAACACGATTTCGACAGGGGGCCAATACTTCTAGCTGTTCACATATATAAGATAGTAAATCTTTATCCAGTATTTTTTGTTGATTTTTTACTTTATTTAGGATTTTTAAAGTGTCAGAAAAATCGATAAACTGAAGGAAATCTATTAATTCCTCACTCCCGTCTAATTTTCCATCATTTTCTCGAGTGTATCTTTCAAGTACCTTTTCACTAATATCTTTAGGTAGCGAACTTCTTGAACCTAACGCTTTTAGTATGAAGTCACGTAAATCTTCTTCTATAGCTGAAATGATACCAAAACAAGATAACCTTACCGTTGTCGTATTACTCACTTTATATCCTTATGCTTTAAATCTTTTGCACATCGTAGCATATTAATCATTTAGTGATTTGTGATGAATGTTATAGTCAGAAACTAACGTAGTTACTCATTACTAGATACATAGAAAGTAGATAACGATTTGTAAAACTTTTTAGACCATAGGGTAGAAGTGTTTTAGTTATCCTGTGCGAGTCTAGGCTGTTTGCTACTTTGTGAGTTAATAAAATCTATGACGCTCGAAGCCGTTCATCAATGCGATTCTTGTCAAAGGGAATATCTTTTGACTCCAATTGCTTGGTGTTAGTAGGGTATGTCCTTACTATTTGATAGAAGAACCATTCTAGTGTTGCCAACAAACCTTGGGGCAGAAATGAGTCACCCCAACAGAAGAGTTCTTTATCTAGATCACACTTGACCTGTCTACAACTTCACACTCTATAGTGGCTATATTGATTGAGAGGGGCGTTTTCTGTGTTCCCTCCAAAGTAAGTAGAGAGACACTATGAAACGTTTAATTCTAAACATCACACTCTTGGTATTCATGGCACTTGGTAGCATGAATGCCATGGCTCATGATTCAACGGTTAAGTACGGTATTGCGATATCTCACGATGGTGAGCAAATTGCGTATGGCGAAAGTGGGAGTGGGGAGACAGCGCTGATCTTCATTCATGGTTGGAGCTTAGACAGCAGGCTGTGGCAAAACCAAGTGAGTGAGTTTTCAAAGCAGTACCAAGTGATCACCATGGACTTAGCAGGGCACGGTAACTCGTCGTTTAACCGCGAAGAGTACACTATGGTTGCATTCGCCGAAGACATCAAAGCCGTAATCGAGAAAGAACAACTCGAATCTGTCATCTTAGTCGGCCATTCCATGGCGGGTGGTGTTATTGCAGAAGCCGCTAAACTTATGCCGAAAAGAGTGAAGGGCATTATTGGTGTAGACACATCGCAAAACGTCGCACTAGCGGTTTCACAAAGCGACCTAGATGTAATGACTAAACCGTTTGAAGCAGACTTCCAAGCGGGCATTACTATGTTCGTGAAAGACTCGCTACCAAAAGATGTAGACGCAGATTTACTTTACTGGGTAACGCAAGACATGTCCTCAGCGCCGCCAGCTATCGCGATAAATCAGTTTCGTCATTATCTAGGCCAATACGTAACAGGCGAAGCACACCGCGTGTATGAGAACGTGAATGTGCCAGTAATATTGGTTAACGCTCGCCTATGGCCAACGGATTCAGAAGCGAACAAGAAACACATCAAGGATTACAGTCTTTACTACATTGAAGACTCAGGCCACTTCCCAATGCTTGAGCAACCACAGCAGTTCAACACAACGTTGATGAAAGCGGTTAAGTCAGTGAAGTAGGGCGGTTGTAATCATTCTATAGATAAAATTAAGGCCTCGCGATTGCGAGGCCTTAGTTTTTTGAGTCTAATCGATGGAGTCTGTCACTCTGACAGAGTCCATTATTTTTTGTCTTGAGATTCTTTATATTTTTTTGCAATCCACTCATGCAAATGAAGCCCCGTTTGACGCTGTAGGAATACACTGATACCAGCCAAAATTAACAGTCCAATTATTGTGCCCATAATCATCTCCACGCTTTGTCATTTTTTAAATTAAGTTTAATCAATACGTTAGTGTTTTGATTAATCCATTGATTTCATTATTTTATCTATATTAAGCCCACCAAGATCCTCGAGGTTATTCTTAATCTCTTCATCTATTGATAGCTGGCGTTCCACTTTCTTTATTTCCTTCTCAAGAAACTTTTCAACTTCTTGAGATACGTTGAACATTAAGCCCTGTTCACGCGCTGCTTTTCTCGCTCGTTTAAGACGAACATCTAAGTCTGGTGAGATTTTGATGTTCAGTGATACTTTGGATTGTTTTTTCTGTAATGACATATCGATTCTCAACTTTATCTAAAAAATACTATAAACTTTTCTACCTTTTTAGCAAGAAATTTCGACGTTGACGGATTTAGAAGCGAACAAGAAAAACATCAAAGACTACAGCATTTACTGCATTGAAGGCTCAGGTCACTGTAGTTGTTAAAGGGTAGTTATAGCCGTTAGATAGATAAAACTAAGGCCTCGCGTGTGCGAGGCCTTTTTTTGTTAGTTGGAGGTTTTGCTAGCGACATTTATTCTCAACTTGCGAGTGATGATCGTATCGTTCACTCGTTTATGGTCCTTTAACGACGGCCTCATAGTTATATAAATGCTCTACCAACCACCCCTAGATACGGAATTAGCACCACTGTTATTAGTAAGGGCTGACCGAATCTAGTAGTGCTTTCTACTGATAATAATTTTAACTATGTGTTTAGGACGTCCTGCTATGGCTAAGAAAATAATATTCATTCATGGTCGCGCTCAAAAGCCCGATAAAGCTTCCCTTCAAGCACTTTGGTGCGAGGCTATAGAACATGGCTTACAGCGAGATTGTGGAGACTCAAGTTCGTTACAAGCCTTTAAAGATGTCGATAAACGGTTTGTCTATTACGGTGAACTATCAAACTCATTGTTAGATAAACCAACGGAAGATCCTGCAAGTCGACAACAAGCGCTGTCTGAACTCAAAAAGTACAAGACAAGCCAGTTCAATAAAACAACGTATAATAAGGTATCTAAAATTGGTTTTCTGAAAGAGGCGTTAGCAGATACTTTTTCATCGCTCTTTGGAACGCTAGGTGTGGCTGAGACACTGATAACGAAGGTCGCGCCAGATATGGCGCATTATTGGAATGAAGATACCTATTTTGGTAGCGATGTTAGGCGCAGGCTAATGGTTGAACTGAAGGAAGCGCTTGATAATCAAGATGATGTGATGATTGTATCGCACAGTCTCGGGTCGATGATCAGTTACGACGTGTTGTGGAAGCTGTCTCATTACGGAGAGTATAGGCATGAATATGGTGCGGATAAGAAGGTCAACTTATTGCTTACGCTCGGGTCACCGTTAGGCGATGAAAACGTAAAAGATAGGCTAAAAGGGAGTCGCTTGAAAGATGAGAAGAAGTACCCTTTAAACATTCAGCAATGGATAAACATATCGGCAGAAGATGATTTTATCTCTCATGACAGCAAAATTAAAAATGACTTTAAAGACATGCTCAAACTGGATCTGATACCCGGTGGAATGAAAGATATCCACCCGATCTATAACCTTAATATTCGCAACAGAAAAAGCAATCCGCATGCTTCCATCGGTTATCTAATCAATCCTAAATTCATTACAGTACTGGACGAATGGCTCTCTAATTGATTTGGTTTTATCATCGCCAATTGCTTCGGTGATCGTTCGTTGAAACTTAGATAAAACAAGGCCTCGCATGTGCGAGGCCTTTTTGTTTGTCGACTAAAACTAAATATTAATGGAGCTTAACGAAAACTCGGGATAATCGCCGGAATCCCCGGTAGAAGGCCAACTAACGCCATTACACCACTTAGCACAATGAACATAATGCCAGGCAACACCCAACGGCTCATTTTACTAAGCTCACTACTACGTTCTTTACAACCGACTAAGCCTAAGTTATCCAATAGCATGGTGAGAGCCCAACCAAATGCAGGGTTAACGAGCGCTGAAGAAAATACAACAATCGCTGCTGATTGTGTGGTTTTCCCTTCACGCGTCATTTCCATTCCAGCTTCTAGCAATGGCACAAATACCCCAACAATGAGCGCAACACAAAGCACAGGTTGCCAGATAGCTAGATCCATCGGGTAACCCCAAACCGCGGCGATGATACAGAACAGAGCTGTGAGCAATGCGCCGGCAGGAATAGGGCGTTTAGCAATCGCCGCTGGTACGATGTAAGTACCCCATGAAGACGTAAAGTTAGTACCGCCGAGCAGAGAGCCGAACGTTTGACGAATTGAAGCCGTGGTCATGGTGTCGTCAATGTTCATGTGTACTTTCTCGGTACGTTCTGGATAGCTGATTTTTTGAAACACTTGATGGCCTAAGAAATCTGGCGACCACATCGCTACGGCTAGAATCGCAAACGGCAATACCACCATGAAATGTTCAATCGTTGGTAGGCCTAACATCCAGCCTGTATCTTCTCCCCACCAATACATAGGGTTCATGTTAGGTAAGCCTGGCTCAGTGTGGAAAGCGAATGGGGCACCCATGGCAAATGCAATCGTACCACCCAGTAAACAACTAAGAGGTACGGCTAACCAACGTTTGCGGAAGTGTTCCAATAACGCGTACAAGATAATGGTGCAAAAGATGACGACAAACGCGATGTGGCTCATGCCAATTCCTTCAGCCCAAGCGAACAGCTTTTTCACTTGAGAAGCGGTTCCAACAAAGCCAAGGTAGAGCAATAATCCGCCACATACGCCTTTACTGGTGAGGTTGGCCAACATACTGCCCCCTTTACTGATGGCTAAGATTAGGCCAAAAGCGCCAATCAGCAATCCAAACGCCATAGGGTGTCCGCCTGCTGCAACCACAATCGGAATTAAAGGAATGAGTGGGCCGTGTGTACCTGCGAGGTTCGCGGTCGGCAACAGGAAGCCAGAGAAAATAATAATGAAAACAGAGGCGATGAGGAGTTCATAACGAACGTTTTCTAGAATGAAGTCTTCATTTAATCCGAGAGCCCCAGCAAAGGTGGCTGCAATAGCGCCCACCATAACCACTTTACCAATGGTCGCCGCCATCGCTGGGATGGTGTCTTCTATCTCAAATCGATAATCTTTAAACGGCAAATTTGGACGCCAGCGCTTAGGCGACATGATTTGCAATTCGTGTTCTAGATACTGTTCTCGGGAATCAAATTCCGATCTTGGTTTATGTTGTTGTTCATAGGTGAGTTCATCCTCATGGACTTGAGGCTTCTCTGTTTGTATATGTGCGGACTCTAAAGTAGTGCTCATTTTGATTCCTTTCGTTCACACTCTGAGGTGTGTTATTCCAACAAACGTTGTTGACTCACGGCATGAAGTGAAAACAATGCGTCAACTTATCATTAAAAATTCATTAACATTTAGTTGTTAGTACCTTATACCAAACCAAAAAAAACAAATAGACTCAGTCGGTTAGACATTAGTCGTAGAGTCGGACGACTAGTATTAGACCCTGTAGATAGTATGTGTCTGTTTATTTGTAGGCGATGAGCTTTATTGGTAATAAATGAATATCTAACAAGAAATGCTTGGCGTTAAAGCATCAGATAGCATCCATCGATGAGTGGTTTCTGGGGTAACGTTTTTGGTTAAAAACTATTGATAATAATTCTCATTACGTTACCTTGTGGGCTCAAACACACTCATTGTTGCGGAGACCAACATGGAACACTCGGATATTACTCAACTGCTTATTCCAAAGAGCGATTGGGCATCGCCTGATCTCTTTCTCTATGAAGGGGAAGACAAACTTCATCTGAGCTTAGAAGGCGCAATTCAATACAGTGGATTGAACAGCATTGGTGGCGTGGTTCTGGGCTTTAGGATGATCCAACATGCGGTGCAACTCGCGGCGGGTGAGCAGTCTTTGCAACGTGATGGCATCAGTGTTTATACCGCGTTCCCTGGACGTGGTGCTCAAGATGCTTTTGAGTACACATGCCGCGCACTGCGTGATAGGCGCTATTGCTGTGATACCACATTGCATCACCCAGCAGCGCAAACCGGACAACGTGGTCAGTTCTTGTTTACGCTTCGCTTGAATGAACAGTCTATGGTGATGACGCCAGCAGACGGGCTTCCAAGAAAGAGCTATTTTGAGGCCGACAGACACGCACAAGAAGGTCGAGAGGCAGCATTGAGATGGCGCGATGAGAAGATCAACTTCGCCAATACGCTCTTGAGCTTGTCGCCAGAAGAGTGCTTACGCGTGTTGTAATTCTTTGTTCTCACTTACAGAATGAGCTCAAAAACACAATGAATAATAAGAGGTCGCTCCCTTTCAAGTGGGCGACCTTTTTTGTATCAAGCGCTCACGGAAACCAGATTCCTAGTCGCGCTTAGGCTTGCTGGAATGACTCACTTTTAGCTTAGTGCGGTAGTCTAAAGTCTATGAGTTTCGGCAATCAACTCAAGCTGCCCGATCTCGATCCGCGACACATTTAGGCACGCAGGTGGTGCAGTTTTCAAAGCATTACACAGCTTACACTGACACGAAGTGATATAATTTTTGCCTAAAGCTTTGAAGAGCTAATGAATTAAAGGATGAGTACGATGGAAAAAACGATCTCGTTGGTACTTGGCAGTGGTGGCGCAAGAGGCTTGGTTCACGTTGGAATCATCCGTTGGTTAATTGAGCATGGCTACCAGATAAAATCCATCTCTGGTTGTTCAATTGGCGCACTTATCGGTGGTGTCTATGCGGCGGGTAAGTTGGATGAATTTGAAGAGTGGGTCACCAGTATCGACCAATCGGATATGGCGATGATGTTGGACTTTTCATGGCAATCGAGTGGTATCTTCAAAGGGGACAAGATCATCGAAACGCTGCGTGGGCTGATCGGCGAGATTTCAATTGAAGATCTGCCTATACCTTATACCGCAGTCGCTGCCAACGTCGCCGATGAAAAAGAGGTTTGGCTGCAATCCGGTTCTCTGTTTGATGCCATTCGCGCTTCTATCTCTTTGCCATTGTTCTTCACGCCTCATGTGATTAATGGCGAAGCGCTGATTGATGGCGGGGTACTCAATCCCGTACCGATTGCGCCTACCTTTGGTGATAAGACAGACTTTACTCTTGCTGTGAACTTAGGCGGCGAACCTGAAATTGTTCAACAGGAAGTGATACCGGTTTCCCTACCGACAAAAGAGAGCAATCTGCATGAGAAGGTTGTTCACTTTATCGATAATCTAGGTAGCAGTGTAAAAAGTAAAATGAGCTTTAACTTTGCAGCCTACGACATTGCCAACCAAGCGTTTGATGCGATGCAATCGACCATTGCTCGCCAAAAATTGGCCGCTTATCCTGCCGATATTACGCTTGAAATCCCACGTAATGCCTGTGGCACCTTAGAGTTTGATCGTTCACAAGAGATGATAGATAGAGGCTACCATTTGGCACAGGCTAAATTGGGCAATCGACTTTAATGTATTTGCTGCTGAATGAGAGTATTTATGGAAACTGAACTAAAACTATCTGAACTCAAAGAATTGGTCACAACAAAAGATGTCATCGTGCTCACCAGCTCAGAAGCAACTGCCGTATCTTGGTTGATAGAGTGTTATCAAGAGAACGCCGATATCCAGATTATCGAGAGCGCACACCAGCTAGATACTGAAGCGGTTTTGGCGCAATGCCGAAGCAGCCTGAGTGAAAATAAAAAGGTCATACTTACCGCGCAGTTTCGTAGCCAGCTCCCTATCATCAACATCGCTTCACTGTGTAATGAGAAGCGCAAGTCATTGATCAATATTGAGTTGTTAGGCTGGGATGAAGAGACTCGCCTTCCTCAGTCTTATACTAGTTTCTAGGTCATAGCAGTTTCTAGCTTATAACGGTTTCTAGTTAACCGCATTCGCTATATAGCAGCAGTTTTAGGTAGCAGACAATGTAAGCGCATTACTTCAAATGTCTGCCGCCATCAAGGTGCAAAGTTCTTCCTGTCATGTAGTGACTGGCCAACACAAACTTGATGCCATCTATTATTTCCTCAAAGCCCGCTTCTGTGGGAATCAGAGCTTTCTGCAGCGCTTTGGTCTTGTATGCCTCATCGTCATGCTCATTAAACTTAATCATGGCTGGAGAGAGGGTATTTACTTTGACCTTGGGAGCCAGCATCGCTGAAAACGATAGCGTTAGGTTGTTGAGCGCCGCTTTACTGGCCGCGTAAGCAATGTGCTTTTTACTGCCTTTTTCTGCAACGTAGTCACTGATGTGGATGATGTCTGAAGTTTGATCGCCAGATATCAGTTGGTCTTTGAGTGTTAAATTGAACAGATAAGGCACGGTAGCGTGAATCGTCATCATCTGGTGCATGATGTGTGATGCATTTTCACTGGGATCTTTCTTGCTCTCAGGTTTCCAGTCCGAAGCGTTGTGTATGACGGCTCTGAGTGTCTTATATTCTTGACCAACATAATCAAGAAAGCCCTCTAAGCTGCTTTGTTGATAAAAGTCTACTTGCTGCAAGTCGGCTCCATTGTCGCGCAACCGTTGCAGTTGAGGATAGTCGCTGCGGTAAGTGCCAACCACTTTGTATCCATCCGCTATAAGTTGCTGCGCCAATGCGAATCCGAGTCGCTTTCCCACGCCGGTTATCAATATCGTTTCACTCATCGTAAAAACTCAGCTCTGGTTTGAGGGTTAGTTTTGAAAATACCACCGAGAGCGGTTGTTGAGGTTTCAGAGTTTGCATCCATGACGCCCCTGGATTTAACGCAATAGTGCGTGGCTTTAATCGTCACGGCCACGTTTTCTGTCTCTACTAGAGTCTGTATCGCGACTAGGATTTGCTGAGTAAGGCGTTCTTGTACCTGAGGACGCTGAGCAAAGAATCGAACGATACGGTTTATTTTAGACAGCCCAAGAATCTTGTTTTCAGGTATATAAGCCACTTCCGCTAAACCATCGATGGTAATGAAGTGGTGTTCGCACGTCGACGTTAAATCGATATCCGATACCTTGACCATTTCATCAACCGACATTTTGTTTTCTATAACACTGATTTTCGGGAAGTTATCGTAATCGAGCCCTGAAAATATCTCATGGACGTACATCTTTGCAATGCGATGAGGTGTTTCAGCAAGGCTGTCATCGGTTAAATCCAGTCCAAGCGTACTGACCACTTCCGTCAACAGTCCTTTGATGCGGTTGTACTTCTGGTTGGGGTTCATTTCGCTCTCTGTCATTGGAGTTTCAAGTCCTCTTGCGAGCAAAGCTTCTCTTACTTTTTCGGCTTCTGTGTTCAGCATGACGCACTCCTTATGAATTATTGTCGTTGTCTGCTTCATAGCTCAGAGTGAGCGAAACAGAGTCAGCAAAACGTAGTGCATGAGGCTTGTCGATTCTCACTTGAGCGTATTTCACCCAAGGATGGTCGATACAAATGCCGAGAACGTCACTGGTTAGCTTTTCCAAAAGCAGAAACCTTCCGGATTCGACGTGTTGAATGATCTTCTTGCAGATGTTTTTGTAGTTAAGCGCGTTGTCCACATCATCAGAGAGGCAAAGGTTGTTCGCGGGGTAGTGGATCTCTGCATTGATAACAATGTCTTGCTGCTTGGACTTTTCTTCTTCGTTGAAGCCGATGAAGGCTCTTAGTCTCAGGTTCGTAATAGTGATAATGGCGTTGTGATTCATAACAGTGTCCAATCCTTAGAAAGTGAAGTCAGTTACGTGCTTGTTTTAAGAAAAGATCAGTAAAGCTCATGCGAATAAAATTTCAGTTGTTCCTATTGCAGCAGTTCTTTTTTCAGTCATGGAAAGGCTAAGTGAAACTGAGCTCGAACGGGATGGGTTCGGTTTTCTGACTTAACTGATTGAAGTTTTCCCAGAGCTGCTGAAATGAGATGTCTAGAGTGGGGTGACGTTCTTGCGCGGCAATATCAACTAACGGCCTAAGCACAAATGCGTACTCGGTGATTTCGCCTCTAGGCAGCTCTACGCCATCGATAACGCCCACTTGATTACCATAAAGAAGGATGTCGATATCCATCGTCCGTGAAGCATAGGCTTTAGTCTGACGCTTGCGATCATTCTCTGATTCGATTTGATGCAGAACCTTAACCAGATCTGCGATAGGAAGGGTACATTCGAACCCAACGACTAGGTTTAAGAAGTTATCCCCTTTAAAACCGACAGGCTCGCAATCGTAGAATTTAGAAATGTGTAGGGGCGCAAAGCGGTCATGCAATGCTTTGAGAGATTCTGTGACGTGATGTTCGCGGTTAATGTTGCTTCCGATGCTTACATAGACGGTGGCCATAGTCTTTCCTTTTTGTTTAAGAAACCTATACGTCCAACTCGCGATGAAGATCAGCTATGCATCCTCTTAAAAACAGGAAGATAAAAGAAAATAGGGTTCTGCCGCAAATCGCGTCTGATAGTGATAGAATCCCCGCATCAGAATTATCGAGAATCTAGGTATTTATAAACAATGTTTATCCATCACGTTAACGGCATCGACTGGCTGGTGATTACAGCTTTTGAAGAACTGAAAACTATGTTTATCGAAGATGCAGGCCCCATCCCATCTTACTTCTCGACCGCCAGTGAATTGAGCCTGATTGATCAAGCCAAGCGCAGCTATGGATTTTTACCTAAACTCCGCGGTGTGATCACCGATACCGGCACGTATCAAAGTGAAAATCTTGACGAAGATTTGAACCCACAGCTTGCGTGCATAGTGGAAGGGCGAGGTCGAGTGTTTATCTATCACGGCGACTATGTGGCTTTTGTCGATGACGAACAAACCTTCATTACCCGAATGGACTGAGAGTGATTCAGTGGGTTTGGAGCGGTTGATTGGTTAATTGAATAATGGGTTGCGAATAAGCTGCTCTGTAGATAAAACTAAGGCCTCGCGTGTGCGAGGCCTTTTTTATGTGTTGTTTAGCGAGCGAAATAACTTGGCCAGAAGCTCGTGATAATATACTGCCAACCCCCGTTCAAATATCCCCCTTAATTGATATTTTTCCCCTCTTTTGAAACACAGAAAAGATTGAGGGTAACAACATCTAATTTCCTATTTTTGTTTGTTATGCCCCTATGCGAACTCTTTATTATTCAGTGAGTTAATTTGTTCGTATTCTCTGGTAACTATTTGAAATACTAGGGGATACAGAAATGAAAAATGGGTTAGTCTGCGCATTAGCCGTGATGATAATCGTGGGGTGCAAAGAATCGAATGAGCCAAACGCTGCTGTAGTGGAACAACCGAGTGTCATATCTCACATAGATAAAACACCTGAGCTAGTTGCGGAATTAAAGGCACAAGAAACAATTGATGATCAACTTAGGCTGCTTTATGAGCGTTTTGAACCCATGCTTGACCGCAGTGACTCTCTTACTGGTACGGATGCAAACAATGATGGTATCCGCGACGACATTGAGGCGTTTATTAATGCGTTAGAAGTGACCGAGCCAGTCCGAAAAGCCTTAAAACAAGAGGCTCGGCAGGCACAAGAAAGTCTTTATCACGACTGGAGTGAAAAGAATAACGCCAATATAAAAAAGGCACTAGCGATTAGCCATAAATATAACAAAATTCTCGCTTGTAAGAAATTTGTTGGTATTGATGTTGATGACAATATAAATACAGGAAGAACCGTTGATGTACTCACTTACAATACAAAAGCCCGCACTATGACTTACTTGGCTTATAACCACCTATTAGATGGTTCCGTAAGTACCTCTCTAAAAGTAGAGGCTAAGTACTGTGAATAAGTTAGTCACCCCGTTCAAATCTCCCCCTTAATTGATATTTTTCCCCTCTTTTGAAACACAGAAAAGATTGAGGGTAACAACATCTAATTTCCTATTTTTGTTTGTTATGCCCCTATGCAAGCTCTTTATTATTCAGTGAGTTAATTTGTCCGTATTCTCTGGTGTCTATTTGAAATACTAGGGAAACAAAAATGAAAAATGGGTTAGTCTGCACATTAGCCGTGATGATAATCGCGGGGTGCAAAGAATCGAATGAGCCAAACGTAACTGTAGTGGAACAACCGAGTGTCATCTCTCACATAGAGAAAACACCGGAACTAATTGCAGAATTAAAGGCACAGCCGACCATTGATGATCAACTTAGGCTGCTTTATGAGCGTTTTGAACCCATGCTTGACCGCAGTGACTCTCTTACTGGTACGGATGCAAACAACGATGGTATCCGCGACGACATTGAGGCGTTTATTAATGCGCTAGAAGTGACCGAGCCAGTCCGAAAATCCTTAAAACAAAACGCTCGCTACTCACAAGAAAACCTGTACCACGACTTCTCGAAAAAGACTAAAGCCAATATCGACAAGGCAATGGCGATGGGTAATAAATATAACAAAGTTATCGCCTGTAAGAAGTTTGTTGGCATTCCAGTCAGAGATAGAACAAATACAGGAAAAACCATTAGAGCTCTCACCTACAACACCAAAGCACGCACCATGGCCTACCTTGCTTATAGCCACCTATTAGATGGTTCCGTAAGTACCTCTCTAAAAGCAGAGGTACAGTACTGTGAATAAGCTAGTCACCCCGTTCAAATCTCCCCCTTAATTGATATTTCCCCCCTTTTTTGAAACACAGAAAAGGCGGAGGGTAACAACATCTAATTTCCTATTTTTGTTTGTTATGCCCCTATGCAAACTCTTTATTATTCAGTGATTTAATTTATCCGTATTCTCTGGTATCTATTTGAAATACTAGGGAAACAAAAATGAAAAATTTGTTAGTTTGCACTTTATCGGTGATGTTAATTGTAGGATGTAAAGGATCTAATAAGGCAATTGAAAATGGAGTGGAACAACCGATTGTCATATCAAACATAGAGAAAACACCTGAGCTAGTTGCGGAATTAAAGGCACAAGAGACAATTGATGATCAACTTAGGCTGCTTTATGAGCGTTTTGAACCCATGCTTGACCGCAGTGACTCTCTTACTGGTACTGATGCAAACAATGATGGTATCCGCGACGACATTGAGGCGTTTATTAATGCGCTAGAAGTGACCGAGCCAGTCCGAAAATCCTTAAAACAAAACGCTCGTTACACACAAGAAAATCTCTATCACGATTTTTCACAGAAGACCCATGCTAACATCAAAAAAGCCCTCGAAATTTCATACAAGTACGACGAAGTCCTCGCCTGTGAAGAGTTTGTAGGAATTGATATTGATGACGGCATAAACACCTCCTACACAATCACATCTCTCACCTACAACACCAAAGCTCGTACTATGGCGTACTTAGCTTATAATCATTTACAAGATGGATCTGTAAGTACACTCCTTCCTGCTGAGGCAAAATATTGTGAATAGGCAAACAATATTACTCATATTAGTGGTTTTACTGCCATTCAATGCAATCGCTAACTCATGCAAAATAGAAGGTTACACTATCGCCTTTTTTAATGGGGTAGCAACAACCAAAGAACAAGCTAAAAGGGGACAAAAGAAGATCAAAGCTACTTTAGGTATCAGCCAATACAAAAGTGAGTCTGTCGAATACCAGCTTTTCTATAACGATTCTTATATTGAAGGAAGTGGCCTTAACGTACTGGCTGATTTTGCTGAAACCTTTGACCAAAGAACTTCCGAGTTAGAGCAGAAACAATTCGACCGGTGGGAGGCCTTTTGGGACATCGTAAGCGGTAGGCAAAACAGCGCTATCATCAAAAAAATCAGCGCCACATTTACTTGGTTTGCTGGATTCGTTCTCGACTTCACAAACCAAACCATCAATGCAACCATCACGACATTTTTAAAAGAACTAGCCTCACTTGTTGATGCCCCCGAAACCAGCCAAACTAGAATGCAGCATCATCTTTTAAATGACTCTCTTACGTGGAAAGGAAAAAAGCTCATTTACATCGCGCATTCACAAGGGAACTTGTGGGTAAACGAATCGTACAAGCATGTTACATCTCAATACGGTTACAGTGCCGATAACATTCGCGTCGTTCACATCGCTCCCGCTTCTCCAACCCTTAGCCCAGACAGTGATTATATTTTATCGGCCTCAGACCTTGTGATTAATTTGCTTAACTTTACAGGGATAGGCAGTGTTCCGCCTCCCAACACCACGATAGCACCGAGTAAATTAGACATTACTGGACACGGACTCATTCCTATTTACCTCACTCACCCCAAATCCATTGAGAAAATCAAAGCGTCGGTCGATAAAGCTTTCACGTCTCTTACTAAACCCGAGATGGAAGATTTTTTGTTTAAAATTGAGTTCGATTATAGTGCGAGCTATGACTCACTTCATGATAATCCTGTTTATGAAATTGTTGACGCAAGTAAAACTGACGAATTTGGGTCTTACCTAAAGTCTCCTTCTTTCTATCTCAGCCCAGAGGGTGATTCTTGGTTCAAAAGGAACGTGGATTCTTATGTACAAGATGAAGATAGATTGCCATTTAGAGTTGAGAACAATGCTGTGGTTTTGTTTGATACTTGTAAAAGCCCGAACGAGGCAATGAATGACATTCCATCGAATCCCTCGCAAGACACTTATATGTTCGTACAATGGCGAAATTTAAAACGCTTTGAGCTAGGTACATTTAAAGATATTTGGAGGTCAAGAAAGATGACCGATAGATATGGATTGGTAGATGAAACCCCAATAGCATTTCGAGATATGGACGACGACTATTTCATTTGTGCTGGGGATGGAGATGCTATTGAACTAGAAGCAACACAACACTTTTATAATGAGGAGCAACGTCAGTATTTAGTCACTCAGCATTTGTCTGGACGCTATGATGTGTCGGCACGTTATGCTGTACCTTTTCAAAGTTTTCATCCTACTAATCTCTGTCAAGGCCATTGATTACTAGCTACGTTGAAGGTTCAGGCTATGTCCATATGCTAGAGCAACCAAAGCAGTTTAATGAAAAGTTGATGAAAGCGGCTAAGTTGGTGGAGTCGGGGGACAACCTTTCGATAGATAAAACTAAGGCCTCGTGTGTGTGAGGCCTTAGTTTTGAGGCTGTTACAATAAACCGATCTCTAACGGGTAATTGGATAGAAGTGTTCTAGTCCATGACAATTAGAGTCGTTACTATCCTTACCAGATATCTTCGATTAAAGAGTCTTTAAGCTGCGCAGCTGCGGCAATGTTTTCTTTCGACATGTACTGTTTCACGTCGATTATCTCTTTCTCTGCATCCGAGTTTCCGTATTCCTGCGCGACTTCAAACCATGCTAGCGCTTTAACAAAATCGCTCCATGTACCGTGACCATTACGGTAGGCGTAACCAACGGAATATTGACCATAATCGTTGCCCTGCATTGCGGCGTGAGTGTAATACTCTAATGCTTTTTTTGCGTCTGTAGTTTTGAAACCACACGGTTTTTTGTATCGCGTAGAAGAGTAAATATCACCCATCTTCACATAAGAAAGTGTATGTTCATCTTCTTCAATGGCTTTGCTAAATAATTGCATCGCTTTAGAGCAACTCTTTTCAACGCCTTGTCCATTTAGGTAAGAAATACCCAAATTGTACATAGCACTTGCATCGCCTAAGTTAGCCGATTGCTCAAACCAATACGCAGATTTGGAGAAGTCTTGAGTGACGCCTTGACCTTCATCGTATGAAAATGCGAGTTGATACATAGCGTCAGAATACCCCGCTTTTGCAGAAGCTAGGTAATAATCGTTGCCTTTCTTTAGGTCGACAGGTGTACCTTCACCATCAAAATACATTACGCCTAATGAGTAGAGCACATAAGGGTCTTTGCTGGTTTCAGCTTTGTGGTACCAAGCCAGTGCTTTTTCGTATTGCTCTTCGTAGTAATAATTATCTGCCAAGGTAATCATCGCTTTTACCTCACCAGATTCCGCTACTTGATTCATGTACTCATATCCCCGTTGTAAGTTCTCTTCATACATTGAATCTTCAATTAAAAGGTTAGCAGCCTGCATTAGCAATTCGTTATCGCTAGACGTTTCTGCGTTCTTTAAAAGTGCGAGTTCTTCGCCTTCAAAAGCTTCTATCTCAAGATCGTATGCAAAAGTGCTAGCGGATAGCAGCAGCGACAGTGACGTTAAAAAAGTACAACTTTGTTTTATCATTTAAGCCATTTCTTATATTAGTAATGTTTCACATGAATATAACAAAACAGCTTTGAAAATAAAGGAAATTTCGGGATATCGAAAACCGAATTCACGACAATGAGACCTAGGGCATCTCAATATACTGGAAGCAACCAAGACTGGTTAATAAACGTTGACCCAAGCGATTAACTCTATGGCTTAGGCGCGGAAACTAGGTGGCACTGACTCAGTAGCAATGGACAGAGCTCTATATGTGCCGATAATGATCTAGAGGTCTTTAAACCCAAGTTATCGTGACACTCATTACCTGACTGGCAGCTTGGTCTTTGTTTTTACCTGACCGAAGGCGAAGCTGGATTCAATCGAAGCAATATTGGGCAGGCGGGTTAATTGCTTGCGGATAAACTGCTCGTAGCTTTTTAGCGACTCGCTGACTACATGCAATAGGTAGTCGTGATTGCCCGTCATTAGAAAGCACTCTAACACTTCATCAATCACTTCGATGTGCTGTTCAAAGTCTCGCATGTTCTCTTCTGTCGGCTTTTCAAGTTTCACCAACACAAACACATTGACTGGCAGGCCACACGCTTCTTGGTCAACACTGGCGTGATAGCCGCGAATAATCCCTTGTTTCTCTAATGCTCGAATTCGGCGTAAGCAAGGAGAGGGCGACAGTGCCACGCGATCAGCCAACTCTTGATTAGTCAGCCGAGCGTTGCTTTGCAGTTCAGCCAGTATTTTCTTATCGATCTCATCCATTGGCATATTCCATCAATATTGAATTTAGTTTGGCAATATTATTGCTCAAAGTGTATGTCTTACTTCGTAAATAGCAATTTTTAGCATCTGCACAAAACTAAAATTAAAGGAGGAACAACAAGCATGGAATGACTTAGGAACTATGAATACTTCAACTCAACTTAGCCCGCTGCGTAAAACTACCAAACACGAACAAGCAGAAGCCCTTGCCATTGAGCAAGCCAAGCATTTTGGTATCGACCCAAACAGTGATTACGGCGTCACGCTTATCGAACTGGCGACGACACTGTACAAAGCCAATACCAAGACACTCGATCTTTGGGCATTGACGGTTGATGGCCTTTCAGAGCTCGATAAGAGCGACCGAATCGCTTGGTTTAACGCCAAACGTTTTTTGTCATTCCAGATCGCTAAGATCCTCGACAATCTGCAAAACCCAATGCGCGCCACTTACCAATCTATAGCTACCAATAATGGTAATTTTGCATCCAAAGGCGCGTATCCTATCTTCGATAATGTCGCTGCTATTTTCTCTGCGAGCCCTGTGATTACACGTACCGCGACCTATTTGTTTGCGTGTACAGAATGGATTGAAGATGCGTTTAATGGTAAGGAGCCGCTGCACGATATTTACTCTCGACTGCTTAACCCAACATCGATTTCACTGGCTAACCACATGGTTGATATTGAGGCAGGATCTAGAGCCAATGAGTACCTCGCATGGAACTTTAACTCGGGGATGGCGGCCATTGATGGGTTGTTGAGCCATTTACTTGGCCATGAAGACATTGTCTTGGCTTCACGCAATATCTACGGCGGTTCTTACCAGTTGTTGGAAGATTGGTTTGGTAAACCTTCTAATTTGAATGTCGCGGTAGAGTGGGTGGATGGTTACTCCGGGGATGAGTTTGCGACGCGACTTGATGAGGTTGCCGATAAATACGCAGATCGCATCGCTGCGGGTAAGAAAATCTACGTCTACCTAGAGTCACCGTGTAACCCGCATGGATACGTGTTAGATGTTGCTAGTATCAGTAAAGCAGGTCACGTTCGTGGTTGGGATGTGATTGTTGACTCGACAGTGGGCACGCCTTTATTACACCCGGTACTGAAACGTGATGATGTGATGGAAAGACCCGATTATGTTATTCACTCTTACACCAAAGAACTGGCGGGTTCTGGCACCACAACTGCTGGGGTTGTGATTGGCCGTAACGAGACCATGTTTATTCCAAAAGGAGAGGAGGTCACTTTCACCAAACCTAACGGCGATGAGGTCACCATTCCATGGAACGAAACGCTGTTTTGGAATGTGTACTACATTAAGGGCGCATTCCTAGACGCAGACAAAGCGTTTGAAGTGCTCAATGGTATGAAAACGTATGAGATGCGAGTGGTGCAAAAAACGATTAATACCCTGGCTCTGGCGAAGATCTTCGATGCCCACCCAGACATCAATGTGTCATGTCCAGCTTTGCCAGACAGCGATAACTATGAACACTGCCAGAACAACATGTACTTGGGTTTACCAGCGGCGCTTTTCACAATCGATATGGAAGGTAACGGCGACCGTGCACCAATCAATCGAGATGGGTTTAAACAGTTCTTCGACATGCTTGAGCCAGCAATCGGCATGCAAGTGAGCTTAGGGCAAACCAACACCGTGGCCTTGTGCCCAGCACTGACCACGCACTCAGAGCTCAGCGATGAAGCGTTAAATGAAGCAGGCATCAAGCCAACCACAATGCGTATCTCTATCGGCTTGGAAGATCCGCGAATGTTCATCGCTCACATTATCGAGGCCGCTAAATTGTCGATTGACCGCAAACACGCAGACTTCTCATCGAGTTTCCCGAGTGGTGAGAGTATCGATGAAATCTATATGGAAACCTATATGGATGTACACCAGAGGTTTGTGAAGAGCTTGCCGAAGTTCAGTCAGCTTACTCAGTAACTTAGGTCAGTAAGGAAAGTTAACAAGAGAAGTCAGTGAAGTAGGGTAGCTGTAAACGTTAAATGAAAAACGTAAGGCCTCGCGTGTGCGAGGCCTTTTGGGTTTCGGGTAATAACATAAACCAATCTAGAAAAAATCTTAGAAAAATGCGTCGATGAATCACCTAATAGCCTTTAACTCGTAGAATATGGGTAATTTATTTCTTATAACATAAGGCAAATATGAGCGGAAAAAGTAGTTTTTTGGACAACACTGATGTTGAGCACTTTTTCCACTCAATGAAGCTGCAATTAACGTTGGCTAGGGTAACCAAACACATCGTTCTCGTTGGCTGACTCTCCAGTTTGAGTTTCTGCAATATCCCAATGCTCTACAATTTTCCCTTCGTTATTAAAGCGGAAGATATCAATGTAACCAACACCTAAATCGCCTTTTTTACCGAGGTCAATTTGCTTAGAATGAACAAGAACCATGTCACCCATCGCGATTGTTTTTGCAATCTCCGTTTTTAGCTTAGTCCCGTTACTGTTTAAGTAATCAAGGTAACCAACCAATGCTTTTCTACCATTTGGAACCTCTGGGTTGTGTTGAATATAGGTTTCGCTAGAAATATACTTTTTTAACGCACTTGTATCCGCTGGGTTTTCAAAGCTTTTCAACACAGCAATGGCTCTGCCTCGATTACGCTCGATGTCTTGAGTTGCATCATAGATATTCGCGTCTGGCCCTTGGTACATGGTGTTTTTGTTTTCAGATTTTTCCGGAACTTGTTGGTAGTGATCCCAATGCTCTACCAGCATGCCATTTTCTTCTCTCCAGATATCAACATAAACATATTCCGCACCGTCTGAAGTTGTCCAAACAGAGTGTATTGCGACATAAGGACCTTCTGCAATGGTACGGTAGATATCTACTTTCACGCCAGGATCAGCAGTTAACTCGCCAGCTACCGCTTTAATCAGTTCTGCTGGTCCATCGCCATAAGCTGTAGCGTGTTGGATGTAAGTGTCACCAACGTACTTTCCGAAGTTGTTCAAATTCCTATAAACCAGTACATCTTCATAGAAGCCTTCCGCTAGTTTAATGGATTGATTAGTTTGAGCATCAATGGTGCTTAGGTTAGCAAAGCTTGGGGCAGTAAATAGACAAACAGCCATTCCGATTGCAACAGATTTAATAGACATGATTCTTCCTTTTTAGGTTTGTTTTGTTTGAGCACCTGTATGCTAGCCAGTCTAATTAATTAAAAAAATAGGGTATTATTCATACTTCTCATGAACAAATTCGATTGGTTGTAGTTGTAGTTGTAGTTGAGGTAGTTGCGAGGTGGTAGGTAAAGTCTATTACTTAAATCGAGATCTAATGATGGTCACGGGATACTGGCTGGGATCTGATAACTACTTATTTTAAAGGGCAAATCAGAGCAATATAATTACTCTGAATAGATGAATAGATGAATAGATGAATAGATGAATAGATGAATAGGTGGGTTCAATACACAGGCGTTTACTTGGTTTCAAAAAACAGAAACCTCATACCATGGTCGGTCTTTTTTAACATACAGCCAAAAAACTAAGAGTATCAATCCCAAATAATACTCACTGTAATCGATTTTTAAGCCAAGAATGACGTTCTGACTGCTTATTTCTATTGTGCCAGACTTTAACAATATTGAAGTGAGGAAGCTCAAAAGGTAAGGGGACCTGCTTAAAGTCTCTAAATAACGTTTCTGACAAGCGAGAAGGCATAGTCACTATGATATTTGTATCTTTAATTAAAGACGCTATCGCCCCAAAACTAGGCGCACTAGCCACTATTTTTCTCTTCACGCCTCGTTTTTTAAGTATTGTGTCTATCTCGGTTTGGTGAGAATGCTCAAAAGACATGATGGCGTGAGGTTTGGAGCAATATTGCTCTATCGTTGTTGGCGGTGTTTGCTTTTGAGGATTGTAAAAACAGACCTCTTGGTCAGAAAACAACTTAGTTTGAATTAAATCCGACTCGTTACTCGTTAGTTCAGGTGACAAAACAAAATCTACATCGCCAGACCTAAGTAATGAAGCCCACTGAAGTTGAGTTCTGGCTGGAGCTATGTGCAACGAGCTCATCGGCGCTGCTTTTTGGAAATCATGAAACATAGGTTTTATAACGGTTTCTATTTCATAGTCGTTAGCCGCGATGGAAAAAACTTTATCATCTATTAGTGGGTTGTATTGTTGTGAGCTTGCGAAGGCTTGCATCGCTATTACGATTTCTCTGGCCTTTTCAATAAGTTCTCCCGCCTTGGGCGTAGGTGCGATGCCTCTTCCTGAAGTGACAAACAATTCGTCTTTTACTATTTTGCGCAGTTGGTTAAGCCCATGACTAACTGTTGATTGAGTAACCCCCATACTATCCGCTGCCTTTGTTACTGATTGGTGTTCGTAAACGCTAATAAACATGCGAAGTAGCCGTCCATCCAACGTAGAGTAATCGAAAGTATTCATAGGTAACATTCAACTTATTCAGTGTATTAATAATATAGGTTGTAACATACTCTTTCTCGATAAAACAGAACCAAAGATTGACTCACCGGAATGAACGATATTTTCGAGTTAATCGTGAATAAAGAATTCCAGTTTATAGAGGTATTTTATGCCCAGTTTCACTCCCCAATTACCAATTGCGTATGGTAATCACCAAGCAAACGGCTCAAAGGGTAATTAACGATATAGCATTAGAAATTACAGATCTAAGACAAGGCCAACTTCATCGAAAATTGGTTGGCCCTCATCCCTGTTGGAGCTGTCAGCTTTACTTTAAACCACATTTATTAAGACTTGGTTGACGTTCAACCGAAAAGGCTTAACGATACTTTTTCACCCCATCAGTGGAAATGAGTTGTTAGATCATAAAGATAGAGTTTTTTGGATGGGAGATGTGAAAGACCTAAGTCTAGAGAATCTATAAAGCCCCAAATTTGTATCGATGATGAAAACAATGAAAACATTAGACATAAATGTATTGGCCGTACTTTCCAATACAAAAAACGTTTTAATTTATGTTCTACAAAATGGAAGGAATTATGTTCGAAATTAAGTCGTTAAATTGACTTTATAATCCAACAGGATGGGATTATTGGAATGGGTGGGATTTATGGGAATGCTTGAGAAGATTGATCAACAATGGCTAAAAAGTTTTCACTGTGTCTATGAGAATAATAGCTTTTCTCAGCTGCTTTTTTAGTTGTGCCATACGAATTATTAAAGATGATAGAAAAATGCCTGCCAAATTGGCAGGCATTTATTGATGCTAATTTGCTTTGGGTGCTTTGGAAGCTTCGTGTTGCTCAACCATGAACGCAACGGCTTCATCGTTTAGACAAGATTTACTGACGTATTGGCGCTGTTTTCCAATATGAAGGATAAAACCTAAATCGGTTTGTTCAAGTTGGTCGATGTCACGCCAAGCGATAGTATTGGTGGTTTTACGGTTTTTATAACTCACACCATCAGTATCCCCTGAAAAGACCACTTTGCTGCCAGCACCTGAGCTGATTTTTTGTCGCCATAACCACCAGGTTCTCTTGCAATATACACTGAACGCTTCAATCACACTCAAAACGATAAAAAACCAGCCTACGTAGCCACTAGGTAACAGTTCAAACTCCAATAGAACCCAACCAAAAATAAGAAACAAAAATGCCTTTAAATAGGCTTTTGGAAACTGAGTCGGAAGGCTAGTTTGATCATAACACTCTGCGAAAAACGTTTTGTCGAGGGTGTATTCTGTGGTGAAACCGGGATCTTTAGGCATGTGTGGCTACTTTGTAGTTCTTTGTTGAGGCGCATTATATCGCTTCACGCTGGTTTGTCTTAGCGGTTTCAATCCTCTTTTGTAAATCAATAATACTGAATGCGTTTACTCGCATGATAGCTAAATTGTTACGCTGTAGCTAAGTGGTCGCCCCGCGACAAGCTGTCATGTCTCATAGCTATTTTAAGTAACCTTGTTGCTCCATTCATTGTATTGCGCTTTAGATACCGACTTCATGCGACACCAACTTGGCGACCCCAGTCTTCCTATACTCACGGCTTTTCTTTTTTCGTTGTTGTAATTTTAATCCAAAGTAACAGCTGTTCTATACGTTTCTATATTAAATGAATGATGTTAGACCGCTTACTGTTCTATCAGATGAAATGTTGTTCTTATAACAAATTACCCCGCAAGTGCGAGGTATTTAGAGGCTAGCGTATCATCAAATAGGGCTAGCCAATTAGTTTTCTGTTAATGGGTTTTCTTAGAAAAACTTCTTAATCGCTTTTTCAGCACAAGCGACATCTAAGTGGCCACCCGGAGCGCCACCCACACCAATCGCGCCTATCATGGCATTGTTCAGTTGTACCGGAACACCACCCGCCAGGAATAACAAGTTGTCGTCCATATTCTGCAAGGGTTGCATGATAGGTTTGTCGGCGATGAGTTTCATCAGGTTACCTGACGGCTGCTTCATGCTTGCCACTGTGAACGCTTTTTTGCGTGAGCTATCAAGAGTGTGGATGCCTGCGCCGTCAGAACGTAGTTGAGCAATCACATTGCCCGACAAGTCGACAACAGTCGCAGAAACCTTGTAGCCATCGGCTTCACATTGATTAACGGCTTCATGGGCAAGCTTGAAGGCCGCTTCTGATGATATTTGAGTGAAAGAGACCGTTTGTGTTTCTGCTGCCATTGCATTGTGAGAAAGGCTAAGGAAACCAAGGGTTGCTGCTAGTACTGTTAGTTTTGTCGTTTTCATGTTTACTCCGTTAAAGCATCTGTTTTCAAAAAATATTCGTTTTTCAAATTCCGAATTCTATTTTTTGTTTGTTTAGAAAGGGTGTTTTTAATCAACTGGTTCATACTAACGAATGCATGATTACGACTGGCTTTCTTGAACATTACAAAGTTGCAATGTTGGTTATATTCGAGAAAGGATATTGATAGAGTGTATTAAGACCACGGCAAATAAATAAACGGACGTTAATGAAAATACTATTGATTGAAGATGACATTCATATCGCGAGATTTTTGGTGAATGGTTTTCAGCAAGAAGGGATAACGGTGACACACGCAACAGATGGTGTTGATGGATTACACGAGGCCGTAACCGAAGAGTATGACGTGATCATTCTCGATATCATGTTGCCAAAGAAAGATGGGTTTGAAGTGTTGGCTGAACTCAGAGGGCAAGGCTACGCGACGCCTGTCATCATATTAAGTGCCAAACACTCAGTGGAAGAACGAGTGCAAGGGCTACAGTCAGGTGCTGATGATTATTTGGTAAAACCTTTTGCATTTCCTGAGTTATTGGCTCGTTGCCAAACCTTGGTGCGTCGAGGTAAGCAACCGACAACTCAGCCATTAGAATTGCATTACGGCCCGCTTAGCTTAGACCTACTTAAACACACGCTGCAAAGAGATCAACAAACGATCACCATTAATCAGCGCGAGTTTATGTTGATGAAATTACTGCTCGAAAACCGAGAGGCTGTGATGTCGAAAACGGCGATTCTTGAGCATGTTTGGGGGCATCAGTTTGATCCGCAAACCAACGTGGTCGATGTTTTGGTTTGTAGGCTTCGCAGCAAAGTTGATAAGGGTTTTTCTAAGCCGTTAATTCACACACTTCGAGGTGTTGGCTATGTCCTCAAGTCGTAGTATTGAACAGGCGCTTGCTAAAACGCAGAGACATTTGTTGGTTCGCTTTATGTCGACTTTACTGCTCTGCTTGCTGCTGGTGGAACTGATTGTTGGGGCTATCTTCTTTTTCGACCTTTACCAAACGGAAAAGAAGATCCTTACGTCTATGTCGACCGAGTATCAGCGTATTTTGACTTACGATTCGAGTGAGCGATTGATTCATGTTTTAGAGGCGAATCCTCATCGGCTACTCGAAAACAACATTGCGGCGTATAAGCTTGAGAAGGGCGCTTCATCTGATGGCGTGTTTATCGCTGGTGTTCAACATTTATCAACAGCACAGCCTTTTTCTAACTACCAAATTGATGACAATCGTTCATGGCTAGAGAGCTTCATCTTTAGTCCCTATATGTCGTTACCTATTGAAGGGGATCAGTATGATTTCTGGTTGGTTTTGGATAACCGAGCAAGAGACTTTATCGCCTACAATCAATGGCTAATGACCTTATATGCGTTGCTTGCTCTCGTGGCTGTGACCGCAGTATTCACTCGTAACATCATCCAGAGTGCGATGTCTCCGTTAGTGACCTTTGGCGACCTGCTCGATAAGCTGAAAAAAGGGCAGTTAGAATTTCCTAGCACTAGCACTAGCACTAGCACTAAAAATGAAGCCGAATCTGATTTACCGCAAGGGCTCAACGTGATCAGTTATAGTGTCCATACTGCGGTTGCCAAGTTACAGCACGTGACGACAAGCTTGAATACGACCGTCGATGCGATCGCTCATGATATTCGAACTCCTTTGTCGCGTATTACGTTAGCCTCTCAAACTGCTTTACTTAACAACGCCGACCAACAAGCGATGAAAGATGCATTGGCGGACTGCTCTGAGCACGCTATGCAGGCCAGTAATATGTTAACCGCCTTGATGAAACTGAATGATGAGCTAACTGGTAAACGCATACCGCAGAAAGTATCGACTCAGGTCTCTGACGTGATTAGCAATGTGGTGAGCTGGTATGAAGATGTTGCAGAGGACAAACGAATCGAGCTGGTGGTTGAGAGCGCTGATGGTCTTGCGATTCAGTCAGACCCTGATAAGTTGACTCAGGTGTTGGTTAATCTTGTTGATAACGCGATTAAGTACACCGAGCCCGAAGGAAGAGTGACGGTCAAAGCGGAGCAAAGCACCGAAGGTAAGGTCGAGATAAGTATCCAGGACACCGGTGTGGGCATTAAACAGAAATATCAGGACTTGATTTTTGACCGACTTTACCGAGTCGACAGCAGCCGCAGCAATATCGAGGGGTATGGTCTTGGATTATCTTTAGCGCTTGCCATGGTCGAGAATCTAGAAGGAACGCTAGTCGTTGAATCTGAATTGGGTGTGGGAAGTACTTTTACTCTTTCGTTGTAACAACGATTTATATCGTCACTTCGTCTTTGAAATTTCAACTCTTACGCACAAAGAATGCCCCGCACTAGTGGGGCATTCTTGTTTTGGGGAAGGGAGGTTCTCCATGAACAGGTTCGGGAGGTAGAGTAACCTGCGCCAACCCTATTGGCTGCTTGTAGCTTGTAGCTTTTGATCTTAGCTATCGATCCAGTAAATCTTATTTTTCACATGATAGTTGTTGGCATATGCCAATAACGGGGCGTATGCTGAACTTCTGATCATCAATAACAGGAAGTTACTATGTTATACGCAATACCTTGTCGTGACCTTCATGTCGGCAACCATTTTGCCCGTTCTCCACAGATCGCGATTGTCGATGAGCAACAACAAATAAAGCATCTTATTCCTTTGGTTGAGTCAGACAGCCCGTGCAATAAGAAGAAGCAATGGATGTCCGTCGTTAAATCTTATGATGTGAAAGCTGTTGTGGTTCGTCACATCGGGAAGAAAATGCTGTCGCACTTGTTCAATCATGATGTTCGCGTTTTTACATCTAAAGGAAAAGCCGAAGTGACCACTCTGGATTTTTGCAATCTACAAGAAGTAACCGACCTCGATTATGGTCGCGAGTCGCGCAATATCGGGGGTAGCAATAAAACGTGCGGCGAGAAAGGGCACAAAAAACAAGCTTCGATTTTAATGGCACAGCCTAATCAGCTAGGCGCTATTCGAGGGTTCCGTAAATGACCTTTTTGTTGACGCTATTGGGGTTTGTCGGAGTCGTTACACTGATGGCTATAGGCGTGATTTTTTCGCGCAAGCCAATCAAAGGCAGTTGTGGAGGACTCGCACAGTTAGACATTGAGCGCGAATGCAATTGCAAGGATGTGTGTGAAGGGCAAAGCCGAAAGTTGTATCAGATTACTGAGCCATCAAGCTAAGTATCAAGTTAAGTATCAAGTTAAGTATCAAGAGTTCTCGCTCGCTGAGTTAAATAACTTCTGGCTAACACGTGAATTAACTGCCTTGAATCACTAACGCATGGCCGTTGACGATGCACTTGGCGACTTTGGCTCTTGCACGCTTAATGATGTTGCCGAACGTTTGGCGAGACACCTGCATCTGCTCGGCGGCTTCAAGCTGGCTCAATCCTTCTTGATCAGCCAAGCGTAAGGCTTCTAACTCTTCTAATAGCAATTCTTCTTTATGAAGCTCGTCCATAGGAACGCCATTAGGCTTAAAACATGAGTAAGCCGCACGGGTACATAATTGACGATGTTTTTTTGGTCGAGCCATATCTATCTCTAGGAATCTAAGGGTACACAGGAATAAGGGTAAGTATGAAGGTTTTCATTCCTCACAACCATCGGCGTTGCCAAGTGTGCAGCCAAGGTTTTTTCACAGATAGCCCCATTTGTTTTGAAGCTGTTGGCGAAGGTGAGACTTTGGCTCAGTACGAAACGCTAGCTAAGCATGAAACGCCAGTTAAGCGTGAAAATTTAGCTAAGTATGAAGCTATAGCCAGGATTGTACCAACAGATAAAGCTGAGGGCTACGACGGTATTATGCAGGGGGGTATTGTTACTGCGTTACACGACAGCGCGATGTTGTATTGCTTGTTCCATAACAATATCAATGCGATGACGGTGAGTTTAACTTCTCGCTTTCACCATCCAATCGCCATTGGTCAGGAACTCGAAATTCGCGCTCAATGGGTGAAAAGCAGACGTAATCTTTATTTCCTCGAAAGCCAAATTACGCAGTGCGGGAAGTTATGTTCGTCGGCAAAGAGTCAGTTCATGTCAGCACCGCCTAGATTTGATCTGAACTAGAAGCTTTGTTCTTTTTGAAGTATTTGAACGCTGTCCAGACGGCATAAGCCGAAACACCTACGATCAACGCTGAGCGAAGTAGAATAGGTGCATCATGCTCAAGTTGACTAACATGCGGCACAATACTAGCGAACAATCGACTGGTAAAAAGCAGCCCCATTACTAACATAACAATTTTATTCATGTGACCTGCCGTTCAATAGGGTACGTTGCACAGAAACAATTATGGGGTGGGTTACACGGCCAAAAAACTATTCTGCTCGAAATAAAATCATGCGCTTCTCAAGCTTGGTCGTCAACGCGATATCAGCTTAAAGCCAGTAAGCTAAAGTTTCGTTTTTGAAAGCGAGGGGGATTAAAAGTGAAGAGGGGATTGAAAGGGGGAAGAAGAGTGATGCGCTAGGGCTTGTTCTTCAAACTAAAATGCCACCGCAAATCTGCAGTGGCATTTGAATGACAACAAACCATCATGTAAATCTTTAATTACAGCTCGAATACAAACTAAAGCTCTAACAGTTTGGCTAATTCACGCTCTTCGAGAAGCTCTTCAATGCGTTGACGAGCCTTAGGCCCTTCAGCTTGTGCTTTGGTTGACTTGCCGGCTTTTTTACTGCGGCTCGTTTTTGTTTTTTCCTTAGTTGTCATCGGTAACCTTCCTTGTATTTTCTATCTTACAGGTTGCATGTCTCTTTTAGTGCTTTACCTGCTTTAAATGCTGGTGTTTTTGACGCTGAGATTTGAATCTCTTCTCCAGTTCTTGGATTGCGACCTGTGCGAGCAGCGCGGCTATTCACTTTAAAGCTACCAAATCCAAGGATAGATACATCGTCGCCATTAGCAAGCGTAGTCGAGATGCCTTCAACGAGTGCATTGAGTGCTGTGCCTGCTTGCTCTTTTGAGATGTCAGCAGAAGTTGCGATGTGTTCAACTAATTGAGATTTGTTCATGTTTTAAATTCCTTGTCGAGTTCGTCTGGCGTTTGGTTTTTGCAAACTATTGGTTAAATATGACCAATATGAACTGAAGTTATGTCATTGCTAGGATTGAACTTTGTAAAGTAACAAACGAAGTTGATTATAAAAACATATCACGCCTCATTCAATGCAAATCATTGACTATTACTTGTTTTCGGCCAGTTATGGACAGTGAGTCATGAAAATGAACATCGTTTTGTTTAAATTAATTCATGATATCAATTGAAAGTTAATATTTTGCTGTATGTAGAACAGACAAAAAAGCCCAGCGTGTGTGCTGGGCTCATGCTTTTTTGAAGCAATCTGTTTTTTAAAGCAATCGAGTATTTGAAGCGGTTTTGTACTCGGAGCTAACGCAACGAAAATTATTTAGTAATAAAGATCTGTTCCGTTTTTAGCGAAGTCATCGAGCGAACTTGGCGCCAAATGTAGTAGAAGATACCTAACATCATCAACATACTTGGTATAGCGATGGCCGGGTAGCTGTAAAGTGTCAACTTACCCAATTCTTCATTAAAAGCTGCAGTACCTGCTGGGCTAGTCACAATCCAAGTCGCTAGAAAGTAGTTCATCGCAGAAGAAAATGCGAAGGTACTAGCGAATAGGTAGTTTGACTTCATTAGGCAACGATTAAACTCTGCTTGGTTACCAAACTCTCTTAAACGCTCTTCGATTAGAGATATGTTTAACAGTGCAGGCGTGAAGATAACTTTTTGGATAAACGGGTAGCGAGTGAAGGTTGAGCCAAGAACCGCTAAACCAATTAGGCCGGGTATTAATGCTTCTTTTAATGCTAACCAACGAGTATCAAGTTCGAAGAAGCCGATACCGCCGGTTAATAATACGCTGACAAAGCCAAGTGCCGCGATGAAGTTAAACTTCTTGTTGCGGACTAACTCCATACCACCGTAAGCAATAGGGAAGGCAAGCGCGACAAGTAGTGCTAAGCCAGTTCCTAGGTGTTCCTCTCCACTGAACTTCATTAAGATGAATGAAGGAAGAAAGACGTTAAATACGACTTCGAAAAGAGGACTCGATTTTTTGTTTTCTGTGCTGCTCATAATTTCTAAATACATTATGTTATGGATTTATTCTCAGGGATTGTTGTTTACCTCGCTCAAGATGTAAAGCCTTAAGACGTCATGCTGTGTAACGACATGTGACATCAACGACATCTCTGAACTTATAGAACGCGTAATTCAACACTTTCGTGTCTGAGTTCTCGATTAACTTGGGGCTTATGGTGTGAAAGCCGTTGCTTGCTGAGTCAATTTATATGAACGCCATAGCTAAGCTTTCGCGTTTTTCTGCAGTGATCCACGTTCATCAAGTTACCTAAGGCTGCAAACGCATATCCATATAATTGGAAACATGTATGCCAAGTTGCTTGTGATATTTTGGTTATGTTATAACATAACCAAAATATCACTCTTACTGAGAATAACGTTCGTATCGGTAAGAGGAAAACAACAAGCATGTATCAAGGAGATGACGTAATGAATGCCGTGTTAACGAAACCTGTGACAACCGATAATAATCAGCCACTTAACATTGGTTCTGCTGCAAGTATCAAGGTTCATGCGAATCATGCGAATCATGCGAATCATGCTCCATGCTATAGCGCTTCTGAGCAGCCAACGGTGCTGGCAGACATCTATCAAAGCAATGTCAATATTGCGATTTGGCAGCGTACATTTGATGAAGATTTAACCATGGCAATCAGTGAATTTATCGCCTTGAATCCAAACTTCAGTAAATCTATGAGCCTGTCTCCAGACAACGCCTATGAGAAATTGGAGTTTGCTACCGACGAAACCGCATCTAAAGCACTACTAGAAAACATGGTAGAGCTGGTGGATATGTTCTGTTGTTTGTTTGATCTTGAAGAAGTAGGGCTCCGTTTAGCGGTTCTGAATAAAGCGATGTGCCCACGCTTCCATGTTGACCAAGTCCCTTGCCGTTTAGTGACTACCTATCATGGTGTTGCCACTCAATGGCTGCCAAACGACTTGGTCGACCGTTCGAAGCTAGGAAGAGGAAGTAACGGACAGCCAGATTCAGAGTCGGGCTTGTACAGTCATGACTCGGATATCGAGCAACTTTCGAGTGGTGATGTGGCATTGCTTAAAGGGGAGCGATGGAGTGGCAACGAAAACGCGGGTCTGGTGCATTGCTCACCCGTAACTTCATCTAACGAGACGCGATTGTTGCTGACGTTAGATTTTGGTTAGTCGCGCTCTATTCGCGAGACGATTTTTAGAAGTCGTCGGCTTATCCCTTTTTGTACATCCGGTTTTATACTCATCAAACCAATTAATTTACGCCAACACTGTCAGCATAATGATGAGCAGTGCCGCTAAAGCTAGTACGCCTAACGCACGCCATTGAGAAACAAACGCAACACTGCCATTAAGTTCGATTTTTGTTTGAAAGCCAGTGACCATTGCCCAAGTTAATGGTTTAGAACGTAATTTATAGAACAAAACGGCAAGGACGTGTACCGCGACCAGGGTCGGAAGCACTTTTATCATAGTGAGGTGAATGTTTTCTAATAGTGAAAATACGGAGTCATTCAACCAGATATTTGCATAGGGTAAGTGATCAAGAAGCCCAGCTAAGGCTAAACCAGAAACACACTGAATAGTTAAAGCTGATAACAGTGTAACAACCATCCAACCGCCAGCAGGATTATGGCCTGGCTTTTCTTTTTCTTTTCCTAATAAATAACGAACCACTGATTTAGGTGATCGTAAAAACTGTCTGAACCGGCTCGTTTCGCTACCCACCCAACCCCAGATCAATCGCCAAACGATTAATGTCATAAGTGCTAGCCCAAGTTGAACGTGGGGTCCATTACCTGAAATGCCCGATGCCATTAACCCCATGAAAAGCGCCGCTTGCGTCCAATGGTATAGGCGAGTTGATAGATCCCAAATCTTCATAGTTTCACTCTCTCTTTTGTTTATTTAATCTCTGTTCGCTTTACAGTAATTTACACAGCAATAGTTGCAATTGCAACTATTGCTGTGTAAATTGACTTTATCAAGGAAACACAGGCATCAAAGAAACACAGACATCAAAGAAACACAGACATCAGAGCAAAACGGAACATCGAAACGAATCATCGATGTCTGTATCGAAACCAGACAAAAAAAGCTATATGAAGCGAGGAGAGATCAATATGAACAAGAGAATGATGCACAAGAGATTGGTGAGACTACTGTGTACTACAACCGTTTTACTTAGCACCCACGCTTTGGCATCACAAGATCATTCGAGCCAAATTGAACAGCGCCAATACGCATTTACACAAGTTGAAACCTTGATTGAGCAAGCCAAAGACTCATTAGATGGCAACGATACGAGTTGGCAGGTATTAGAAGAAACGAGTTTAGAGCTAACGGCTCATAGCGAATTGTTATTGACGTCATTTCCGGTGGGCAGCCAAGAAGGAAGTAAAGCTAAAGAGAGTGTGTGGAGTGAACCTGAAAAATTCCAACGACTATTAAGTCAAATGAATCAAGGGTTCCAAGAACTCTATCAAGGTAGCCAACAAGGTGATGTATCACTGGCGGAATCAGGATTAGAAGCAGCGCAGGCGACTTGCAAAAGTTGCCATCGTTCATATCGCTCACGTTGGTAATAACATTCAGTCCGCTCAATTAACTAACTAACCCCATTTAACCAGTTAAAACTATTTAGCCAAAAAGGAACAAAATATGAAAATGAGTATGTTTATAACACTAGCCGTTTCAATCATGTTTTCTGCTTTAACAAACGCAGCAGACTATGCCGTTGCTCTAGGCTACGCTGATGTGAATGTTCAACATTTGGGCTACAAACTGTCTGTGACGAATAACTAGTAGTCGTTGGTTATTGAGTTAGTATTGGGAAAGTGAAAATACAATAACTGACAAAACTAATAGTTAGTAAAGTAATTAAAGCGATTATTAACTAACCCCAATTTCGGTGAAATCTAAGTAATCGAATATAAGTGTTGATCTGATAGAAATAAGAATGCCGTTAGGTTTAAATGACAAGAAATAAAGGGCTGAACGTTATGTGTTGGGTCCTTTGCTATTTTTCGTCTAGGTAACAACGCTATGCTGATTGTATTTGATTAATTTACCTTTCAACAGGGTGTTCGGTATGATTTCTCATTCAATCAATGATTTACTTGGTGAATATCTCGCTATGCGTGCCCCTACTCACATATATTGCTGATATTAACCTTAGGTGGTTTATTATTTTATTTTAAAGCGTAAAATAAATGGTGCTTGCAAACCGCATTGGTGACAAATTTGTCACCGCGGTTTTTACTTCCAAATTATAGGTTTCCTATGTTCAAGAAACTCTCGCTTAAAAATAAGCTGGCGATCTCTGCCAGCATGGCCATTATCCTGGGGGGGATTTTGGTCGAAGTATTGTCTTTTCGTGCTTCATTGCAACGGTTGGATATTGAAGTTGAACAGCGCTTAGAAGGTGCATCAGCTTCTTACAATCAATATGTATCGGATTGGATCTTATCCAAAGAACGTGCGCTTACTTCACTTTCGAAGGAGTCAACACAAGAAAGCTTGGTGACTCACCTGAAGCAGGTTCGTGATTCAGGGGCGTTTGATAATGTGTTCTTAGCGTTCCCAGATGGCTCGCAAAAAAATGCGAATGGCGTAGTGTTGCCACCGGGCAATGATGATCCACGCGTATGGGGTTGGTACACCAATGCGGTTGCGAACCCAAGTAAGGTGTTCATGGATAACCCAACGGTTGCCGCGGCAACTGGGGCGAACGTTGTGTCGTTGGGTACTGCAATGCAACTGCATGGCCAGCAGGTCGTTTTGGGGGCCGATGTAGAAATTACCGACATTCTAAACAGCCTTGAAAAAGTGATTCTTCCAGGCGAAGGCTACATGTTTATCGCGACCAACAAAGGCACGGTTTACACGCACGCTGATACAAAGTTGCTGAATGAGAACATTAGCTCGCTAGGGCTAGATTTTTCTGATGTACAGAAGGCACTGACTAGCGGTAAAGACACGGCTATCGAGTTAAATGGCAGCGACTATGTTCTGTACGCACGTGCGATTGATGGTACAAGCCTGATTACTATCAGTGTTGTTAATCATGACTCTTTGGTTGCACCGTTATTTGATGCGGTGATCGGTCAAGTGTTGGTGACACTGTTGGTTGTGATTGTATGTACCATATTGTTTAACCTGCTGTGTACTATTCTGTTCCGTCCGTTGAACCATGTGTCTCAAGCATTGGCGCAGATCGCTAATGGTAGTGGTGATTTAACTCAGCGTATTCATGTTGAGAACCAAGATGAAGTAGGAGAACTAGCACAGAAC
>NZ_CH902607.1:668323-772824 GCF_000153005.1 Vibrio sp. MED222 | reverse complement strand
ATCGCATGCTGAGCAAACCGCAAAAGCGGCACAAGACTCTGCGACAAGCACTAATAGCGGTCACGCCCTGGTTGTCGATACTAAAGGTTCTATCAATAACCTCGCCAATGAAGTGAACGAGGCGGGCAACGTGATCAGCGAGCTAAACAAGCATGCTCAAGAGATTTCAACGGTACTTGCTACGATTCAAGGTATTGCAGAGCAAACTAACTTGCTTGCTTTGAATGCTGCGATTGAAGCGGCGCGTGCTGGTGAACAAGGTCGCGGTTTTGCTGTAGTTGCAGATGAAGTACGTGTGCTTTCTCAACGAACTCACTCTTCAACAGAAGAGATAAAGTCAACGATTGATGTTTTACAACGCACAACGGCTCAAGCGGTTGATCTTATGGAGAGCAGCTCGAAACTGGCAATACATTCCGTCGAAGATGCCGACCGAGCTTCACATGCGCTAGAAGAGATCAACACAGCGGTGGCTTTGATTAGTGATATGGCGACTCAAATTGCTACCGCAGCAGAAGAGCAAACGCACGTGACGGGTGAAATTACTCAGAACATTACGACCATTAAAGATGTTACGGACCACTTAGTTGTGGGCGCACAGGACAGCTTAACTGAGTCGAACGAACTTAAGAGCCAAGCCGCTGGTTTAAGTGACAAAGTGGCGACTTTTAAGCTTGCTTAACTGTGTCACTCACTGATGCCTGATCAGTGAGTGATTGTTAAGCAATAAGTCAAAGCGACGTAGATTACGTCGCTTTTTTTGTATTTGTGAGTAATCAAATTCTTTATTAATCAGTTTCTGAAAATTCTTTCAGCGCACTCATTGCTTCGTCTGCTTTCTCTTTCTGAACGAAGATATGGTCATGGTAATAACCAGCAATTACGTTGGCGCTAATGCCGTATGAACCTAGCTTGGTGGCAAAAGCCGCTGTTAATCCAACCGCTTCAAGACTCGAGTGGACCGATAAAGTTATCAGGCTAAATACACCGTCGAAATTTAACTGCGCTTGAGTCGCAGATTCCTCTGTTAGGACCAAGGTTAACCCTTTCTTTTCACGAAAGGTCGCGATTGGTTCGAGTTGAACATAATCTGCTAATCCCCCGTCTACAGTACAAAAAACATAATCACCTTCAATGAGCTCTGGTGACATGGACTTTAGCAGAATGTTCAAATCGGTAATGGCGGTCATCGTCTTTTTCCCTGCGTAATCGCGTTTGTTTATGGTGTTGGATAATGCAGCCAAGATAGAATTTAGCTCTGCATAAGTAAAATTAATAATACTTATTCCACATCAGTATCGTTAATGTCTAGATTCCTTCCATCTTGATGGCATCGAACAAGTGCTGAGTGGTGAGATGGAGTGGCACTAAGTTCATTATCTCGGTTGTGTTTTAGAACTGCCTGGAGATTGTGTGTTACATTTAAGTTGATACACAACTGGAGATATCGATGATCTGGCTTTCAGTGAAAGTACTACAGATTGGACTTGTCTATGGATACAGGAAGTATCAAAAAACGAAAAGAGCTCCTATGTAGGGGCTCTTTTTTTAGATGGCCTTTTTCTTATTAAAGTGAGACTTTTTTTGGAACGAACAGTGTTGAAAGAAATGGCGTATTTGTCCGGTTTACTAGTCAGTATCCAAATTGACTCTGAAATGTCACATCATCAATAAGCGAAAGTATGTTGAAAATAGAACAAGTTACCCCTCATATCGGTGCGCGAATCCATGGAGTCGATCTCGCCACATGCAGTGTGACCGAACTCGATGAGGTTTATCAGGCGCTGATTAGCCATCAAGTAATCTTCCTAGGTGATCAAATACTCTCACCAGAACAACACTTGATGATTGCAGAGCGATTTGGGCAGCTCGAGCTTGCGCATCCCTTCTTTCCTCGCGTCGAAAGCGCACCTCAGGTGAGTGTCATCGAAACAACCCGTGGTAATGCACCCATGGAAAGCTATTGGCATACGGATCTAACCTGGCGCAAAGTGCCATCGAAAGCTTCTTTGTTGCATGCTCAACATATTCCAAGCACCGGTGGGGATACGATTTGGTGTTCGATGACGGCTGTATTTGATTCATTAGATGAAGACATGAAAGTAAAGCTGAGAGGCTTATCAGCGACTCATTCGCTGGTGGCTTTTGAAGGAGTTGAGCCAGATCAGATAGAGCTTGATTGGCACAAATCACTACTTAAAACCGCGCAGCAAAATCCACCTGTAATTCATCCTGTTGTTCAGAGCCATCCGGAAACCGGTAAAGAAACACTTTATATCAATGAGCAGTTTACCCGTTATATCAACGAACTTGACCGACAAGAGAGTGATATTTTACTTAACCAACTGTTTGAAATTGCACGACGCCCTGAGTTTCAAGTCCGTTTCAAATGGGACAAGGGATCAATGGCTATTTGGGACAATAGGGTAACGCAACATTACGCGGTGATTGATTACGGCGATACTCCAAGAAAGATGCATCGCGTTACAGTGACATAATGAAAACGAAGAGGCGCAGCACTTGCTAAGGCGCGTTATTGGTGTAGGCGTGAGCGTATAAATCTGAATCACTTAGGGATGTTGTCTGAGTTAAAGTATGAAACCGAGACTTTATTCATCTAAGTCATAATAAAATCAAAAGCGTTGATACATATTTGATTGAAAGCTCACTGCTCTGAGGTGATGTGTAATATACTCAGCGGAAAACATAAGAACCAACATCAAATTTTAGACTTTGTAAACGTTAGGGCTTAGTAAATAAAGTATTTGTATGAACGCGATTCGTAAAGTTTATCAGTACGCAGAACCTAACCTAACCCTTGTGGGTTGGATGGGCTTTGTCGGTTTCCCTGCTTACTACATTGTATGGGAATTCTTGTTTCCGCAACCCTATGAAAATTTAGCCGTGCGTCTGTTTTGCTCGGTATTGTTCCTTGGGATTGTTGTTCGTAATCGTATTCCATTTGATTGGCGAAAGTACCTTCCGGCTTATTATCAAGTCGCTATTACCCTCTGCTTACCGTGTTTTTTCTTTTACATGCTGCTGATGAATAACTGGTCCAACGTATGGGTTATGTCTTTCATGTCGGCTATTTTCCTCCATATTCTATTAGTTCACGTCACCCGAGTGATGTTTGCACAAACCTTCGCCGGGATAGGGATTGCTACCTTGTGTGCATGGGTGGCACAAGGCTTCTACTTAGAGCTCACTATGGATTGGACGCATGTGCCAATCTTCTTATTTATCTATTTGTTCGGTAACTTATTTTACTTCCGTAATCAGGTGGAACATGAGAATAAGGTGTCATTGGCGAAATCTTTTGGAGCTGGTATCGCGCATGAGATGCGAAACCCACTAAGTGGTTTACTGACATCTATTGATGTTATGCAGTCCATATTGCCGAATCCGAAAAGTGGTGGCCACCAAGGGCAATACGCTTTGAGTAATGAAGAAGTTATACAGTTACGTGAAGTGGGTGATGAAGCGATGGAGATTATTCACTCAGGTAACGAGACGATTGATCTGCTATTGACTTCAATTGATGAAAACCGAGTATCTCGTTCTACGTTCAAGAAACATTCAGCTCAAGCGGTGGTGGAAGGGGCGATAGATAGCTTTAACTATAAGCGCTCAGCTGATAAATCAGCGATCTCTTTAGATGTACAAAGCAACTTTGACTTCTTGGGTAGTGATACCTTGTTGAAGTACGTGATGTATAACTTGTTCAAGAACGCATTCCATCATCGCAGCCCTGAAGATTTTCATATTCATGTCACCATGTGCAGTGATGACGTGACCAATCAAATTATGGTTACCGATAACGGATCTGGTATTTCAAACGATGTCATTCGACGTATCTTCCAGGATTTTTACACCACCGGCCAATCAGGTAACTACGGCTTAGGTTTGCCATTTTGTCAGAAGGTAATGCGGTCGTTTGGTGGAGAGATTAAGTGTAAGTCTGAGGTGGAACAGTGGACGCAGTTCACGATGACTTTTCCATCTTTGACTTCTCACTCTGTGAACGAAATTAAGAGTGAGCTCACTAAGCTAAAGACAGTGTTGATGGTGAGTGACCAGAAAGTACTCTCTGATAAAATTACTGAGACATCACGTTTTATGGGGTTTGACCTCACCGTATTAGACGTTGTATCAGCACTTAAAAATAAGGAATATCAATTTGAGTTCGACTTGATTTTCGTTGATATGGAGAGCTTAGATTTAAGAGCCAATTACCTCGATAGAATTG
The DNA here is from genome assembly GCF_000153005.1 of Vibrio sp. MED222. Taxonomy (NCBI): domain Bacteria; kingdom Pseudomonadati; phylum Pseudomonadota; class Gammaproteobacteria; order Vibrionales; family Vibrionaceae; genus Vibrio; species Vibrio sp. MED222. The sequence goes on along the minus strand of NZ_CH902607.1, from coordinate 768,575 downwards.
AATCTTTACTATCGTTCACTGAAGCGAGAATCATCTATTTGTATGAGCATCACCCCATTAAGCGTGTTCGTAACGTTGCTTTTGAACCGATTTGGGTGGAAACACAAGTTTGGCTACTGAATACCAAAGCCACCATCGAGCGCTTACTTTTCGATTCCAATTACGTCTTGCCGTCGGTTGCTGTGAAACCACTAGAGGCGACTAATAAATGTACGATAATGGTGGTGGATGACAACGAATCTTTGCGCCGTTTTACCGCAATGTTATTGGAAAAACAGGGCTTTGACGTTGTACAGAAAGAAGATGGCCAACAAGCGTTAGATGCTTTGGATACCGAGGATGTTGATTTGATTCTGATGGATATCGAGATGCCAATTATGGATGGTATTGAAGCTTCTCGTCGAATCCGCAGTGCAGCCAAAGAATACTCTACAGTGCCGATTATTGCTCACACAGGCGACAGTTCCCCAGTGACATTGGAAAAAATGGAATCGTCAGGCATGTCAGATTTTATTGTGAAGCCAGCAGATAAAACCCGACTGTTCGATAAAATTGCACACTGGATTTGATTGGTTGTACCGTCCGGTTATCCAGCTGAACTAGATGAATAGATGAATAGATAAATAGATGAACACAAGAAAGAGCTCAGCAATTCGCTGGGCTCTTTTTGTATCGCGACATGATAGCGTCTATTCAGTCCTGCCGTTTGTGTTAGTTATAGAATTGGTGTGTACAGAGTTATACGAACTCTAACTCTGGGTGATGGTACGCTTCGTGACAAACTGTGAGCACATGGTCAATGTCTCGTGGTGTCATATCGGCATTCACTGAAAATCGGATGATGTTCTTGTTCTTGCCCGTAGCGGGGCGGCAGAACACCGCACCGAACACATTCCGTTCTTCAAGGAAGTCGCGCACTCGCTCTGTATTTCTCTCATTGCCGCACTCCAACGCAACAATTTGAGACTCGCTGCGGATATTAAAGCCAATTCGTTTTAGACCCGTAGTCAGCGATTTAGCACGCAGGAACAGAGCTTGTCGTTTATCATCTGCACTTTTGATTACCTCTAATGTTTTCTCTAAACGGACCACCTCTTGTGGTAACACGGTCGAGCTGAAAATCGCGGGATAAGCAACAAACGGTAAGGTTTCTGAAAGCAGTTTTGGCCCAAGGATCGCGCCTGCACGATAAGCAAAGGTTTTAGCCAAACTTACGGTGATGAAGTCGACTTGCTTTGTAAGGCCCAATGCGTGAACTATGCCGGCACCATTTTCCCCATGCGTGCCCAATGAATGCGATTCATCAACGACGACGGCACAATCAAACTCCTGCGCCATTTCGTAGATGTCGCGTAGTGGGGCGATGGTCCCAATGGTACTGTAAACCGAATCGACCACAATAACGCCTGAGCCGTGGCGCTCTAACTGTTTACGCAGGTGATTCATATTGTTATGCATAAACGGGTGGGCGATGCCGCCAGCGGCACGAATGCCTTCCCATAGCGACATATGGGCAAAAAAGTCGATATACACCGATGTGTCCGGCGGGCAGATGGTTTGTAATAGTCCAATATTGGCCGCCCAACCTGACTGAGAAAGCAAACAGCTCTCCATTCCGACATAGTTCGCGAGCTCGGTTTCAAACGCAGGTTTAGACTCTTCATCTTGTAAAAAAATTGCAGACATCACTACGTTGTCATCGTGTTCAATAATCGCTGCTTGATGGGCGTCTTGGATCGGTTTGTTGTGTGACAGTGCTAAGTAATCATTGCTCTGCATCACGACGGCATTGCGCTGAGGTCGTTTACCCAATACCAAGTGCTTTTGGCTTTGGTTCTGGGTAATGAGGTCTTGAATATAGAAATTCAAGCGTTCTTCGATAAAGGAAGGTAGTGGTTTGTTTTTTGTTGTATCACTCATAATTATTCTCTTCAAATACGGGAAAACGCCAGCGCCGGCGGTTGTATATTGAAGTTAAAAAGTGATGTGTCATTAGTCAGTTTGCATAATTTTGTATGTGCTAGCAAACTCAGTATTTAAGGGTTTTGAGGCGAGTGGGTTTCCTTACGGTTCGGGGCTTTAACCGAATCAAGATAGGAATAATAGCCTTCTTTTTTATGACAAAAGGCTATTAAAATTCGGTGTTCGAAAGGCTTTTAAAAAGCTGATTTTGAAAGGCTCCGGGCTGTTAGCTGTGAATGTGGATAAGCTCAATTAAGGCATCCAATTGCTGCTTAGTTTCACCCTCTAACGAATACCCAATATTGATGCGTAAGCAATTGCTGCAAAGGTCGAGAGTGCTGAACAGGTGTCCAAGCCTAATATCAATGTTGTGGTCGGCAACTGCCTGAGCAAAGCTTGATTGGTTCAAATTTGGTATTTGTAGCCAAAGTACCATGCCACCTTGCGGGTTACTTATCTTTACTCCTTGAGGAAGGTGCTGAGCCAAATAACTTAGGTATTGCTGGCGCAAAGAGAGAAGCTGAGTACACCTTCTTCTAACGTGTTTTGCGTATTGACCAGATTCGATAAAGTCAGCAACTGCAAGCTGAGTGGGTAGGGCGACGCCATAGCTTGCAGCAGAAAACTGAGCCTTGTATTCGTTAATGAACCTCCCTGGTAAGCACCATCCTAATCGGTAACTCGGTGACAAGCTTTTCGATATTGAACCACACCATAGTACATAGCCGCCTTTGTCGTAGTATTTCGCGGGGAGTGGAGTGTGTGAGGAATAAGAAAGTTCCAGATACACATCATCTTCAATGATCGGTACTTGATAGTGATTCGCTAATTCAGCAAGCTTTTGTTTTTGACTAGCCGACATGTTGATCCCTTGAGGGTTCATATGAGAGGTACAAAAAATCGCGGCATCCACTCGTTTATTCTTCAAATGTGCTTCTAATTGTTGCAAGTCGATACCGTCATCTAGAGATGGGATCTCGATGATTTGTCGCGACATCTTTCCGAGCAACTCCAGAATGCCGTTGAAACAAGGTGAACTAATCGCGATGGTGTCGCCTTCTTTGGTGCACGATTCAAGTGCAGCCTTAATCGCAGACATACAGCCTGCCGTAATCACCATCTCTTCAGGTGAAAAGTGTACATCGAGCTTGGCAAAGTGAGTGGATAATGCCTGACGTAACATTGGCTCACCTTGTGTATCTGGGTAATGGTTTAGCCTGCTGCTCATACGCCGAATAGCGCGGCGAAAACTGCGTTCCAGTTCAACAATCGACTGTTCATTATTGGCGGTGCTAGACACCCCTAAAGGTCCATTGATTGAGCTGTGAGTCGATGAGGTTAGCTTGACGCTCGACACTTTACTTTCAAACTGTGCCCACTCTGGGGTTGAACGAGCAGGTTTATGAGGAGAAACAAAATACCCTGCTTGCGGTCGAGAGTGTATCCAGCCTTGTGATTCCAGTTCTTGGTAGCAGCTCACCACGGTCGACATGCTGATGGCTTGTTGTTTAGCTAATTGACGCAGCGAAGGCATGCGTCCACCTTCGGGTCTTTTCCCCGTTTCAATCTCATCAATAAACTGATTGGCTAGCTTTCTGTAGATGCTCATGGTCACGACCGTTGTTAACTGTACTGGTTTTTATTGTAAAAATTGTATCTGTACTGGTTTTATTGATCAAGGGATACTCATTCAAAACAAAGGAGGGGTCAGTATGAAAAGAAATGATTTGTTGTTAGCGGTGTTCGTGATGGCAATTTGGGGATTCAATTTCTCGATGATCAAAATGGGTGTAACCAATGTTCATCCGTTGTTGGCAACCGCCGCGCGTTTCTCGCTAGCGGTGATTCCGGTGATATTTTTTGTAGCAAGACCGAATGTCGCGTGGCGTTATTTAGTGAGTTATGGCTTTGTGTTTGGTGTGGGCATCTGGGGCATGGCTTCATGGTCAATCACCGCTGGGCTCTCATCGGGGCTTTCGTCGGTGTTGCTCTCAACCAATGTGCTAATTGGTATGGCGGTTGGCGTGTGGGTTTTCAAAGAAAGTGCGTCGGTTCGCAAGTTAATGGGTGCGATGTTAGCGATGTGCGCGTTGGCGGTGCTGGTTTCCGCAGCAACGGGCAATGTCACTGTTAATGGCGTGATTCTTATTATGATCGCAGCGTGTAGTTGGACGTTAATGGGCGTGATTGTTAAAGCGTCTAAAACCACTCAGGCTTTTGCGTTTAACGTGTGGGGCATGCTATTTGCGCCAGTTCCATTAGTGTTGTTTGCGGTGATGCTGCACGGTGACCAAATTATTTGGCAGGCGATAGAACAATGGGATTGGAACGCAACGATTGCTGTGTTGTTTCAGGCTTACCCAACCACGCTATTCGGTTACTGGGTGTGGAATAAACTGTTAATTCAATATCCGTTAAGCACGACAGCGCCGTTAACCTTGCTAGTACCTATCTTCGCATTGATCAGTGGTTACTTTATGTATGACGAGGTGCTATCAGTCGCTCAAGTTGTGGCATCTGTACTGTTTCTAGTCGGTATAGGTTTGATAGTGAAGCCTGCTAAGACAACCGTAAGACCTCTTAGGGAAATAAAGACGATTGATTGAGCATTTTCTAAAAACACAGCAGAATAGCATTGTCGAAAGGATTGACTAATTCGAATTAAATTCTGAAATGATACAAATATCATATTTAATAATGGTTACTTAGTAACCTCTGTTGAGTTTGATATCAAATCAAGTGGCTGATTTTATTGGGTATAGGATAGAGGTCTCAAAAATTATCTTTTAGAACACTAAAGTTTTAAATTCTTATTATGTTGGGTTTTGTGGGATATAATATCACATCGTACCTGTTGGTTAGGTGTTTTTTAGCTATATATGTGACTTTACAAGGGAGTTATCTTCCTGATTTGAAAGAATAATTAAATTGATGAGATAAAAAAGTTGGCGAAAATCAGAAGCTTGGCATACACTTTCCTTGTAAATGACCTTATCTCATTGATTGAATAGGGTAAATGCTTTGGCGCTACTGAAGATGGTAGCAATGTATAACATAGCTTTGAGGAAAGTTTTATGGCACTCACTAAAGCCGATTTGGCTGAGAACCTGTTTGAAACACTCGGATACAGCAAGCGGGATGCCAAGGAAACGGTTGAAGTGTTTTTCGAAGAAGTTCGTAAGGCACTTGAAAATGGCGAACAGGTAAAACTGTCTGGTTTTGGTAACTTTGATCTTCGTGAGAAAAACGAGCGACCTGGTCGTAACCCGAAAACTGGTGAAGACATTCCAATTTCTGCTCGACGTGTTGTTACTTTTAGACCGGGACAAAAACTGAAGGCCCGAGTCGAAAATATTAAAATCGAGAAGTAGCCAAGCAATAGACCACGCCTAGCGTGGTCTTTTTGTATCTACGTCTTATGCATCATTTGCTGACTGTCTTGTCACTAGTTTCTCTTAGTGGTATCACCTGACTCTCTTTTCTTAGCTACCCTTCTCGTTAATCACCCTTCTCGTTAACTACTAATAGTGAAATCCCTATATTTTGCTTTCTGATAGTAATGAACTAATGAACTAATGAACTAATGAAAGCAACGCGAGAGCACTAATAAAAAGAAAGGGCTGCGATTATGCAGCCCTTTGTCGTTCTTGTTTATGGTAAGCGTTTATGTCAGTGGTTATGCCGCTTTAATGTGCGTGGTAATGTACGGTTGCCATGCTTGTTGGTAAAGCTCTAAAGATTGGCGTCTTAGGCTATTGATTTGTGCCGCTTCGATATCGTTGATTGGGCGATGTTCTGCAATTGCGTGACGCTCAATGCCTTGGATGATTTCGTAGAGTTCGTGCTCAGGGCCACTTTTCACATCAGCAATCGCTTTCAAGTGAAGTTGAACCTCTGCAATGATGTTGGTTTTAGGTAAACGAACCAACAAGTTAAGGTCACGGTAGCCAGAATCGGCTGGTGACTTAAACTTGTTTTTCAGCTTAACAACGTCTGCTTCACGGCTTAGCGCTTCGTAAACTTCAACCAAGCTTTCTACATCGTTCGCGATGATAGTTGCACGGGCTAAGTCGGTAATTTTTGTTACATCACCATCAAGCTCAAGGGCGATTTTTTCTTCTGCACGAGCTTGAGATTTAACGCCAGCAAATAGCGCTTCAGAATTGGTGAGTAGGGCAGTACTTTTACAGATAGTTTCTAGTTCAGCTTGGCCTTGATGCGCTTTGCTGTACAGAATATCGAAGTCGGTGTAAGGCTGAGTCGGGCGTGAGTCGAAGGCTTTGATGCCGTAAAGGCCGCTCAAACTATGACGGAATACGTTTGATGAAACTTGGTTTTGCGCAGGAGTGCGCGTTTGATCAGTCGAACTTGTTGAAACAGGTGCTGCTGCGAATGCAGGCGCTCGGCTCAATACCAATAGCATTAGGGCCGTCGTACGGAGAAATACACTCATTCAAACTCCAAAATACAAGGTTACAAAAACGGGTAGTTAAAAGGGGTAACCAGTAACGCACAAGAGCAAAAACAGCTTAACTAAACTCACTACATATTAAATGGGGCTAGCTAAGACAGAAACCAACTCTAACGTTTAATATTGCTTTAAAATGTGAAGATATAGACAAATAATCCAACCGTTAGTTCCGCAATTATTAGAACTTTGAACTTAGCCAGTTTCTGATTTCATCGAAACCAATTTGGTACTTTAAACCAAGCTAAGGTTGCTCTTACCTCTCTATACTGTACCCTTGCATTATGACTGTTTAACATGAACGAAAGATGAATAATCCTGAATTTTGGCACAATAAATGGGCAGCCAACCAAATTGGTTTCCACCTCGAAGATGTAAACCCACTTCTGATTAAATTTTGGGAAAAGACTGAGCCTAGCTACGAGAAGAGTGTGTTTGTTCCACTTTGTGGCAAAAGTGAAGATCTGATTTGGCTAGCTTCAAAGCATGAAGATGTTCAAGGTGTCGAGTTAAGTCAGATTGCGGTTCGCGCATTTTTTGCAGAGCACCTTTACACCCCGACTGTGACTCAAATCAGTGGTCAGCACGAGCTGTATCAATTCGATGAACTGAACATCTACACGGGCGATTACTTCTCAGCGCCAATCCAGCCTGTCGATACCATTTACGATCGCGCGTCTTTAGTCGCATTGCCTGAAGAGATGCGCGTGCAATATGTAGAGCGTTTGAAGCAACTGTTAAAGCCAGGCGGCAAAATCTTATTGGTGACATTGGATTACGATCAAAGTGAGATGGCAGGGCCTCCCTTTAGCGTACCTAAGCTAGAGATCGATCAGTTATTTGCAGGTTATAAGATCACTTTGTTGAATCAAGATATCGCAGATGATGAACACCCTAAGATTGCGAAGAAAGGTTTGTCTCGATTCAGTGAAGAAGTGTATTTGATTGAGTCTGACGCTTAAGCTTAAGCTGAGTTTGCTTTTAAGCCAATAGCTAACGCCAACAGCTAAAACGAACAAAAAGACGGGCTCGATAGCCCGTCTTTTTTTATTGTTCAGATGTGAACTCGTGATTGTTCAGAATTGAATAGCTGGCTAGTAAATCACTTTTACTTTAGAAGCACTCTCAATTGCATCTTCAATCGCAGTCTCAGTGCTGTTGCGACGAGTAAGCGCCACACCTAGACGACGGCGACCATCGATATCAGGTTTACCAAACAAGCGAACTTGCGTCTGTGGTGCGTCTAGCGCCTCTGTAAGACCTTCAAAACGAATGTTGGTTGAAGTGCCTTGGCCCAGAATAACCGCTGATGCACATGGGCCGTATTGCGTGATGGATTTGATCGGCATACCGGTAAACGCGCGTACGTGCAGTGCGAATTCCGATGAGTCTTGAGACATAAGAGTCACTAAGCCAGTATCGTGTGGGCGAGGGGATACTTCGTTGAAGATAACGTGATCGCCTTTAACAAACAGCTCGACACCAAAGATGCCGTGACCACCTAGTGCGTTAACCACTTGTTCAGCCGTGTATTGCGCGGCTTTAAGTGCGTTGTCTGACATCACTTGTGGCTGCCAAGACTCACGGTAATCACCGTCTTCTTGGCGGTGACCGATAGGTGCACAGAAGTGAACACCGTCGACTGCGCGAACGGTAAGTAACGTAATTTCGTAATCAAAGTCGATGAAGCCTTCAACGATTACGCGACCCGCGCCAGTACGACCGCCTTCTTGTGCGTAGTCCCAAGACTTTTGAATGTCTTCCTCTGTTTTGATAACGCTTTGGCCTTTACCTGAAGAGCTCATTACTGGCTTAACAACGCAAGGCATTCCCACGAATTCAACAGCGGCAGCGAAGTCTTCAAAGGTGTCTGCAAAGCGGTAAGGAGAAGTGCTCAGTTTCAACTCTTCTGCGGCTAGACGACGAATACCTTCGCGGTTCATCGTCAGCTTGGTTGCATTCGCAGTTGGAACGACATTCAACCCTTTTGCTTCTAGCTCTACCAACTTGCTGGTGGCAATAGCTTCAATTTCAGGAACCACATAATCTGGCTTTTCTAGTTCAATGATCGCTTGAAGTGCATCGCCGTCTAACATGTCTAATACATGGCTACGATGCGCAACTTGCATCGCGGGTGCGTCTGCATAACGGTCACAAGCAATAACTTCCAAACCTAAACGTTGGCACTCGATAGCAACTTCTTTGCCGAGTTCACCTGAACCTAATAGAAGTACACGAGTAGCATTTTCACGAGTAGCAGTACCAAACATAGAAATTCCTTCCGATCTTTTGAACGATTGATTGAAAACGGGGTGATCATACTTATTTCAATGATAAAAGCAAACGTTTGCGCAAGTTGTTGCGTTAATTACAGGTATAAAAAAAGCAGCCCCGTTAAATAGGGCTGCTTATTTGAATTTTTGTTAATTAGATGTACTTAGATTGCTAAGTAAGTCACTGGAATGTCGGGATTAATCGCTTCTAATGTAGATTGCGTATCCGCTAGGTGACTGATGCTACCTTCGGCGATTTCAACCAAAGCTGCACTTTCAATTTGTTCAAAATCGAAGCCAGCCAGTTTAAGTTGAATTAACGCGACTTGCAGAGGAGGTAGGCTCGGGTTGAACGCTGCGTTTTCAGCGTAAGCACCCGTAAAAATTTCACCTGACGTCAGTTGTAGCGAAACACCACTTAGGTTTTTGGTGTAAGGCGCATGGCTGCGGTTTAGTGCTGCTAGCGCATCTACAACAATAGGTGTTGTTTCTTCGGTCGTGTACTTATGATCAAGCTTTGTCATTAGGCCTGTTGTTACACCTAAATCAGCAGGGCCGAACGAGTCTGGTAGGTACTCTTGCAGAGACATTTCATCACGTTGTGGAAGCTGAACCTTAAGCTCTTTCGCTGTGGTCAGTTCGTTCATGAATTGACGACAGTGACCACAAGGGCTGAAGTTGATGGTGATATCAGAAATACCTTGTTCGCCTTTCATCCAAGCGTGGCTGATTGCAGATTGCTCAGCGTGTACTGTTTGGCCAAGTTGAGCACCAGCGATTTCAAGGTTTGCACCAAAATACAGAGTGCCAGACAAACCACGCACGATTGCACCAACATAAAAGTCAGATAACGGAGCGTAAGAATAGGCTGCGGCAAAAGGAAGTAGCGCAATACGTAGCTCGTCATCCGCGAAACCACTTGCTTGCAGTAGGCTAGCAAATTGTTCTGGAGACAATGTCGCGTCAAAGTTGTCTGCTAATACGATGTCACTCAAAAGTGCTTTGATTGCTGTTGGAGCACTTTCCAGCGCCAGGGTAATACGACTGTTCATGTTGAATCCTTAATTGACCTTAGGCTTTAATTCTATGCAATGCTCAGGAATTTTCTGTGATAAAGATCACCATTGAATTGTTGTTGTTACATTGGTTTGCATAATTAGAGTGAGGTCACACTTGAAATCGATTACAGGAGCCATTTATACAGCTGATATCGCACTTAGTGCTCGTAAAAGACCGTGACTTGACTGCTATTGCTAAATAAATGCGAATAAAAAGCCCAAACAGACACTGTAATAAACAGCATTCTGGTTGGGCTGGATCGCGTAGTGATCGTTTAGGTTAAGAATAGAACCAAACCACGAGCGAAAATATACTCGGTGCGATGATCGAGGTAATGACGCCACAAAGCACAAGAGCCAACGAACTGAATGCAGCATCTTCCTGATTCTTTTCAGCACAGGTCGCAGTACCTAAAGCATGAGACACGGTACCCATGGTTAAACCTCGGGCAATAGGGCTCTTAATACCAATGAGATTGTAGATTGGATAAGCAAAAATTGCCCCAAATAGACCAACAATCAATACCAGTATTGCCGCAATCGCTGCTTCACCACCTAAATGGCTCGATACTTCCATCGCAATTGGTGTGGTGACTGACTTACCTAATAAACTCGCAATCAAACTTAAGTCTGCTTTAAAGGCGACCGCAATCATTGCTGTTGTTGTCATCGACATCACACTGCCTAGTGTGCAAGCAAAGGTGATGATGCGCCAGTTGGCTCTGATTTGAGGTAGCTGTTCATAAAGCGGATAAGCAAGGGCAACTACCGCGGGCTGCAGCATGTAGGTAATCCAGGTGTTGTCCGCATAGTAAGTCTCAAACGGTACTTTGAAGAACGTGAGTATCGGAATGATGATACCAATGCTGATCAGCAGGGGATTACACAGTGGTGAGTTCACTTTCTGACTTACCCAGCGAGCAAACAGGAATACCACGATGGTGAGTAGAATCCACATGATCAGTTACCTCTCGAAAGCAAGCGGTCTAAAAACCATGATAAGGACACCAACACCAGCAACGTGCCACCAACGGCGCTCGCCATAATTGGCAATGCGTTCGCGATGAGCATGTCGAAGTGATCCATCAACCCAACACTGATCGGAACAAACAGTAAGATCATTAGGCGGATAATCAAGCTTGCACCGGGTTGTACCCAGTGCGAAGGAACAATACCAATCACCATGGCGGCAAACAGAATCAACATGCCAAAAATACTGCCTGGGATTGAGGTATCCAAAAAGTGCTGTAACGCGTTACCTACTGTAAGTGCACCTATGATTAAGGTGAAGGAGATTAAGCAGTAAACCAGTTGGATCAATCTTTCTTTCAAAGTGTTACGTCTCTTGATAATGGAATTAACTAGCTAACTTTTCTACGTATTGATAAACCGCCTTCAAGATAGCCATTTTCTTCTCGTCACTTTCATGTTCGTGCGCGAGGTTTTCAAGGTTGAGCATGTACTCTTCTAAACGGCACTCATAAAACTCACGACAATGGTTTGCCCATTTCAATTGCTCAGCTTCGTCGAGCGTCCATGGGAAGTTACGTGCACGGTAACGGAACAGTAACGGTTTAATACGTTCGTCACTGAAGGTGATATCCAAAGCTGCCAAGTTGTTCGGGTCAGTTTCACGAATGATGTTCATCGCTGTTTTATCAGCAGGTGAAAAGAAACCGTCGTAAAGGTGGGTATCAACATCATCACTCTTTTCGTACTCGCGCTCTTGAGAGTAAAGGCCAATGAGTTTTTCGCGGATCTCTGGATGTTCGCGCAGCAGTGCCAAGTTCTTCAAGCATTGTTGGCGATCGATACCGATGGTTTCGGCATTTTCAGCCGTCAGCGTTTTGGCTGGAGCAAGAATAGGGCACTTGTTCAGTTGAACCAATTTGATGGGTACGGGTAGCTCGTCTTCACTCAGTTCACTGCGTTTGGTGTAGAGTCTGTCTCTGAGTTCATCAGCGTCCAGTTCTAGTAGTGGGCTTGGATCTTTAGCTAAATCAACCACGATAACCGCATTTTGATTAGTTGGGTGCCAAGCCATAGGCACAATCCAGCTTGTGTAGTTGCAGTCACGGCCAAACATGCCCGAAACGTGCATCAATGGTGTCATGTTTACGATGTCAACTAGGTCATTTAGCTTACGCTTATGACGCATGTTGTAAAGGTAATCGAACATCTTAGGTTGTGCAGCTTTAAGCTTCTTTGCTAACTCGATGGTCGCAATAACATCGGCCATCGCATCGTGCGCGTTCTCGTGTTCAATGCCGTTTGCCACAGATAGGTGTTCCAGTTTGAAACTTGGATAACCTTCTTCGTTCTCTGGCCAAACAATGCCTTCAGGGCGCAGTGCGTGAACAGCGCGCATTACATCTAATAGATCCCAACGTGAGTTGCCGTTCTGCCAGCTCCACGCATATGGGTCAATGAAATTTCGGTAACAGGTGTAACGCGTTACTTCATCATCGAATCGGATACTGTTGTAGCCAAGGCTTGTGGTGTTTGGTCTCGCCAACTCAGCATGGATCTTAGCGATAAACTCTGGCTCAGGGAGACCTTGTGAAGCCGCTTTCTGTGGTGTGATACGGGTGATCAACGCAGCTTCAGGCGCAGGGAGGTAATCAGCAGGAGGTTGGCAATAGATAACCAGAGGCTCTCCAATAACATTGAAATCTTGGTCGGTACGAACACCCGCAAACTGACTCGGACGGTCTTTTGCTGGGCTAACGCCCCACGTTTCGTAATCGAAAAAGAAGTAGGTCGGCTGATTATCTGAACTCATTGAAATTCCTGAACAGCAAGCGCAGAACGTTTACTGTGGCTGAAGGTTAGTTTTGTTCAGTATCTGATAGTATGCGGTACGCGTGCAACCCAGATCACAAATAAATTGTCGGAAAACGGTGCTTTACTATTCAATCGAGTCGGTGGGGATGTCTTTGAATCCAGTTGAGGCGGTATCTTAGTTAATACAATCTGTCTATCGTCCGTTTAATCCGATGGGGGTGAGAGTATCAACTGGACTTTCTGTTTAATGGTTAGCTCTCGGTTTCTCAAATCTTTGAATATAGCCTTCCATTCTTGAAAGGTGACGATTATAGGGTTAAAACTGTTTACGGGTTTGGTGACGCCGTAATGTACGGTTTCAACTTCCGGTTCGAACGTACCAAACAACTTATCCCAAATGATCAAAACACCGGCGTAGTTCTTATCGATGTATTGCGGGTTTTTGCCGTGATGCACACGGTGGTGTGATGGGGTGTTAAAGATGTATTCAAGTGGCCCCAAGCTTCGTATCCATTGTGTATGGACGAAGAACTGCAAACCTAGATTCAGAAGCACCACAAAGATGACCCATTTAGGGTCAAAACCTATGATGACCAACGGTACCCAGAATAGCCACATCCCAGCAAGTGGGTACATTAAGCTTTGACGGAAAGCCGTACTGAAGTTCATGCTTTCTGAACTGTGGTGCGCGACGTGCGCGGCCCACATCCAGCGAACACGATGGCTTGCTCTATGGAACCAGTAATAGCAAAAGTCTTGTAATACCATCAATACAACAAAACTCAGTACGCCCATTTCAACGTCCATTAAGCGCCAACCAAACAGCCAAAGATACAACTGCACGACCAATAACCCGGTGAGCAAATCGGAGAGTTGATGCATTCCCGCCAGCGTGAAGTTACACATCACTTCTGAAAGTTTATAGTTGGAATTGTCTGGTAGTCGACCTTGCTTCTGACCGATAAAATACTCAGCCAACATGCACACCATGAATAAGGGCGCTAATACCAGCAGTAGCCATTCTGGGTGATTGATTAATGCGTCGATATTCATGTTTTATCCTTGTTGAGACGCCAGACGCGTTCTTAGTATCAAGTTTACTTAAACTTGCTCGCCTGAGATTCAATCAGCAGAATTACGTTACCAGCGAGCAAAGTGATCTTCTGTTAGGCCAAGAACACCATCGAGGTGATGTGTCACTCCATTGTTGTCTTCAATCGAGCCAGAAAAGTGACCAATGAACTGACGAAAGTTACTCTTTAACAGCCATAAATTGAGCTTTTCGCTGCGGTTATTTAAGGGCGTAAAGGTCAGGTTTATACGTCCATCTTGTGATGTTATCTGCCAAGGTAAATTCGTGTCTTGGCGACTGAACGTAAACTGTACCGGGTTAAGTAAGTGTCTGGTTCCATTGACCCATAACACGTTTTCGCAGCCTCCGGTTTCATTCACGCCCGCCGCGAGGTTTAGGCCAATATCTGTGCCATTGGATTGCGTGTTGATGCTTGCCCAGCGCCAACTGGTTTCACGTCTCATGTAACCCGCTGAAAAGTCATAACCAGCACGAGCTTGTTCGAGAACGAGTGATTCTCCCTTGATTTGGATGTCACCGCTGATGCGCAAAGCATTGTGCTTTTGGGTGTAAGTCCAACCTGAATAACCCGTTGGGCTGCACATCGCCAAGGGCAAGCTGTCGGCTTTAGGCTTTAAAGCGAAATCGGCCTTGATGAGTTTGGTATTCAAGCGAACTCGCCATTGTCCGCCTTCGATATTAAAAGCAATGCTTTGGCCTGCAATGCTTGTCTTTCCTTCAGATGGTGAAGGCGTTACTTGTTTATCAAACCCCAGTGGTCGTAACCATGAACACTCTTCAAGTTTGTTGCTCTCTATATCGTACACATAACAAAATGCCGAGCCTAAGTAGCGAATATCCGCGATAGCGACACCAACAACGTGTGTGTCGGTGGTGATGCTGACAAACTGGAATTGCTTAAAGTGGAAGTGCTTCTGCCAAGAGTTTGCTTTTGCATCCATCGAGTTTCGGTAGTCAAAGTTCTCGATGTTCAGGTGCTTTGGGATGCCATCGAAATGTCCAATGATCGGCTGACCATTAGAATCAATCAAACTGTGTGGAGCAGGATTCGTTTTTATCATTGCGACAGTTCACATAAATTTAACAACCAAAGCCATTGTGCGATGAGTAGCGTAGAATTGGGAGGTCATATTCGGACAAGAGCGCGTTACCAATCACGATTTTGTCAGTAGTGTTGTTGAAGCTGAGTAGTCATGTTTATGGGAATGGGCTCGATATAAGGAGAGACGATTGGAGATTATCGCGGAGTATAAGCCGACCGGACATCGGCATCAGTTGGGTACATTGGATATTGCGCTGCTGTTGAATACTATAGAGCAGCGAGGTATCGACATTGAAAGGTTACTCAATGATGTGGGTTTGCCGAACATGGATTGGCGAGACCCGAATGGAAAGCTGACTTACGCTGATAAACTTGCGTTATTTAGCGCGGCGAATCAGAGTTTTCCTCACGATGGTCTAGGGCTTTGGTTGGGAGAGCATGCAAGTTTGAGCCACTTTGGTGTGTTGGGTTATGCGCTATCAACCAGTCAAAATGTCGGGGAGGCCATCAAGTCGGGCTTTAAATATCTGCGCCTGAACGGTCCTATCTTCTCGGTTAAATTGCTTTTGGATTCCGAACACGCAGTGATTCAGATTGAGAACACCTTGGAAGTGGGCGAGCTGCTTCCTTTCTGCAGTGAATATTTCTTGAGTTCCATCGTCTCTTTGTTCAAAGAACTGACTGGTCATGAGTTGGATATTCACACTTTGGCTTTGCCTTACGCTAAGCCCAATTACACCAAGCTTTATGACGAGCGTTTCCAGTGCCCGGTGATTTTTGAACAAAACCATTGTGAACTGCGTTTTGATGCCTCGGTTTTATCACAAACCTTATTGACTCATGATGCCGCGACACTGAAGCGCTATCTTGCGTCTTGCCAGTCGATAGTCGAAACGCTGGACTCTGAGCACCTGCTGACTAACCAAATCAAAACGATCTTTTATCAAACCGCAGGCAGTTTCCTGAATATTGAACAACTTGCGGATGAGTTTGGTTGTAGCTCTCGTACGCTTAGGCGAGAGCTAGTTACCCATAAATCCAGTTATCAATTATTGCTGACCGAAGTTCGAGTGGAACTGGCCAAAGAGCTGTTACTCGGCACAACTATGAGTATCGATGACATCGGTGAAAGGCTCGGTTATAGCGACCCGGCAAATTTCAGAAGGGCGTTTAAGGGTTGGCTCAATAAAACGCCCGCGCAGTTTCGTGACGGTTTAAGTTAAAGCGTTACTTGCTAAAAAATTGTTCTCTGAAATTGGTGACTTGCTGCTGATAGTAACTGTCCCAATCGTGCTGAGACCAAGTGGCATAACTTGATGAGCGCTGAGAGTCTAAGGTCGCGTTGAGCTGATCCAGTTGCTCGTGATAACTCATCACGGTTTGCTGCTGTTGCGCGACTTGTTGTTCTCTTGCGGCAATGTTGCTGGCCTGCGTTTCATCTAAGTAGGCCTCTTGAAGGTCGGCTTTGACTGATACTATCTCAGCAGGGCTATAACTGCTGGGTATCAAAGAGACTGCCAATTCATATTTTTGAAGCTGTGTTTCGGCGTTTAACGTGTCCGTGTTGTTTTGCCATTCACTAAGCAAATCTTGATAGTTGGTCAAAAACTGGCTCGCTTCGTTTTCTTTAAGGGTGTTTGCGTCGAGCGTAAAATCTAGATGCGCAAACTGGTCTGCGAATAGCTGGTGGGCCAACTCGCCCCATATTTGCTGTGCAGACTGCTTGAATAAGGCAACACGATCTTCAAGAGTCTCTATGGATTCAAGTGGGATGGTACTTTGGGCTAATTGCCAGTCAACTGATAGCTGCGGATAGTCGCTCAGTAACTCAAACCATATACTCGGCAACTCTGATTTCAATCGTGCGAGTTGCTCAGTGCAGTCATCACGTTGTTGGCAAAGCGTCCAGAACCCATCGAGTTCATCGAATAGAGCTTTACCTTCAAGTTCGCTCAAGTTTTCAACATGCGTTTCTCCGCCCGATGATTCTGCTTCGGCTTGTTTGTTCTGCGATGCTGCATTTCCCGAACTGGTGGTTGCAGTTGGTGTGAAATTATCGTCATCAGTTGTCGTAGAAACACGCGGCTTAGCTTCTGCGTGTTGAGCAGAAGATAGCGGTGTTTCAATCGATCTTGATGACCATGAGTAGCCAACAATGCTCGTCACCGCGACGAGCATTATGATTAATATAACTCGATGCATTATTGGTTCACCGAGTTACTTGATCACGGCGCTAACAGGGAAGTGGTCTGAAAGGTTGTAGTGCTTCCATAACTCACTGCTTGTTGAACGAGGAACATCAACGCGGTTATTGTTGTGAGTTTTTTGTGCGTACTCCGAACTCACCACTACGTAATCCAAGTATTCGACATTTTCCCCACCCGACATAGGTTCGCCCGCAAAGTTGTTGATGCGTGGGTCAAAGGTAGAAGCGGTGTAACCAGAGTATGTTGGTTCATCAGCCTGCAGGTTAGCGAACATCTGTTGGTAGTCGTCTGGGAACTTCAGCTTGTTCACGTTGAAGTCACCGCTGTAAATAACCGTTTCAGAGGTTGGTATTTCCAGTGATTGAGCAAGCTGACGCATCTGCTTGAATTGACGTTGTCGGTAGTCACGAGCGGTGTCCGTATCGAATGATGCGGTGTGAGTGCCAAACACATGGTAAGCCTGACCATTCTTGATGATCTCGGCGTAATTCACGCCCTTATCAGCGAAACAATCTGTGCCTGTACAATCAGGGAACACGTATTGCGCTTCGTTGACGATAGGGTAGCGGCTGACAATGATTACGCCGCCGTCATAGATGTTAATCCCGTCTTTATCGAGCATTTTGGTTTGATAAGGATACTCCTTCGAAAGCTCACGCAAGAATTCATCTCTGCCGTTAGCAAACACCTCTTGTAGCGCCAACACGTCATAGCCCTTTACGTATTGAGGGATCAGGTCATAGCGGTCACCAATATGTGAAGCGATGGCAGGCAGCGCCCAGATGTTATAAGTCATGACTTTGAGTGTATTGGCATCTGGCTCTGGTTGCTCATCCACTTTTGGTGGAGTGATGGTGTAATAAATATCATCGTAGCGCGCCGTAGAATCGGCTTTAAGCGCTAGCTCTGCATTAACCCCGAATGCATCGGTTGTGCTGCGATGAATATTACGATCGTCATGCAACGTTAGGTTGACGTCTGCAGCACTCAAGCCATGTTGCAGTGTCGAGTTGTACCAATGTCCCTTCATGGTTTGGTTGAGCGTGACACTCTCACCCACAGCGTTCGATACCACAGTGTCAAACCCATAGGTCTTCCCAGATTTCACACCAGTCCAGCGATTGAAACTGATCAGCTTCTTCGTCTCCCAAGGGCCAATCTGTTCAACATGTTGCTGCCACTCATCACCGAATTGAAGCAGGTCGGTACCCGTGTGATTGGTTTGAATCGTCATTACTTGGCTAGTGTTATTGGTCAGGTACACATCGGTATCTGCAATAGCCGAGGTTGAAATGAATGAAGCTGATGCAAGTATTGCACTCAGGCAAGTCCATTGAGTTTTCATTTTCACGTTATCCTTACTGATTGGTTTAAAGAATAACGTAGTAAAGAGTTGTGACATTGGAGTTATAACTCTATGGGAATTATCCAAATATTAGATATATGCCATGGTTTTATAAATTAGATTACTCATTGAAAATTAACATATTGCTTTGCCTGAATGATAAGTGATACGCGCGCACGCTAAAAAATAGAGGAACGATTTGGGTTTGAGGGTAAGTCACTATTGGTTGTTTTCGTGGAAATCATAGGTCGGTAAATAACCAGAAATGGATGCTGTGAATCACGATAAGGGAAAACGCTAACCGCCTTGCTCTATCAGCATAAATTTTGCCATTGTTCAGTAAACAGATTCCTCAAAAACAGGTATGATAGTGTCGTTTTTAATCCTGAACTGGGAAAGTCATGGCAAAGTTAACACTCCAAGAGCAGATGCTTAAAGCTGGCTTGGTAAATGAGAAAAAATTAAAGAAGGCGAAGAAGGGCTCTAAAAAGTCTCGCGTTCAGTCTCGTGAAGCAAAAGCGGCAGCAGAAGAAACTAAACTGGCGCAGCAAGCGAAAGACAAAGAGTTAAACCAACAGTTGAAAGAACAGCAGTTGAGCAAAGAAATTAAAGCTCAAGTGAAGCAACTGATTGAGATGAACAAGATCGAACAGAAGAATGGTGAGATAAAATACAACTTCACCGATGGTACGCTAGTTAAATACCTTTACGTAGAAGATCTGACTCAAAAGCAACTAAGTAAAGGCATTCTAAGTATCGCGCGTCAAGGCGAAAGCTATGTTGTTATCCCTACTGCGGTAGCGAACAAGATCGCGATGCGTGACGAAGAATCTATCGTTGATACTCAAGCTTCAAGCTCTGATGAAGTAGACGAGGATGACCCGTACAAAGACTTCGTGATCCCAGATGATCTAATGTGGTAATTGCCCGTTAGTACTGAGTAGAAGCACGAATTAAAAATGCAGCTGACAATCCTTCGATTGTGGCTGCATTTTTTTGTTTATGAGCTGTGAATCTTCTAGATACTAAATGACCACTAGCCAAATAGCTAAATAACTAACTAGTTAGATCATGGTTGAAGCGATCAGGCGTCACCGGGCTTCTCACGTTTGCTGTTCCAACCCATAAAGTTGTAAAGGTTGTAACGAGCAAAACCCAATTGTTCATGCAATGCAAAGTCTGTAACTGCGAAGTTGTACCATAATGGTAACCATGAAATTTGAGCAGCCATGTAGTCGGCTCGTACTGGGATGACGTTTAATCCAAAATGATTAAAGTAGAGTTCACTACGACGAATATGTAGGCCTGATGAAACAAGAACAATGTTGTCGAACTGGTGATGCTTCATTAGGTCACTGGTGAGCTGCGCGTTTTTCCAAGTGTTGACGCTATTCGATTCTTGAATGATATCGGCTAGTGGAACGCCGAGTCTAAGCAACTGCTGTTGATAAACTTCCGCTTCGGTTACACCATTATTTTGTGCATCTCCACCACTAACAATCACTTTGCATATGGTTTGAGCCTTCGCACAGTTTTTATATTGGCTTGCCGTTTCATTGATGCGACCGAACGAAAAAAAGGTCGGCTCAAATTCTTGTGTACTTGCGATGAGTTGAGTACCAGCACCAAGCAAGAAAATGGCATTGTGAGAGGTCCACTGAATGTCAGGCTTGCGCTCATAATTGGCTTGCAGGTCGTTTAGTAGATAGCGAGGGATTAAACCCGAACCAATCAATATAAATAAAGAGATAAGAAGAAGTTTGATAAAACTAGAGGTTTTTCGCCACTGAAATAAACGTGTAACGCCAACGAATACTAGAATAAGTAATAATATAATAAAGCTCATGAGGATCCTGTTATCGAACGGGTGCCAGAATGATGTGACATATTGAAGCGGTGCATCATATATCAGTTTGGCTGATGTTTCATGGCTAACTTATTGTACTATTGAACAAATATAGCGTTTTGCGTTATAGAATGTGGATGATCGTAAAGTAATAAACAAAACTAATAAGCAATAAAAAACCGACGCATGTGCATCGGTTTTTGTTTAACGAGACTCAAGTTATTGGATCAATCGAACCCATTAAGCGTTCGCTTGTTCCAAATCTTGCTGCTTGTCCTTTTTAGCCAATAGGCGGCTTGTAATTGTACCAGCTGTCATTGCACCAGATACGTTAAGCGCAGTACGTGCCATATCGATAAGTGGCTCGATAGAGATAAGCAGTGCTGCGATAGTCACAGGAAGACCCATCGCGGGTAGTACGATAAGTGCAGCGAAAGTTGCACCGCCACCAACGCCGGCAATACCAAATGAGCTCACTGTGATAATAGCAATCAGAGACAGAATGAAGTTAATGTCCATTGGGTCGATACCAACCGTAGGCGCAACCATAACTGCAAGCATTGCAGGGTAAATACCCGCACAACCATTTTGACCAATTGTTGCACCGAAAGACGCAGACAGGTTAGCAATCGCTGGTGGTACGTTTAACTTAGTGATTTGAGCTTCAACGTTCAGGGGAATAGTTGCTGCAGAGCTACGAGACGTGAAAGCGAACGTCAGTACTGGCCAGATCTTTTGGAAGTACTCTTTCGGGTTGACACCAACAAAAGAAACCAACACACCGTGAACGACGAACATCAGGATAATAGCGACGTAAGAAGCAACGATGAAGCCCAATAGGCTTAGGATGTCAGAAGCACTTGACGTTGCGACTACCTTCGCCATTAATGCTGCGATGCCGTATGGCGTTAGTGCCATGATCATCTTAACTAAGCGCATAACGATAGATTGAGCCGCTTCAACGAACGTACGGATTGGAGATTCTAATTCTTCTTTCTCTGCCATCACCTTACGAGCAGCAATACCCGTTAGCACGCCAAAGATAACTACCGCGATGATAGAAGTAGAGCGAGCCCCTGTTAGGTCTGCAAATGGGTTAGTCGGAATAAAGCTAACCAGCATTTGTGGAATAGTTAGATCTGAAACGCTGCCGATGCGGCTTTCTAGTGTTGCGATACGTGCTGTTTCACGAGCGCCTTCAGTTAAACCTTCAGCCGACAAGCCGAATGCTTGTGTTACAACAATACCAACAATCGCAGAAATTGCCGTTGTTGCTAGCAACACAGAAATGGTGATGCCGGAAATCTTACCTAGTGAGCCGCCTTTCTCAAGCTTCACTACTGCCGCAATCATTGAAACTAACACTAATGGCATGATGACCATTTTTAGTAGGCCAACGTAACCACGACCCACAATGTTTACCCAGTCGAGCGTCTCTTTGATAATAGGATTGCCTTCACCAAATAGCAGTTGAAGACCAAGGCCAAAAGCACTACCGAAAACTAAACCGAGTAAAACGAGGCGAGAAAGTGTGTTTTCTTTTTTCTGCTGTCCGTAGAGAAAAAAGAGGATACCAGTGAATACCGCTAAGGCAGCGATAGCTGAAAATGACATTGTTTTTCCTTATGAATAACCATGAATCGATAGGGCGCTTAGATATATGGGCGCAAATACTGTTAGCTAAAATAGCGACCTGTAACAAAACGTAAAATAAGGAAAAGTAATTTATTAGAACGATTAGTAATATCCACCCAATGGGTTGGATGGATATTCAACATTGTGGTGAATAGGTAGACGTTTTAACGATATTTCGCTAATAAATTAATCATGTCAGTCGAAGTGTAAATTTCTAGACTTTGAAAATTATTTTCGAACAATCGGAATAATATTGCTTTCGCTACATCTTCCGATTGGATAGGGCGTAGGTTTTTGAATTTTCCAAACATTAACGGAGATATTAAAGGGAAGACTCTTTGTAGGAGTTTTTCATCAGTTCTGGGTTCGGCACGTTCACCCACCAGCGGGCCTGGACGAGCGATGAAGAGCTGCTTGAAGCCAATACGTTTTAGGTTTTGCTCCATTTGTCCCTTACAGCGCAGGTAGTGTGAATAGGAGTCTGGCGAAGCGCCATAGCTAGAAACGACTGCGGCACGTTGAACTCCAAGGAATTTCATCGACTGTGCCACTTGGCTAACCAGTTCTACATCGATCTTTCGCAGCGCTTCTTTTGAACCTGCTTTTTTCTTGGTTGTGCCTAAGCAGATAATGCCTAAGTTGGGCGTCGCTTTGGTGTCGTCCCAACTCGTTACTTGTAGATCGTTGTGGATGAGTGTATCGAGTTTGTTGGAGTGAAATTCTTCACCTAATGCTCTTCGTGACAAAGCATAGATGTGTTCGACAGCGGGCTCGTTAATGAGCAGTCTCAGGACATGATGACCAATTAGCCCTGTCGCACCAGCTATAACAACCGATGTTTTATCTCCATTAATACTCATTCTATCCCTTACTCGCTCTACAAGTGCTTGTTTAATATAAACAGTGTTTGAATTTTAAGCGAACAAAAGTTTCATGAATGAGCGTTAGGAAGATGGGGTTTGATGATGGGCTTTTATACGGAAGGTATGTGCTTAGCTAGGTAAACCTCAATTAAGGTGTTAAAGATAACAAAGCCCGCTGGGCGACGGGCTTGTTATTTGCTTTGCTACTTTGTTGTCTTATTGCTTCGATAGCTATTAGGTGAAGGAGAGTGGGATTTTCCTTACCTTTTTACTGGTTTTCTTACTCGATTTATTTGGTTTTCTTTTACTTGAGTTTGGAATCATTCCACCTCCTAAATCATTGTTTGGTTTTGTCTTTCAATCGATTGTTTTCCTTTAAAGCAACTGCGATGTGGGTATTCACAGTATGGGCACTCATCAATGGAGAGATTAACAAGTACTTTAGATAAAGCATAAACGATGCCAAAATGTAAGTTATTGATAAATTTGTTATCAATATTGTAGGTGTTTCGGGTTCGTCAATTTGACTGTCAATTTGAGAAAATACCGGTGTGATCTGTTTAAATTAAGAACACTCTCTACCGTTTCTGTTGATTAGGCATAGATACAGCATTGCTTAACACGTAAACTGAACCGTAATTCACATAGACCAAGGACGTGCTATGAACCTCAAGCTTGATACTCTTGCTCCCACTCAGATTTATCACTTGATGACACAAACCGTTGTTCCTCGCCCTATTGCGTGGGCATTGACGGAATCTTCTGATCAAGAGTACAACCTAGCGCCTTTCTCTTATTTCACGCCTGTTTCCAGCAATCCGCCGCTACTGATGTTATCAGTTGGGAAAAAGCCGTCGGGCGAAATCAAAGATACCACCCGTAATGCCCTTGAAACGGGTAAGCTAGTGATTCACATTGCTTCTTCAAGTTCTGCAGAAATAATGACGGCAACAGCAGCAACACTCGATCATGGTGACTCTGAAGTTACCGCGAATAATATTGAACTGGTTGAATTCGAGGGCTTTTCTTTACCGAGAGCAAAAGAGTGCGCGGTCGCTTTTGGTTGCACCTTGTACGAAGTAAAAGAAGTGGGAGAGGTGCCACAAAGCCTTATCTTTGCTCAAGTTGAAACCGTGTACATTTCCGAAGATGTGATTGATAAAGAGAGTGAACGTCTTAAGATTGATGCGTTGGCATTGGACCCTTTATCTCGACTTGGTGGCGGTGAATACGCGACGCTTTCCAATGTGTTCTCTGTTGCACGCCCTAAATAGTGTAACGATTTAGCTTAAGCAGAATCGCAGCCCTAGAAATCCATTACCTTAAATTTAAGTGTTCCTAAACTTATGTTAGATACCCAATACTCGCAGTACATCCAACACCGAATTGACCAAAAAACCAAGCCACTCGGTGCGCTTGGCTTACTAGAAAAAGTCGCACATCAACTGGCATTGATTCAGAGCCAAGGCAAAGAAACTGCGGTTGAGCACATCGAATTGAATAAGCCACGTATCATCATTTTTGCTGGCGACCATGGCATAGCAGATGAAGGTGTGAGTATTGCTCCAAGTGCCGTCACGCAACAGATGGTGTTGAACTTCTTAAGCGGTGGCGCAGCGATTAATTGCTTTTGTGCGGTAAACAACGTCGAAATTACAGTCGTGGACACTGGGATTTTGTTGCCTGTTGAATCTGACAGCGACATGTTGATTTCTCAGCGCTTAGGTACGCGAACCAATAACTTTGCCAATGAAGCGGCAATGAGTTTAGAAACTGTTGAACGTGGGATTGAACTGGGAACTGAGCTTGTATCTAGAACCATTTCGAATGGCACGAATATCATCATGTTTGGTGAAATGGGCATCGGCAATACCAGCAGCGCGTCTGCCATCTTAAGTGCGCTAGCAAACCGAACTGCAGATGAGTGTGTTGGTTTAGGCACTGGTATCAACAATGAACAGCTTGCACGTAAAGTGGCGGTGGTTAAGCAAGGTGTTGCTCGTTGCATAAATCCTGACGCAAAAGAAGTGTTAAGCCAAGTCGGCGGTTATGAAATAGTTCAAATGGTGGGGGGCTTCCTTGGCGCTTACGAAAACAGAACCCCTGTGTTGGTCGATGGTTTTATCGTGTCGGTTGCGGCGTATGTCGCGACTCTAATTGAACCGAGTTGCCGTGATTACATGATCTTTGCTCATCGCTCTGAAGAGTCGGGGCACAAGATTCTATTAGAGCTGCTAGACGCTGAGCCACTGCTCGATCTTGGATTAAGATTAGGCGAGGGCACAGGTGCTGCGCTAGCTATGCCAATAATTCGTGCGGCGGCAGAGTTCTATAACAACATGGCGAGTTTTGCGAGTGCTGGAGTCACGGTTTAATGAGTGATGCACCAAAACGATCGTTGAAAGATAGCATCACATACCAATGGGAACTTTTTTCGTTGGCGATGGGTTTCTTTTCTCGTTTGCCGATGCCGAAGAATACGCCTTATTCAGAAGAGCGCATGAATCGTTCGGGTCGCTACTTTTCAACGGTTGGTTTGTTACTTGGTGTTCTGTGTGGTGGTGTGTTCTTGCTACTCGATGCAATACTGCCGAGTGCAGTGGCCATCTTTTTGATGATGAGCTTTAGCTTGATGCTAACCGGTGCTTTCCATGAAGACGGCTTAACCGATATGGCGGATGGTATTGGCGGCGGTATGACCTTAGAACGCCGTTTGACCATCATGAAAGACAGTCGAATTGGTACTTATGGCGCGTCTGCACTGGTTATGGCTCTGCTTGGCAAGTGGGTTCTATTAAACGAACTAGCGAATATGACAAATTTGTTTATGGTTATCGTGACCAGTTATACCTTTAGCCGTGCAATTGCTGCATCACTGATTTACGACATGCCTTACGTTAGCGATTTAGATACCAGTAAAAGTAAGCCATTGGCGAACAAGCAAACTAAAGGTGAACTTGTCTTTTTATTGCTTGTGGGCGTTCTGCCTAGCTTGTGGTTTGGTCTTGAGCTCGCTTTGGTTTTATCTGTCGTCGCCTATCTGTTTAGATTAGGTTTCAAAAAATGGTTATTGGCTCGAATTGGCGGCTTTACTGGCGACTGCTTGGGTGCGGCTCAACAGTTGATGGAGTTGCTGATTTACCTTGTGTTCGTTACTGCTTTTTACAATGGTTTTCTATAACAGGTTCCTATGACAAACACGAATCAAGCTAATCAAATTAATCAAGTAAGTCAGCGAAATAGCCATCTGGTATTGGGTGGAGCTCGTTCTGGTAAGTCTAGTTTTGCAGAACAACAGGCATTATGTGCACTTGAAGCATGTTCAAATGGACGCCTCAACTATATTGCGACGGCCACTTATTTGGACGACGAAATGCGTGAGAGAATTGCGCATCATCAACAACGTCGTGGCGAGCTGTGGATTGAGCATGAAGCCCCTGTTGAATTAGCCGAAAAACTGCAGTCTTTTGATCAAAACGATGTGGTGTTGATTGACTGCCTAACTTTGTGGTTGAACAACATTATTTTTGAGTTGGGTGATGATGCGATCAATGAACAGGTTGAGGCCGTGGTTGAAGTTTTAGTGAAAAGCGTAGAGCAAAGCCCAGCGCAAATTATCATGGTTTCTAACGAAGTCGGTTTAGGTGTAGTGCCGCTAGGTAAAGTGTCGCGCCTATTTGTCGACAATGCGGGTCGCATGAACCAAGCGCTAGCTCGCGTCGTTGAACGCGTTACGCTGGTTGCAGCAGGATTACCATTGAGCTTAAAACCGTCGAGCCATTCGACTCAAAGCTCGACTCATAATTAGATTGGTATCAAAGGTTAGTTGAACAAATGGAAAATGGAACAACCAAGAACATCTATCTACTAAGACATGGCAAAGTCGAAGGCGAAGCGGCACTTAATGGTTTATCTGATGTGTTGGTTAATCCTGATCTTCAAGATCGGATATGTGGGGCGCTGATAAAACAAGATATTGCCTTTGATTGCGTGGTTACCTCACCATTAAGGCGATGCAGCGACCTCGCAAACAGATACGCACAGCGTATGTCTGTGACTTTATCTGTAGCACCAGACTTTCAGGAAATGAACTTCGGTGACGTTGATGGTGTCCCATTTGATGAGCTTGAAGACAAGTGGGGAATGCTAGAAACCTTTTGGCAAGATCCTGCTAATCATCAACTGACTGGTGCAGAAAGTTTACAGAGCTTCCACGACAGAGTAACTCAAGCTTGGTCGCAACTTTTGGACGATCCAAGTGACAATCTATTATTGGTTACTCATGGTGGTGTGATTCGCATATTGTTAGCGCACTGCCTTGATATCGATTGGAAAAATCCGAGTTTGTACTCGAAGCTATCGATAGAAAACGCGTCGATAACTCATATTCAAATCACTCAGTTTGCGCAGAGCTTTACCAGTGTCAAATCGATAGGGCTACCTGTTCTCTGAGTGTTCAAAAAACACAGTTTAAGAGTTAACAATCTATTGGACCTGTAAATTGAAACAGAAACAGAAACAGAAATAGAAATAGAAATAGAACCAGAAATAGAAGTATAAAGCGGCGTTTACAGCCGCTATACCAGATTGGTATTACTACCTACGTGAAAGGAATTTAGTCATGACAACACCGAGTTGGGATCTAAGCATTGCTTATCGCGATCTTAATGATGCAAAAATCGAACAAGACATTGAACTCATTCAACAATGTATTGAGCTGTTGTACCTACACGTTGAAAAGCGTCATATCATTCTAGCGATGCAAAACGCCATTCAAACTTCTGAAGCGGCAGGCACGTTACTGAGCACGATCAACACCTTCGCTAATTGCCACGCATCGGTAGACGCGACGCACACAGAAGCCAAAGCTCTGCTTGGTCGTGTAGCGAAGCTGAACTCTGAAATGTCTCAAGCGTTTAGCCCATATGAAGACACGCTAATCCACGCAGAACCAGAGTTTATTGATGCAGTTTTAGAGCATGACAGCGCAGATGTAGCAGGACAACGCTTTGCGATTGAAAGCTCGCGTAAGTTATCAAGCAGCCGCCTTAGTGTTGCTGAAGAGCAGTTATTGGCCGCGATGAAGGTTGATGGCCGTGATGGATGGGGTCGTTTGTACGATAACTTAACCGGTTCTTTAAAACTGTCGCTAAAGCTGAACGGTGAAGACGAAGCGCTAGGTTTTTCACAAGCTGCGAGCTTGTTGTACGGCAGCGAATTCGACAAACAAGAACCGGCATGGCGCGCAGTCCAAGGCGCAATGGAGACGCACCAAGAGTCTTTTGCTTCAATTCTAAATGCGCTTGCGGGTTGGCGACTGACAGAGAACAAAAAGCGCTCGAAAATAAGCGACGTACATTTCCTTGATCCAAGCCTACACGCCAGCCGCATCGTACCTGAAACGCTAGACACCATGATGTCGGTAGCAAAGGCAAATCGCGAAGTAGGCCAGAAAGCAGGTCTGTTAATGGCAAGAGTTCACGGGCTTGATGAAATGAAGCCTTGGAACCATTTAGCCGCGATGCCTCCGCTGGGTGGCAGCGAATCTAAGGTTTATTCATTTGATGAAGCGATTGAAGTGATCAAAACCGCTTTTGCTGAAGTCAATCCAGAGATGGCTGATTTTGTCGCATTAATGGTTGAGAACGGTTGGATTGATGCCGCACCAGCTGCCAACAAACGTCTAGGTGCGTACTGCACCAAGTTTGCTGCGACACGTACACCTCTTGTGTTCATGACATGGAGCGGTAGCCGCTCAGACTTAATGACATTGGCGCACGAGCTAGGCCATGCGTTCCATAACTGGGTGATGAAGGACATGCCTTTGTGTCAGACACGCTACCCAATGACTCTAGCAGAAACCGCTTCAATCTTTGCTGAAAACATCGTTCGTGACCACTTGTTAAAACAAGCACAAACACGCAATGAGAAACTTGAAATGCTGTGGGAAGAGCTTTCTTCTTCACTCGCTTTGATGGTAAATATTCCAGTACGTTTCGAGTTTGAGAAAGCCTTCTATGAGCAGCGTGAAAAAGGTGAGCTAACGGCTCAGCAGCTGTGTGACTTGATGGAAACCACTTGGAAGGAGTGGTATGGCGATGCAATGACAGAAGCCGACCCTTACTTCTGGGCAAGCAAACTGCACTTCAGCATCTCTCAAGTGAGCTTCTACAACTACCCATACCTGTTCGGTTACCTGTTCAGTAAAGGTGTTTACGCTCAGCGCGATGCTAAGGGCGAACAATTCTACGGTGATTACGTTTCCTTGCTTCGTGATACGGGCAGCATGATGGCGGAAGAAGTCGTTCAAAAACACTTGGGAATGGACCTGACTCAAGCTGACTTTTGGCAACAAAGCATCGACATGGTCAAAGTTCAAATCGATGAATTTGAAAGATTGCTCGATCAGGAAGATTAATTGATCTCAATCTGTTCATGGTAGGTAAGAGCTGTGTTAGCTTACGTGGCTCTTATCTTGCTGATATAAACAGAGATAACCAAAAGTTGTTCTAAATAGGTGAAATTATTTGGAACAGATGTCGGTTAGTAAAGTCAGCAGGTAATACAAAAATATATGGGTAGTATTTGTGAGTGATAACGGAGTTTCTATTGATAAGTGCGATCCTAGCAACACAATTTCTATGTACAATTTATTAACATACGGCCGTGCAATTAAGGAGTAGCGCATGACGAAGACCCTCTTTCGCCAATCATTTCTTTTTGACAGCCTAGATCTTGAGCAAGAAGTGGTTGCAGGACAGACCGTACTGAGTAACGGTGTTCAAATTAAGCTTCATCAACGCGGTGTATTGGAAGTGATTCCCGCAGAGTATAATCCTGAGACCAAGAACATCATATTTTCAACAGGTGTTCATGGCGACGAAACTTCACCAATGGAGCTGATTGATAAGCTCATTGAGGATATTGAAACCGGCTTCCAAGTCGTGACAGCAAGATGTTTGTTCATCATTGCTCACCCAGAAGCGACCAATGCGCATACGCGTTTTCTTGATGTGAATATGAACCGTCTGTTTGATGAAAAACAGTACGAGAGTAATCGAGAAGTGGACATCGCGAAGAACCTTAAGTTCTTGGTTACTGAGTTTTACAAGGAAACGGTGCCTGCCACTCGTTGGCACTTAGATCTGCACTGTGCGATCCGTTTGTCTAAGCATTACTCTTTCGCCGTAAGCCCTAAGGTTCGCCACGAAGTTCGCAGTAAAGCCTTGTTCGATTTCATTAACAGTGCTCACGTTGAAGCGGTGTTGTTATCCAATGCGCCAACGAGCACCTTCAGTTGGTACAGCGCTGAAAACTTTGAAGCCCAAGCACTGACAATGGAGCTAGGGCAGGTAGCAAGAATTGGTGAGAACCAGCTTGATAAGTTAACGGCTTTCGATTTGGCAATGCGCAATTTGATTGCTGAAATAGAACCAGAGCATTTGCCAAAGAAAACCATTACTTATCGCGTAAGCCGAACCATTGTTCGTTTGCATGATGATTTTGATTTCATGTTCTCTGATGCCGTTGAAAACTTTACGGCGTTCAAGCACGGTGAAGTGTTTGGTCATGATGGTGATAAGCCATTGATGGCGAAGAATGAAAACGAAGCGGTGGTATTTCCAAATCGTAACGTTGCTATCGGTCAACGAGCTGCCTTAATGGTGTGCGAAGTTGAAACGCGATTCGACCATGGTCAGCTTGTGTACGATTAATATCCAGTTAGGTTTAATCGACCAAAACAACCGCCCAACTGCTTGAAATATCAAGGTTCACATTACGGTGTGAGCCTTGAGTTTATTTGGGGATACAGGTAAGGTTACGCGAACAATTTCAAAGTAGCTTGATATGGATTTCCAACAACTTCTTCACCAAAAACAGCGAAAATGGACCCGAGCCATTTATCTGATGGCTGCACTGCTTGTCACGCTGAGTGCGATTTATCTAATGGTTGGCGATCTCTTCATTTCCCCTCTGGGCACATTGTCCACGTTAGAACAAAAACTACTGATTGATTTACGCTTACCTCGACTATTGGCGGCTATTGCTATCGGGGCAGGGTTAGCCGTATCTGGCGCAAGCTTACAAGTCTTATTGGGTAACGTATTAGCAGAGCCCGGTGTGCTCGGCATTTCTGGTGGTGCAAGCTTAGCGATGGTGATCGTGCTGTTCTTCTTACCGTTTGCTCCTACACCAGAACTGTTCATGATTGCCGCCGTTTTAGGGTCACTCTGTTTTACCGTGATTCTAGTGAGCATGGTTAAAACGATGCGACTGACTACGGCCAAGTTATTGCTGGTGGGTGTTGCGTTAGGCATTCTTTCTGGCGCGATGGTGACGTGGGCATTCTATTTTAGTGATGATCTTAGCTTACGCTTATTGATGTATTGGCTGATGGGTAGTTTGGGTGGTGTAACTTGGTACCAGCACTCGCTCACGTTAGTAATGATCCCCGTTATTATCTGGCTGTGCCTGCAAGGTAGCAAGCTAGACAAACTCATGATTGGCGAGACCCATGCTGCGCAGTTAGGCGTGAACGTTCCGAGATTACGTTGGCGTTTAATCTTCGCTGTGTCTATTTTAGTCGGCTGCGCAGTAGCGTTAGGTGGCGTGATCAGCTTTGTGGGTTTGGTGGTGCCACACTTACTGCGTTTAGCGATTGGTACCGACAACCGATACCTTCTTCCTTTGTCTGCCGTTGCCGGTGCCGCGTTACTGGTGTTTGCTGATATTTGCGCACGTACATTACTCGATTCTGCAGAATTACCCTTGGGTGTGATGACAACCAGTATCGGTGCACCAATCTTCATTTGGATGTTAATTAAAAATCATGATTCAAATTAAGAGCCTGAGCGTCGGCGCTCGTTTATTACCACTATCATTTGAGCTCAAGCAAGGGCAGGTGACTCATGTCATCGGTCCTAATGGCAGTGGGAAAAGTACCTTATTAGAAGCGATATCTGGCGTTGGTGATGACTACAAAGGTGATATAAAGCTCGACGGACAAGACTTGTCAGTATTATCACTACAAGATTTATCATTGCATCGCGCTTATCTTTGTCAAAGTGCAAGACCCGCCTTCAACTTGGAAGTCTTCCAATACCTTGCGTTATCACTGCCAAGTTCATCACATGGCCTTGATACTGAAATCAACACGGCTTTGGAAGAGATAAGCCAGATGTTGGACATCACAGATAAACTTCATCGTTCAATTCAGACACTGTCTGGTGGTGAATGGCAACGCGTTCGTTTAGCGGGAATGTGCCTGCAAATTTGGCCGACGCTTAACCCTTATGCAAAGCTCCTGATCCTAGACGAACCTGCAGCGCCGTTAGATATTGCTCAAGAAGCGTTGCTGTATAAGCTTATCGAACGAGTGGCTGAGAAGGGCATTGCGGTTATTATGGCTAACCACGACCTGAACCGAACCTTGAGGCATGCCGACCAAGTACTGCTGCTCGAAAAGGGCGTACTACAAGCATCAGGCAGTGCAGAGCAAGTGCTTGTGCCTGAACAGCTAGAATCCGTATTTAACACGCAAGTAAAAAGCATCTCGGTCGACAATCAAACTTACCTATTGTTTGGTTAATTTAGGCTCATCAATACAAGGCAATCTATATGTTTAGATATATTCAACGACGACGAATCAAGAAAGTAATCAAATCACTTTCTGCAAAGTTGGTGAAAGCGTACGGAAGCAGTGATTTTTTCTCTATTGGGCAAGTAGAAACGAGTTCATGTGAATTGAGTAAGCGCCAACAACTGGTTGCCTTAGCATTGTTTGCTGATCCACAAGACCTTGCTGCTGAAATTGCTCCAGCCATTCAACTGCTGCGTAATGATGTGTCTAATGACTTCTTCGGTGGTGAGGAATATAACGCGCGTGATGTACTTAATTTGTTGGGCGGTGGCGGTTGGAAGGGCGGTCGTATGGACGATGATATGTCGAATCGATTTGGCATGAATAGCCGCTATTAGTTTAGCTCGTTCAAATTAACGTTTAATGATTTATCCATTTATAAACGTATACGCTCAATAGCTTAGCGACTTTACAGCAGTCTCAACAACGTAATAATAATGAAGATAAAAAGCACTCAATATCATTATTTATGCGAGCGTTTCACTCCAATTAATTCAATGAAAAAATACCTTCCTAGCGATCTATTTTCTTAGGGAATGCGTAATTTTTGTCGGTAAAAATTGATAATTCGAACCAATATCATCTATCTCTAACGCATTTCTTTGAGTTGTGTGATTCTGATTCCTTTCAAAATAAATCCCACTTTTATTGATAGTTATGACGTATATATTTTCCGTGTTCTTTAAGTCAGAAACTATAAACCCTCGAACTGCAATATTGATTAGTAAATGTCCAATCAATATTTCATACGGGGGTAAAATAATAGAGAGTGGGAAAGTGAAAACAGCAAATAATAATATTCTAAAAATAGCAGTGGGGATGGCTATGCTATCCAGCGTACCATCAGTAGCAAACGCTCATGGCTGGTCTGAATTTCCAAGTGCACGTCAGAATACGTGCTATGAACAAGGCGGGGTTTGGTCGGGTACGCCACCAAATGCAGCATGTGCTCAAGCAAAAGAGATTTCAGGGTCATATCCTTTCGTTCAACGCAACGAGTATGCGAAAAACATTCAAGACTTCAACAACATCAATGCAGTGAAAGCGGCGATTCCAGACGGCACGTTATGTTACGCCAATGATTCGCAAAAACGTGGCATGGGTGCACCTCATACAGGTTGGACTCGCACCGAGTTAAGCACTGGTACATTTGAATATGTATTCAATGCGACTGCACCACACAACCCGTCATTCTGGGAGTTCTACCTAACCAAACCAAACGCCGACCTGAGCAAAGGCCTAGCGTGGGGAGATTTAGACCTTCTCCAAGAAGTTGGGAATGTTCCTGTAAGTGGTGGCAAATACCGTATCAACGTAACGATTCCTTCAGACCGATCTGGCGACGCAATCTTATACGTTCGTTGGCAACGTGACGATGCCGCCGGTGAAGGTTTCTACAACTGTTCAGACATCACTATCGCGGGGGGAACAACTCCTCCACCAGAGCCGGGTCCTCAACCTGATCTAGTCCGTGGCGACCTGTTTGTTTCTGACCAGTTTGGTACGCCAGGAATTGGTGATACGGTTAAATATGACATCATCAACAAGTACGGTGAAGTAGCGCGTAGCTTCGACATCATTATCGATGCTTCAAACGTTAACGATTGGGCTCGCTTGTTGGCTTCAGAGATTAACGGCTGGCATGAAGAGTTTAAAGATGGCGCGATCTTCATTGGTGACTGGCACGCTGAAATGCAGCACTACATGTATTTCCAAAACGATCCTTCACGTAACTTCTTCAACTCAAAAGATAGCCGTGCTTCTGGTCAGTTAACGCTGATTGATGGTGGCGACGGTGGTGTTGAACCATTGAAAGGCGACATCTACGAGCTAGTGAAGAGTGACAACGTAGTGAATGCTGGCGACAAAGTTGTGATTGCAACAAGCGAAGCGGCGACATTGACTCAAACTCAAGGCTCTTCAGTAAGCATTCAAAATAACGGCACGGCTTCTATCGTAGTTGATACCACTGGCATCACTGCAAACGAAACTCTATCGTTTATGGCTAGCTCGATTGAAAGCGAAAGTGTTGAAACCTTCACTTTTGAAGTAATTGCTGATGACGGTGGCGTAACACCAGACCCAGATCCAACGCCGGATCCAGATCCGACTCCTGACCCAGACAATGGCACTTGGGACTCTTCAGCGACTTACCTAGGCGGTGAAGTAGTAACGTACTCGAACCAGTCTTGGAAAGCACAGTGGTGGATTCAAGGTGGTACAAACCCTAAAGCGACCTACGAAAATGATCAATGGGGCGTGTGGCGTCCAGCTAACTAGTCGGCTAGTTAATCTAAACTAAGTAGCTAAGCAGCTCAGTAATTAAGGCACCACACTCGATTGATGAGTGTGGTGTCTTTTCTTATGGGAGAGATAAACAAGTCGACCGTGAAGGTAATTGGGTTTAGGGTAGGGCTTTGTTATACCTGAATGTCTGAGTACTTCGAATATTCACGGTTTAGTAATATTTTACACATTAGATAGAAAAGACTTTTTGATGAAAAAATCTCAGATACTCGCCAATACAATCAAGAATCAGATAGAACAAAACATCTGGCTTAGTGGTGAGAAAATTCCATCGATTAGAGACGCGTGTAAACGTTATAAACTCAGTATCGAGACGGTACTTCAGGCGTATCAACAGCTTGAAGACCAAGGCTATGTGCGATCTAAGCCTAAATCTGGCTATTTCGTGTTACCGCGCAGAAATGTGTTCACCTCAGAACTCGCACAACAAAAAGCCATCAAGCCGTATCCCGTTAAGATCAGCGACCTGCTTTACGATGTACTTCAACGAGCCAAAGACCCTAGTATCATTCCACTCAGCTCGGCATTTCCAGACCCTGCTTTGTTTCCGCATCAAGCATTGTCGCGCAGTTTAGCCAATGCCAGTCGTCAAATGCCCGATAACAGCATGCTTACTAATCTGCCACCGGGCAGTGAAACATTACGCAGGCAAATCGCTCAGCGCTATCAAGCTGGTGGGCTAGATGTATTGCCCGACGATATTGTGATCACATCTGGGGCAATGGAAGCACTTAACTTATGCCTGCAATCCTGTACCGAACCGGGTGACTTAGTCGCGATAGAGTACCCTGCGTTTTACGGTGTGTTACAGACCATTGAAAGGCTTAATCTTACCGCTGTTGAGATCCCGACCGATCCTGAAACCGGTATCGATTTAGATGTATTGGAGTCGGTGTTCGCTTCAATGGACATCAAAGCATGTTGGTTCATGACAGAATCGCAAAACCCTGTTGGCTATTCGATGAGTGATAACAACAAGCAGCGACTCGCCGAGTTAGTGAATGACCATAAGATCCCGATGATCGAAGACGATGTGTATCGAGAACTTCATGTCGGCAACCAAAGCTCATTGCCTGCTAAAGCCTATGACACCGGCGAGCAAATCATGCTGTG
This sequence comes from Vibrio sp. MED222, assembly GCF_000153005.1. NCBI lineage: Bacteria > Pseudomonadati > Pseudomonadota > Gammaproteobacteria > Vibrionales > Vibrionaceae > Vibrio > Vibrio sp. MED222. Next base: position 732,939 of record NZ_CH902607.1, on the reverse strand, counting down.
CGGTTCGTTTTCCAAATCATTGTCGCCCGGCTTTCGAATCGGTTGGGTAGTTGCAAGGAAACAAGCGTTAAAGATTCAGAGATTGCAGCACCTATCGACACTCTCCAGCAGTATTCCGATTCAGCTTGGCTTGTCTCACTACCTGACGTTTTATAGTTATGACAACCACCTTAAAAAGCTTCGTAAACTGCTGAATGAAAGGAAGAAGGCGCATATAGCACTTCTCGAATCCAGTTTGCCTACGAGTGCTCTGATTCATAAAAGCCAAGGTGGTTATTTCCTTTGGATAGAGCTGCCTCATTCTGTTTGTGTAGAGAGGCTTTATGAGCGAGCACTTGAAAACAACATCTCTGTTGCGCCGGGAATTATATTCAGCAGCGACAAAAAGTTCTCTCATCATATTCGTCTCAATTGTTCGTACGCTTGTGACGACAAAATAGCAGAAGCCATTCGTACACTAGGTAGTTTGATTCAGACCATGGAATCACAAGCCTAAGTCGTTAGTCGATCCTCGACTATGTTTACTTGAAATCTAGCTTGTCACTCGTCGGATAATTCAACCTGTTCTGTTTTTTAACATTCAATCTGTTCTAGTTTGGTTTGTTCAAACTGTGCTGAAATACGCTCCAATTCTTAATATGAAATCCATCATTATGATGTTTGGAGCTTAAATGTTTGATGTAGTTGAATTGTCGCGTTTACAGTTTGCGCTAACCGCTATGTTTCACTTTCTCTTTGTCCCGTTAACTATTGGTATGTCTTGCTTATTGGCGATCATGGAGTCGATCTATGTGCTTACCGGTAAGCAAATCTATCAGGACATGACTCGCTTTTGGGGCAAACTTTTTGGTATTAACTTCGCCTTAGGTGTCACGACCGGATTAACCATGGAGTTCCAGTTCGGCACCAACTGGTCTTATTATTCTCACTATGTCGGCGATATTTTCGGTGCTCCTCTTGCTATCGAAGCCCTTGTTGCATTCTTCCTAGAATCCACCTTTGTTGGACTGTTCTTTTTCGGTTGGGAAAGGCTGTCCAAACGCCAACACCTTATGGTGACTTGGCTGGTGGCGTTGGGCTCAAGCTTTTCTGCATTATGGATTCTGGTTGCTAACGGTTGGATGCAAAACCCGATTGGATCGGAGTTTAATTACCAAACCATGCGTATGGAAATGACTAGCTTTGCCGAAGTGGTGCTCAACCCAGTTGCTCAAGTTAAGTTCTTACACACAGTCGCTTCGGCTTATACCTGCGGTGCGATGTTTATCCTTGGCGTGAGTTCATACTACTTGCTTAAAGGTCGTGACGTTGCTTTTGCAAAACGTTCGTTTGCTGTCGCAGCTTCGTTCGGCATTGCTTCTATCATATCGGTGATCGTATTAGGTGATGAGTCGGGCTATGAACTGGGTGACGTCCAAAAAGTAAAACTCGCAGCGATTGAAGCTGAATGGCACACCGAACCGGCACCTGCGGCGTTTACCTTGTTTGGATTACCAAATCAAGAAGAAGGCAAAACCGACTTTGCTGTGAAAATTCCCTATGTGATGGGGATTATTGCAACGCGATCTTTGGACGAGCAAGTGACAGGGCTTCATGACTTGCGTGATCAACATTTAGTGCGTATTCGAAACGGTATTATTGCTTATGAATTGCTAGAGCGTTTGCGATCTGGCGATACCTCACATGAGACAGAGCAAGCTTTCGATCAAACCAAGCACGACCTTGGCTACGGCTTATTGCTCAAGCGATACACAGATACCGTGACTGATGCTACTGAACAACAAATCCAACAAGCAGCCGATGATTCAATTCCAACTGTGTGGCCTCTGTTCTGGTCATTCAGAATCATGGTGGGTTGTGGCTTCGTTATGTTGTTTGTTTTTGGCGCGGCTTTCTTACAAACCTACCGTAAAAACATTACTCAAAAGCCTTGGTTATTGAAGGCGGCACTTTGGTCAATTCCATTACCTTGGGTGGCAATCGAAGCTGGTTGGTTTGTTGCAGAGTATGGTCGTCAACCATGGGCGGTCGGTGAAATTCTCCCTGTTGCGGTCGCGGCTTCTTCGCAAACCGTTGAAAACTTACTTACGTCTCTCGCGCTAATTATTGGCCTCTATGCGGTCTTCATCATTGTTGAAAGTTACTTGATGATTACCGTCGCTAAAAAAGGCCCAAGCAGTTTGAAAACGGGGCGTTATCACTATGAACAAACAACAACATCACTTGAAGCCAAATTGGCACAACAAGTTCAACAATAAGGTGACTGACTCATGTTCGAATATGACACATTGCGTTTAATTTGGTGGGTGCTAATCGGTGTGTTGCTGATTGGTTTTATGATCACCGATGGCTTTGATATGGGAGTAGGAGCGTTGTTACCGTTTATCGGTAAAACCAACTCTGAAAGACGAGTGATGATTAACTCCATTGCACCCCATTGGGACGGCAACCAGGTGTGGTTAATTACCGCAGGTGGCGCTTTGTTTGCGGCTTGGCCGTTAGTGTATGCGACATCGTTTTCAAGCTTATATGTTGCGATGTACTTGGCTCTTATCTCATTGTGGCTGCGTCCTCTTGCACTTGAGTACCGAGCAAAGATCGACAGCGTTCAGTGGCGACAAGTATGTGACTTAGCAATCTCGTTCTCAGGCTTCTTCCCTCCTATCTTGTTTGGGGTGGCGTTTGGCAATTTGATGCAAGGCTTACCTTTTACGCTCAATAGCTTCTTGATGGTTGAGTACCACGGATCGTTTGTTGATTTGCTTAATCCGTTTGCTCTGTTGTGTGGCTTTGTTGGGTTATTGATGGCGTTGTTGCAAGGCAGTGCTTGGCTGATGATGAAAACCACCGATGCGCTATACAAAAAGGCAAGAACAGTGACGCAGGCGAGTGCTGTATTTGTCGCTTTCCTTATGGTGATTGGCTGTATGGCGATAAACCATATTGATGGGTATCTGATAGTCAGTGCGATGGATCATAGCTCGGCTTCAAATCCTTTGAACAAAGAAGTCGTTACACAAGCTGGCGCTTGGTTAACCAACTTCGATACGTACCCTTGGATGTGGTTTGCACCGATCGGCAGCGTGACCATTCCATTGCTGGCTTTGATTGGCGCAAGGTTGAAATGGGATGCGATTGCTTTTATTAGTTCAAGCCTGACTAACGCTTGCATCATCTTAACGGCGGGTTTCTCGATGTTCCCGTTCATTATCCCGTCTAGCGTTAATCCAAGCCATAGCTTAACCCTTTGGGATTCAACCTCTAGCGAACTGACCTTGAACATCATGACAGGCGTAGCATTTGTGATGGTGCCAATCATCCTTTGTTACACCGCTTTTAGTTATCGCACCATGTTTGGACGACTCGATAACGAGTATGTCGAACGCAACGGCAATTCACTGTATTAAGGAGTTTCTCATGTGGTATTTTGTTTGGATATTAGGCTTATTCCTAGCCTCTGCATTTGCAGTTTTGAATGTCATCAGCCTAGAGAAAAGTGACTCAGAAACTGAGTTCTGATTGACGTTTGATTCATAAAAAGACCAGAAGCATGATGCTCTGGTCTTTTTTATGAGCCTTCCTAAAGCGTAAGATTTGGTTCTTCCTTCGTGGTACAAGATGGTAAGACTTAAATCGAGTGAGCTGCATTCTTTTAAGTACACCTAAATCTCAACTCTATATAAGATTTAATCAAAACAATTTTATCTAACCTATTGTTAAATATTTAGTATTTGATAATGTGCTAGGTGCACATTAAGGATGTGTTTCATATTTAGCGATGAAAATAGTAGGAGTTGCGATGAGTATTATAGTGAGACGGTCTGAACCGTCAGATGCAAAGGGAATCAAAGAAGTTTACGAATGCACAAACGCTTATACCGGTACGCTGCAACTCCCAAATCCATCTCTGGAAAGCTGGCAGAAACGAATCTCTAATATGCCCGACAACGTGTACTCGTATGTCGCGATTATCGACGATGAGATTGTTGGTAATTTGGGAATGGAAGTGTGTGTAAACCCGAGAAGGCGTCATGTTGCTTCATTCGGAATGGGTGTTAAAGACGATGTATTAGGCAAAGGTGTCGGTAGCCAACTGCTCGCGACCGCGATCGACTTGTGTGATAACTGGATTAACATCAAACGACTGGAGCTAACGGTGTACACCGATAACGAAAGAGCGATCAGTCTCTACAAGAAATTCGGTTTTGTTATTGAAGGAGAGTCGGCTGGGTTCGCTTTCAGAAATGGCGAATATGTGGCGGCTTATCATATGGCTCGACTGGTATAGTGTTCTGCTTCTAATACACGGCTCCAATTAACACAGCTAGAGCTTTCTAATAGATAATAAAACGCCACGTTAAAATAACGTGGCGTTTTCGATTTCAGTCAACTGAGGCTTTAAAGTGCTTCAGTTGTAGCCATACTTAAACCGTTAGTGGCTCAAGGTTCGCAGGACGGTAGTGTACAGATTTTAGTACTTTACCTTGGCGAACTGTCTTGCCCTCAGATACGAAATCTTCCGCACACTTAGCGATGATGTATTCGCCTTTTTGAACCGCCATCAGCTTGATGTTCTGCTCAGCATAGAAAGCTTCTGTTTCAGCGTATTCAGTTTCGTTTCGACATACTTTGCTCATGTTGCTTGAGTGTACTTCGTCCCAGCAAGGTAAGAAGTCAATTGAGCGGTTTTTAGAAACATTCAATAGCAGGTCGATCAGGTAACTGATTGCTAGGTTGTCTTCAACCTTAGCTTGGCCAAGGTGAACCAGACGTCCCATCAAAACATAAACGCTGTCTACGATAGCGTCCGCTTGTTCGATTTTAGAATCAGCTTCTGCAAGTTCTGTTAGTTCTTCGATCGCTAGAGAGGTATGTAGCGTATCGCCTTTTTCGTCCATTGTTTCAGGAGCAGCAACAGGCAGATCAAAAGTACTGCGGAACTCTTCAATGTCGCGGTAAAGGTGATCGTAGATTTCTTGGCTTAGTTGAGAAAGGTTCATTTTCCTATCCATTCTGTTTCGTTAATGGATTATTTTACCAAAGCTAGGAATAGGGTGCTAACGCAAAGTCGAAGAAGTCGACTTTTATTCATTGGACCAATGAGGTATTTTGCATACAAACCAATTGATTATTATGTTTTTTTACACTTTACTCTTCTTAATATACCAAATATTAATGTTGCCATTAACTTCGGCTGCAGTGGGACTCCATTTATGAACCAAGCCAGTGAAAGCGAAATTGTTATACGTCGCTTGTATCAAATCACCAATGATTACCGGAAGGGCTTCGATATTCAGATCGCTCAGCTGCTTATCATGGGGCTTGAACGCTTCAACCTTGATATCGGTATTTTATCTAAAGTCGAGGGTAATACTTACTTAGTTGAACACTCTGTCACACCTGAAGGGGTTGAGCTCAATAGTGGCGATATCTTCGATTATCGTTCAACCTATTGCGAAATTACCTGTAAATCGATTGGTCCTATCTGCATAGAGCATTGTGGCAAACACGATAAGTATGCGACGCATCCCGCTTACCAGTCTTTTGGTTTAGAGTCTTATATTGGCATCCCGATTTTCGTTAATGATGAGCTTTATGGCACCTTAAATTTTTCAAGCCCGGCTCCTTATCATCGTGAATTCAAAGAGTTCGATATCGACGTTATGAGGTTAATGGCCTCATGGATCGAAGTGGAACTGGTTAGAAGACAGCAAGAACGAAAACTCAAAGAGCTGAATGAGAAGTTAGAGTACCAAGCTCTGTATGATCCTCTGACCCATTTGCCAAATAGACGTTGCTTGTTCAAAACGTTGAATGCAGAAGTGGAGCAGTTAAAAGGATCCTTAGGAAAGGGAACCTTGGCCGTTGTCGACATCGATTTCTTTAAACAGGTCAATGACACTTATGGCCACCAAATGGGTGATGTTGTCTTAAAGAAAGTGGCGAACGTGCTGAGCCATAACACTCAAGAGGGTGAGTTTGTGGCGCGCTTTGGTGGCGAGGAGTTCATTCTTTGGTACCCAAATAAAACACCAAGTTGTGTTGAAGATAAGTTCATGACTCTTTTACAAGAGATGAAGAAAATCACGCTTGATAGAAAGCCAGTCACTATATCAATCGGTGCGTGTCATTTTGAGTTGAGTACAGGGGATACCAAAGGGGAAAGGATGTCGGCGTTAGATAAGCTCATCAAAGTTGCCGATGAATGCCTGTACATTGCGAAACAAAATGGACGAGATCAGTTCATTTCTCGTCCATATCATCAAGAACGCTCAGGAATATGAGCCATCTTGTTAGCGATTAACTGAACGATTAACTGAACAGGTAAGGGAACAGTTGACGACGTTCTTCCGGCGTTAAAGATTCAACTCTCGCGATGTTGGTATCCGGAATCGCTTCAGGGTTAGGGTAGTGCTTCAACACTTTTTCCATACTCGCTTCACGAATCAAATGGTAAACCGGGTACGGAGAGCGATTAGTCAGATTTTCATCGTCTTCTGGATCCGCACCACCAAAGCAATAGTCTGGGTGGAAGGTTGCCACTTGGTAAACGCCTTCCCAATCTTCTTGCTTGATCAAGGCTTCAATCCAATCAATGAACATGTTGTAGTCGAAGAAATCTTGCAGCATGTTAGGTACAACCACCAAAGTTGTCTCCAACTCGGCGACTGGCGTGTTATCTAACTCTACAAAATGCGTCATGATGTCTTCCAATAACGCTTCTTCCGTATTCGCTTCACTCACAAAGATCTTAATCTGTTTATTACGTTGTGGCTTGGCTGCGAATGGACACAGGTTTAGGCCAATAACGACATCGTCTAACCACTGTTTTACTTGGTCGTGGATGGTTTGAAGATCTGTGCTTTGAGTGTTCGACATAACAGGTTCCGAAATGAAATTTTGCGTAGGATATCAGAACGGACGTTAATCAAAAGCAATAATTGAGTTACAACCTCAGTCGTACTTATGCTTGTGCGAGTTTAGAGGCCGATACTTGAAGTTGTTTTAATTGGTAGACCCAAGCAAATATTGCAACATAGAAGATTGAACCGCCCGCAATCACGCCATTCCAACCGAACAGTTGCCAGCAATACAAGAGTAAGAAACCACCTAAGCTCCCGCCAATATAATAGTGAACCAAGTAAAGTGCAGTTGCTGTCGCCTTAGCGCTTGGTGCTTTTTGACTTACCCAAGAGTAGGCAAGGGTATGGGCGAAGAACGCGCCGCCACTAATCAATAACAAGCCTGCTAGCATGAACGGGACTTTGTCGACGGCAGAAATTAGCATTCCGATTAAGCTAATACACACGCCCATCAATATACCGTTTAACGGGTCAAACCGAAGTGTCCATTTGTTGGAGAGCTTAGAGCTTACCGTACCGGCCAAGTAACATAGGAATATCAGTGAAGCTAAGCCCACAGGCACTGAATGAGGTTCGGATACCAACCTAAAGCCCATTACTGAATACAGGTTAACGAATAGCGCGAAGTTAGCGCCACCAATCAACATCGCGAGCCACAAGGTACGGTTTCTTAAGTGCATCACAACCGAGCGGTTATGATGAAAGAACAACCCTTTTTGAGGTTTGAAGTTTTGTTGGTCAGGCAGGCTATACGCAATATAGAGAGCGCCGATTAAGGAGCCGACCACGAAAAACAATACCGTTGCGTGCCAGTCGAAATAATCCGTAATCAAGCCACCCAATACACGCCCGAAGATGCCACCTAATGAATTAGCCGCAATATAACCGCCGATCGCGACTGCGAATGCTTTAGGTGATAACTCTTCGACCATATAGGCAACCGCCACGCCCGCAAAAGCAGCGACTGCGATTCCCATGAATGCTCTGGCAATAACAAGTTGCAGTAGAGTGGTTGTGAACACCATGCTCAATCCGATCAAAGGAATAGCGAACAGACTGAACAGAATGATGGGTTTTCGACCAAAGGTTTCAGAAGCGATTGCCCAAGGCACCAAACTGATGGAAAGCCCCAGCGTTGTCGCGGCAAACAGCCAGTTGATCTGAGTTTCAGATACTTGGAAGTGTTCCGCCATGTGCGGCAAGATAGGCTGAAAGAGGTAAAGGTTACAGAAAATGATAAACGAACCAATCGCCAATGATTGGGTGATACGTTTGTATTGAGGACTGCCTTTATCAAACATTGACGTTGTGCCTGCGCAAGTTAGTAAGCTGTTTGTGAACAAGTTATCAGTACAGGTGCGATTAAAGAAATATATTAAAAATATCACCTCTATATATTAAATATATCGCCATGCTTGAATCAAAACCACTTCGACATTTTCTGGCCGTTGCGCAGTTTGGTAACTTCACCCAGGCTGCCAAAGCGCTGCATATTGCACAGCCTGCATTGAGTATCTCCATTAAAAAACTAGAACAAACACTTGAGTTGATTTTATTCCGTCGTGGAGATAAATCCGTCACCTTAACGGAAGAGGGAAAGGTATTGTTTGAGCATGCGAAGCGAATCGCACAGCAGTTTGACGATGCTCAGCTTGCGATGAATGAACTAAAGGGACTAGAAAAAGGCGAGGTTCGATTAGGCGCTCCAAGCATGATGGGCAGCTACTTTTTCCCTCAAGTTGTGATGGCATTTAAAAGCCAGTACCCAAACCTAAAGTTGACTCTGATTGATGCTGGCACCGCTTCTATTCGCGAAATGTTGTTAAACGGCGAACTCGATATTGGCGTAATTAATCATGAGAACGTTCCTGATGATTTGGAAACGGATCATCTGTTAAGTTCTGAGATGGTCGCCGTTGTCGGTAAGGAGCATCCGTTAGCACAACAGCCTTCGATGACCTTTGAAGAGTTCTTTGCTCAAGAGCTGATCATGTTCAAATCAGGCTACTTCCACCGTGATTTTATCGATGCGACTTGTAAGAAGTACAACCTCGATATGACCATCGCGTTCGAAACCAATTTATTGCCAATGATTCTTTCTATCGTGAAGCGAGAGTTTGCCATCACCGCGTTGCTTAGCTTGGTGACAGAATATGAAAAAGACGTGATAGGCGTGCCATTTAAAGACCCTGTAAAACTGAATCTATCGTTGGCCTGGAGAAAGGAAGGGTATTTGTCGAAAGCCGACAGAACCTTTATTGATTTCGTTAAGCGGTATGTGTGATTGAGTAAGATATAAATAAACAAAGCCCGAGTATCCTAGATTGGATATTCGGGCTTTGTTGCATAGAAGTATTACTGGCTCAGAGCACGTTAGGTGTTCTTTGAGTTATACATCTTATCGAAGTTTTTCTGATTCCAGCCGACCATCACTTGGTCACCGATTTTCAGCACAGGGATAGAACGAGCACCCATCGCTTGTAATTCTTTACGGCCACGCTGCATTTTTGCATTCGTTAGGCGATATTCAATTTTCTTCGAATCCAAATAGCGTTGTGCATCTTTACAGTGCGGGCATTTGTCTGCGACGTACAATACAACACGTTTCATTTTTACAATCTCTTTTTGAGTGTAGCTCTTGGTGAATCTCGCTAAAGTGTAACGAATCCTAGGTGATTAGAAAAGTGTGATCAGTTACACTATGCGGCTCAATTTTCAAGACCACAACGTATTGTCGTGGTGTAACTTGTACGGTCTTTCAGCATGCATCCTTCTTTACGCTATATTCAAGGCTATCCTAAGCACATTCTCGACCCGGTAACTCAACTTGTTGAATCAGGTAAATTGGTGCCGTGGTTTGAAGCTCGCTACCCAAAGAATCATGAAATAAAAAGCGAGAAAGCCCTGTTTGACTATGCGATTGAGATTAAAAATCGCTACATGAAAAAAACGCCACCGATCAGTAAAGTGATTTACGACGGCAAGATACACTTAATTAATAATGCATTAGGTCTGCACTCTTACGTCGCGAAGAATCATGGTGGAAAGATCAAATCGAAGAACGAGATTCGTATCGCCAGTGTTTTTAAAAATGCACCAGAACCTTTGCTGAGAATGCTGGTGGTGCATGAACTGGCGCACATCAAAGAGAAAGAACACGACAAAGCCTTTTACCAACTATGCTGTCACATGGAGCCGGAATACCATCAACTTGAGTTAGATGCCCGTTTATTCATGATGTATTTAGACTTAAAGAAGTAGCCCAATGAGCCAATCACAAAATAGAACTACGCTAAGCCTGTCAAAAAACAGTACCTCATCAGCAAAAACAAAAGACAACCAAGCTGAGCAAGGTAACCGTAAGCACGGTGATATTAAGCCAAATGCCGGCAAGCCAAGCAGCGACAAACATATTTCTACAAAGAACACATCAGAAAAAAACCGTAGAAACAGTGCTCCCAAAGGTGCTGACAACAAAGCAAAGCGACCTTTTGCAAAAGATAGCAAAGGTAAACCGGGTGCGAATAAAGGATCATCGAATAAGGGTTCTTTCAATAAAACTGCATTTAACAAGAACGCTGCACAGAAAAGACGTTCGGCTGAAAAGCCTCAAGGTGGATTACACCCAAGAAACCAACACACAGGTCGCTATGACTTCGAGTTATTGGTTGCAGCCTTGCCTGAGCTAAAAGAACACTTGATCAAGAACCCGGTGGGCGAAGACACCATTAATTTCTCTGATCCATTAGCCGTTAAGCTACTTAACAAGGCTTTACTGGCGCATCACTATGGCGTTAAGCATTGGGATATTCCTGCTGGTTACTTGTGCCCGCCAATTCCTGGCCGTGCAGATTATATTCACAGAGTAGCAGACATCCTTAATAGCGATGGCCAAGGTGAACCTTACAATCATGCTTCTGTGAAAGCACTAGATATCGGTGTTGGTGCAAACTGTATTTATCCAATCATTGGTGCGACAGAGTATAAGTGGCGTTGTACTGGCACGGATGTGGATCCTGTTTCAGTGAAAGCGGCGAACTTTATTGCTGAAAGTAACCCTAATCTAAAAGGTAAGATCCGAGCTCGCCTACAAGCGGACTCTGAATCTATCTTTAAAGGCGTGATTAAGGATAATGAACGTTACGATGTCACTATTTGTAACCCTCCATTCCATAGTTCTCTAGAAGAGGCGGAAAAGGGATCACAACGTAAACTGGATAACCTAGCGGCAAACCGTGCTAAGAAAGCCGGTCAGTCGTTCAAGCCAGAAACGAATAAGAAGCCAGCCAAGCAAGACAAATCGATTAAGCAAGAGAAACCAACCTTAAACTTTGGTGGCCAAAAATCTGAACTTTGGTGTCCGGGTGGCGAAGCTGCTTTCATTATGAAAATGGCGAGAGAGAGCCAACTTTTTGCTACTCAAGTATTGTGGTTCACGACATTGATTTCTAAGAAAGATAACGTCGATATGGTTCGTTCAGAGCTGGGTAAGCTAAGAGCTAAACAAGTAAAAGTGGTTGAGATGTCGCAAGGCCAGAAGGTGAGTCGCTTTATCGCATGGACCTTTATGGACGACGAGCAAAGACAAGAGTGGATTGCGCTTAAATAGCGGCTGTACTTAGTTAAGATATTAAGCAGAAATACGTACGGGCTTGTTGTTAACGCAACAAGCCCGTTTTTTGTGTTTTTCATATGCGCTAAGCAGAAAGTAACTCATCTAACTTACTCTGATATTTCTTCTCTAGAGCACTGTTACCTGCTTTGTTTTCGAGATCGACCAAGATTTTAAGCGATGGAATTTGGTAGCCATAACGCTGGTGGAATTTGAATAAACGAAGCCTAGCGTCGTTGTAATCGGCGTCACTCACTTCAATTTTTGATAGCTGTAGTATCGATTTTACGCGATTTGGATCGTGGTCAATCGCTCGTGTGAAGTAGTATTTTGCTTGGTCGGTATTACCAGCCTTAAACGCGCAGAATGCCGCATTCTCATAACTTGCAGAGACAAGGTAGTAGTAGGGTTGGTCAATAGCGCGATTGAAATATTTATCAGCTTGCTCGTATTCGCCTTGTTTACACAAGAACGTACCGTAGTTATTCAATACATTGCCGTTTCTTGAATCTAGACTGAGTGCTTTGCGGTAAGTGGTTCTTGCTTCATCTACTTCGCCAACTTGCTCGTAATAATGTGCCATCGAAAGTTGGGCGCGGTAATAGCTAGGAGCGTGTTTGATAGCGAGCTCTAGGTTTTCACGTGCCTTGACCATATTACCTTGTCCCATGTAGCCCAAACCCAATTCAATACGTGATTGAGACATCGCAATTGGATCACTTGCCATTTTTGGTGGACCTTCGGTTACAGAAACACAACCTACCAAAGAAAGAGAGGCGAATAGCGTTAGATGAGATATCAGGGTGGATTTTGGTAATAGCGACTTGTTAGGCATGTGCAGCTCCTTTTGAACACAAACCTATGATATGAAATCGAATACATTTAAGTGTTATGTCGATTATGGAATGCGACCCAAACACCATAAAAAAGCCGTGTCCCATTTGGTGTTTTATCAACAACTTATGGAAGACGGCTTAATGTGTTTGTGAATCGGAAGAAAGAACTTAGTCGTCCTTGGTGAAGTTGTCTTCGCTGAAGTGATCCAGATCGTAAGGCGTTTGTTGGTAAACGCAGTAGTTAAGCCAGTTTGAAAACAATAAGTGTCCATGACTACGCCAACTTGCTACAGGCTTGTTGTCTGGATTGTTGTTCGGGTAGTAGTTGATTGGTATCACAGGCTCCATGCCTTCACCCAAATCACGAATGTATTCGTTGTGAAGTGTATGCGCATCGTATTCAGGGTGACCGGTTACAAACACGTTTCGCTTATCTTTGGTTGCCGCAAGGTATACGCCCGCCACATCAGAAGTCGCAAGAACATCAAGGTCGGTATGCTCGGCCAAGTATTCCTGAGAGAAATCAGCATAGCGAGAGTGCGGTGCCAAAAAGGTATCGTCGAAGCCACGTAAAATTGGGTGGTACGGGTTATGTATCTCGTGGTTGTAAACCCCAGAAAGCTTATCTTTACGAGTTCGTTTTGGTAAATCATACAAGAGCTTTAAGCCAGCTTGAGCAGCCCAACACACATACAAGGTTGAGGTCACATGCTTGTTTGCCCATTCCATGATGGTTTTTAGATGATCCCAGTAGATAACGTCTTCAAATTGAACCAAGCCAAGTGGTGCACCAGTGATGATCAATCCATCAAAGTTTCTCCCTTTGACCATTTCAAATTGACGGTAGAAGTTATCAAGGTGTTCTGTCGGAGTGTTTTTACTTGGTCGGTCATCAATACGCAACAGCTCTACATCGACTTGCAATGGGCTGTTCGATAGTAGGCGTAAGAATTGAGTTTCAGTTTCAATCTTCTTCGGCATTAGGTTGAGGATCAAGACTCGAAGTGGACGAATTTCCTGTGTCGATGCTCTTGATAACGGCATCACGAAGATGTTTTCTTCACGAAGAACATCAGATGCTGGCAATTGGTCTGGAATGCGAATAGGCAAAGCTTTCTCCCTAAGCTAGATATGTAGACGTCTATACATCTAAATCTATAGTAGTTTGATACGCTTGTCGATATCCAAAATGGATAGATGTAAATTATTTGTGTTTTCTATCAGAAGCCACCTTCCGACGTCGAGGGAGTCTTATAATGTTTAACGACTACCCGAGTAAGGCATAAGTACTTGGTTCTGTTATGTAGAACTAGGCAGTTATCAGAGCAAGCAGTCAGCATTTACGATAAACTCATGTTTTCGAATTAGCCTGTAAAGTGACAGATGAAGTTAATACTCATTCGAGGGTTGCCCGGTTCTGGCAAGTCAACAAAAGCGAAAACCTACGATGCATTGCATGTCGAAGCGGATATGTATTACGTGAATGAGCAAGGTGACTACCATTTTGATCCTAGGCAGTTACAGCAAGCTCATGAGTGGTGTCAGAACACGGCTGAAAATGGCTTGAAGCAAGGGTTGGATGTTGTTGTTTCGAATACCTTTATTAAGCATTGGGAAATGAAGGCTTACCGTCAACTTGCAAGAAAATACAAAGCTGACTTGATCATCGAAGTGTGCCGAGAGCAATATGGCAGTATTCACGACATCGAACCGTCTGTGATTAAGCGCATGGCAAAAGATTGGCAAGAATAGCCTCGTGCTTATCCAGCTTGGCTGAATGGCAAATAGAATTAAATGAATAGAACAACTTCAAGGTAACGATTGAAATGGCAAAGCGCTCAGTTGTGGTCGACATGACCTCCTATGGTATCTACTCCACATGGGATTCAAAATCTAAAGACCTTCCAAAAATCCAAGAGTTCACCACTACCGTTGATGCCGAAATCGATGTGGAATTTGGCTATATCTTGAATATCAAGAAAGCCAAAGGTGAAAAAATCCGTTACTGCATCTATCACCCGGATATCACCACAGACAAGGGCGAAGTGCTCGAACCGTTCGATGGTGAAGAGCATGTCGGTAACAACGACTGGGATTTCTACTTAGGTGACACCATCTGGGCTCCTGTCTCGAACAAGTTAGGCAAATGGCGCATGACCGTGGAGCTAAAAGGCAACATCATTGCCGATAAGACATTCGACCTTGTTGCAAAAGACGAAGGCCAATTCTGGAAGCGTAGGGGTTTTTAAGCTTAATCTTCTAGCTAAACTCAGACAACAAAAAAGCCGAGTCACACGTCGTATGTGGACTCGGCTTTTTGACATTAACTAGATGGCATTTTCTATCTCATTAACGAGTAAGGTTGTCTAGTTAACAAATAAGACTGGCTAGTTAACCAGTAAGATTATTGAGTCACGTAAGCCACAACAAACTCAGTGATAGCGACCATATCTTTCACTGCAATGTACTCTTCAGTGGTGTGAACTTTCGCCATACCAGTAGAAAGGTTAACCGTTGTTAGACCTTTCGCGTTGAAGTTGTTTGCATCGCTACCGCCGCCAGTGCGTTTAGTGTTTGCTGTTACGCCAAGCTTCTCAAACGCTGATTTGATAGAAAGAATGTGCGGGTGATCGTCTGCGATAACGAATGCATCGTAAGCACGAGTCGATTCGATTTCTACTTCAGCGCCGAACTGTTTTGCACTCTCTTGGAATGTCGAGATCATGTGCTCAACTTGAGCCGTTAGCTTTTCGCCGTTTAGTGAACGTGCTTCAGCCACGACTTTAAGCTCTGGCATTACGATGTTTGTCGCTTGACCGCCTTCAACAATACCTACGTTTGCCGTTGTTTCTTCATCGATACGAAGTAGGTTCATCTTGGTGATCGCGTCTGCAGCAACTTGAATTGCGCTGATGCCTTCTTCTGGCGCTAAACCAGCGTGAGCAGGGCGGCCTTTGATCTTAGCAACAATTTTCTGCTGACCCGGAGCTGCGTTTACGATGGTGCCAATTGGGCCGCCTGTATCTAGAACAATAGCGTGCTCAGATTGAATGTAAGACATATCGAAGTTCAAAGAACCGAATAGACCGCCTTCTTCGAATACGGTGAACGCGATTTCAATGGTTTTGTGCGCTTGGCCTTCAGCTTGGATTACGCGAACCGCTTCCATGATCGCTGCGATACCAGACTTGTCGTCGCCGCCTAGAATCGTATTGCCTTTAGAGCGGATGATGCCGTCTTCAATGATTGGCTCAATGCCGATACCTGGCGTTACTGTGTCCATGTGGCAGCTGAACACTGTGCTACCTGGAAGAGTGCCATCTAGACGAGCGTAGATGTTGAAACCGTTAGACACTTCTTCAGGAACCGCCAGTTTGTGAACTTCAAAACCCAGTTCACCGAGTTGCTCAGCCAAAGCTTCAGCAATCGCTTTTTCGTTACGAGATTCACTATCAATTTTCACTAGATCGCAGAAATGTTCTACGAGACGTTGTTCATTAATTTGGGTCATTGTTAATTCTCATTTTGCTCCGTTGTTTCTAAAGAAGTCACGGAGGCTGGAACAGGAAAATAACTATAACGCCTTTTTACAGAATCATTGCCTGAGTTAAATCAAGAAAATTATCTGATTATTCTAATTTATGAGAAAAATACTACGCGGA
The DNA here is from genome assembly GCF_000153005.1 of Vibrio sp. MED222. Taxonomy (NCBI): domain Bacteria; kingdom Pseudomonadati; phylum Pseudomonadota; class Gammaproteobacteria; order Vibrionales; family Vibrionaceae; genus Vibrio; species Vibrio sp. MED222. The sequence continues at coordinate 716,966 of NZ_CH902607.1, read as the reverse complement.
TCGACCCATGTGCAGGATTTAAATCTCCATATGTGTCGGGTACAATGTGAAACCGCTTAAGGTAACCGTCGATTAAATTGGTATGCAATCAGTAATGGCACTTATAAATGAATAACAACAGAGTGTTAGGCTCATTTTTTCTCGTCGTACTGATCAGTGTTGTACTAGGATTGTATTTGCTCTATCCAACTTATGACGACGATTTACAGACTATTCGACCAGAAACCCCAGGCGCGTACAGTCCCGAAAAAGAGTTATCAGCGACTCAATATGGCGCTGAACTCATTGAAATCCTTAATGTGTCTCGCGGTGATCCAAAGCTTGCCTCCCAAAAGCTTGAAACCTTAAAAGCAACGAGCCCTACGCAACATAAAGCCATCTATCGTGGTTATGAACTAATGATTTTATCGAATCTCGCACAGCATGATCTCGATAAACAGGCTGTGTCTGAATACACACGACAGATCAAGGCATTAGCACAGCGTGAAGATATGGAGTGGTTAAAGGCGCAATCTTTAGTTGAACTAGCGATTGAGCAGATGAGTCAAGGTGAATTAGTAGAGGCTGAATCTCAAGTTAAAGCAGCAATAAGTATCGCTGAATCAATCCAGTATGAAGAACTGTTGATAAAAGCCTACAACACTGTGGGGTCGATCAAAAACATCCAAAATGATTTTTCCGAAGCTCAGTATTTTTTTCATAAGGGCTTAAATCTTGGCAAGAAATACCCACGGCATATCTATAACAGTAAGTTGATGTCGAATATGGCATTGCTTTATATCTATCTGGAAGATTGGCCGAAAGCACTCAAACTTATCGAACAGGCCAAAAAACTCTATATCAAAAGTGGACTACGCGATGGTTCAACCATCGGTGTGTTATATGTTAATGAATCATTTGCTTATCTACGCAGTGGCGACTTAGTAAAAGGTCGAGAGGCTTATAAAAGTGCCACCAAATTTAATGATGATAGCGTAAGTGAAAGGTACAAAATCCTTCTTCTAAAAGCTCAGAGTGAAGTACTGCTAGCAGAAAAGAACTTTGAGTTAGCAAGGAAAGTAACAAACCAATGTATTGGTTACCCGGGTGTTGCAAAGTACACACTCCAACTGGGTCAGTGTTACTTAAACAGAGCTTTAGCAAATATCGGTTTGAACCAAGATAACTTTGTTTTCTTTGATCTAAAACGTTCGTCTACGATGTTTGATATTGTTGGCAGCCGTAGTTGGAAGGTGCTTGGTTTCAAAGCGCTTGCAGAATACTATGAATCTAAAGGCAACAGTGAAATTGGACTTCGGTATTTCAAGCTTTATTACAAGGGCAACAAAGCGCTGTTATTTGAAAAGCGTCAGAGTGATATCTTTTTATTAGAACAAGACTTTGCTACGGCTTCATTAGCGAAAGAGAATGAACTGCTTAATGCAGAAAAAGAGCTCGCAGAGATGACGCTAGATAAACAGAGCTTAAAAGACCGCATTGTTGTCGTACTCGGTGTTATGGTCATCATAAGCTTTGCTGTACTTCTGGTAAGGTTATGCACTATGCATAAGACCAACAAAGAGTTGGTTAAGCAATCGACGAGATGTGAGTTGACAGGTTTATTCAATAGACGCTACCTGGAACAATTGTTAACTCAGCCAATGCCATACCGTTTGTCGCCGTTCGGGTATACGCTTGCTATTTTGGACTTAGATCAATTTAAACGAGTCAATGATACATACGGACATGATATTGGGGACCAAGTTTTGGTAGAGGTTGCTAAGCGTATAGAGCGAGCGCTATCAACAAACGATGTGTTGGCTCGATGGGGTGGGGAAGAGTTCGTTTTACTGCTTGCTGGCACTCAAGACCCAGACGAACAGTTGGAAATGATAAGGCAAACAATCGCTGATCAAACGATAGAAACGTATTCCGGTCCGTTAGCGTTAACTACATCAATTGGTGCGACCATTCATTTAACGTATCAAGAATTAAATAGCAGTACCTACAAACAGCATTTGAAATCAGCAGATGACGCTTTATATCAAGCAAAACAATCAGGGCGCAACCAGGTGGTCATTGCTTAGCGAAAAATACAGCTTAGTGCGAAAATCAGCTTAAATGAACCTGTAATTTAAATACTTGGCAGCCTCATCTGAATCATTCCCCTTAGGCAGAAGCGTTTAAATTTAATCGAGTAAAAGAACCTAAAGCAACCATTCAACTAAGCAACTAAGCAACTAAGGGTGTTATCAACTCCTATTCGCTTAGTTTTTATATTATTTATTAAGAGTATTACTTAGCGATACTTTCCAACATTTCAACCAGTTCACTCTCTGTTGCTGGTTCACGAGCGAGCTCAATGACTGCTGAAGCGCCGCCTTTTAACATATAAGCTTGAGTTCCACAGTGGTCATAATGGAACCATTTACCATCGACACACACATCGGTATAACATCTTGGGTCTTGTTTGAGTTCCATAGTTATTTCCTTATTAACATTTGTCTAACGTTTTTCATGCTAATTGGTCACAACTTGGTGCGATTTGATCTGAATCAATTTAATATGTAATTGATGATTTGATTATTAAATAGGAGATGTGCGTCTTGAACTGTCGAAGCCGATAAAGAGACAGCCTCTGGCGATTAAAGCGTTCAAAGGTCATGATTCCAATTCGCAGCTCTGCTTCTTTTGCTTGCCACGTGACGCTTTTCTACATACGCTAACCACTCTCTTAATCCCTATACAAATGTGATTGTGTTGGAAAATGACTAATATCTTTATCGTTGTAATTGTTCTGGTTGTGTTCTTTTACTTTATTCAAAACTATCTAGTAAAAAATGATGACACCAAAGATCATGCTTATCAAAAGAAAGGCTCGTTAATGTCGGCGCAACAAGCGACCTTCTATAACGCACTCAAATCCGCGGTGGGTAACCATGGGGAAGTATTTGCTAAAGTGAGCATGTCTAACATTGTTGTCCCCGCAAAGGCGCACAATAAAAAGAATTGGTTTATTGCGAACAACAAAATATCACGCAGTTATTTTGACTTTGTAGTGTGCGACCCGCGAACGTTAGAGCCACGTGTAATCATCGAATTGGATAATGGAAAAGAGCTGAATAAAGGAAAGGTTGATCGCGAGAAGCTATTGATGCACGTTTGTAAATCGGCTGGCCTTCCACTTATTGGCGCTTCAATTAAGCACAGTTATCAAGTGAGCCGTTTGAAGAGGTTACTGGCAGCACACATCGATTTGATTGAGCCATCTAAAGAAGTTCGATTCTGTAAGAAATGTAGCAGCCCTATGATCATCAAACTCGCAAGCCATGGCGATTATAAAGGCCGACGTTTCTTTACTTGTAGTCGTCAACCTAACTGTACTTATACCGAGAACTACAACGTCGTGTTCGACATGGATGAAGATTCTAACTAATACATTGCGCCAAAGTGCTCAGTAAAGTAAAGGGAGAAAAGACACGAAGCATGCTGATGTCCGTAATTATCGAAGTTGAACTTAAATGTGATCTACTTCAAGCCATTGATCTGCTTTGTGTTTAAAATTTATTCTGATTGTTGCTTTTAAAAGCAAACGAACAGTTTTGTGCAAATTTATCCTTGCACGTATCCAAATCACTCGCTATTATCCATCTCGTTCTGAAGCGTTAGCCACTTAATAAAGCGGTTAGATAAGTTTCACAGCATTGCCCGCTTAGCTCAGTTGGTTAGAGTACTTGCATGACATGCAAGGTGTCACTGGTTCGAGTCCAGTAGCGGGCACCACATTATACGAAAGAGCCCACCTAGTGTGGGCTTTTTTGTGCCTGTAATTCCTTGCTTTATCAGACTCTTAGCCATTTCCTGGTCCCAAGAGATTCCATGATGTATTGTAAAATCCACCGTTTAAAGTAACACTGTTAGTAACACTACAGGAAATATGGATTGGTGATGTAACTATGGCTAGGAAAACAACCCCATTAACAGCGACTCAGATCTTACAAGCGAAACCAAAAGAAAAGGAATATAGCCTGCTCGATGGTGATGGTCTTGCATTGAGAATTAAGCCCAATGGTTCCAAATTGTGGCTCTTTAACTACTACCGTCCAATTACTCGTAAACGAGCAAACCTCAGTATTGGTAAATACCCATCAGTATCGCTTGCTAAAGCTCGAACCAAGGCTATTGAAGCTAGAGAACTACTTGCTGATGGTATTGACCCTAAAGAGCACCGTGACACTACTCTTCGAGAAAAACAGTTAGAATTGGCGAATACGTTACAGTCGGTGTTTGATGACTGGATTGAAGTGAAGAAAACAAGCGTCAAAGAGCAAACTGCTAAGAAGCTAAAGCAACGAATTGAGAAGTACCTCTTACCTGATCTTGGTAAGTTCCCCCTTGGTGACATTACGGCACCACAAGCGATAAAAACAATTAAACCCATTGCGAATCAAGGTAAATTAGAAACTGTAGGGCGCTTGTGTCGCAACCTCAATGAGATAATGACCTTTGCAGTAAATACTGGTGTGGTTGAGCACAACAAGCTCGCAGGCATTGGTAAAGCCTTTGAAACAGCTAAGGTGACCAATCAAGCCTCGTTAACTCCTGATGAACTTCCAGAGCTTCTCAAAACAATCAACTATGCATCCATTAAACCCATCACTCGCTGCTTGCTAGAATGGCAACTTCATACCATGACAAGACCTGCTGAAACGGCCGGGGCACGTTGGGATGAAATTGATAGAGAAAAGATGCTTTGGATAATTCCTGCTGAACGAATGAAAAAGGGAAGGGTACACACTGTTCCTTTAACAAAACAAACTTTAGACCTATTAGAGACGATTGATTTCATCACGGGTGATAGTGAATACCTTTTCCCTGCTGACAAAAGTAACAAAAATCACATCAACAAAGAGACAGCAAATAAAGCATTGGTACGAATGGGCATGAAGGGTAGGCAAACTTCCCACGGTTTGCGCGCATTAGCCAGTACCACCTTAAATGAGCAAAACTTCGATCCAGATATTATAGAAGCCGCACTTTCTCATGTGGATAGAGATAAGGTAAGAAGCGCATACAACCGCACAGACTACCTTGAACGTCGTAAAGTTCTAATGGCGTGGTGGAGTGATCACATTGAAGAAGCGGCTTCGGGGAACTTGTCGATGAGTGGTAAAAAGAGCCTGAAGGTTGTGGGTTAATAGATTTGAAATTTGATGTCTAGTAAATTAGAGTTACAGTGTAACTTTAAACCTTCAATAAGTTGAAAGGCATTGGCTTAGCGTAGAGTACGGTTTTCTATGGTGCATATAACCTAAATAATTTCAGACATATGTCATTTAAGTGAAATCCACTCACTTGTAAGGTATCAATATGTCAAACGTAACCGCTCGCTTAATTCGTCTCAATGAAGTACTAGTAATGACTGGCTTATCAAGGTCGGGAATGTATCGCTCTATAGAAAAACAGCAGTTTCCATCACAGGTGCCAATTGGAGATAGAGCTGTTGCCTGGGTAGAAAGTGAGGTTCAAGACTGGATTCTTGATAGGGTTGCTCACAGGTAACAAATTATGTAGCGGAGAAGGTTGTCACTTTCCGCTACATAGTAGTTTTATTGCTGCTCAATATATTATTACTTAATTTATCAATAGCTAAAAACGTGATGCCGGAGAAGGAAATTACTCGCATAGTGTTAACCAATAGCTGTTACAATAAACTATTTATAAGGTCTTCGCCGTCCTCCCAACCTTTTGGTACGTAGTCTTTCGTCCCTGTCGTTCAATGACTTTTGTAAGGTTGCATTCTTCTCCTTCAACTCTGTTATCTCTTTTTTTAGCTCCTCAATATCCAACAGTTCTTTTAATAGTGAATCAATCGCGTGCTCTTCTCGTTCCAGTTTTGGAAGAAAAAGGTTGGCCTCGAATTTCTTATTTTTGTTGTTTTTTATAAGGTTAACGGTAGCCACAAGCATTTCATTCACTACACATGTTTTAGATACTTTCCGCCGTTTAGATAGGAAATTGAGGCACTTTTTTGCATTTGGGGATAGTAAAAATGTTGACGTTTTTTCGCGCTTTGAATAACTACGCCATGCGCTTCTTAATAGGTTTACATTGTGCTTGTCTTCGCTACTGATATCGTTTTTACTCGTCCAATTATCGATGAAGTTTTGAGCAAAGCTTTCATCCATTCTGATGTCATTAGGTGGTGTTTTTTTTGCGATTTCTTCTATCCATGTCTGTCTTTTAGCATAGTTTTTTAACCACGCTGCCATTTCTAGATCGTCTGCTTTGAACCAGCTCATTCTACTTTTTAGCGATTTTTCATTCATAAAATAATACACCTGTCATCCACTCTTAAAAGATAGTAAATGTTCTATGTAAAATCTAAAAACTTTATTTTAAACATGTTTTAAATTTGTGATTAAAGTGGTTTTAAAGCTTGTAAGGCTTTCTTATAATTGGATGTAAAATAGGGTTTATATAGTTGGATCTAATGATTGTTATTAAGGTTTTATCTGAAGTTAAGCATCTTTCTCCTGAGGGAAGGTACTTATTTTTAGCAATAATCTTCGAGCAAATTCATGAGAGATATTCGTCGGTAGATGTGTCGATTTCACGTCTCCGTGAAAGCTTTGGGGTCTCTCATAAAGTTGTTTCTGAATTGCTTGAATATTTGCAATGTCATGACCTAGGGGTCGTGACAAAGGTAAAGCATGGAAAGCACAAGTTCACTTTTGATTCAGTCTATTTAGACTCATTGAAGGCGGGTGGTTTTCTATCCGTTCATGAGGCATTTTTTGAAGTTTTTTCATCAAAAATTCAAACCGTTCTAAAAGAAAAAGAGCTTAAACTCAGGCCCTCAAACCTCCTGTTGATCGGGATATTTATCCTCCATACAAATGAATTGGGTTTTATTCAGTCATCCACCACTGGGGGGAATGAAGAACGACTATCAGAAAGTAAGATTCGACGTTTAATGGGGGGGATTAATCAAGGCCGTTTGAAATCTCAACTAGCAACACTGCGTGATATTGAATTTATCAAGAGCGTGGCTGGTGGTGGTGTGTGTCCGATCTACTTCGGCAAGTTTGGCAAGCGATATCAGGTTGATTTAGCCTTTTTCTCATTGAAAAAAAGTGAAAGGAAAGTCATATCTGATAAGGACACAATAAAAAACGTGAATGGCTTAATATATGAGACGCCTGAATGCTATCTGATCTATCAAACAGCAAAAGAGTGCTCTCTGAAATATGAATTTGATTTTGAACTTCCTTTCAAACTCTCTTTTTTTACCCATCAAAAAATCAATCTTCATAAGAGGCTCGAAAAGACGGAATCTAAACGTATAACTAAAACAGATTTCGTTGATGAGTTTGATCTGTCACGACTAGTGCGCGATCCCTTTTTCAGAATGAATGGACTTACTTTAGGTATTTTGGAGAAGCTAGAAATTTTGACGGCTTTGATACTGGTGAGTCATTGGCGATCACTAACCAGTGAAGGATTCGATAAGCTGGATAAGTTACTGGAGTCAGATTCCGAAGTTCAGCAAGTTGTTCTAGAAGATTCAATATTTACGCAGAAATACCTCAATGATTCAAATGATTCAGGGTTATTAAAAGATGTGCATACATTTTGGAAGCATAGTTTGCTCTCTCTTTCTTCAGGGCTAGCAATGTCGTTAGCAAAAGTGATTCGAGGGCATTGTGGTCAAGATGCTGATTTGAAAAAGCTCAATCTCTTGATGCATGATTTTCAACACTACGTACCAAGCAAAGGGAAGTACCCTTTCTGTAATATTTCAGCGGCATATGTTGTTGATGACACCTATTACGACCTAAGTATCATTAGCTCTAAATCTCATGATAGTCAAACACTTCGAAGCGGGCGTTTGGGTGATTCGGATTGTGATAATCGAATGATCAAAGAGCATACCTATTCTATTTGGGCGAAGGCTAATACATGAGCGTTTGGTACTTAATTTCAGAGTAACTTCAAATGCTGGAATTTCGAGTTTATTACCCGGAATTGATTGAACTGTAACGTTGACATCATGTGTTTTGGGTTAAAATCAGAATGGAATGGTTCGACCGGGGCCTATGCATATCTCGTTATTGCGGTATAGTAATATTACGTATATACCATTCATCAACTTACCCTTACCAAACACAATTCAATAAAGATACTCACCTCATTAAATAACCACTCCCAATCATCCTATACCAGAGACATTCACCCCAAAGGTATAATGATGAAAAAACTTAAAACAACGACCAATGATACATTCAATGGATTGCCAATCTTAAAGCCAAAAGGTGGTTTAGTTCTAAGCTACCTTGATAAGCTGTATGACACGATTGATAAAGCCGTCACACAACACCCTCGTACGACAGCCATTAGAGTAGACTTACGTTTAGCTAAATCTTTATTGTTCGATGACACTGGAGTCATCAAGTACTTTATTGCTTCGCTGGATGCTCAGATTCAAGCTGATCTCAGTCGAAAAAAAAAGAGAGGTCAGACTGCTCGTAGTTGTAAGGTTCGATATGCTTGGTGTAAAGAAAGAAGCACGTCATTGAGTCACCATTACCACCTTGTCTTGTTATTGAACAAAGACGTGTACCATTCTCTTGGAAGGTTTGATCAAAAAGGCAATTTATCAGACATGATAAAGAAGGCGTGGTGTCGAGCGTTGGATATAAAAGCTAATGAAGGTGATACCTTAGTCCACTTCCCAGACAACCCTACCTATTGGTTAGATAAAAACTCAGATAAATTCGACCAACAGGTGGATAGCCTGTTTAAACGAGCCAGCTATTTAGCTAAGGTCGAGACCAAGCACTACGGCGATAGATTACGAAGTTTTGGGTGCTCTCGAACCTAAGAAAAGAGGGCAGAACATGCCCTCATTAATCCTTCTAAATAATTAGTTTTGAGTGACGGTTTGCATCTTAATAGCCGTTATTGAACTCACTTCTTTTTCCACTGTAGTACCAGCGTCAAAGTTGATGTAGTACTCGGTAAACGTTCCAGTTGGATATTGATAGAACATCAGTTCATTATCGCTTACGACAGCCATTCGTTCATTGGCGTCGAGTTTAGTACCACTAGACGCATCGATTGTCGTTGTAGCGGCTTGGTTAAGCTCAGCCTTACTGATATCAAAACGCATGAAGCTAGGCCGTGCACTATTATCATCGGCACTTGAGTACATGCAGTACAGTGAGGTTTGGCCTGCATTGGCTACGTGGCCACTATGCGCTTTAGAGGGTTCGAGTTGTGTAATGGTTTTGGTTGTATCATCGAACTGATACACAGAGCAATCTGAATGCATTTTATAATCACCACGAACCACACTCATGGAGGACGGTCTGTACCCATTGGTTGTCCATAGAGCATCGGTTTGGTCTAAGATAGCGCCATTCAACGTAAGCTCGATCAGTGCATCATCGGAATCTCGAATTGCATAGAGTTTATCTGCGTATAGAAATGGAACAGACAACAGTGACGTATCGTAACTAAAGTTGTGCTCGGTACCGTCTGGCTCTAGCCACGTTAAGCTATCACCACTCCAAGGAACGGCGACAATATCACCTGTTGATAGAATGACGTTGTTTCTGAAGTAATCATCAAAGACTTTAGAAATGGTAAACGTACCATCAACAAGCTCCGCTTTATGCAGGCTGAGTTCATCACTGTGCCTTAAGTAAATACGTGTGCTGTCTCCGTTGTGGGAAAAGCGTGTATTGGTGACCCAAGCCTCATGTTCAGCTTCCACCTTCTTATAGATAGGAACGCCGCTCTCGACCAATGGATAAAGATCACCGGTATTCTTGTCCTGTATGAGGGTGTAATTGCCTTCATACACCACGTCATCCACGGTGACGGTGACATTGCTCATGTTGATTGCGGAGTAGGTGGTATTTAGGTCGACGATCATATCGATAGTAGGAGTCACAACGCTCCCAGCATCATCGCCTTCAAAGCTAATCGAGCTTACCTCACCGTTTTCTGGGTTCTCATAAACGTAAGCACTTTGCCCGTCGTCTAAAGGCGTATTGAACGCTGCTGCTCTAGAATATGCACGATAGCCAGTTAGGTCATGACTACGAGGCTTAAAGGTTTGAAAACCATTATTAACAACACTCATGCTTGATATTGAGCGCGTTTGGTCGGCTGGTGGAGACGTTGGAGTATTACTATTAGAGCCCCCTCCGCACGCTGTCAGAGCTAAAGCAATGGAGCTGACGAGAGTTGTCCTGAGTAACTTAGTATTTTTCATGATCATTCCTTGTGTAGTTGTTTGAACATTTGTCTTTAAGTGTTGGTTCTCGTTTAGGTGTAATGACTTCAGATAGTGAAAATCCCTTTGGATAGGTAAACCCGAATGTACTGATGTAGATGTCTTGAATTTGATTGAGAGGGATGGCGCAAACATGGTTTTCGAATTGGTAGATCAATTGAAGGGCTTCACTCTCTAACACAAGCCCAAGTGGACAGACATACTGGAGAGTTTGTTCGCTGTTGAGATGGAGGCGAATTTCACGCTGGTAATAGATTGCTAGACAAAGCTTGTCAAAAAGAGCTTCGTCATAATTTTCTTTCTGATTTATTAACGTGTATCGAATATCAATACGTGGACCTTGGTTGTGGTCCATTAGCAAAAAGGGTGCAAATGCGCCTTGCATACTTGGTAGATAACTTTCAGGAAGTGCTGCTTTTAAACTCTCAAAAGCAAACTCAAGAAGTACAGATTCTTTAGGACCCATGAAGACATTGGGTTGGGATCTTCGATGGTAGCTATAGGGCAGGGTTCTATCGTCTTTTTCAATATCTAGGTAATCCGTCAGAATATTCAAGCAGCGTTGTACGGTACGTTTCGAACGCTTAATCCCAGTACTCGCTAATCGTTCATGAATATCATTAACTGTAACTTTTCGTTGAGTCGGTATGTGGGAGTAAATTTCAAAGACTAACTCTATATGTTCGATGCGTTGTCTGTTTGGTTTAGAAGACATGGGACCACCAAAATTTAAACGTGATCAATCGCCTCAACACTTTTGAGTGATGAGCTAAAGAATCAACTTGGTTAGGGATCGGCTGGTGGCCACACAGCCTGATTCGATTACTTTTTGTAGTTAATGACGAGCTTCTTAGCTAGAGGGTACTTAGCTATTTCATAATCTGGGTTTCTCGTTGCTAAGTTATGCGCCGATATTGCAGCAGCTGAAGCTAATCCAAAAATGACAGCAGGTCCTGAAGTCAAAGTGGCAGCCATCGTTGTAGAGCGACCTGCTGTGTATATTCGACAAGATAGATTTTGAGCCTCTATAAGCCGTTCAATCTTTTTCACTGCTTGAGAGAAGTTTTTTACCCGAGTTATGGTGAACGACTCTTTTCGTTGGATTAAAGCGATGAGCTCTTCATCATTGGTATGATGCAGTACATTACTTGTGGTCATTGTGAATCCTTAGTTGGGTGTCTATGAACCATCACTGATGGCATTAGAATAAGGATGGGTGAGACAAATAACGTCTCACTCAAATTGCGGATAATGATTATGTGAAATGGGCTGTATATTTGAATTTAAATGACCTCGGGAAAGGCCATTATTTATCCTTTGCTGCTTCTAGAATTTCACTTAGTAGATAACCTCTGTTCATCAACTCAATAGTGGCTAAGAGCCGTTTCAGATGGGTGGAAGAAAGGCGTTGAACGAATTCAAACAGTTCGTGGTCTGAACTTTGCTCTACCTCCTTTTTAAAGTGCTGATACTGTTCATTAAGGTAATGACAACTCGCGAGAGCGACTCTGATGAGCGCTTTTGTGAGCTGCTCTTTTAATGGGGAGATATTGGGCATGATTGGTATCACTTATCGGTAATGTAGTGATAAGTCGAGGGGAGGGAGTCAATGATGAAAAGTCATTCAGGCCTTGCTACATATAGGGTTAGCTCTCTCCGAAGCACGACTTTTGATGGCTGTAGTGGTCCGGTGCCTTTGTATCGTGACATAGACCCGGACGGGTTGTTCTCTCATTACGAAGTGATAGATATAGAGTCAAACGCTTCCATATCGATGTAGTTTAAGAAGTTATCCTGCCAAAGCTCGAACATCTCTACAGCGGAATAGTTGCCCTTGATTGGGCTCCATCCCCCGAACTCTGTAAAGAACGCTTGGTCTCGAAAATCAAAGTCTAGACATCGCGCCAATTCTGGATACACATTCCCAACGTAAGCAAAATCAGTGATGTATTCGACATTCCATAGACCACTGGAGATCTGTGTCATCGCGATTTCAACAGGGTGAAATCCACCAGCTTCTGAGCTGTATGAACTATCTCGAAAGTTGAACGTCAGGTAAGTACTTTGGGCTATTGACTCACACTGGGTTAATTGTTGTTGAAAATGGTTGTTTAACAGTGCGTGAAGTTTGTCTGACACAGGTAAACTTGATGGGTGAAAGAGCAGAGTAGACATATTGATGCCTCCTTGAATTTACGTGAAAGAGTGGGGTGATTGGTTAGCCTTAGCGGACTTGAGTGAGTTGTATGTCATCGAAGACATGCTGAGTTAAATGCTCATGGAAAGCGCACATCCAGGCTTGGAACACTTTTGTTGTGACAGGGTGGCTCAGGCTCGCTGCCCCTGCATCTGGTTGATAGCACCAGTGATTAAGTAGGTGGAAATAGAGATACACATCGAGCGAGTCGGTGGATTTGTCTTGATAAGTAAAATTGGCCACGAAAACCAAATTCCAATCAGAGCGTGAATTCTCCCGCTTTAACTGAATTTCTACAGGGGCGACCCCTTCCTTTGTTTTGTAGTAGCTTGTGTTTCGACAGTTGAGTGCAATGCGTGTCGTGTCTTTAGGGATCGAGTAGCGAGCTATGGTTTGCTCTAACTGCTGGTGGAGTTTGCTATTGAGGGTGATGTCACCATAGTGTTTCTCAATCATAACCAGCCTCTCTCTGCAAACGATGTGCATTGTTCCCCGACAACAATATGATCCAGAACTCGAACATCAATGAGCGCTAAAGCATCTTGTAATCTCGTCGTGATGCGCTTGTCTGCTTGGGACGGCTCAGGATCGCCTGATGGATGGTTATGAGCAAAGATAACCGCCGCTGCATTGGCCTTCAGAGCAGTCTTTACTACCTCCCTTGGATAGACGCTTGCCGCATCAATCGTCCCTTGAAACAACTCCTCAAACTCAATTAATCGGTGTTGGTTATCTAGCAACATGACGGCGAACACTTCACGTTCACTGCCGCCAATCTTAAATCGCAAATAGTCTCGGGTAGCTTGTGGGTTGGTAAATACATCGCCTCGTACATAACGATCTTCTAATATCTCAGCGGCTTTTTCTAGAACACGATGTTCATGCTCTTGCTGTGAGAGTAGTGGTGGTGAAAGTGTTCTCATTTTGGTTCTCCTTTAATCAGGCTTTAGGTAATTCACTTTAATGACATATACCTCAAAAAGGTTTGAATCAGAGTAAGCCGAGCCAGCCTCATTTTTTTTAACACTATCTCCTTATCCCATGAGGACCACAGGCATAGGAGAACGTCCCATGAGATTTTTAAAGCTAAAAGAAGTGATTGAGAAAACCGCATTAAGTCGCTCGGCGATATACAGAAAAATGGACGAGGGTGATTTTCCTGTATCGGTAAGCCTGGGAGATAGGGCAGTCGCTTGGGTAGAAGAAGAGGTGAATAACTGGATGGAAATGCGCTTGTCTGAAAGACCAAGCCATTAAGACTGAATTAACGCCACTGCACCAATTAAGGCATTACCAAAATGGTAGGCCAAAACTAGAACAAAGGAGCAAGACCATGAATGAAGAAAACTGTGCAATCTATATCGGTATCGCAACATCAAAAGGAAACGCATCAAAGCTACAGGGTGGGATTGGTATCAGTGTTTATAACTACGATGGGCAGTTAGTTGACAAAAATAATCTATTAGTCGGTGAGATTGCCGATAGTGCTGAGTTAGAGCTTATCGCATTGATAGAAGCTATAGCTTATGCCAGAGATGGAGACTGCCTGTATTCGAGTAGTGAATATTGTGTGAAAGGGTTCAATGAATGGTTAGATAACTGGAAAGCAAAGGGGTGGCGAAAATCTGATAAGAAGCCAGTAGCTAACCGTCATTTATGGCAACAGGTCGATATGCATCGAGCGAGCAAGTTTGTGGAAGTAAGGCGAGCGCATAAGGTCGGGGATTATGAACAGATGGGGAGAGCGGGGGATATGGCTAGGGAGGTGCTTTGAACTGGCTTTATTCTCCGAGATCTTAATCACAGTTATTAACACTTATCAAAGACTTAATCGTCATATTCAAACGACCTATATATTATCGAGTCAGATTGATATATAGGTCGGTTTATGTCGGGAAATACTTCTTATTACAACGAAAACGCGGTTCAGCTTTCAAACCAATATGATTCTTTGGAATTTGAAAATGTCCACCGTGCGTGGCGCATGTATTGGCCTTGTGGTGCTATAAGGGTACTTGATATTGGTGCTGGCTCAGGCCGAGATACGAGGTGGTTTGTTGAGCAAGGCTGCTCAGTGGTCGCCGTTGAACCAGCAAACGAACTTCGCCAGTTAGGGAGCTTAAATTCCTCGACTCAAGTTCAGTGGTTAGACGATGCTCTGCCTGCTTTAAGCAAAGCTAGAGAGCTGTGTAGTCATTACGATTTGATTTTAATTTCAGCGGTATGGATGCATCTAAATTCGGCGGTTCGAAAAGAGTCGATCGCTGTATTGTCTGAGCTGCTCTCCGAGAATGGAAAACTAGTGATCACATTGCGTCATGGCGGCTTTAATGATGGCCGTAGTGCTTACAGTGTTTCAGTCGAACAATTAGAAAGGTTAAGTGAAGCTGTAGGGCTGATAGTCTGTCACGTTACTGAAGACACTGATTCATTGAAGAGAACAGAGGTATCTTGGCAAACCGTAGTGTTAGAACATGCAAGATCTAACAAAAGCAAGGGTCGATAATGGCATTAGAGTACTACTTAGATCGTTTTCAAAATCTGAAAATGAACAATGCTGGTGGCAAAAAAAGTCCTCATAAAGTCTGTATGTTGCTGGCTGTTATGGATCTAATTCAAGCAGGGCATATTTCGACCAATAAGATTTGCCTTAACCAAGCCCTTAAAGAACGGTTTACTTATCACTTTGATAACCTAGCTCAGGGGGCTGACAAAAATACCCCAGAAAACCCTTTCTTCCATTTGAGAAGTGAAGGCTTTTGGCACCTTTTCTTCAATGACGGTTATGACAATACGTCAACCAGTCGTTATTCAGTAAATGCGGTCTCCCACGCATATATTGACGATGAGCTGTTTAGCTACATGAAAAGCTATATCGTTTCTAACGAACTAAAGGATGCTTTAGTTTCTAATCTATCTGATCTAGCGACGTTATATCATCAGTGGTTGATTGATATTGGCAAATCTGAAAAAACCGCGAACAACTACCTTGGGGCCATAAGAGGCTCGATATCTAATTGGTTGATGGATGTTGGCGAGTTAGAAGCACCGCTTACTGATATTAATTCGTATCGTGAGTTTGTTGGTTATGAAGAAAAAGCGAGAAAGTTGGAGCAGTTTCAAATTCGTGACTCTAGGGGGAAGGGGATGTACAGCGCCGCTTTGTCTCATTACCACAAGTTTTTAGCTGACGTATCCCAAGTCGATGTGAATGCAGACATCAAACAAGTGATGGCTGACAACACTCTGTCTGAAACTGAAAAGACCATTTTGGTCAATACAAGGGTAGGACAAGGGCACTTTAGGTCAAAACTGATTCAGATGTGGGGTGGTTGCGCCGTTACAGGGTATCGAAATACACAGCTGTTATTGGCTTCACACATTAAACCCTGGCGAGATTCTAGTAATGAAGAGCGACTAGATAGATTTAATGGTTTGCTGCTTCTTGCCAACCTAGATAAGGCGTTTGATCTCGGTTTTATCTCCTTTGATGATCACGGAAAGGTACTCATTTCAAGCTACTTGGAGTCTCCAGATGTGATCGGTTTAAAGGAAGATATGGCATTTAGCATCATGCCGGATCACAGACCATACCTTCGTTACCATCGAGGCGAGTTATTTAAGGGGCGATAATTGATTAACTCTGCCTTATCATTGAGTTAAAAGATCAGGTATGGTTTCAGCTCTTCAAAGTTCCCCACAATAATCTGCTGACCTCTAGGGTTCGAATTCAACACATTAATATCGATGTTATAAGCATCCAGAACATAGCGAACCAGCGCTGCGTTCGTCGGTATTGCTAGGGTGCCTTTTTCCATACCGTAGTCGTGTGCAATCACTTTGGCCTGGGCTTCGGTTAATCTTGAGTCGGGAATTAACTTAATAGAGAGATGAGTGTTCCAAAGCTCATCTTGTTCTTTCCCTTTTATTTTTTTTGTCTCAAGAGCTGGAACACCTCGAATTCGGCTCAGCACGAAATCTCGATAGTCTTCTGAGTGTTCGCAATAAGCTCGAACATGCCAGCGTAATGGTGTACAAACGAGTGTGTGTGGAGAGATGATCCGTTCTACTTCTTCACCATTCTTCAATGATGTGTAGCTTAAATCGACACGTTTCTTCTCTCTGATTGCTTGGACTAATGGTCGTAAAATTTCGGGTGTAATGTTGCGTGTCACTGGGCGAACCATCGTCGTATTTTCAAAGCCCATATCAAGCTCATTGAAAGTCACAGTCATATCTTCACTTCGAGATAGGATGTGTAAGTATTCATCAGCATGACCGCTCGTTAGCTTTGGATCGAAGCTATCACTGGGCTTGTAGCCTTTCAACTGCTTATCGTAGACAAGGTTGTCAGGCGCAATTTCTACCAGGTAAGTATTGATATCTTTCGACGCTTGCTGTCTACCAATACCGAAGCTTTTAATCAAATGGTTGGTTGTTAGCCGACCTTCCCACAGCGCAATGACCTCTATCATTCTGTATCGAAACAAAAGGTCCCATCTTATTGGCCATTTACTCATTATCTAATTCCTGTCTAGTTATGCGACGTGTATGTGTAATCAGTATTTACGTGTAGCTAATAACGTCATATTATTTTTTGGTTAGTATTACGTCAAGGGCAGTTGAGGAGAAAACCATGAGTGAAATTCACATCACAAGAGCGGTATATCAAGACACCAAAGAGTCGGTATCAATTGAGGACGTCGATCGTGGTCTTCAAGCCAATGTTGTATGCGCTTGCTGTGGAGCTAAATTAGTTGCGAATAAGGGACAAAAGAAAGCTTGGCACTTTTCTCACTATTTTGACGAAGCATGTGTTTTGGCGTACGAGACGCAACTTCATTTAACTGCCAAAGAGTATTTTGCAAAAGCCGGAAAGATACCTATACCGCTTGATACGGGATGGATTACCCCAGATGCTTGCGCAGAACTACAAGTCTCTGATGTGAAAATTGAAGTCTATATGGATGGGAGAAGGCCGGATTTAGTGGCGACGGTCGGAAGCGAACAGTATTGGATTGAGATAGCCAATAAGCACAAATGCGATGACGATAAAGTTTGGTATTGCCGAAGTCATGATAAGAATGTCATTGAGATAGATGTCTCTGAGTGTGGTTATCTAGACCAGTTCGACTCTTTAGAGCATTGTTTAGTGCGAACACAGTCGCTCAATGCTTGTAATGATTACCTTGATGAAATAGCAAAAAGTACAGCGCATAAACATGAAAAAGTTAGAAAACAAATTGAAGTCTTGAAGCGTTCAGAAAAGAAACTTGAAGAGCAAGAAATAAAGCAAGGCAAAGTAGAGAAAACGTTAGAAGAGCGTATCGAAGTACATCAGAAAAAGTATGAAGATCGCTTAGAGAAAATGAAACTTCGCAAAGATGCTCAGGATGAGATTCTTGCTGAATTGGAGAAAGCGATAGACTCTCATCAAACCCTATTAGATTCGGTTCAGGCGCGACATGCCCAGATTGAACATGAGATAGAAGAGAAGGTTACATCGAGGTTTAAGCAGCTTGATGAGCAAAACCAAGCCGTGCTTCTTCAGTTAAAAGGGGAGTTACAACGAGAATGGAATCTGGAGTTGAGAAAAAAGAGAGAGGAGTTTGAACAACAACTTGCGGATGAATTTAATCGACGATTTCAAAGTGAAATCGTGGCGATGGAAGAAAGACAACGAGCACATCAAAAACTAGCTCAAGAGTTAAAGGTTTTGGAACACGAAAAGTTCTTTCTGTGTGATGAGATTGAGTCTTTAGGTTTACGTAAGAAAGCAGTTTTGGAGCAACAAGGGCATGAGTTGCGAGAATCATTTACTCCACTTATTGAACAAAGAAATACCTTGACCGATGAAGTCACCGAATTGACAAAGCAGGTAAAAGCAAAATTGATAGAAGCTGATCTTGTCGATACTTATGCCAACAACCTTGTTGAGGTGAGAGACTTCTGTCTAGCTCGTTCTGACTACCGACAAACGATCAATCAACGAATGAATAAGCTCAAGTCAATAGATCGCCAATGTAAGGAATTAGCGTTTGATTGTGAGCAGAAATTCGAACGATTAGATGTAATGGTAAAACTCTCAAATGAATTCGCTAAAGCATTTAAGACTACCTTCGATTTACTTCAAATGAAGGAACTTTTAAATGAGTTACCGGAAGTCTTAATTAAGCGAGTAAATAAGCACTCCATTATGCTATCAAGAAACGCTCAAGAGGAGCTTGATGATTTTGAACGTATGGAAGTTTGATCATTTCGAATATGTGTGGGGCGAGTTGTGCTCAAAGTGGTTATTAATAGAGCGTTAGATTGCATAATGGAATGGAGATCATTGTCCATTCCTCAATTTTCTCATATTCTCACACCATTAGAATTTTCGACAAAACTATCGAGAGCTAACACGCTGAAATGACTGACCAAATATTAACCTTGAAAGAGGTGGCTGCTTATCTAAAGTTAGCCGAAAAAACAGCATATAGATTAGCAAGCGAAGGAAAGCTTCCTGGTTTCAAAGTCGGCGGTTCATGGCGCTTCAAACGTGAAGATCTTGAAGCGTGGATAGAAGAGAGGAAGCTGGCTAAATGCTAATTGATAACGTAACAACTAAAGTATCTGAAACGATTTCCAATTCGATTCAAGCAAACGATAAGCTGTCTGTAATGACAGGGCTTTTCTCCATCTATGCTTTCGATCATCTAAAAGATTCGTTGAGTCAGTTAGATTCAGCACGATTGTTATTCTCTCAAGCTAAAGGGTTTGATTCACTAGGTAGTGAATCGCCTTTCGGTGCACTGAATGGTACAGCATTAGAAAATAAGTTCCGTAACCAGTTAAATCAAAAAGCAATAGCACAAGAGTTTGCTCATTGGTTAGAGGAAAAGGCATCCGTTCGTTTAGTGCAACAAGCTGGAGCTGTTCATCAGCACATTACGCACGTAAATTCACATTCAGAATCAATTGCAATAAACGGTGCTCAATTCAATGGTCAAGGTATTGGATTAACAGAGTCGAATGGCTTTGACATGATTAGTCTTGCTAATGCAGATCAAGCTAAAGAGCTTTTAGGGTTCTTTAATCGAGTTTGGGGAAGCAAAGCACAAGTTAAAGACGCAAAAGCACTTCTACAAGCGGAGCTTGCCAAATTCACGACTGATCAAACACCACAGTTTATCTACTTCATTACGTTATATAATATTTTTAAAGATTTTGTGGGTGATCTGCAAGAAGATAAGATCCTAAAAACCAAAACAGGATTTAAAGATACAATTGTCTGGAACAAGCTGTATAAGTTTCAGAAAGATGGTGTTTTAGGTGCAATCGACAAACTTGAGCATTTTAACGGTTGTATCATCGCTGATAGTGTTGGTTTAGGTAAGACATTTGAAGCACTTGCCGTAATCAAGTATTACGAGCTTCGCAATGATAAGGTTCTTGTGCTTTGTCCTAAGAAGCTACGTGATAATTGGCTAATCTACACGCAGAACGACAAAAGAAACTTACTTTCTAGTGATCGCTTTAACTACGATGTTTTGAATCACACTGATATGAGTAGAACAGGTGGTTATTCTGGTGATATTAATCTTGAAACTATCAATTGGGGTAACTACGACCTTATAGTGATAGACGAATCTCATAACTTCAGAAACAATAATCCTAAGAAAGACGGTCGAAACCGTTACCAGAGATTACTTGAAGATATCATTCAGGCAGGGGTAAAAACGAAGGTGCTGATGCTCTCAGCTACGCCCGTTAATAACCGTCTAAATGATATGAAAAACCAAGTAGCGTTTATCACTGAGGCGAATGACCAAGCTTTACATGATCACGGTATCAACAGTATTGAAGGGACGCTAAGACAAGCTCAAACTCGCTTCTCTAAGTGGGCTGAACAAGATCCTGATATTCGAACATCGAAAGACCTTTTAGACTCGATGAATTTCGATTATTTCAAATTACTGGATATTTATACAATAGCTCGTTCACGTAAGCATATTGAAAAATATTATGGTACTGTTGATATAGGAAAGTTCCCGACTAGACTACTACCTGTCAACCTAAAAGCATCAATTGATCTTAAAGACCAGTTCCCTCCATTGGAAGAAGTGAATAAGACCATTAGAAGGTTATCACTTGCGTTCTACTCACCGATGAAATACGTGAGAATGGATAAGAAAGCTGAATATGCGAGACGATATGACCAAGAGGTTAAAGGCGGTAAAAGTGTATTTAAACAAGTAGACCGTGAAGAAAGCTTGATCCATCTTATCCGTATCAATCTGCTTAAGCGTATGGAAAGCTCAATCCATTCGTTCACGCTAACATCAGAAAAAGTGCTTACTCAGGTAGATACACTATTAAACAAAATTCATAATTTTAACGCTAATAGTAAGCCGAATCTTAGTGATGAACTGACAGAAGAGTTTGTTGCTCCGCCAATAGAAGAGATTGATGATTTAGAATTTAACTCGCCAGAACTCGCTCCATATCTAATTGGTAATAAAACCAAAGTGCGTATTCAAGATATGGATTTGGTTCGATTCGCCCAAGATCTTGAAGCTGATAGAGTATTCCTTCAAGAAATCGTTAGAGTTTCAAAAAGCATTAACTCGGAGCGTGATGCCAAGCTTTCTATGTTGAAGGAAGCGTATCTTGAGAAATGCAAGAACCCGATAAATGGTAATAATAAAAAAGTTATTATCTTTACTGCTTTTGCCGATACAGCAGAGTATCTATACAAAAACTTATCATCTTGGGCTTCACAAGAGTTGGGTCTTCACTCAGCCATTATTACAGGTCAACGCACTGAAACGACCTTGCGTGGAACGGATGGTAAAAAGTTCAAAACTGACTTGAACAGTCTTCTAACTCATTTCTCACCCAAATCAAAAGAGCGTGAAAAAGTCTTTCCTGAGTTTAAAGAAGAAGTCGATATTCTAATAGCTACCGATTGTATCTCTGAGGGTCAGAACCTTCAGGATTGTGATTACTTAATCAACTATGACATTCATTGGAATCCAGTTCGTATCATTCAGCGTTTTGGACGTATAGACCGTTTAGGTTCAGTAAATGATGTGATCCAACTTGTTAACTTTTGGCCAAACATGGAGTTGGACGAATATATCAATCTAGAAGCAAGAGTTAGCGGAAGAATGGTATTACTTGATATTTCAGCAACAGGTGAAGAAAACGTTATAGAGCAAGATCCTAAAATCAACAAAGGAATGAATGATTTAGAGTATCGCAGAAAGCAACTTGAGCAACTTCAAAATGCGGTAGTTGATCTTGAAGAAATTTCAGGTGGTGTATCTATTACTGATTTGACACTAAATGATTTTAGGATGGACTTGTCTGGGTTCTTGAGTAGCAAAGAGAATGACAATACTAGTGTATTGGAACAATCACCAATAGGTTTGTTTGCGCCAGTGGTTATAGACAAAGAAGCATTTGAATCTGAATCAAGTCAGTTTTCAGGTCTTGGTGATGAGATTGAATCAGGCGTGATCTTTTGTCTAAAAGACATTAAAGGAAAGGTTCAGGTTGAAGAAAGCTATTCGCTTGCACCTTACTATCTGGTTTATATTTCTGATGAAGAAGAAATTTTATTTTCGTTTACTCAGTCAAAACAAATCCTCGATCTGTGTAAAAAACTAGGTTCAGAGTTAACCAATATTGACCAATCAACAGAAGCTTACAATCAGTTTTCAAGATGTTCTCAAAACGGTAAACAAATGAAGCATTACCAGAATCTTTTCGCTAAAGCGGTAGAAAACATTGCTGGTAAGAGTGAAGAGATTGGAGCAACGAGCCTCTTCAATAGAGGTGGGACGGTCTTATCTGCATCAAGCACTCAAAACGTCAATGATTTTGAAGTTGTTAGTTACATGGTGATCTTGTAATGGAGCTAATTAACTTTAGAAATAACGATAAAACAGAACATATCAGTTTGATTGAAAAGGTTTGTGATAATTTAGCCCTTCCTGATTCAACGTTCCTTGGCACTCGTATCACTAAGAAGATGCTGGTGGATAACAATGATCTGACTAGCCATGACAAAAAGCTAGTAACGGACGTTATTCAATCTATCGAGTGGCAGAACACCCTTAAGCCAGAAACTCTCAATGTTCCTATTTATGTAACTGATACCGTTGAGTACATAGAAATAGCGGTAATTCGTGTTGTACTGAAAAGTGATATCAAGAATAAAATCAAACTCAAGAATGTAGCCAAGCTCTTACATACGCTGATTCCTTATCCAGTGATTTTACTTTTAGAACTAGGTGAAGAACTAGCGATAAGCCTAGCCGATAAGCGTATTAACCAAGCAGACAAGAGTAAGCTGGTTATTGAGCATATCTACAACAGTGGTTGGTTAAATTCTTCGGGCTTAACTGAAAGTCAGAATCATTTTCTTAATGATTTTTCACTGAAAAATGTATCTAGTGTTAATTACTTCGAACTCTACCAAGGTTTTATATCAATGATGGTGAGTCTTGAGGTAAGTAATATATCTCGAAGGTATATTTTCTTAAGTGAAACATTGGAAAATGATGATCTAAAGGTTAACTTGAATCTTATTCAACAAAATAATTATGAAAAGAAAAGAATTTTAAATGAAATTAATGGTTATGAAGAAGAACTGATCTCTATCAGGAAAAAATTAAGAAATGAAAGCCAAATGAATACAAAGTTGGCTTTAAATCTTGATGCAAAGAAAATAAAAAATAAATTATCTATGCTCAAGTCACTCGTCTAAAGAGAATAGTTAAAGGTTAATGGATGCCAATTTATAAAGATGTAGGAAAAGACAGGCTTGCTGCAATTGAGTGGGCTTGCAAAAAACTTGATAACTCTATTGACCGTCCCAATATGAACGCACGAGGGGTCTCAGAAGCACTCGATGATAAGGTTATGGGTGATATTGCAACGATTGTAGTTTGTAAATATTTACGTGAAGTTGGCCTTGGAGCGGTAGCTTATGATCAAATAAGAACAGATGGTTTTGAAAAACCAGATCCCGGTTGGGACGTTGTTGTTTCTAAAAATCGAAGTGGACTTAACCGTTGGGCAAGGGGTACAAAGGAACCAACAATTGTGCCTGGCTTTGCATTATCAATATCTGTAAAATCTTCTAGGTTGCCAGCAGCCGACAATATCCAACGTGCATTAAATCAAAGAGATTTTAAGATATTTAATTTAAATAATAATCAAATTTCTTTGGACTTAACTGCTGATATCGAAACTCAGGTTTACTATAACCTTGAGAAAACACAGTTATGTAATCTAAAAGTGACTAAAGAAGATGTAATCAATGCAACAATAAATAGACAAAACTGTAAAGTGATTGACGAAAAACTTATGATTAATGATCGTTATAATGAATGTATTTTGTCTAGGTGGGCTTTCTCTGAAGATATTGTAAATAAAACGAAATCAAGAATACAAGCTAATCAAAAGATTATGTGGAGTTCATTTGGTAAAAGTATGTGGATTGCTCCGCTATCAGAAGGTTTTTCATTTCAACAACTTGAGATGTTAAACAAAAGAATGAATGAAAAATAAGTTGCTTAAATTGTAAAGCTCACGATAGATATTTTAGAGGTTGATATGGAAAAGATTAAATCGGATAGTGAGATAGCTAGAAGTTTAAATATTATAAAAAATAATGTAGAACAAATTGAGAATATTTTTCCTGAAGCATTTTCTGAAGGAAGTATAGATTTTGATATCTTGAAATCATTGTTGGTCGATGGTGGTTGTAAAGTATTTGAACCTAAAGAAGAACGTTTTAGTTTCACTTGGGCTGGTAAGGATAAATCAAAAAAGATCGCTCAAACAACTTCTACAGGAACGTTAAGACCTTGTTTTGATGTTACTGACGCTTCTCTACTGTCAGAAAATATTTTTATTGAAGCAGATAACTTAGAAGTTCTAAAACTTCTGCAAAAGTCATATCATAAGTCTATTAAACTTATTTATATTGACCCCCCATACAATACGGGTAAGGATTTTGTATATAAAGATAATTTCCATAATAATTTAAATAATTATTTCCAACAAACTGGACAGTTGGATGAATCGGGAAGAAAGTTAAGTACAAATTCTGACACATCAGGTCGCTACCATTCTGATTGGTTATCAATGATGTATCCTAGACTCAAGCTTGCAAGAAACCTTTTAGCTGATGATGGAGCTATTTTTATTTCTATTGACGATGGAGAACAAAGCAATCTGAAACAAATTTGTGATGAAATATTTGGTGAGGATAACTTTGTAAATAATATTATCTGGCAAAAAAAATATTCTCCTCAAAATGATGCTAAATGGTTATCTGACAACCACGATTTTATTCTGTGTTATGCAAAAAACAAAGAATTATGGCGTCCTAATTTACTGGCTAGAACCGAAAAACAAAATACAGCATATAAGAATCCTGACAATGATCCTCGTGGAGTATGGAAGGCTACTGATTTGTCCGTTAAAACGTATGCTAGTAATAATGATTATGAAATTACAACACCTTCTGGAAGAGTTGTATCACCACCTGAATCAAGATGTTGGAGTGTGAATAAGGATAAATTTTCAGAACTTGTTGCAGATAATAGAATTTGGTTCGGCTCTAATGGTAATAACGTACCCTCATTAAAGAAATTTATTACTGAAGTTAAAAATGGAATAACCCCCCTAACATTATGGACTTATGAAGAGGTAGGGCATAATCAAACGGCCAAGCAAGAGTTAAAAAAACTGTTTCCTGAGACCAAAGAAGTGTTTGATACGCCAAAGCCTGTTTCTTTGATAAGTAGAATTTTAGATATTGGCGCAGATAAAGATTCGATTGTATTAGACTTTTTTGCTGGTAGTGGCACCACAGCTCATGCAGTAATGGAAAAGAATATTACAGATGAGGGAACTAGACGATTCATTACTGTTCAGTTACCAGAACCAACGGGAAAAAAAGATTTTGAATACATTTCAGATTTCACTTACGAAAGAATCCATAGAGCAAGTGAATCTCTAGGCTACAATGACCCAATGAAGTTTAAGCTTGATGAGACTAATATCCGCCCTTGGGATGCTGACTTTGACAACCTTGAACAAGTCCTTCAGCAAGCAACAGAATCAATCAAGGCTGATCGTTCAAGCGAAGATGTTCTGTATGAAATATTCCTAAAGTATGGCTATGACCTAACCACACCTGTAGAAACAGAAGTGGTTAATGGAAAGACTGTGTACGTTGTTGGTGCAGGTGCTTTGATTGTTTGTTTAGATGATGAGATTACTGGTGAAACTGTAGAAAGCATCGCCAAGCTTAAAGAAGAACTAGATCCAGAAACCACCCAAGTTGTATTCAAAGATGCAGGATTTGCTGATAGCAACGTAAAAACTAATGCTATTCAGATCTTGAAGCAAGCTGGTATTGACGATGTTAAAAGCATTTAGGGGATAAATTATGTCTGAAATGAAGATAAAGTTTAACCCTGATCTTGATCATCAAAAAGAAGCGATTAACGCTATTGTTGGTGTATTTGAAGGACAAGAAACGTTTCAATCCAACTTCACTGTATCAAACGCTGTTCAATCAGATATGTTTGAGAAAAATGATGGTATCGGTGTTGCCAATGCAATTAAGCTGCTCGATGAAGAGCTGTATGAAAATACACGAAATGTTCAGTTGGTTAACGGCTTACCTCAAACAGAAAATGCTAAAAATGCTCTTCCAAGTCTTGATTTTACTGTCGAGATGGAAACTGGTACAGGTAAAACATACGTTTACCTGCGTAGTGCTTTTGAGCTGAATCAACGTTATGGGTTAACAAAATTCATCATCGTTGTTCCATCAGTGGCAATCAAAGAAGGTGTTTATAAGTCTCTGCAAATGACTGAAGAGCATTTCAGAAAAGAGTATAAGAATGTTCAATATGATTACTTTGTCTATGATTCTTCAAAGCGTGAGCAGGTAAGAAACTTCGCTACTAATGATTATATTCAAATCATGGTAATCAACATTGACGCTTTCAGTAAATCCTTCACAGACCCAGAGAAAGAGACGAAAGCTAACCTGATTCACCGAACCGATGACCGTCTGAACGGGATGAAGCCAATTGAATTCATTCAAGCAACAAATCCTGTTGTTCTAATTGATGAACCTCAATCTGTGGCATCTACAGCTAACCGTAAAAAAGCAATTGCGAGTTTAAATCCGCTTTGCACGTTCCGATACTCAGCAACGTTGACTGAAAACTTCAACA
The DNA here is from genome assembly GCF_000153005.1 of Vibrio sp. MED222. Taxonomy (NCBI): domain Bacteria; kingdom Pseudomonadati; phylum Pseudomonadota; class Gammaproteobacteria; order Vibrionales; family Vibrionaceae; genus Vibrio; species Vibrio sp. MED222. Next base: position 690,235 of record NZ_CH902607.1, on the reverse strand, counting down.
TGCTTTATAAGCTCGATTCGATAGATGCGTATGAGCGTAAGCTGGTTAAACAGATTGAAGTTGCCTCATTGGAAGTTCAAGACAATCATAACCAAGCGTATATCAAGCTGATTAGTGTTGATAATAAGAAATCACCAATCACCGCTAAAATTGAAATTGATGCTCAAACGAAGACTGGAAAGCTACAACCACGTAAATCAATCACAGTTAAGAGTGGTACGGATTTATTTGAAGCATCGAACGGACGAACTGTTTACGAAGGTTATGTAATCAACGACATTTACTGCGAAGAAGGTAGCGAGTATATCGACTTTACGAGCCGTGATGACATCTTAGAGCTAAGTCAATCCATAGGTGAAGTTGATCAAGATACTTATAAGCGACTACAAGTATCTAAGACCGTTGAAGAACATCTTGAAAAAGAGCTGAAATTCTATAAAAAAATCACGACTGGCGTAGATGTCATGGATCATTCCAAGATTCTAAGCCAGAAAGGCATTAAGGTTTTGAGCCTGTTCTTCATAGATAAAGTAGCGAATTACCGAGGCTATTCAAGTGATGGTGTGCCAGTTCAGGGTAAATTTGCCAAGTGGTTTGAAGAAGAGTTTACACAACAATTAAGAAAGCCAAAGTATCGAGTTTTATATCCTTCAATTTGGGTTAAGAATGATGCAGGTAAGCCAACTTTAAATGAACATGCGCTCAAAGAACTAGCTAGTTCTGTTCACAATGGCTACTTTGCTCAAGATAAGAAAAAAGATTCGTCAGGTAATCCTCTTTTCGCAGAATCAAAACTTTCAGCAAAAGGTGAAGGTGGTAAAACGGCTGCTGATGAATCTGCTTATAACTTGATTATGAAAGACAAAGAAAAGCTTTTATCAATGGATGAAAAGCTTCGATTTATCTTCTCTCACTCTGCCTTGAAAGAAGGCTGGGATAACCCTAACGTATTCCAAATTTGTACTCTAAACGAAACTAATTCTGTGATGAAGAAGCGTCAGGAGATAGGTCGTGGGTTACGTTTAGCAGTAGATCAGTCGGGTGAACGTGTACCGTATGGCTTTGAGGTAAATACTCTTACTGTAATGGCGAATGAATCTTATGATCAGTTTGTTGCAGCTCTTCAAAAAGAGATTGAGGAAGAGGAAGGGATCAAGTTTGGTGCAGTTGAAAAACACCAATTTGCAAATATTGTCATCTCTTCGAATAAAGAGTCTGATGAGCACGATACTAAAGAGTTTCTTGGTGCTAAAAAATCAGAAGAGATTTATCAGCACTTAGCGGATAAAGGTTACATCGACAAGAAAGGCAAAATCTTAGATTCTCTTAAAACTGATCTGGTTGATAATACGGTTAGTTTACCTGAAAGTGTTCAAGAACATTCTGATGCGATTCTTGCAACTTTAACTAAGGTTGCTAAAGGCTTAAGCATTAAGAAACATGAAGAGAAGAAAACGGCAACACTTCGTGAAGATAATGGTAAGCAAATCGTGCTTGGGGATGATTTTAAAGCACTCTGGGACAGAATTAAGTACAAGACGACTTATCGAGTGAATTTTAGCGTTGGTGAGCTTGTACAGAAGTGTATCAAGGAAATCCGAGCGTCAGTTGCGGTTGCTAGTGCTAAGTTTGAATATAAAAAAGTAAAAGTAGCGGTAACAGAAGCGGAACTTGAGACTTTTGATGAAGAGTCAAAGATCCAATACTACCGTAATCGAAATTTCCAACTTCCAGACGTAGTAACGTATCTTGAATCAAACACGAACCTAACCCGTAAGACGGTGGTAGATATCCTACTTGGGCTAGGTGATAAGTTAGAAGCATTCAAGAACAACCCACAGCGATTCATCGAACTTGCTAGTGAAGTGATCCGTAAACAAATGCGTTTAGCTATAGTTGATGGTATCTCATATCACAGAATTGGAGATGAAGATTACTACGCTCAGGAGTTGTTCCAAGAAGAAGAGCTTACTGGTTACCTTAAAAATATGGTTGAGGCGAACAAATCTGTTTACGATTACATCATTTGTGATTCAGATACAGAGTTCGAGTTTGCAGAAAAGCTTGAAGAATCAACAGACGTTAAGCTTTACGCCAAATTACCAGCGTGGTTTAAGATTGATACTCCATTAGGCAGTTATAACCCTGATTGGGCGGTATTGATTGATAAAGAAGATGGTATGGGTGATCAGCTCTATTTTGTAGTTGAAACCAAATCTAGTATCTTCTCTGATGATTTACGTGCTTCTGAGCAAGCTAAAATTGATTGTGGTATTGAGCACTTTAAAGCGTTGTCGCAAGACAAGAACGGTAAAGCCTTAGATAACTCAGCTAAGTTTGTGAAGGCTGATAGTTATAATACTTTTTCAATACAGCTAGAAAGTTAAACCAAAAAAAACACTCTGCATAGAGCAGAGTGTTTTCATCTAGTGGTCCTGGTATTAGTCAACCTAAGTAATGAAGGTCCTCGAAGGCTTTTAGGTTATGCAATGGATTTGATTGTGACCGGAAACCTGAAAGAAGCAAATGGTAATTCTAATCGAAAGTTAAATCGTTATAAATTCTTAAAATCAGAAAGCTCAATGGTAGGGCTACTCCTTCACTCACATTATGCTAAGGAGTCTCCGGATATGCTTAGTTTGAAATTTTGCACATGAGTTTAGAGGTCACTTGATTATTTTTCAGATAATGCAGGTTAGATTCTTCTATAGTAACACCAGAAGTAACACCTTAAAACTCTACTTTTATAATGTTTATATTAATCAATTTGATAGGTGTGATAGTAGAGTCCAGTAGCGGCACCACATTATACGAAAGAGCCCACCTAGTGTGGGCTTTTTTGTGTCTGTAATTCCTTGTTGTATCAAGCTCTTAGTCATATTTTGGCTTCAAGAGAACCCATAGCACGTTGTAAAGTTCACCATTATCCAATGAAATATAGTTAATCTAAGCAGCGATCTACGTCTAGTAAGAGATGTAATTAACAGTTTCGTGAATGTGTAGTTGACGTGATGACCGTTCAAAAAATAAGGTTGGCTTATTCGTATTGATGAATATTCTCATTTTTGAGTACAAATTCACGTTGGTAAGCTAGGTATGGAACTCACTTCGGTATTAAAAGAACTACAAGCTTTTGTGTATGCAGAACATGAAGCTAGCATGGAAAAACTTCTAGAAACTTGGAAGAAACCTTTAGAAGAAAAACTATTAAAAGGCGAAACTCAACGAATAGAGTCAGTAAGATGTTCCGGGTCTAATCATCTGGAAGTCGTATTGGGTGATAATGAATCACGTTTTAGAGAAGGCGACATGATTTGTTTGCATCTTGGTGACCCAAGTAACCATAAAGTGTTTGGTCAAGTAGCGATTGAAGCTGAAAACGATGGAGAGTGGTTGCTCAAAGTCAAAGTAGATCAAAGCTTACTTCCACAACTAAGTGAAGGATGTTATGCCGACCCTGCAGGCATGGACTTAAAACCGTTTTATGACAAAGCTTTGGCTGATGTAGCAACATCGAAAGTCGGCAGAGACGTATTGCTGCCTATGCTTTCCGGACATTTGAATACGGAAACGATTTATGACGAAGACTTTGATGACGCTGCCGATTATGCCGAATCTCGAGGATTAAATGAAAAACAGAGTGAAGCTGTTGGTATTGGTGTCGCATCTAAATACTTAGCGTGTATTCAAGGTCCTCCCGGAACGGGTAAAACAAAAGTTATTAGTATTATCGCCAAGCTTCTTGTAGAGGCAGGGCAGAGAGTTTTCATGACTTCTCATACCCACATGGCGATCAATAATGCACTCAATAAAATTGTAGAGGAAGGGGTTCCTGTTGCAAAAATTTGTGCGAGTGGCGGTAAGAAATCACTGAGCGACAAGGTTCAGCATTTTGAATACGCATCAAAATGGCAAGATATACCGGACACTGGGTATGTGATTGGTGCGACACCTTTTGCTACCTGTAGTGAGCGACTTGAAAGCTTTACATTTGACACCATCATTTTTGACGAAGCTAGCCAAATTACTGTTCCATTGGCGTTAATGGCAATGAGAAAAGGGTGTCGATTTGTATTCGTTGGGGATCATAAGCAGCTTCCTCCTGTGATACTTTCTCAATCCGTTCTTGAGGACAGTTCGGCTTTCTCTAAGATGATTATTGGCAATGAAAAGGTTTCGGTATTGTTAAGCCAAACTTATCGGATGTCTCCAGCCTTAACTGAATGGCCTAGTAACTGTTATTACAAGGGCGAATTAGAATCGAAAAGACCACCAACGCTGTCATCATTTTCTCTACCTAAAAAACCTCACAAGTATTCCGACGTCCTCTCTAGCGATCGACCTTCTGTATTTATCAAAACTCCAGGGGTCAATGCCCGAAGTGTGAATAGAAAAGAAGCGGCGTTAGTGGCCGATTTGATAACCGCGGCTGTTGAAGCGGGTCTATCTGCTGAAGAGATAGGTGTCGTTACACCGTTTCGGGGTCATGCCAAAGCTTTAAAGTCTTGCCTTCAGGATAAGTTGGGGATATTTGGATCAAAATTAGTGGTAACGGATACCGTGGAAAGGATGCAAGGCCAGGAGCGGGAAATGATTATAGTTTCATTTTGCTCCTCAGATCCGCAATACATTAGCGCTATTGCTGAATTCTTTTTCCAAGCGGAACGTCTCAATGTCGCCATTACTAGACCCCAGACTAAGTTGGTTATTGTAGGTCCCGAAATCCCAGAAGGCATGCTGCAACAGGTGGATGATCCTAAGGTGCGACAAAACATTGAAGATTATAAATCTCTGGTTCGTCACTGCTATAAGGTGGAAGTAGATTAATGGCACATATAGATACGATTACAGGCTTAGACCGCAAGCATCGACGTCATTTCAAAAAGGTATTCAATAAACTCAATGACGAATTTTTTATTCGTGAGTCATTATTAGAGTCTTTACAAGTTGCTCCTTGTATTATTGAGGGTCCTTGCAATAGTTGGGTGTTTGTTGGAGTCCATTCAGAGAAACCAGATAGTATTAGTCTTTCTAAATTGTTGAAGTTTAATGACTCGATGTTGACGTTAGGTTTAAAGCCTATTCAGTATCTAGCTGTCGTCGATAATATGATTGTGGAAGAAGAAAGTACTTTCCAAATTGACGGTTCTCTCCAAGTTAATACTTATCCCCAAGTGAATAGTTCTTTCTCTGATTATGTACAAATAATTGAGAACAAAACGTTTATTGAGCGTGGTGAAAAACTAATCCACGCCGCACTAACCGAGTTCACAATCGACTCACATTCACGAATCAAGCGCACGTTTTTTCCAGAGTCGGTTATTCCCGCGCAGTGTAGTACTCGTCGAGGAAAAGCCTCCGTAGACAATACCGCAAAGCTGCTCCCATTTTTTTTAGATTACGATCAAGAATTGGCTACTAGGCTAGATATGGTTGAGTCTGTCGATTCTGAAGAAGAAGGTCAGGAAGACATTTCAGTAAGGTTGATAAATGGGGTCGCTGGGAGTGGGAAAACTCTGATTTTAATTAATCGTGCCGTTTTGTATTGTAAAAAATACCCGGGAAAAAAGGTCCTTCTTGCGATACACAATAAGCCAGTGACGGAAGATATTAAATACAGGTTCGAAACTTGGCTTAAAGGCAAACCAGATAACCTTGAAATTGCTACCTTTCATTCATTTGCGCTAAAGCAGTACAGTAAAAGTCATCAGCGTGTTAAGCCAGTATTTGGCGATGCGAATATGAAAGAAGAAAAGAAGACCGTTTTAAGTGATAAAAATGAAGCTTACACGCAACTATCGTTAACAGATGAGCAGATTTGGTCCGAACTAGAGTACATCAATGACTATTTAATTAAAGACAAAGAAGAGTACTTGGAATTCGATCGACAGGGTCGTGGGTTTGCACTACAAAAAAGTCAGCGAGAACATATTTGGCAGCTATATGTTGATTTTTCTGCTCGATTGTCGTCGGTTAAGAAGTACCTACCGAGTTTATATATCAAGGAAGTGGCTCTATCAGACAAACCTCTTGAACAGTATGATCACATACTGCTTGATGAGGCTCAATTCTTCGCGCCATCTTGGTTACAGTTAATTAAACGCTCATTGACGCCGGGGGGACAATTATTTATTTGTGCTGATCCTAACCAAGGTTTCTTAAAAAGCCGTTTAAGCTGGAAGAGCGTAGGTTTGAATGTTCGAGGGCGCACTAAGCGTTTGAATCATTCTTACAGAACGACTTATGAAATAATGGTCGCAGCTAACGCTCTGCTCGATGATCTCGAAGGAAGCCCTGAAGATTACGTGAAGCCTGACTATGAAAAAATGGCAAGAGGACACAAACCTCAGATTATATATTCTCGAAATGCTCAAGATGAGAAAAAGAGGTTCCTGAACGAACTCGCAGTCCTGGTGCAGTCGGGAACAGTCGCTCTTCATCAGATCATGGTTTTATGCAGCCCAGAGTATAATCCATGGGCGCTAAAGCAAGACATTGAAAAACGAATTGGTTCTAACAAGGTCATTAACTACAACAACTCCAAAGAGTTAGCGGATAACGTAGGCAGCAAAGTTAGACTGCTTAATATCAATAGTTGCACGGGTATGGAGTCTGGTACGGTGTTTGTTCTTGGCTGTGGTCAAATAATTAACCAGCCTAAAAATCTAGAGTTGAGCGATTCGGAAAGGGAAGAAGTACTGCAAGAATCAATGCGAAAACTTTATGTAGCAATGACTAGGGCTGGGCAAAAGTTAGTTGTTTTCAGTACTGAAGAGTTTCCAGTTAGCGTTGAAAAACATATTGAAATTACGGGAGAAGTTACCCAAGTTTAGTTGCAATTTATTTATCATAAGTAACTCTTAATCAATGCAAAAAGTCGCATTTACGATACAATACCACGCAATAAATCTTGGCTCCGCTGTTCAGAGCCAAGTCCTACATTATTCGAGTAATTAAGAACATGGCAAAAGCACCCGCTAACAAGAAACCCGCCTCAAAAGCTAAGCCTACGTCAAAAGCTAAAAAAGCGACCAAAGGCTTTGAAGAGACCCTTTGGGATACCGCTAATCAGCTGCGTGGCAGCGTTGAGTCATCTGAATACAAACACGTGGTATTAAGCCTTGTGTTCTTAAAGTTCATCAGCGATAAGTTTGAAGCGCGCCGTCAGAAGATGATAGACGACGGGCAAGAAGCTTTTGTTGAGATGAAAGAGTTCTACCAACAAGACAATATCTTCTTTTTACCAGAAGATGCGCGCTGGTCATTTGTTAAAGCGCGCGCTAAGCAAGATGATATCGCTATCATTATCGATACCGCTCTATCAACCATCGAAAAAAACAACCCAAGCTTGAAAGACGCTCTGCCAGACAACTACTTCTCGCGTCAAGGTTTGGAAGTGAAAAAGCTGGCGTCACTTATCGACAGCATTGAAAACATCGATACGCTGGCGAACGAATGCGACATGAGCGAAGAGGACTTAGTCGGTCGTGTTTATGAATACTTCCTAGGTAAGTTTGCAGCAACCGAAGGCAAAGGTGGTCGAGTTCTATACGCCTAAGTCAGTGGTAACACTATTAGCTGAAATGCTAGAACCTTTCCAAGGCAAAATCTACGACCCGGCTTGTGGCTCGGGCGGTATGTTTGTTCAGTCTTTAAAGTTCATTAAAGAGCACGAAGGGCGCACCAAAGATATTGCTATTTATGGCCAAGAGCTGACCTCGACCACTTATAAACTGGCGAAGATGAACTTAGCCATTCGCGGTTTATCGGGCAACTTGGGTGAGCGTGCAGCCGATACCTTCTTTGCTGACCAGCATAAAGACTTAAAAGCCGATTACATTATGGCTAACCCACCGTTTAACCTTAAAGGTTGGCGTAATGAAGCCGAGTTAACCGATGATGCGCGCTTTGCTGGCTACCGTACACCGCCAACAGGTAATGCCAACTACGGTTGGATTTTGCACATGCTCTCGAAGCTAAGCGAAACAGGCACAGCAGGCTTTGTTTTGGCGAACGGCTCAATGAGTTCAAGCACGTCCGGTGAAGGTGAGATCCGTCAGCAGCTAATCGAGAACGATCGCGTTGAATGTATGATCGCTTTGCCGGGGCAGCTGTTCTTTACTACGCAGATCCCTGTGTGCATTTGGTTTATCACTAAAGACAAAACCGAAAATACCACCAAAGGTTTCCGTAACCGCCAAAAAGAGACTTTGTTTATTGATGCCCGTGAAATGGGCGCCATGATTAGCCGCACCAACAAAGAGTTGACTAAAGACGATATTGCGCTGATTGCTGACACTTACCATGCATGGCGCTGTGATGAAGCAGAACTTAAAGCGCGTATTGAACGTGGCGATGGCAAAGTAGAGAAGTATGAAGACAAAGCAGGTTTTAGCAAATCAGCGACCATTGCTGATATCAAGGCTAACGATTTTGTATTGACTCCGGGGCGCTATGTTGGCGCAGCTGACATAGAAGATGATGGCATTCCGTTTGAAACCAAGATGAGTGAGCTTTCACAAACCTTATACAGCCAAATGAATCAATCTCAAGAGCTGAATAAAGCGATTCGTCGTAACTTGGAGGTGTTGGGTTATGGGGAGTGAGTGGATACAGTCAGAGTTGGGTGATGTCATTGAACTCAAACGTGGATATGACCTTCCGAAAACAAAGCGAATTGATGGAAATGTACCTGTTATTTCTTCCTCTGGTCATTCCGGTTTTCACAATGAAGTGAAAATAAAATCGCCAGGTGTTGTAACTGGTCGATATGGCACGATTGGGCAGGTTTTTTATATAGAAGAAGATTTTTGGCCTTTAAATACAACGCTTTATGTAAAGGATTTTAAAGGGAATGATCCATTATTTATCTATTACTATTTGAAGACCGTATCTTATAAAGACTATACGGACAAAGGTGCTGTACCCGGGGTAAATAGGAATGATCTTCATAGGGCTAAAGTACTTTTACCCAAGTGTCCTAAATACCAGAATAAGCTAGCTATTCATTTACGAGATTTGGATAGAAAAATTACCCTCAACAACCAAATCAACCAAACCCTAGAGCAAATGGCACAAGCGCTGTTCAAATCTTGGTTTGTCGATTTTGATCCAGTTAAAGCTAAAATGAATGGTGCACAGCCAAAAGGGATGGATGCGCCTTTTCTTTTAAAAGAAGTTGCCTCGCTTTTCCCAGAAAAGCTCGTTGAGTCTGAACTGGGTTTGATTCCTGAAGGTTGGAGTCAGGGCGTGATTGCAGATATTGCCAAACTAAATGCGAAGTCATGGACAAAGAAAAACCAACCCGAACAAGTTCACTATGTTGACCTAGCAAACACAAAAAATGGTGTAATTGAAACAGTCACAAGTTATGACTTCAGTGAAGCGCCATCACGAGCGAGAAGAATCTTGAACTCTGGGGATACCATTGTTGGCACTGTACGTCCGGGAAATCGATCTTTTGCATTTATCGGTGATACAGAACAACCACTTACAGGTAGCACAGGCTTCGCTGTTTTATCGCCAAAAGAAGAGTGTTGGACATCGTTTGTTTACCTAGCTACTACCAATGATGACTCTATTGACGAGTACGCTCGTCTAGCTGATGGTGGAGCATACCCTGCTATTAAGCCTGTAGTTGTTGCTGACACTCCATGTGTAATCCCTACAAAGGATGTTGCGCAAAAATTCTGGCAGCTTACTGAAGCTATGTTGAAGAAAGCTCATCAAAATCGCCTTGAGAATGAGGTGCTGGCTAAGCTACGTGACACTCTACTTCCTAAATTGCTTTCCGGCGAAATCGACTTAGAAAACCTGCAAGTAGAACAAGCTAAAGCACTAGCAGAGTAACCTTTCGTCATTCCAGAAAGTGAGGGACGAACTTATCAGGAATCTCGTTTTTGGTGGTGATGAAAAGCGAGATCTCAGATACCTCGTCCCTCGGTTCTGAGATGACGAAGGCGAGGTTCTAAGCTGACGAAGGTGAAGTCCTAAGGTGACGAATCAAACACACCTCAGATGACAGAACAAAACTGATTTGCGCCAAAAACAAACTCAAATAACTCAATCTAGAAAACAACAAACAACGTCAAACAGCAGTAGGAAAAGGCGATGAGCTTAAAATTTACTGAAGCCAAACTCGAACAGGCCATTATTGAGCTATTAGGTGAGCAAGGCTACCCACACGTAGTGGGTGAACAAATAGCGCGTGAAGACAAAGAGCAAGTACTCATTGTCGATGACTTACGACGCTACCTTGCCAAGCAGTACCGAGGCGATGGTATAACCGAGAGCGAAATCGACACAATTGTCCGTATGATCTCAACGTTGCCTGCCAGTGATTTGTACCATAGCAATAAAACCTTCTGCCAATGGCTAACCAATGGCTTCTTGTTTAAGCGTGAAGATCGCTCAAAGAAAGACCTCTATATTGAGTTAATCGATACAAGACATTTGGTACAAGCCTTACGCCTTATGTTTGTGCCGTTGCTAGAGAATAAATCTAAACCAGACAACTCTGATAGAAAAGTTGCTGAAGGTAACGTTACGTACTTAGAAACAAATCGGTTAGAAGCGACTGACACCAATATCTATAAAATCGTTAACCAGCTAGAGATTGAAGGTGTCGATGAACAAGTTCGAATCCCTGATGGCATCCTTTATGTGAACGGCTTGCCGCTGGTGGTGTTTGAATTCAAAAGTGCCGTGCGAGAGAAAGACGCGACCATTTTTGATGCATGGAAGCAAATCTGTGTGCGTTATCGCCGTGATATTCCCAAGCTGTTCGTCTACAACGCGATGTGCATCATCAGTGATGGTGTGAACAACAAAATGGGTAACCTGTTTGCGCCGTATGAGTTCTTCTACGCATGGCGGAAAGTAACGGGCAACGAGTCTACCGAAAAAGAGGGTATTAACTCCCTCTACACCATGATTGCCGGGTTGTTTAACCAAACTAGATTACTTGATGTGATGAAGAACTTTGTCTTCTTCCCTGATACTTCTAAGAAAGAGATAAAAATCTGTTGTCGTTACCCGCAGTACTACGCAGCGCGAAAGCTTTACTACAACATCGACAAAGAACGTAAGCCATACGGTAGTGGTAAAGGCGGTACTTACTTTGGTGCAACAGGGTGTGGTAAGAGCTTTACCATGCAGTTTCTATCTCGCCTATTGATGAAAAGCATCGATTTTGAAAGCCCGACCATTGTACTTATTACCGACCGTAATGATCTCGATGATCAGCTTTCTAAACAGTTCTGTAATGCCTCTGATTACATTGGTGATGAGATGGTGGTGCCAGTTAAAAGCCGTCAAGATTTAAGAGATAAGCTACAAGGCATCAAGAGTGGTGGTGTGTTCCTGACTACCATCCACAAGTTCACCGAAGACATCGAATTGCTTTCAGAGCGTACAAACATCATCTGTATTTCTGATGAAGCGCACCGTTCACAGGTCAACCTTGATAAGAAAGTGGTGATCAAGTATCAAGATGGTGTAGCCGTCGATGTGAAAGAGACATACGGCTTTGCTAAGTATCTACATGATTCTCTACCAAGCGCGACTTACGTTGGTTTCACTGGAACACCAATAGATGCCACCCTTGATGTATTCGGTCATGCAGTAGACAGCTACACCATGACAGAATCGGTTAATGATGAAATTACGGTTCGTATTGTTTATGAAGGCCGAGCAGCTAAAGTCATTCTTGATAACAGCAAGCTAGAAGAGGTCGAGAAATACTACCAAGCGTGCGCAGAAGCGGGCACCAATGAACATCAGATAGAAGAGAGTAAGAAAGCTTCTGCCAATATGAACGCGATTCTTGGCGACCCTGACCGTATTGAAGCTTTGGCGAAAGACTTTGTTGAACATTATGAAGGGCGAGTTAAAGAAGGTTCTACGATAAAGGGCAAGGCGATGTTTGTCTGTGCGAGTCGTGAAATCGCGTTTGATTTTTATAAGCAAGTCAAAATCTTAAAGCCAGAATGGTTCGAGGAAAAGCTATCAATTGATGGTGCTCTTTCTGAAGGTTCGGGGCTGACTGATAAAGAGAAAGAAGAGTTAAAGCCACTTGCGATGGTGCAAATGGTGATGACGCGCGGTAAAGACGATGACCCAGATCAGTACAGCCTGCTAGGGACAAAGGAATATCGAAAATCGCTCGACCAGCAGTTTAAGAGTCCTAAGTCGAATTTCAAAATAGCCATTGTAGTCGACATGTGGCTAACAGGTTTTGACGTTCCTGAATTGGATACGATCTACATCGATAAGCCGTTGCAGAAACACAACCTGATTCAAACTATCTCACGTGTTAACCGAAAGTTTGAAGGCAAGGGGAAAGGGCTGGTTGTCGATTACATTGGTATCAAGTCGCGAATGAATCAAGCCTTAGCGATGTATTCAAAGGCTGATGAGACTAACTTTGAAGATATTCGTTTTTCCGTTATTGAGGTGAAGAACCATCTCGATCTGTTAAGACAGATGTTCCACAAGTTCGATACGTCCGGTTATTACACAGGAGAGCCGTGTAAGCAGCTAGAGTGCCTTAATCAGTCGGCAGAATACATCCTTCAAACCAAGAAAGGCGAAACCCGATTCATGGCTTTAGTGGGCCGTATGAAGGCGGCTTATGATGTTTGCTGTGGTAGTGAATTGTTATCTCAGCAAGAGCGTGACCAAATTCACTTCTATATCGCAGTACGCTCTATTATCTTTAAGCTAACCAAAGGTGATGCACCAGACACGGCACAAATGAATAAGCGTGTTCGTGAGTTAGTGGCAGAAGCACTCCGTGCCGATGGGGTCGAAGAGATCTTTACCATTGGTGATGAACACGCCGAAGCTATCGATATTTTTGATGAAGACTACTTGGCTCGTATCAATAAGCTAAAGCTGCCTAACACCAAAATTCAGTTGCTTCAAAAGCTGCTAGAGAAGGCGATAAGTGACTTCAAAAAGGTCAACCAGCTACAAGGTATGAACTTCTCTAAGCGCTTCCAATCGCTGGTGGAGCAATACAACGAACGTCGTGAAAATGATGTGTTGAATGGTGAGGAGTTCGATACCTTCTCTCAAGAAATGACCGACATTATCTTTGATATCGTGAAAGAAATGGGCTCGTTTGAAGACCTAGGCATCGACCTAGAAGAGAAAGCGTTCCTCGATATCTTGAATCACATGCGCAAGAAATACGATTTCACTTACGACGATGACAAGATGCTCGAATTGGCGAAGGAAATGAAAACCACGGTAGACAATGTCGCCCAATATCCAGATTGGGCAGGGCGCGATGATATCAAAGCCAAGTTGAAAGTGGATTTAATCTTACTGCTACACAAATACGGCTTCCCACCAGTAGCGAACGATGATGTTTACAAAGGCGTGCTAGAGCAGGCTGAGAATTATAAGAAGAATGGGTGATAACTAGTCACCCACTAAGAATGGAGCATTTCTAGCTCTAAACGTTAATTTGGCAAGGATGTTTTATGTTTATAGAGTTTTTATTGAGCCTCGATCCAAACACAGTGTTAAAGATATCGTGTGGTATTTTGGTGGTAACATTTGGTATGGGATTTCGGCTGATATATCAGGAAAAGCCTTCTAACTTAGTTCGCCAATTTCCAAGCTATTTAACCACTGGTGGGGTGTTTTTTACCTTCTTAGGGATCGCGATAGGGTTACTTTCGTTTGACCCGAACGATCTAAACAATAGTATTTCTTCCTTACTAGATGGTCTTAGTCTCGCCTTTTGGTCCAGTATCTTTGGTATGCTTGGTTCAATAGTATTGAAGGGGATCATTCATTTAAAGCTTGATAAAAACCGTAGTGTTGTCACAGCAAACCAAATGCATCAGGTATTAAAAGAAGGAAACAAAAATAATGACTCTAGCCAAAATGCGATTTTGTCTGAGTTAAAAAAAATGACAAGAGCGACTGAGCAAGGAAATAAAGAGAGTCAACAGAATTTCGACTTACTCAGCCAAGAATTACGCGACTTTTCCTCCTCTCTTTCACAGCAAACTTCTCAGCAAATTGCTGAGTCGTTAAATGAAGCGATTAAAGATTTTAACAAAGGGCTTGTTGGACAGTTTGGTTCAAATTTCCAAAGGCTCGATGATTCGGTTGTAAAGCTACTCGAATGGCAAAGTAACTATAAACAACAAGTGGCGCAACTGACGGATGCATTTGAGAGCGCTGTCGAGAGTGTAAGTGCGACAGAAGTAGCGCTAGAGAATATTGCATCACACACTCAAGTCATACCGAGTGCGATGAGCAACTTAGAGAATACGACGGATGTCTGGCAGAACCAATTGAATGAACTAGACGAGCGGATATCCGTATTTGCTGAAATGCGTCAACATGCACTTTCCGCTATACCTGATATTGAGGGGAAGATGGATGAATTGTGCAAAACAGTCAATAGCTCTTTAGACAAGGTGTGTACTAGCATGGAAAGTGGTGCTCGTTCAGCTTCTTCTACTTTGCAAAACAATGCGAAACAGCTTAGTAGTGATTTTTCAAATGTTTCTAATGAGATAAAGGGTGAAATTAACGATGCGCATAGGCAAGTAGCGACGATTAGTCACGAGTTCTCTTCAGCTGCTGAGTCGATTAAGAATACGCTAAAAGATTCGGTTGATGATCTAAATAGCCAGCTGAGTTCATTAGTTAAAGGTACAAAGAGTGATGTTAAGAACATTGGTGACACATTAGTACACGTTGACAAAGAACTTATGAAAAAGCATCGAGAACAGCTTTCCAAAAGTAGCGACTTTGCAAGTGAGCATCACGAGTTGTTAATTGAGCAAATCAAACAGTTAGTGGAGATGCAAACCAAATCTGCGTTAAAAGTGGGTGAGCACATCAATCAAAGTTTGCTTGATAACTCAAAGGAGTTTGAGCAAGGGATTCAGGATAAGCTGAGTCGAGTGTTGACGGATTTAGGTAGTGGTTTGGTTCAAATTACTCAGCAATTTTCTGAAAACTATCGCCAATATGAGCAAGAATTTACTCGTAAAAGTATTGAACATGAAGAGATGGTATAGCCATGCATCAAGATTTATTTAGTCCAGACGCAGAAAGTTCAGAATCGAGTCATTGGCTCTCGGTATCTGATCTAATGGCAGGTTTGATGGTGATCTTCTTGCTTATTAGTGTCGCCTTGATGAATCGTATTGATGTGGAAAAACGCGTGATAAAGGCAATGGACATAACTATTAGTGAAGCCCAAGTTCGTATTCACCAAGCTCTAGAAAAGGAATTCACGCAAGATTTCGATAAATGGCAAGTGGAGCTTGCGGCGGATAAATCGCTTAGTATTGATTTTTATGCTAAACCCTATCACTTTGTATCTTCAGAATCCGAATTATCTCCCGCGTTACTGAGTACTCTGAAAGTGTTCTTCCCTCGTTACATTAATGTGCTAGAGCAATACCAAGATGATATTCAAGCAATTCAGATTGAAGGACATACTTCTTCTTATTGGGAGGGTTTGAACTCATTTGAGGCATACAAACAGAATATGATGTTATCTCAGAATAGAGCGAGTGCTGTATTCGAAAAGGTAGTGAACTTTGACGGGATATTGGAGCAGCATGGCAGTTGGGTGATGAAAAAGCTCGCGGCATTAGGTTATGGGCCTGCTCAACTGCGTTTTCATGCAACTGGTAAAGAAGATTCAAGTCGTTCTCGAAGAGTGTCATTTAAGGTCATAACTAAATCGGAAATCAAAGCCAAAGAGATTTTGGAGAAGCTATAATGCTGGATTTGGATTTGAGAGAGTTTAGTGCCCTCGTTGAAGGAATTACTTCTTCACCGCCCAAAAAGTTAGTATCGATAAGCTTTGAGCCTGTCGATTATTCGAGAGTATTAGAAAACTATCAGCACGCGCGAGTGATCGGAGAATTTGATAAAGAGGTTTCCGTTTACAACGACTTATTTCATTACGATGGACATGGAGTAATTGTTTATATAAAGGAGCATGTTGATCTGGAACTTGTAACTAAAGACCCCTATACGCATGGAAAAAAATACCATTTAACTAATTGCTCTACAGTCCAAATCGAAAAAAAACAGAATCGATTTGGTCGATTTGTTGCGTTGCAATATACCAACGAGCTTATGCCAATTTCTGATAGTAAGGGGAAACAAGCTGAAGCCATGCTTTGCGTGTGTAAGTCGTGTATGAGGGAGTTAAAATTCAGACCTTATTTGTTAGCGAAAGGTGAGAGTGAAAAGGAACGTATTTGTCGCGAGTTTGATCTTGTTGAGTTTTTAAAAAAGCGTGATTGCTACTTTCCCGATGAATATCTACCGATAAGGCTCGCTGAATACAGTTCATTCTCTTATGCGGGGAATTGGCGCGAGATGAGCATTAGCTATAGAGCGAGCCAGCAATACTGCTGTGAGCAATGTAGAGTCTCTTTAGTAACGCGTAAAACGTTGCTGCATACCCATCATATCGATGGTGTGAAGTCGAATAATTCTGTTAGAAATCTGATGGCACTTTGCAAGGAGTGCCACAGTAAACAACCTAACCACGGCAATATAAAGCTTTCAGAGGAAGAGTTGTCTGACCTGAAAGAACTAAGGTGCGCAAGTACTTAGGCCTTTCTAGTTGGTTTTATAAGAGGGTTGATGCGGACTTTTTAGTGAGGAAGTGCAAACTCTATGAATGCAGTGCCTATTTCGGCGACGTGTATAAAAAACTGTTAAATCGAGCTTTATCGTTCAGAAAAGTTAAAATTGGTGATACTTGATTTTTATCAATGAGTATTTCAGCCTAAACAACCGCTTTAGCTGAAATACTTGAGTAGAGCTCTAACCTCGAATGATCATTTGTTCGCGCTCTGGACCTACTGATACCATCACGATTGGCACGCCCATCAACTCTTCGATACGCGTAACGTAATCTTGTGCTGCTTGAGGAAGGCTCTCAAACGTGCGGCAGCCAGTGATGTCTTCATCCCAGCCAGCCATATCTTCATATACAGGCTTTAGTTCAGCCGTTTGTGGCCAAATCGGGTTCTCAGTGTGCTCTCCTGAGTAAGCGGTACAGATCTTAAGTTCAGACAAACCAGACAGGCAGTCAATCTTAGTCAGTGCGATTTCCGTTGCAGCTTGCAGGTCAACACCGTTGCGAGTTGCTACCGCGTCGAAGTAACCCATATCACGTGGGCGGCCTGTTGTTGCGCCGTATTCGTTAGAGCTTTCGCGGAAGCTGTCTTGCTCTTCCATTGCAGTCACTAGCGTACCAGTACCTACAGATGAGCTGAACGATTTAGCAACAGCAATAACTCGCTCGGGGCGAAGGGCAGGTAAGCCACTACCGATACCCGCGTATGCAGCGGTTACATTTGAAGATGTCGTCCAAGGGTATTCACCGTAAACAAGGTCACGGCCTGCACCTAACTGAGCTTCGAACAGTAAGTTCGCGTCTTGCGATTGCAGTGCTTTAAGCGGCTCAGTTACGTTGCAAATGAATGGGCGCCAAGCTTTAGTCACTTCAAGTAACCATTCTGTCATTTCAGAAGCAGTCTGAGAGAAGTCACATTGTGGGTATAGCGCTTTAAGTTGAGGCATCTTCCAATCAAGTAAGAATTGAATGCGTTGCTCCAAAATTTCAGGTTGATTCAACCAGCCAACAAGAATGCCTTTCTTCATCACACGATCGCCGTAAGCGGGTGCAATACCTTGACGTGTTGAACCGTAAGCACCATCGCCTAAACGTTCTTCTTCAAGTGTGTCTTCAAGCGCGTGTAAAGGTAGACAAAGTGTCGCACGGTCTGAAATCGCCATTTTCACTTTTATGCCAGCTGCTTGTACTTCTGCAATTTCTTGAGTTAGCGCAGCAGGGCTGATCACCATGCCAGGGCCAAGAACTGCCGTACAATCAGGATTAAAAATACCACTAGGCAGTTGATGCAGTTTGAATGTACCGAAGTCGTTTACTACGGTATGGCCGGCATTGTTTCCGCCTTGAAAGCGAATGCTAGCAGAAGCTTGGTCTGCTAAAAAATCAACGATACGGCCTTTGCCTTCGTCACCCCAGTTTGCGCCCACAACAACGATAGATGGCATAATTTTTCTCCTGACTGATTGAGAAGTCATGGTAGGCCTATAAAGTGGATAAGAGAAATTAATTATCTTTATTATCTTGATAAGGATTTCATATATCCTTAAGGTCTTAACCTATAAGCAAGATCCCCTATTGCGTTCGTCCCTCACTGTAGGGAATGACGATGTGGGGGTATCCCTCGCTTTTGAGGATGATGTAAGTGACAAGAGAGAGGACATGATGCTGGATATCAATTTGTTGAAGACGTTTGTGACGCTAGCGGAATATAAGCATTTCGGAAAAGCTGCCAACGCACTCCATATGACACAACCCAATGTGAGTTTGCACCTAAAACAACTGGAACAACAAACACGCATTAAGTTGATAGAGCGAAGTCCGTTTCAACTGACTCAAGCAGGTGAAAGGCTGTTAGAGACAAGCCTAAGAACGTTACTCGAACTGCAGATTTGTCAGGCCGATCTCAATGCGATTAACGATCTCAAAATAGGGACGTTAACCATCGCTGTGAGTGACATCATTTCTCGATTCTTATTGATCCGTCCTTTTCAGAAGTTCAAAGCGCAGTATCCGGGTATTGACCTTACCTTGTTGAACACCACGTCATCTCAGGCATCGAGTTTAGTTAAAAACGCTCAGGCGGATCTTGGTTTTGTGATTGCCAAAGAGCAACACAACGAGTCGCTCTATTTTACTAAGCTTCAAGAGCTTTCATGGTGTGCGTTAGGCGATGGGCTCGACATGCAAGACTCTGATAGCAAGTTAGAAAACGAGTTTGAAAATCACGATGTAGATACGGAACTCACCTTGATTCTACTTGGCCACGATACGAGAACTCGCGACTTCATTGATGAAGGTTTACCAAGCCTTAATCTACCCAATCATAGAGTCATGGAAGTAGGGAGTGTTGACGCTCAAATCGACTGGGCAGAAGCTGGGTTTGGTGTCGCCATCATTCCTGAGTTTGCGATATCCACTAAGCAGCATTTGAAATCAAAAGTGACACCATTAACGAACTTCTCTAGTACGAGCCTTGGCTATATCGTGAGGCAGAACCAAGTCTTGTCTAAAGCGACCAAGCAGTTATTAGGTTGGGTGAATGATGAGATTACTCTGTTACAAAACAAATAAACGCCATCACTGACTTTGAGTTACCTGAGCCTGCCAAGTGTGGGCTTTTTGTGTTCTGTTAATCATCGTTTCTAGCATGTTAATTCGTAGGTGACTTCCCAAAATAAAAGGGTCGCTAATGAAGTGCTTGGTTGATACGGTATAATTCAATGATATGAAAGTTAATTTAGTACGCTAGTTTGGTAAATAGAACATGAAAAACACTGATTTTAGTCTGATCCCGTATTTTGTTGTCATGATGGAAGAGCTCTCTATCTCGAATACCGCGAAACGTTTTGGCGTTACTCAGCCCGCAATTAGTAAGGCGCTTAACCGACTAAAAGAAACCTATGATGACCCGTTGTTTGTAAAAACAAAGGAAGGCTATAGACCGAGCAGTTTTTGTTATGACATCTACCCTCAGATAAAACAGGCCTACGATGCCTTTGAATCGACTTTCCCGAGTAAGCGAAAGTTCGACCCAACAAAAATTGAAAGGTCGTTTAATGTCGCTTGTATTAGTGGTGCAACTTATTCATTGATGAAGCGTGTATCCGATATTCTCTATGCGGAAACACCAGATATCGGTCTTCATATTGACCCTTACTATACCGCAGACATCGTTCTAGACCTTCGCCAACACCGATATGATTTGTGTATAGTCCATACGCCTATCAACGATCCGGCAATGGAATGTATTCAGCTCTCTAACGAACCTATGGTGGTTGCTTATGATAAAAACCACCCTAGATTAGGGAACGAGATTACGTTGGAAGAATACCTTGAAGAGAAGCATGTTCTTCATAGTATGTGGGATACAAAAGAATCGCCGTTAACCAAAACCAGTAAGTATGCGAAAAGTAGAAAGGTTGCACGAAAGGCGCCTGGCCCATTTGAAATGCTTGATATGGTAAGAGGGACGGATTGGCTTTGTATTAGTCAGAAATCGATACTTGAAAGGTATGGCTTGCTGGATGATTTTAAGCTGTCGCCTTTACCGTTTGAATCGGATCTTGGTACTGAATATCTGGTGTGGCACAAGAGTCGTAATGCAGATATGGCGCATTCATGGTTTAGAAAAAAGATTGTTGATGCCTCACAAAAAAAGCCCCAGTGGGGCTTTAATTAGTCAGTTATCTTTAATGGTCGTTAGCCGGGTTATCTAGCTGTTGCTCCGCTGTTTAACCCTTGCTCCGCTATTTGGCGTTTTGTGCTTGCATTTGCTGAATTAGCTTTTGCATTTTTAGCGTGTTGTAATTGATCTCTGCGGCACTGAAGCCTTGGCCTTGTTGCATTGGGTAATCGTTTAGAGAGCCCATGAACTTAATCACTTCTTGAGACATTGGTACGAATAACCACATGTTGTCTACCATCCAACGAGTGTACATACCAGATTCTTTCGCTGCGGTTTCAAACGGGTCCATACGTAGGTTCGTAATTGAAGCCCAAGCTGGAGCTTGACGGATAGCCGATTGCATTGTGCCTTCCATCACAGCGAAGCTTGCTTTCCAATCGTTCCAACGAAGCGCATTGAAGTCACCGTTTGCAGAGAAGTAAAAGATAGTTTCACGGGGTGACTTTTCAGCCTCTCCTTCAAAATATGGTATAAAGTTTGAGCCATCTAAGTGAACACGCCAATCTTTATTATTTAGAGAAATACCTTCTTTAAGGTCTTCAACGATAGAGTCATTACCGGCAGCAGCAGCTAGTGTAGGTAACCAGTCTTCTTGAGACATTAGCGCATTAACCGCAGAGCCAGGTTCGATTACACCAGGCCATTTCACGATTTGTGGAACACGCATGCCGCCTTCGTAAGTTGTGCCTTTTTCACCGTGGAAAGGAGATGTACCACCGTCAGGCCATGTGAACTTCTCTGCACCGTTATCAGTAGAAAGGATAACAATAGTGTTGTCAGCAACCTCTAAGCGTTCAAGAGTATCAAGCAACGCGCCGACGTTGTCGTCTAATTGAGCCATACCATCAGCGTAGATGCCTTGACCCGAAATACCGCTGTAATGTTCGTTCAGACGAGTCCAAACGTGCATGCGAGTCGAGTTGTACCAGATAAAGAACGGCTTATCTTCTTTTACAGATTTCTCCATGAACGTGATAGCGGCTTCGGTAAAGTCCTCATCGATGTTCTCCATACGAGCGCGAGTCAGTGGACCCGTATCTTCGATTTTGCCATCAGAGGTTGCTTTGATAACGCCGCGAGGCCCGTAGTTCTTTCTGAATTCTGGGTCTTTAGGATAAAAGTAGGTTTCAGGCTCTTCTTCCGCGTTTAAGTGGTAAAGGTTACCAAAGAACTCATCAAAACCATGGTTTGTAGGAAGGTGTTTGTCTTGATCGCCTAAGTGATTTTTACCGAATTGTGCCGTTGCGTAACCTTCTTCTTTAAGAGCATCACCAATGGTAGGAGCCCAGTCAGGAATCCCGTGTGCAGAACCTGGCATACCGATAGTAAGTAGGCCGGTACGGAATGGGTGTTGACCCGTCACGAACGAAGCACGGCCAGCCGTACAAGATTGTTGTGCGTACATATCCGTAAAAATAGCACCCTCATTAGCAATACGATCGATGTTCGGCGTTTCATAGCCCATCATTCCACGGTTGTATGCGCTAGTGTTGTAGTAACCAAGATCATCTGCCCAGATAGCAAGAATGTTCGGTTGGTCTGCCGCAGCGACGCCTTGAGCAACGCTGAGTGCGCTCATTGCTAACACGGT
>NZ_CH902607.1:600106-668250 GCF_000153005.1 Vibrio sp. MED222 | reverse complement strand
AAATACCAATTTTGTATTAACTCAGAGGACTACTGGGTATGAATTCTAGTTACTTAGAAGAATAGTGGAGCCGTGATTAGGGCTAGTGTTTTACTCAAAATCAGAGACCTGCCCAGAGTTTATTTCTTGATTAAGTGAGCCTTATTCATTTTCGTCCCATTTCGAAAATCAAATTCGCCGTTGACAAAGTTTGATGATCAAACTAAATTTCAACCAATTGCTTTGATTGTCAAATTACTTGTCAATCAAAGGGCTTTTATTAACAACGATCATCTAACCGCAAACATCAGCTAAGGACGCCATTTTGAGTTTTCCAACACGTCACCAACACAACTTTTCTTCACATAACAGCCAAGGTGAGAAACGCACGTTCTATGTCCTGTTATTGACCGTCGTTACCATGGTTGTCGAAATCGTTGCGGGTACCATTTATGGTTCAATGGCATTGCTTGCCGATGGTTGGCACATGGGAACGCATGCTGCAGCGTTTGGTATCACCTTATTTGCATACCGATATGCGAAGAAACATGCCGAGAGTGAACGTTTCTCGTTTGGTACTGGCAAAGTCAGCGTGTTAGGGGGCTACACCAGCGCGATTGCATTGGGTATTGTGTCGTTATTGATGCTGGTGGAATCAGTGCATCGTTTATTTAACCCACAAGCGATTCAGTTCAATGAAGCGATCATCGTTGCCTGTATTGGTTTAACTGTGAATGTGGTGAGTATGTTTTTACTCGGCGATCACCATCATGATCACGGACACGAGCATGGCCACGATCATAGTAACAATCATAGTAAGAATCACGGTCATTCACATAGCCATGATCACGACAGCGACCATAATCATAAGCATGGTGAGCACCATCATGACCATAACCTACGCGCAGCCTACATGCATGTGTTGGCGGATACGTTGACTTCACTGTTGGCCATTGTTGCGCTGCTGTGTGGTAAGTTTTACGGTTGGAACTGGTTAGATGCAGCAATGGGAATGGTTGGCGCATTTGTGATTGCTAAGTGGACGATGAACCTTATGAAACAAACCAGTCCAATCCTGCTTGATGAGAATATCCACCAAGATTATCGCGACTCAGTGACCGAAACCTTAACGCCTTATGCGTCGGTCACCGATTTCCATATGTGGAAGGTGAGTGGGCATCACTATTCAGCAGCAATTACTCTTGAATCAAACAGTGATAAAACCGTGTCTGAATATAAACAAATGCTCTCCAAGTTTGATAAGATTAATCATCTTACTCTTGAAGTGCATTCAAACGACCATGCGAAATATAGAACAGCTTAACCAAATACTGACTGAGTTCTACGATAAAATGTCTTCGTGGGAACAGTCTGTAGTCAAAGAGACGGGTTACTCCCTGGCTCAAGTACACACTATTGAAGTACTTGGTATGCATGGCGCGTTAAGAATGAAAGAGCTCGCTGAAAAGCTGGGCATCACCACGGGTACATTGACCGTTCAAATCGAAAAGCTGGTTAAAGCCGAATTGATTGAACGCCATGAACACCCAACGGACCGTCGTGCAATCGTGGTTGCTCTAACTGATGAAGGGCAGAAGATTCACGTTCACCACAATCAGCTTCACTTGAACCTAGTTAATGAATTAACGCAAGACATCGAAGAAGATGAGAAAGCGGTATTACTAAAGTGCCTATCTAAGATGGTAAAAGCGTTTTAGTCAGCCTTAAGTTCGAACCCTAACTTATTAGCTGCAAAGCAATTGATTAAGAAATCTAAAAATGGACCTGACTCGAATTGAGTAGGTCCATTTTTTCGCCGTTTTCTCTCGACTATACAATCACTAATCGATGGACTCACCGTTTCAAAAACAAGTCAAAACCTCCCAATATTGCTCTTCGTTCTTGCTCCGCTGATGAGCCAAAAAAATGTCATTCACAGCCGTCAGATCAATAATTGCCCAAACTGTTTTAATTCAAAGCCTTAATAGTAAGGCGTTCAGTTATTTATACCCCGTCAAATATCTGTCTCTCAGTTTTATAATTCTATTAATGTACATGTAGCGAAAATGTGTTATTGATTGATCTGTCGTTAATGGGTTGGGTCTTCTTTGTTTGAATGTATTGATGATGTCACTACTGGCGGGCAGGGCCGCTGCAAAAACTCAACCCCATTACTGATAAAAAATCATAACAATAACTCGATCGCACTAGCCGTATATCCATGCTTTGATGCGATCAATTAGATACTTATAGTTAATTTAGTAAAGACGAGCCATGTATATGAATATAAAGAAAAAGCTCTATTCGTTGGGGGTGTTCTCCATCTTCGGCATGATTTCATTGTTGTTTACCACATCTCAATTTGCGGACACCACAGCTAAAATGAGCGAAGCCAAACAAATTACCAAAGAACTTGAAGTGCGACTGCTCAACCTTCGTCGTAACGAGAAAGATTTCTTACTTCGCAGTGATCTGAAATACCTCGACAAGTTCGACGTAAATTACAAAAAATTCTTAGCGTCTGAATCTGAGCTTAATGCTGTGCTGAATGATCTGGGTTTGGTCAACAGTACGCATTTGCGTGAAGATATCGAAACGTACCACACAAGCTTTGTTAACCTTGTTAAAGCCAGCCAAGTGTATGGACTAGCACGAGACAAAGGCTTGTTAGGGGAATTTCATGCTGTACTCGATAACATCAGTGCCACCGCGAGTGCTGAACAAAAAATTGAGCTATATCTCTTCAATGATCTGATCGAGAAGGGTGAGTTCGACCCAAGTGTTCTGTCTATTACTTCTAATGCGGGTGGCTCAGCTGCTTTGATAGAAGCAGCTCGTCAAGTCGTAGATCAGAAACGAGTGATAGGGTTAAAACATAACGAAGGGTTACTAGGGCAAGCGCGCACAGGTTCGCACGTTATCGAGACTCAATTCAAAGAATTCTCGGCCGTGTTAGATCAACAGGCACAGCAAGAGATGGATAAACTATCGCTGATCAACAACACCCTTTGCGTCACACTGTTAGTGGCGATCATTCTATTCAGCTGGTTAATCGTACGTTCAATCATCGGTAAGATTGAATCTCTACTTACTGTGATCCGTAACATTGTCGATTCGAACGACGTGTCTATTCGAGCGACGGAGAATGGCAAAGACGAACTCGGTAAGCTAGGCGAATACTTCAATCAACTGCTAGATCAGCTTGAAGGGTTGATTGCAACGTCTCAATCTAAGTCACATCAGTTAACACAAAGTACGTCGAGCATGCATGACGAGCTGGAATCGGTCATCAAACAGTTCGAAGTTCAAGCAAACCACACCTCAACAATGACAACTTCAGTGCAAGAGATGGTACTGACTATTGGGGAAATATCAGAAAGTACATCGGTTGCCGCTGAAGGCGTTCATCAAGCGAAAGTGAATGCCGACAAAGGTCGTGAAGTGGTGGTTGATACCATCAATAACATTACCCAGTTGTCTGAACGCCTTTCAAGTAGCCAAGATTCGATTAGTTCTTTGAATCACCATGTCGATCAAATTGGTAGTGCCGTTAACATTATCCAAGGTATTGCGGAACAGACTAATTTATTGGCATTAAACGCAGCCATTGAAGCCGCTCGTGCTGGTGAGCAAGGTCGTGGCTTCGCAGTTGTTGCGGATGAAGTCCGAGCGTTAGCAAGCAGAACGCACCAATCAACCACTGAAATCACCAGTGTAGTCACTGCAATCCAGAGCCAAATGAATGCTTCTATGACAGAGATTGGCGAGTGTAACCAACAAGGCCAGCTGACACTTAAAGATTCAGAAGAATTGGATGCAAGCTTGCAACTGATCTTGAGTGATATGGAAAGCATTCAAGGCAACTCAGAACGTATTGCTTCAGCGATTGAAGAACAGGGTGCCGTAATGACACAAGTGAGTGACTCAATTACTGAGTTGAATACCATCTCGAATGATAACAACGCTTCGGCGCAGCATTGCTTGGTCGAAGTCGATAAAGTAGCTGAGCAAGCGAACGATATGGATCAAGCGGTAGCGCAGTTTAAGACGTCATAAGATTTCTAGAGCAAGCTATCAACCAAAGCCGTGAATTATTTGAAACCCAAGGCGCGAATTATTCGCGCCTTTTTTGGGCCTGAAGGATAGGCAAGTTCCTGAATCGATAGAAATAAGAATAAGGCATTACAAAATAGACTTAAGTATCTGTGGAATAAAACTAAAATAATGACAGACTAACGATGAACGAACGCATTGACGTGAGCCATATCTTTGGCGCGTTTCAAATAAACGTTAAATCTTACGGAAGAGGAACAGCATGCACTACGACGTATTCAATGGAGACGCAGACGGTATCATCGCGTTGCTACAACTGCGATTAAGTGAACCAAGAAAAAGCGTACTCGTTACCGGTGTAAAGCGTGATATTAAGTTGGTTTCTCAAGTTGCCAGTCAAATCATAGAGCCGGGCAATCCAAATGATGTCTCTTCCGTTACCGTTCTTGATGTGTCGATGGAGAAGAACCTGCCAGCATTGCACTCACTGTTAGATGTCAACATCGATGTGTTTTACTGCGATCACCATCGAACAGGGGACGTGCCAATCTCTGAGCATTTAGACACTCTGATAGACACCTCGCCAGAGAGCTGCACGAGTTTACTGATTAACCAGAAGCTAAATGGTGCACACGTAGCTTGGGCAATCGCGGCGGCCTTTGGTGATAATTTAAAAGTAGTGGCCGCACAGTTAGCTGATGAAAATGGATTCGAACAATCACAAATTGAGTTCTTAGAAGAGCTAGGTACCTTGGTTAATTACAACGGCTACGGTACATCACTGAGCGATTTGCACTTCACGCCAGTTGAGCTCTACCAAACCCTTTATCAATATCCGAATCCGTTTGATCTTTTTGATGACACAGACTCGGTGTTTTATCGACTACGAGCTGCTTACCAAAATGACCGCCAGCAACTATCAAACCTTGCCCCTGTTTATGAAAGTAAAGTCGCACGTGTGTTTGAACTGCCCGGTGAGACTTGGGCAAGACGTATCAGCGGTGTATTTGGCAATGAGATCGTGAATCAAGATCCAAACCGAGCGCAAGCAGTATTAACGAAAAACCAAGATGGCGAATCTTATACTGTTAGCCTAAGAGCACCACTATCCAATAGAACAGGCGCAGATGAAATTTGCTCTAGCTTTGTAACTGGCGGAGGAAGAAAAGCAGCGGCTGGCATTAATCAACTTAGCGAACTTGATAGAGGGAATTTCATTTCACTGTTGGACGCTTATTATTCGCCGAGTGTTGAGCGCTAACGAAAATAGTAGCGAGAGTGAATAGGGTAAAGAGAGGCCATTTGGCTTCTTTTTTTGTGTCTAAAGTCACCCAAATAAGCCTTTCAAAAACTTAGTTAGCATCAAATTCGGCACTTCACATTGTATGACATCAAAGTAAGAGTGATTATCAATTGTATTAATTCTGGGGAAATAGCACTATACGCATATTGAATCTTCAGTATTTTGAATATCCTTATAATGAATCTTGCCCAGGTCGACCTTAACCTACTCGTTATTCTTAAACACCTTCTTGAAGAGAAGCACGTATCAAACACAGCCTTGGCGCTAGACATGAGCCAACCGACGGTGAGTCGTTCACTACAAAAACTACGAACGGTATTCAACGATGACTTGTTAGTCCGCGCAGCCTATGGGTATGAGTTAACTCCGAAAGCAGAAGTCATTAAGCAAGACCTCAACTCTGTGCTCACACGCCTTGAGAAATTGGTACATGGAGACGTATTTGAACCGCAGACGAGCAATAGTACCGTTCGGTTCTTTGGCTTGGTTCCGCAAGTCTCGCATTTGTTACCAAAAGTGGTGGCACAAATCCGCAAGCAAGCGCCGAATATGGTTGTCGATATCGACTCGATTCCTAAACGACACTTTGAACCTCTGTTATCAGGTGATGCGCACTTTGTATTGTCGACGCATGAACCATTAAGTTCTGAACAAAACTTGTATCGAATGTTCGTAATCAGTCGCGACTATCGGTTATTGATGAGCAAAGACCACCCTCTGGCGGATAAAGAGATCACCGTTGATGATTTATTGAGTAGCCAACTCGGCCAGATCTCACTGCAAGGGGATAAGAAGCTCTCGATTGAAAGTCGTTTCAAAGATTTGGGCTTGATCGATAAGCAGCGTCAGCTATCGATACCGATTCAACTGTCTAACTTTAACGTCGCTCCAGATATGGCTGAAGCGACCGATATCATCTTTCACCTGCCGACACCTTTCGCTCAACAAGCAGCAAAACAGAGAAACCTCGTTTGTAAACGCGTACCCAAAGCGATCAGGAGCCCATCAGAAGACGTATATCTCTACTGGCATAAACGTTTCCACAATGACCCTATGTGCCGTTGGATTCGTGAACTATTTAAAGAGACATACTCCTAAGTTATCTGGCACATGAATATTACGGGCTCAATGCTAATGAATTGAATATATTTTGTCTGCATTATTTGATAAATGAATAATCATAATGAATTTTCAGCATGAAACTTTCGTTGATTGGAGTGATAACTGACTGTTTAATGCAAACCATTATCATTACTAATTACATATAAGAATAAATATCATGTCTGAGAAATCTCTGTTGATTCGCAAGCCTCTTTTGGTTCGCAAGCACCTTATAGTTCGCAAACCTCTTATGATTCGTAAACCCCTTTCGGTCGCAGTAGCTGTTATTTGCACCTCACTATCGGCTAACGTGTTAGCGCAAAAAGAAGCGCAAGCGACAGATGAGCAAATGGTTGTTACGGCAACTCGTACTGAAATGGCTCTAAAACAAGTGCCAGCTTCAATGTCGGTTATCACCGCTCAAGACATCGAAGACAGCCCTGGAATCACTTTGGCTGACATCGTTGCAGAATCAACGAGTGTGGAATCTGATTTTGATAGCACACGTGCTGGCCGTCAGATGATCTCTATTCGTGGTATGGATTCAGACTATACGCTTATCATGGTGAATGGCCGTCGCTTAAGCTCTGCAAGTGCCATCATTCGTGGTAACGATTTCGATCTCTCGACTATTCCAGCTGAGTCAATCGAACGTGTTGAAATTATCCGCGGCCCAATGTCTGCACTTTACGGTTCAGATGGTATGGGTGGCACAATCAACATCATCACCAAAGCTCCAGAAAATGATTGGAGCTCAACGATTAACATGGACACTTCGTCTCCATTAGACGGCAATGGTGGGGAAGAATATTCTGTTGGTTTTACCACGTCCGGTGCATTGATTGATGATGAGTTATTTGCGCGTTTTTCTTTAAATCAAACCTCGCGTGACGCATGGCAACCATATACAGGTAATGGTCGTGAGAATATTACCGCTCTAGAGGAACGCGACACTTTAAGTTTGCTTGCCAACCTGACATGGAATATGACAGACAATCAGACGATTGATTTAGACCTTGGCTATAGTGACGATAAACGTGATGGTTTAGCAGAACACGCTACAGGTTCGAACCTAGTGGATAGTAGTGTTGTACGTAACAGTCAAGCGATTACACACAGCGGTTTTTGGAACTGGGGTGACACACAAGTTCGTTACTCTCGTGAAAACGTGACAGACAACGATGCCGCTGATCTAGGTAACAATTACAGTAGCGATGTAGAAGAGCTAACTCAAATAGTAGAAGCGTCAGCAACGACTTATCTTGGTGACAGTCACACCGTAACTTTTGGTATGGACTACCAGTTGAGCGAATTAACCAACAAAGAAAACTTGATCAACGGTACATCAGAAGCGTATCAAGGTGCTTTGTTTGTTCAAGACCAGTGGTTGATGACTGAACAACTCACCGCAACCATTGGTGGACGTTTAGATAAGCACGAATTGTACGGTGAAGAGTTCAGCCCTCGTGTTTATCTAGTTCACCAAACAACGAATGACCTCATTATCAAAGGCGGCGTGGGTAAGGCGTTTAAAGCGCCTTCGTTGACTCAAAACCAAGCCGACTACACAGTTAATAGCTGTAAGGGAGCGTGCGATTTATATGGCAACGAAAACCTGAAGCCTGAAACGAGCTTGAACTATGAAATTGCAGCAATATACAACCAACCACGTTGGAATGTTGAAGGTGCCTTGTTCCGCAACGAAATCAATGATCTTATTGATCGCAATGAAACGTACTGCGAGAACGGCGGAGTGTTTGAATCGGGTAAAGGGTGCGCAGACACTTCTAGCTCTACTGGCTATGTGAAAGGGAAGCGTACTTATACCAATGTATCTGAGGCGGTGGTTCAAGGTGCTGAACTTACGGGTCAATTCCAGATTACCGATGAGTGGGGCGTGTCTGGTAACTACACGTTCTTAGACACAGAAGATAAGTCAACGGGTGAAGAACTGCTTGAGCGTTACAAGCATTCAGGTTTAGTTAAACTGAACTGGAGCCCAACTTTCGATCTGAATACTTTTATTAGTGCGCGTTACCGTGGAGAGCGCAATATCGAAAGCGACTTAACGCAAGACGCATACACAACACTGAACATCGGTACGGTGTACAACGTTAATGATTCTGTTCGACTGCGCGCTGGTATCACTAACTTGACTGATGAAGCTGTATCACAAGAGCTAGAGAGTATGGGTTATGTTGAAGAGCCACGTACTTACTACGTAGGTATGACAGCGGACTTCTAATCAATCTGTGTTTGATTTGGTAGCAAGATACATATAAAAACGAAGAACCCACATTGGCTCGATACTCTATAAAGAGAACGGCGAGTGTGGGTTGTTTTTTGTGTGCTTGTATCGGTTTAATTCGTTTGGAATTGGCTTATCTAGATTTTTACACAAGTGACCAAAGCATTACCTGATTTGGTATCCCAAGGCAGCAGCTTGTCATAATCGTGCTCAAAAATATGAACCTCAAAGTAAGGCTTCAATATCTCGATCAATTCCTTAAACGAGAATGCCACCATAGGGTGTTCGTCATTCCATACTTGAGTTTCACCTGCAGTCGTTTTTTCGATACTTAGCTTTAACATTTGCTTACTACCTTCGCCGGAGTAGTACCAACCTGAGCGAAAGGTAAAGTCATCATGTTCTTTGTTGGCTGTATGTCGAACAAACAAGTCATTGCTTATCTTCTCTTTATCAACCACGTTGAAGCAGAAGACACCTTCGTGTTTCAAAGCTCGGTGCACGCTTGCAATGCACTCTTTTAGTCTCTCAATACCGTCGTTGTAATGGATGGAATACAAGAAACAAGTGATAAGATCGAGCGGTTCTGAGACCTCAAAATTACTCATGTTTTGTACTGAAAAGTTAGCTTCAGGGCAACGAACTTGAGCAATGTCGAGCATTGGTTTATTCAGATCAAGGCCATTACTTTGATAGCCGTAATCAATAAAATGGCGAACGTGTGGTCCAGTGCCACATCCAAGGTCGAGGTGTGTTTTTCCTTTATTTCCAAAAATCTGATGTAACCTACGAACGCAGTCACTCTGCGCTTGGTAGTCAATATCGACACACATTAAATCATAGTAACCGGATAGGTCGGTATAGAGTGCGTTGGCGGACATGTTTGCCTGCAGCATTTGCTGAAAAAATTGGGGTGGCGCATAGTAAACTAGAACTTAAAAATAACAAGAAAATCTTGGGTCAACTTATAGGCTTAAATGACCTTTTCTTGATGCTTAGCAATTGTTTCACGAGCCACACTCTATACATGCACCTTCGTGGTTTACTGAGACTCTATTTTTTCCGTTGGATTTAGCACGATAGAGCGCGTCGTCTGTAACTCGAATCAACGTATCTAGGGAGTTGTTGGTACGAACGATGCAGCTGTCGGTAATGCCAATACTGACGCTTGATTGAAACTTGGTGCGATTAAATCCCAAGAATTGATGGGTTCGAAATTCTTCGCAAATACGTTGACCAACAATTTTTGCTTGTGAGTATGCCGTGTTGAGAATGGTTCCATGAGTCGTTCGGTTTTTTGGAAAGAAGACGATAAACTCTTCACCTCCCCAGCGGCCAACCACGCCGTTCAAGGCTTTGACGTGCTTCTTGATGGTATTCGCGAGAGTACGAATCACATCGTCACCAACACTGTGTCCAAATTGGTCATTAATCTTTTTGAAGTCATCAATATCCAATAGTAAACAAGACATCTCAGTCTGTTCTTTTAACGGCTTTTTTAACCAATCGTAAATGGCACTGCGGCTGAACACTTGTGTTAGATCGTCGTGAAGTGCGCGGTGCAAGAGTTCTTGTTCTAATTTCACCTTGTCGGAAACGTCTTCTATCACCACTTGAATCGCTTTCTCGCCTTCCCAATTAATGATGTTGTCGTAGATGTTGAAGTGTTTTTTACTCCCATCAAAGCATTGGTTTTCAACCACAGAACTGAAGCTTGGTGTATCACCGGCAAGAATACTCTGGCTGCGTCTCATGGCATTGATACGACTGTCCGGCGGAATAATTGAAATGATTGAGTCCATGGCGAGCACTGCTTCTATCGATTTGGCACCCTGCATTTCAACCCAGGCTTGATTAACCATTAGAGGCTTGAAATTTTGGTGGACGAGCACGCCCTGTTTCGAACTATTGAGTAAAGTCCGGTACATACGATCTTTTTCTTGATGTTTACGCTCTGAAGCAACAACTGAGGTAATATCTATGATCATTACACGAAGAGCGGGGCGGTCGTTGACTCTGACCGCTTGAGCAAGGCTAAACAGCGAGAGAAGGCGGTTATTCACCGGAATATCTTTATAGAGCTTTCCCTTTCCCAGTTGGCCTTTAATCGCAGAAAGGTAACGTTCACGGACAGAGCCGTGATAATCTTTGGGTATTAATGAGTAGACAAAATCGACGTTGTTGAGAAGTGCTTCACGGCAACTGTAACCGAAGATTTTTGCAATGTTTTCGTCGACATCGATGACACGGTGGTCTTGCAGCGTAATATAGCCCTGTGCAGAGTCGAAATTCTGCCTAGGGGTGGCTGTGGTTAAATCTAGTTGGATGCTCATATAGATCTGACTACATATCCTCTCACCAAAAACAGGTGCTTTAAATAAATGGTGGTGTCGTAAATAAATTGTGACTGCTGTATATCGACAAAGCTATCAGATACCTAACACGGCAAGCGTCACGAGACTATGTGATTAAAGTGTGCCGTACGCAACTTTTTGAGGGTAGCGTAATTTTACTGTATCTAAAACGGATAAAAAAATTATTAAGGATAATTAAAGAGTTATGGAAATAAAAATTGATGATTTGTCGGGTGGAGAGGTTATTGAGCTACTCGAAGAGCATTTAGCTGATATGTATGCGACATCGCCAGTCGAAAGCGTTCATGCACTGGATCTAGATGGGCTCAAGTCGCCAGAGATTACTTTTTTCAGTGCTTGGAAAGACAGCCAACTGCTTGGGTGTGTCGCCATTAAAGAGCTTGATACACAACACGCTGAACTGAAGTCAATGAGAACCTCGCAGTTTGCAAGAAAGTCCGGTGTCGCAAGCAAGCTATTGCAACACGTTTTGGATACGGCAACCGCTCGCCAATATCGACGTATTAGCCTAGAAACGGGATCGGAAGACTACTTTAGGCCAGCGCGTAATTTGTACCAAAAATTTGGCTTTGGTTACTGTGAACCTTTTGCTAATTATGTGTTAGATCCGCACAGTCATTTCATGAGTATTGAGTTACGTTTAGAGGCTAGCTTTAGATGACGACTTACTTAGCCGGTTTCTCCCTTGGTCTTTCGCTTATTCTCGCGATCGGTTCTCAAAATGCGTTCGTTCTTAAACAGGGCTTAAAGAATCAGCATGTGTTTGCTATTTGTGCTGTCTGCGCGATTTCAGATGCATTACTGATCAGCTTTGGTGTGATGGGCTTTGGTGCAATCGTTGAGCAGTTCCCTCAAGTTGAGCAGTTTGCTCGTTACGGTGGGGCTATCTTTTTAGGAGTTTACTCATTCTTGAGCTTTCGCTCATCATTTACCGAAAATCATGCCTTAGAAGCCGGTGTCGAAACCAAAAACTCTTTAACCAAAGCAGTTACCATGTGCTTAGCGTTTACTTGGCTTAATCCGCATGTGTATCTGGATACTGTGGTATTGCTGGGTTCTATCTCTACACAATATCAACCAAATCAAATGTTGTTTGGTGCAGGTGCAGTATCGGCTTCATTCGTGTTCTTTTTTTCACTTGGCTATGGTGCTCGCTTCTTAGCTCCAATGTTTAAAAACCCGAGATCATGGAAGATGTTGGAGTTTGTTGTAGGAGTGATCATGGCATCTATTGCACTATCTTTGGTTGTTTAGTTTTACTCTGCTTTCGTTAACTTCTCCTCATCAGTTGAACGCTGGTGGGGAAAGTACGGCTTGTTAGCTTGCTAGCTCGTTAATTAGTAATTAGTACTGTATCCCTCTGTCTTGCCTCCCTAGCTATTAATTATTCTTTGCAAAGATTTCGCATTTCTCTGTTGGTTTTAAACGTCTTGATAACAACAAATTAAATTATTTCGTGAAATAACGAATTATTCTTCGTCTTTTGGATTTTGGGTTCGTCTTAGGGGTGTAACAAGAAATTATTAACCCGATTCGGAGGCAAAAATGATTAAATTGATTAGCTTTAAAAACTGCCCATTTGTTCAACGTGTAATGGGTTCACTAGTAATGAAAAACGTCCCGTTTGAAATTGAGTACATTGAGCTGAATAACAAACCACAGTGGTTTTTGGATATCTCACCGAACGGGCAGGTTCCTGTATTGATTACAGAAAATGACACGGTTCTTTTTGAGTCTGATGCGATTGTTGAATACCTAGACGATAAATATGCCCCTATTGAAGAGGTTTCACCCGAGCAGAAAGCACTCGACCGTGCTTGGTCTTATCAAGCGAGCAAACATTACATGCCACAGTGCGGCACCATGGCGAGTAAAGACAAAGAGACTTTTGAAACACGCTTAGCCAATTTACAAAAGGCGTTCCTAAAGGCAGAGAAAAAACTGGGTGATACTGAGTTCTTTAAAGGGGACTACATCTCTAACGTCGACATCGCTTGGTTACCACTGTTACACCGAGCATTTGTAATTAAAGGGCGTTCAGGCTTCGATATGCTAGAAAGCTTCCCGAAAGTACAGAGGTGGCAAGCGGCTCTGATTGAATCTGGGTTGACCGGTAAAACCGTTCCAGCGGACTTTATTGACAAGTTCAGCGGCTTTTATTTAACGAATAACTACCTGGCAAGCCTAGCAGAAGCTCGCTAAATAAAGATTAAGTAATTTATGGCGTATAGTTTAGGCCACAGACAATTAAAACCGCTCTAACGTTGAGCGGTTTTTTTATGTCAAAAATAATGATTGGTTACGCTATGGGCATAGTTGATCCAAAGCCTGAAATTAGTTGGTTTTCACAAGCTTATAAAAGGGAATTATCTCTACTATTTTGGTAGATTAAAGGTATTACCGACTTCCAGTGAGCAGCAATGAAGATTCTTCACACGTCCGATTGGCACCTTGGCCAAAACTTCTACAATAAAAGCCGTAAGAATGAACATGAACGGTTTTTACAATGGTTACTTGAGCAAGTTACAGAGCACGACATCGACGCGATCATTGTTGCTGGCGACATTTTCGATACCAGTACACCGCCGAGTTACGCTCGTGAGATGTATAACAAGTTTGTGGTCGATTCGAACAAGCTCGGTTGCCAATTGGTGTTATTAGGTGGAAATCACGATTCAGTCTCTGTGCTTAAAGAGACACAACAGCTGCTCAAATACATGGGCGCAGACGTGATTCCTAATACCAATGAAGATCATGCGACTCAGGTTGTTGAACTAAAAGGCAAGAATGGCGATGTAGAAGCGCTGGTTTGTGCCATTCCTTTTATTCGCCCTCGCGATGTGTTGACCAGCCAGGCGGGTGTCACAGGCGTTGAGCGTCAGAAGCAACTCGGCGATGCAATCAAACAGCACTACCAAAGTGTTTATGATGCCGCTGTAGAAAAACGTGCGACGTTTGAAAACAGCGAGCACATGCCGATTATCGCTACTGGTCATTTAACGGCGATGGGTGTTCAACAATCGGATTCGGTACGCGACATCTATGTCGGCAACCTTGATGGTTTTGCCGCTGATGGCTTCCCAGACGCAGACTATATTGCACTTGGTCATATCCACCGTCCACAAGTGGTGGCAAAGCGTGAATACATTCGTTACTGCGGCTCACCTATACCATTAAGCTTTGATGAACTTAAATCTCAAAAGCAGGTATGTGTGGTTGAGTTTGTTGAGGGCGAGCGCACCATTTCTCAATTGCCAGTTCCAACGTTCCAACCCCTAGCTGAAATCAAAGGCGACTTGAGCGAGATCGAATCTCAGCTTAATCAATATGTAGGCTTAGATAGCGAACAAAGCGTGTGGTTATCGATAGAAGTGCAAGCGCAAGATTACTTGTCGGATCTTCAAGAACGTATGCGCACACTAACCGAAGGATTGAACGTTGAAGTGCTGCAACTGCGCCGAGCAAGAGAACGCCGTAACCAAGCTTTGGAGCAAGAGTCGGCAGAAACCTTATCTGAATTGAGCCCGATGGACGTGTTTACGAAGCGTATTGCCTTAGAAGAATTTGAAACCGATTCTGAAAAAGCACGTTTAGAGCGAATGACGGTGAAGTTTAAACAAGTGATGGTTGAAGTGTCTGAAAGCGCTCAAACACCAAACAAAGTAGAAGAGTAACCAGTATGAAGATTTTAAGCCTAGAATTTGAAAACCTGAACTCTTTGAAAGGACGTTGGAAGCTCGATTTTACCCAATCACCGTTTGCAGAAAATGGTCTGTTCGCGATTACTGGCCCGACAGGGGCAGGTAAAACCACCATTCTTGATGCGATTTGTTTGGCACTGTTCCACCGCACGCCACGTTTGAAAAGTATCGCTAAAGGCAACAATGAATTAATGACACGTGGTACAGGTGAGTGTTTCGCTGAGCTTGAATTTGAAGTGCAGGGCAAAACGTATCGCTCTAACTTCCACCAAAAGCGAGCGCGTGGAAAGCACGATGGCGCATTACAAACGCCAACGTGTGAATTTGCGGATGCGGACACCGATAAAGTCTTAGAGACTATGTTGACCAAGAAGACCAAGTTGGTGGAGCAGGTAACCGGTCTCGATTTCTCACGCTTCACTAAATCGATCATGTTGTCTCAGGGTGAGTTTGCGGCGTTCTTAAATGCCAATGCTAACGACCGTGCAGAGCTACTTGAAGAGCTGACGGGAACAGAAGTCTATAGCCTGATTTCAGAGCGTATCTACGATCATTTTAAGTCGAGTGAAGAGTCGCTTAATCACCTTAAAGCGAAAGCAGAAGGTGTGAGCTTACTGTCTGAAGAGCAAATCCAAGCGCTGACCGCAGAGCGTGAAACGCTAGAAGCCGAGCAGAAGCGTTTAGCCGAGCAATTAAAAGAGTGGCAAGCGCATCTAAGCTGGTGGAAAGACGTGACCAAAGCTGAGCAAACTATTGCGACCAGTGAGCATGATCTTAAAACAGCTCAAGATGAACTAGACCGTAATCAACCATCACTAGAGCGTTTGGCATACAGTGAACCGGCTGAAAAGCTGCGCCCAATGCACAAAGATTTAAAGCGTTGCGAACAAGAGGTGAACACTACTCAAGCTCACTTAGATAACAGCACCAAGTTACTTGCCGTTCGTGATGCAGAAAAGCAAGACGCGCAAACTAAACTGACTCAAAGCAGTGCGATAGTCGAACAGGTAAAAACCGAGCAACAAGATCAAGAGAAGATCATCGATCTCGTACGTCCGCTAGACAACCAAATTACCGTACTCAAAGATAAGCAAACTGCGGCCGTTAATGCAGCAAATACGCTAAACGAGCAACATACGCAGCAGCGCAATCAACAGATTGGTTTAATCGAAAAAATAGATGCACTGAGGCAACAAGAACAACTCAGCACTGCGTACCTAAATACGCATCAAGCTGACCAATATCTGGAAAAATACCTAGGTCAGTGGCAAGCAAAGGTAGAGCAAGTTCGTACTCTAGAGCGTCAGCATGCAGAACAACTAAACTCAGCGAAGCAAGCTTTGTGTGCGGTTGATGCACAGCAAACGATCATCAAATCTGCGCAAGACGCTAAAGCAATGCAAGATAAGGCCTTAGCTGAATTGGTTGTGCTAGAGAGTAGTGCAAAGCAACAGTGGGAAGCCTTGCAAAGCAACACTAGCGAGCAAGTGTTGAATTCGCAAAAAGATCTGTTGGAGTTTTGGAATCGCAATACGCACTCATTACTCGAGATCAATCGTGGTTTCCTAAATGCCCAACAACAGCTGCACGCAAAAACACAGGCACATCAAACCAACACCCAGTTGGTCGACAAGCTTTCGAAAGAGCGTGAAGTGTTGCTTCTGCGATACCAAGAAAAAAAGACCTCACTTGAACGTTTAATTCGCTTAATTGATCAAGGAGGTGATCTTGCGAAATACCGAGCGTCATTGAAGCCAGGTATGGATTGTCCATTGTGTGGTTCAACAGACCATGCGATCGAACAATCACAAAGTTCGAAGGATTTGAATGCCCAGAAAGAGCTTGAGGAACAACAATTAGCAGCGATTCAGAAAGAAGGCCAAGAGCATCGTCAGCAATTAGATTCTCTTGCCCCTATGGTTGCAGCGCTTAACGATGACATTCAACGTGCGCAAGCGGATATTCAACAAGCTCAACTGAATTGGCAAGGCGTTGTCGGCAAGCTTCAACAGAGCTTATCGGATTTCGTTGGCACGGCTCCTGAATTGGCACTGCTAACGATTAACGATCTCGGCAATGAAGCTTCTGTCGCGACCTTTGCTCAGCAGTGTGAACTTCAACTAAGTCAGAGCTCGCAGCAACTCAAAGCGTTGGCTGATGCGAAAGCACACTATGCTGAAGCTGAGAAACAACGCCTGTCTGTGAGTGTTATGGCTGACAAAGCGCAGTCTAATCTCGAGTTGGCCGAGCAACGCTTAGCGGATCTGAATAAGCAAAATCACAGCACGAGCGAACAAGTGGCTCAGATTGCTCTAGCAAAAGAACAGCAATGGAACGCTCTGAAAGAGAGCATTGTTCAAACGGCTATCGAAGCGCCTGAACTTGAACATATTGATGATTGGTTTACTGCTAAATCACAAGCATCAAGCACATGGCAGCAAACCAAACAGCAACAGGCCGATATTGAGAAGCAACTGATCACTCAAAATGCCGAATTGAAAACCTTAGATGACAAGCTAACCAGTGTTGAGAAAGAGCTCGCGACACTGAAGCAAGAGAGTGAGTCTCTAGTGTTAGAGCTGACTCGTGTAACGGCTGAAAGAACAGAATTGTTTGGTGATAAAGACATTCAAGCCACCAGCAATGCGATGAAGCAAAAAGTCACTGAAGCGGTAAATGCATTTGATGCTGCGCAGTTAGTGCTTAACCGTTGCGAGCTGGAACATCGAACCGAGCAAACCAAACACACTGGTTTCTCGGACGAGTTAGTCAGTAAGCAATCGAGCTACATACAAGCGTCGAATGCTTGGTCAGAAGCGTTGAAAACTAGCCCATTCGAAGGTGAGGCTGATTTTAAAGTAGCGTTGTTGGATGAAGAGGTTAGAACTCAACTTCAAAGACTGAAGAAGTCTTTAGACGAAGCGATTGTCAGTGCGCAAGCAAGGTTGAACACCGCCAAAACGACGAAAGTGGAGCTACAAAACCACGAAAATGCGAAAGCATGGCAAGAGCAAAACCAGCAGCAAGTTGAAGAAGCGACAACTGAATGTCAAAACGCACAGCAAAGCCATGCGACAAAGATCGGTGCAATTTCTGCCAATCTTGAAACGGATAGCCAGAACCGCAGTAATCAGCAAGATCTGTTCAAGCAGATCGACGAGCAGCAGGTCGAGTTTGATGATATTTCACGTCTGAATTCACTTATTGGTTCTAAGAACGGCGACAAGTTCCGTAAGTTTGCTCAAGGTCTAACACTGGAAAACTTGGTGTACTTGGCGAACAAGCAGCTACAGCGTTTGCATGGTCGTTACGAGCTAAAACGTAAAGCCGATGATGGCTTAGAACTGCAAGTGCTTGATACATGGCAGGGCGATGTGATGCGTGATACTAAGACCTTGTCAGGTGGTGAAAGCTTCTTGGTTAGCTTGGCGTTGGCATTAGCGCTTTCTGATCTTGTGAGTTACAAAACCAGTATTGATTCTTTGTTCTTGGATGAAGGTTTCGGCACGCTGGATAGCGACACATTGGACATTGCCCTAAACGCGCTCGATAACCTGAATGCGTCAGGCAAGATGATTGGCGTCATCAGTCACGTTGAAGCATTGAAAGAGCGAGTGCCTGTTCAGCTTAAAGTGACAAAACACTCTGGCTTAGGTGTGAGTGAGATGGAGAAACAGTACAAGGTTGTCGCTTAGGTTCTTGCTGTATTCCATCAGTGCAGAAATAGAAGCAGAGCTAGATGAAGCAGATCCCCGACTCAGTCGTTCCTCCTTCTCGAGGATGACGGAGTTTTGGGGCTGTTATCAATCACTCCGCCGTCACGTTCTGCAGTAAAGAATGATTAGAGTAACTGCCGCTATTCCCTAAAGTGAGTTACGAAAGTAGTAGGGACTCTAGATTTGTTCTTTTTGTCTTCGTCATTCCCTAGAGTGAGTGACGAACGAACGTAATAGGGAATCTGGGGTTGGTCGTATTACCCTCGCCATTCCCTGAAGCGAGAATCGAGCGTAATAAGGATTCTCTGGCAAACGCGGGAAGTGGACTCATCAAAAAGGAAACGGCCATGCACAAGAAGCCCCATTTACCAACTAAGACATGTCCTATTTGCAAAAAGCCTTTCTCATGGCGTAAAAAGTGGCATCGTTGTTGGGATGACGTGATCTACTGTTCTGAACGTTGCCGTCGTCATAAGACAACTTTGTCGTAATTTCTGTTCGTTTTTAGAACACGTTAATAGTTTCGTCATTCATTTCTTAAGTTAATATTTCTATCTGTAAGACAACTAATGTATAAAGGCGGCATGAAGATACCTAAAAGAATACAGCCCTTAGTTGACGATGGTTTAGTCGACGAGGTGACAAGCCAATTAATGAGTGGCAAAGAAGCATCAGTGTACATAGTACGCTGCGGCGATACGATCCGTTGTGCCAAGGTATATAAGGAAATAAGCCAGCGCAGCTTTAAAAAAGCAACGGCGTATCGTGAAGGCCGAAAAGTCCGAAATAGCCGCCGTGCCAGAGCAATGGAAAAAGGCTCAGGCTTTGGTCGAGAACAGCAAGAGAAAGTGTGGCAAAGCGCTGAAGTGGATGCCTTGTATAAACTGGCAGAAGCGGGCGTACGTGTGCCTGTGCCTTATGGCTGTTTTGATGGCGTGCTGCTTATGGAGCTAGTCACTGATAATGACGGTTATGTGGCGCCAAGATTGAACGATGTTGTAATGCCACCAGAACAAGCGATTGAAGATCATGCGGTGATGATGACTTACGTGGTTAAAATGCTTTGCGTTGGTTTGATCCATGGTGACTTGTCTGAGTTTAACGTATTGGTTGATGAATACGGCCCTGTGATTATCGATCTACCACAAGCTGTCGACGCTTCGGCTAATAACAACGCTGAGTGGATGTTGGCTCGTGACATCAATAATATCCGTGACTACTACGCTCAGTTTGCTCCTGAATTGGCGAAAACCGAGTATGCCAAGGAAATGTGGGCGCTTTACGAGAAAGGCGACTTAAAGCCAGACAGCAAACTGACGGGCGAGTTTACGGAAACTGACGATTTGGCTGATATCGAAGCTATTATGCAAGAGATAGACGCTGCGCGAATTGAAGAACAACACCGACGCGAGCGTGTTAAAGAAGAAAAAGAAGGTGTAGACGACAGCAAGTTCAATTGGGCTGAGTAGTCGTGATCATCGTTTTTGATCTTTCGTTAAATGTCAGTCATAACGCCTTAAAAAACTAAGACGTTCTTTCAAAAAATAACCCAATAGAGCCTCAACTCTGTTGGGTTTTCTTTTTTAGCACTCATGGAAGACGGCCACTGGTATTAATTACCAACTTAACTGCTCACCATCGTAAGCGTAGAAGTGCCCACTGTTATCCGGTGTAGCAGTGCGAATGATGTCCACCAATTGATGGGCGACATAGCTCGACTCAAACAACTTACCTTCAGGGACATTGGTCTGAAAAGGTTTCGATAAAGCCGTGTCTGTTGTGCCCGGGTGTAGCGCTAATACTGTGCCTTTCTTCAATGTGCGTTGCCATTCAATCGACATGGTTTTGATGAACATGTTGAGTGCGGCTTTGGATGAGCGATAGCTATACCATCCACCCAATCGGTTGTCTGAAATGCTGCCGACTTTGGCTGATACCACAGCAAATTTTGGATTGTCACTGGATTTGAGGATCGGCGTGAAGTGCTTGGCCAGTAATAAGCTAGGTAGTGTGTTTACCGAGATGTTTTTCAGAAAGAATTCTGGGTCGATAGAAGATAGGTTCTTTTCCGGCCCCAGATCTGGTGTATGAAGCATACCCACGCAATTTATTAACCAATCCAATCGCTCGAATTGAGTGCTTAGTCGTTCAATATCAGCTTCGCTGGTGGCATCGACTTGGTGCCAATTTAGACGGCTATCTTCTAATTCCGGTCGTTGTGAATGATAAGTCGCGTCGACATGGACATCGAGAAAATCAAAGCGAGACAGCTCAGACAATAGGTGCTTAACCACGGCGAACCCAATACCGCCGCTGCCACCAATGACCAATATGTGTAATCTGAGTTGTTCCACCATTATAAGTTCTCCAAGTTAGTCAGTCGTTGTTCTGCGGTATCGAGTATCGCTTGTTGGTCTTGCTCATCCATATTGTCCCAAGAGCGATAAAGCATGCCCATTCGAGGGTTGCGATTTAAGGCCTCGCGATGTTTGTTCATGAAGCGCCAGTACAAGCTGTTGAATGGACAAGAACTCTCGCCACTGCGCTCTTTAATTTGGTAATGACAGCCTTTGCAGCAATCACTCATGCGATTAATGTAAGAACCGCTGGCAGAGTATGGTTTGGTTCCGACGATCCCGCCATCAGCAAAAAGTGCCATACCTCGCGTATTCGGCATTTCGACCCATTCAATCGCATCGACGTATATACCAAGGTACCAACTATCAACTTGATCCGGAGCAATGCCCGTAATTAAACAGAAGTTACCGGTGATCATAAGCCTTTGAATGTGGTGCGCATAAGCAAACTCGAGGGATTGATCAATCGCGTGCTTCATACAGTTCATCTTGGTTTGCCCATCCCAAAAATAATGAGGCAACTGACGGTCTGCTGCGTAGTGGTTTTTGTTGGCGTAAGCAGGCATGTTCGCCCAATAAACGCCGCGTATGTATTCTCTCCAACCTAGAATTTGACGTACGAACCCTTCGATTTGTGCAATATCGATAGTGGG
This sequence comes from Vibrio sp. MED222, assembly GCF_000153005.1. NCBI lineage: Bacteria > Pseudomonadati > Pseudomonadota > Gammaproteobacteria > Vibrionales > Vibrionaceae > Vibrio > Vibrio sp. MED222. The sequence continues at coordinate 646,764 of NZ_CH902607.1, read as the reverse complement.
TGCGTTTAGCTTTGAAGAAGCCTGATAAGCCGACAGCGCTGCATCGATCACTTCTTGGGGGCTTAGCAGTTTACTGTTCAGCGAAAAGGAGAGGCGGCTATGATACAAGCTCCATTTTGAATCGTGTTCTGTCGTCATCGCATCTTGAAACTGCCCGAAAAGCGGTAAACAGACTTGGCAGAAGTGCGCGAGTAAAGACAAGCTTTGTGCGCGGTTAACTGGCCATAATAATTGGTCGCCAACTTCACCAATGGTTTGAACTTGATGACGCTCGATGCGTTCTAAAATCGCGGAAATGTCGTTGGCAAACATCAGAGGTTGAGGCAGGCTTTCAATGTCTTGTTTCTTGAGTTTCTTTCGATTGCTCGCATCGTAATTCCATTTGCCGCCAACTGGCTTTCCGTCTTCTAGCAAAATGTCGAAGTGCTTTCTCATTCGGCGATAGAAGTGTTCCATCATGATGTGTTTGTCTTTCGGAAACTGTTGTTCGATCTCTTCGAATGGAAAGAGGAAGTGTTCGGAATCACAACAACCTTTGGTCGCATTAGTGAGCTTTAGCTTGTTCATCTGCTCTAAAAGGCGATATTCATCTGGCCTTTGATATTCGAATTTCTCAGCGCCGAATTCGTGTACGTAGTGTTGCAATAGCGCATCGAGATTTTCAAATTGCGTGGTGTAATCAAGAGTGAGGTGGAGTACCTGATGACCTTGTTGTTTGAGTTCGTCGGCAAAATAGCCCATCGCAGAGAAAAAAGCGGCCACCTTTTGGATGTGCGATGCAACGTAGTCAGTCTCTTGCTTAAGTTCAGCGATGATGTAAATGACCTCGTCATCAACCTGTTGATACCAAGAGTGCTGGATATTGAGTTGGTCGCCTAAGACAAGGCGCACGGTTTTGAAATTCATAACACATCCTGATTGTTGGTTAAGACAAGTTCTTTGCTTCTGACATTCCACTTGTTGATGAACGCATGGTCTGGGTCGTACATATCCGTTTGCTTACCCAAATCAAAATGACGTGATTTGGGTTGTGCTTGGTTGGCATTCTTTTGCTTGTTGGTTTGAGTGCTTACCTGAGGTCTCAGCGCTCCGGCTATATACGCCCAATTGCCCCAGTTTGATGCCACGTCATAGTCGATAAGTTGGCTCTCAAAATAGGCTGCGCCGTGTCGCCAATCGATCCCTAGTTCGTAGATCAAACAGCTGGCTGCCAGTTGTCTTCCTCTGTTCGACATATAGCCAGTTGTATTGAGCTGACGCATACACGCATCGACAATCGGATAGTTGGTATTGCCACTTTTCCATTTGGCTAAATTCAGGTTCAACGTCGCTGAGGAGTTTGAAGAGTCGAGTTTATGGTTTGAGGTTTCACCGAACAACGACGAACCCAATGACAAACACTTCCAATAGAAATATTCGCGCCACAACAACTCAAAGTAGATCCAATAGGTTGAATCGTTACTGCCATGATCGGCTTCGAACTGTTTTAAATGGCAATAAATCGTTTTAGGCGAAACGCAGCCGAGCGCTAACCACGGTGAGAACTTGGTTGAGTTTTCGATGCCGTCAAATGCGTTTCGAGTCTGCTTGTAATTAAAAGCGTAGTCATGTGAAAAGTAGTTTTCTAAATGCGCTAGTCCTGCGTCTTCTCCACCCCAATAATCGCTTATTACTGCGCTTTCATCATTTGGTGAACTGAATAATGAGATTGTCGATGTCGATGTCGATGTCGATGTTAATGCTAGTCTCACTGCTGGTGGTAGAGCTGAAATAACCGTCTCATTGCGATTAACATCCAAGTGTTCGACTAGCTTTCTAAATTTGGTAAACGAGCTCGGGACTTTTGATAATTCAAACGACAGCTCATGTTGATCAAACAAGGTGGAGTGATGTGGCAAGCATGTTATTAAGTTAGGGTGACGACTTTGTAGTGAATGAATCAATTGTCGCTCGTCGTAACCGCAGTGTGCATTGGCGAAAAAGTGGGTGACGTGTTGTGTAGCAATGATTTGGCTGAGTGTTTGCTCGGCTGCGTCTGGTTCTAAATGATTACTGTGAATTACGACAAGTTGCTGACCAAACTTAACTAAATTCGATTCTAGGTTAGTTATCGATTGTGAAACAAAAGTCTGGCGATGTGCGCCATAACTTTGCTCTTGCGCTAAATCAGCAGAGAAACGAACCAAAGTGGGTTCGACAATCACGCAAATGAGTTTACCGACGCTCTGCACAGCGTAATGGAGCAATTGATTGTCGTTGATTCTTAAGTCGTTCGTAAAAAGATAGAGACCAATCTTTTTCATTGCTTGCACTCGTGATTTGTTAGTTATTAGACGGTTACGAGTGGATGAACAAACAAGATCACAAATGATTACGTCAAATGGGTATTGGTTGAATTTGGGGAAAGAAGAGGGTTGAGGAGGGGACAGAAGCCAACCAATAATACCGATAGAGGTTGGCTAATGAAGCCTGGCTTTATAAGCCGCGAGTCTCTAGGAGCTCTAGTCCATAGGAACGACGAGTATGTCGACGGGAGAAGAGTCTATCAATTGCTTCGAGTGCGAGATGATCTTATGCCAAAAATCATGATGATGACCACAGAGCATTAGATCAATGTTGTGTGTTTTCACAGCATCTTTGAGTTTGTCATTCAAATCACCCGTACCTACAAAAATATGCTGAACCGGCTGTTTAGCGTAAGCCTCAAACTCTCTTAAGTGTTTTATCGCATCATCATTGACAGGTAAGTCACTATTATTTTGTTGAATATCAACGAGTTCTGGGTAGATTTCTCCGTGAGTACCGTCGATATAAACAAACGAAAGTTCCGTTTCTAGTTTGTTCGCGAAGAAGGTTGCTCTATCAATGAGTATTTTCGAGTCATCAGACATTTCAAGTGCGACCAGAATATGTCGGTATTCCATAATTAAAGCCTCTTGTTATTAGTGATGTTACAAGCATAGTTTCTCTCTAAGTAAATGATATCGAAGAGGTCTCATATTGCGTAAAATCATCATTCAAAGATCTTCTAAGTACTCTCGTATTTATATCGCTTTGATTGATAAGAAATTTACAAAAGGTTGTTATAGTGAAGTGAGTTCGATCTTTACGCTTTTTGCTATTAGATAAGCTCGCTAGTCCAACTCGTCAATAACCAAGAGGCATTAATGACAGCATTACTCACCATCCCAACTCGAACATTAGGCTTTGACTACAATATTGAGATCCGCGATTGGTCTCAAAAACTTGTCGGTTTTCACGTATTTGAAGATGGTAGACGACCGCTCGATGGTGGTATTGGCTTGAGCTTAAACCTCGTTGAGCAGTTTGATGTGAATGGTCGTTGGTTAGATTCATTGCCAGCTCGTTATCGTGAGATCACCGATGATTTTCCAGAGTATCAATACCAGATGCTTTGGCTCGCGGCGAATACTTATGAAGCAGCTCAACTGCTTGAATTGAGGCCGGTTATCTTGGCGTTAATCTGCATGAAACACAGTGTCGATAACAAGAAAGCATTGGAACTGAGTCGCCTAGGGCAGAAGAGAATCTTAGCCAAATTGGGCTTAGATGGCAGTAAAGCCACACTCAAATTTATCGATAAGCTAGAGCTTCATTACAACGTCGGTGATGAGCTTGACCACATTGTCCGAATTCTCGAACCCCTGCAAAGACGTGTTCTTAAATTCAAGCATTACTCCAAAGTTGGTTACACAGCGCTTCGTTTGGATCAGGTTCATCCGTTTCTAACCGGCAGTCGATTGGGCATTGCGATGGTGGAAGAGGGCAGGCTTAATGCGCCTTCAAAAATGGCCATGTTCCAAGATGCGATATTGTTAGGACTAGATTTGGAGATTGATTATCCATTACGCGCCATTACCAGCCAAAATTCCTTTGCGATGTTCGAACAACTTCACGATAGATGGACAGAGCAACGTCAACTGCGTCGTTTAGAAGGTAACCGCCCAATGGATAAAGACATTCCTTATCCGGTTCCTTTGCTAGGTAACGACAATATTCATCCGCTTACTGATTACTACGACCTTGAAAAAGAAGGCATGGAGCAAAAACACTGCATTGGTGTTTATCACAATCGAATCATGAGCGACCGCTATGTGGTATTCCGCATGGTCAAACCTCAGCGTTTAACCATAGGTTTACGTCGTGTCCCGAGCAAAGCGTTTCCGTTTGAGATTGACCAAATTTGCGGAAAACGAAATGCACCGCCATCGGAGTCCGCTCGCCAAGTTATTCATGACTGGTTAGAAGCGAGTAAACAAAAGTATCCTAAGCAATAGCCATGAAGTAGAAAGAGTAGCAGGATGTTTCAACAAGGCGATTTATGTCCGCATTGTGGTTTGATTATTGTCATGCCAACAGATTTGCAAGCCGAATGCTTAGGGTGTGGCGAAGAAATCAATCAAGACCCTGCAGACGATTACGACGAAGAAGAGTAACTTTACCTACACTGATATAAACCAAGGCTAGGATGGCCAAATTACTCCCTTTCAAAGGACGGAAACATGCAGAAAGTAATCTTTAGAAATTGCGATGAAAGTTCGCCATATTGGAGTGAATTAGAGCGCTTGCTTCAAAGTGAATGGTCGGATTTTAAGTTTAAAGATACCTATAAAGACTGCGTACAACTCCCTCCAGTAATAGTAGTGCTTCGCGATAATGTGGTCATTGGTGGCTTGGCGTATTCCCATTTTCAGGAACCTCATCAAGTGCGGGATGTTGTTTGGGTTAATGCTGTTTATGTTGATGCTCAATGGCGTGGCCAAGGTATTACAAGTGAATTGATTAATCGTGGTGTTGAACAGGTTTCTTCTACAGTACAAACTCAACTGTACGTGTACACCAATGTAATGGAACTCTACCAAGGGTTAGGTTGGTCAGTTGTCGATATCGACTCAGAAGCAAACCATAAAGTGATGAGTATAGAGCTTATTCGATAAGCTCAGAGCAAAGCCGACTATTAGGTTATCTACCTATCGAGTATTGAACCTATCTCTTTATCAACAACGTATAATCCTGTTAAATTTTCGTTTGAAATGATACCTATATCGCCTTTAAATTAAACAACTAGACGCTGATTAAAACGATCACTACGATTTATTGCAGCAGTGGTTGAGCACAAAGCCTATATTGACTAGAATGGCGCACTTTTTTTATTTACGTACATACAGGTAATGAACATGAGCGATACTAATTCAAAACCAGCTTTACCAGATCATCTAGCAGGTAACCCACGCAGCCCACACCACGTGGCTGAGTGTTTCGAATACCCAATCGGCATTCGTCTAAATGGTAAAGAGCGTACTGATGTTGAAGAATACTGCATCAGCGAAGGTTGGGTTAAGATCCCTTCTCCAAAAGCGCTAGACCGCCGTGGTCAGCCAATGCTTATTACTCTAAAAGGCTCTGTAGAAGCTTTTTACATCGAAGAATAATCGCTTTGTGTGACGCGCTAATGCTTCGTGTAGTTAGCAAATGTTTTGTCTAATTAGCCAACATAAAGTCACTAAGAGTTATTACTTGAAAGGGTCTAGAGAAATCTAGGCCCTTTTTGTTTGCTAAATCTATTGGGCTTATTACCTTTACCAGGCGATACCAGCACCAATTGAGAATTCCAAGTCTTCACCTTCTGCTTTATCGAACCCTGCTGTCACTACAAAGCCACTGTCCATAATATAGGTGGCATCTAAGCCTCCGACTTGTTTGGTTGAGCTGTTAGAGAACTCGCGGCTATCCAAAGTTACGTCTGTATGTGTTCGCTTAATCCCGTAACCGGGAGTGATGTACAAGTTTTCGGTGATTCCAATAGGGGCGTGAAACTGATATTCGTTGTCACGTTGTTTGTATTCGTACGATTCTTCGTCTTCGTTATAAGCCGAACGAGTAAACTCAATACCATAACCTATGCTACCCGGGCCGCGATATTTTATGTAAGAAGCAGACCAATCTCTCCATCCACGCTCAGCCGAGAGACCAAATGTAACCGCAGTTTCCTCTTGGTTTTGTTCATAGGCTTGTGCGTTAGACATAGTGAATAGCAAGACAGCAGCTAATGTCAGAAGGGGAAGCTTTTTGATGGTCATTGGATCTCTCGCTTATGTATACAAAATATCGGCGAATTCAAAGTATTGAACGCCAGTAGATTAGTAACCTAGTCCGGATCTTCCTTGAGCTTTTTGTTAATGTTTTCTTCGTAGATGTTTTGAACGGCATCCTCTTAGATTTGAGGATGCCTATTTGATATGGGAATGGGGGTAATTGTTATTTTAAAGTACGCAGCTTATTGACCTGTATCTTTGCACGAACTTTGGTAACTTCTGCCTGAGAAGGCAAGTTGTCTTTAACCTTATTTTTAATATCCGCAACTGGGATAAAGTTCCACTGACCATCGTGATACTTAACCACAAATGTTTCACGGTTCATCTCTTCACGGAACACCCAAACACCATCGTCGAGTCGCTTAAAGTCACCAACTACATTGCCGTTAGTGTCTTTTACTGTCCAAAAGGTATGTTCAGTATCAAGATAAGACTTCTGCTCACCTGAGATCATCTTGTCACCAGAGCTAACCGTGACATAGTTGTCACGAATGATGATTTCACCAACACGCTTATCATCCACGTAGATGCTGTAGAGAGTATGCTCGTCGCTAACCTGCTCTCGAACGGCTGAGACATGGGCATCGCTGTCATCTCGGTTAAAGAAAGGAATGTCTCCCAATTCAGGGATATGAACAAAACCTAAATCAGCTTGATCAATTCTGTCGGCAATACTTTTTGGGTTGCCGTACGTTGGGTCTGCGTTGTCATAACCATTATCACCGTCAAAAGATGGGTCGCCGTTACCAAAACCTGGGTCAATGTTTTCGAAACCATAATCACCATCAAATTGAGGTTGTGCTGGTTCAGAACCACCGCTAGATGAACAACCTGCTAAAACTGCAGTAAGAACGAGTGCGATAAGTGATTTGTTCATGATATTTCCTATCGTTTATTGAATTCGTAAGATGCTCACTGACTAACTTCACTACTAGGTGACGGGTACACGCCTTGTGTATAGACATTGCTGCATCGCTTGAGACATACAATAAACAATCGGGTCAGGTCGATAAATAAACGAAAAGAAATACAATACATCACGATCTGCTATGTGTTATTTGTGCTATGCATTGCGCAAGCTTATATCCTGACTCATTCACTATGCATGCTCTATGTGTGCCAATCTATTGATCTGATAACTACCACACTGAAGTTCCGGACATTCTGTTAAGTGAAATTGATAATAAATTGCTCACTCGAAAGTGTGATTTATATACAAATGCCTTCCTCGAATAAGAAATCAACAAACAAAAATATGAAGCGTAGTCTAATTAAATGAAACTAAAGTGCTGTATTTAAGGTTATTTTTTGTTAATGGCTATCTCTATCACAGAAAATAATCCTGAAGCACATACAATTCCCAGGCTTTCGAATGAGCGCTAAACTTTTTTCGTTCGAGCATTTTATTTCTATCGCCCAATACACATGAGGTTCCTATGTTTGGAATATTCAAACCTATGGCGCATATCGATCGCTTATCTACCGATAAGATCGATAGCACCTACACACGATTACGATGGCAGCTTTTTCTCGGCATCTTTGTTGGCTATGCGGGTTATTACTTAGTTCGCAAAAACTTCAGTTTGGCGATGCCATACCTGATTGAGCAAGGGTACAGTCGAGGAGAGCTAGGGGTTGCTTTGGCCGCAGTATCCATCGCTTACGGTTTATCTAAGTTTTTAATGGGAAGCGTTTCTGATCGCTCTAATCCTCGTTATTTTCTCAGTGGCGGCTTGTTAATGTCGGCATTGGTCATGTTCTGCTTCGGCTTCATGCCATGGGCGACAGGCAGCATCACTGCGATGTTTATCCTGCTGTTCTTGAATGGTTGGTTTCAGGGCATGGGCTGGCCAGCCTGTGGGCGAACCATGGTTCACTGGTGGTCACGCAAAGAGCGTGGCGAGATCGTATCGGTCTGGAACGTTGCTCACAACGTGGGCGGCGGCTTGATTGGCCCGATGTTCTTATTGGGACTGTGGGCTTTTAACGACGATTGGCGAACCGCTTTTTATGTTCCTGCATTTTTTGCCACTCTCGTTGCTATTTTTGTTTGGTTCACGGTAAGAGATACACCTCAATCTTGTGGCTTACCACCGATTGAAGAACACAAAGACGATTACCCAGACGACTACGATACGTCTCACGAGAAAGAAATGACGGCGAAAGAGATCTTCTTTAAGTACGTTTTCTCTAACAAGTTACTGTGGTCAATCGCGATTGCTAATGCGTTTGTTTATCTTATCCGCTATGGCGTACTCGATTGGGCTCCAGTTTACTTAAAAGAAGCAAAAGACTTCTCGGTAGATAAATCCTCTTGGGCTTACTTCCTGTATGAGTGGGCAGGTATTCCTGGCACGTTATTGTGTGGTTGGATTTCAGACAAGTTGTTCAAAGGTCGACGCGCTCCAGCAGGGATCCTGTTTATGGTTCTCGTAACTGTCGCAGTGTTGGTGTACTGGTTGAACCCAGCGGGTAACCCAACGGTTGATATGTTGGCACTGATTGCGATTGGCTTCCTTATTTATGGTCCAGTAATGCTAATTGGCTTGTATGCACTTGAACTTGCACCAAAGAAAGCGGCGGGAACAGCAGCTGGCTTAACCGGTTTGTTTGGTTACCTAGGCGGGGCAGTTGCTGCCAATGCCGTGCTTGGTTTCATGGTTGACCATTACGGCTGGGATGGCGGCTTCATGATTTTGGTCGGAGCTTGTGTTGCTTCAATAATTTGTCTGCTTTACGCCTTCCTCGGTGAGCGTGCGCACCATAAACAAAAAGATCTCGAACGAGAGAAAGAAGCGCTAACTCAGTAGTTTATTAGCTGAACCACACCATACTAATAACAACAGAGGCAGGTATATCCTGCTTCTGTTTTATCAAAGGAAACAATAATGAAAACAACGTCACTGTCTCTGACTTTACTAGCACTTAGCTTATCCGCAAATGCGTTCGCCGACCCTTTAGTGATTGCGCATCGCGGTGCTTCTGGTTATTTACCCGAGCATACATTACCGGCTAAAGCACTTGCTTATGCAATGAAACCAGACTATATCGAACAAGATGTCGTGATGACAAAAGACGACCAATTGGTGGTTTTACATGATCACTATCTAGATCGCGTCACCGATGTCGCGGATCGTTTTCCAACACGCGCTCGTGCAGATGGCCGTTACTATGCGATTGATTTTACGCTTGCCGAGATCAAATCATTAAAAGTGACTGAAGGCTTTAACCTAGATGACCAAGGTAATCGAGTGGCTGGGTTCCCAGCACGCTTCCCAATGTGGCAGTCTGATTTTCGTGTTGCCACATTTGCAGAAGAAATTGAATTGATCCAAGGTCTAAACAAGACGCTCGGTTATGACGTGGGTATCTATCCAGAGATTAAAGCACCTTGGTTCCATCGTCACGAAGGCAAAGATATCTCTAAAGCTGTGCTTGCCACCTTGCAACAATATGGGTATCTATCGAAAGACGACAAGGTGTATTTGCAGTGTTTCGACGCCAATGAATTGCAACGCATTAATGATGAGTTAATGCCAGCTATGGAAATGGATCTCAAGCTCGTTCAGTTGATGGCTTACACAGACTGGAACGAAACCATGACGTACCAAGGTGAAAAAGCAACGCCGTACAGTTATGACTGGATGTTTGAGAAGGGCGGAATGGCAAAAGTCGCTAGCTATGCTGATGGCATTGGCCCTTGGAAACCTATGCTGGTGGACGATGCATCGACCAAAGATAACATCATTATTAAACCATTGATGAAGTCAGCAAAAGACGCGGGGTTAGACGTTCACCCGTACACGTTCCGTGCTGACCCTGGGAGAATCCCAGCTTATGCCGATAATTTTGATGGCATGTTGGATGTTTTTTACAATCAAGTAAAAGTCGATGGTGTGTTTACCGACTTCCCGGATAAAGCGGTCGACTTCTTAAAACGTTAATTTCCTGCTCAGTTACGAGGTTCTAGTAACGAGATACGAAGAGCTAAAAGCACAGCCTAAAGGCGCTTTTAGCTCTTTTTTACTTTTTGGCTCTTCTTGTACTGGCCTCGAAATCCTACCCATATTCTTCTTTCTCAGCCCACATTTTGATATTCACTCGGTTTACAGCAATAACCTGACTTGATAGGTTACTCCCAATGCAGCCAGATGCTTAATCTATAAGTATTTATCGGCTCAACCTAATATTGAATTTAGAAAGATCATGGAAGAAAGAAGCAAAGCTTATCTTGATAACTACCTCAACACATTGCCAGCAGACATTGCCTCGCAATACACCTCCTTTAGTGCTGATTATTACTGCGCCGACGAGTACAACGCCAACCTCTGCGCGCAGTTGATTTTAAAAGGTGAAAAACAAGCGTCCTGCGGCCTTGAACACTGGTATACCCATGAAGGCGAGACGAGACCCATCGTTGGTCACTTGCAAGTCGTCACCGATTGGGATGGTAAGCCCGTCTGTATTGTTGAGATCACGTCGGTGTCGTCGTGCAAATACAACGAAGTGAGTGCGGAGTTTGCTGCTGCAGAAGGCGAGGGTGACAAAACACTAGAATGGTGGAGAAAAGCGCACTGGAACTTCTTCTCTCGTGAATGTGAAGAGCTCAAGATCTCACCAAGTGAAGACATGTTACTTATGTTGGAGCGTTTCAAAGTGGTTTATCAACAGTGAAGCCCCAGTGAGTGCCGTGTTGAATCTCGAGACATGGCACTTTGATCTTCATTTGACCAATACAAGATAACTAACAATCACAAGGAGAGTGATGTGAAAATAGCAATATTGGATGACTATCAGAACGTCGTTAAAGACCTCGATTGCTTCAACAAACTCGAACAACACGATGTGACTGTATTTACCGAGACTTACTCAGAGCAAGAGCTCGTCGCTAAGTTGGTCCCGTTTGAAGCCATTGTGCTCATTCGTGAAAGAACCGAGATCACCGAATCTTTGTTATCGCAGCTCCCAAACATCAAGCTGATTAGCCAGACGGGCAAAGTGAGTAACCATATCGACCCGCAAATGTGTGAACGATTTGGTGTTACCGTGTTAGAAGGCCGAGGCTCGCCAGTCGCCCCCTCTGAATTATGCTGGGCGTTGATTATGGCTGCATCGCGCCACATTCCTACTTACGCGTCAAACCTTAAGCAAAACCAGTGGCAAGATTCTGGCTCACTAGGGTTAGGTCGAACTTTAAAGGGCTTGAAGCTTGGTATTTGGGGCTATGGCAAAATCGGCAAATGCATCGCACAATATGCGCAAGTATTTGGGATGTCTGTCGTAGTGTGGGGTAGCCAAGCTTCACGCGATCAAGCGCAAGCAGATGGTTTTGAAGCAGCAACAACCAAACAAGACTTCTTCCGAGAAGTTGATGTGCTTTCTTTGCATTTGCGTTTGAATGATGTGACCAGAGGATGTGTTACGGCACACGACCTCAGCTTGATGAAGCCGAACTCACTGCTTGTGAACATCAGCCGCGCGGAGTTAGTCGAACCGATGGCTCTGTATCATGAACTACGCGAGGTACCGACCAAAACAGCCGCTATTGATGTGTTCGATTGTGAGCCAGTAACTACAGACTCCGAACCGCTACTGTCCTTAACAAACGTCACAGCGACTCCACATTTGGGCTATGTTGAACAAAATAGCTACGAACTCTACTTCGATATCGCTTTCGACAACATTCTGTCCTATCAAAGAGATGGCATGTAGCGATAGAATCTGTCCAAAGCAATAAAAAGGTAGAGAAGCATGAGCTTAACAATCAGAGAAGTAACAGTAGAAGATGCACAAGGCATTATTGATGTCTTGAATCCAATCATTATCGAAGCGCGTTATACGATCTTGGATCAGACTTTTACTGTTGATGAAGAAAAGGCATTCATTGAGTCGTTCCCTGAGCGTGGTGTGTTTAGCGTTGCAGTTAACGAAGCTACGAGTCAGTTACTTGGCTTCCAGAATGTCGAACCATTTGCTACTTATACTAAAGCCTTTGACCATGTTGGTATCATTGGAACCTATGTTGATGCCAATAGCCGTGGGCAGGGCGTCGCCAAGCAGTTGTTTGATTACACATTCAAATCAGCGAAAGCCAAAGGTTATGAAAAGCTGTTCGCCTATGTAAGAGCAGACAACGAGCGCGCGTTAGCGGTATACTTTAAGCAAGGTTTTGAAATCGTCGGAACGGCTAAGAAACACGGTAAGATTGGTGACCAATACTTTGACGAGATCCTGATCGAGAAGTTTTTATAGGCTCGCTTAAACATTAGATAATTCATCGTATGCAGGAGGCAAGATGACAAAGCTAATCGAATTAACAGAAATAGTCTTATTCGACTGGGGCAATACGCTGATGGTCGATTTCCCAGACGCACAAGGGAAGATGTGCGACTGGGAAACCGTACAAGAAGTGAGTGGTGCTCATGCATTACTGGCTGAACTCTCCAAAAATCATCAAGTCTACGTTGCCACCAATGCTGGTGATTCCAGTAAAGACGACATCATTCGTGCCTTTGAGCGCGTTGGCCTGTCTCAATCTATCTTGGGTTACTTTTGTAAGGCGAGCATTGGCTTTTCTAAGTTCGAGTCGGGGTTCTATCCTGCCATTATTTCTAAGCTCGGTGTTGTACCACAAGACATCACCATGGTTGGCGACACTCTAGAGAAAGACATTTACCCAGCACTTGAAGCGGGTTTGAAAGCGGTGTGGTTGAACACGGAAGGAGTTGAACTTAAGTCACAGCATCCACGTATCGTGCAAGTTCAAAGCCTAAGTGGACTGTTGGAGAAGCGCCATGGGTGAACATTCAGAGATCTGGCGTCAGTATTACCAAAAAGCACTAAGCAAACCTCATTTAAAGAGAACTGAATTCGCAATCAAACTGAATGAGTCAGGCTTAAATGTTGCGATTGATTGTGGTTGTGGAACAGGCAGTGACATCGCCTTTTTGGAGCAGCAAGCTTATCAAGTCTATGGTTTTGATATTAATCCTGATTCCATTGCTATATGTCGAGACAGATTTGGTCGCAAGCCTTTGGTCGATATATCTGAATGTGGATTTGAAAATTATGATTACCCGAAATCTGGCGTAGTGATTGCCAATTCGAGTCTGTTTTTTTCCGACCCCACCCGTTTTGATGAAATTTGGCAAAGGATTGAAAACAGCCTTGAAGTAGGCGGCGTGTTTGCTGGTGATTTCATGGGCGTGGATGACAGTTGGGCACATGGCTATCGAACCCCAACAACCCCATTAACGAAAGCCAAAGTCTTAAGTTTATTTAAGAGTTTTGAGGTAGTACGATTCAATGAACGGGACGAACAAGCACTCACCTCATTAGGTAGGATGAAACATTGGCACACTTACTCGGTCGTTGCGATTAAGCGTCGTTAAATGGTCAGTAACTAAAACTCGTTTGGATGCCTGTCCGTTTTGACGCAAGCCTCTCATCTCTTTGCTGTTTAATCTTCTAAGCTAATTTTAGTTTCCACTATGAGGGCTAGGTTATGAGTATCGAACGTCACGGAATATCGGTTGGAATTGAACGTGTTAGCGGTGCAACCATCGTTGTGTTTAAAGCGAAAGGCAAACTCACACACGATGACTATCAAGCAATGATGCCAATTTTAAATACCACGCTAGAAGAACTCGATTCATCTAAACTCAAGATGCTGGTCGACATCTCTACCTTAACGGGTTGGGAGTTGCGTGCTGCTTGGGATGATTTCAAACTGGGATTAGAGCTCAATTCGAAGATAGACAAAATCGCGATTTATGGTGACAAAAGCTGGCAAGAGTTTGCTTCAAAAGTCGGAAGCTGGTTTGTGTCTGGCGAGATCAAGTCATTCGAAGACCACGACTCTGCACTTACGTGGCTAGTCGATTGATTCCATGCACGGACAGCTCGAGAGCAATCCGTAAACAACGCTAATGACAGTTGATGAGCATTGTCTCGAACGCTGTCATTTTTCGTTTTGGTTATGATATTTCCTAATCGATTCAATAGAGTATATTCATTCCAGCGTGTAACATAGGTAGGCTTTGTTTGGTCGAGACTAGTAGCGCGGCCAGATTCAGTAATAACGAGAACTAAAACAGAAATAAGGTCTAACGACATGCATAAGGTAATTGATAAGCTGGCTTGGATATTCATCAAAGACGGCAAGCTGTTGATGGTGAGATCCAAAGGCAAAGAACTGTTCTACCTGCCGGGTGGTAAGCGTGAAGCTGGCGAAAGTGATGAGCAAGCACTGGTTCGCGAAATCAGAGAAGAGATCTCAGTTGATTTGGTGCGTGATTCCATCATATACGTCGAGACGTTTACAGGCCAAGCTGATGGCAAAGCGGAAGGCGTATCAGTGCAATTGACTTGTTATCTTGCTGATTATACTGGCGAACTGTCTCCAGATGCCGAAATCGAAGAACTTAAGTTTGTTGATGGCAACGACAGAGCGGTATGTTCGTTGGCAGCACTGGTTGCGCTTGATTGGTTAGAAGCGAACCAGTATTTGGCTTAAGGTTTTAGCTGCTATTAGCGAATGCTGAAGATTGATCTTCAAAAGATCATCGCTTACGAATAGCTTGAAGGGCGGCTGTCTTTCATCAACAGGTCGAGTTTCCTTTGAGCTTTCTTCGTGTCTTGTAAATCCACCACCTCAATCATTTCACACTCATCTCGTACCATCTCATTAATCAGGCTTGGATAGTGTCGGCAATCTTCTGGTCGGTCTAAGTAAATGCTGCATGTGTACTTGGCTTGAGGCTTGGTATCTTTCGTCGGAACCAGCTCCAGAAAAGGGCAGCGAGTTAAACGTTCACCAGATTCAGGGTCGAACCAGATCTCGCTTCCTCGAACATATTCAAAGATGTCTGGGTTGAACAACTCCCACAAATCGATCTCTTCTTGAGTCGCGGCAAGGTCGCCATCTCCGTATTTGATACAGCATTTTCCGCATTGATTACAATCTTTCATTATCGACTTCATAAGTTGGTGAGCTTTTATCATTTTACCACTGATAGGCGTGGCACGTTGACTTTGTTGTTCATGGTTAAGCCGTTACGGGGCGAGAACATGGAATGACGGCGCTTAAAATCAATTTATCTATGCACCACCACTCCAATCAAAGCTGTAAACAGTGATACAATTTGCGCATCTCACGTTATTCAAGCAAAGGCATCAAAATGAGAACCGTATACACCACCGAAGGCAACATTAACGCAAAGAAACAAAAAGAGGCTTACCCAAAGCTCGCTTTATGTGACAAGTGCGTTCGAGACTATGTGGTGATTGCTCAAGGTGAACGAACTTACAAGCCTTGTGCTAAATGTGGTGCCGACGATTAATGCGCCTTGATAAATACCTATGTAAAAGCACTGACCTAACCAAGCCTGAAGCGATTGAACGCATCCATAATGGCGAGGTGAACGTAAACAGTGAAACAGTTACTGATGAGTCAGCTCAGGTTCATGAAAGCAACACCATCTTGTTAAATGGCACGCCGCTTAAGTTGCGTGAATTTCGTTACCTCCTAATGCACAAGCCTGCGGGTACTATCTGCTCTAATATCGATGAAGTTTATCCTTCATTGTTTAACTACATCGAGATAGACAAAGCATCAGAACTGCACATAGCAGGGCGCTTAGATGCCGACACTACAGGCTTAGTCTTGATTACCGATGATGGGCGCTGGTCATTCAATATTACGCTGCCAACCAAGTCATGTAAGAAGGTGTACCGCGTGACATTGTCACGAGGTATCAAAGACGATGTCGCTGATAAGTTCAAAGCGGGCATTCAATTGCAGGGCGAACAAAAACCGACGCGTCCGGCAGAGCTCGAGGTGATTACCAGTAAACAAGTGCTGTTGACCATTACAGAAGGCAAGTTTCATCAAGTAAAACGAATGTTTGCTGCGGTCGGGAATCGAGTTGTTGGCCTACACCGTGAACAGATTGGTGACGTTCGTTTGGATGTTGAAGCAGGCCAGTGGCGTTATCTAACTAAAGCCGAAGTTGACTCATTTCAGCAAGACTCTGAATAAGAGCTCTGAATAAACGCCGTAACCACTTAAAGCGTTAAGCGTGTCAGCACCAGAACATCAATACTATAAGGATATAGGATGGAAAACCTAAAAGTCTCAGAAATTAAGTCTTTCGTACCCGCGAAAGACTTCGATTTATCCAAGCGTTTTTACCAGTCAATCGGCTTCGAGCTGATGTCTGAATTTCACGATATCGCCTATCTACGACACGGCGGTTGTGCGTTCCTTCTGCAAAACTTTTATGAACCTGCGCACTGTCACAATTACATGATGCACTTGCTGGTTGAAGACGTAAAAAGTTGGTATCAACACATCCAAAACTCTAATGTAGTGTCGGAATTTGAAGTTACGGTTTCCGAGGTTGTTGAGCAACCTTGGGGAATGCTTGAGTTTTGTATCACTGACCCAAGTGGTGTGCTGTGGCGTGTGGCTGAAAACATCAGGCCGCGTTAATTCATCCAACTTGCATTGATAGTATGTCTAGGTTCACGGTGCTTTTCTGTCCTATTTGCTAGAGTGACAATTTAATGAGCATGGAGGTTTTGTAATGGGAACTGTAATCGGTTTGGTGATTCTAGCTGCTATAGATTTGTATCTTGTTCGTAAAACAGGGCTTCATATTCATAAATGGATCTCTAAAAAGTATGCCGCGTATCTGTCGGATAAGGGAAACAAAAAATAGCCTTTTCTTATTAAGTCATCGGTATAAAAAACGTTATCTGCTATTCATTTTACACACATTGCAAAGATTGGAGGATTCATGAAAGGTAAAGGAAAGTGCCTATGTGGCTCGGTTGAGTTGGAAGTAGAGTACGCCAGTAATGAATTGGGGGCTTGTCATTGTAGTATGTGTAGAAATTGGTCTGGCGGTCCGATGTTAGTCATTGATTGCGCTGACTCAGTTAAAATATCAGGTGAATCAAATGTAGTGAGATATAAGTCATCCGAGTGGGCTGAGAGAGGGTTCTGCGGTAAATGTGGTACTCACTTGTTTTACTTTTTGGTGCCGAATAATCAGTATCACCTTCCTGTCGGTTTATTGATGTCTGGGGATGACTACAAGTTAACTCATCAGATATTCATCGATGAAAAGCCCGAATACTACGAATTTAAAAATGAAACACAAAATATGACTGGTGCAGAAGTATTTGCCCACTTTGAAAGTGGAGAGTAGCACTTAGTTTTTGTTGGCTTAAGACTAATTCCTAACACTCGGTATTTTCAGTTGCGTCGAGTTTTGTGTTTGCAGTGTAATGGTTTCGGTTAGGTGTTGCTCACGCTTAACGTCCCAGCATCAACCCCCAATTTGAAGTGACTCGAAACTCGATTGTGTGAACTGCTAATAGTTGAATGGTTACTCTAAAGTACACTGAGTTTTCTAACGGCTCTTAGGGGGGCAGAAATGACAGATATGGCAATATCAAGCTACCTTGGCTGGTTGTTACTTCTTATAGGTTGTTATCCTTTCTGCCTTGTTGGTGTCAGTATGTTTTTCTATGATGCAGAGCGTAAACAAGCATTAAGGTGGTTGAACGGCGTTAGTTTTCTATTGGCTGTATTCCTTCTTTATATGCATATGCAAACAGAAGTTATCTATGGTCGGGAACTGCTCGAAGCCTGGTATCGTGATAACCCAGGAGATAGCCCTCAATAGAAAGCACATAACAAGCGCTTATTATCTATATCAGCATGATGCTAAACGATTGGCATTTCCAGTTCGAATCAACTTTAGTGTTTTCGGTACAATGGTTGAGGTTAGGTGGTTGCTATGTCAGCCACTTAAAGCGGCGATAACTCGTCTATCCAATTATGCTTATCTGAGTGAACCATGTTCTCTTATAAGTATAGCTCACCATTTTTGGCATCAACTACGTACGGTTTTTGACTGGTAAAAAGAGTTACTTAATGTTGGTAATTACTTAGGTTACTATTTAGCAAAGTATTGATTTGGTATACAAAATTTTTGGACGAAGGTTATGAGAAAAATGATATTAAACATTGTCTTACTATCGGTGTTTGTTGCGTCTTTATTTCTAACAATTTCATCAGCAATAGACATTTCAAAAGAAGTGACAGTAAAGCTCCATGAGTTTGATTGGAGTGGTGTCTCCGGTGTAATGGACATGGTCATGGTTATTTTAACTTTCGTCTTACTGGTTGGACTGAAACAAGGTTCGAAATCTATAGAGGAATCGACCCGAAGTCGTAACGCCGAATTGTTGAATTGGGCGATGGAAGAGATGTCAGCATTAAAACCTGCGATTAGGTTGGTGACAGACGCTCACAAAAGAGAGCCTTATAGTCAGGTAACTAGTGACGTTAGTGTGGATTATGTATCGACATGGAGCAAAGAAGAATTACAAGCAGCTCAAGCTGTAAGTGTCGCGTTGCAGAGAATGGGGTACTTTGCTACTCATGATTTGGTATCAAAAAAGCATTTTCTGAATCTTTGGGGGCCTTTATATCTATCATGTTGGTACTCACTCGAAGGTTGGGTTAAACATAAGCGACTTCAACTTGATGAACCTTTTGATATCGCTGATGGTGCATACTCGAGGCTGTACTTTGAAAAATACGCCATGTACTGTGAAGAAAAGTTACCGCCTTTGTTATTGAATAATACAAGAAAGCAGTTTGGCTTAGAGCCAATGGTTCAACCCAAAGCCCACATTAAGTTGGGCATAAAATTGAAAGCAAGGCTCACAGAAAAGGTTGATATCTAACTACTCACCACACAATATTTTTCGGAATCAAAGGGGCTTGTTAGCTTGATCAACACATAAATGCTAAGAGTGTATTGGCTGATCGTATATTGAAGAATGTTTCTTCAAAGGGAGATGCATGTCATTGGTTATGTGTAATGGAGAGAATAAGGGAATAACGAAAGTATTAATTGCGGGGGCTAGTGGATACATTGGTCGTCACGTTACATCGCTATTCACAAAAAGTGGCTTTGAAGTTTTTACATACGGTAGAGACAAAGTCGTCACACCTCCTATAGTTGGGTTAATAGAAGATAGAGCTGACTTTGAAGGCTTCTTTGACGTGGTTGTGAATTGTGCGCGTCCACATTGGTCACAATTCTCCGCACATGAAATAGCCGATGTGGAGCAGAAATTGCTCTCTGAGTTAGACCTACTTGCCGCTAAAGGCGCAACAAAGATACATACATCAGGTGTTTGGCTTTTTGGCAACGCATCTAGCGCTGATTTGAGACAGTTTAGACTGAAACCCTTAGACGCCGTTAGATTAGACGTAGAAACGATACATAGCGCTATTAGAAACAGGTGGCACGTCGTCTACTGTCCTAGTTTGGTTTATGGCGGTGAGGATTGTCAGCTAAAACGAATTGTAGAATCTTTCGCTAGCCAAACGATTCAAGTAGGTGTGCCGTCTATAGGCTATAACCAATATGTTCATGTCTACGACATTGCGAAGTTCTATCTACTTTTGGCGCAAGGCCGAACCTTAGAAAAGCAGCATTTTATTGCTGAGACGCAAGGCTATAGTCCTGCAGAGTTCGCTCGACTCTTACTAGCTGCAAAAGCTGTAACAAAAGTAAGAAAGATCCGTTGGGAAGAGTTTGAGTCAGAAAATGGCTCTATGGCCGTTGGTATTGAACAACTGAATCTAAAATTACCAATTAGTTCTTCGTTTGAGGCTACTGAGTCAATTAGTGAATATATTGAAAATTACATATAGTTGAGTGCTTATTTCTAATTACCAACCCTAGTTACTTTTAGTTGAGTTTAGTCTCTCCGGCGTCTGTACTTAAGTTAATCGGTAGCGTCACAATAATTTCCTTTCGTAACAGATATGAAGCTACCGAGTCGCAGGAATAGATCTTTTTGTAGAGCTGAGTCCGAGGTCAACGTTATCTTTGAGTTAGCTCTATATCATTGAATGACAAGCGTGCGTCACACCTTTGTTTGGCGTGAGGATTAGTTCAAACATGGAGTGAAAATATGAAGTCAGACTTTTCAAAACTTGCGACAACCGATTACGGAAACATACTGAGTAACGACCACTTTATTAATTTTAGTATTGGTCCTCTTTGGCAGGGAATGCCACGAATTTGTGGAGAAGCGTTTACTGTCCAGTTAACGTCTGGTGATAATTTAATGCTTCATTCAGCCATATACGAAGCACCTGAAGGTTCCATCATTGTAGTGGATGGAGTTGATAGCGAATATGCAGTAGCTGGTGGTAATGTATGCGCAGTCGCGAAGAGTCGAGGTATCAAAGGCTTTATTATTGATGGTGTCATTCGAGATTTGACTGAAATTTCAGATATGAAGTTTCCAGTTTTTGCGAAAGGTGTTCATCCAGTACCGGGAAAGAAAGAGATCTATTCTGAATTGGGCGCTCCGATCACTTGCGGGGGAGCAAAGGTCTCTACGGGAGATATCATTGTTGCTGATGCAGAGGGTATTGTCGTTATTCCTAAATCAAAGAAAGACGAAGTGTTTTTAATGGCTTCAAAGAAAGCAAGTGACGAAGCTTCATTAACACTCGCTGAGTGGGAAACGAGTCATAGGGCTAAAATAGCGCAAGCAATAACGTCTGCGAAACAAAACTTAAGTAGTGCTACAAGTTGATTTGTAACGCGTGGCATTTTCATCAATTAACAGGCGTTAGGCGACAACGAATAAATTCATCCATGGAGAAGAGAGTGATCGTACGGACTGCGACGAAAGAAGACTCAAGTGTCTTGTTAGAGTTTATTGAACAAAAAGCTGACTTTGACCGGAGTATGAAAGGGTTTAGTGGCGAAATCTCGACAACTATAGAGAAAATCGAACGCACATTATTTGGTGATTACGCATTTGCCCATTCATTAATATTGGAACGGAATTGTGAGCATTTTGGCTTCGCACTGTATCACTATCGATATTCATCCTTCAGTGGAGAGTCATCAATCTGGCTTGACGACCTATTGGTTACAGGAAATCAAAGATCAAAAGGGTATGGCCGTGAACTTATGTTGGCTTTAAAGTCACAAGCGGAGTCATCATATGCCTCTCACATCTCATGGACGGCAAGTCCACATAATAAGAAAGCGCATGATTTCTACAAAAGGTTGGGTGCAGAGGTTGAGCGAATGGATGGTCAAAGACCTTATTTCCGTTGGACAATGTCCGACTCGTGATCACATAAAAAGAGAACTATGAAAATAACGACGCTGGTTGATAACTCTCGACTGGATAATAGGAAAGATTTAGCCGTTGAGCGCGGACTATCACTGCATATTGAAACTGAATCGCTAAAGATCTTGTTCGATATGGGAAGTGGCGATACGTTTTGTCAAAACGCACCATTACTGGGTATTGATATCAAAGATGTAGACCTCGCTGTCATATCACACAGGCATCATGATCATTGTAGTGGCACCGCTGATTTTGTTGCTCATAACTCTAAAGGCAAAGTGTTTCTGAAAAATTGTGAACAGAAAAACTACCATTTTCGGGCTTTCGGTTTTAAAAGTGATGTCGGGATCAATCCGGACTTACTAGAAAACAGCAACGAGCGGTTAGTCTTCGTTAATCGTACGACTGAGATCGCTCCAAATGTCTTTGCTATCACAGATATTAGCGTGAAACACGAACAACCTAAGGGTAATAAATACCTTTATACACAGTCTAAGAATCGACGGGAGCGCGACTCATTTGATCATGAATTACTGTTAGTGGTTAAAGAGCCAGATGGTTTAGTTATATTCACGGGATGTGCGCATAGTGGCGTTCTTAATATGGTTGATACAGCGGTTACTCTGTTCCCAGGAGAGAGAATAAAAGCGGTTGTCGGGGGCTTCCATTTAGTGGGCTTACCATTGTTCAATAGTATTGGTGGCACAAAGCAAGACATTAGAGATCTTGGATTGACGTTGTCTCAATACCCCATTGATAAACTGTATACAGGGCACTGCACAGGCAAGAAAGCTTATGGCCTGTTGAAAGAAGTATTAGGTAAGCGTCTTGAGGCAATGCCGACAGGTCGATGTATTCATGTGTAACGTTGGTCAAACCTTAGATGTACGTTTGTCTTTTGGTAAGAATTAAGGAGTTTTAAGTGAGTCAGGAAGTAAGAGTAGGTGTCGCTGCGGTTATTCTACGTGAAGGACGAGTACTACTTGGAGAACGAATTGGTTCTCATGGGGCTCATACGTGGGCAACGCCTGGCGGACACCTTGAGTGGGGTGAAAGTATCGAAGAGTGTGCCAAACGCGAAACACTCGAAGAGACTGGCTTAGTTGTTAGTGCATTTGAGAAGCTGACTTTTACCAATGATATTTTTGAGAAAGAGAACAAGCACTACATAACGCTGTTTGTTGTTGCTTCTGACGCTAGCGGCGAACCAGAGATAACAGAACCTGATAAATGTAAGCAATGGAAATGGTTTAAGCTAGATGAGTTACCTGAGCCATTGTTTCTTCCTCTGACGAATCTGTTGAGCGATCCGGTCGTCCTTGGGAAGCTGGCGCAGTAAACGCGAATGATTGGAGGGCAAATCAATGAGAGCACCTTTTCAAGTTTTAGTCTTTCCCTACAAAACAGTCGACACCAAACCTCGGTTTTTAATCGTACGCAGAAGTGACAATAGTGTATGGCAGGCAATATCCGGTGGTGGCGAAAATGATGAATCAATTCTTGAAGCAGCAAAACGAGAGCTTTCTGAAGAAACTCAGTTAGCCGGTGATAACTGGCAGCAGCTTGATTCAATGTGCATGCTTCCAAAAGTCTTTTATGCAGGGAATCACAATTGGACTGAGCATCCATTCGTCATTCCTGAGCATTCCTTCTCAGTTAAAGTCACAGAAGATCCTGAACTATCAAGTGAACACACAGATTACCGTTGGTGCGACTACCAAGAAGCTATTGAACTTCTAACATATGACTCAAACAGAAACGCGCTTTGGGAGATTAACGAAAGGCTTTATAAAGCTAGCTAAAGTACACAGATTAATTAACTCTATATTAGAGTGGAAATCCTGATTAGATTCTTACTAATCTCTCGCTATTTAGTGAATAGGTAAATCATGACATTACGAGTAGTTCCTGAGCTTTATTGTTTCGATATTAATGTGAGCCAATCCTTCTTTGTCGATGTGTTGGGATTTGAAGTGAAATACGAGCGCCCAGATGAAGAGTTTGTTTATCTAACGCTTGATGGTGTTGATGTGATGCTTGAAGGGATTGCGGGCAAAAGTCGAAAATGGCTTTCAGGTGACCTGGAATTTCCTTTAGGGCGTGGCGTTAACTTTCAATGGGATGTTATCGATATCGAACCACTTTATCAGAGAGTTAACGAAAGCGCCGCTGATTCTATTTACTTAGCGTTAGAGTCGAAGTCTTATCAATGTGGGGGTTCGATCGCGACTCAGAAGCAGTTCATCGTTCAAACTCCTGACGGTTATCTCTTTAGGTTCTGCCAAGATATTCGTTAACACATAAGTATTATTAGCTACTCATTTATTACGAGAAACACGGCTAACTAAGTACCCTTATAAATAAGGAGAGTAGAGTGGTCAACATTCGGGAAATGGCAATTTCAGACTACGACTCAGTGATCGCGTTGTGGTGCCAGACAGAAGGCATGAGTATTCGCGATGCCGATTCGAAAGAAAGCATTGCGAGCTATTTAGATCGTAACCCTGGTCTGAGTTTTGTGGCTGAAAGTAACAACGAGATCATTGGCGCTGTGTTAGTAGGAACGGATGGACGTCGTGGGTATTTACAACATTTAGCTGTCTCGGCCAACTTTAGAGGACAAAAGTTAGGTTGTAAGCTTGTCGCAGAGGCGGTCAACGCACTTGCAGGGTTAGGCATCCCGAAGACCCACTTGTTTGTCTATAACGACAACATCAACGCTCAACAGTTTTACGAAAAATTGGGCTGGTTTCCTCGAGATGAAGTTCGAATGTACTCGTTTAATAGCTCGGATAATAGTAACGTTTAGCCTTAAAGGTTAGTGTTGGCTGAGCGTTAATTTGTAACAGGTTCGCGCGCATCTTCCCAATATCAAAACAATCCTTGGAGTATTTAGAAATGTTGTTTTTTAGTCTGTCTAAACCATTGATTCAAGGCTCCGAGTTATGTTCTGAGCTGCTCAATTTCTTAACCGAGCATAAGAGTGATTTCGAAGAAAAGTTAATCCCAGACCTGTCATACATCGATGATATGGCACACGTGGTGGACGGTATTAAAATCAAAGACGTTCTACACATCAATGCGAATCAATACCGCCTTCAATATTCGTTTGATTGGGAGCTGTTTCTAGGTTGTTCAGATAGGAACGAAACTGGTGTCGAGAATGGAAGCGTTCTATTCACACTTGAGGATGATAACGTTCTTAATATCAACTTCCCAAACTACGGTTCTCGAGACACTAGCGATGAGCTCTAGTCGGTTTTTCGTGCGTGTTATACAGAAGGAACAACAATGATAACTATTGAAAGGCTTCAAGAATCACATGTGGCGTTAGTTCAGGCCATCCAACTCGCCGATGAACAGGTTAAGTTCGCTGGTACAGCTGCAGAGTTTTTATTAGACGGCAGTGAAACGACGCACTTGCACGTGATTAAGTCTGATAACGAAGTTGTTGGTTTCTTTAAGCTGGATATCGCTTACGCAGAGCACTACGAATTCTGCCCTGAAGGAAGTATTGGCTTAAGAGCTTTTGTGCTTGATAAAAACCAGCAAGGTAAAGGTTTAGGAACGGGCACGGTCAAAGCTTTGTTTCCATATTTAAAAGCGAATTACTCAGCGTATGAGTTGATTTACTTAACCGTGAATTGCAAAAATCCCGCAGCATTCAACTGTTATAACAAAGGCGGCTTCGAAGATACCAATGAACAGTATTTAGGTGGCGCAGCAGGCCCGCAATTTATCATGCGCGGTCAAATCGCTTAGTTACATGAAACAGGTTAATTGTCGAACGACAAACGATCTAGGGAGGGATTATGTCAATTACATCAGGAATAGCTCTATTTGTTGCGATGTTACTATCTGCAGCCATACCGGGCCCCAGCGTTCTCGCAGTTCTGTCGAGGTCTCTAAGCTTTGGTTGGAAACAAGGCTTGTTAGTGGTGCTTGGCGTACTAATCGCGGATTACATTTTTATATTCTTAGCTTTGTCTGGTTTATCGGCTTTAGCTAGCGCAATGGGTGAATTTGCTACGGTAATTAAATATGTAGGCGTTGCCTATTTGTTTTGGTTGGCTTACACAACATGGACGTCAGATGTTAGTGAATCATCGAGTACATCTTCGGAGCAAGGAATGAAAGCTTCAAGCGTGATTATCGGGTTATTGATGACAGTTTCAAACCCAAAGGCGATTTTGTTTTACATGGGTTTCTTTCCCGCATTCATAGACCTAAAAACATTTACCACAACAGATGTGATGATGATTTTGGTGATTTCAACTGTAGCTGTAGGTGGAGTATTGAGTCTCTATGCTTGCACTGCCTCTAAAGCTCGTTTTGTATTTCAAGGGCGCTCAGCAAAGATGCTATTGAACAGGTTATCAGGTGGCTTTTTGGCGACTTGCGGTGCTTTGTTAGCAACTAAAACATGAGTACTCTTAGGACTGTTTTAACCATAACACCAAACTAAGTGTTAACACCTAGTGTCTTTGCCTGCTTCATGGCATCATTCCACGCAGCTAAAACCCCAACAAGGTATGTTATGAAACAGAATATTGTCCACATTGCACTCGTGGTAAAAGACTACGATGAAGCGCTTGATTTTTATGTAAACAAGCTTAAGTTTGATCTCATCGAAGACACGTATTTACCAGAAGAAGATAAACGCTGGGTTGTTGTTGCTCCACCAAATTCAACCGGTGTGAGCCTGTTACTTGCTAGAGCTTCCAAGCCAGAGCAACACGATTTCATCGGTAACCAAGCTGGTGGACGCGTATTCCTATTCTTAAACACCGATGACTTCTGGCGTGATTACGAACGCATGACGTCTTTGGGCATTAACTTTGTCCGAGAGCCTAAAGAGCAAGGTTACGGTACCGTTGCTGTGTTTGAAGATCTTTACGGTAACTTGTGGGATCTGCTTCAGTTAAACCCTGAACACCCTATGGCTAACAGGTAAATAAGCTAAGGCTCATTCGTGTGTTGCTCAAGCTCAATTAAAGGAAGCTCATCGTGGAAGAAATCAAAGGCATTCTGCAATTCATGGTCGAGATTGAACAATTAAAGGATGTTCATCGACAGACAAAACCGGTTGGATTGGATCGATATGAAAACTCCGCTGAGCACAGTTGGCAGGTCTGTTTGAGCGCTCTTATGTTGAAAGACTATGCCAATGAACAAATCGATATTACGCGAGTGATGAAGATGTTACTGATACATGACCTTGGGGAAATCGATGCAGGAGACACCATCATTTATGCCAGTGAAACCGAAGAAAACAAACTCAAAGAGAGAAACTGTGTTGAGCGCTTGCTGAAATCATTGCCAAGCCATTTAAGAACCGAGTATTTGGATTTATGGCTTGAGTTCGAAGCGGGTGAGTCACCGGAAGCCAGATTTGGTAAGGCGATCGATAGAGTGCCACCTTTGCTTCATAACATCCATGGTGATGGTCACAGCTGGAAGAAGCACAACATATCCAAAGACAAAGTACTGACCTTTAATGGCGAGCGTATTTCTAAAGGCAGTCGTGCTCTATGGAAAGAACTAGAAGTGCAGCTTGAAGGTGCTGCGGACAAAGGGCTATTAAAGTAAAAGTTAGCTATCTTGCCAAGTAATGGCAAACAAGTTTTACCTAACAAAGTTTAAATTAAACCCGGGAATTCATAGTGTTACTTCAGAGTAGCAAGCCCATTGTTGAAGGAATAAGAACCACATGAAAACCACTGCTTTAGCTGTATTGTTACTTGGCGTTTCCGGTTGTGTATTTGCAACCGATAACAATATTGAAGCTATCGATTACCAAGTGTCGATCACTGTCGAGGATTCTGAATCAAAACTCAACTTCCCAACCTTTAAGTTCGACTCTTTCGGACAGGAAGTCTCATCTCAAACTGAAGAATGCGTTTATTCGGGTGTTCTTTCTAAGCATGAAGCTAACGCTATTCTACTGGAAGCCAAAATGTCATGCGATTATGAAAATGGAGAGTCTAGCGGACAGATGCCTGTTTTTATTCTTGATAAAGAGGGTGGGGAAGCAAGTATCGAGCTCGGAGAAGATGAAGCAAACCTGTGGAAATACACGGTTCTAATTAAAGCGCTTAACTAAATTTCAAACGATACACGGTTACTCTTTTTGTTCTGCGCAATGCCAATAAAAGTAGATACATGGCACATGGTATTATCTCGTGTCTCATTTCTTTCTAATAAAACTCTAAAGGACAACAATGAGTTCGAGAACCGAGTGATAAGTTGTTAGTATTCGTCAACTTTATAAATGCTAGATGGCTTATATAAATGCTTGATAATAAATATATTAAACACCCTTATCACTGTGAGCAGTGCAACGCACTTACCCCGCACCTTGCTGTTAACGCTTCCGATGCTCAATCTAAAGCGGAAGCGGAATCTGAAAAGAAACAATGGAAACTAGGCGTGTTGATGGAGTACCTGATGACGTTATTGTTTAAAGGTGACCATAATGTTCCCGGTTTTTATGTCGACAGTGATTACGAATACCAGTGTGAAAAGTGTGGGACTAAGTCGTGGCACTGATCATGTGTTTAGCTTTTGAAACAATTCCTATCTCAACTGCTGATAATAAGACGCATTAGAAAAGTGATCCTCTCTGCAAATTGAGAATGGAAACGTGTCTATACTGACATGGGTTACGTCGCTGATTTTAGAAGTGGCGCTACGAATGTAAGTTTGATTAGGTTAAATCTCAGAGGTGACGATGAAAAAATTACTACCACTATGCGCCATTTTACTCTCGGCATCATTTTCAGCTACGGCTTCTGATGGTTTGATTAAATATCAAAGTAATTACTCAGTGAAAGAGACCGCTGACCGCTTTGAAGAAATCGCCAAAAGCAAAGGATTGACCTTGTTTGCGAGAATCGACCATCAGAAAAACGCGAGTAAGGTCGATCTTGAATTGAGACCAACCGAAGTCATCATCTTTGGTAACCCGAAAGTAGGGACACCATTAATGCAATGTGCTCAAGAAGTCGCGATAGATTTACCGCAGAAGGTGTTAGTCACGGAAGATTCCAATAAGAAAGTATGGTTGTCTTACAACGATCCTAATTACTTGGTAGAGCGTCACGCGATCAATGGCTGTGACAAAGTGATTCAAAAAATATCGGGTGTACTAAGTAAGTTGTCAGAAGCGACAGTGGCTAAAGCGAAATAACCCAATAGTTCACCAGCATGTTGGTTGATTTATCATGGTTGAGCAAAAGCTATTTTTCTCTAAAAGCTAATGTTCTCTAAAAGCTAATATATTTCCAAATGCGCAACTCTGGACATAAAAAAAACGGGCAGATCGTAGTGATCTGCCCGTTTTAATCAATCATCTCAATCACACTATGAGTAGCATGAATCAGAAGTGCTTATGCACAACATTTCTTGTATTTCTTACCGCTACCGCAAGAACATGGATCGTTACGGTTAGGTGTTTTTTCGAACGTCATTGTTTTTGGCTTGTTTAGCAACGTGTCGAACTCAAGTGTGTTTTCTTCTTTCTCTGCATCCACAGATACAGTCACGAAGATTGAATGTTCAGCAGCGATTGCTTCAACTTCAGTTTTGCGAGCGTCAGTTTGAACTGTTACATTGACTGGTGACTCTTCAGTACCCACTTTAACATCGCGGTTTACATTGTAGCCAGCAAGAACGTGGTTCTGTCTTGTTTCGATACGGCCTTTGAAAAATAGTTTCGACATTGGGTACTCACAAAATTTGGGATGACGCTATTCCTATGCTAGGTAGCGTTATAGAGCGGGGGATTATACGCATATATTCCAATTGATAAAGCAGTGATGTGAGTAAAGATTGTTGGTTTTTGTTTGCTAGCAATTATTTGTTTTATTGCTTTGTTCTAATTAGACTAATTTTGAAACTCAAGACAATAAGATTTCCCTTAACAGGGCCTCAAGTGATAAATTGAAATCGTCAATTTAAACAACGAGATACCCCATGAAGTTAGATGCCATCCTGTGGGATTACGATGGAACCTTAGTCAACTCCGTTCCAAAGAATATCGCAATCACCAAAGACATTATCTCTTTAGTTGCGCCACACTTGTCAGGCGACAACTTACCTAAATATCTGCTGAGCGAAGCGCTTTATCGTGAAGCTAACCACGGTGCTAAAAACTGGCAAGCCTTATATGTCGACTATTACGGTTTATCACACGATGAAATGTTGATCGCTGGTGGAATGTGGGCAGAGCATCAAGAGAAAAACCAAACAGCCGTTGCCTTGTTTGAAGGAATGGAAATCGTGGTTAATCAGTTTGCGCATCTTCCACATGGGATCTGCTCTCAAAACTCTCAATTGAATATTCGTGGTGTACTCGACAGTTATGGCATCGGCGATTTGTTTAAATCGGTCGTGGGTTATGACGATGTCTCGAACGGCAACCAAAAACCCCATCCATTTGGTGGTGTGAAATGTGTCGAGAACATATTTGGCGCCGATCCGACTAATGAGCTTTGTTTGATGTACATCGGTGACCATGAAGCGGACACACAGTTTGCTCGCAATATTGAAGCCGCGCTGGGTAACAATGCAAAAGTGATTGCCGTAGCCGCAGGTTATAGCCGATCGGAGCCTGAAAATTGGCAAACCAAGCCGGACTACATTGCTAACAGTGTCGATGATCTTTCAATGATCATTGGCAAATACGTTTAATCAGTAACGCTTAGTCGCAAGTAGCTAATTTAAGGAATAATAATGAAACCGAAAGACGTGGTATTAGGTTTTTGGGATGCAATGCGCACCAACGATTTTGCAAAGGCAAGTGAATGGCTAGCCACAGATTTTGAAGGTTATTGGCCTCAGTCGTCTGAATTGACGGTAGGGCGCGACAACTTCACGGCAATCAATGTTGAATACCCCGCCAATGGTGTTTGGGAGTTCACGCTCAATTCAATTGTCTGTGAAGGTGATACGGTAGTAACGGACGTTTCGGTTACAGACAGTGTATTGAAAGACCGGGTGATCACCTTTCACACGGTCGTTGATGGTCTAATTCAAAAGCAAACTGAGTTTTGGCCAGACCCATTCGAAGCGCCGGCTTGGCGATCGCAGTGGGTTCAGGTTGTATCGAACAATTAGTTTGTGTCGATACGATCAGTTTGTAACGAAAAACCAGGTCGTATCGAATAATCAGGTTATAACAAACAAGTGGCATTAGGAGGTTTCATTGAACAAGGTAGTGATTGTAACAGGCGGGAGCCGAGGCATTGGCGCGGCGACATCTAAATTGTTGGCCAGTAAAGGTTATGCCGTATGTGTTAACTTCATACACAATGAGTCGCGAGCTGAAGATCTAGTGAACGAGATTCGTGAACAAGGCGGAACTGCCATAAGCGTGCGTGCGGACGTGTCTGTTGAATCGGATGTGAAATCTTTGTTCGAGATTGCTCGTAACAAGCTAGGTCCAGTCACTCATTTGGTCAATAATGCCGGGATTTTGTTTACTCAGTCACCATTAGTTGACATCGAATTGGATCGCTTTGAAAAGGTGATGAAATCCAACGTATCAAGCTGCTTTCTGTGCAGTAAAGCCTTTATTAAACAAGCTGATGGCGCGGGTTCGATTGTGAATGTATCGTCTGCCGCTTCTCGCACAGGTGCGCCGTTTGAGTATGTGGATTACGCAGCATCCAAAGGTGCGATGGATTCACTGACCAAAGGCTTATCGCTTGAATTGGCTTCACGCAATATCCGAGTGAATGGCGTAAGGCCAGGCTGTATTTATACTGAGATGCACGCAGACGGCGGAGAGCCAGATCGCGTAGACAGACTAGCTTCGCAGCTACCATTACAACGAGGTGGCACACCAGAAGAGGTGGCTAACTCTATCGCATGGTTATTATCAGACGAAGCTTCGTATGTCACCGGCTCGTTTATTGATATTGCGGGCGGTCGATAGGGCGCGTTGCCCTTTACATTCAGATAAACCAGTTTAAACCATAAACACGCAACACCAGTACGTAACTAAAAGAACGAAACTAAGAGTACAAACATGAAAAACTATTTCGAAAGCCCGTTTGTTGGAAAGTCACTCAAAGAACAGGTGACTAACCCAAACATCATCGTGGGCAAGCACAGCTATTACTCGGGTTACTACCATAACCACAGTTTTGATGATTGTGCGCGTTATCTGCTGCCTGATAGAACCGACATCGACAAGTTGATCATCGGCAGTTATTGCTCGATTGGTTCAGGTGCCGTATTTATGATGGCGGGCAACCAAGGCCACCAAAATCAATGGGTGAGTACCTTCCCGTTCTTCTACCAACACGACGAGAAGTTTGAAGATGCGATAGACGGCTTTGAACGCTCTGGTGATACCGTGATTGGTAATGATGTGTGGATCGGTACAGAAGCGATGATCATGAGTGGTGTTAAGGTTGGTGACGGGGCGATTATCGCGAGTAGAGCGGTTGTGACCAAAGATGTCGCGCCATACTCGATTGTCGGTTCAAACCCTGCACGTCATATCCGTTATCGATTCGATGACACTGAGATTGCTCAATTGTTAGAAATGAAATGGTGGGAGTGGAGCGAAGAACAGATCAAAGGCGCGATGTCGTTGATGTGCTCTTCAGATATCAACGGGCTTTATCATTATTGGAAAGCGATCAAGTAGTCGCAGTCCCCGATATAGCCACGCGTGACAATGTAGCCCCCTCATGGTGTTTATACAAGAATGCTCAAACAAGTGAAAATTTACTGAATTGAATCTATATATGACAAGACATCTAACGCGTCTTGCTTTGTGATAACACCTTGCCATGCTGGCATACCTTGTTCTACGTTACCTTCTAAAATGTCATCCGCCAAAGAACTTGGACTGGTAAAAAAGCCGCCTAGTTTATTAGCGATATTGGCGGGCTTGTGTGGCAATGAAGCGGCAGTGGGGCCATCACCGTGTCCTTTGTCGCCATGACACACCCGACAAAGCTGCGTGTATTTGGCTTTACCATTGGCAAAGTGCCTCGCATCGATTTCAGAGGCGGCACTTGCATTAAACGTCATCATTGAAGTGACTAATCCTAAAAAAGCTAACACGTGTAAATGGTTCATGGTTTTCATTGTTTTGTTCTCGATTATTATTTAACAATGAAAGAATAAGCAGGCGTGAGTAGAAGAAACGTGAATGGGTTAAGCTGGATTAAGCTAAGTTAAGAAGTAGGTTTAGAAGCAAGTTTAGTTTCGGACGAACATCAATGTGACTTGGGTAAATGATTGATTATATGCATATTGCATAGTATGGCGTGTCGCATTAGCGTGGTGGATGAATTGGAGGGGTATTATGATTAGTTGCAACGATTACGATTATATTGAGATTGTGTGTATGCACCGATACCCAATCAAATTAACGCTGAAGTCTGGCGAGCAGATTGAATGTGTCGGATTAGATACTCAACGCAATGATAGCCGTGAAGAGTGCATTAAGGTCAGTATTCAAGGTGTAGAACAACTTGTCGTACTCACTGATCTTTCCACACTAGAAGTCTGTGTCGACAATCCTCATTTTCAGCAGATTTCATTCAAAACGTCATAGGCTTTCAAATGAATAACACCATAGAACAATGCTATTGCACCGCATGCAGAGAAGACACACAACATGTTGTTGTGTTGGTCAGAAAGACGAGTGCGTTTGCAGACAAACCTAACCAAAAGCGAAGCGAGTTTTGGGCAGGCATGATAAAAGGTTGGTTCCTTGGCCCGTTTATCGCGTCAATGGATGAGTTTTCTCGTCATCTTGTCTGTGAAAAGTGTGGCCACAAAGAGATACAAGATTAGTTAAGATTTTACATAGTTAAAACGTCGATTGGCTTAGGAATAAAACGAATGAAAGTAGAAACGATTGAAGCCGTAAAGGCGTACGGGTTTTCAGTAAGAACCACTAATACCGATGAGATTGATCCAACAAAAGCAAAGATAGGTCAATTATGGCAAGGTTTTTTCGATCAAGCTTTTCCTAAGCTGACACCAGATTCAAAAGTGTATGGTGTCTACACCAATTACCAATCGGATTTTACTGGTGAGTTTGATGTTATTGCATGTACCAATGCACTTACCGATAACAATTTAGATGACCTAGTCGAAACCGAAATTGAAGCAGGTAAATATCTGACGTTTTCTGCTGAAGGTGAACTTCCTCAAGCGGTCATCGATTTATGGGGTGAAGTGTGGGCGTACTTCAACGCAGCAGATTGCCCACATGTTCGAACTTACACGACAGACTTTGAATTTTACAAAGGCGAAACTGAAGTCGAGATTTCGATAGCGATTCAATAAGCTTTGGGTAGTCGTTAGTGATAGTCAAATTGAGTCATTAGTAAAAGAGTCGCTCTGTATGAGCGGCTCTTTTTATTGGGGTATACCGCCTAAATAAATTGCGGTACACCGCTTTAACAAATTGTGGTGTACCGTCTTAACAAAGGTCAGCTACATCATTCTCATGAAGTAAGGAATAATCAGTGCGTTCGCTAAATCAATGAAGAACGCGCATACCAATGGCACGATGATGAAGGCTTGTGCTGAATGCCCATATTTCTGACTTACTGCCGACATGTTTGCCATGGCTGTAGGTGTTGAACCTAACGAAATTCCTCCAAACCCAGCACATACAACGGCTGCATCATAGGTCTTACCCATTGATGGGAACACGATGAAGATATTGATTATCACGGCTAGTAGCAGCTGCATTGCCAATATCGCGAAGATAGGACCCGCCAAATCAATGAGCGTCCAAAGTTGCATGCTCATTAGTGACATCGCCAAAAATGTACCCAAGGATATTTCAGCAATTAAGTCGATAGCAGGCGAGCGTGTTGGCCATTTAGTGCCTGATATTCTTGGGTAGGACTCTGGCATTACGTTGGTGATCACGATACCTGCAAATAAACACGATACGAACAGTGGAAGCTGTAACCCGGTTTGACTGATCAATTCATTAAGCAACGCGCCGACAATGACACAAATATGAATCGCTAACACGGCGTCTAAAAATTGAAATGATGTAAGAGCTTGGTGTTGTTTTTTTGCATTTGAATCGATTGAGTTTGATTGCCCGTCAGCAGGTTTGAGGTTGTGACGCTTAATGAGAAACTTTGCAATAGGGCCACCCATCAGGCTGGCTAAAATCAACCCAAATGTTGCACTGGCGATGCCAATTTCCATTGCGCTTTCTAGGCCGAACTCTTCTGCAACCTTGGGTGCCCAAGCAATCGCGGTACCATGCCCGCCAATCAGTGAAATACTTCCGCTGAGTAGGCCAAAGACAGGCTCTAGGCCAAACATTGATGCGACAGAAATACCGACGATGTTCTGCATGATCATGAAGAAGATAGTGATTGATAGCAAAATTACCAAGGGCTTTCCGCCTTTGAACAGGTCTTTCAAACTTGAGTTAATCCCAATCGTGGTAAAGAAGTAGACCAATAATACATCGCGGGCAAATAGATCAAATTGCACTTCGATTGAGGTCGTCGCGTATAAAACCGCGAACAGAAGCGATGCCAAAATCCCACCAGAGACAGGTTCAGGAATACTGAACTCTTTCAAAAAACCGATGACTTGATTCAGCCTTCGTCCGACAAATAGAACCACGATCCCCATAGTCACTGCAAAGAATGACCCGAGATGTAAGATGTTGTTTTCAAATTCCATAGTGATCCTTGTAAAGGTGAAGTTATGACGTAACTTTAGTTGCCAAATTGCGCTTTAATAAGCAACTAGATTAGCATTATTTGTTGCGTTCAAATGATAAGAAGTTTCGGAATTCCGGATCGGCAACAAGTTGTTTGTTACCTTCTTCAATCAATAGATCGACGTTTTCTTTGTCTATCATAAAGTCCGTCGGAATTTGATTGAGCAAATATCGCTTTGCGCTGTTGTCTGATTTATTCAAGCTGATCTCAATGAAGTAGGGTGAAACCTTACGACCTTGATGAGAGGCCAGTTCTTGCCAAGATTGCAACTCGTCAACGATCAAATCTTTTGTTGTATCGTTGTAGCGATGCAACTGGATATCGGTGATGACATCCACCGTTTGTTTCATGGAAGGCGATTCAATCGACTCTCCAATGCCAGATTCTGGCGTCGTCGATGCATCAACCGAAATGATGACAATAGGGCGCGCGTGTTGGTTGTCGTACAAGTTTTTCAACTCTTCGTTGTCGTTGTAACGCAAGTATTCAGACATCTCATATACCGATAGCAAACCGAGGTTGTCAGTAATTCCGCCATCCACAAGGTGGAGATAACTCACATCATCCTTATTGCTATATGACTTTAACGACTTGATCAGATTTCGGTTGCGGTAACTTGTGGCCTCAAACGAGGGTTGTAAATGCTCTGATTTATCACAGTCATTTTTGTTTTCTAGTACCACAGGTGTGAAAACGAAAGGCACAGCAGAAGAAGCCGTCACCGAACTGGACACTGAATAGCTGTTCAGGTCTGAACATATGAGGTCAAAATACTCTTGTGTGAATGAAAAACGCGAACCCGTTGAAATGTCGGTCGCGTTAATAACAATGTAGGGTGCATCTTCTCGGTGCATGTCGGCAAATGTACTTTCACCGAAGATGTTGGCTTTGTAATAGTCGGTGGCTTTGTCTGTTCTGGTGGCGTACGAGAACCAATAAGTCGGAGATAAAAGGATGGAGAACAGATCTTTTGAGACTTCGTGATAAAGGAACGTTTCTTCGTAATCTTCGAATATCTGGTCACCATACAAACCATAATACGCGGCGGTAAAGCTGCCACCGGATACCGAACTGATCATATCAACTTCTTCTAACAGATTGACCGTTTCACCATTTACTTGGATGTTGGTGTCGCGCAATGCTTGCAACACACCATATGAGAGCGCAGCCGCTCGTGTGCCGCCACCAGAAAAAGAGAGGATCAACGTAACTTTGCTATTGGGTTTATTGAAGCTTTTCGCCGTGTAGGTTTGATTCTGCTGCGCAGCAGATGGGCTTGTGTTGGTTGCTTTGTTTTTCGCGCTACAGCCTGAAAGGGCTAGCGAGAAGGCCACTAACAGTGAAACTTTCGCGAACCCTTTAAAATCGGGGCTAGGTGTGTTGAATGTGTTTACTTTGTTTTTTTGCATAGCGCATTTCAAACTAACGTTGTGATTGAGTGAAAGGCGATTTTCGTTGATATCTAATATGCCATCAATAGCAACGCTTGTGATTCAGTGTCACGATTTTCATAACAATAGAGAGCTGTCTATGCTTATTTAGAACTGTTTACAGTCATCTTCGGTAATCTTCAGCAATATGGAGTTATCTCTAGCAATTCATGGAGACTTAATTCTACCCAAAAAAACAATCTTGCTTGGTTTCATTCCACAAAGGGTATTGCTTCATGACTTGGGTGTAGAGCTTACTTTCAAGGTGCGCTCTTAACCAACGTCCTACGTTTTTATATTCAGATTGCACAAACCACTTCTTCTCGACTCTTACGAACTGGCTAACAAACGGCATCACGGCAAAATCGGCTAAGCTTGGGGTTTCTCCAAAAAAGTAGGGCTGATTGGTGAGTAATGCCTCTAACTTGCTGATGAATCCTTCACAGGCTTGTCTGCGTTGTTCACTATCGATGTTTCGGTAACGCACTGAAGCGCGGTATTTCTCTAAGTGACCAATGAATTCTTCATCGTTGGTTTTGATGAGTTGTTGGACTTGCTCGCTAAGTATTGGATTGCTTAAGCGCAGAAGATCTTGAGGATCGTTTTGTTGAAGCGCCCAGTTCATCACATCTAAGCTCTGCTCGATGATTTGGCCATCAGGCAATACCAATACTGGAACAGTGCCTTTTGGCGAACTGGCCAATAGTTCGCTAGGCTTATCTTTGGTAACAATTTCTCGAAGTAACACTTTCTGCTGTGATAGTGCGATGCCCATTCTTCCTCGCATAGCGTAAGGGCAGCGTCTTAAAGAATAAAGGATAGGTAAATCGAATTCGTTTGGCATTATTGAGGTCATTTAGTTTGGAAAGTGTTGATAGGTGGTAAAGAGATCGTGTTGTAGGTAGAATACGCGCCTTAAAAATTATAAGTAAGTGAGCGACTTCAAAAATGAGCAGAAAGATTGAGTTATTAGCCCCAGGTGGCGATGTCGAGGCGATTAAAGCCGCTATCGTGGCCGGTGCCAATGCGGTTTATTGTGGTTTAGACACCTTCAACGCTCGTAACAGAGCCTCTAACCTTTCGTTAGATGAGTTGAATGGTGTGATTCGCCTTGCTCATGAATATGGTTGTGAAGTGTTTCTGACTCTTAACGTTGTGCTGCTGGAGCATGAAATTAAGACTATCACTAAATTGCTGAACCAACTGGTGAACACCAAACTAGACGGCATCATCGTTCAAGATCTTGGTTTGTTTGATTTGGTGAAAAAGCATTTCCCATCGTTAGATGTTCACGCATCGACTCAGTTAACGACGCACAACGAAGGCCAGATTAAGTTCTTGTCTAAGATTGGCGCGACGCGCGTAAACTTGTCTCGTGAATTGAACCTACCAGAAATCAAAATGCTGACGGAAGTGGCACACGATCACGATGTTCTAACTGAAGTCTTTGTACATGGCGCTTTGTGTATCGCATTCTCTGGTCAATGTTACTCAAGCTCAGTAAGTGTGGGTAACTCAGGTAACCGTGGGCGTTGTAGCCAAGCGTGTCGTGATGAATACGAAATCACCAACGCAGGCAACAAGTTCCCACTGAACTTGAAAGATAACTCCGCTTACTACGACCTACCTGAACTGGTTGACGCGAAAGTTGACTCGTTGAAAGTAGAAGGCCGTATTAAAGGCGCACACTACGTATACACTGTGGTAGACACATGGCGTAAACAGATTGATAGCTTTGTAGAAAGTGGTTTGTTGATCGAAGACGATTCAAACCTGCACAAAGTATTCAACCGTGATTTCACCAACTCTTTCCTTAAGGGCAACCTAACGAAAGACATGTTCATTGATAATCCTCGTGACAACAGCATGAACTACGCCGTTGATAAAGCGACGAAAGAGAACAATGAAATCTCAGTGGTACAAATTCAAGAAGTGACCAGCGATCTTTATGAAGCGAAAAATGCCCTAGGCAGTGAAATGCGCGACAAGATCGAGTTCCTTGATATTCGTAAAACACCGGTGTCATTGTCGTTTAGCGCTAAGGTGGGTCAACCATTTACGGTGACAGTGAACACACCAAAAGAAAACTTTACGCTTCAATCTCAATCGTTATTGGCAACAGCTAAAGAGACTGCGATTACTCAGGCGTTACTTGAAAAGCGTTTCAAATCAGTGAAGAGTGCTGTTCATACGCTTGAAAACTGTAACTACGACAACCTAGATGAAGGTCTGATTCTTCCTTTGAAAGAAGTGTCGGTCTTAAAAGACGAAATCGATTTCATCTTAAACGGTTCTGTGAAAGTGATTAAGCACGTTGAAGTGCCAGCACTGCCTCAGCAACCGAAGGTGAACGAGAAGCCAACTATGTCGATGCTTATCGCGGATGTGGAAGATTTGCACCTGTGTGACGTAACTGACGCGGATGTTTACTTCAAACTGCCTGAAAGCTTCAAGAAGCGTTGTAACAAGTACATCGATATCTTGGCAGCAAACCCACGTTTGATTCCTTGGTTCCCTGCAGTATTGATCGGCAAAGATTACGACGAAGCAGTTCGTATCCTTGAAGAGATCAAGCCAGCTCGCATCGTGACCAACAACACGGGTATTGCCTACAAAGCTTACGAGATGGGAATTGAGTGGGTAGCAGGCCCGTTCATGAACACCACAAACTCTCACGCATTGGTTACGCTGAAAGAAGAGCTAAACTGTGCTGGTGCTTTCATTTCGAACGAGATCAACAAAGGTCAGATTCGTCATATTCGCCGCCCAGAGGACTTCAAACTGTTCTACAGCATCTACCACCCAATCTTAATGATGACCAGCCGTCAGTGTTTCTTCCAAAGAACGGTAGGTTGTAACAAGCCAAGCATCGAAGCGGGTTGTATGTTGAAGTGTGAGAAAGCGACCACGATTACCAACGTGAAAGGCATCTCTTTCGCGGTTGATAAACAGAAGGGCGGCTACCCAAGTATTTACAACCACGAGCAGTTCTTAAACCATGACGCTGTAACGGATTTCTCTGGTCTGTTCGACGAGTTCTTCATCGACCTAACCAACATCGGTGCGGGTTCGAAAGAAGTACAGGACAAAGTAGAGCTTATCAAACACTTCCAAGGTTTGATTGACGGCGTTGATGGTTCACAACAGAACCTAGAGCAGATGGTTGAAGTTCGAACTAACGCTCAATACGTGCAAGGTTTATAGGGTTCAAGGTCTACAGCTTCTAACTCAAAGAGCGTTCAAGGCTTATAACACTAAAGGCTTATAAGGTTTAACCGCTTATAAGCTCTCTGAACCAATAAACAAAAGGCCACTCAATCGAGTGGCCTTTTTAATGTCTGAAACTTTCTGAGTCTTTTTCAATTAGCGAATACGTTATTCCGTCACAGCTTCCTGTTTGAAGCATGGGCTCTTTAACGTGTTCATCTTCTCGATTTCATTGGTTAAACGCAGTGAAAGCAGCGCTTTTTGGTTTGAAGCAAAATCGAACATAACGATGGTCGCAGTGCCGATTGTCGTCAGCTTCTGTTGAGCCTTACTGACGATCGCGTATTCCATGGTGAATCGGTCATCTTGAATATCAGTGACACGAGAGCCAATCATCAAAGTATCTGGATACGTGACTGGTCGGAAATACTTACAGTAAGTGTCACCAAGAACAGGGCCAACTTTGGTAATCGCCATCTCTTCCATCAGCTCAACGTGCTTGAAAAAATCTAAGCGAGCGGTTTCGAAATAGCGAAAATATACGGCGTTGTTAACGTGATTGAGTGCGTCCATTTCTCCCCAAGCGACAGGGATTTCTGTTACTACCGGGTAGTCAGATAATAGTGCTTCCATGCGAACTCTCTTATTGTTATCTGTGTAGTTAATGTTATCTGGGTAATTAATGTTATCGGCTTATCCTTCATCGGGATAAGTTGTTATTGGAATAAAAACCCTACCGCTAAATTAACAAAACTGCAACACGTGTAATTTAAGTTTTTGAAGCTTGAAACCACACAATGTCAGCGACTTAACTTTCCGTTACTTATTGATTAGTGTCTCACTAAACAAACGACTTACGCATATCCACCCAATGATTACGCATTAAGGTGTTTGAATTGCAGTTCAACTAAGCGTTGGTACAATTCGCAGCTATTGATGAGAGACTGGTGGTCGCCGATGTCTACTAGCTGTCCTTTATCGAGCACTGCAATCTGGTCGGCGTGTTTAA
Source organism: Vibrio sp. MED222 (assembly GCF_000153005.1). Lineage (NCBI taxonomy): Bacteria > Pseudomonadati > Pseudomonadota > Gammaproteobacteria > Vibrionales > Vibrionaceae > Vibrio > Vibrio sp. MED222. The sequence continues at coordinate 606,086 of NZ_CH902607.1, read as the reverse complement.
TTGTTGATAAACGATGGGCGATAATGATCGTCGTTCTACCACGCATTAACTCTTCTAACGCTTGTTGTACGTGATGCTCACTTTCGCTGTCTAGCGCACTGGTTGCTTCGTCCAATAAGAGAATATTCGGATCTTTTAGGATGGCACGTGCGATGGCAATGCGTTGTCTCTGCCCGCCAGAAAGCCTAACACCGCGTTCACCAAGAAAGCTGTGATAGCCCTCAGGTAGGTTTTGGATGAACTCATGTGCGTGTGCTTTTTTAGCGGCCTCGATAACTTGTTCGTCCGTTGCTTTCGGGTTTCCGTAGCGAATGTTATGGAACACATCGTTACTGAACAGAGCAGGTTGCTGCGGCACCAATGCCATCTGCTTTCTTAGCTCGTTAGGATCAAACTGATTCAGTTCAACACCGCCTAAGGTGACTTTACCCACTTGTGGGTCGTAGAAACGTTGCAGCAGTTCGAATAGGGTGGTTTTACCTGCGCCAGACGGGCCAACCAATGCCAACACTTTACCTTCATGGGCCGTTAGCGTGAGGTTGCTTGTTGCGGGCTGGTCGGGTCTTGATGGGTAACAGAAGGTCACATCATCAAAAGCGACTTCTGGTGTCACGTTATCGAGTGATGTTGGTTTTTCTACAGGCGCAACAATATGGCTTTCAACTTGCAGAATTTCAATTAATCGTTCTGTCGCACCTGCCGCACGTTGCAGTTCACCCATCACTTCAGAAATCGTACCTAGTGATGAAGCGACCATGATCGCATAGAAGACAAACGCCGCTAAGTCACCCGCCGACATCATGCCGTTGATGACATCGCTGCCACCAACCCAAAGCATGCCTGCAATCGCACTGAACACGATAACAATCACACCAGAGATAAGAATCGCGCGCTGTTTTACACGTTGGCGACCAATTTCATATGCTTTTTCCACTTCAATCGCAAATGACGCTTTCTCTTGTGCTTCTCGGCTATAACTTTGCACCGTTTTAATATGCTCAATCGCTTCGCCAGCATAAGAACCCACATCAGACATCGAATCTTGGCTTTGGCGAGATAGGGCTCTCACTCGTCGACCGTATACCAAAATCGGAATCAGGATAAACGGCACAGAGGCCAACACGATCAGCGTTAGCTTAATGTTGGTCGCGAACAGCATGATGATTGCGCCAATACACATTAATGCACTTCGCATCGCCATAGAAAACGACGAACCAATAATGCTTTGGAGCAGGGTTGTATCGGTTGTGATGCGCGACATGATGTCGCCACTGCCATTGGTTTCGAAGTAACTCGGATGAAGCGTCACAACGTGATTGAAAACTGATAGGCGAATATCTGCACTCACACGCTCCCCAACAGAAGAGACCAAATAGAAGCGGAAGAAGGTACCAATCGAGATCAACACGACTACAACCATGATGAATTGAATCGCACTGCCTAAATCTGATAACGATTGTTGGCTGAAGCCTTGGTCGATAAGAAGGCGAATACCGTGTCCGACCGAAAGGGTTAAGCTCGCCGTGAAGATCAAAGCGATCAGCGCTGCAATCACACGGCCTTTATAGGGCTGAATAAATTTGCTGAGCTCAAATAAAATACTGAGGCTTTTCTTCTCAGGTTTGGGTTGTGGCGCTTTTTGAGTAGATCGTTGAGCCGTTCGCTGAGTAGAGTCACGCGTAGAAGAGACGTCGTTTTGCATATGACTGCCTTAATGTGTTGTCGCTTTAAGAGTAGATGGCTTGTTGTTTGTACGTACATGTCACGAATTAAGTGCTAGTCGTTCGTAAATGTTTGTTGCTTACAAGAGAAACCATTAAAGCACGCATCGCTGACTGATGCTTCCTAGGATACTCAATTTTCGGACTTTGATGCCTAGCAAGTGAGGGAATCTTACTGTTCAAAAGGAACATTAAGCATTTAGTGGCGCTTGAAATAAAGATCAAACGAGCTATTTGGTTCTAATTTTTATGCATGTGAGCGTAAGCCAATAGCGAATGGAAGCTACAGGTTCTTAGATCTTGTACTGATTTTTTAATTGGAAGAGAAACGTTTGCTTTTTCCTCGATATCAATCTTATCAGTAACTTGTGATTTTGGGTTATAAGACCAGTTATAGCGACTGCTTTTTGCGCAACTCTCGTTACAAAAATTCAACAAAATAGTTTTTTATACATTTTTCTTGCATAAAACATCGAATTGAATAGAATAACCAACAAATGACAATTAATGCAGTATTGTGGCATGAGTATTCAAGTAAAGAGCATCAACAAATCATACGGTAATACCCAAGTTCTTCATGACATCAGCTTTGACTGTGAAAGTGGCGAAACCTTGGTATTGCTTGGCCCAAGCGGCGCGGGCAAGAGTTCATTACTGCGTGTATTGAACCTGTTAGAAATCGCGGACAACGGCGAATTAGACATTGCGAACGAGCAATTCGATTTTTCAAGCCAGATCCAAGAAAAGCAGGGGCTTAAACTTCGTCGTAAAGTTGGCATGGTGTTCCAACAATACAACTTGTGGCCACATATGACGGTGATGGAAAACTTAATTGAAGCTCCCACCAAAGTAGCGGGTTTAGATAAACAAGAAGCGATAAAGCAAGCTCAAGAAGTGCTAAAGACACTTCAACTTGCCGACAAAGCAGACGCTTGGCCACTTCAACTGTCTGGTGGTCAACAACAGCGTGTTGCGATTGCACGTGCGCTGATGATGAAACCGGATGTGTTGTTGTTTGATGAACCAACAGCGGCGCTTGATCCTGAGATCACCAACCAAGTTGTGAGCATTATTAAAGAGTTGAGTGGAACGGGCATTACTCAAGTGGTTGTGACACATGAAGTTGATTTCGCGAAGAAGATTGCTAGCCACGTTCTGTATCTAGAAAAAGGGTACATCGTTGAACACGGCACCAGCGATTCATTCGTTAACCCGCAGACACCCGAGTTTGCCGAGTATCTTACGCATTAAACCTAAGTTGACTCACTAGATTTAGCTAAACACAACATCGATTAAAACAATCAAATTATAAAAATGGCCACAGGTCAAAATCACACAGATTCGGAGTAACAAAATGAAAAAGATTCTACTAGCTTCACTTATCGGCCTTTCTTCTGCAGGCATGGCTGTTAATGCATCGGCACAAGATGAAATCAAATTCGCCATGGAAGCGACTTACGCACCATTCGAATACATGGACGAGAACAACCAAATCCAAGGTTTTGACGTAGACCTAGCAAACGCACTTTGTGAAGAGATGAAAGCAACTTGTACTTTTCACAACCAAGCGTTCGATAGCTTGATCCCAGCGCTTAAATTCAAACGTTACGATGCCGCTATTTCGGCAATGGACATCACTGAAGCGCGTCTTAAACAAGTAAACTTCTCTAACGCTTACTACGACAACTCGGCAGCATTCATCTCTATTGAAGGTAAAGTAGCAGACCAAGCAGCACTAGAAGGTAAGCGTGTTGGCGTTCAAAACGGTTCAACTCACCAGAGCTTCCTACTTGAGCAAATGGCTGGCGTAACAGCGGTACCTTACTCAAGCTACCAAGATGCATTCATCGACATGAAAAACGGTCGTATCGATTCAGTATTTGGTGACACAGCGGTAGTAGCTGAATGGTTCAAAAAGCAAGACAACCTAACGTATGTAGGCGACCAAGTAACAAACCAAGAGTACTTCGGTAACGGCTTTGGTATCGCAGTAAACAAGAGTAACCAAGAACTTGTAGACCAGCTTAACGTTGCACTTGCAGCAGTGAAAGCGAACGGCGAATACGACAAGATCTTTAACAAGTACTTCGGTAAGTAATTTATGGAATTAACGGGTTACTCTTTAGGGCTCGTCGAAGCAAGCTGGATGACAGTTCAGCTTGCGTTCGTAAGCCTATTGGTTGGATTGGTTCTAGCAGTGTTGTTTGCAAGTGGTGAGATGTCTCGTCGTATTGCAATCAAATGGCCAACGACTGCATTTGTGACGATTGTTCGTGGTTTACCAGAAATTCTGGTCGTACTGTTTATCTACTTTGGTTCGACACAAGTTCTGTTCATGATCACTGGCGACTTCATAGAAGTGAGCCCGTTCTTATCTGGTGTTGTTGCACTGTCACTTATTTTCGCTTCTTACGCTTCGCAAACTATTCGTGGTGCGTTGAAAGCAGTAAGCAAAGGGCAGAGAGAAGCAGCAAGTGCGCTTGGTATTTCACAATCTCGTGCTTTCTTCAGAGTCGTATTGCCACAAGCAGTGAGACACGCGCTACCAGGGTTAACCAACCAATGGTTAGTGTTATTGAAAGACACAGCACTGGTTTCATTGATTGGCGTAACCGATCTATTGAAACAAGCGCAATTAACATCAGCAGCTACGCACGAAGCATTCACTTGGTACGCGACAGCAGCAGCTATCTATTTGGTCATCACTTTAATCACACAAAGATTGGTAAAAGTGATTGATGGTAAGTTCTCTATTCAAGGTTTGGGTAACAAAGGTGCAATGGCATGAATCAACAATACCTCTCCCAAATGCTTGAAGGCTTAGTGACCAGTCTTCAACTCACAGGTGCTTCATTGCTTGTTGGTTGTATCTTGTCATTGCTGATGACGGTAACGCTAATCCTAAGAATACCGGTGATTCACTGGTTAACACGTGGCATCATTACGCTATTTACCGGCACACCATTGTTGGTTCAGATCTTTTTGGTGTATTACGGCCCGGGTCAATTCGATTGGATTCGTGAAAGCTTCCTATGGACATGGCTTAGCCAACCTTGGTTCTGCGCAATGTTAGCACTCGCATTGAACACCGCGGCATACAGCACGCTACTGTTCAGAGGTGCATTCAACGCGATTCCAGCAGGGCAGTGGGAAGCATGTCGCGCATTAGGCATGGACAAAATCGCAACGCTTAAAGTGTTACTGCCATACGCACTACGTCGCGCCGTTCCAGCTTACTCGAACGAAGTGATTCTAGTCTTCAAAGGTACATCACTGGCAAGCACCATCACCATCATGGATTTGATGGGTTACGCTCAGCGTATCAACGGCCAAACCTACGACACACTCACAGTGTTCGGCATTGCTGGCGCATTCTACCTAGCAGTGAATGGTGTATTAACGCTGATCTTCCGTCAGGTAGAGAAGAAAGCCCTCGCATTCGAAGCGGCATAAGCTAGCAGTTCACAAGCTTAACTAACGTATAAAGCCTGACATTAATGTTCGCATAAATGGCAGGCTTTTTTGTGTTTGGGTATGTGCAGAGTACTGTAATTACATACAGTACGGGCGAGTTTTCGCTAAAATCATACTATATAGAAATATTCTGCATTTTGTCATTCAATGAGTTTATCTATGTTTTAAGTCACTGAAATACTGTGATTAATCGTGGTAGAGTCCCGTACATATGAAACTAGATAGAAAAATTCTATATTTAAATGCAGAATTTTTCTGTCTAAGAGCTGTTGAACTAAGCCGCTTCGCGGAGGGCTTTCCTCTCACTTACCTGATAGACCAAACTTATGATGTATCCATAGATTAAGGAATACATCATGACCTTATTAAGACAACAACTTATCGATGAAATGGCGGTTCGCCGTTTTTCTCCGAAAACCCATGCAAGCTATTTACGTTGGGTTAAAGAGCTATCTACTACTTACGATCTGTCTCCCGATTTACTCACTGATCAACAGATTAGTGCGTATTTACGTACGCTCACCACAGAGCGGAGCTTAAGTAGTAGTACTTGTGCTCAAGCTTTGAATGCCATCTTGTTCTTTTATCGTGCCGTTTTGAATAGAGAATTTGAAGAGCGACTGGTTCCCCCGATTAAACGCGCCAGTAAAATACCGGAGCTGCTTAATCGCGAGGAAGTAAGAAGTATCATTAGTCATTGTCGAAGTCTTAAATATCAGACCGCACTTGAAATGTGTTATGGATGTGGCCTACGTGTCAGTGAGGTCGTAGGCTTGTACGTGAAA
>NZ_CH902607.1:469996-599110 GCF_000153005.1 Vibrio sp. MED222 | reverse complement strand
AATGGCAACCGACAAGAAAAGAGAGTTACCTGCTTCCGGTTAAAGCCCTATCCGTTCGCTTTAAGAAAGAGATGTTATGCCGAGTAAGCGAGTTGATAGCAACGCACAGTAATTTATTAGAGGAAGCCGCTAGTAAGAGGTGGGTTGTGTACAGTAAACCTGTACTCCACGAGCCTACAGCGGTAGTGGGTTATCTATCTCGGTATTGCAATCGTATCGGGTTAAATCCCAACCAATTAAGTTATAACGTGGATGGCCGTATCACGATGAGTTACAAAGACTATCGAACCAATGGGACGCAAAGAATGTGTTGTAATGCGGGCGAGTTACTTCGACGCTTACTTTTACATGTGTTGCCTAAAGGGCTAATGCGAATACGCTATTATGGCTTTTTAGCTAATGCGGTACGGGTAAAAGCGATAGCGGAAATTAGGCAAAGCTTACGAAAGCGACCCGCAGAGAAGTCGGAAGTGTCGAAAGAGAAACCGTGTTGTCCGAACTGCCATAGCAACAGCATGGTACTCGTGTGCATCAATATTAGACCTAGGATAGTCGTTTCAGAGCATCGACTGACCTAGTTGTCTGATTGTAATGAATAAAATTATCGTTGTGTTATGGCGAGAGAGGGGCATTGTTCGCTTTTAAAAAGATTATGCAACGGGTATGGTCGCAGTAGATAAATTGGTGGCTAGAAGTGGAAAATGGACGGCTGATGGGGTACCAGTCTTAATGATAAGAGTGGAACGTAAGTCAGTCCTAAAAAGCAAACTCCATAGATAGAAGCGGCCAAGTCCAACAGGTATTTATCCATTGTGCTACGACAACGGATAAATACTTAAGCGTTATGAAGCTACTGTTGAACGTAGTTTTTAAAGGTAGGTTTGCTCTTCAAAGGCTGTGTTTTCATCGCGTATTTATTCAAATACAAGCCATCTTAAAGTTTGGTGTTTCTTTGCTTCTAAGCCTATTTGAAACCATCGAAAGAGATAATATGCCAAGTGACTTTGTGCCTCTCAAGTCGGTTCGAGCAATGGCAATTATTTTCACCGTGAGTTTGTCGTTCGGCTCTTCTTTGTTACCTCATTTTTCGTATTTTCTGAAAGTGATTTCTAGGTAATATTGGTGGGTCAGCAGCCGGCTCTGTGTCTTGAATTTCTGGCTGTTGTTTTGGTTTTGTGGTCAGGTTTGAGCCTTTCATAACAAATTGCTCAAGTAGATGCTAATACGCGTGGCAGTTTTGGTTTGAAGTCATGTATGCTTGGTGAGTTAAGCGCCAGCACTACTTAGCAAGGCGTTATGCCTACTGATGAGAAATGTGATTATGAATATAGATTTGTTTGCCCCCTCTTTTAGGGATGAAAATTATCCAGTTTGGCCTTGTCCAGAGTGTGGAGCAAATTCTTTAACTTCTGTGAAAGACGGATTTAAAAAGCAATACAAGGTTCCCATTGATCCTAACCATCCAGCGTTTGATCCTGAATGGATAGAATATGTATTTACTTTGAACATGCAATGCGCAGTGCCTACTTGCGGTTGTGGAGTTGTATGTGTCGGCACAGGAGATGTTTCGCAAGAGTACTTGGATGATGGTTCTGGAGAGTGGGATTGGTTTGAAAATTTTGAAGCTAAATACTTTCAACCTCCATTACAAATATTCGAATTGCCAAAAGATACACCTCAAGGTGTAAAAGAAGCATTAAAAGTGTCTTTTTCTACCTTTTTCTCCTCACCTAGCACAAGTTTAAGCACCTTACGTGCTGCTTTGGAGGTTTTGTTAAGTGAAATGGAAGTCGCATCAGTAGATACAAAAGGTAACTTTCTACCGCTCGCAAAACGAATTAGTTCATTACCAGAGAATTACAGGAAAATTATTGAGCCTGCCAATGCAATTCGATGGCTTGGAAATGATGGTACACATTCTGGGTATCAAGTTAGAAAGTCGGATGTTGTTGATGGTTATCGAATCTTTGAACACATTCTTGAAGAGCTTTACCCAGAGAAGAAAGCTTCAATTGAAGCGTTAGTTGCTCGAATTAATGAAGCAAAAGGTGTCGAAAAGTAGGCATAACAAAGCATTTAAGAGTGATTCTCAACGCTTGGCATTTTTCATTCTATCGTTGAGTTCAGTGTTTATGGCGGTAAGGTCAAGTTTCGTGGTCGCGTTGTTCACACCTTAATGCGGCTACATGGATTCCCCCGGTTGTCAAACATCCGCTAAACTTATGTTGATGGGTTTTGGACTGCCGCTCTACATTCGGCCTACTTATCGACGATTCGCATACGTCGTGGCCCTGATGACTTGCGCGACTGCGGTGCCTTATTCGTTAGATGACATCTGGTGTGTCCGCCGCATTAACAGGCTCTCCGCAAGTGGTCTTAACCTATCTCCATCATTAGCGTCTGCAATGACCCGGTGGGTTTAACTCTTTATGCTGCTTAGGTTTCTACTTAAGCAGCATAGTTTTCATATTCGGTTTGATTGTGTAAAAGCGACCATATAATTCGTGCGTTCTTCGCGGCAAGTGCCACTATCGCTCGGTTCATTCCTCTTCGTTCTAGAACGCCTCGACACCACTGACTTAGCTTATCTTGCTTGTCGCCAAGGTTGGCAATGACTGTCCTTGCCCCGTGAACTAATAGTGTTCGTAAGTATTTGTCGCCGTGTTTGGTTATTCGACCTAAGCGAGGCTTTCCTCCCGTCGAATATTGCTTTGGTACGAGTCCTAGCCAAGCAGAAAAATCACGGCTTTTATCAAATTGAGTGCCATTGCCTATCGAAGCGAGTATCGCAGTCGCGGTTTGAGGTCCAATGCCCCGAACCTTCATCACTCGTTGAACATTAGTGCTGACCTTAGCAAAAGAATCGAAGACTTGTTCAGTATCGGCGATACGTTGATTCAATTCTCCAAGGTGGTGATAAGCATCGGCAATCACCGTTCTTGCGAGGTGTGGCAGTTCATTTTCTGCGTCTTCCAGCATTAAGGGAACCTGTTTCATTAACGAAGAGCGGCCAACAGGAATGACCAACCCGAATTCAGAGAGTAGGGCACGCATGCGATTCATAAGCGCGGTACGTTCACGAACCCAATGCTCTCTCATTCTATGTACCGATAAGATGGCTTGTTGCTCGGGGGATTTTACGGGTACAAAGCGAGTTGATGGTCGCTGAACAGCTTCGCATATGGCAACAGCATCATTAAGGTCGTTTTTTCCCTTAGTTCGATAAGGAATTACGTATTTAACGGCCATAATGCGGGCGTCGTGACCGAGTGTATTGAGTGTTCTTGCCCAATAATGTGCACCACCACACGCTTCAACGCCTATACGCATGAGTGGCATATTTGCTATTGTAGTCAGTAGTTTAGAGCGAGTTACTGACTTATGAAGTATGACCTTACCATTTTGGTCTACGGCATGAAGACTAAAGTGGTTTTTAGCTAGGTCGATACCGCAGAAATAAGAATAATCAGACATGGTGCCTCCGATGCATTTAAGTACCACATAAGTGTGGCAGATCTTCGGTAGGGGGAATCCATGTCATTCGTTAGCTGCCATCCATGTTCAAAGGAGAAACAAATGGGTTATCCACTTCAAGGAGCATGTCAGTGCGGACAAGTTACCTATGAATTACATGAAAAACCATTAATGGTCTTTGCTTGTCACTGTACCGAGTGTCAAAAGCTATCTACCAGTCCATTTAGTATCACTGCGGTTGTTGATGTATCTAAGATAGAGTTTTCGGGTCAACTGAGCAGTTGGGAGCGCTTAGCTGATAGTGGTAATCGGAACTGTGCGATGTTCTGCCCAAGTTGTGGAAACAGAATTTATCACTTTAACCCAGATGCACCGGAAACAGTTAAGTTAAAGCTAAAACCAATTGATCTATCTTCAACTGATATTTTCGAGCCTCAAGCGCATGTTTGGGTTAGTGAAAAACTGGAATGGTATCAGATACCAAATAATGTAAAGGTCTTTCCCAAGCAGCCGAGCTAGCAGCTAACAAATTGTTCAAGCAGACAGCTAACGTTTGGCGGTTTTGTTTTGGTTGAGTTTAGTGATTACGGTGGCTTTGTTTGAGCGCAGTGGTAGTTAGCTGCTACTTAACAAGGCGTTACATGACAAAGAAGTTTATTTAGTTGGAATAAAATATGAAAGAAACAAAGCTGTTATTAGCATTAAGAAAGAAAAATGGACAGATTGGATACTTATCCGAGGGTGTAACTATTCCAGAGTTTTTTGACTTGGTTACGCCGAAGTCTAACAATGTTATTGTTTTACCCGACTTTTCCCCAGTTATTAATACGCTTTATAGTATCCATAAAAAGTATATAGATGAAGAGTTAACCAATAAATATAGCTCTTTGATTAATTATTGGGCGGATGCGTCGACATATTCAATTAAAGACATAAAGCTACAAAAAAACGTTCAGCTTGCAAGTTTTGCAAATGAAACGCTCAATTTAATTCAATCAAGAGTTAACGAAAAAACACCTTCATTTGTAAGAAATATCAATGAAATAGATAAAATTATTCGAGATATCACGCCCGAATGTAATATGTATATCGACACGCTGCTTTGTTTTATACACTCAAAGGCATCTCTTGAAATTGAATCATTTAAAAAGGACTGTTTATTAGTTCAGTATTGTGATTTTTTATATTATAAGATATTAGAGCTTTATAATTCAGCTACCAAAAATAGTGACTTTAGTACTGGTGTTAGTGAGTCATTTTTGTGCTACCTGTCATTTAATAAGCCGGAAGTTCTAAATGAATTCCTTATCCTTCACCCTGAATATTCAAGCTCGGAAGATATTAAGCAGAAATACTTGTCTCAATGTCAGCCTAAAGAGATATATGACGAGGACTATGGGTATGTACAACAGTTTGGTGTTCGTTATCGTTCCTATAATGACAGTGAAATCAACACTTGCAAATCGATTAAAGCGATACTAACAAAGATCATTTCAATCAAAGGATTGCTTAGAAAGCTCAGAGATGAAGATGTTGTTTGGGACGATAGCACAGATTTAATGAATGAAATACAAGAGTTCATTAACCAGCCTATCCAAAGGCAGCACCGTTTAAATGTCATGTAACAAAGCATTTAAGAGTGATTCGCAACGCTTGGCAGTTTCACTTCGCTCAAGTATAGCCAAGCGCCGCTCACACCTTAATGCGGCGTTAGTTGAATAAGGAAGTTTCGTGGATATATTAGGATTACTATCAGGTGCTTTGGCTCAAGTCTGGTATGTTGTACCTTTGCTACTTGTTGTCTCGATATTCAAGAGTCGGTGGTTTAAAGGTGTATTCGGAGAGTTTTTAGTAAACAAATTGTTGTCGCACTTGCCTGCGTCAGATTACACATTAATCAAAGATGTAACTTTACCCACAGAAGAAGGCACAACACAAATTGATCACGTTGTTGTCTCTAAGTTTGGTATTTTCGTTGTTGAAACTAAGAATATGAAAGGTTGGATCTTTGGCTCAAAAAGTCAAAAGCAATGGACTCAAAAAATCTATCGTCATACGTCTAAATTCCAGAACCCTCTTCATCAAAATTATAAACACGTCAAAACCCTAGAGTCATTATTGAGCATTGATTCATCTAAGTTGCATTCGGTCATCGTTTTTATCGGTGATAGTACGTTTAAGACAGATATGCCTAATAATGTTACCTACGCGCGAGGTTGCTTGGATTACATTAAGCAGTATATACAGCCTGTATTTACAGATACTGAGTACGTTCAAATTATCGAAGCGATAACCGAAGTTAAGCTCAAAAAGGGCGTTGTTACAGACCTAAAGCATAGGAAACACGTTAGAGAGTTGGTCGCTTCAAAGGAAAATCTAAAGCAATGTTCACGTTGCGGCTCTGAAATGGTTGTGCGTGAAACAAAGCGTGGGGAAAATAAAGGTAAACAGTTTTGGGGTTGCTCGTCTTTTCCTAAATGTAGGTCAGTGGAAGAATTCAACTAACAAGCAATTTAAGCAGACTGTCAACGCTTAGCATTTTCAGTTTGGTTTAGCTTCAGTGATTTCGGTGTTAAATTTGAGTGTATTGGTAGCGTTGTCAGCTACTTAATTGGGCGTTAGTTTTACGGGAGAAATCGTTGGATAATCTAAGTCTAGTAAAACAAGTAATTGACATTTTTTCTGCGCTACTTAGTCCAGTGATTGCTGTTTCAGTCGCTTATATTGCTTATCAGCAATGGAAGTTGAATGCTGCTAAGGAAAAACGTGATAGTAAGTCTGAAAGACTACAGATATATATGTCAGTGCAAAGACTTTTGCGGAACACTGATAACACTCGTAAAGTCGATCACAAGCTGTATGAAAATTTTCAGGAGGCACTTGCTCTAGCTGATTTTTACTTTGATGAGGGCATTATTGACTGGCTAACTAATGTTGATTCAAATGCTTCAAGTTGGTTTAACTACGAAGAAATTAGCTTGGCTTATAAAAACAAAGCGGAAGCTAAAGAGGCGGAGAAGTACATGCAGTATATGGAAGAGTCGATAGACAGACTTCAAGACCAGCATTGTCAGTTGTTAAGTGTATTCAAAGATCGCTTGCTGTAATAAAACTAACAAGCAATTTAAGCAGACTGTCAACGCTTGGCATTTTCAGCTCGGTTCAGTTTTATGAATACGGTGGTAAATTTGAGTGTATTAGTAGCGTTGTCAGCTACTTAATTGGGCGTTAGCACTCAAGGAGTAAAAATTGGAAAACGTATTCATCTTTGGTTCTAGTATTCTTAGTGTAATTAGTCTTGCGATTGTTGGCTGGTTTACGAAGAGTTATTTTCCTAGCTATATGAAAGAAAAAGGAAAAAATACTGCCACAAAAGAAGATATTGAAGATATTACTAAAATTGTAGAGTGGGTTAAGCAACGTAGCGCTGCTGAACTTGAAGAGCTGAAGTCAGCACTAAACGAGCAAGACAAACTTCTCGAAAAAAGAAGAGAGGTGTATGAGGACATTGTTGAGTCTTTACGTCTTTTTATTACTGGTCACCCTGCAACCGATGAGCAAAAGTTTCATTTTTACTCTGCGTGTTCTAAGGCTTGGCTATGGGCACCCGACCCAGTGTTACTAGCGTTGAATGAGTTCTTAGATATCCAAGTTCAATTGGCTCAAAGGGATGGTAGTGTAGATCAGCAGACAGCTAAAGCTAAATATGAAAAGGTAGTATTAGAAATGCGTAAAGATGTTGGTTTTTCAACAACTACGGAAAGAAAATACAGATTCGTCACGTTCAATTGAGCAGAGTGCTAACAAACAATTTAAGAGTGATTCAGCACGTTTGGCATTTTTGGTTTGGATTGAGTTTTGTGTTTACGATGGTCAAATTAAGTGTCGTGGTCGCGTGCTTCACACCTTAATTGGGCGTTAGAACTTATAGGGAGATTTGATGGTTGTGCACGAATGTGTATCGTTTTTGCTGGTAGACAATGATTGCGTCTTGCTTGAAAGACGTAGTGAACAGAAAGAAACAGATGCAGGTAAAATTAATATCCCTGGCGGCCACATAGACGGTGATGAAAGTCAGGTTCAAGCTTTGTTCCGTGAAGTAAGAGAAGAATTAAATGTAAGCCCATTATCGTATAAGTACCTTTGCTCTCTTTATCACCCAACTAGTGAGTTGCAATTAATTCACTATTATTTGGTCGAGAGCTGGAATGGTGAAATTTCAGCTCAGGAGGCTGAGAGTGTACATTGGTATCCATTGTCATCAGCCCCAGTCGATATCGAGGCTGATAGTTTGGCTCTAGCTGAGTTTCAAAGAGTGAGTCAATATCTGTGAGCCCAGTTCTAACAAGCGCTTCAAGGTGATTCGCAATACATGGCATTTTTGATTCAAATTGGTTTAGTGTTTACGGTGCAATGCAGCCAGTTCGGTTTCGTTGCTCACAACTTAAGCGAGCGTTATGTTTCTCACTTAGGTCTATATGATTTTAACGGATTTCGACAAGTCTATATAATGTGTGCTGCATACTTAATTCCTTCAGTTGGAGAATACCATGAGCGACAAATTGTACGAGATATTAAAAGGTTGGGCCGGTATCGAAACTTGGCATACTCATCATCCATGTGATCAAGATCGTTTCTATAGGGCTATGCGCAATATTGTAAGAGAGCTTGGAGCAAACATAGATATAACGTTGTTTGAAGAAGCCTTGCGTCAGCATGTGGAAAATCAACTAGGTGATGTTGAGCTGAATGACTATTGGGAAAAGCATATTGCTGACCACACTCTTCGAGCTGAAACGATCTTAGAGTACGAGCAAACTAGATAAACATAACAAACGACTATGGCGTCAATGATTAGTTTTGGCTGTACTTTCATTCCACATAGCGCCATCTCTCAGCATAGAGTTTAGGGTCACAACCATCTTTCGAACACACGCGATTATTGCGACTTTCTTAGGCTTTCCGGCAGCTAAAAGTCGAGCATAAGTCGTTTTGAATACGGGGTTACATTGCATGGCTGACATCATTGCCATATATAACACTGTGCGTACTTGCGCTCGACCGCCTTGGATCACGCGCTTACCTTTGTAGCGCCCACTTTCGCGTGTTATTGGAGCGACACCAATCAGTGATGCTGCTTGTTTATTCGTGATGTAACCAAGTTCAGGTACGTTGCTAATTATTGATGCAGCGGCAATGTTTCCTATTCCTGGGACGCTTTGCAATATTGTTTTTTTAGCTTGGTATTCAGGGCTATCTTCAATGAGTTTAACGAGCTTTTCTTCTAACTTGGTGATTTGATTTTTTATCGTGGTTAGCATTGGTTTGATAGTCGGATGGAGAGAGGCGGGAAGTATCTGGATTCGGTTCTTTTCCATGGTTTGCATGGATAACAACTGGTTTCGGCGAATGACTAAGTCACTAATTAGGCGTATGTTTTTTGGCTCTGCGGCCAATAGCACCAACGAATCGTTTTATATGGACAGGGTTTGCTCTGACAATAGGTAATTGAGCCTCTATATGCAAGAACAAAAGGCATTTCTAATCGGCCTGTAGCTTCAATAACGATTCGTTCAGGACTGTGACTCTTAATTGTTTTGAGTGCTTATTATCCATACAAACTGTTTAAGGGTGATTCGCAACGCGTGGCATTTTTACTGTGTGTTGGTTTTAGTGATTAAGGTGTTTGCAGTAGCTTCGGTATTGCGTTGTTCACGCTTTAACTTTTCGTTATAAGCTATTGCATTTGTTAAGTATTTCAAAGTATGCGTAAAAGGTTCTAAGTATTATTCTTTCTTTAGTTATGTAAAGCGGGTTACCTATGGGCTCATCATCTCGCAGTAAATCGGTTGCACTTATATCGAGTGTGTTTTTTGTTCTAGGTCTTTTATCAATGAACATTGATGGGTTCGGTTTAGCGCCCATATTTGTTGTGTTGATATCCTTCTTTATGCTTATTATTCATAGTTTTCTGCACTTTAGCGGTCGTAAAAATAGCGATGTATTTAATGCTTATGAAGAGTCAGCTAAAACTAAGGCAGCAGCACTAGAGTCTGGGCTGAACAATAAAAATAAGTAATACGGTCAAGCTAGTTCGCTTATAACAAGCGATAGCAATTTTATAGACCAGCTAGCTATTTTTCGCTACTCGCTACTAGCTTCAACGCCTATACGCATGAGTGGCATATTTGCTATTGTAGTCAATAGTTTAGTTAGGGTTACTTACTTATGAAGTAAGACTTTACCATTTTGGTCTACGACATGAAGACTAAAGTGGTTTTTTGTTAGGGCGATACCTTTAAGTATCGTTCTAATAACAAATTTAAGTCGACTGTGTAGTGGTAGCGTTGTCAGCTACTTAATTGGGTGCTCACTGGCAAAGGGGATGTGAACAATGGAAGAATTGATAGCCCAATATACGGGTGCAAACGAAGATGAAAGGCTAACTCGGCAATATATTGCTCAGTTAGAGTTTGATACTACGATACATAAACTCACACCTTATTTACTTAAAGGAAAATCAGTATGTGAGTTAGGAGCAGCAACGGGGCGCTATTCCTTACATTTTGCAAAATTAGGTTGTGATGTTACAGCAGTAGAACTTGCGCCTGACCAAGTGAAGATTTTAAATACTAAAGTAAAATCTGAAGGTCTTGAGTTAAAAGTGTTTGAGGGTAATGCTTGTGATGTGTCATTTATCGAAAGTAGCTCTCAAGACGTTTGTGTAATTCTTGGGCCTTTGTACCACCTAAAAACTCTGCATGAAAGAGAGCTTGCGGTTAATGAAGCACTAAGGATTTTAAAGCCAAATGGTGTACTAGCCATAGCCTATATTTCACGTTTCTTTGTCGCTGGTATGTTTGCCCAACAATTTCCAGAGCTAGTCACTCCGGAGGTGCTTCTAGAGTTAAATAAACATGGCACGGTATCAAACGCTAAAGCCGATAGTTTTTTCAAGGTCGGGTATTTCGCAACGCCTAGTGAAATTGAAAATCTTGTAAACAAAAATGGGTTTAATGTAATTGGACACGCAGCAACAGATGGATTTGGACGTTACATATCTAACGGTGTTAATAACTTTACGCCATCTCAATATCAGACATGGTTAGATTATCATTTAGCAAATTGCGACGAAGCAAGCCTTTTGGGATCAAGTAATCATGGTTTAGTGATCGCTAGAAAAGCCAGTTCACAAAGCAGTTAAGTCGCATTCATAAACGTGTGCCGATTCCGTTTCGCTTCATTATGGCACTCGTACACTCACCGTTTATTGGGACGTTAGCTGTTCTATTGGTATCAGAGGGAATATGTTTAAATTCGTAAGGTTGATAGTGCTATCAAATTTATTAGCACTGCTAATTGTAGTTACTTTCGAGTATTTCACAGGCTATTTGAAACTAGCATTTTCTAGTGATTATGCGTTCTATTCAATGCTAATTCTTCTTGCTCTGGGTTCACTTTTGTCTTTTTCCGGTCATAAGGTCGGATATAGTGACCCTAGTAACATGGCTGGCGTTTCTGCTAGTTCGTTAATTGAAAACGAGTCTGCTAAATCAACCATTGTGACAAAATTAGAGAGTACGTCTGTTGGGCACAGCTTATTGATTGCTAGTTTATTGCCACTACTTTATTGCCTACTATCGTAGCCATCACCGAATAAATTGTTTAACTGGATTCCAAAACGCTCGGCACTTTGTAATGGTCGGCTTTTGTGGGTAAGGTAGTCATATTAGTTTGGTTGCATTGTTTTTTTCACTGGTTAACTAGGCTTATACGAGCTTGAAAAATCTAACATGGAGAGTGAATTGAAAGATTACGAAGTTTATCTGTTCGATATGGACGGAACATTAGTAAATTCAGAGCCTTTAAAGGGCAAAGCGTTAGCATTAGCTTGTTTAGATTATGGCGCACACGTAGACCACAACATTTACAAAGATGTTATGGGGGAAAGTTGGCAGGTTGTAACGGGTCACTTTTTTGAAAATGCAAATATTGCTCCTGACTTAGAAGAGTTTAATTGCCACTTTCGAGCTTATTACGAACAGATGCTCAATGATGATCTTGAGCTAAATGTTGGGGCTAAGGCTTACATAGAACAGTTAAAACTAGCAGGGAAAAAGTGTGGAGTTGTTAGTTCAGCAGCAACATGGATGGTTGATAATATTTTAACCTCGTTGCAGCTAGAGAATGCTTTTGACCTTGTTATCACACAGGAGCATGTAACTAAGCATAAACCGGATCCTGAAGCCTATACTTTAGCTCTTGGTAGATTAGCGGCTTCACCTGGCCAAACAATTGTGTTTGAAGATTCCACAGCGGGTATTCGTGCTGGTAAATCTAGTGGCTGTGACGTCATTGCTGTTAAGCATAGCTTTAATGGTAAAAATGATCTAAGCGGTGCAGTTAAAGCAATCAGTACATATGAGGAATTGCCCCGTATAAAAAACGAGTATGAGATTAGTAATTAAGATCGAGTAACTGACTTCTCAGTATTGCCTTGCCATGTTGGTCTGCGGCATGAAGGCTAAAGTGTTTTTTAGTTAGAGTGATACCGCTGAAGTAAGAATCATCAGACATGTTACCTCCGGTGTAATCCCACTTAAGTGTGGCAGTTCCTCAGGAGGGGGAGTCCATATTATTAGCTATGGCGAATTGTCGACTTTTCATCATCAAGGAGAGTTTATGTCTATACCCAAGAAGTCACTATTGAGCGAGTATTCCAAAAATTCATATTTCTGTGATAGCTTTTCGAAAAAAATAAAATACAACAACCAAACTGCTATTGAAGTATTTCTTGAAATAGCAACTCAAACGCCGACTTGGATTGCATTTCTGATGTCTACGAGAAACTGGATTGTATCGAAACTCGGTTTAAAAAACTTGGGTGGTCTACAAGATGTATCCCGAGATAAATTAGGTTCAGAATATGTAGTAGGCGAACGAGTCGGTATTTTTACACTGGTCAGTTCAACTGAGAATGAAGTTGTATTAGAAGACTGTGATAAACATCTTAATGTCCGAGTTTCTTTTCTTATTGAGCCTGAAGCAGAAACCGCAATTGTTCACGCAAATACCGTGGTTCATGTGAACAATGTGTTTGGCAAGACCTATATGTTCTTCGTTACGCCATTTCATAAAATAATAGTACCAAGCTCCCTGAAAGGGTTAGAACAGGCATAACAAATAGGGATTGAGTATGAATACGATACTTTAATTGGGCAGGTGAAAGCTATAAATCAAGAAATATAGCTAGTAATTTAAGCAGACAGTTAACACTTGGCCGTTGCCGTTGCAGTTCGGCTTTGCTTTAGTGATTTAGATGGCAGATTTGAGTGTATTTGGTTACGTTATTGGGCGTTAGCTTACAACGATGAAAAGGAACTTCGATGTTTAAAATTGAGACAAAGCGGCTGATTATTAGGGATATGAATCCTAGCGATGAAAATGCTTTCGTGGCGATGTCTCAAGATGCTAAATATCAGCGTTTCTATGATGAAAGTGACTGTGATCCTATTAAATATAAAGAGTTAACCAACTTGTTTATAGCCCAGGTGTCTGAAGAACCAAGGAAATCATATCAACTCGCAGTTGAATATAAGAGCACAGGGCAGTTCATTGGTACTGTTTGTTTGCGTTTAGAAGACAATCAGCAAGCTTCAATGGGGTGTGCGTTTTCAAGATCGCATCAAGGTCATAAGTTAAGCAATGAAGCGGCTCTCGCTTTGGCTGATTTTGGTTTTTCAACATTGGCTGTACACCGCATTTATGCGGAGACAATCAGTAAGAATTTACCTGCCATTAAGCTTTGTAAGTCTTTAGGTATGCGTAAAGAAGCGCACTTTAGAGAGCATCGTTTTTTCAAAGGGCGGTGGTGGGATACCATAGTTTTTGCTGTCCTGCGATCCGAATGGGTCAAAGCATAGCAAAGTGGCTAATGTAGATTCGATGTGCTTTATAACAAGGCTTAAACCTGAACAAGGTTATTCTGCTTTGATACTTTGGTTAGGTCGTATCAAGGTAATGCTACTTGGTTTTGGGGAATCTACTTTCATTACTTGCCACGATTATTTAGAAAGGCCGCAGTAAGATAGCTGTTGGCTAGGTAATTGGTTGTTCGTTGTCTATAGGAGATATAACTGTGTTTTATAGTAAGGAATACAACAAGGGGTTATTGCTCATCCTTGTTTCGATAAGTGCTTTCATTGTCATTACGTCTGATAATAACTCCGGAACATTCATCGCTCACGCCATCAACGGGTTAATTGCTTTGCTCTTTTTCTCCATGACAATTGAGGTCAAAGGCAATGCATTGAGCTGGTATTTCGGTTTTGGTTTTTGGCGTAAGAATGTAGAAGTGTCAGACATAACGGAGACATCGTTTTATCAAAGCAAGTGGTATCAAGGTATTGGCATCCGCATGTTGAGCGATGGTTGGTTATATAATGTATCGATAGGTTCAGCGCTGAAGTTAAGCCTAAGCAATGGAAAGCATGTTTACATTGGTTGTAAGGATACAGACGGTTTAAATGCGGCCTTGAAAGCTGCTAACGAACAGATAACTCAAAAGTGATTTACGAGGCTTGGCACTTTTCGTTTAAAGTTTGACTAATGTTTAAGGTCGTATGGTTTTGGGGCTGTAGCGTTGCTCGGACCATAAACGTGAGGTTGACAGGGAGAGTTATGAATCAACAAGAAGCCTTTATAGGTTTTGCGGTTTATGGGCTTATCAGTAGCTCAATTGGCTTTTTTACGTTTTTTATTATCAAAGGTGCGAAGTACAAACAAACATTGTGGACTTTGCAGTCTGTTGTTTTTGGTATCTTCTCGATTGGTTTTATCTATAGCTCAGGTGGTAATGGGTCAGAATTATTGGTCTGGGTTCCGCTGGTTATCTTGACGTCTATTTACAATATCCACTCATTGAAATTTTGTGTTTCTTGTGGAAAAACTAACGTAAGAAAAAGAGGATTATCATCCATAAAATCATGTAGTGGATGTGGTAATGCTTTATAGTAAAACTACGATATACCAGACGTTTGTTCATTTTTAGTTTCAGCCTTAAAAGGAAGTTGTATGAATTTAGATAAAGCTAAAAAACGCATCGCAAAGCAGGTTAAAAAAGGCGACAACGGATACCCAAAAATCACGCTAGCGTATTACGGAACGACAAAAGATCTCGCAACGGAAGTTTCGGTTCAATTTATGTTGGGTGAGAGCGATGGTGTTCAAGAGGAGCGTTTCTCTTGCGAAACAGAAATTCGAGATAATGAGTTAATCCAGACAACGTTACTCAAGATAATCGAGCGAGCGAATGTTAACTCAGTGATTGAAGTTGAAGGCGTGACGGTTCTTTAGTTTGCTTTGAGTCTAAGCGTTTGTTTATTAATGTCGGTTTGGAACCTAATTCAGTCAGCGAACTTAGGTTATAACGAAATTGTCTATATACGTGCTTAAAGGAATAGGGAAATGCAAGAAAATGACACTGTATTACGATGTGGAAACTGCAATAAGGAAACGTCACACATCAGGTTAAGCGCGTCCGAAGTGAAGTTAAAACAGCAAGAGAAGAACAGCTTCAAGTCACGAATTCTAAATATTGCATTCGGCGTGTTATTGGGTTCACATAAATCAAAATCTAAAATTAGCTACTTCAAGTGCTCAGTTTGTCATGCTGAGTACGATGATAGCGAAAGCGCTCCCCATGGTTGGGGCTAATTGGCCTTGTTGTTATGAACTCACTTCTCAACGTTTATCGTGAAGATTTTTCGATTGTTGGTATGGTGTTTCTATAGTCTTAGAGAGGTTTTATGATGTTGAAAATGAAAAGTAGTGTACTTGTGGTGTGTTTATTCGGTTTTAGCGTGGGAGCTACCGCTTCAACACTAGAAGAGTGTGCCAAACTCCTTCCTGACGGTCACACTTATAAAGTAGAGATCATTTTAGACGTAGATAAGACTGATAAGGAGCCAACGGTTACTGGTAGTTTTGGGGTGGCGGGTGGAGCCGATGCGCCTGTGACTTTCGATATTGGTGATTTTGTCGAGTGCGCAGGCCCTTTGATCAAAACCGTAGACACAGATAGCAACGATGAATCTAAGTCCTAGTCACTTGTTATCTTGTTGGTCAGCTCATTAGCCAGTTAACGAATTCATAAAAATACCGCCGTAATCAACGGCGGTATTTTTTATTACGTTTATTACATCATTCACCACAGAACAAAGAACATTCAGCAGAGAACATAGAGCAGAAAGACTAGTTAACGTGAGCTAATTCGACACTCTGCGTTTCGTTCGCCACCTTCCAATCTCCACCTAAGGCTTTATATACTGCAATCGTAGTATTGGCGGTTTGAAGCTTGGCGGCTACTTGGCGATCTTGCATCGCTTTTTGTTGTCTTTGTGCGTCTAACACCGACAAGTAATCGACTAGCCCCGCTTTGTATAGCGACTTTGCCTTGCTCACCGCGTTATCAACGGCAAGGGTAGCTTCATCGATGCGCTTTTGGTTCTCTTGGCTACGGCCATAGGCAAACAAGCTTGAATCGACTTCTGCAAAGGCGCTGTCGACAGAGTGTTGGTAGTTAAGCGCTGCAGAACGGAACCTTGCTTCGTTCATTTCTACCATGGCTTCGCCTCGGCCACCATCGAATACATTCCAACTGATACCGGCAGATGCAGCCCAACCGAATGAGTCGCTACTGAACAGATCATCAAAGCTTCCTGCCGTCACACCTGGCGTACCCGTTAGGAAGAACTTTGGATAGCGATTAGCAATGCTTGCACCAAGTTCTTCGTTAATGGCTGCCATTTCGCGTTCTGCGATTCGGATATCTGGGCGTCGTTCTAATAAGTCAGAAGGTAAGCCTGTCGGAATTACATCGTTCATTCGCGGAAGGGTGAATTCACCGACTAAACGTTGGTTTACGCTCGTGAGTGATTCGCCTAACAACACCGCCATACGTTGTTTGTGAACTTGCTCTGCTATTTCAAGTTGAGGAACAATAGATTCAGTCGCCGCAAGCATGGCTTTGGCTTGAGCAAGATCTAACTCAGACCCGTAGCCGCTGCGAACCACTTTGGTGACCAATTCTAAAGTCTGCTTTTGGTCGGCTATGTTCTCTAGTGCGATCATTTTTCGCTCTTGCGCGCCACGATATTGCAGGTAGTTGTGAATGACATCGGCAGTGATCAAGGTGTTCAAGCCTGATTGGAATATCTCGGTTTGTTCAACTCGAATCGTCGCTGCGTTGGATTGTTTGTCGATACGTCCAAACAAGTCCATTTCCCACGCGATGCTCGCACCTAAGAATCCACCATCGTGTTGAGCTTCCAGCAACGACATGCCCGTTGCTGACTCAACCGCATCAGAGGCACCAAATACCGGGCCAAGTAGGGAGTCGTTTTCACTCAGTTGGTAGTTGTAATAACCACCACCGACGTTAATGGTCGGAACCTTGAATGATTCGACCACGCTTTTGTATGAGTTCGCCATGTTGATTCGCTCGGCTGCCAGTTTAAGTGGGATGTTCTGGCTTTGAACATCGGCCACTAACTGATTGAGCGTTGGATCATTGAACTGTGTCCACCAATGATTATGCTGTTCGTTTTGGCTCACACCGTCTTGGTTCACATCAGCTTGGCTATATAAGAACGTCTCTGCCATGGTCGTTTGCGGTTCTTCGTAATCTGGGCCAACAGCACAACCTGTCAGCAACAAAGCGAGCGCTATGGGAGCTACTTTAAACTTAGTTAATGGATGCATGTTTATTGCTCCTTGTTGAATGAAGTTGTATTGCCGCTGTTTGAAGGCTGAGGTGTTGCATCAAGCACAATCACAGCGTCTTTGATTGCTTCTGCTACTGACTTTTTTTCTTCAGTTCGATAGAAAAGCTTGTACAGCGCAGGCATCACAAACAGAGACAACACGGTTGCTGCAGCTAAGCCTCCGATAATGGTTGCCGCCATCTGGTCAAACAGTAGGTCGCTTAACAACGGGATCATACCAAGTGCTGTAGTCAGTGCCCCCATTGAAATCGCCATTGTACGGTTCACGGTTGCTTCTTTGATGGCGTCAGATAGTGAGCGCCCGTTCTTACGTTCAAGTTCTATTTGGTCCATCAATACAATGCCGTTTTTGATGATCATACCTGTTAAGGTTACGGCGCCAATCAATGCCATAAATCCGAATGGTTTATCCAATAGCAATAAGCTGAATGTGGCACCCGTCGCTGCAAGCGGTAGGGTAGTGAAGATGATTACTGGTTGTTTGAAGCCGTTAAACATCGCCACCAAGATGATGATCATTAACAAGATTGCTTTAGGTAGCTGTTTAAGAATATCGCTGACGGCTTTGTGCTCGTCGTAATATTCGCCACCCCATTCAAGGCTATAACCATCAGGCAAATGAATCGCTTCAATTTGGTCTTTGATTGAGTTCCTCACCGCTGCTGGTGTGGTGTAACGACCGACACCTGCTTGTGCTGTGATGGTTTTTACACGGTCACGGCGCCAAATCATGGTTTCTTCGCTGCTTAATTCAAATCCATCGACAACTTGGCCAAGTGGAACACTGTGGATGCCCAACAGAGATCGTACGGGCAACGTTTCCAATGACTGAATCGAACTCTTTGTGCCTCGCAGTTGAATTGTGACCAGTTCATCGTTTAAGTTCATACGACCCAAGGGCATACCTTCTGAAGCTCGCTTCATCGCGAACGCAATATCCGCGCGGTTTATACCTGCAGTGCGCATCTTTTCTTGGTTGATGACCGGCTCAAATACTTTACTTTTCTGTCGCCAGTCGTCACGAACGTATTTGGTGTCTGGGTGTTCTGCGAAGATTGCTTTTGCTTGCTCTGATAAGCCATGTAAGACCTCGGCATTAGGGCCTGAGAAACGTGCTTCAACGCTGAATTTATCCGCCGTCGCCAATTTTAAGCTTCTAAAGCGAGGGTCTGCGTTCGGAAACTCTTCCATTAACCATTTATCACCGCGTGCAATCAATGGGCTTAGTGACGGAAAATCGGTCGCGTTAATCAAAATCTGACCATAGGCCGGATCGAACGGTTCTGGCTCTATAGTCACTGAGAAGCGAGGAGCACCTGCGCCAACATAGGTTGAAATACTTTCGACTTCGGGCTGTTCCAACAACCATTGTTCGATTCGCTTCATGTCTTCTGAGGTTTGTTCAACCTTGGCACCGTTCGGTAGCCAGTAATCTAGGAACAGGATCGGTCGGTCGGCTTGTGGAATAAAGTTAACGGCAATGTTCGGGATAGCTAATGCCGTCACTAATATCAACGGAACCAAAGCGCTCAATGCTTTAAGCGGATTATCGACAGTCCAGTTGACACTCTTACGGTATAAGCTGACTTTGGTGTTATCAGCTTGCTTGGTTGGCTTGATGAAGAACCAACACATCAAGGCCGTGAAGGTCATCGCAACTAGCCAAGACAGTAACAATGACGACGCGATGATAAGGAATACCGAGCTTGCGAACTCAGCAGCATCGGTTTTTGAAAAAATTACAGGGCTCGCACCCATGATAGCGATAACTGTCGCACCAAAGAGTGGTGTTGCTGTCTCTTTAACAGAGTCAATCGCGGCTTTAGTGCGGTCGATGCCTTTGTTGATTTTCACAATCATCATGTCGGTGATGACAATGGCGTTATCTACCAACATTCCGAGGGCAAGAATGAACGTACCTAGCGAAACTCTGTGTAAGTCAATCGAAGTCATGTTCATGTAGATAAGCGTCAACAAGATAGTCAGCAGGAGGCTCGAACCGACGATGGTTGCGCTTTTTAATCCCATGAATACCGACAAGACGATAAAGACAATCGCGACACTTTCTAATAAGTTGCTTACGAAGTTGTCGATCGATTTCTGAACTTCTTCAGGTTGGTTAGCAACTGTCGCAATATCAACACCTAGTGGTAAGGTTGTTTGAAAATCGTTGACGATCTGATTGATTTCATCGCCAAGTGATACCACGTTAACACCGGTGACTGGGCTCATCGCTAATGTGACTGCAGGTACACCGTTGTAGCGGTTTTCTGTCATCATTGGCTCTTGGTAACCCATTGTGATGTCAGCGATATCGCCTAAGCGAATTAAACTGGTTCCCAATTCACTTACGCCGCCTTTGATCATCAGATTTTTGATGTCGTCTAACGAACTGAACTCACTCGACTGTTGAACTCGGATTCGCTCAGTACCTACTGAAAACTTACCCGCATCAAACGTCATGTTTTGCGTATTCAACTGCGACCAAACTTGTGTGATAGATAGGCCGTATTGCGCCAACCTTTCATCTGGGATATCGATATGAACAACGCGTGGTTGAACACCATGCAGTTCAATCTTCTTAATACCATCGACGGTTTTAATTCTGCGTTGGAGCTCTTCTGCGTAACGTCTTAATTCTGCAGGCGATGCATCCTTACTGTGGATAGAGAAAAGCATGCCGTAGACTTCAGAGAATTCGTCTTGTACGACACTGATCTGTGCAGTTGAAGGTAGCAATAACTTCATATCAGACACTTTACGGCGTAATAAGTCCCACTCTTGAGGAAGTGCTTTTGAATTGAGAGACTCTTTTAGGTCGACAAATACCATCGACATGCCGGGGCGCGATAAAGATCGAAGCCTATTAAGTGTCGCCATTTCTTGGAGTTTGGTTTCGACGGTGTCGGTGACTTGTTGTTCCACTTCTTCCGCAGAAGCGCCAGGGTAGAGCGTTACAACGACGGCCGTCTTTATGGTGAAGCTTGGGTCTTCAAGTTTTCCAAGCTCAAAATAAGAAAACAGGCCTGCGATGACACTCAGTGCAGTGAAAAACAGGATGAAGGTGCGTTGTTTGATTGCAAAATCAGCTAGATTCATCATGGTTCACCTACAGGCTTTTAACTTGAATATTGGAGAAGTATTGTCCTTCCACCACGTATTGCGCGCCACTCACGACCACGAAGTCGCCATCGTTGAGCGTCGATTCAACACACACAGTATTTTCGGACATAGAAATCACATCCACAGTCACGCCATGAGCTTGTTCATTTTTAACAGTGAATACTTGCTCGATACCCGTTTGGTTGACTAACGCAGAATAGGGCAAACAGAAATTACTGCTCGCTTCTCCAAGTTGAGTCGTCAATGTGACCGCTTTTCCAGGTAATACCGATTTGTCAGTGGAGTCGACATGGTAAGTAACCGCATAGGTCTGCTTGATTGGGTGAGGTGACGTCGAAATTTCAGCGGCATAACCAACTAGTTTAGTCTCTGAACCATACCAATCTATGACAGAAGTTTGATTTGGTTTGAACTCATGAATCAAATTTTCAGGTACTTGAATTTTAACTTCAAGTTTATCTGGATTGTGGATTGTGAACACCGAGATGCCCGGCATTACTTGTTCGTACTGGTCAAAATTTGATGCCGCAACCACACCATCGAAAGGGGCGAGAAATTGGGTATAACGAATCGAATCTTTCGCACGGCGTATATTCTGTTCTACGACTTTAACCGCCGCTTCACTTCGCTCGTACCCGCTGATTGCACGGTCTAGGTTAACATCGGCAATCGCATTATCAGCGATGGCTTGTTTTACTCGTACAAGTTCGGATGTCGCCAATTTGTGTGCAGATTTAGCTTCAAGGGCTCGTGCTTGTAACTCTTCTAACGCGACTTGATAGTCATGAGGGTCTAGTTGCGCAAGGGGTTGGCCTTTCTTTACTGAATCACCAACAGAGACCATCATATTTTGAATAGTGCCAGGCACACGAAACGCAACGCCAGCCGTTTCCGATGATTGTATCTTGCCAGTAAAAGACTTTTCAGCCGTATGTGAAAGAGGTTCAAGTTGAATCACTTGAATTGGTCGAGCTTGTTTTTGAGGCGCAGTCGCCTCTGAGTCATTACAGCCAAACAGGGCGGTTAAGCTTAGTGCAATGACTGTATATTTGAATATAGGTGTCTGTTGAAAAGTAGACGAACGTTGAAAAATAGATGAATGTTGAAAGATAGGCTTCATGGATTGCTCCTCTTGAATTTATGAAGCGATTCTATCTTTCTATTTCGTTAGGATAATCTAGCCTGCTCGTGAAACACTGTCACAATATTCATTACAATAGTTAGAGTTTCGGAAGTTCTTGTAATAGAAAATCAATCAAAAGCTGTGCTGAATGGCTTAACGCTTTACGCTGAGGGTAGAGCAACCATGCTTCTTCTTTTTGAAGATTGTCGTCGGGGAATAGGTTAATCAAGCTACCGTCTTTGAGCTGATGTCGCACCAAAAGTTCTGGTAACAACGCGATACCTCTATGTCGAATAACACCGCCTTTAACAAAGCCAATGCTGTCACTGACGACCGAAGGTTCTACTTTGATGGTGTGATCTTTGATGTCCCATTCTTTATCGATGTCCCCACTTGGCCACCTGAAGCAAACAAATGGGTAATTAGTGAGATCTCTTAGGCTTGAAGGCTTGCCTTGTTTCTCAATAAATTCAGGGCTTGCGACAAAAATACGTTGAAGAACCATCACTTTACGGGCAACCACGTTTGCATCGCTCAACGTACCACCATGCATAGCGAGGTCTAACCCTTGACGGTACATGTCGACAAAGCCGTTACTAATGTTGCGAATATCAAGCTCAACTTTAGGATACATATCTTGGAATTTAAACAGAGTCGACTGCATGATATCGCTGGTTTCAGGCAATAGACCAATCTTAATTTGTCCGTGTGCAACCTCTGACAGGTTGGAAGCGACATGGTTTGCTTTGTCGAGCGCACTCAATGCATTGAGTAATTCTTTGTAATAGAGCTCGCCAGATTTGGTTAAGGAGAGGCTTCGTGTGGTTCTAAAGAACAGTTGAATGCCGAGAGATTTCTCAAGGTCGTTAATTCTACGGCTAACGTTAGCTCGCGGAAGGTCAAGAGCATTAGCGGCGGCAGTAAAACTACCCAGTTCGACAACGGTGGTGAACAACTTAAGATCTTCGATTTTCATAGGGTTGGTTTCGAATTTGGGTATTGGATGACAACAGTTATCGTATATCAAATAGTACATAAAATCGAAAAAACAACGAATAATTAATAACCTATTGGTGTGTATGAGACACATGTACTCAGGTGACTTAATGAAAAACGAAATCACCTCATCGATACAATCAATAAGTACGGCGTTTATTTAAAAGTATGCATGATGTAATATCTTCGCGAATATAATGTTTGAGACTACTTATGTATAATTTATCTATGAAAATGAAGATGCTTTTGTCTGCAATTGTACCAGCGATGTTGGTTGCGATTGTGACTCTAGTCATTGTTATTAACTCCCAACTATCGGCTCTTGAATATGAAATTCAAGACTACCAAACGGTCTTAACCGATGAACGTAAGAACAATATTGAAGATGCAGCTACTATCGCTCAATCTGTAGTTGAAGATGTAGTTCGACGTTTTGGTACAGGTCAAGAAGCACAAGAAGCGGTTAGATTCGCGTTAAAAGAAGCGCGTTTTTCTAATGGCAGCGGATACTTCTTTGTGTTCGACGAAAACGATCACTACATTGTTCACAGTCTAAAGCCCCAACTTGAAGGTAAAGATGGCGGCGGTTTAAAAGATCCGAATGGCATCAAAATCACGGTTCGCCTACATGAACAGGCGACAAGAGGTGGTGGTTTCATTGAATACATTTACGACAAGCCTGGATCGTCTGTCCCTCAACCAAAAATTGCGTACGCTGCTCCTATTTCTGGAACAGGTTGGTTCTTAGGAACGGGTCTGTATATTGATGACATTGCTAAGGCTACAGAGGTTTACCGTCAAGAAGCCAGTGAGCGTATGGAAACGCAAATTTCAACAATTGTCATTACTGCGCTTGCATTAGTAGCCCTAACTTGTCTGATCATGTCTTATGTCGCTTCGCGCATGATTGCCCCAATCAAAGACATGCTTAACACCTTTATCGACATTGCAAATGGTGAAGGTGATCTTACCCATCGAATTAATGTGTCGGGTACAGATGAAATTGGACAATTAGGTAAAGCATTTAACCAGTTTATCGGCAAGCTCCACAATATTATTACTGATGTTTCGAAAGCTACAAATAATGTTACGACGGCCACTGACCAAATAAGTAGCCAAACGGTTCACCTAAGTAATCAACTTCAAGAGCACAACCACGAGACAGAGCAGGTGGTGACAGCTGTTACTGAGATGAGTAGTACAGCAAACGAAGTGGCACAAAGTGCTCATCAAGTGGCTAGTGCAACGAATGAAGCTAACAATGACGCTCATAATGCTCAAAACCTTGTGCAAAAGTCGACGCAATCTATTGGCTCTTTAGAACAGAATGTGGTGACCACAAGTCAACACATGAATTCACTCCACGACCAGTCTAAAAAGATAGATGGTGTGTTACAGGTTATTGGCGAGATTGCAGAACAAACTAACTTACTAGCACTAAACGCAGCGATCGAAGCCGCGCGAGCAGGTGAGCAAGGTCGAGGCTTTGCTGTAGTAGCAGACGAAGTACGTAACCTTGCAAGTAGAACTCAAGGTAGTACGTTAGAGATTAAGACCATGCTTGATGAACTTCATAAGTTGGTTGAACAAGCGGTCTCTTCGATGGGTGAAAGTAGCAATACTTGTCAGGATGTTGTGACTTCATCAAATGATATATCAGCGGGTTTAAATGATGTTAGCACCGCTGTAGCCTCAATCAATGCAATGACCGACCATATAGCAACTGCGGCAACAGAGCAAAGCTCAGTAACGGAAGAGATAAACCGTAACTTGGTGACTATACGTGACATTGTAAGTTCACTGCTGATATCGAGTGAAACATCAAGTACCGCTGTGGATGAACTTAAACAGGCTGGTGGGCAATTAAGCCAACTTGTTGGTCAATTTAAGCTTTAGATACTAAATAAGCATAAACACTCCAATATAAATTAAAAGTGGCGACCAATTGTTAAGCAATTTGGTCGCCACTTTCTATCAAGCGTCAAGAGTTACATATCCTTAAGTAGACTATAAAAAACATCCATCACCGCGAACACATCTCACCTATTGTCCACGTCCATCGACCATTACTATGATTGTTTTAGAAATGATGCTGAGATCAGCCACAATCCAAGATTTCATAGAGCACAGACTCAGTGCATAACTGTGGTCAAAGCCCACTTTACGACGTACATCATCAATACAGGTATCATAACCTTGATTTACTTGTGCTAGCCCAGTAATACCGGGCATTACGCCGTATGTACGGTCAGCAAAGTAGGGGATTTCGTTCTCTAGTTTGGTGTAAAAAGTAGGGCGTTCAGGACGTGGGCCAATTAGAGACATCTCACCTTTCAATACATTGATCAGTTGTGGCAACTCATCAAGACGCGTCTTTCTTAAAAATCGGCCAACGGGTGTGATTCGTGGGTCATTCGCCGTAGCCCAAACGGCACCAGAACGCGTTTCTGCATCTTCGTACATACTACGGAATTTCATGATCTCAAAGATTTCCATTTTCTCCGGTGTCGATTTACCAACACGCAGTTGACGGTAGAAAATCGGGCCACGAGAAGTGAGTACAATAGCCATCGCAATCAATGGAAATACGGGCGCTAGCAAAATCAAAGCAATCAGTGAACTCACGAAATCGAAAGTACGTTTAGCACGTGAGATTTTGTATTGGTATAAGTTTTGAGTAGATAGCTGTTCAATGTTCATCATAATAAGTCCTTAATGATTCGCTCGTGTCCAAGGTGAGTTTTCTAGCCCGACTAGGTAACGAATGCCACCAATGAAGTTGGCATAGTGTCCAACTATCAAATAAGAGATTAATGAAATAGGTTTATTTACGAGACGCTTTGGCAAGATGCAGCCAAGTACGCCAATGGTATACACGGCAACTTGAGCCCATAACAACACTTCAAATATCAAGTAGTTGTTAAGTAAGATTGAGCACACCAAGCACACAATCATTAAATATGGAGTGAGTAGACGAAGTCCTTTTCCAGAGAAGAACGCAAACGCGATGCCTTTGAACTTCGGGCTGAACAAGCCAAACAATCGAATCGCTTGTTGCATGTTACCCGCTGAAATACGAAGTCTTCTTTTGAAATCTGTTTCTAAATTTGATTCTTCTAGTTCCAGTGCGACCATTTGTGTTTCGTATTCTGCGATGTAACCTTGTTTAACGATTCGCATCGGTAGGATGAAATCATCATTAATAGTGTTGAGTGGAAGCAGTTCGAACAGGTGTGTTCTAAACAAGTAGAAAGCGCCATGAGAACCTAAGCTCGAACCTAATGAAGCTTCTGACTCTTTAACGGCGGTTTGAAACTGCCAATAGGTATTTTCACCTTCGTTACCTGTTGGGCAAAGCTGATACGTTGCGTTTACCACGCCAACCTTGTCACTTACAAAGTGAGCGGCGGCAATAAGCAGCGCATCCAATGAAATAAGGGCTGACACATCACTCAGAGCCGTGATGTCGCTGTTTATGCTTGTCACTTCTTCATTGATAACCGCAACTTTCCCTCGGTTGGTTTTGTGGTCATGTATCTCGAAATAGATATCGCTGCACATCGCTTCTTGAATCGTCATTTGAGCGATTTTTACCGTGTCATCAGTACAACCATCACAAGCAATAATCACTTGTAACTTCTTTTTTGGGTAATCGAGTGAAGCAAGATTACGGATCTTGTCTGCGATCCATTGCTCTTCGTTAAATGCCGGTACAAGAATGGTGATGGTGGGTAGTGTGCAATCTTGTTGTTCGTCTTTATAACAACGGTGGCTCTCTTCAATCTGACGCGCCGGGTGACTTTTCGCATACCAACGTAGTAACAGTGGATAGGCGGCGTGATGGTAGACAATCAGCGCACCAGAGAATAAGCAAAGTCCTGCAAGCAACCAGTCGATCATGCGCAAACTCCTTCTGAGATGTCGTTGTAAGACGAAACCATTTTGATGATATCGAAGTTGTCGAGAACGTAACGACGAGGTGACAAAAAGCGTTCATTTTGTTTTTCTAATAGCGCACTGGCTAATCCGGCAATGCTGCCACTTTTGACGAGGGAACTGCTGATGGGACATAAGGTTTCATCAACCGCACCGACGTTCATCGCGACGGTTGGAATGTTACATGCTTGGGCTTCGAGTGTAGAAAGAGGAAGCCCTTCGTGGCGTGAAGGTAGGCAGAAGGTATCCAGCGCTCCGTAAAAGGTGGTCATGTCATCCACTAAGCCAAGAAAGATCACACGTTCGCTGAGATTCAAGCGGTCAGTGAGTTGTTTCAGTTGATTGCGTTTTGAACCATTACCAGCCAGTGCGACAACGGTATTTGATGGCAGTAGAGCAAGTGCCTTAATCAGCTGGTCTTGACCTTTCACGTGCTCTAAACGCCCCGCACAACCAATGATGTATTTGTCGGTTGGTAGGTTGTGCTTTGCTCTCGCGTCTGCTTTTGACATCGGTTTAAACTTCTCACAATCTACGCCGTTTTTAATCGTGATGATGTTTTTGTATGAAAACGCACAACGTAACTGATTGTAAACGCGTGTTGCATCGGCCACTAACGTTGGTTGAGCCGCTTTCAATGCAAGGGCTTGTAAGCGACGACGTTTGTTATTTTTCAAATGCCAAGCATCATGCTCGGTATGAATTCGAGTAGGAACCCCAGTTACACGGGCAGCGTAACCCGCGTAGAGCAGTGGGCCTATGTGATGCGTGTGAACAACATCAGGTCGAATACCGTTAAATGCTTTCATCAATTTGATGATGATACTGAATTGTACGCCTGGTGCTTTATCCAAAAAGACGATTTGATTTTGATACTGCTTTAATTTAGGCCAGTTGTTGATCGAGTCTTCTTTTGTTCCTTCTAAACTGACAATCAACACTTGGTCTGTTGGTTTAGCAAGGCGCAGCAAATCTAACGTTAGGGTTTCTAATCCGCCGGGAGCGAGGTGCTGAACAACGTGTATGATCTTTTTACCATGCTTCGTTAAGTGCGTATTCATAATTTGGACCCTGCCTTTATAATTCTTGTTTCGCCTTTCTGACATTTTTCTTGAAGTAACTTCTTTAAAACGTTTAGCTACACAATGAGACTGCAGGAGTTGTGCCAATTAAATAACCTTTATATTTCAATCGCTTAATGCATGATTCTATAGGGCGTTTTTTGTTTCTCAAAATGGGAATCAAAACAAAACACCAATGAATAGCTATTTGGAGCATAGGGCTTGGGTTAATCGAAAGTAGCGTTAGAACTTGAGGCTTTAGACAAAAAAAACGCCAAGCGAATGTTGGCGTTTAGTGTTAGGAAGCTAAAAAGATAAGAAGAAGCTACGAAGCTAGCAAATTAAAAATGCCTTTAAGGCTAACTAACTCATTTTAGGGATAACGGTAATGACAGGAACACCTAAGATGTCTTCGATTTCGTCTTTACGCTTGATTGAAGAGTCAAACAGCTCAAACAATATCGCCAACCCAATGCCAAGGCCGATACCTGCAACGAAACCAGCCAAAACAAACACAAAAGAAGGTATGTTAGATTTGATACTAGGCGTGAAGGGTAAATCGATAATCTTCACACGTTTGTTTTGCTCGAATACGCCAAGCGAACCTGTTAGCTGAGCCATTTCATAACGCTCTGTCAGTTCATCGTATAGCTGACGCTTGATTTCAACTTGGCGTTTAAGGCGATACATCTCTTTTGCATTTTCACCGAAGTTATTCGCCTTGTGTTCTAATTCGAAAATCATAGTACGAAGGCTTTTCGTTTCTTCAGTTAAAGACTCAAAGCGAGCGCGAACCAGTTGTAAACTGTGTAGCTGGGTGACTAAAAGAGGTTGGGTATCCGAAAGTTTGTTCAGTGTAGTACTACTTGCAATGTCCCAAAGCTGGTCGCTGTTCATCGTAGGTTGAGTTACATCGAGTAAACTCTTTCTCTCATTTTCAAGTCTGTCTAGTTCACGAACTTTAGCTTGTACGGCACTGTGTTTGTTTGTGTATTTGGCTTGAAGCAGAGCCAGTTCACTACGAATATCGATGATCTGATCTTCTATTCGACCTATCACAGGGTTGGTTTTTGAAAGCTGTTGATCGATTGACCCTAAGCTTTTTTCAACACCGGATAACTCGGCCTCTTTTTCTGCGAGTGTTTGTTTGAGTGACGCTAAGCGATTCAAACTTTGGCTCTGTACCTCAGGCGTCGAATGAACATTCTCATTCATGTATAAGGCAAGAGCTTCTTCTGCTACTTCAAGTTCAGCACTGCGTTTATCTATATGAATTTTCAAGAAGTTACTCGAGTCTTCAATCGACGAACGTTCCGGAGCGAGCAATTGTTCAATGAAATGTTCACTTACCGAACGAAGCGTCGCTTCCATTCCATCTGGCGTGTTTGAGCTTAAGCTGATTTTTAGAAAATCTTTTCCAAGCTGAGTCACCGTTAGACGTTGAGATAGGTCAGTAATGATCTCTTGTTTCTCAATTTCAGGCATATCGGGCGTGGTTAATTGCAGTTCATCAGCGACCGAGTAAAGCACATGTCGACTATGAAGTAGTGTTCTCAACGCGTTAAGGCGGTCTTTGAGCATGGTAGAAACGGCAATGTCTTCCAAGAATGGATTCATTTTGGCCGTTTCTTGAATCAACATACTGGTATGCGCGTCATATTTAGTCGGGGCCAACTTGCTCACACCGAAGCCAACAAAGGGCAAAATAAAGATTGGGAGAACAATAACGTAGCGTTGGCGCCACATGGCATTTAGGATGACTAGTAAGCGCAACTTAAGATTATTCATAAAAGCTCCAACATCCAATGTACGAAGTTACCACGGTTCTGCCAGCTCTCTTGTTCGACGACAGAGATTGGTGAATTGCTCAGCTGGCGTGCATGATCAAGCGCCCAAATCATTTGGTTTACACTACCAACTGTGGTGACATGTTCTTGATATGGCTTTAATGCTGGGAATTGAGTTGTGATAATTGGCGTGCCGGCCGCAAGGTACTCCATTAGTTTGAGTGGGCTACAAGCTCGGATCTGCTCGTTATCAACAAACGGCAACAAGCTCACATCCCAGTGTTGAGAATAGCTTGGCAGCGTATAGTGCGGACGTGGGCCAAGGTAATGTACGTTACTCAACTCAGGCAGCATGATCGTATCAAGCTCATTTGGGCCAATAAATACAAAGTCCCATTCCGGCATTGCTGTCGCGACATGATCAATCATTTCATAATCAAGCCACTTAGAAAGGCTGCCATAAAAACCAGCAATAGGGCGGTGGTTGCTTGGTAAATCTTTTGCTCTTGGTGCAGGTGTAGAAAATAGCCCGACATCGACACCATGTGGTAAGAGCTGAGCTTTCTCGCTAGGGAATTTGTCCATCAACTTTTCACTAGCAGCGAAGATCAAATCTGATTTTTCAATGAGTTCTAATTCATGCTTTGCGACCGTCTTGTGGTCTACGCCCGCAAGTGCACTAAAATCATCCCCACAGTAATAAACAACCGCTGACTCGCCTAAGTGTCCGCACAGATCAACAGCAGTCGGAAGAGAACTCCATAGGATAGGCGCGTTAAGGTTAAGCTCGGCAATCACTGGTTTTAGTTGGTGCAACATCATTTGCTGAGCCAACTTTCTACAAAATTTAGAAGCAGGCGCAGGGATTGTCTTTAAGTTAACGATAGTAATGTTGTCGTGTCCCTCAGAGTCGAGCATGTTTTGAGTAACGGCTTTGGTTTTGCCAAACAATTTGTGGAACGCTCGGGTGGCATCTTTAGCTGACAGCTTCGGTTGTCTTAGGCCAATAGAGTTGACCCATAAGACTTTGTGTTGCTTAGCAAGGTGACGCACTAAATGTTGAGTTGATGACGGTAGGCCGCCAAAGTCTTCACCAAATACGATTAAATCACGCATGGTCACCTCCATGAGTCTCTAATGAATCGAATACATCGGATTCAGTCACTTCAACGGATTTAATCTGTCCGACTACTCGAGCTGGGTTACCACCTGCGATTGCGAAGGCCGGGATATTCTTTGTTACTACGCTGCCTGCGGCTATAACGGCACCTTCGCCGATAGTTACGCCGCCTTTTACAGTTACATTGGTTCCCAACCAAACGTCAGGTTCAAGAATGATGTCGCCGATTTGCTGAGGGTCATCACCTTCACCTTGCGCTCGACGTTTTGCATCTAGCGGGTGACCAGAGTATCCAAATAGAAACGCGCCGCCAGCGATTCGTACGTTGTCAGAGATAACGACTTTACCGCCAACAGCGATAGTCGACTGCCAACCGATGTCGACGTTGTTGCCAATCGATAATAGTGGGTGTTCCAAGCCTTCAAGTGGCTGAGTACAACCAGAGAATGTCGTGTGGCCAGAGATACGGCAGTTATCGCCAATCGAAATTTGCACCGGACCGCTGACGAAAGGCAGACCACCATACAAATACAGGCGCTTGCCACATTGAGCCACACGACCTTTGAAAGCCGGTGTCCAGTAGAAGAATCGCGTCAAGCCAGAAACCAAACTTACCACTAGCTTGTGCGCTTGATAGAGGCAACGATTAAGTATTTGAGGGGTAGGTAGCTCTGCGCTTCTGATGTCTTTCAAAATGAAAAACACATTTCTAATTCGAGAATTAGGATGAAACTTAAGCCAATGTTTGAATTGATGTATAGATACTGACGTCATAATGAAAATCCTCTATTTTGTTATATAGAAGTACTTTCATATACTGTGCCATTTAATAAATATAATATTTTCAACGAGTTAAAATGTGGGTTTTAGGTTTTCTCATTTTGACAGGCAGTTTGAGATACGTTTGAGACGCAAACTGTGAGCGCTGCGAGGATATAAATCGGCCAGTTGAAGCCTTGAGTCAAAAACGTACCCGACACGATTGTTCCAATCAGACCTGCATAGATCGCATAGGCGACCGCATTTAGTTCAGGTGCGATTTCTGTGGTTGAGTTTTTTAATCTGGTGAGTGTGGATCGGGAGGTTTTGATCAAAGAAACGATAAGGCAGACAAAAATGATAAGACCAATGAAGCCAGTCTCTGCTAACACACCAAACCACGTACTGTGAACGGCGTGATTCAGTCCGTCCCAGTGCGAACTGTAAAAGAAGTAATTCGAGAAGAAGTTGTTCAACCCTACGCCAGTCAGTGGATTCTCAACCGCCATTTTTACTGCCGCTTCCCAGGCATATATTCGACCCATTGCAGATTCATCGATACCTTGTTCAGCGGCACCACCAGAAGCTCTGTCTGAGATCCCAGCAACTAAATAGAGCGCCACGGCCGCGATGGTTCCTACGGAGATTAACAGGACTTTAGAACGAACTAGTTTCCACGCAAAAATACCAATCACCGCAATACAACCCAGTAATCCGCCACGGCTTTGAGTCGCAATAATGGCGGCGAGCAGTAACAAACAGACTAACCCGCTGATTAAACGTTTGGACCGTGAGATGCCAGATGTGGTGGCTTGGCTTATCGTAAAGGCAAGGGGGAACATCAGTACCAGTGCTAAGTCGTTAGGGTCACCTAACATAGAGCCAAAATCGCGCCCAATAGTTACGCGCGAGCCTTCAACAAGCCCAATACCATTTACTGAGTTGTACACGGCAATAAAACTGACTAAAGCGCCTGCGTAGATAATCGTCATCGCGGTTTTTGCAAGATTTTCCGTGGTGTTTACTAACCAAGTAATCGCCAGCGTCATGACGATTATTTTCCAATAAACACCTTTGAATTCTGCAAATGCTATGGGCCTGTTAGACGCGAAGATAATACCAATGAAAACCAATACCCAAAATATGGCGAGCCAATTTAAACAAGGGTGCCAAAAGATTTTTAGCTCTTTACTGATTAGTGCATGCCAGATCAGAGCGGACAGGGCACCTAATGAAAGCATCAGCGGTATTTTTAACGAATAGAGTTGAGGTATGGCTTCGTGAATTCGGAAAAATGAAAAGACAACGAACAGTAGAACTAGCCAGAATGTCTTGTTTAACACGAATAACCCAGCTAATGGCACAAGAGCGAGCGCTACAATGACAGCAGGGTGAGGCACAAAGTACCAAACAATACCAAGCCCAACACACAAGGTGCTGATAGTGATGATGACTGGCAATCTATTGGCTTCAGGGGTGAGCATTGTAATCTCTATTGCTGAGTAAACTATTCATGGCAGCTCTCTATCGTTATACATTTGAAAGTCGTATCTAATGCGTGATGTTAAAGGTTGCAAAGCGAGTGCCAGTTATGCATTTCATTTAACCAACTGATTTAATGATGGATTATGGAGTAAGACTATAATCTTAAGTTGAGATTTGTCATTTTGAGAATCAGTATAAAACTGACTAAAACGGCCAAATTATCAAGCTAAAATAACCAGTTATCTACTAAGACTAGGATTAACGATCGAGTTGGTAGATTTCCAACAACTTCGGGACAACAGCTTGTGGCGAATATTGGTGTTTGACCGTTTCTATCGCGTTACTTCTGAGAGAGTCACGTTGTTCAATCGACAATGATATCCACAAAGATAAAAACTGTTCTAGTTCAGCTTCTGAATTGGCGAGGTAGCCGTTAACTTGGTGCTCGATGAGTTTAGGCAAGTTACCAACTGAGGTGGCGAGGACAGGAATGCCGCGAATCATGGCTTCTAATGCCGCCATAGGTAAGCCTTCAAAGCGGGAAGGGATGATTAACAAATCGATTTGGCTCCAAACGTCGTCCATATTGGTTTGATGCCCATGAAAGGTAACATTATCAGGCTGCGATTTAACTAACGCTTCCATTTCTGGCCCGTCACCAAAAAGCTCAAACCGAACATCAGGAAACGGTTTGGCTAATGCGACAAATCGATCAGGCGCTTTTTCGTGGCTTAATCGTCCCACAAAGCCAACATGGAATGGGCTTGATGAAGGGGACTTTGTTAATCCGGTTGGGACCTTAACAAAGTTATTCAATTGATGGGTTTTACTCGGCACTTTCGCTTTAATCTTCTCACTGACCACGAGCGACTGATCAGAAAGAAAGCTGCTGTAACGGTCGAGCCAGTCATAAAGCCATACTTTGCCTGTTGGGGTTTCACCTGCATGATAAGTGGTGATTTGTTTGGTGTTGTTTAAACGAGGTGGGAGCTTTATTAGTTTGCTGACCAAACTGGCTTTGTAACCATGAGCATGGATAAGTCTTGGCTCATAATAATGAGCTGCACGTTTAAGCTGTGTCGCGCTATTGCCGCTTGAATCTGCAGAGTATGAGGCTAAATCGGAGAGGTAACTATAAGGGATGCTCAGCGCATTCAACTTTTCAACGATGATCGCTTCAGGATTAAACTTAGTCAAAAGAACGATTCGAATAGCCTCTGAATACTGAGCGCTTTCAGATATCAGGCCTTGTGCTAACTCTAAAACATGCGTTTCTATGCCTCCAAAAGTTTGGCTGTCGATCAACAGCCAAATCTCGTGAAGGTTTACGTTGAGTACACCTTGGCTAGGCTTGATTGTACTCATCTTCCGATTCCCAAGCCTGTTTCTTACGATAAACAGTAGAAGGGCTAAGTTCTAACAGCACGGCAGCGTTTAACACATTCCCATCGCAATGATTGATGGCATGTTGAATAGCTTCGCGCTCTATTTGCCACATTGGACGAATAGCACCTTCGCTTGTTGTAAATGCGGGCGTCATCGGATCGTTGTTAGCGGGGACAACTGAGGATTGCTCCAACTCTTCCGGTGTAATAGGTGGCAACTTAGCTTCTGGTGCTTCCACAACAGCAGCTTGGGGCGCAGCTACTCGAATAGGTGTCACTGATTTCGTGGCTTGAGCTGCGTCTACTTTATTAATCGGAGGCGGTAACATGTCTTTGGTCACGCTCGTTTCATTGTTCAACACCACGATGTTACGGATGATGTTTTGCAACTGACGTACGTTGCCCGGCCACGCATAACGTTTAAGTAGATTCTGCGTTTCTTTGTCTATTGATTTGAACTTCTTCTTGTCTTGCTTCGCGTACAGCTTCAAGAAGTGATTAGACAGGGTGACAATGTCACTTCCTCGTTCACGAAGCGGTGGCATCTCGATAGGCACAACGTGAACACGATAGTAAAGGTCTTCTCTAAAGCGTCCTTCTTCTACCTCAACCAGTGGATCGCGGTTGGTCGCACAGATAATTCTGACATCCACTTTAATCTCGCGGTTGCCACCGAGTGGGGTAAACGTACCGGTTTGCAAAAATCGTAGGAGCTTCTTCTGCATCTCCAGTTCCATTTCACAAAGCTCATCGAGAAATAGGGTGCCGCCATGCGCTTGCATTGCGGCACCTTTACGGTCGGTTGTCGCACCGGTAAATGCACCTTTAACGTGACCGAAGATTTCACTTTCCATTAGGTCTCGAGGGATAGCACCACAGTTAATAGCAACGAAGGGCTTACTGTTGCGCTGGCTCTCTTGGTGAATCGCTTCCGCACACACTTCTTTACCCGTACCACTTTCACCGTTAATAAACACGCTGGCGGTAGTTGGTGCTACCGAATCGATAATTTTGTAAACCGCTTGCATAGGTAGGCAAGAGCCGATGAAATTATGAAAGCGGTCACGATCGAACTTGCTTTGCATGTCATCGACAAGGTTCTCTAGCTTAGCTCTTTTTAGATGTAAGCGAACAGAGGTCTTTAGTC
Organism: Vibrio sp. MED222; assembly: GCF_000153005.1. Classification (NCBI taxonomy): domain Bacteria; kingdom Pseudomonadati; phylum Pseudomonadota; class Gammaproteobacteria; order Vibrionales; family Vibrionaceae; genus Vibrio; species Vibrio sp. MED222. The sequence goes on along the minus strand of NZ_CH902607.1, from coordinate 563,930 downwards.
GGTCGGCTTGAATGGGCTTCTCTAAGAAGTCTTCCGCACCGCGCTGGATAAGGTCTACAGCAATGTTTACTGAGCCATGTGCCGTCGCGATAATGACGGCGGTTGGTATTTCGTTCGTACTAATCCAATCTAAGACTTCTTCCCCTGGCATGTCGGGCAACTTAAGGTCGAGAATAACAAGCTGTGGAGAGTGCCTTTCAATGAAGGTCTTAGCTTCCACGCCGGTTTCGACGTGGAAGATATCGTAGGGCTCGTCCTTTACGTACTGCTTGTAGAGTACGGCGAGTGAGGTGGAGTCTTCAACTAACAATACCTTAGGGCGCATTGTGTATTCCTTTTGAAACTTTATCCTAACCAATCAATAACATAGTGATATGGAACCATCAATACGAGTCTTGTGTATTTGTTATCTACCGCATGCAATCTTTTAAGGCGCGGTGTGTAGAATTTCCCGCATTGCTACTCATACTGGTTCGCATCTTTATGGGGACTATATTAATAACGACTATGTTGAGTTTTTATCTGAACATCCAAAGTTAACTGAAGCCTGCCTGTTTCCTGTCAAGCAAGGCTTTGATTGAACGCTCTGCGAGTTCTAGTAATTCGTCAACTTGCAGAAATGCCGCATCGTGACTCTGTTCTAGACACTGCTTCTCTAAAGCGCGAGCTAACTCACCCAAAGGGCGATTACCTAATGAGAGTGCGGTGCTGCCAAGAGTATGAACCTCGAACTCAAGTGTTTGAGCGTCGTGCTGAGCGACAGCCTCTTTTATGGCGACCAAGCGTGTTTGTGATTCTTCGACATAATGGTCGATCAAGATCGGGATAATATCCGCACTTGTATCTCGAATCATTTGCTCTAGAACGCTTTCATCAACAAGCTCGCTAACTTCTTGTGAGTTTAGATGTGCAGCTGTGTCTGACGCTAAAGTGGAATTCATCAAACTAAGTCCTTTTGTTGAGCGTAATATCCGTGAGTACTATTAAGTTTTAGTCATTTTCTAGAATAATTTCAACTGCTTGCCTTATAAACAAAGCAATTAATTGCCTTCTCGCCCGAATTGCCACTATGTTTGTGACAAACCTAACGAACTGATTTAAATTTGTTTTCTCTTATGAAATATAAACTTAGGCACCTATTAGCCTGGGTACTAGTAAGCTTAAAGGGGAGAGTGCAGGACAAAGCGAGGCCGATACACATAAAAAAGACCACTGCAGTTACTAACAACAGTGGTCTTAGAGCAGGTTAACTCGCTTGGGCTAAGCTAAGTAGCTATAACCCACATCCCTATAACCCAAATAGCGATAATTTAAACAGCCGTGCTTTAAATATCGAAAAGTAGAACTACGAAGCTTTATCAATCTTTGGCTTTGGGTCGGTTTCTACTTCTTCCTCGCTACTTTCAGAGAAGATATCAGCAACAGCGCTTCTCTCTAGTTCACCTTTTAGGTTACCGTCCTCATCAACAACCGGAAGAGAATAGTCACAAGACATAGTGTCTGGTAGCACTTCTTCAATCACCGCATCAGGCAAAATGGCTGGAACTTCTTCGTATATCTCTTCACTGAAGTCATGCACCGATGAATCTTCAACTGCATCCTGTAGGCTCTCTTGTGTGACTAGACCTTGATAGCCTTCATCCGTTACGTGATAAGCGTAGTCATTTTTCAGCATCTTCATTTGTGCCAAAGCACCTTCAATCGTTTCAGATGTGATTCGATAGAGAGGGGGCTGCATAACGGTTTCAACGGTCAATGCACGAGCACGGTTTACGTCTTTAACGAATGCCTCTACATAGTCATCGGCTGGATTCAGCAGAATCTCATGTGGTGTACCTTGTTGTACCAACTCGCCATCTTTCAAAATTGCGATTCGGTCGCCGAGACGAAGTGCTTCATCCAAATCGTGGGTGATGAAAACAATCGTCTTATGAAGCTTCTCTTGCAGTTCAATGAGTTGATCTTGCATTTCACTTCGAATCAAAGGATCGAGCGCTGAAAACGCTTCATCCATTAATAAGATTTCAGCATTAGTACACAGAGCTCGAGAAAGACCAACACGTTGTTGTTGACCGCCAGAAAGCTGGGCAGGGTACTGCTTGCCGTAACCTTTCAACCCCACCGTTTCTAACCACTCATTGGCTTTCGCTAAACGGTCTTCTTTTTTGATACCTTGTACTTCCAAACCGTACGCAACGTTTTCTACCACGGTGCGATGAGGCATTAAGCCAAAGCGTTGGAATACCATCGACATTTTATGACGACGGAACTCTTCTAATTGCTTGGTATTGAGGCTCATCACATCGATGCCTTCAACCATGATTTTACCTTGAGTCGGATCTATCAAACGGTTGAAGTGGCGAATCAAAGTCGACTTCCCTGAACCAGAAAGCCCCATGATAACGAAGATTTCGCCACGGTTAATCTCAAGGTTAATCTCTTTCAAACCAACGGTATGACCCGTGTCAGCAAGAATCTGGTCTTTGTGTTCGCCGTTCTGAACTCGGTTCATAACAGACATCGGTTTCGGTCCAAACACTTTGTATAGGCCACTAATCTCAATCAATGGTTTAGTCATGCTTGAGTCCTCCTAAATGCGCATTGGTTCTTCTTGCGTATGCCTGTGAAGCGCGGTCAAAAAGAATTGCGAGGGCAACAATGGCAAAACCGTTCATCAAGCCCAATGTGAAATATTGGTTGGTGATGGATTTAAGAACTGGTTGTCCTAGGCCTTTAACACCAATCATTGATGCGATAACAACCATAGACAGTGCCATCATGATGGTTTGGTTGATACCCGCCATGATCGTTGGCATTGCTAACGGTAGTTGAACACCCCATAAGCGTTGCTTTTTGCTCGCACCAAAAGCGGTAGCCGCTTCCAATACTTCTTTGTCGACTAAGCGTATGCCTAGGTTGGTTAAACGAATCACAGGTGGAATCGCGTAGATAACCACGGCGATTAGCCCTGGAATCTTACCGATGCCGAGTAGCATTACCACTGGGATCAAGTAAACGAATGCCGGCATGGTTTGCATGATATCAAGCATCGGCGTAACGATAGATTGCGCTCGATTCGAACGAGCCATCGCAATGCCAATCGGAATGCCTAAGAATATCGAAACCAAGGTACACACAGTGATGATACTAAGCGTCCGCATGGTGTCTTCCCACATACCAAAGTAACCAATAAGGAGCAGGGAAGCGACACAACCTAAAGCCAGTTTCCAAGAGCGACTCGCGGCGTAGACAAGGCTTGTACAAACAGCGAGGACTATAATCCAAGGGGTTGAGATAAGAAGTTTTTCAAACCAAACCAGGAATGAAAGAAGAGGGTCAAATAGAGATTCAATCATTTCACCGTATTCACGAGAGAATTCACGGTATGCGCCATCTAGCGTCTTTTTTATGGTTCGTAAATCAGCGCGTTCCATCTCTGGAAAGGTTGATAACCAATTGGTGTCAGCCATTTTATATCCTTATAGTTCGGAGCCACTTGTTCATGCGATGAGGTAATCGCCTATGAAAAGGGCTCCGAATCATGAATAACATCAAGTATAGCGACGTTATTTCTGTTCTATTGTTGAAGCGTAATTACTTGTTGTTAAACCAAGCTTTTACAGTTCGGCTTCAACTTTCTTAGCCACTTCTTCAGAAACCCATGGGTGCCATACTTCTGGGAATTCACTCAAGAAATGCAGACTTGCTTCTTCACCATCGGCTTGGTTGTCTTCCATCCAAGCAAGCAGCGAGTTCATTTTGTCGTTTGTGAAACCACGTTTAGTGAAGTAGTCATAAGCTTCAGGTGCACGTGACGCAAAACTCTCAGTGGTGATAGTGTGAACGGGTGAAGGCGGGTACATGGTCGCTTTAGGTGAATCACAGTCTTCTTTGGTGGTACAAGTTAAGAACTCTTGTTCATTAACACCACTACCAAAGTCAACTTTAACCATGTCGTATTTGCCTAGAACGGCAGTTGGCGCCCAGTAGTAACCAAACCAAGCTTCTTCGCGCTCATAAGCTTTTGCGATAGAGCCAGATAAGCCGGCACTCGAGCCTGGATCAACAATCGTGAAACCACTGTCTTCCAGCTCAAGAGCGTTAAACAAGTTTCCGGCACTGATCTGACAGTTCCAGCCTGCTGGGCAACTGTAAAATGCTGATGTATCTGGGTCTTCAGGGTGCTTAAATAAGCTAGCGTTTTTACGTACACCTTCGATGGTTGCCATCTCTGGGTATTGTTTAACTAAGTAAGCTGGAACCCAAAAGCCTTCTTCACCGCCATTCACAAGTGCTTTACCTGCATAGCGAAGACGTTTTTCTTGGACACCCTTGTCCAATGCGTCTTTTAAGCTGTTGCTCCAAAGTTCAGGTGCAACATCAGGCTGGCCTTTTTCAATCATGGATGTGCCTGTTGGCATAGTGTCGCCAGGGATAAGTTCGGCATCACACCCATAACCATGTTCTAGGATGAATTGGTCGATATTGGCGATCAGTGTTGCAGAGTTCCAGTTCATATCTGCGATTGTTACGCTGCCACATTCTCCAGCGTTAGCATTACCGCTGGCTGCTGCTACTAACAAAAATACGGAGCTTAACTTGTATTTCATATTGAGTTTCCTTTCTCTTTAATAATACAACTAAGGTAACCAAGGTAAATTGATTATCTAAATTGCTCGATGGTGATCCTTTCCGTGTATTTGAACCATTTGAGCAGAAGGAGGGATGGGTGAAGTGTGAATAGATAAACGTGCAAAGTCAGTGAAGTGTGATTTGCCAATTCATCCACTGTGTTTCAACAGCCATCGGATAACTTTGTCAAACTATTACAAATTCGTCAAAAACCACCTCTATTTATAATCTTAGGGAATAATCGTACGAATTCCATCTTTGATGCGATTTACATGGCACTTTAACCGTCTGTGTCACATTACCGATAAAGTTAGGCATGGGCGGTTGATTTTTGAAGGGTTTTAAAGGTGGTAAGACCATGTCTGAAGTGCGTGAAATGCGCTGAATGGTTTTTAAAATCGTAGTTTTAACAATAATTTCGTCAAAAATATCCAACTTGGTTTTAGAGTGTTTTGGCGTGAGTCCAATAGGCACTGTGGCTGTCAGGAATTAATGACAGCCATGCAGTTGCACAAGAAAGCTATAGTTGTACAAAAAAGCTATCGTGGCACAGAAAAGTTACATCGGTAGGTTTAAAAACTCATTTTGGTAAAGCTTATTGGCCAAGCTATCGCGAAGTTTAGTTGGAAGGAATTTCATGCGATTGATTTGTCTTACCAACTCTTGTGCAAAGCTAGGTGTTTGTTTCATGTTCATCACACAACCCATAAGATTGATACTCTGCGCATCAAGCAGCTTTTTCGCTTGCTCTAGGTGGTGACTAGAGGTTTCACCATAGGCGACAACCATCAATGTACTATCACAAGCACTCGCGACAGATTGCGCCGGAATGTTGCCTTTGTTTATGTTGAGAAGTGGTGAGGTATCAATGATGACTCTATCGTATTTGTCTAACCATTTGTTCACCACTTTTTGTAACGTTGTCGGATCTTTATAAGCCAATTGCGTTGATGCAATTTGTGGAGCAGGGACACCGATAAACGTACGATGAGACTCGACATGTTCAATTAACTGTCCCTGTTGATTGTCTTCCAACATGTTCAAATCTTTAAAAGCAGGATTGTATAAGTTGAGGTCAACATAAAGCGTAGAATGACCAGCAAGGAGAAAACGCTCGGCTAATGCAGTTGCAATAGAGGTTACCCCGTCACCTGAATGACAGGCAGTCACGCAAATCGATTTCTGTCCGTTAAGTTCAGAAGCTAGATACAGTTGTTCTACTTCTGCTTGGATTGCTGAAATAGTCATTATAAAGCTCCTATTAAGACGATCATTGTTGTTAGACGTAATATGTCTTCTAGACCTACACGAGCTTTTTCCATAAAGCTCTCACGGCGATCTGGGATGTAGATAGTGTCACCAGCGCGCAGTACTGGTAGGTTGTAAATATTGGCTGTTTTGCTGAATTCAACAAGGTCGAAGGTACGAGCTTGGCCTTGGCAACAAGACATATTCACAATGGTAATTTTCTCTACGTAAGCATTGTCGGTAGGGCCTGCCGCTTCTGCCAATATATCTAAAATGGTCATGTTGTCGTTAAACACATAGCGACCTGGGTTGTTAATCGCACCAAGCACACGAACGGTTTCTTCTTTCGGTGTATCTAACCAGTTTTTACCTTTCTCTGGGATATAAATAGTGTCACCTGTGGTTACATTTGGCAGTAACGATTCGTCACCGGTTTCGAAGTACAACGATAAATTGAGTTTGCTTACTTTAGAGTAGGTTTTATCACGGTGAGTCACACGCACGTTGTGTATATCGGCATCCTTAGTAGGCCCGTCAGCTGCAGACAAAATGTCAAGAAAGTGCATGTCTTTGGTGAAGCGGTAACGACCCGGTGCATTCACTTGTCCAAAAATGTAGATCGAAGCATCAGAGCTTTGACGTACCCATTGAGATTTATTGTCTGACGGATCTTGTGGCAAGTCGTGGACACGGACGATAGAGCCTGCACGAATTTGTGGCATCAGATCTCGTGGCGCACCATTTCTGATGAAATCATCAAGATTAAACACAACCAACTTTCTACCCGTCACGACTTCAATTTTCGATGTGTCAGCGCGTAGCGTGGGGCCGCCGACGTGTGCCAATAATCCCATGAAGTTCATTTCATCTGACCATTCTATACGACCAGGTCGATTCACCTCACCAATCACGTTAACTGCTCTGTCTGGTGCAATCTTTAACCAAGATTTCTCGTTCATGTCGGTTTTCTCAGGAACAAAGATCGCGTCACCGGCTTTAATATTCGGTGGGTTAGAGTTAGGCAAGCCTTCAGTGTAAGCCGCTAAATCGAATTTAAGTACTCGACCATCCGCTTTGATTACGCGTATTTGACGCGACTCTGCAAATCGAGTTGGGCCGCCAGCATTGGCAAGGATATCCATGAAGGTAGCGTCTCTCTTTCCTTCAAAAGCGCCAGGGGCAGCGACTTCACCCATAACGTAAACCATGTTTGCGCCGGATTTGATCTCTTCCTCTTGCTTCGGCACAAAAATCGTTGCACCTGGGCGTAAGATTGGAAGTAGGCTTTCGTCACCAGAATCCAAATAACGCTTAAGGTTGAACAGCGTAGGCGTGTTGTTTGAAATTACTCGGATTTGCTCAACACTGGCATAACGAGTAACACCGCCCGAGCGCATTAGTACGTCGACAAGATCGGTGCTCTCTTTATAAGTGAACGACCCCGGTGCATTTACTTCGCCAAATACTTTAATTGAATTGCGAGAGTCAGCACTGTCACCAGAGTTAGCAAGCTTTGCTGCATCGAACTCTTGTTCAATATTGCCTACTAATGGCGATGCTGGAACAAAAAGCGAATCCAGTGATTGCAGATTAGGTAGCGATGATTCGTCACCTGAATCAAGGAAACGTTTGTAGTTAAACTCTTTCTTGTCCGCGCCTCGCTTAAGAATCAATTTGTCCAGTTGTGCTCCTGGACGTAATCCACCGGCTGCGTAAAGCGCCATTTGGATGCTAGAACCCAATGCCAGTGTGTATTCGCCAGGCTGTTCGACATAACCCTGAACGTAAATAATGATTTGTTGTTCTTTGACGTACACCGAAGCGTTCGAAAGATCTTTATAAGCGGTAGCCAGTGATTCTAGAACGACTTTGTTAAGTTGCTCACTGTCATAACCGGCAACAAATACGGCGCCAACTTCAGGAAGGGTAATGCGGCCACGTTTATCCACTTGGAACCCTGTGTTCAACGTACTTTCACCGGGTACGTTAACTTGGATAAGGTCACCGACTTGAACCGCGTCTGAAAACTCTTCGCTCGCATTCACGACACTCGTAAAGCTTAACGATAGGGTGATGATAAAAGCGATCAATAATTTCATAATCCACCTCCCATTTTCTCGGCATTTTTAGGGGAGATAATTTCGATACTCACTCGGCGGTTAGTTAAACGCGTACCGTCTGATTCGCCTTCAAAAAGAGGGACAGTTTCACCAACAGACACGGCTTTAATTCGCTGAGCACCTAAGCCAAAAATAGTTAGGTAACGTTCGACTTGTTTAGCACGTCCAAGTGCTAAGTCATCGTTAAATTTTTCGGTACCCGTAGCATCGGCATGACCCGTAACAACAAGGTCTAGAGATTTATGTTTATTCAGTAGTGTGGTCGCCTCGGCAAGTCTTCCCATGTACTTGGGATTGACTTCGGTAGAGTTTTCCGCGAATTGGTTGTCAACATTAAGCAGGTCATACAACTGTTCGATAACCGACAATTGCATTCTAAATTGGTTTTCATTTTTTGGTGGTTCACAGCGGGCTTGTGAGGTCACATAGTCCAGTTGGACTTCAAGTTCGTTTAAGCGTTTTCTTTGAATGACTAGGTCGTTGGCCGCATCTAGAAGCAGGCCTCCTTGTAGTTCACGAGCGATACGATTTTGCTTCTCTATCGCTTGCACAACAGCAGCGGGGAAGCACCAACGGGCGCCTTCTTGAATCAAGGCATCAAGATGTAATTTGGCCAGTTGCCAATCAAAACGTAATCCGTGTTCAGGACCAAGAGGTTCGTCTGGCATGACAGGAGAAAAGTCGGAATTTTGGTAATTAATAGAGTCATAACTTTCAGCCAAACCGCCGGTGCCTTGTTCAGGGTAGCTAGTACAGCCACCTAGAACCAAAGCAGACAGAGAAAGGGCTATGTAGTTTTTCAGTATTTTCATGCCAACGTCCTATGTTTTTACTTTTTATTATTATGTTTTGTTACTTCTAGCTTAGTGGATCTTCATGAATTTGTAGGATTTTTTGAATTTACTGGGATAGCGTGGCCAATACGTAGCAAGTTCATAATTTCAAGAGGCTGGCCAGTCACATTTTCAAGTCGCATGTTGCGCTCTCGCTCAGTTAGGCGTTTGAACATGTAAACAATTGCGCCAACACCAGATGAATCTAAAAACTCAACTTGGCTAAAATCAACTTCGATTTCAGGGTGGCCATCATTTGAGATTACATCGTCAATATCGGTCTGAGCATCACGGCTACCTGCTGCATCTAAATCACCGAAGATAGAAAGAGTCAGTGTCGTTGTATTTAAATCAATCTTACGTAGTTCCATAGCGATATCTCCTTTTGAGTATGTATGGACAGCTGCACTGAATGTGCCAACTTTTATGTTTATATTTTTCAAAAACTTAACTCGATCGCTAATCTCTATCTCATATTGAGAAAGTCGGTTTCTCAATATGAGAACTAAAAATGGGTGAACATTTGAGACTCATAAGCCATTAATTGCATGAATGAAATTGAAAGTTAAATAAGGTTGGCGTGTGGATCGCATCTTCTAGCAAAGGTTGTCTACCTACGTGTCAGAACGCTTAGGATTAAAGGCGTTTGTTGAGCACTACAGATATCAATACGGAGCAGATGATGAGATTAACTAAATTGGCGATAGCAACTCTATGGGCGTGTTCGCTTTCTTCTCATTCATCCTATTTACCTCCCGACCATTTGGTACTGGCCAATACATACCAACAAGGCATTGATGTTTCTGAATACTGGAAGAGTGAAAAGCTTGATGGGATTCGTGCTCTTTGGGACGGACAACACCTTTATACTCGAAATGGGAATCGCATTTACTCACCGAAGTGGTTTACAAAAAACTTACCGAAGGTACACCTTGAAGGGGAGCTCTGGGCAGGAAGAGGAAAGTTCCACTTAGTCCAATCTACCGTCCTCGATCACACACCTAGTGATGTTGCGTGGCGCCAAATAGACTTGATGCTGTTTGATATGCCAGGGGCGACTGGCGATTATCAAAAGCGCTATTACAACATATTGCATTGGGTAAGTATGATTGGAGAACCTCATGTCAGCTACATCGAACATGTACCTATTCAAAATGAAGAAGCTCTGTTTTATCAATTAGACAATGTCGATGAACGTAATGGCGAAGGTTTGATGCTCAGAAAGATCACCAGTCGTTATCAAGCAGGTCGAAGCAATGACCTGTTAAAACTAAAAAGGCATCACGATGCCGAAGCCACAGTTATTGGCTACAAAGGCGGGACAGGGAAGTATAAAGGGATGATGGGTTCGATTTTGGTTCACACGGAAGAAGGGGTTGAGTTTTATATCGGAAGCGGGTTCAGTGATCAAATGAGACTTGCGCCGCCTGAGATCGGCAGCCGTATTACCTTTCGCTACAATGGCTTTACTCAAAATGGAAAACCCAAGTTTGCGCGCTTCGTTAGAGAAAAGAGTGAGTATTAATACCAATCAGATTGTTCAGTACAATATAGTCATACACACAGTAAACGAAAAAGAGCTCTGAATATCAGAGCTCTTTTTCGTATTCAATATCAGGGATACCGGTTGAGTGAGTTAGAACTCAGCGAGAGCTAAATTCTAACTGCACATCGTCGTCTTGTTTGTGCATCCAGTGCAGACGCATACCTAGCATAATAGCTGCAGACGTTAGACCAACAATGAACCCAACCCAGAAACCGTGCGCGCCCATAGGCTCAACAATCCAATCTTTCATTCCTAAAATGTAGCCAATAGGAAGACCAAGCAACCAGTAAGCAACGAAAGTAATGTTGAAGATCGAACGCATGTCTTTGTATCCACGCAAAGCCCCTGCAGCGATAACTTGGATTGCGTCAGTACATTGATAAACTGCAGCGAACAATAGTAATTGCATTGCAACAGTAATTACCGCCGTATTCTCTGTGTACAGTAACGAAACTTGCTCTCTGAATAGTACCGTCAATGTAGCTGTCATTAGGGCTGTGACTAAACCAACAATGATTCCCACGTGTGTCGCGATTTTCGCTCCTTCAGTGTTGTTTTCACCCAACTTATGACCAACACGAATACTCACGGCGGCACCGATACTCATTGGTATCATAAATATCAGTGACGAGAAGTTAATTGCAACCTGGTGTGCGGCGACAACCAAAGACCCAAGAGGGGCAACCAACAGAGAAACAACAGCGAATAGCGTCACCTCAAAGAAGATAGCAGCGGCAACTGGAAAGCCTAGTTTAAACAAACGAATTTGTGCTTTGAGCTGAGGTTTGTGGAACGTACCGAAGATATTGATTTTAGCCAAACGCTTTGATGTTAAAACGTAAGCGAACAGCAGAGCAAACATCACCCAATATACGATAGCCGTTGCAACTCCACAGCCAACACCACCCAGAGCGGGAGCGCCAAGCTTTCCGTATACGAACATCCAGTTAAGCGGGATGTTTAATAGCAAGCCAATAAAACCAATCACCATTGCAGGCTTAGTTAAAGACATACCATCTGTAAAGCTTCTCAATGTTTGGAACAACAAAAATGCAGGGACAGCAAACATCACCGCATTCATATAACCGATGGTTTTTTCTGCCATGAGTTGTTCTATGTCCATCCACTCCAATATCAGTTGTGTCTGAAAAAGTACGCCAATGATTGGAAGGGAGATGGCAAGCGCTAAAAACGCACCTTGTTGAATCTCAAATGGAATTTTTACTTGTCTACCAGAACCATGTAGTTGTGCAACGACAGGAACCAACGCCATCAACAGACCCACACCAAATAAGATTGATGGTAGCCAGATACTTGCTGCAATCGAAACCGCCGCCATATCGATAGCACTTACACCACCGGCCATTACGGTATCGACAAAACCCATTCCAGTTTGTGCAACAGATGCGATTAATACTGGGGTCGCAAGTTTGATTAGATTCGAGGATTCTTCTTTGTAACGATGCACAAACAACTCCAAATAAGAGGGAAAATTAGAATAATAGTGTAGGAAAGGACATTCTGAAGGAATCAGAGACAATGATCTTAAGCTTCCACTGGACGAATCATAAAGAAATGTCACAATAACTGCTATGAAAAACTGTTATTAGAATGCTAAATAGGAATCTTATGTTTACAGGTATCGTTCAAGGAATGGCAACACTGGTTGCTATAAACAAAAAAGAGTTGTTTCAGACTCATACCATTGAGCTAAGCAACGAAATGGTTGAGGGATTAGCGATTGGTGCCTCAGTAGCTCATAACGGTTGTTGCTTAACGGTAACGGAAATTTCAGGAAACCACATTGCTTTTGATTTGATGCAAGCCACATTGCGATTGACGAACTTAGGCCAACTGACTGTTGGTGATAAAGTGAATGTTGAGCGAGCCGCAAAATTTGGTGATGAAATTGGCGGGCATAGTATGTCTGGCCACATTACGTTGATGGCGAACTTAGTGGATGTGATCAAGACTGAAAACAACCGCACGCTTTGGTTTGAGTTGCCACAAGAATCAATGAAGTATGTATTGAGCAAGGGTTATATTGGCGTTGATGGTTGTTCATTGACGATAGGTGAAGTGGAAGAGAACCGTTTCTCTGTACACTTGATTCCTGAAACGCTAAATCGCACTTTGTTTGGCAGCCGCGAAGTAGGCGACCAAGTAAATATTGAGTTTGATCCTCAAACACAAGCGATTGTTGATACTGTTGAGCGCGTGCTAGCAAACCAGAAGTCGTAGTAGCGGTTCATCAATAACACTTGCCCTAAAAGCGTTGACTAAGTAAAAATCGAAGATGTTAAAAAAGAGCACATTAAGTGCTCTTTTTCTATTTTTGTGTTTTTCTGGGCTAGCTTCAAAATCGAGGTGTAGCTTTAAATCGAGGTGTAGAGCCAACTCGACAAGAGAGTAGGTGTTAGAAAACTTGTTCGTCGTCTGCATCAATCGAGAGATGGATTCTGTCTCTCAATTCATCAACCTGCATGTCCAGATGAATTGCATTGCAACATGCAGGGCAATCGTCGTAAAAATCTTGGCTCCCATTAGAAGCATCCAGCGTTATGCTAATTGCATGACCACAATGGGGGCAAGAAACATGTTTCTCTGTGTATTTATGCATGGCGAATTATCCTCACTGTAACTTGTACTAATCTCAGTAGCTAACTGTGATTGGTGTTAAACGGCCTGTATCTTCTGAATACACGCCTCAGTTTGTGCTAAATACTCGCCGCCAAATTGATTGCAGTGGTTGAGAAGATGGTACAAATTATAAATGTCTTTCCGTTCAGTATAGCCAACGTCGAGTGGATTGACGCTCTGGTAACCTTCATAAAACTCTTTTGAAAACCCTTCAAACAGTTCAGTTAGCGCTAAATCACATTCATGATCGCCCCAATAACAAGCGGGATCGTAACAGATTGGCCCAAAGGCTGAGTTAGCAACATTACCGTTCCAAAGGTCGCCATGAAGCAAAGAAGGGCGAGGGTTGTGGCCTGCAAGACGCATATTCACTACATCAACAATATCATCGATATCGCCGAATTCGATGCCTTTTTCTTTTAACAATTGCAGTTGGAAGCCAATGCGTTGCTCAGAGAAAAAACGCCCCCATTTCTTATGCCAAGGGTTGGGTTGAAGGGTGCTACCAATATAATTGTCTTGGTCACAACCAAACTCTTTCTGTTCACCCCATTGATGCAATTGGGCAAGTTGAACGCCAAAGTCATAGCTATTATTGCTTGTTTCAAGCGGCTTGGTCGGCAAGTAATTAAGGATAATGAACGAGCATTCTTTGGTTTTACCAATCAGTACCAACTCAGGAACATAAACGGTAGAAGTTTCTCTTAACAAGCGTAAGTTCTCAGCTTCAATTTCAAACTTAGGTAAAAATTCTCGCAGGTTCACTTTTACAAAGTAACGTTCGTTACCATCGCTAATCATATAGCAATCGTTAATGTCGCCACCAGAAACCTTGGTACGTTCAGTTATCTGGAAGTTAAATAGAAGAGTATCTGAAAGTTGTTGAGAAATGGCCTGCCACATAGGAAATCCTCAAAGACTGAAGGTTAGAAATACTGTTTGTTTACTAGCAATAGTTTAGGATAAATCTGAGCAATTTATAGACGCACTCGTCAATGTTCTTGGCTCTTATTCAACTAATGTAGAATCAATTGGCTGATTTGTGAACTCGAACTGATTCAAGCCCTTTGAAATCAAAACAGAAATTGAGAATGATATAAGGAAATAGTTTGGAACTAATCTCACGGCATGATGATTTTCATACAATAGAATCGCAGAAATAGGTTGAGATTATTTTTCACTATATTTTAGGTGTGTTTGGTGAAGTTAGGGTGTTTTGATTGAAATTTAAGCTTAAATGCTAGCTCGGATCACTTTAATACAGTTTTTAGTAATAAAGAGATGACAAACAGACTCATATACATAGTATTAGGTAGGTACATATTAATCTGCTCTTGAGCTTAAACGGAGATTTATTGTGGTTGTAGAAACCGATGGCTATTTGGCTTTGATCGAACACTTATCATTTAACCTAGATGTCTTTACTAATAGTAATGGCGATACAGGTAATGAAAGTGTCGAAGACATCATCACTGACATGATATCAACAAACATCATGGCTATTTTCGAGCAAAACCCTGAGTTACATTCAAGCGTTCGTTTTCAACTATTGAAAGAAGCGGATTCAGTGGTGGCTGATTTAGGTGAAGTGTTAGCTGGTGTATGGTCAAAAAAAGCGACTAACGAACAAATTGTATTCTTAGATGAATACATCGCATTAGTGAAGAATCTGTTTGATACTGCGGTCGCTCAATACGACTAATTAGCTTCTAGTACATTTACTAGGCTAAACAGCGATAGGCGTTTAAATAGTACCTTCAAAGCAACTGTGTTATCAGTTAATCTTTTAATCACTATAAACGCCTAAAATGCCAAAACTTAGAGGCCCAATAAGGGTTATCCAATCTCGATATAATGACACCTTTCGATGTCGAAGCATGTAGGAATTGATTGTTTCCTAAATATACACCGACGTGTCGTACCGTCATCGATGTTTTGAAAAACACCAAGTCACCACTTATTGCCTGTCCATACGCTATTTCCTTTCCCTTTTTAACTTGATCTTTTGTGGTTCTCGGTAAGGCTTGCTGGGTCGCAGTTTGCACTGCGATTTGAACGAAAGCAGAGCAATCTACGCCTCTAAATGAAGTCCCACCGAAATGATATGGCACACCTTTCCACTGTTCATACACACTCATATACGCATTGGTCGTTGATTGCTCTAACTTTGACAGAGGCTTGTGTGCGGTTTCACTAAGCTGAGAAGGGGATGGCGTCGAGCTACAAGCAGCCAATATTGCTAAAGTTATTGTAACTACAGCCATTTTTCTGAATTTCATATGTAACTCTTCTGACAAAAAACTGAAATATAAACGTCATCAAGGACTTCTAGTATACGAACTAACTTAAGGATATCTTTTTTCGTAGTCAAACTGGATTTCACATGCCCGACACAAATTTATCAATAAAACCTTCACGTTATACATTCTCGCTCATTCAAACCGTCACCGCTGTATTTATTTCTATTCTTTTGCTCGTCATCTTTTTATCTTTGGTCAGTCTCCGAGGCGTCGATCGGGTCGGGGGCCATTTTGAAGCACTTTCGGAGCAAGCATTACCTCTTGCATTAAACAACGCCGAATTAACACAAAGCGTGTTAGAGCAGGTAAAACTTCTTACTTATAGCACCCAATCAACCGACCTAAATACGCTTAACACAACAGGCAACTCGATCGACGTGTTAGTTGCCGAAAGTAACCAAACGCTAGAAGAACTCCTCTTCATATCCCAATCTTTTCCTGACGCGATTTCCGTTGAACAAAAACAAAACTTAACCGAGAACATGGCGACCTTACAATTGATGACTAGCCAAGTGTTGTCGTCTCAAATTGAAATTCAGAATAAGCAAAACCTCATCGATGGCCAAGTCACTGAGTTTCGCTATGGTGTGAGTTCCATCGGACCTGAAATGAACCGTATCAGTTCTTTCCTTGTACAGAACAACCCAGAGGCTTCCGATGCGGCTAACCGATTCACAGCGAGTGCTTCTGCAATGGCGAACACCTTCCTAATGTTGATGATGCAATCAGACTTAGAAAAAGCGCAAGACGAATACAGAGAGCTTCGAAATCGAATTGCAGGCATTAACCTCGCGTATGATGACTTTTCTGAATGGCATCCAGACATCGTAGAGTTCGCAAGCTTAACAGCGCCTTATGAGATGGTTAAATCTGGCTTTGCAGATCACGGTGTATTAAGACAAATCCTGCAAAAGCTAGAACTTGTTGAGCAACAAGAAGCCGACTTAGCAAAAGTCATCTATCTGGCTAACACCGTGATAGGGACCTTAAATCAACTATCGAACACCGCATCCATTTTAATTGATGAAAGCGAGTTTGTGGTCAATCAGACAATTGCGACGATAGACAAAGTACTATTTATTAGCGGATTAGTGATAACGGCCATCATTTCTATTTCATGGTTCGTATTGCGTCACTGGGTGAACAAAGGACTCAGGAACATTACTCAACAAATGAGCTTACTCGCGGAACACGATTTTTCAAAACAGAGTCAATTAGTTGGCCCATTGGAATTGCAAGTTATCGCATCAAAACTTAATTCTGTTGTCGATTCAACCGCTGATTCGGTGCGCTTGGTAACACGAAACTGTGAAACGCTTTATCAAACAGCGGAAGTCAGTCACGATGCCGCAGAGCAAACTAACTCAAGCTTACACGAGCAAAATGAATCACTTCAGAACATGATTACCACCATTACAGAGCTTGAAGCATCTATTGGTGAAATTGCACGTATTTCTAACGCCTCAAATGATGACGCCCAGCTTGCTGAAAATGAGTCAGTGACAGGGAGTCAAGTTGTTGGACTTAACCAGCAGCGACTGCATGCACTAGAACACTCTTTAAGCATGAATGAAGAATCGATGGCCGACTTAGACGGACGTGTTAAACAGATTCGCGAAATGGTCGACATGATCAGCGGCATTGCTGACAACACTAACTTACTCGCATTGAATGCAGCAATAGAAGCAGCTCGAGCAGGAGATCAAGGCCGAGGCTTTGCAGTGGTCGCCGATGAAGTAAGAAAACTAGCCAGCGATACTTCCCAGCAAACCACTAATATTCGAAATATGATGAATGAATTGGTGGCAGCCGCTGATCGCTCACGGGCGTCTGTAACAGAGTCGAGAAGCGAAATGGCGAATGCACTGGAAACCAGTGGCGATGTAAAGCAGGCCTTCGAGAAAATCGAATTCGCGGTTAGCCAGATTAAAGGACGTGTTGAACAAATCATGGTGGCGACTGAGCAACAGGCACGCGCAACGGTGGATGTGACACATTCGATCACTCGTGTTTCTGAACAAGGCGAGAATACTAAGTTACAGCTTGAATCCATGATCGAGAGTTCAGAGCAAGTCGGAGAGATAGCAGGACACCAACAAGCTATGCTTCATAAGTACGTACTGAAATAAACAAGCGTCCTCAAATAAACGAGCTTGCTGAGTTAAGCCTGGCAGCATAATAGTTGAAGCACTAGCTACGCTTAAATTCCGATTGATACAGAAACGCCCTTAAGTTTTCATAAGAATCTAAGGGCGTTTTGCTTTGGTATTAAGCTTGGTTTGTTATGGAGACGGGTTTGTTATAGAGACAGGTTTGTTATTAAGATAGGTTTGATCTCAATATAAACTGAGACTCAACTGAATTCGAACCTAGTCTTTCGTTGTCGGGAATCGTGCAAATGGCTGACGTAGCATTAAGTCTAACCGTTGCTCTTTACCATCTTGAATCTCTGGAACGCCAATCTGAACGTTATCATGGCCAAGCTTAGGTTGAGCGCGATAGGTTTTGAACCAAATGTCCCACACCGATAAGAAAAAACCAAAGTTTGAGTGCGTTTCCTTAACAATGACCGAGTGATGAACTCGGTGCATGTCTGGTGTCACAATCACTTTTCTCAATC
The DNA here is from genome assembly GCF_000153005.1 of Vibrio sp. MED222. Classification (NCBI taxonomy): domain Bacteria; kingdom Pseudomonadati; phylum Pseudomonadota; class Gammaproteobacteria; order Vibrionales; family Vibrionaceae; genus Vibrio; species Vibrio sp. MED222. The sequence continues at coordinate 545,991 of NZ_CH902607.1, read as the reverse complement.
GCTTATCAATCCACAGTGGCAGATGCGCATTGCTGTGGTTAAACATCGCGCTGGCGTTAAGAACAATTTCAAAGATGACAACAGCGATGACAGGTACACCAAGCGCGATCACTAAACTCACTTTAATCAGCATTGAAAGAATCATCTCAATTGGATGAAAACGAGTTCCGGTTGTGACATCAATATCTAGATCTGCATGATGAACTCGGTGCAACTTCCATAGCCATGAAACACGGTGAAACACCAAGTGCTGCAGGTAAATAGCGCAATCTAACAGTAAAACACAGATGAGGATGCTGAGTTCTTTAGGAAGTGACAGGGTATTGAACAGACCCCATTGGCTTTCTTGTGCGATAACCGCCGCTTGAAATGCTGCGATTGGAATTAGAGTGGCTAATAGAAAACTGTTTAAAGCAACCAACGCAAAGTTGTTTCCCCAACGAAACCATTTACTCTGAGTCAGCGTTTTACGTGGAAAGCGGTACTCCCAAAGCGCACATGATCCAAAAACGACAATAAAACAAACAAGGCGAAGCAGGGATGGGTCTTGCATGGGAATTCCTTCTATCATTCTAGGGTCACTGTAAGTACAATCGTGCCACTTTTCTAGATCTATCGTTATTGTCCATGAGAATCCACGCTTTTCACCGTTTATATCAACACCGTTTATCCATTGCTACTAAGCCGTTTAATGCGCGCGGGTGTAAAGTAGTGCGATGTGAGTTCTGTAAAATCAAACAAGACAGCTGTATCTGTGAACATCAACCAGACGTAAATACGAACGTCGCGACCATGTTGATCTTGTCAGATAACGAAATATTGAAACCAAGTAATACAGGTCGATTGATTCTCGATACAGTAAAAGACAGTTACGCTTACCTATGGCATCGCACAGAGCCCAATCAGGAAATGTTGGATGTCTTAAAAGATGACAACTATCAACCTGTCGTAGTGTTCCCCGAAGACTATACAGATGACAAATCGCGCGTGGTTCAAAACCTGCCACAAATGCGTGACCCAAACAAAACACTATTGCTGATCTTTATTGATGGCAGTTGGCGTGAAGCGCGACGTATCTTCCGTCGTTCAGAGTATCTGCAAGACTTACCTGTGTTGTCGATTGAACCAGAATCGGTTTCCCAATATATGATGCGTAAGTCAGACAACGAACAACATCTCTCGACTGCAGAAGTGGCGAGCTTGGTTTTGAAACAGGCTGGTGAAGAGCAGGGTGCCAAGACTTTACAGCTATGGTTTGAGACATTTCGGGAAAGTTACATGTTAAGTAAGACACGTTATAAGTCCGATCCGACCAAACCAAGTCTGAACGCTTTCATAGAGCACACCAAAAGTGAGACGTCACTCTAACCTTTAACCGCTTTGTGCTGACTTGTTGTTCAAACAGACTCGATCACGAGATAAGTTTGTTATCTATCACGGTTTGTAGGGGGAGTGTTATGGATAATGCTCCTTAGTTGTTTAATTTAAAAATTTTATTTGCCCTAATTTAGGGAAAAATTGGAGAGATTTCATGTATTACGGCTTCGATGTTGGCGGCACAAAAATAGAGTTTGGTGCATTCAATGAGAAACTTGAGCGAGTAGCAACAGAACGTGTTCCAACACCAACAGACGATTATCAATTACTGCTTGATACGATTGCTGGTTTAGTTAAAAAATACGACAACGAATTCTCTTGCGAAGGCAAAATTGGCCTTGGTCTTCCTGGCATGGAAAACGCAGACGACGGCACTATGCTGGTTGTTAACGTACCGGCTTCAACAGGTAAGCCACTACGTAAAGACTTAGAAGCGCTTATTGGTCGTAGTGTAAAAATCGAGAATGATGCGAACTGTTTTGCGCTTTCAGAAGCATGGGATGATGAACTTAAAGATGAACCATCAGTTGCTGGCCTAATTCTAGGTACTGGCTTCGGTGGCGGTTTAGTTTACGAAGGCAAAGTGTTCTCTGGTCGTAACCACGTTGCTGGTGAACTGGGCCATATGCGTCTCCCTATTGATGCTTGGTTCCACCTCGGCGACAACGCACCGTTATTAGGTTGTGGTTGTGGTAAAAAAGGTTGTTTAGACAGCTACTTATCAGGTCGTGGCTTCGAATTGATTTATGAGCACTACTTCGGTGAGAAGAAGAAAGCGATTGAAATCATCCAAGCATACAACGAAGGTGAAGCAAAAGCGGCTGAGCACGTAGATCGCTTCATGGAGCTATTGGCTATCTGTTTTGCGAACTTGTTTACGGGTCTTGACCCACATGTTGTTGCACTGGGTGGTGGTCTTTCAAACTTCGAACTTATCTACGAAGAAATGCCAAAGCGCATCCCTAAATACCTACTGTCTGTAGCGAAGTGTCCTAAGATCATCAAAGCGAAACACGGTGATTCAGGCGGTGTTCGTGGCGCTGCATTCCTTAATATTAAGTAATCGCAACTTAACGTTAAGCTAGCTAAGGTTAGATAGTTAAAAAGAACAAATAAAAATGCCGCAATCTCGAAAGAGGTTGCGGCATTTTTTATTGTTCAGTGTTTTCGTTTCTTCAGCTCTTAGCTCTAATTACAAACGAAAAGCTAGAAGCTACATATCAAGAAAAAGAGCCAGAGGGCTTACTTCTTCTTTTTACCAACACCAAGGTTGTCTTTTTGCTTCAATGTAAGCTTAGTAAAACCAAGCTTACGGAAATAGTTGTCTTGGTAGTTACGAACCGCTTTAGTATCAGAAATGAACTCAAGCTGCTGCTCAGTTTTTAGATACTCAGTGATGTCGATACCTTCAGCTGCTGCAACAGCTTCTTGGATCGTGCGGTGTTCTTGTTTCGAAAACAATAACTCTTTGTCTTCATCTTTATAAGTGTACAGAATGGTACGAGCCATGGTGCTCTCCAATATAATTATTACTTTGCGCGCACTCTACATAAAAACAGTACGCCACTCAAGATAATGATAGGAAATTACCACTTATTAGCCTCATGAATGGAATGTGTAATAAGCATTTTGTGGTATACTATTCGTTATTTTTTAATCTGGCTGACTTAAACGGAACTTATGAGCAATACGCTTTACCCAAAGATCATGGGAATTATAACGCGAATCCAGAACTACCCTGGAATCAAAGGATTAAAAGAAGTCGAAGACAGAATAACGAGTCTATGCGAAGCTAATAATCAACCGATCCCGGATTCAATCGCGCGTTTCCTTAAAGGTTTCACAAGCTATCGCCACGATAACCTTTCTGACGCTGCTGAGCATTATAAAGCCTGCCTAAACGTCATTGCTCCTGAAGAAATTCAACTATATGTATTTGTCATCGGGTTACTTGCGTCTACCCATAACATTCGTGGTGATTATCAATCAGCGTATGCTTGTTACTCAGAGACACTAGAAAACTTACACCTAGTTGATGACAATTTTAAGTCACTTATATTCTGTAATCTAAGTGACTTGCACTTAAGCTTAGAAAAATACGAACAAGCGAAGCAATATGCTCGTAAAGCCATTATTTCATCTCAAAATGCGAATCGCCTGTTAGATTGTGCTGTCAGCCATTTAAACCTAGCCTATAGCTGTGCACATACAAATGAGTTTGAGCAAGCGGTTAGCGCCATTATGGAAGCGAAAAGAATAGGCACCTCGCTTTCTAGTCACAGGACGATAGCTCTTTGTCATAGTTACCTAGGGCAAACCATGCTCTTGTGGGGAGGCTTCGATGATAGTGATGTATTAGATGCATTTTATCAGGCAGAAGAGCACTTCAAAAAATCGAGAGATGAGCATAATCGAAAAGAAAATTTGGTTTACTGGTTTCAATTCTTAGAAGGCATTGGAGAGCGAGAACAAGCAAAAGTAGGGTGCGCTTTTCTCGAACAGAATTTTGATCTAAAGAGTAGTTACCGTTCTTATGCTATCTATGCCCAAACTAAGGCGAAGCTCTTTCGAGATGAAGAGGATTGGTCTGGTTTAGCGGCACTTCAAACTCAGCATGTGGATCTTTTAGAAAAACACATGAGAAGTTATGAGCGCGAACAGAGCGAACGTATTCTAGAAGGGGTAGGTACCATTCAGAGTAAGAAGAAAAATGACGTTCTGACTCAAATGCAAAAATATATGGGTGCGCTCACTGATATTGGTCAATTCATAGCAACCGCTGCAGATTTAGAAAGCGTACTGCCTGAGATACTCCATAAGATAAATATGATTCTACCAACATCTGAGTTTGGGATTGCTATGTATGACGATAAATCAGACATACTCGACTACCGCTATTTTGTTGATACTCAAGGATTAATACCGAACCTAAAAGTAGTTTGCCAAGAGAACCAAACCATTGGTACGTATGTGATTCGCAAGCGAGCTACCGTTCATTTTAATAGCGCGACAGATGCGGCTCTAGAACCCTATATCGGTAAAACCACACAAGACGATAATTTCGTTACGTTTCGTGGCGAGCTTGATACTAACTCAATGATTCTAACGCCAATCATTCTTAATGAAAAATTAATCGGCTTTCTGTCAGTTCAGCATCATCTACCAAACCAATATCAGGAACACCACTGTCAGCTTATAGAACATTTAGCTAGCTTTATTGCCGTGTCGCTAGAAAATCAAAAGCAACGACAGCGTTTAGAAAGTGCGAATCAAACACTCGAAATCTTGAGTACTACTGACCCACTAACAGGTCTAGCTAATAGATATCAATTAGATAACATCACGCCAGTCTTAATACATAACGCTTACTACCAAAAACAATCTCTAGCGGTCCTTATGATCGATGTTGACGAGTATAAAGCTTATAACGATTTTCATGGGCATTTAGAGGGCGACGAAGCGCTTCGTATTATCAGTCGCTTACTTAAAAAAACATTCACAACCAAGAATGACTACCTTTTCAGATATGGCGGTGATGAGTTCATGGCGATTTGCTTCGGACAGAGTAGTAGTGATATTGAAAATAAGGTTGTCACTCTGCGAAAGATGTTAAATGAAGTCAAATTAGCAAACCCTAAAGCTCTCTATGCGGAACAATTAACACTCTCTATTGGTGGGGTTAACGTCGACTTAGCCAGTGACAATGTGGATCGAAACTTTAAAATGATTTGTGATATTGCAGACAAACAGCTCTATCAAATCAAAGAAAATGGCCGTAACAACTATAATTTGGTCGATTGCAGATTACTTAAAGTCGAGCTTGTTTAGTTCAACTCTGTATACAACCCCCCATAAAAAGAAAGCCCCTGATATCCAATATCAGGGGCTTCATCTATTTAGAGTATGTATTACTCTGAATTCGCTAGCTTAAAGCTAACAATCTTGTTTATTTACACACGACCTTGCAAAGGAATGATCGTCACCGTTTCACCGGCTTTTACAGTGTCTACCGCTGGTGAAATCTCGATTAGACAGTTTGCTTCGCTCATTGAACGTAGAATACCTGAACCTTGCTTACCGGTTGTTTTTACTTCAAGCACGCCTGATTCGTTCATTGAGAACACGCCACGGCTGAACTCAGTACGACCTTGACGAGAACGTAATTGCTCAGTCGCTATCGCGTTCGCTTTCACTGGTGTCCAGTTAGTTTGACCTTGTAGCTTGCGGATTGCAGGTTCTACAAAGTTAATGAACGACACCATCACGGCTACTGGGTTGCCAGGTAAACCGAAGAAAGGTTTGTCTTCAATTTTGCCGTAAGCAAGAGGGCGACCTGGACGCATGTTGATACGCCAGAAGTTAATCTCACCCAACTTATCTAACGCGAGTTTGATGTAGTCAGCATCACCAACAGACACGCCACCAGAAGTCAGAACCATATCGGTCTCTAACGACGCAGCATGAAGTACATCCATCATCTTTTGTTCGTCATCTTCGATAATGCCGTAATCAACGATGTCGCAACCTAGCTTTTGAAGCATGCCGATGATAGTGAAACGGTTCGAGTCGTAGATAGAGTTTGGCTTTTGCTCAACGCCCGGTGCCTGAACTTCATCACCCGTTGAGAACACACCCACCTTCACTTTACGCAGAACAGGGCAGGTACCGAAACCTAACGACGCCATCATACCCATTTCTGGTGCTTCGATGCGTGTGCCACGTGTAAAGACAGGTTGGCCAATTTCTAAATCTTCACCGGCCATACGGACATTTTGTCCAACGGAGATTTTCGCATCTGGGAAGCTAACTTTATCGCCATCTTGCACTGCTTGCTCACGCATCACAACAACATCAACGCCATCTGGCATTGGTGCACCCGTCATGATCTTAACAGCTTCACCTTGTTGAACGGTTTTGTCGTAGCTGTGACCAGCCATAACTTCAGCAACAATGTTGTAGCTATCCAATTCAAGATCTTCACTACGAATCGCGTAGCCATCCATTGCAGAATTAGTATTCTGTGGGACGTTGATTGGCGAGATCACATCTTCAGCCAACACACGACCGTAGCCTTGCAGTAATTCAACACTCTCTGTGAGATCAAGCGCGTCAATGCTATCAACAATCTTTTGTTGGCCCTGAGTTACGGTTAAACCTGCTGGAGAGAACGAATCACAACACACCGCGGGCGCTGCGTCTTTTGAAGATGAGCATGACGCTGCTTTGCCTTTTGTAGAGGAAAGGTCAAAGGACTGCGCGTAATCGATGATGAAATCACGAATCGCTTCTAAGTCGTTGATCGACATTTGAGGTAAGTCAGATTCAACGTGGCTATCAGCAGCAATAGCAATGATGTTGTCATCGTTTTGGTACAACCAAGGTTTACCCACTTCATCACGGTGAAGCTCGATTTTAGGGAAAGCAATGTTCTTACAGCCTTCAACCAAAATCAGATCAAGTGTGTTGGTATCAAAACGAGTCAACAGGTAATCAAAATCGGCTTCTGCTTCTGGAGTCTCAGTCATCATCACATGACGGTTACGCGAAGCTATCAGCATTTGATTTGCGCCCGCTTTGCGTAAACGGTAGCTGTCTTTGCCCGGCTTATCGACATCAAAATCGTGGTGAGCATGTTTTAGCACACCAACTTTTAAACCCGACTCTGTCAATAAAGGAAGCAGAGCTTCTAATACGGTTGTTTTGCCTGTGCCACTGTAAGCAGCAAACCCCAATAGAGGAAGGTTAGGGCGTTGTTTAGAATCTTTCATTATTGAAGCGTTCCGAATTGGGTGAGTTCTTCTGGCGTGTTTAGATTCACAAAGCAGTTAGGAGAATCGCTAAAATCGACATATTCCGTGACACACTCTTTGTACAGCAAGATAATTTTACGATCACCACGTTCCAAAAACGCTTCCAGCTTTGGCAGAACACGTTTGTGGAATAGGGTGAATACTGGTTGCTTAAATTCGCCATCATGCGCGACAAGAATGTCGCTGTCTTCTTTTACTGCTGCACAAAAACGTTCAACAAGGTCATCACTAATCTGTGGGCTGTCGCAAGGGACAAAGCCGACCCAATCTGTGCTCGCGTTTTTAAGGCCAGCATGAATGCCGCCCAATGGGCCTGGATAGTCAGGGAAAGAATCGGAAACAACCGGTGCAAATGCTTGGTAACTGTCTAAGTTACGGTTGGCATTGATGGTAATGCTGACATCTTGTTGTGACAGCTTGTTAATAACGTATTGAATAAGCGGAGAACCGTTGAGCTCAACGAGTCCTTTATCTTTTCCGCCCATACGGCTGGCTTGTCCGCCAGCCAAAATAACCCAACTAGTTTGCGTTGGAAGCAGCATAAATATTCTCTTGTGCTTTGTTCTTTTTAATAACTTGCAGAAGCGGCGATTCGGTCAAAGTATTGTCTTTAATCCACCATTGCTTCTTACATAAGTCGGTTAACGCGTTAGTTTGGTGGCTAGTGATGACTAAACTCGCGCCTCTCTGAAGAAGATCTTCGGCCATAATCACCAATCTTTCAATAGATTCTTTGTCTAAAGAAGCACTTGGTTCATCCATAAGCAAGATTGAAGGCTTAAGAATCCAAGCACGGGCCATTGCCACGCGTTGGCGCTCACCACCAGACAACACAGAAATGTGCTCATCTGCCAAGGTTTCTAAACCTACCATTCTTAATGCATTAATTATTTGAGCTCGCTTATCTTTTTGACTCTCTTTATTAAAGCGAATGCCATAAGCGACATTTTGGTACACCGAGCCATCAAAAAGGTAAGGAGTTTGGTGGAGATAGATGATGTCTTTAAATTTTAACCGAGGAAACAGGCTATGTTGCCAGCTTTGTGTCGGAGACTGAATACGGCCAGAGCTCGGCTTGATCAATCCTGATAAGATTTTAAGTAGGGTCGTTTTGCCAACGCCATTGTCCCCTTTGAGATAAATGGCATCGTTGGGGCCGATCGACAATTCGGGGATGTGGAACAAAACACGCTCTTTGTAGCGCATTGAAATTTGCTGCGTTGTTATTTTTATACTCATGACAGCGTTCCTAAGTTCTTAAATAGCCTTTTCCTCTCACACTGGAAAGGAAAAAGTTAAGGGCTAATGCCAATGCTAATAACACCATACCGAGGGCGACGCCTTGAGCGAATGCGCCTTTGTGGCTTTCCATGGCGATAGCTGTTGGGATGTTTCTTGTCATCCCCATAATGTTGCCACCGACCATCATTGAACAACCAACCTCAGTGACGATACGAGAGAAGGCAGCGATAGTTGCAGCTAAAAGAGGGAAGCGCGTTTCCCAAATTAACGTACACGCCACACGAGTCGTTGATACGCCAAGCGTGCGCGCCGTTTCAACCGCTCGGCGGTCACTGGCCTGCAGAGCGCCATGCATCATCGCAACTAGGATAGGGAAACAGATCAGCATCTGACCTAGAATCATCGCCTTTTGCGTGAACAGTAATTGCCAGTCACCTAAAGGACCAGAACGAGAGAGCATCATGTACATCAACAAGCCAATTACCACGGTCGGTATCGCTTGTAAGGTGTTGATCACCGAAAGCAGCGCCCATTTACCGGGGAATTCGGTGTAAGCCAGTAAGAAAGCCATAAGGATTGCAGGAACAATCACTAATGAGATGGCGGACAAAGATACGCTGAAGGATACCGCGACGATTTGCCACAATTCGTGGTCAAAACTCACCAGTAGATTCATTGCATCAATCGTTGTTTGCCATAGGGTCATGAAGTATCTCGTTTGAATCGATAATAGGCTTTTATCGGTAGTGTCTGATGTTAATCATAGCTGACACAAACTATTTGAGCCTGTATTGGTCAGCGATTGTTTCTAAGCTTGAATGCCTTTAAAGCAAGGCGTTTTTTAAACGTGATTATTTAGGTAGTCTCGTTGACTGTTTAGTTAAGCGTAGCGCTAGTTGGTTAGGGTTAAACCTTCAACGCTACGCTTTACTCACAACCCACGACTCATTTCTTACAACAAGCTATTCTGCGCTTGCAACCAACTATTCTGCGTTTGCAACAAACAGTTGTTTGCCGTGCAGTTTAAAGTCGTTGATCAGTTTCTGGCCTTTAGGGTTAACCAACCAATCACTGAATACTTTCGCTGCTTGGTAATTGATGCTTGGGTAGCGTTCTGGGTTAACAAGAATCACTTGGTAAGGGTTAAATAGGTTCTTGTCGCCTTGGAACAACACTTTAAGGTCAAGTTTGTTTTGGTAAGCCAACCAAGTACCACGGTCTGTCATGGTGTAGCCTTGCATTTCAGACGCCATGTTCAGAGTAGGACCCATTCCTTGACCAACGCTGCGATAGCCGCCAAAGTTTGGCTCCATCTTAGTTTGTGCCCAAATACCCATCTCTTTCTTATGAGTACCAGAGTCGTCCCCACGAGAAACAAACGTCACGTTGTTGTTCGCGATTGCTTTGAACACATCAGCTACTGCTTTTTGAGATTCAATCTTCGCAGGGTCGCTTTGTGGGCCAACGATAACAAAATCGTTGTACATCAGCTTACGAGGTAAAACGCCGTAACCTTTTTCAACGAAGTTCGCTTCAGCTTTTGGTGCGTGAGTCATTACCAAATCAACATCACCGTTTTCACCCATGCGAAGTGATTTACCCGTACCCGCAGCGAGAACATCAACCTTAATACCAGAATCCTTTTCGAACTCAGGCAATAAGTAGTCCAGTAAGCCTGAGTGGTAGGTACTTGTGGTTGTCGCCAATTTGATATGAGTGGTGTCTTCCGCGCTGCTAGCCGTGTAACTGACGATAGATAGAGCTGCAATAGTTAGGGGAATTGCTTTCATTATTATTATGTCCATTCTGTTATAAATGAATGACATGCCTCTATTTTTAAAGGGCTCAAAGAAGGGCATGTGCATAAGACGCTAATTGTTGTAATTAGGAATCTACACCTAATAAGCAAGCTTAATGCCAATAAATAGTGCATCAAATTTCATTAAATTGCTGTTATATCGAACAAAACTGCGTCATTTAGGCTAACAAAATGCATTAAAATATGAGCTAGGACAAAATGTCGCACATTGTCCCTGTCGCACAAAAGGTTAATTGGTACACTCTGTCCCAACTTTCCCCATCGGCTAATCATTATGTCTTTACCTAGTTCACCTGCATCGAACCTCAACCCAAACACATTGACTCAATATCAAGCGTTTTCCGTCTTGGTCGTGGACGATGAAGTCGGGATGCAGGCTATTCTAAAGAAGGCCCTGGGTAAGTTCTTTGGCAAGGTATCGAGTGCAGGGTCTGTTGAAGAAGCTGAAATACTGCGTTCGAGCGAACATTTTGATCTCATTGTTCTTGATATCAACCTGCCAGGACGCTCTGGCATTGAGTGGGAAGAGGCTTTTAACGACAACGACAAACGTGCCGATGTTATTTTCATGACTGGCTATGCTGATCTAGAGATGACCATATCCGCGCTTAAGCTTGGCGCTTCAGACTTCATTCTTAAACCTTTCAACTTAGAACAAATGATACAAGCTGTACTACGTTGTATGGATAAGCGCCTTGACCAAAGAATGCAATACGCATTGAAGCGTGATGTTAGCCGTCATATCAAGACCGAGTTAATCGGTAACTCAGATAAAACCAAACAGCTTAAATTGCTGATCAGTCAATTTGCACCCTCTCGAGCATCCGTTCTTATAGAAGGCGAGTCAGGTACAGGTAAAGAGCTAGTTGCACGTGGTGTACATGAAGCCAGTAAACGTACAGGGCCATTTGTGCCAATCAACTGTGGCGCAATCGCCCCAGAACTTCTTGAAAGTGAACTATTCGGGCATACCTCTGGCGCATTTACCGGCGCGAAGAAAAACCGTGAAGGTCTATTCAGAGTCGCAAGTGGTGGCACCTTGTTCCTCGACGAAATTGGTGAAATGCCACTACCAATGCAAGCAGCGCTGTTGCGTGTGTTAGAGCAACGCACTATTCGTCCAGTCGGTAGCGAGAAAGAAATTGCCGTTGACGTACGAGTAGTGGCGGCGACTAACCGAAACCTTCAACAAGAGGTCGAAAAAGGGCACTTCCGTCGCGATCTATTCTACCGACTCAATGTCCTTAAAATTGATGTTGTGCCATTGAGAGAGCGTCCATCCGATCTAATAGAGCTTGTTCCGTATTTCACTCGTCTTTTAGCAAGTGAACTTAGTGTACCGGTTCCAAACTGGGCGCATGAGGACATCTTGGCGATGAATGAATACGAATGGCCGGGAAATATTCGCGAACTCAAGAACCTAGTCGAAAGGTGCATTCTTTTAGACAAGCCACCAGCGCACTATTGGCGCGAAATTAATGGCGATCCTGCGCCCACCAGCATTTCAGTGACGGTGTCACATGGAGCGGAAATACCAAACTTGAATAACGTAGACGCTGCAGAAGGTTACCCCAACACTTGGACACTCAAAGAAGTAGAGAAATCTCATATCGAGCAACTGGTGAGTTTTCATGATGGTAATAAATCCGCAGCTGCAAGAGACCTCGGCGTTGCACGGAAAACGCTAGAGCGTAAATATAAAGATTGGAACACAGAAGGCTCTGAATATGCCGATTAGACGTCATTGGTGGTCAAAGTGGACGTTCCGGTTCAAAACCATGGTGCGTTATCGTCTGTTATTTTTGACGTCAGCGCCGATCATTTTAACTTTATGCGCTTTGGTTGCGATCACTTTGTATTGGTCTGTTCACTATACGTGGCAGGGGGCTTTGATCGATGTTGATGAGCGTTTGGATGTTGCCGACAACAGTATCCATCTAATTCAAAATCAACAGGCCTATAACGTTCAAGCATTCGCTGAGTCTTATAACTTTCGAATCAAACTTACGAGTGATATTTCAAAGGAAGAGCTCACTCGTTGGGTTTCTGAAAACAAATCTCGCTATGAGCTCGACTTTTTGCGTTGGAGAAGTGTTGAGAGCATGGGGAAAAAGCGTGAATACCTCGATCTGACACGCAAAGAATCGTTCTTTAGTGTATTGAGCCAAAATGAACTCAACGAGTTAGACCAAAACCTTGCAAGGCAAGCCGAAGTCCCAATGCTCAATAGTCAAAATGTTGAAACTCGGGGTTTAGTTAGCCGTACCGTTGTGTCGATTCGTGACAAGAATGATCACGTGATTGGTTTTCTTGATGGCGGGATCCTCCTTAATAACAGCACACAGTTAGTTGATCAGATCAGCAACTTGATCTATCCACAACGTGATGGTTTTAATCGCCGCATTGGTACGGTTACCGTATTCCTTGATGATCTGCGTGTCAGCACTAATGTGCCATTAAGCAGTGAAGACAGTGCAGGGCGCGCAATTGGTACTCGCGTTTCTCATGAGGTTCATTCAAAAGTCTTGAATCAAGGGCAAAAGTGGTTAGACCGAGCATATGTTTACGACGCTTGGTACATCACCGCTTACCAACCAATCCACGACCAGTTTGATAACGTTATTGGCATGCTTTATACCGGCTATCTAATCTGGCCACTCGTAGAGACGTATCTGACTAACCTTGGTGAAATCAGCATCACCATCATATTACTGCTGTTAGCTTCAGGTTTGATCGTACACCGTGGTGCACGCGATCTTTTCAACCCAATTGAACGCATCCATAAAGTTGTAAAGCTAGTCCAAATGGGGCAAGACAAGCGAATCGGTACGTTGGGTTTGGATGATCAACATGAACTTACGTTGCTTGCGAAACAGTTCGACAAAATGTTAGATCTGCTCCACGAGCGTAATCAAGAGATTCAACAAGCGGCGTCTGAACTCGAATGTAAGGTTCATTCTCGTACCGCCAGTTTGAAAGAGAAAACGGAAGAACTCGAACTGCACATCCAGCTTCTTAACCAAGCTAGAGATAAGCTGGTGGTCAACGAAAAATTAGCCGCGTTAGGTGAGTTAACCGCAGGTATTGCCCATGAAATCAATAATCCGACAGCAGTAATTCTAGGCAACGTTGAGCTAATGAAGTTTGAACTAGGTGACGAAGTGGCTCGTGTAGACGAAGAAGTCCACGCGATCATGGAGCAGATCGACCGAATCCGAAACATCACGCGAAGCTTACTTCAATACAGCCGACACGGTGGTGTACAAGACGAAATCACTTGGCAACATATCAATCCAATTGTCGATGAAAGTATTACGCTCGTAAAAACAGGCGCAAAAAAGAAAGGCATTGTGTATGTCTCGCAATTGAATGCTAAAACCTCAGTCGAAGTGAACCGAAACCAATTGCTGCAAATTCTAGTTAACCTGCAAATGAACGCGATTCACGCGATGGACGGACAGGGCACATTGACTATCTCGAGTGAAGATTGGGTTGAAAATGGAGTATCTCATGGGGCTATTGTTCATGTTGAAGATGAGGGCTGTGGTATTAAGGAAGAACAACTGAAACGTATTTTCTCTCCTTTCTATACCACCAAAAGAGACGGTACAGGCTTAGGTTTGTCCGTTTCTCAAAGTATTTTGAGCCAAACGGGCGGCGAAATACGAGTTGAATCCGAAGTAGGTAAAGGAAGTCGCTTTAGTATCTATCTTCAGCAAAAAGCCACACCGCAGTTATTAGTGTCTAACCTTTAGTCGTTCATAACGCGAATAGAAAAACACCTCCGCACTTAAGATAAGTTCGGAGGTGTTTTTATTTATGGCCCGTTATTTCAAACAATTACAAGCCATGTCGAACAATTACAAGCGTCTAAAATATGAAAAGCCTAATGCGCTGCCACTGAAATCTTCGGTGGGTTGATGTTGTGCTTCTTAAACTCTTTCATCACACGCAGGGTAATGTCGGTTTCAAACAATTTCTCATACGCGGTGTCCACCACATAAGCCTTACACGTCAACTGTATCGCTAGGTAGTTGTCGGTAATCGTCTGTTTAACCAGAACCGTTACAGGCTTTGGCAAGTGTATGTAACGACTTGAAGACGCGGCTTCTTGAATCAGGTCGCGGGCTAGGGTGATGTCTTCATTCATACCGACGTAAAACGGAATCACCACTTGCATGTCCAATGCGCCATAGTTACCACTGGTGGTCACTTCATTTAAGAACTTGTTGTTCGGAATAGTAATGATGTCATCGTTCAGGGTTCTCATTCGTACCGAACGTAAACCAATGGTGATGATGTCGCCGTAGTTGCCTTCGAACGTGACGCGGTCACCAACCTGAAACGGTCTGTCAATCATCACAGTGATGCCGGCGATAAACGATGCTGCCAAGTCTTTAAGCGCAAAGCCGACCGACACGGCGAGCGTACCACCAATCAAAGCTAAGATTTGGTCGTTGATTCTAAAGCTCATCATGAACACGATAAGACCGGTGCTCACGTAGATAAAGAACTGAGTAAACGATTGCAGCTTTTGTAGCAGCATTCGATATTGCACGAACTGACTACCAAAACTGGTCACTAACGAATTGATGAACTTAAGCAACAACCACATTGCGGCAATAACGATCATGGAGAAGAACACGCCGCTCCATCGCACCAAGCTCGCTATCTTAGAGATGTTTTCTACGTTAGCTAACTCTTCCGTCGCAAAGGTCGGGAAACTGACAGCACTTGCCAAGCCAACAAATAGTAGGATAAATAACTTCTTCATTTTACTTCACCAGTAGATGTTGACGATCAAGAACGTTAGTAATGTGGCGGAACCAGTGCTCGGAAATTCGAGCCTTTTCTTCATGCCAACCAATATAACCACGGCTTTCAAAGTAACGCAGAATCCCCGTTATCTCTGCCGTGCTCAGCTGTGTACATTCAGACAACACTTCTGGAGAAGCGATTTCCAGTTGTACAATAGAACGAAGTACAGCCAACATAGGTTTAGGCATATTCTCTAGTTCCTGCGCTTCAGGGACATGGAATAAACGTACTACCGCTTGATCTGTCTCTTTATTTCGGTTCAAAGAGAGTCGGAAGAAACGCAGCGCAACGGTAGGGTTGCCATCAGAGTAGTGCCACAAAATTCGATAGAAACCTTGGCGTGCACGTTCTTCTTCACTCATGTCATCTTGGTCCCATTGCTTAGGGACCACTAAGCCATCAAAAGACAACGGCTTCTCAAGCTCCGTATTGATACGGCTATTTAGAAGTTCACCCACTTGTTTCTCTGTCCAACGCGGAAGGAAGCACACCAAATCAAACAGCAGACGCTCACCACGCGCTCTATCCACAAATCGCCAACTTGATTTGGCGATCGATATCACGACACGGTGGTTCTTTTTAGAACGACGCAGAAGGTTGGTCAAACGAATCAAATCAGACAGACCGCCAACCATTGGTTTCACCAGTCGTTGAGCGTTATCTATCGCGATAAGGTAAGTGGTATTGCTCTTACGAAGGTGCGCTAATATTTGAATTTCAGTCGCTTCTTCTTCCAAGCCGATGCTCACGGCTAGATGTGCCAACAGCTCTTGGTAACCCGCGTAAGGGCAGCTTACATATACGGGCTCAGCGTTAGATACTTTGTGCAGCAAAGTATAAAGCAGCGTTGTCGCGCCCACACCACGCTCGCCTGAAACAATACAGATAGCCGGGCTGTCTGACATCAAGTAGCGAGACAGTTGCTTAACCTCGTCACCGGCATAGTCAATTAACGTGCTGTCTATATTACCCGGCAGAATGTATTCATACGTTTGATCGCCTTTGATTCGAACCAAGTTTTGCTGATTCTTATCGAGATCTGACTGCTTAGCTACTTCGATTCTAAACAGATACGCTAAAGCTTGGCTAAACAGCGTGTAGTTAGACAGAAGGGCCATAATTCGGTGTTGGAAGTTGTAAACGCTCAGCCACACGATACCAATGGCTGTCGCCAATATATTAAGTATGAACGTACCCTTACGGTTTACCGCCCAACTCACCCATACCGGACGTTCAGAAATGTGTTGAAGTGTATCGAAGACCTTCGCCCTCCATAACCTGAGCACTGAAACCGTAACCAATACAAACCAGAAAAACAGAGCACTATATATCCAACTATAAATCGTGCCTTTGCCTAGCGTAATACTTGATATTTGCAGAATCACACCCGCTACGATGAAGCTCCACACGTAACGGCGGATAGTCGATAGGCGCAGCGCGATCACTTCTTGATTGGATGTACGACCCAAACGGTAGGCAAATTCCAAAATAAAGCTGATGGCAATCGAACCACCTAGAATCCACCACGTGAAGATCTCCAGGAAAATCAAATGTTGCAGACTAGGGATACTAGAAAGCACTCTCAATGACAATGTGATGGCAATTAGCCAAGCAATCGCAATTTCAGCGCGGCTGATGTACCAAATGACACGAACCAAGAAAGGAGGATTCGTTTTCGCTTCAAGAAAGTTAATTCGAAACAACTCAATTAAGCGAGTGCTGTTAGCAAGCCACCACACTAAACCGAAATAGATGAACAACACTTTTAACGACGCACCAATCACAGGTACGGGCGAAATAAAGATATCGTTAACTAACGCCTTGAAGCTTCGGATTTGGAAGTATGCAAGATACTCAATATTGAGCTTAGTTAATTCCCATTCTTGCTTAAACTGGGTAACACCATAAGGGCCAAAACCGGTTAAGCGCTCTTTGTTCGCAGAGCTCGTCTGTTCCAGAAGATGTTGTTTACTGACGTTTAAGCTATTCAAAGTGACGTAACTGGTTTGAACCTCAAACCATTGAGCGACGTCGTTGTTATCTCTATAAGCTTTTATCTGTTGCTCGAAGATTTTGATTTCCTGCTTTTGAACTCGCAGAACTTCAGCTAACAAGATATTGACTTGGCGTCGGTCCGACGACTCCATAAAGAGGGGATCGGGTAACGAATCAATTCGAGCATCGAGGTCAACAGCAGAATCGGATACCTGCGGCTGAGATTGTAAGTCATATTCCAAGTTGGCATGACTAGGCCATGAGAGAATGGCTAAAGTGAGGAGTAAGAAGCGCGATAGTGAACGCATAAAAGTCTCTTAGAATTATGAGGTTAGGATTACTATAGTTAGATAATCTTACTTTGTGAAATCCAACCCCGTATCGGGGGCGAGTACTTTATTCCTGTTTCGATCGATTTTGTCATGAAATTGTCAGGGATTAGGCTAGTATTTGAGCATATTGGCTATGTCTGTGCGTGCTTTGATCGGGTTGGTTTTACTGTAACTAATCAGCATACGATATATTCAATGGTCGGCATGATTTGGGACGTTATATCTCTCCCATTTTAGGGCGCCGTTTGATATTTTGTTTTCCCTGAAAATCAGCGGCTTTTCGTCGATAAATAGAAAATCAAAAGTGTGAGTCAGCTCAAACTATGATTTGGTTGGGTTATCACTCACTTAATAGCGGGTAATTGCAATCAAGACTTGCAGTTAAAGCCC
This sequence comes from Vibrio sp. MED222, assembly GCF_000153005.1. Lineage (NCBI taxonomy): Bacteria > Pseudomonadati > Pseudomonadota > Gammaproteobacteria > Vibrionales > Vibrionaceae > Vibrio > Vibrio sp. MED222. Next base: position 528,208 of record NZ_CH902607.1, on the reverse strand, counting down.
CGAACAAGTAACGTTGCGGCGTTTTTCACATTAAAAAGGTAACGGCATTGATCTCCACAGCAAATATCACCCAACAATTCGGCGCTAAGCCACTTTTCGAAAATATTTCAGTTAAGTTCGGCGAAGGCAACCGCTACGGTTTAATCGGCGCGAATGGCTGTGGTAAATCGACGTTCATGAAGATCCTATCTGGTGAACTTGAGCCAAGTGCTGGTAACGTAAGCTACGATCCAAACGAGCGCGTAGCTAAACTAAACCAAGACCAATTTGCTTACGAAGAATTCACGGTAATCGACACGGTTATCATGGGTCACAAAGAGCTTTGGGCTATTAAGCAAGAGCGTGACCGCATTTACTCTTTGCCTGAAATGAGCGAAGAAGACGGCATGAAGGTAGCTGATCTTGAAGTTCAGTTCGCTGAAATGGACGGTTACATGGCAGAAGCGAAAGCGGGTGAGCTTCTTCTTGCGGTAGGTATTGAAGAATCTATGCACTTCGGTCTAATGAGCGAAGTAGCACCAGGTTGGAAACTTCGTGTTCTATTGTCTCAAGTACTGTTTGCAGACCCGCATATCATGCTTCTTGACGAACCAACGAACAACCTGGACATGGACACCATCAAGTGGTTGGAAGATACGCTAAACCAACGTAACTGCACAATGATCATCATTTCGCACGACCGTCACTTCCTAAACTCTGTTTGTACACACATGGCTGACCTTGATTACGGCGAACTTCGTCTATTCCCAGGTAACTACGATGAGTACATGACGGCTGCGACTCAAGCTCGTGAACGTCTACTGTCTGACAACGCTAAGAAGAAAGCACAAATTGCTGAACTTCAAACGTTCGTATCTCGTTTCTCTGCTAACGCATCTAAAGCGAAGCAAGCAACGTCTCGTGCTAAGCAGATCGATAAGATCCAACTAGACGAAGTTAAAGCGTCTAGCCGTCAAAACCCATTCATCCGTTTCGAACAGTCTAAAGAGCTATTCCGTAACGCACTTGTGGTTGAAAACCTATCTCAAGGTTTTGAAGAAGACCTATACAACAAGTTCGACGGTATTTTCGAAGTAGGTGAGCGTGTTGCTATCATTGGTGAAAACGGTGTGGGTAAAACAACACTACTTAACACACTAGCTGGCGCTCTTGAGCCACGTACTGGTGAGTACAAGTGGTCTGAAAACTCAAACATCGGTTACTACGCTCAAGATCACGCACACGATTTCGAGACAGACATGAACTTGTTTGATTGGATGAGCCAATGGCGCCAAGAAGGCGAAGACGAGCAGGTTGTTCGTGGTTTCCTAGGTCGAATGTTGTTTGGTCAAGACGACATTAAGAAATCTGTAAAGGTTATCTCTGGTGGTGAACAAGGTCGTATGCTTCTTGGTAAGATCATGATGCACAAGCCAAACATCCTGCTTATGGATGAACCAACGAACCACATGGATATGGAATCTATCGAAGCGCTTAACTTGGCTCTTGAGAACTACAAAGGCACATTGTTCTTCGTATCTCACGACCGTGTGTTCGTAGACTCGCTTGCAACTCGTATCCTTGAAATCAAAGATGGCAAGATCAACGATTTCCGCGGTACTTACGCTGAGTTCTTGAAAGCACGCGGCTAAGCTTTAAGTTAGCCTTAGTTTTCAACTCAATGCGTTGGAAATTCAGGCATAAGCTATAAACCGAAAATTAAAAATTAAAAACGCCGTCATACTGAAAAGCATGACGGCGTTTTTGTATCTTGTATCTAGCTAAGTTTCTATGTATCTATCCTTGAAGGGTCACTAACTCTTTACATCAGAACTTTACAATTAGAAGCGGTTAGTGAATCTCCAATCGAACCTACGCTTTTTTCCGACTGCTGATTATTCACCTTTCACATCAAATTCAATCTTCTCTGCGCCAGTGAACACTTGGAAACGCAGGCCTTTAGCGCGAGCAATGGTCGTGATACCAAATTGCTGAGCCAAGTCTAAACCCATTTGCGTTACGCCTGAACGTGATAACAGAACAGGAATACCCATCTGCGCCACTTTGATGACCATTTCAGAAGTCAGGCGGCCAGTAGTGTAAAAAATCTTATCTTCACCAGACTCTTTGTTAAGCCACATCTCACCAGCCAACGTATCTACCGCATTGTGACGGCCAACATCTTCAACAAACGATAGAACCTTGTCGTCTTTGCAAACAGCGCAACCATGTACCGCGCCAGCTTTCTTGTACGTGTCGTTGTAATGAGTCAGTGCTTCTAAAGCCGTGTAAATTTCAGATTGCTTAATTTTGGTCTGAGGCACTTGGTAATCTTCCAACTGCTTCATCACGTTACCAAACATGGTGCCCTGACCACAGCCAGAGGTCACCGTCTTCTTCTTAAGCGCTTGCTCAAGCTGGCTCGTATCTTCATTGGTAATGACCGCTGCAGAGCTGGTTTCCCAATCGATGATGATAGATTCAACTGCTTCAGGGTCAGAAAGGAAGCTTTGGTTCTTCAAATAACCCAAGACTAAAGATTCAGGACGCGAGCCGAGCGTCATCAGAGTTACGATCTCTTTCCAGTTCAACATGACGGTAAGAGGGCGTTCACAAGCGATCTGTTTGGTTAGCTTCTCACCATATTCATCAAACACTTCAACTTCGATTGTTTGAAGTGGGTTTTCACTAGTTTTTATTATGTTTGGTTTTACCACAGTCACGTCCTACTTAATGAGATAGCGATTTAAAGAGATAAGAAGTTAACAAGAGGGTCTAACGCCGATCTTGTTCATCGATTCTTTAACTCATGCTTAAAGCAAATCTTATTCCAAAATAACGGGTATTCAGGAAAACATGAAGCATTTGATTAAAATAGCGCAAAATATGGGAGTTCACCGAGTGGAGTTGTCTGAAATAACCAGTATCGACTAACGTTAAGTGACAACTTGATGACGAACATTGTAGATGCGCTATTGAAGTTAACCTGTATTGGCGTGTTTATTGCTTTATAGCGCTTATAGGATTGAGCTAAGTACAAAATGTCCTAAGCACATTCAGGCCAAAGAAAATCAATTGGGTGAAGTATGTCTGAGATAAAAGAATTCAAAGAACAATACGAAAAAACAGAAGCAGCTTGGCCAATAGGTGTCCAAAGAATAGAGAAAGAGATCAAAACAGGTATCTGGGTAACCACTCAATGGGAATTGAAGGGGTTTGAATTGTCACCAGAAGATGACGCCCCAGACGTTTGTTTACTTCAATTACATAAAGATGAACGTACAGACTATCGATTCAACCTAAGCTCTCAGCAACCTAAGCTTTTCTTAGTAATGGATAATGTCGATTCTGATGTTAAGCCCGTCATTCAGTTACTTACTGCCTCACAAACCGTTGCAGGGCAATACATGGACGGTGACAACCAAGTACTTTCCTACGACATTCCTTTGCCCGTACAGGCTTGGATGGAAGCATTCATCGGTCGTCATGGCGAGTTATTAGAAACAAGACGTAAGAAACGCAAAGGCGCGGGAAGATCAAATGGCAACTAACTTCTTTAGCCGTTGGTCTCAACGAAAGCTTGATGAATCCACTGACGAACCTTTGGAAGTAGAGCAAACATTGGAAGTACCAGCACTCACTCCCTCTGATTCTTCAGCTTCTGAGATTTCGCCTGCTGATCTTTCGTCTGAAATGGAAGCAGCAGCGCCTCAGTCTTTAGAGAGTGAAACTATAGAAATCAATGAAGAAGTTCATGTTGCTGACGTTCAAGATCCCGCACCAGAAGCCACTGAAGATTTGTCTGTTGCCCAATTATTGGTATCAGAAGCCTCTGAAAGCGTAAAAAAAGCCGCATTGCGTAAACTATTCCTCTCAGAAGAGTTCAACGTTCGTGATGGTTTAGATGATTACGACGACGATTACAGCAATTTGAAGTCTCTGTCTGAAGGAGTTGCAGAAACTCTTCGCGATTGGGTAAAAGACAAGACAGAAGAAGACACAGTAAACGAACCTGAACAAGTCGCTGATAATGAAGAAGAAACTTTGATTGATGAGGTTGATGACTCTATTAATGAAGCTGAAGAGACCGAGTCAGAACTCAGTGAAAGTGACGAAATTGCGGGTGAAGAAAAAGGACTGTATAAAAACACAGTGACTAATAATAAAGCTACAATGTCAGACGAAGCTGACCTGACAGAGATGGGACAAAATATACCACACAAATAATAGGTACATTTTGACTAAACACTCAATGAACCGCTTGCGACAAAATGTCCCAAGCGGTTTTTTTATACGTACAATAAACGCCACAAAGCATTAAAGCACTGATATATAAGAATTATTAAATTGGCATGGCATTTGCTAAATAACGTTCATTATCAACTTTTTTGTAGATAGACGAGTTCAGGGTCTAACGAATGGCACACTAGCTAAAGAGTTAGTTGTTAACGGATTACTCAGCAAGTTCTCTATCGCTTACTACAATGAAGGTTGAACAGATTATCCATGTCCATAGATGGAACTGAGCAATGCTTAAACAATTATTAGAACAAGCAACTTCAAATAACGCTAAAGCAAGACTGTATGCATTTGAAAATACAGTAGAGTTAACAAATCTGATTCCACCTACTGTTAGCTACGAAAGCGGCGGTAATACACTTGTTATTGGTCCAACTGCGATCATTGAAAGTGCTGCGGCGCAATTACCTCAATTAACGAGCTTAACCTTGTTGTCAACAGACGGCGAAAAGGGCACAAACCCAGAACTGTACTTCGCGAATTCGGTTCAAGTATCGGGTTTCCTCGGCACGTTTGAAGTCGTGATTGAGAGTAAAGGCACATCAAGCAACCTAGCGAAAGTCGCCATTAATCACGATTGTTTCGATGTTGTTCTAGACCTATGTCTGAACAGCTGCATGACAGAAGAAGTACCTGTTCCTGGTTATTACCCAGTAGGGCGAGGCTATCCAAAACTGGCGGAAGCACTGGAAGAGATTCCAACGCTAATGGGTACTTTTGATAAGCCTAAGTTTTTCCGTCTAGACACTGACCTTTGTGCACACAGTTCTCGTGGCGTAAAAGGCTGTGAGCGTTGTGTTGATGCTTGTCCTGCTGGCGCACTATCAAGTGAAGGCTCAGATAAGACAGGTCACAAGATCGAGATTAACCCTTACCTATGTCAGGGCGTTGGGACTTGTGCAACAAGCTGTCCTACAGAAGCGATTACCTATGCGCTTCCAAATCCTGACGATACGCAAAAGTTCATTGAACGTACGCTAGCCAATTATGAACATGCGGGCGGTCTGGATCCAATCGTACTTATCTGTAGCTCACGTCATGAAACTTACAACGTGATGGCTCTTAAAGCGCTACCAGATAACGTGATTCCAATCGTTGTTGAAGAATTGCCTTCTATTGGTATTGATACTTGGTTTGCAGCGTTAGTGAATGGCGCAACTCAGGTTCTGTTTGCTGCTTCTCGCTTTATGCCAGAAACCATCATTCGTGTCCTAAATAACGAAGTAGGGATCGCTCAAGAGTTACTAGACCAAATCGGTGTTCCAAAAGAAACCATCGATATCCTGTATTTAGAATCTCTACGTGAAGGGCCTCCAACACTGTGTGTTGATTCGTTCGATCTTGCACTTGGCGATCTTCAAGGCAATAAACGTCAACGCCTATTCACAGCACTTGATGCGATGTCTTCATCTCGTATTCCTGTTGAAAACATTGTAGAGCTCCCTTCGAATGCGCCATACGGCACGGTTTCTTGTGAAAGCAAAGATTGTACTTTGTGTATGAGCTGTGTGGCTGTGTGTCCAACACGTGCGCTGCATACCGATGGTGCCTCTCCATCACTTAAGTTTGTAGAGCAAGACTGTATTCAATGTGGTCTGTGTGAAAAGGCATGTCCTGAGAATGTTCTTACTCTGACTCCTCGTATGAATTGGGTGAAAGAAGAACGTCAGAAGGCTGTTGTGATTCATGAAGAGAAAGCAGCGGAATGTTTACGTTGCCATAAGCCATTCGCTCCACAGTCTATGATTGACATGTTACAGAACAAGTTACGCGGTCACTCTCATTTTTCAGATGAAACTGCGATTAATCGTATTGCGATGTGTGAAGACTGTCGTGTGGTGGACATGTTCGATTCAATGGCTCAAGACCCATTGAAACAATTGAAATACTAGGAGTTGGCCTTGGATACTAATTTGGATCAGGCACAAGAGCCTGAGCTCGTAAAAGAATTAAAGCAAGAACAGACACTAAGAACTGAAATCTATCTGGTTCTTTCTGCATTGTTTCGTAGCGCACCTTCTGAAGAGGTGATCAACTTTCTCAAGACGCTAGACATTGAAGCGTCTGAGAGTGCGATGCAAAAGGCTTGGATTGCGATTCAACAAGCCGCAACCGAATCAAACCGCGAAGCACTAGAAGATGAATATCAGAATCTTTTCATTGGCATTGGCCGCGGAGAGATTGTTCCATTTGGCTCTTGGCATAGAACTGGCGCCATGATGGAAAAACCCTTAGCAGAGATTCGTCATGACCTAGAGCTTTTAGGCATTGAACGTGATGATCAAGTGAAAGAACCAGAAGATCATATTGCTGCATTGTGTGAAGTAATGGCGATGCTAACCAATGAAGAAGACGCGCTTCAACAAGCCGTTTTCAATAAGCATCTTGGTCCTTGGTTTAACTCTTTTACGCGTCAGCTTGAAAGTGCAGAAAGTGCGAACTTCTACAAATCAGCAGCACAGCTGTGTGAAGCATTCCTAACGTTAGAGCAAGTGCGTTTTAGCGTTAATACAAAAAGCAGTAAACATAAATTAAAGATTGATGTGAAAAACGTCACTGATTACGAGTAATCGAGCAGTACGCGATTATATCGATAGAGGGGCATTAAGCCTCCAAAAAGATCTACCGCAAGGTAAGGAAGCAATGATGAAAGATAATAAAGAAATAAACACAAGCCGTAGGGACTTACTCAAAGGCTTAACGACTGCAGCCGTTGCTGGTGCCGTTGTCGCTGGTACAACGAAAGTGGCAACTGCTTCAGAAACGGTTGAAATGCCGAAAGAAGACATGAAGAAGACGGGCTATCGTGAAACGCAACACATTCGCGATTACTACGACACACTTTAGGAGATAACGGATGAAACTTGTCAAACGCTCCGATAGTGTGAGCAAAGAAACCAATCAACTGGGTGTGTCTCGACGTGCCTTCATGAAAAACACCTCATTAGCAGCTGGTGGCGCGGTAGTAGGCGCAAGTCTATTCGCTCCAGGCATGATGAAAAAGGCGCAAGCTAAATCAGTCGACCCAGAAGCGAAAACAGAAGTGAAACGCACTATCTGTTCTCACTGTTCTGTGGGTTGTGGTATCTACGCTGAAGTTCAAAATGGCGTATGGACAGGTCAAGAACCTGCATTCGATCACCCATTTAATGCTGGTGGACACTGCGCGAAAGGTGCAGCACTGCGTGAGCACGGCCACGGTGAACGTCGTCTTAAGTACCCAATGAAATTGGAAGGCGGTAAGTGGAAGAAGCTTTCTTGGGAACAAGCGATTGAAGAGATCGGTAACAAGGCGCTAGAACTTCGTAAAGAGTCTGGCCCTGATTCGGTTTACTTCCTAGGTAGTGCAAAACACAGTAACGAGCAAGCTTATGCATTCCGTAAGATGGCGTCTTTGTGGGGAACAAACAACGTTGACCACCAAGCACGTATTTGTCACTCAACCACAGTAGCCGGTGTTGCGAACACTTGGGGTTACGGTGCAATGACAAACTCGTTCAATGACATGCACAACTGTAAATCAATGCTGTTCATTGGTTCAAACCCTGCAGAAGCTCACCCAGTAGCAATGCAGCACATCCTAATCGCGAAAGAGAAGAACAACTGTAAGATCGTTGTTGCGGACCCTCGTCGTACGCGTACGGCTGCGAAATCTGATCACTATGTTTCTCTACGCCCGGGATCAGACGTTGCGTTTATCTGGGGTGTGCTATGGCATGTCTTTGCTAATAAATGGGAAGACAAAGAATTCATCCGCCAACGTGTATTTGGCATGGACGAGATCCGTGAAGAAGTCGCGAAGTGGAGCCCAGCAGAAGTTGAACGCGTGACAGGCGTAAGCGAAGAAGACGTTTACCACACAGCAAAACTGCTTTCTGAGAACCGTCCAGGTTGTATTGTTTGGTGTATGGGTGGTACTCAACACACGACGGGTAACAACAATACACGAGCTTACTGTGTACTTGAGCTCGCACTAGGTAACATCGGTAAATCAGGCGGCGGTGCAAACATCTTCCGTGGTCACGATAATGTACAAGGCGCAACTGACCTTGGCGTACTGTCTGACACACTTCCAGGTTACTACGGCTTGTCTGAAGGTTCTTGGCGCCACTGGTCTAAAGTTTGGGACATCGACTTTGACTGGGTGAAAGGACGTTTCGACGACAACGCATACGGCGGTCAAAAACCAATGAACAGTGCAGGTATTCCTGTATCTCGTTGGGTTGATGGCGTACTTGAAGACAAAGACAAGATCCGTCAGCGCGAAAACATCCGCGCGATGTTCTACTGGGGTCACGCGGTGAACTCTCAGACTCGTGGTCCAGAGATGAAGAAGGCGATGCAGAAGCTGGATATGATGGTTATCGTTGACCCATATCCAACAGTTGCAGCAGTAATGAACGATCGCACAGATGGCGTTTACTTGCTTCCAGCAACCACTCAATTTGAAACCTACGGCAGTGTAACGGCATCAAACCGTTCTCTACAGTGGCGCGACAAGGTTGTTGATCCTCTGTTCGAATCTAAGCCTGATCACGAAATCATGTACCTTCTTTCTAAGAAGCTTGGTTTCTCTGATCAACTATTCAAAAACATCCGTGTTGAGAACAACCAACCATTGATTGAAGACATCACTCGTGAATTCAACAAAGGTATGTGGACGATCGGCTATACAGGTCAAAGCCCAGAACGTTTGAAAGAACACCAACAAAACTGGCACACGTTCCACAAAACAACGCTTGCTGCAGAAGGCGGCCCAGCGAATGGCGAGACTTACGGTCTTCCTTGGCCATGCTGGGGCAACCCAGAGATGAAACACCCAGGTACGCATATCCTTTACGATACGTCTAAACCGGTTGCTGAGGGCGGCGGTAACTTCCGTACTCGTTTCGGCGTCGAATTTGAAGGTCAAAGTCTATTGGCTGAAGACAGCTACTCAAAAGGCAGCGAAATCAAAGACGGTTACCCAGAATTCAGTGACAAACTGCTGAAACAACTGGGTTGGTGGGACGATCTAACCGCAGAAGAGAAAGCTTCAGCGGAAGGTAAGAACTGGAAGACTGACGTTTCTGGTGGTATCCAGCGTGTGGCTATCAAACACGGTTGTATCCCGTTTGGTAATGCGAAAGCGCGTGCGATTGTTTGGACATTCCCAGACCGCGTACCACTGCACCGTGAACCACTTTACACGCCACGTCGTGATCTTGTTGCAGACTACCCAACATGGGATGACAAGGAAGCAATCTTCCGTGTTCCTACGTTGTACAAATCAATTCAAGACCAAGACAAGTCTGCTGAATACCCAATCATTCTGACTTCTGGTCGTCTGGTTGAGTACGAAGGTGGTGGTGAAGAAACCCGTTCTAACCCTTGGCTAGCGGAACTACAACAAGAGATGTTTGTTGAAGTGAACCCGAAAGACGCAAACGACATTGGCTTTAAAGATGGTGATGATGTTTGGGTTGAAGGTGCTGAGAAAGGCCGCATCAAGGTGAAAGCGATGGTTACTCGTCGTGTTAAACCGGGTTTAGCGTTCTTGCCGTTCCACTTCGGTGGTAAGTTTGAAGGTGAAGACTTACGTTCTAAATACCCAGAAGGCTCTGATCCTTACGTTATTGGCGAAGCTGCCAATACAGCAACCACATATGGTTACGACCCTGTCACGTTGATGCAGGAAACGAAAGTAACCCTTTGTAATATTCGTAAAGCGTAAGGAGTCTTAAAATGGCTAGAATGAAATTTCTTTGTGACACCAAACGTTGTATCGAATGTAACGGTTGTGTCACTGCATGTAAGAATGAAAATGATGATGCTCTGGAATGGGGTATTCAACGTCGCCGCGTTGTCACATTGAACGATGGCGAACCGGGTGAAAACTCTATCTCAGTCGCATGTATGCACTGTACTGATGCCCCTTGTATGGCAGTTTGCCCAGCAGACTGTTTTGAACATACAGAAGACGGCATCGTACTTCACAATAAAGATCTGTGTATCGGTTGTGGTTACTGCTTGTTTGCTTGTCCGTTTGGCGCACCTCAATTTCCTAAACAGGAAGCCTTTGGTGAGCGCGGTAAAATGGACAAATGTACCTTCTGTGCTGGCGGTCCAGAAACAGAGCCAGGTTCTGTGGAAGAACGTCAGAAGTACGGTGCGAACCGTATTGCTGAAGGCAAGCTACCAATGTGTGCTTCTTTATGTTCAACCAAAGCACTGCTAGCGGGTGATGCAGAGAAAGTCTCTGATGTATTCCGTCAGCGTGTTGTTGAGCGTGGTGCGAAGGGTGCAGGCTGGACAGACGGCAATGACCTTTCTTACGATGCGATGAAGAGCTAGTTAGGAGAGACATATGCTTACAATGTTTAAGCGTCTCTTTCTTGTTGTGCTGCCAATGTTGGCAGCACTAACAATGCTGTCTCCTTTGAGTCATGCATCTGAGACAAACTCATCACAAACTCAATCGAGCTCTGCTGAAAGAGAAATCACACAACTTGCTGGCGCTGATTTTTGGCGACAAGTAAGAAACGGTGAAGAAGGTTACACCACATCTCAATCGGCTGAGCACGGTATGTTAATCAGTACGCCCGGGCAAACGTGGTACATATTGAAAGAGAAGTGGATGTCGCCAGCCGGTGCCGTCGCTATCTTTGGCAGTATTGCTTTCGTTACTTTAATGTACGTTGTGATTGGCCCATTAATGCTGAGTGCACCAAGAACGGGCCGTAAGATCAAACGTTGGTCGCGACTGGACCGCGCACTGCACTGGAGCATGGCGTTTACTTTCTTAACGCTCGCGTTCAGTGGTTTGATGTTGGTTTACGGCAAGCACTTTTTGAAGCCGTATATTCCAACTGACCTTTGGGGCTTTATCGTTCTATTGGCGAAGCAATACCACAACTACATCGGCCCGATTTTCTATGTGCTATTGATGGCTGTTCTTATCAAGTGGTGGCGCAAGTCGATCTTCAAAATGGTCGATATTCAGTGGTTCATCAAACTAGGCGGCATGGTAGGGAAACACAAAGGTTCTCATCCATCGGCAGAGTTTTCGAACGCGGGTGAAAAAGCGCTATTTTGGCTGCTTATCATTATGGGTAGTGTCGCAGCGATCAGTGGCTTGGTGTTAGATTTCCCAATCTTTGGCCAAACACGACGTGATATGGAGCTTTCGAACTTAGTTCACATGCTTGCTGCTCTGATCCTTATCTGTGGTTTTGTGTTCCACATCTATATTGGCTTGTTCGGTATGGAAGGCGCACTAGAAGGTATGGTAACAGGCGAAGTCGATGAAACCTGGGCTAAAGAACACCATGACCTTTGGTACAAAGAAGTGATGGAACAAGAGAAAAACGGCGTTGAACAAAGCGCTAACGTAGCAACAGAGAAAATGGAAGGGGTGAATAAGAATGAACAAACCTCATAAGGGTATTTGGGTTGCTTACATCCTAAGCTGCTTTACACCATTTACTTGTCTTCTCTCTGGTGTGATTGCCATTATCTACGCGGGCTATCGTTTAGATAAAGGCGAAGACGGCGAAGTAGTGGATACCCATTACTACGGCTTGATTCGCTCGTTCTTCTTGAACCTGACGTTTTTTGTTGTGCTTATCGTTACGGTAGCGACCTCTAACGGCGTGTTGATCGGTGTGAACGATTACTGGTATCAAAACCATATTATCGATGACATCGCTTACTACATTCCATATGTGGGCATGGTATTTGGTGGTGTGGCGATTGTGGTGTGGTTTATTCGTATGTATCAAGGCATGCAGCGTTTAAGTCAAAACCTACCGCAAAACCCGACAACAGGTCCAAACCTTTAAGCGTTTATATGTAAGCCGTTCGGGTTAACAAACTCGATAATAGCTCCTTTGCGATGAGTTAACTGTAATCAGCGAAAGACCTTAAAAGCCCTGTGATTCATTTCACTGGGCTTTTTGTCGTTTGGGCGCTAGGTAACTGATCTAATGCCTTATATTGACCGCATCAATATGGTGCAATTCCCACAATTGGTGCAATCAGTTATCGAATGTTTTCTCTCTCTGAGAACCAATAAAGTGCACCTAAGAAATTAACCACAAAGAATCAATAACTTAAAACCAAACTCTGTTGCACGTTTTTTGCGTAACCAAGTTGGAACGCATCTTGCGTTTACTGTTGAGTCTTTAATTAATTACGACATCAATTCGCACGGTTCTAGTGCAATTGAGACAAAGCTAAGGGAGAGAGCTTTAATGAGTCAAACGGTTAACCAAGTTCATAGCGCAGTACAGAGCTTGACGCAGAGTTCGGATACTCTGTTTTTATTATTAGGCGCCATCATGGTCTTCTTAATGCACGCAGGCTTTGCATTTTTGGAAGTAGGTACAGTTAGAAAGAAGAACCAAGTTAATGCGTTGGTTAAGATCCTCTCGGACTTTGGAGTCTCCGCCATTGCTTACTTCTTTATCGGTTATTGGGTCGCTTACGGCGCGCACTTTTTTGCCGACGCAGAAACGCTATCGCAAGGGAATGGATACGAGCTAGTTAAGTTTTTCTTCCTAATGACCTTTGCCGCAGCAATCCCTGCGATTGTATCCGGTGGTATTGCAGAACGTGCACGTTTCTATCCAATACTCATCGCAACACTGTTCACCGTAGGCTTTGTTTATCCATTCTTTGAAGGCATCATCTGGAACGGTAATTTTGGTTTCCAAGATTGGCTTGAGGCGCAATTCGGTTATGGCTTCCATGACTTCGCGGGCTCTGTTGTTGTTCATGGTGTTGGCGGCTGGATTGCATTGGTCGCGGTTTACTTCCTTGGCATGCGCAAAGGCCGTGTCCGCGCCGGCAAACACACTAACTTCGCACCATCAAACATCCCATTCTTAGCACTAGGTTCTTGGATCTTATCTGTGGGTTGGTTTGGCTTTAACGTGATGTCAGCTCAAGCTATCAATGGTATCAGCGGTCTCGTGGCAATGAACTCACTCATGGCAATGGTTGGCGGTATTCTTGCGGCTCTGATTGCAGGTAAAAATGACCCAGGCTTCATCCACAATGGTCCTTTAGCTGGTCTCGTCGCTATTTGCGCAGGCTCAGATTTAATGCACCCACTCGGCGCACTGGTAACAGGCGGCGTAGCTGGCGCATTGTTCGTTTACTTGTTTACTTACATGCAAAACAAAACACAGATAGATGATGTGCTAGGTGTGTGGCCTCTGCACGGTGTATGTGGTGCATGGGGTGGCATTACAGCGGGTATCTTCGGTCAGCAAGCATTCTGGGGGCTAGGGGGCGTAAGCTTTACTGCTCAGATGGTAGGTACACTAGCGGGCATTACGGTAGCTTTAATCGGTGCATTGGTTGTCTACGGTGTGTTGAGCAAAGTAACTGGCCTAAGGTTAAGTGAAGAAGATGAGTTTAATGGCGCGGATCTTTCTATCCATAAGATCTCATCAATCAACGAAGACTGATCACGGTTCAATAGATAAACATCAAGCGGCTTCGGCCGCTTTTTTTGTGCCTATTTCATTTCTGAATAGCAGAGATCAAGCGAGTTATGTCACAAATAGCCAATGAATTCAGTTGGCTAAGACTATGGTCTAATCCCTAAAACTATTGTTGGAATTTGAACAGTGCTAAGCTGTTACCAAGTGACATATTGAAAAGGACGTTATATGCATTTCCCATATCGAAATATCGTAATTCTTACTGGCGCCGGTATCTCTGCGGAGTCGGGGATACAAACATTCCGAGCACAAGACGGATTATGGGAAAACCATAAAATCGAGGATGTTGCGACACCTGAAGGTTTTGCAAAAGATCCTGACCTTGTACAAGCGTTTTACAACAAGCGTCGTCATGGATTACAGAGTGAAAGTATCTTTCCAAATTCAGCCCACAAGGCGCTAGGAGAGCTTGAAGATAAGCTCGATGGCAAAGTAACCATCATCACTCAAAACATCGACAATCTGCACGAGAGAGGCGGTAGCAACAACATTATCCACATGCACGGTGAGCTTCTTAAGGCACGTTGTAGTGAGTCAAACCAAGTTCTAGAGCACAAAGACGACATTCATACTGGTGAATTGTGCCATTGTTGCCAGATACCAGCTCAAATGCGCCCTCATATTGTGTGGTTTGGCGAAATGCCATTGAGGATGGGCGACATTTATTCAGCGTTAGAAGAAGCTGATTTGTTCATCTCTATCGGGACATCAGGCGTGGTTTATCCTGCTGCAGGGTTTGTGCATGATGCGAAAATGCATGGAGCACATACGATCGAGATAAACCTCGAACCCAGTGCGGTAGAGAGTGAATTTGAAGAGAAACGTTACGGTAAGGCGAGTATCGAGGTACCTAAGCTAGTCGGTGAGCTACTGCTGTCAGAGAAGGGGTCTCTAACGGCCTGACCATTGTGCCAATAAATTGATTGACCCGCTTAAGGTTGGAACTTGAGAGCTCGTTATCAGCAACATTTATCATTTATCATTTATCAGTGGCAAACTGACATTTATTCAGATGAGGCTCTAGTCATCAGTTTGCCTTGTTGTCTCTATATTCAGGTAATTTGTTTCTAGATTAGGACAAGACGTGCACCAAGAGTTTTGAACAGGTCGTTGAGCTTTTTTCATTTCGTACATCGCCTTATCGGATTCAACCAATGCCTGTTTAAAATTATCTCGGTTGGTCACTTCGATACCGTAAGAAAAACTGATGTTCTCACCATGCAGTAAGTTATTGACTTGGCTGACAAACTCACCACCACGACCGAGTTGAGCCGTTGCAACAAACTCATCACCACCCACTCTAAACACCATTTCATCTTCCAAAGCAGTTTGCCTCAGAGCCTGAGAGAAACGAACAATCATTAAATCTCCAACTTTGTGGCCTTTAAGGTCATTTGTCTCTTTTAGTCCATCTAAGTCGAAGTAAATGAGCTCAAACTCTGCAAGTTTGATCGCGTCAAACTTCTTGCGATTATACAAACCAGTAAGCTCGTCGCGTTTACCTTGGTCTTTGATCTTGCCAGTTAATTCAGTAATACCGTAAGCAATCAATAAAAATGCTATTTGTAGCAACCCGTCTTCCAAGAAGGTATCTATTAGTTCATTTTGGTCAGCCCACTCATCAAGATGTTTAAGCTCGGTTGATACGTCATAAAACAGGTTAAAAATGAGTAATAGAGCGCCGTAGCGAAGAGCTTTGTGGGGACGAATGGCGTGACGCGCAACATAATAGATGTACATAGTGATCACGAGGGTATTTGTTTCGAAAAACAAATCATAATTTGAATCAATATGAATAAATGAACTCAGGCCAAGCATCAACAGTGACGCTAACAGCATAAAAGTCACAACTAACAGGATAGGGTTTGCTTGCATATGTAATCGCACTTCGTATTGTTTGCTTAATCCTATATAAATTTTGAATAAAAATAAAGCGGCTTACGCCGCTTTATTTAACTTACTAGCAACAATTAAACTTTTGCTAACAAATTAGTTGTCTACTTTAAGTTTTTGAAAGTACTCGTCATAAATAACGCTCGCTTCGCCAACTTCGTCTTGCCAAACACCATTATCCATCACTGATTGTGGCGGGAAAACGTTCTTATCTTCAGAAAATTCTTTCGGAAGAAGAGGGTAAGCTGTTTTAACTGGTGTTGGGTAACCGATCTCTAGAGCAATTTTCGCTGCGTTTTCAGGGCGAAGAAGGAAGTCGATCATCTTATGTGCCGCTTCAGTGTTCTTAGCACCTGCTGGAATCGCTAGGCTATCCATCCAGAAGATAGCGCCTTTCTCTGGCCAGATGATGTCAATCGTTGCGCCTTCTTGGCGTGCCATGTAAGCAGAGCCATTCCAAAGCATACCAAGAGACACTTCACCCGCTAGGTAAGGGTTTGCTGGGAAATCTGAGTTAAATACCAATACGTTTGGCATTAGCTTACGAAGTTCTTCGTACGCTTCTTTGATTTCTTCAGGATTAGTCGTGTTTGGAGAGTAACCCAGTTTAGACAGTGCGACATGGAAAACTTCACGAGAGTCATCCATCATCATCAGTTGACCTTCCCACTGTGTATCCCACAGATCGCCCCAGTTTTTAACTGAAGACTTGTCTAGCATATCTGAGTTGATACCAATACCCGTTGCGCCCCAGATGTATGGGATCGAGTAGTTGTTATTTGGGTCAAATGGCTTATCTAAGTAATTTGGATCCAAATCTGCAAAGTGGCTTAGCTTAGTTTTATCAAGCTCTTGAAGCATGCCTTCTTTACGCATCTTAGAAACGAAGTAAGTAGAAGGAACGACCAAGTCGTAACCCGTACCTTGAGTTTTTAACTTAGCGTACATGCTTTCGTTAGACTCATAAGTTGAGTAATAGACTTTAATGCCAGTCTCTTCGGTGAAGTCTTCTAGTACTTCATTTGGAATATATTCAGACCAGTTGTAAAAATACAGTTCTTGGTCAGCTGCGAAAGAGGGTGTAGAAAGTAAAGTAGCAGCACACAATGCGCCGGTATACAGTGTTTTTTTCATTACTGTTCCGTTCATTTGTTTGATTTGGAGCTGGGTAGTGAACCCAAAGTAAATGGATTTCTAAAAATCGCGCTAGATTATAGCAGTGATATAACAAAATAGGCAGCCTAAGCTGCCTATTCATTGATATTCTTATTTTTAACGTGTTGATTACCTAACTCAGGTTGTTAAGTAAACCAGTTACTTATCAGCGTCTGTTGACCGGAGCAATGAGATAACGAACTCCGTTACTGACCCGCTTTAAGCTTCATGAAGTAATCTTCGTACTTCACTGTCTTATCGCCCACCGCGGCTTGCCATTCAACACGGTCAAGATCTTCTTGCGACGGGAACAGAGCTGGGCTGTCTTTGAACTTCTCATTAGACGCTTTAACTGCCGTTAGGTAACCTGTGTCACGAGAGATTTGCTCTGCGATTTCTGGGCGAAGTAGGAAGTCGATCATCTTATGAGCCGCTTCTACGTTGATTGCGCCAGAACTGATAGCAAAGTTATCAACCCAACCAATGCCGCCTTCTTTAGGAAAAACCAGTTTAATCGGTAGCCCTTCATTTTGCGCTGCAGCGGCAGAACCGTTCCAAAGCATGCCAAGGCCGACTTCGCCAGACATGTATGGCGCGCCTGGGTTATCTGAGTTAAACACAAGAACGTTTGGCATCAACTTACGCAGTTCAGCGTAGGCTTCGTCGATTTCTTTCTCGTTAGTCGTGTTACCTGAGTAACCTAACTTACGCAGTGCGATGTGGAACACTTCACGCGTGTCGTCCATCATCATCAGCTGACCTTCGAGCTCAGGCTTCCATAGGTCAGCCCAGCTTTGAAAATCTTCTGGATCGTACATGTCTGTGTTTACAGCAAGGCCCGTAATAGCAACAACATGTGGAATCGAGTAGTCGTTGTTCGGATCATATGGCTTATCTAGGTAGTTCGTATCTAGATTCGCAAAATTGTTTAGCTTGGTTTTGTCAATTTTTTGAAGCATGCCTTCGTCGCGCATTTTAGACACGAAGTAGGTCGATGGAACTACAAGGTCGTAACCTTTATTGTGCGTTTTTAATTTTGCGTACAAAGTTTCATTAGACTCGTAAGTTGAGTAAATCACTTTGATGCCAGTTTCATCAGTGAACTGTTCTAAGATCTCACTGTTGATGTAAGGTCCCCAGTTCATGAATACCAATTCTTTGTTATCTTTTGCAAATGATGGTGCAGATAACATTGAAAGCGCACATGCACTACCAGCTAATAGAGTAGCCCATTTTTTCATTGACGTTAGCTCCAAACTAAACGTTGCCCGAAGGCAGTAGATAGAAAAACAGAATGGCAATTTACCATTCTGTTTATGAATAACACTTTTGTTAAACTTGAAGTATTTTAACTTCTTATCAAGTCAGTCTCAGTAAAGAGTAGGAGACTTACTTGATTTTCTCTCTCGCTAACAACTGGGAAATAATCACCAGTACTAACGACACCACTAACATCACTGTTGCTAGGGCGTTGACCTCTGGAGATATACCGACTTTAACCATCGAGTAAATCTTCAGTGGCAATATTTCATAGGTTGGGCCTGTTACGAAAGAGCTGATGATCACATCGTCCAAAGACAGAGTGAAGCTCAATAACCAACCCGCAGCAACCGCTGGCTTAGCAAGAGGAAGGATGATCTGTTTTAGAATCGTCCACTCACTTGCACCTAAGTCTTTTGCGGCTTCTAGCATCTTCACATCAAAGCCATTCAAGCGACTGTAAACCGTAACAACAACGAACGGCAGACAGAAAGTAATGTGCGCCGCAAGTAAGGTAAAGAACCCAAGTTGTACACCCATAACTAAGAATAGCGCAAGAAGCGAAATCGCCATTACGATATCTGGAGACATCATCACGATGAACAACATGCCATTGACTATGCCTTTACCTTTAAATTGGTAACGGAATAGGGCTACTGCTGTCAGGCTGCCAACAATCGTTGCAGCAGTTGCCGAGAACACCGCGACGTTGATCGAGTGCCACGCAGCCTGCATTAGGCTATCGTTGTTAATCAGCGCGTCATACCACTTAGTGGTAAAGCCACCCCATTTCATGCCGAATTTATTGGCATTAAATGAGTTTGCAATCAATACGATAATAGGTAGGTATAGAAAAGCGTATACCAGCGCCATAAAGCTGAACTTAACTGTGCGACCCATTAGTCTAGCTCCACTTTCTTATTCAATAACTTGCCTGCACGGTAGTAGGCATAAAGCATCACGGCCATAGCGGTAGTCAGTGCAATACTGGTTGCGGCGCCAAACGGCCAATCACGGGCATTAAGCACTTGGCTCTTAATGACGTTACCGATCAACAGGTTCTTAGCACCGCCCAACAAGTCTGAAATGTAGAACATTCCAAGCGCAGGGAGCAATACAAGTAAACAACCACCGATAATGCCTGGCATCGTTAGGGGTAAAACAACCTTCAATAGCGTTTGAAGTTTGTTCGCACCTAAGTCTTTAGCCGCTTCTAAATAAGTATCGTCTAGCTTTTCAATCGCTGAGTACAACGGCAAAATCATGAAAGGCAATAGGATATACACTAACCCGATCATTACTGCCGTTTCTGAATACATAATACGAAGTGGTTTATCAATAATGTCTAACGCCAACAAGCCTTTGTTCAACACACCTTGAGTACCCAGAACCACTTTTAATCCGTAAGTACGAATCAAAGAGTTGGTCCAGAATGGCACAATCACTAAGAACAACATGATTGGGCGCCATTTCGTAGGCATTTTTGCCACGATATAGGCAAATGGGTAGCCAATAATTAAACAAAGTAGGGTTGCGACAATCGCCATATAGAAAGAGTGCATCAGCACTTTAAAATACAGCGGGTCAGCCAAACGCAGGTAGTTATCGAGAGTGAATGTCATCTCGATCAAGTTCGCTTCATCACGAGTTAGAAAGCTAGTGCCGATGATCATGATGTTTGGAATCATCACGAACAGCACTAACCAACCTGTGATTAAAGCGACAATCGCGTTTTGTAAATTATACTTCTTGCTCATCTTCTAACACCACTTCCCAGCTCTCAACCCAAGTTACTGCAACTTTTTGGCCCAGTGAGTGATCAACATCAGGGTCATCTTCGTTGAAGAATTCGCTAACCATGACACGCATACCCGACTCAAGTTCTACGACTGAATCTAATGTCATGCCTTTATAGGTTCGCTCGACAATGTGACCAACAATACCGCGTTGCTCAGATTCTTTGATTTCTTCGATACGAAGATCTTCAGGGCGAAGCAATACTTGCAGTTTTTGACCCGGTGTTACGTCTTTATCGTGATAGATAATGGACTCTTCACCTTCGATTGTCGCAACAATGCGCTTTTCATCTTGACGAGATTTAGCTGTCGCTTCGAATACGTTAATTTCACCAATGAAACGCGCTACGAATAGGTTCTTAGGCTCTTCGTAGATCTCTCTTGGTGTTCCGTCTTGTTCAATCACGCCATCACGCATAACAATAATGCGGTCGGACATAGAGAGTGCTTCTTCTTGGTCATGCGTTACAAAAATGAACGTGATACCAAGTTGGCGTTGCAGTTGTTTCAGCTCGATTTGCATCTGTTTACGTAGTTTGTAATCAAGAGCAGATAGAGATTCATCCAACAAGAGAACTTTAGGCTTATTAACGACAGCACGAGCGATTGCGATACGTTGCTGTTGGCCGCCAGATAGCTGGTGTGGCTTTCGTTGTGCCATTTGCTCTAAGCGCACCATTTTCAAAGCATCCATTACACGAGGTTCAATCTCGCTGCTTGGAACTTTCTGCATGCGTAAGCCAAATGCCACATTATCGAAAACGGTCATATGCGGGAATAGGGCATAGCTTTGGAAAACAGTGTTTACATGCCTTTGTTCAGCAGGAACTTGGGTTACGTTCTGTCCAGCTAATAGTATTTCACCACTATCCGCCGTTTCAAAACCCGCAATCATTCTTAGCACGGTTGTTTTACCACAACCTGATGGGCCTAAAATCGTGAGAAACTCACCATGATTTACGTTTAAATCCAGATTGCCGATGACTTCCTTACCATCGAAACTTTTACTGATGCCAGTTAGCTGTACTACTGGCTTCCCTACTGATTTTTTAGCGTTCAACGTCTGTTTTTCTCCACCTTGGTTCTATTTGAGACCTGTTGCTATACACCTCTAAGGCGCGCATCATAATCACCCAAAACGTGAATTCAAAGCATTTTTTATCTTTCGAAGACAAAAAAATTCGCAGGTAAAAGTAAACATCCTTTACCATACTGTTATTTGTTGGGTTCACACCCTAACAAGTGTCTAATTATTAACCATTAAGACGTAAAAGCAAGCCTTGTTACAGATTCATATTTTAGTTTGCATCCGACATATGGGTATAATGAAGGTAATTTTTTATCAATAAGTTAGGTGCCTTCGTTTAGTTGGCGCACCTAGGTATCAATATGAACAACGACATCGAAAAAGATTTTAATTTGGGCGGTAGTATCGACCGTGCACTTTCCGGCGATTATGAGCTCAAAGCAACGGCTGTATTCCAAGAGGCTTGGAAACATACGATAAGTCACTTTCTTTCGTTTTCCCCTGCGATTGTTGCGCTGATGTTCGTACAATTGGCTATCTTTTATATCGCACTAAAACTGCAACTTGGTGACCCAGCAGTGATCTTAGATGCGGTAATCGACCCTGAGGCCTTTACCCCCCAGATCGTTGAATCGATTTTCATTGCGAATTTTAGCTATGAAGTCGTCAGTGCACCTATCTATGCCGGCATCTGTTTAATGGCAATGAGCCATGCTGCAGGTCTTCAAACTAAAGTGCGCCACATAGGCAAAGGTTTACAGTTTACGATCCCCGTTATTCTAGTGACTTTGTTCAGCCTAATGCTTCAAGGCATCGCTGGTATGATTCTGCCATTTCTGTCTATCTACTTCTCACTTGCGTTCAGCAACTCAATTCTGCTGATTTGTGATAAAAAAGTGCCACCGATGCAATCGCTGTTACTTTCTCTAAGAGCAGTAAATAAGAAGATCTTCGTAGTCGCGTCTATATACCTAATGGTTATGCTGATGTTCATCGTTGCTGCGATGATGTACGGCATTGGCTTGATCTTCGTTCTTCCATTCTTCTTCCACGTGAAAGGTATCGTTTACCGTGAAATGTTTGGCATCAAGCTGAAGATAATTGCATCAGACCGCCCAATGAGCGATGACGATAGCGATGGCGGTAACAATAACGGCAACAACAGTAGCCATGGTAACAAGAACAAAAACCCGCAGGTCTTCGATGCGTAATAACGACAAAGGCAGCGCGAGTAAATCTCTTGCGCTCAAGGTAACAACACTAGCAATCGTGGGTTCTATCTCACTGATTGGCCCATACCTTTACCAAGAAGAAGAACGCCGACGTACGACAGAACAGAGCTCTACTTCAGCAGACCAATTTGATGACTTGACTGTTGCTTCAAGCGCACCAAATTTTGCGGCTATTAAGGGTGTAAACGAGAAAAAAGACGCGTTTTTCTCGTTCCTACGACCAAGCATCAAGATTGAAAACAAACGTATCACCAAAGAACGTGCGTTTTTAACTAAGCTCTCTGAATCTGGTTTAAGTAATATTGATTCTGAAGACATTTCTTATGCGAAAAGGTTAGGGAAGTTGTACAGCTTACCGGTACCTAGCACAGGTATAGAACAGACATGGTTGGCGGAATTGCTTAACCGAGTCAACGTACTGCCAGAGGCGCTGGTACTGACACAGGCTGCTAATGAATCAGCTTGGGGGACATCACGTTTCGCCACCAAAGCAAACAACTATTTCGGACATTGGTGTTACAGCAAAGGTTGTGGCCTTGTTCCGCTACAACGTAACGAAGGCAGCTCGCATGAAGTAGCAACATTTTCTTCAAGCCAAGAATCCGTACACCGTTACTTCATGAACCTTAATCGTAACCGTGCCTATGCAGATTTAAGAGCCATTCGTGCGCAACTGGCAGCGAATGGTAATGATCTGTTAACCAAAGAAACGGCGACCGAATTGACCAATGGCTTGTTAAAATATTCTGAGCGAGGTTCAGACTATGTGACTGATTTACAAGCTATGATCCGTCACAACAAGGTATACTGGGAAAAGTAACTCATTTGGATATCCGTTTGATTGACTTCTTTAGTCAATTTGACACCAAGCAATATCGCAAAAGAGCAGCTCATTGGCTGCTCTTTCTATTTATAAACGCTCAACTTCAACAAGATTATAATAATGAAAAAGACAGCACTCGCTTTATTAGCCATTTTAAGTTTTGGGGTTTCTCTTCCAGCTTCGGCGCAAGAATACATGTTCACGTATTCTAAACTCTATACTCAGCTGAAAAACAACACCAAAGAAGGGCACGATGATGTCAAAGTTGCGGTGTTCTTTGTTGACCAACAAGCACAGAAAACCTGTCACATCAGCAAAGCTTGGATGGAGAAAGAAGAGCACTACGAAGAGCTAAAAGTGTCTCCTGCGAATGAGCTGCTTCTACCTGTAGATCAAAACCTGCGCTCAGCAAATCCTCTTATCTTTGTACAAACCCAAGAACAAGAGTGCGCGTATTCGCTCGTTGTCATGACACAGGAACCTTTAGCTGAAACTGTTGAAGTTGCACAGCTAGAAAGCCTGTTACCGCAGATGCAAGCGATGCTAGAAGACGTCAGCGGCATGTTCTCTAGCTGGTTCACACCTGATATCCAAGGGTTAACGTTGGAGTTCAATGACAAGCTTGAAGGCAACATTGCTCTATCTAACGGTAAACAGATCCCAATTAAAGAAGGGCGTGCTAAATTCACCTTAGAAGAGCTGAATGGAAGTGACAGCATCACTTTACCAGAGCCAACGGTTCGCGTATTACCGTACATTCCCGCGCAATAAGTCTAGCTAGAAGCACTCCCTACGCTTTGAGGAAGTAGTTCTTAAGCAGCCTGATCTTTTAGAGAAGGCTGCTTTTCTTTGTCTACTATGCAAACCTCGAATTTGTTAAGACGCGTTTATCTAACCGTTTAGAGAGCTTAAAGCACAAAAGAAGCGGAATCTTTCCAATACTCAGCTTGTTAATCCTGCCGTTACTATTTCAACATCAAATAAAAATCCGTATAATCCACGCCCTAAAACAGTCCCACTAGCAATCTACAGTCGGTAATACGACGGTGTGAGAGTCGCAATGAACCAAAACGAAAATAAAAAAGAAACACTTGAATTCAACAAGCTTCAGAAACGCCTGAGACGAAATGTTGGAAATGCCATCGTTGACTACAACATGATCGAAGAGAATGACGTAGTAATGGCATGCATTAGTGGCGGTAAAGATTCATTTGCGATGCTAGATATTTTGCTACGTTTACGTGAAGCTGCACCTATCAAATTCGATGTTGTTGCCGTAAACCTAGACCAAAAACAACCTGGCTTTCCTGAGCACATTCTTCCTGAATACTTCGAAACTCTGAACATTCCTTACTACATCGTAGATAAAGATACGTACTCCGTAGTTAAAGAGAAAGTGCCAGAGGGTAAAACAACTTGTGGTCTATGTTCTCGTCTTCGTCGTGGTACTTTGTACTCGTTTGCAGAGAAAATTGGGGCGACTAAGATTGCTCTTGGCCACCACCTAGACGATATTGTTGAGACGATGTTCCTGAACATGTTCCACGGTGCACGCTTGAAAGCAATGCCGCCAAAATTGCGTTCTGATGATGGCCGTAACGTTGTTATTCGTCCACTGACTTATTGTCGTGAAACGGACTTAATCCAATACGCAGAGCACCTAGATTTCCCAATCATTCCTTGTAACCTGTGTGGCTCTCAAGAGAACCTACAGCGCCAGAACATTAAAGCAATGTTGATTGATTGGGATAAGAAAACGCCAGGTCGTGTTGAGAAGATCTTCAAGTCAATTCAGAACGTAAGTCCAAGCCAACTGGCTGACCGAGAACTGTTTGATTTCGTAAACCTTCCACTAGACCGTAGTGAAGATCGCAAGGCCTACGAATTCGAAGAAGCTGAAATTTCCTCATCAAATATCGATGAGTCAATGTTCATCGACGTGACTAACGTATAATAAGAATAATCGTTGTAGAGCAATAGATGCGCCTACAACAGACAGACAAACAAAAACGCCTCAAGCAATGCTTGAGGCGTTTTTTTATGATTTTAAATCAGCTATAAGGCATTAACCTATAGACAAATTGGGATCAAGTGGACTGACGTAACCCGACGGTTTAAGAGCAAGTACGTCACAGTTAATCTTGTCGATGACATGTTCCGCAGTATTACCAATAAAGACGGCAGACAATCCAGTACGGCCGGTGGTACCAAGAATCACCATAGCAGCGTTGTTTTCAGACGCGACACAAGGAATAACATCTTCTGGCAAGCCTTGCTCAACAACAGTTTGCTCTTCACTCATACCGTGCTTCTGGCGCAACGCTTTCATCGCTGTTAAGTGATGGCCACGAACCGCGTCAGTATAAGAGGTTGGGTCAAACTCTGGCAGCTCGATTGTGATATTAGCAGGTGTCACCGGGTAGGCGTTTACCAATAGCGGCTCAGCATCTAAACGACCTGTGATTTCAAGTAACCTGTCGACCATCGTATCATTGAGCTCTAAGTGAGCTTCGGTTTCAGAGCCAACATGGACTGAAGCGTAAATCTTCGCGTGTTCTGGCCAGAAATCATTTTTAACCAATAGCACTGGGCTAGGGCATTTTCTCAATAAGTGCCAGTCGGTAGGAGTAAAGATGACAGATTCTAAGGTATCGTGCTTACGCGTACCTTTGATTAGGATGTCATGCTCGCCACTGTAAACCTCTGCAATGATCGCTTCATACGGGCGGTTATGCCAAACCACTTGCACGTTAAATTCAATAGAATCATCAAGGTAAGGAGCCGCCACTTTATTCATCCAAATTTCACGTTGATGAATTACGCCTTTACGCATTGCGTCTCTTTCATCGACAGAGAGCATAGATGTCATGTCATACGAGAAATCGTAGATCGATAAAAAGAAAGTGATGTGGCTTGTTGATGTGCTTTTCTTGGCAAGTTGGATAGCACGAACTAGAGCAGGTTGCTCATCGTGATTAATGTCTGCGACAACTAAAATTTTGTTATAGATACTCATAACTAAGCCTACTTTTCAGACCGAACATATAAATAATGTAGCGTAGTTATGGAGAGAATAAGAGAAATATAAGAGGTTTTAAGAGAGAAACATGATGTAGCTCATTATTGAACTACATCATTGATATCTAGACTATTCTTTTGAAACGCCAGCAAGTTCCATCAACGCATCGTGATCTTCGATAGTGATATATTTGCCTTTAACGCTCAAGATGTCTGCTTTTTGGAAGCGACCTAAAAGACGGCTAATTGTTTCAACAGTCAAACCAAGGTAGTTACCAATATCGCCACGAGTCATCGTTAGGCGGAACTCACGTGGGCTGAAGCCACGTTGAGAGAAACGAGTAGAAAGGTTGTAAAGGAATGCAGCAAGACGCTCTTCCGCGTTCTTCTTAGAAAGAAGCAGAATCATTTCTTGGTCACCTTTAATCTCATTACTCATCAGACGCATAATTTGCTGACGCAATTTAGGCATTTTGCCTGATAGGTCGTCTAGAATTTCGTATGGAATTTCACAGACCATAGAAGTTTCTAACGCTTGTGCGAAACTAGGGTGCATGTCACCAGTAATCGCATCGAAGCCAACAAGATCGCCCGCTAGGTGGAATGCAGTAATCTGCTCATCACCTTGCTCGGTAATCGTGTAGCTCTTGATCGTTCCAGAGCGAATAGCGTATAGAGATTTAAGCTCGTCACCGGCTTTAAATAACTCTTGGCCTTTTTGAATAGGCTTTTTTCTCTCAATGATCTGATCAAGTTGATCGAGTTCAGATTCATTCAAAGTAAACGGAATACAGAGCTGGCTAATACTACAATCCTGGCAATGGATCGCACAGCCACCAGACTGAACACGTTTCGTCACAGGCTTTTCAGAAATCATAACAATCTTTCACTATTTGATATACGTCAATATTTTAGCATTCCTTAATCCTAAAGGGTAGTAAAAAAACCGGATTAAAGACGCCGCTATACGGTATAAATAATAAGCTGTAGCGCCATATAACCGGTATAGAAGCCGTAAATGAGGATTAAAATTGCACCAAACTGACGAAATAAGTCAGCTTGTTGCAGTTTTTTGAGGAAATTTGCCCCCATTCCAACCGTGAGCATCGCAGGGAGGGTTCCTAAACCGAAAGCAAGCATGATACCCGCTCCGTTATACCAACTTCCTGATACGGCCGCCCATGTAAGCATAGAATAAACAAGGCCACATGGTAACCACCCCCAAATGAAACCAAATGGTAGAGCGTGACTAGGATGCTTCAATGGTAGAAATGATTTACCGACAGGAGAGATATAGCGCCATAGTTTTTGTCCGACTTTTTCAAAAAACAACAAGCCGAACCACCATTTGCCAATATACAAACCTAAGACGATCATAAAGCCAGCAGCAAATAATCGCAGCCAACCTAGCAGAGCGTTAAAATCGCTTAGCTGACCTATAGAAGAAATTGCACCGCCAATCACACCGCCAATCACGGCATAGCTTAGCAAGCGTCCTAGGTTATAAAGCAGGGGAATGACAGGGGAAGGTTTACTGTTTCCAATTGAAAGAAGCGACGCAATGCCACCA
Organism: Vibrio sp. MED222; assembly: GCF_000153005.1. NCBI lineage: Bacteria > Pseudomonadati > Pseudomonadota > Gammaproteobacteria > Vibrionales > Vibrionaceae > Vibrio > Vibrio sp. MED222. Next base: position 500,668 of record NZ_CH902607.1, on the reverse strand, counting down.
CACATTCCCATGCAGTGACCTGCGCCGATCAACCCAACAACAAAGGCTCCGATCCAATCAGGCGTCATCGTTCTTTTTGTCTAAGTTAGTTTGGCTTTCTACGTTAGCTTTCTCGTTCTTAACAGGTTTACTATCAGAATGGTGAAGAGCATTAGTGTCTTCATCAAACAGAATGTTGTGGCCTTGACGCTCAAGGTCTTCAAACTGCTCACTCTTAACTGCCCACAGAAATATACCGACAGCGATGCACACAAGTACGATCGCAATTGGAATAAGTATGTATAAACTTTCCATTATTTACCTTGCTCTTTTAAAAGCCTTAACGAGTTAGACACAACAATAATAGAGCTAGCAGACATGCCAACAACGGCAATGTATGGAGCAACCAAACCAGCAACAGCCAATGGAAGAATAACTAAGTTATACCCCAACGACCACGCTAAGTTTTCACGGATTATCTTACGCGTTTTAAGCGCTAATGTTCGTGATTTAAGTAATCTATCGAGTTTGTCACCCAATAACACCATATCCGCTGAGGCTTTCGCCACGTCGGTACCGCCGCCCATTGCGACAGAAAGGTGAGCACCCGCCAGAATAGGCGCATCGTTAATACCGTCACCAACCATCATGGTGATGTCACTAGCGTCTCTAGAGTTTAAATAAGCCAGTTTATCTTCCGGCTTCGCGTTAGCAACAATGTCAGTAATGCCGATCTCTTCAGCAACAGGTTTCGCGTTAATCAAAGAATCGCCAGTCAGCAGCGTGGTTTTGATTCCCGCTTCTTTGAATTGCTTAATGAACTCAATACTTTCTTTACGAATCGGGTCTTCATAAGTGAATGTTGCGGTATGTCGACCAGACATCGACAAGTAAATACCATTGCTTTCCGATGTTTGTGCATCACCAAGAATGAATTCACTGCTGCCGATAGCGACTTCTTGTCCATTCCACTCACCAGTGATACCAGAGCCAATTACGTTATTGACAGACTCTACTTCGATATCATCAGAAAGATGAGTCTTGAACGCTTTCGCGATAGGGTGGTTAGCATGTTGCTCTAGGCTCGCCGCTACTTTCAAACAGGTGTCTTTATCAAGTTCTGCGAAGGTTTCAACTTGGCTGATACGAATATCACCCTCGGTCAACGTGCCTGTTTTATCTATGATCAAGTGATTCACTTTGCACAAAGTTTCAAACACATGGCCTTTGCGCAGCAAGATACCGAAATTACCCATACGAGAAGTTGAGCAGGTGATGGCTGTCGGTGTTGCAAGCGATAGAGCACAAGGACATGTCGCAACAAGTACCGAGAGCATAATCCAGAAAGCATCTTCTGGACGTGTTTGGTGCCAGTAAAACCAAGTGCCGAACGAGATAACCAGAATCACAGCAACAAAGTATCGAGCAACCACATCGGCAATCTCTGCGATGCGAGGCTTAGACAGTTGCGCTTCATCCTGAAGGCGAACGATATTGGAAATCACGGAATCCGCTTTAGACGTCATCACTTCCAATTCAAACGATTCATCACCATTCAATGTACCAGCAAAGACGGTATCGTCTTCGTTCTTAACCACATGAATTGACTCACCAGTCAGCATGGATTCATCAATGTGAATTCTGCCAGATAATACTTTGCCATCCGCAGGAATATGCTCACCAGGAAGAACGCGAATCTGGTCGCCGACTTTCAATGTTTTAACTGGAACTTGTTCACCGTCTAATGTTGTCGCCATAGCTGGAACTAGCTTAAGCAGGTTACCACTAGCTGCTGCCGCTTTACGACGCGCGCGCATCTCAAGGAAACGCCCCAGTAATAGGAAGAAGGTGAACATCGAGATAGATTCAAAGAACACTTCGCCTTGCTCTGTCACCGTTGCCACTAAACTCGCAACATAGGCAAACAATAGAGCGATCGACACAGGAACATCCATGCCCAAGGTTCGGCCTTTAATACTACGCCAAGCGTTAATATAGAACGGTAATGCTGAGTAGAGCAGTACAGGCGTTGCGAAGATCAAACTCACCCAACGAAAGTAGCTTTTGAATTCCGGCTCAAGGCTGCCAAAAACTTCGAGATAAAGCGCCACCGCTAGCATCATAACTTGCATAGTCGCTAAACCCGCGACACCAAGACGATAAAGGTAGTTTTTCATCGAACGATGATAAGCGGCTTCTTGTTGGTCAGCCTCGAATGGTGCAGCTTTGTAGCCCAACCTATGAATCGCGGATAGCAACTCGCTTAGTTTAGCCTGAGTGTTGTCCCAACTAAGCAAAGCGCGGTTGGTCGTGGTATTAACACGAATACTCACAACGCCAAGCTTTGAAGAAACTTGCTTCTCAATAAGCCAAGCACAAGCCGCACAAGAGACACCATCTAGTGACAATGTCACCTCAGAGACGTTTTCGGAGTTACGGACGAACTCCAATTGAACATCTTCATTGTCATAGTGACTGAGAGCCAGAAGTTGCTCTGGCACCAGATCGGCTTTTTCAGCCGGAGCAGTACGGTATTGGTAATAAGAGACCAAACCGCTATCTATGATTGTCTGGGCTACGGTTTCGCAACCCGGACAACACATAGGACGAACCGATCCTAAAATTTCTACTTTAAAATCCGTTTCCGCTGGTACATCTTCACCGCAGTGATAACAGGATTCACACATAAGCTTTAATTCGTTAGTTGAGTAGGAGTATCAATAGGGAAGTTCATGCGACCTTGCACTAACCATTCAGAATCATGCGGAGAAAGCTCAATAAACCATGGTCCTTGCATTTCGTGATCCAAAGTCATGGTGTAGTTGCCTTTCGCATCCGCTGTCAGTAGTTGAGTAAAATCGCGGTCAGGCAGTGTTCTGTGAACAAACATTGCGTTAATCGCAGGGAAGTGATCGAGTTTACCTTTCTCAAGAGTAATGATAACTGAGTTACCTTTCTCGTTAACTGAAGCTGAAAGGCCGAGTTCCTTTGCAATATTTACTTTTGAAATGTCGACATTAATGCCTTTTCCTTTTTTATAGTAATCCTCAGTCACTAGGTCTACAGAGTTCTGTGTGAACACAATAACCGTCATGATGGTCCAAATAACTACTGTCGCTGGCAACGCGATTAAGAACCACGGCCAAAACTGTTTATACCAAGGCTTTACCATAAAAAAGATCTCAAAAAAGAATAAAAAGAAGGGGTTATAAAATAAAGGAAAGACAGCCTCTTAGAAAGAGGCTGTTATTGAAATGTTACTTATTATCCGAGTTGCTTAAGCTCCACACGTATGATGAAATCAGTTGTACTTTATCCTCGCCTAGAATGTCTTTCCAAGCAGGCATCACGCCAGAGCGTCCGTACATTACTGTTTCCGTCACAGCTGCGCGAGAGTCGCCAAACAACCAGTCGCGGTCAGTCAGGTCAGGTGCACCTACAGCAGGGTTACCCTTACCATCTGTACCGTGACATGCAGCACATACAACAAAGCGTGCTTTACCAGCTTCAGCTTCACGAGCATTCACACTACGTCCAGAAAGGCTAAGCGTGTAGCTAACCACTTCTTTAACGCCTTGCTCGCCAAGTGCATCTTTCCAGCCTGGCATTTGGCCAACACGACCATGCATGATTGTTGTCACGATAGCTTGTGGTTCACCACCATATAGCCATGCGTCATCAGTTAGGTTAGGAAAACCTTTTTGACCACGAGCATCAGAGCCGTGACACTGAGAACAGTTTTGCAAGAATAAACGTTGGCCCACTTTAATTGCGTCAGCATCTGATGCAATGTCAGGGACAGAACGTAAACCATTTTCGTCGTGAGCTAGCTTTTTGAATGCTTCACCAAAATAGGTGTTGGCGTCATCAAGCTCTTTCGCGTACTCGTCTAACTGCTTGTTCGCTTGAGCCGCAGCAATCGAAGAGCGAGACTCTTCAATACTACGAACTTCTTGGTTTGAACTTGTCCAACCTAGTAGACCTTTAAAATTGCCAAGGCCAGGGTAAAGAGCAAGGTAAACCGCTGCAAACACAATCGTACTGATGAAAAGGTATGTCCACCATTTTGGTAGTGGGTTATTAAGCTCACGAATACCATCGTATTCATGGCCCATATCATGACCTTCTTCTACGCCAGTTCGATCTTTAAAACACCAACGAAGCAAGACAGCACAACCAATTAGGGTACCAATCGTAATCGCACTAACCCAGATACTCCAGAATGTACTCATTACTTTGTCACTCCTTGATTTTTAGAACTTGTTGCCGGCTCGTCGTCTGCAAACACTAGGTTCGCATCTTCGTCGAAACGTGATTTACGATTCTTGCCGTATGCCCACCAAACGATGCCGATGAAGCAAGCAAAAACAGTAACAGTCCAAACACTTTGAAATGTAATAATGTCCATAATTATTCCTTATTTCATTGCGTGGCCAAGCGATTGAAGGTAAGCGATGATTGCATCCATCTCTGTTTTTCCTTCAACATCTTGTTTAGCGTTAGCAATTTGTTCGTCTGTGTAAGGAACACCAAATTGATTACGGAAGAGTTCAAGCTTCTGTTGAGTCAATTTGCCATCAAGTACATTCTCAGCAAGCCATGGGAAACCAGGCATGTTTGATTCAGGAACAAGTTCACGAGGGTCGATAAGGTGAACACGGTGCCACTCATCAGAGTAACGATCACCAACACGCGCTAGATCTGGACCAGTACGCTTAGAACCCCATAGGAATGGGTGTTCCCAAACGCTTTCGCCCGCTACAGAGTAGTGACCGTAACGTTCAGTTTCAGAGCGGAAAGGACGAATCATTTGGCTGTGACATACGTTACAACCTTCGCGGATATAAATATCACGACCTTCCATTTCCAGAGCAGAGTAAACGCGTAGGTTTTCTACAGGTTCAGTCGTCTGCTTTTGGAAAATAAGAGGGGTAATTTCTACTAAAGCACCAAAACTGATAGCAATAACGATCAAGATCGCCAGTAGGCCAACGTTCTTCTCTACCAACTCATGGCGATTATTTGAATTTGAGCTCATTCTAAATCTCCTTAAGCCGGTTGAGGGATAGCTTTAAGGCTATCTTTAGGTGCAGAAACAGTTTTGTACGTGTTGTATGCCATTAGGAACATACCAGATAGGAAGATAAAACCACCTAAGAAGCGTACAAAGTAGAACGGGTAAGATGCTTCTACAGATTCAACGAAGCTGTAAGTTAATGTACCGTCAGAGTTAACTGCACGCCACATCAGACCTTGCATCACACCAGAAATCCACATTGCAACAATGTAGAAAACCGTACCAATCGTTGCTAACCAGAAGTGAACATTGATTAGAGATACAGAGTACATACGCTCTTGACCAAATAGTTTAGGAACTAAGTGGTAAACCGAACCGATAGAAACCATCGCAACCCAACCTAGCGCACCAGAGTGAACGTGACCGATAGTCCAGTCCGTGTAGTGAGATAGTGCGTTAACCGTTTTGATTGCCATCATAGGGCCTTCGAAAGTCGACATGCCGTAGAATGATAGAGAAACGATTAGGAAACGTAGGATAGGGTCGTAGCGTAGCTTATGCCACGCACCAGATAGAGTCATAATACCGTTGATCATGCCACCCCAAGATGGAGCAAACAGAACCAAAGACATAACCATACCTAGAGACTGAGTCCAGTCTGGAAGTGCTGTGTAGTGTAGGTGGTGAGGACCAGCCCAAATATACAGAGACACAAGAGCCCAGAAGTGAACAATCGACAAACGGTAAGAGTAAACAGGGCGACCAGCTTGTTTAGGAACGAAGTAATACATCATACCTAGGAAACCAGCTGTCAATAGGAAGCCTACCGCATTGTGTCCGTACCACCATTGCACCATTGCATCGATCGCTCCGGAATAAATCGAGTACGATTTAAACGCAGATACAGGAACAGCCAGGCTGTTAACGATGTGCAACACGGCAACCGTGATGATGAAGGCTCCGAAGAACCAGTTAGCTACATAAATGTGCGATGTCTTACGCTTAATCATGGTTCCGAAGAACACGACCGCATAAGCTACCCACACAAGAGTAATAGCAATATCGATTGGCCATTCAAGTTCTGCGTATTCTTTACCAGAGGTTAAACCTAACGGTAAAGTAATTGCAGCGGACAGGATAATCGCTTGCCAACCCCAAAAGGTAAAGGCTACGAGAGGGCCACCAAAGAGACGCGTCTGACAGGTACGTTGCACAACATAATATGATGTTGCAAACAGCGCACTTGTACCGAACGCAAAAATAACCGCATTAGTATGCAGGGGACGTAAACGACTGTACGTCAGCCACGGCGTATCAAAGTTTAGCTGTGGCCAAACTAATTGAGCGGCAATCAAAACACCAACGCCCATACCGACAATACCCCACAAAATTGTAACGAGGGTAAATTGACGGACGACCGTATAGTTGTAGTTTTGTTCAAGCTGCTTTTCTTGGCTCATTTGCATGCTTCCAATTTCTTATTTACTACACTTTACTTCCAACACGACTCACGTCGTAATGCCACCCAAATTAGAAAAGGAAATTCAGCCTATTCAGAGCTTTATTTCCACTTGCTGATTTTAAAAAAAAGTGGCATTTTCAACGCGACACTATACTTGAATTAACAAATCAATGACAGAGTAGTAACCTTACGCTTGGTCTGGAATTGGATTTTTATTTAAAAACTTTGAACTTTGTAACAAGGAGTAAAGATTATAATGGCGGCACAAAAGCTAACAAAAGGCAGGCTTGTTCAAATTATCGTCATGTTGGTTATTTTAATAGCTGCATTTACTTGGAGAACAGTGACATACGACAATGACGAAACAGTAAACTGTATAATTTCTAAACCTTGCCAAATTACTATTGATAAACATAATGTTTTAATTTCGGGTGATAACCTAGGGTATTCGATCGAAACATCTAAAACTGGTAAATTTATCATTAACTATAATGAGAGTGGAACTCTAGAAGAAAAAGGGGCATCAATTTGGCTGTTACGAACGAACGCTCAGAACTCCTCAATAACGGTTACATTTCCACAACAGATAGCCACACTTTCTGTAAACCTTTCTAAGGAATAACACAGTAACAAGTTAGTCTCACCTCAATTCTTTTGATAGAAATATGTACTAAGTCAGTGAAATAGATTGTATAAAAGTGTTATAAAGAGAGCATTAATAAAATCTTCCGAGATCTATGAAATTTCTATCAAAAGTCTCTTATTCCCTAGACGATAAAATCGCAGTAGATGAGCTGCTCAGTGGGGTGGCAAACCCTGACGATATTGCCTGTCTTATCTGCTACTGCACCGAAGAGTACTCCACACTTGCTGTGCAGAGATATTTGGTAGATGCGCTCCCGAATACACCAATACATGGCTGCACCACTTGTCACGGTATTATGACCGAAACAGGGTTCCATTCAGGCCCTGTGATTGGGATACTCATCATCTATGATTCCGGGATCAATGCCTACGGTACCGGCATCAGTCACTTTGGCGATTCCATAGACCGTAGTACATTCAGCGCCATCGATAAAGCATTAAAGAACGCCAACCGAGAAGGTGAAATACCCGATCTTATCTTGCTCCATTCCACCCCAGGAAATGAAGAGAAGGTGATGGCGGCCATCGATAACAAATTTGGCACAGAGGTGCCGATTATTGGTGGAAGCGCAGCAGACAATCAAGTGTCTGGAAATTGGAGTATCTTTACCGAAGAAGCTCTTGCTATTAATGGCGTCTCTTTAACGGTGTTTTTTGCGTCACAATCCATCTATTCATCTTTTAGCGCCGGTCATACACCCACTCAGTATTCAGGCACCGTCACCAAAGTAAGAAATCGAATATTGTTAGAGATCGACCATAGGCCTGCGACCACCGTTTATAATGAATGGACTAATTTTCATTTAGGTGGCAGTGATGATGGGTATATTTTTGAAAAGTCGACAGTTTATCCATTAGGTCGAAAGGTCGGTTCTTCTTACGACTACCCATATTTCAAGTTGTCGCATTCGATCAGAGAAACTGAGTGTAACGGTATCGAGTTGTTCACTGATATCAATGAAGGTGACACCATCTATTTGATGCAAGGCTCTAAGCAACAACTTATCAGCCGTGCCGCTAACATCATTCATTCGTCTTACTATAATGATATGGATCTTGAAGAAAAATTAGGGGCGATCAACATATTCTGTGCAGGACCAATGCTGCACCTAAAACAAGATATGGATGAGGTTTGTGACCAAATCAATCACGCACTTGGTGGGCTTCCATACATATGTCCATTTACGTTTGGTGAGCAAGGCAGACTCTCTGGTGGTGAGAATGCGCACGGAAATTTGATGGTATCGTCTGCAACGTTTTATAGGCTGAAAAAGTAATGGATACTGAAGACCAGGAAGCGCTGCAAGAAGCTCGTATTGAACTCCAAAAACTAAAGGTCCGTGAACGTAAATTAGCTGAAGAGAATAGGGTGATCCTATCGACTATCTCTGCGATCAGTAAGGCGAGTAACATATCTGAAATATTTTCTAGTCTCGAATTCGCACTCAAAAAATACATAAAGTTTGATGATTTTATTGTGGTATCAAGAGTAGGGAATGAAGGTAGTTTCAAAACCCTGTTAACCAATAACAAAGTATTCGAACAAATGAATTGGACAGATTGTGGCAAGCTATCGCGAGTCATTAATGGAGAATGTGCCATTCTTTTTGAACCCAAATCTCTGGGTGAATTCAGCACTTTGCATCCCATTATCCTAGACCAAATTAACTCCGTACTGATTACTGGTATTGATAGCGGGCTTACACAATCCGTTATCATCTTTATCCATTCCAATACCAAACACTTTAGTATTGAAACCAAAGCCACTCTAAACCGATTTCGACCGCTGATTGAGCGTGCTGTTTTCGATATTGAAAACAAAGAAAAACTTGAAGCGACAGTCCGAGAACGTACAGCAGAACTCGTAGCAGCAAGAAAAGACGCAGAAAGAGCCAACAAAGCCAAATCTGAATTCTTAGCAATGATGAGTCATGAGTTAAGAACGCCGCTAAACGCCACCATAGGCTTAATCGACACGCTAAAGTCCACACCGCTGAATGATGAACAACAGTCTATATTGTTAAATATGAGTACATCATCTGAACTCCTATTGGCGATCATCAGTGATGTATTGGACTTTTCAAAGATTGAATCTGGATGCTTCTCGTTGGCTCCTCAATGGAGCAATGCAAGAGACACTGTAACTTTTGTTTTATCTGAACAAAAGAAGATAGCAGACGATAAAGGGTTGTCGTTAACCCTAACTAGCGACATTCCAGAAGGTGAACTACATTACATCGACCCAAGTCGCTTAGCACAGATCCTTTTTAATCTCATTGGTAACGCAATAAAGTTCACTGAACACGGGCATGTACATGTTTCTATTACATACCAGCACAGTTCATTCCGTATTAGCGTAGAAGACACCGGAATTGGCATCAGCTCACAGCAACTTTCGTCATTATTCAGTCCGTTCGTGCAAGCCGATAGCACAATCACACGTAGATTTGGTGGCACCGGCTTAGGTTTAGCAATAACAAAACGACTAGTAGAACTGATGCGCGGGCGTATATCGGTCGAGAGTGAGCCAGGAAAAGGCTCGAAATTTGAAGTGCGGTTACCAGTTCTAACGAGAGTTACGAACAATCAAGATCATGCTGCAGAAGATAAATACTCGCAAGTTCCCAGAACCCGTTATTCAGTGTTAGTTGTTGAAGACAACCCAACCAATCAGATGGTGATTCAATTGATCCTTGCGCGGCAAGGCCACGAAGTTTTCATCGCAAGCAACGGTGAAGAAGCCATTGGCTTTGTAGAAAGAGGTAATGACCCGATAGACATTATCTTGATGGATGTGTCGATGCCAGTTATGGACGGAATAACCACAACCAAATATATGAGAGACGCAAACATCAAAACACCAATCGTCGCGCTAACGGCACACACATCAGTAGAAGATAAATTTTCTTGTTTAGATGTCGGTATGAATGATTTCATTACCAAACCTGTAAGAACCAAAGAGATCATTGAAGCAATTGATAGGTTAATGCTTGAAGTCTAATAAACGTATTCTTAATCGAAGATTAGGAAATATGTTTATTAGGTATTTTATGGTAAATAGACTTACTGTTAAATAGAACGTCAGTTTGGTAGTCAAACAATAGGCAGGGCATCACACATAGATACCTGCCTTATAAACACCAAACCCAATTTAACATAATATACATAATACGCAGTGGGATAGGCAAAAAATAAAGGCATCTTTCTTAACTAAATCAATTAGATACCCTTACTTTTTGCCTATCAAATTATGCTGTTTTTTTATCTTCAGTTAGTCTCTCGATTGCTTCAATTACACGGTCATTTTTAGATCGTTCAGCAAGTATAGACAGTAGTGTTAAATCTACATCCAATCCCAACATTTCTGCCACTTCACAGGCTATATCATCACTCATAACACCGCCTTTTCTCCAGTTCTGAACTGATGTGTGGCTGATATCAAGCAATTTTGCAACTTGTCGGTCGCTAGACAGTTTGTACTTTAGGATTAGACGTTTCAAAAGTTCTAATGTTGTAATCATTTTCCACCTCCTGACTGGAGTATAGCGCATGCCAACGCTGGACAATACGGTTGCCATCAAAGTGCAAATGCTCTTTAATCTACCTCGTCAAGTCGGGAGACTTTGCGAACACCTTTTTAGCCCCCTTAGTAGATTGCAAGCTCTTTGGGGGCTGTCTGAAAAGCTGTGTTCACACTCAAGTATTGACCAGACTTATTAAAAAAGGATCAACACCATGTCAAATCAAAGTAAAACCCCTGTCGATATAATCAAAGACCGTATGGAAGCGTTACAGAAACACGCCGATGAATACCAATCAAACCCGTCTTTGAGCCAGCATACAAAAGAAGCATCTGCTAATTACTACCGTGGTGCTTTAAATGAGCTTTACCGCCTTACAAAAGTGCTAGAGGCGAAATAACCCACCATGAGCATGTACGACTTAACCAAAAAACAACGTAAAGACCGCCCCTTAGCGGCTCTTAATCGTTCTGTTTTGGATAAGATTGTTAAGTGTCCATCTAGCTCAATAGCATTCCTTACTTCAAACGGCCGTGGCGTTCGTAAGAGCTTTGCACGTGATATTGCGATCGTAATGAAAGCCCTAGTAAACGAAATGTGCCTAAGCTCGAATAAGATTGGCGTTGCCACAAAGGACGGCTTTGCTTTGCGTTCTTGGGGCTACATTGCTGATATCTGCGATTTCCCTATCTGGCGTGTTAAACAGTGCGTTAAGTTCGCGTTTAACAAAGGTTGGATCACATCCAAACAGCCTAGAGAAACCTATACAGGCAAAGACAACCTACAAAAATGGCGCGGCCTAGCGTCTATCAAGCGTGTAACAGACGCTTATTTTCACGATATCGGTATCTTTGAGCAATACAAAGAAGCCAAGACAGCATCTAAACGTTGGCTTAAAACCTTTGCTAATCGCATTGGTCGTCCTGTGAAATACATTCAGACCCCTATTACACTGCTACGCAGACGCCGCAAAGAAGCGGCAGAAGCTAAAAACCCCGTCCCAATACCACAATAGAGCTAACTCTTCTCTATGCGCCTTAACTGGCGTTATTTGCGATCCATCTACATCATCAACGCTCAATATTGGCTCATTCTTGCCGTTCTAACCAGTTATTTTACTCTAACTTATCCACAAGTAGGTTGCTTTTTAACCGCTTGAGGTTGGTATTCTCTCGATCTCGTTTGGCCTGTGCAAAAGTCGCGTATATATGGATCTAAACTACTCCTAGTTCTTACTATTAGTTCTTACTCCTTTTATTTAGCCCTCATAGTCTTCGACTAGAACCATGATATTAAGGATAGTAATGGTATTAATGCTTTTACCCCCTCGAAACTCGGGGATAAGTTGATGAAGCGGCCTTTCTTAGTCGCAAGCGACTTGCGGCCTTGTGTGCCTGTGGACGATACACAACAAAGGAATGGTGATTCTACGGATGGGGATTAGTTGGACGTGATTCTAAGAGCCTATCGCTACGCGATGATTCTGGCAGGAAGAAAAGGCGAGATTTTAGGGCGGGTAAAACAACGGCCACTCTTGGTGGCCGCTATACGTTTGTCTTGTTACTTATCACAATCGACATGGAGAGAGAGCAAACAAGTGCTTTCAATGTATTTTGCTATTTCTTTTCGTTTAGCGTCATTGTTCCAATCGTCATTTTTATAGAGTTGAACCAAACTAGACACGATCCCTTCTAATGGTTCAGGAACGCGAACGACTTTACTTTTTATACCTGCCTTTCGCCCTGCTCCTTTTCTTTTACCACCATGGCCAAGCTTATTTGGTACTAGGTTATCAAAGATGGTTATTTGTTCTTCGGGCTTAATCTTCTTGCTGCATTCTTCAATGACAGATAACGGTGTCGCCCAACCAGAGATAAATTCAAGGTCTGGATACTTCGCTATATAGCTTTCAGCAAGCTTGATTGCTTCGCTAGGCAACAAAGTATAATCACCAAGTTTGAACAATTCGCTTTGAAAGTCATTCAATTGATTTTTGTCTGTGCCTGTCATGGCCGCTTTGCAATTCACTGTCATTTTTGAATACCGTTACACAATTCATGATTTTGATTAGTGTAACGACAATCAAAGTCCGATACAAGATATATAAAACAAGTACCTTATATATATAAAATATGTATAATAAACCTCGTTCGTAAAACCTCCGGCTTGTTTCTTTTAACGTCAGTTAAGGCAACGAGCTATGGAACCATCCAAAAATACACACCTTACTTCTCCAAAAGCTAACTTTATAGTAATCGCCCTTTTTGGGTTTTTGCTTTCTGGCAATGCTTTTAGTTGCACCAATCCAGCCGACGAGCTTGAACCCATATTAGAACGTGATTTTTTAATAATCGAATCTGAGTTCAACCGGAGAGTCAAAGAGTCGGCCAACAGAACCAACCGCAATCTGGCCGCTTTGGAAGCAAAGTTATTAGATGACACACGTATCGACATGGAACGCTTCATTCCTAAGGTGAGTCTATGAATCTTCGCGCTAATTTCACAAAGATAATCACCGGTATTAAGGAATCGCGCCGCGCTCTCGAGGACGCGTCCCCAGATTGGCCGAAAGTCTCCCCCCTTAAATTGGTCGGTGCCGTAAAGGAATACGCGATCACAAACTTCGAAGCTGCCCGCGATATCTTCGACAGCAAAGTCGCCGCGCTCGAGAACCTACAGCAACAAGTCGATGAGCTACGCGAACAGCTCAAGAAGATTCAAGGAGAAGAACAATGATTCTAGGTTATGTGAAATGCACCGCCCCTAATTGTGATGAAGCGATGGAAGTCAGTCAGTGCAGCGGTAAACGTTCGGCTTATCTAAAGGGACGTTGTCACGTTTGTAAGTGTACCGAGCAGCGCAGCAATGCCAATACTCAAGACTATCTAAAACAGCACAAGCCTTTGGAAGAGTTGAACCCTGTAGCCGAAGTGCAACAGGAAGACTCATCAACGCAACTCGAACCGCAATTAGTGCAACCAGAAGTGCCAAACGAAACCCCAAAGGACGAGACAGAGTCAAAAGGCGTGTCTAGTTTGGTCTGTGCTGGCATTGGCGCGTTTATTGGCTTAACCCTTGGCAAAGCCGTTACTGTATTGAAAGTTATTTAAGGACACCCTATCCCATGAGCAAGCAAGACAAGCAAGAATTAGAACAGCCTATCCTCGAGAACGAAGAACTTGAGACGCATACGGAACAAGACAAAGCCGAGTTCTTAGACGAACTTGAAGCCGACTTCGATCCACAAATCGCGATCGACAAAGCAGACGAGAAAGTCGAAGCGGTGAACGCGCAAAAACTTGCGCTGCAGGCAGCAGAAGAAACCGTTCTTGTCGGTGCGGGCATGGCTGACTTCGCGGTTAAGGAAATGCTGGACGAACGTCTGGAGATTGGAGAAGACAACGCCCACGCTTTGGCTAAGGCTGCCGCGCCCGTCATCTTAAAATACAACGTATCTCCCCCACCTTGGGCGGTGAAATACAAGGAAGAGATTTCCTTGGGTGTGGTTGCGCTTAGTATCGGTGCCTCACTGTTCGCGCAGTATCGCGGCCTCAAGAAAGCCGATAGACAAGCGGCCATTGAAGCGGTTAAGGAAGCACAGGAAGAAAAAGAGCAGCATACCGCCCATTAAGCTGTTAAGTGATGCAAATCACACTTAATGCATATCTAAGCCGCTTGATGTTAGGCATCTAAGGCACATAAGACAGTAACACTAAGGCCGCCCACTTTCGGGCGGTCTTTTTATTAGGGTTAGATATGGAACCAATCAACAATAACAACAAACTCGATAACCACCACGCCTACATTGTCGGCATGTCGGGTTCGGGTAAATCGTCCTTAGCCAAAAAGCTCTTGATTGCTGCGACTGACCAAGTCGCTATCTATGATCCAAAGCGTGAGTATGACGGGCTTATCGTTGGCCGGAAAATTCGCGTTTATAGCAACTTACGCACCTTTGCGAGTGCTCTCATGGCCGGACGAGAAACCAAGCAAGGTTTTAAGATTGCTTATCGCCCCTCTGAGCCTTGTGCTAAAGACTTCGACCTGTTTTGCCGTGTTGTATGGGGCTGCGGAAATGGCAAGCACAAGAAGCCGCTCAAGGTCATCTGTGAGGAGGTCGCGGAGAACTCAACAAGTGCAGGCAAAGCAACGGGCTATCATGGCAAGCTGCTTCGCCTTGGTCGCTCGTACAACATTCACACCGTCAACCTATTCCAACGTGGCCAAGAAGTACCAAAGACCATCGTCGATAACTGTGAATATGGGTACATCATGCTAACCAAGACACCCAAGAGCCGCCGATACCTAGAAGACTTGACCGGAATATGTGCCGATGAACAGTCAAAATTAGTCAAATTTGACTACTTCAAGCAATACGGTGTGGTCGTGGAAAAAGGCCGAATCCGTTGGTAAGTGTGAAATAAATCACACTTAATGCATATCTAAGGCATATGACCATTAGGCATCGAAGGCACATAACGCAGTACCAATAAGACCTCTTTGGCAAGCGATGACGTTTACGCGTACAGACTCCGTTTACGAACTTCCTTCCATATGGACGCCCACTTTCTGGGCGGTTTTTTTCTTATTGGAGTAAATCAAAACATGAAATTAAATCCGAAAAACATCGGCATTATTGCGGGTATCGCGGCACTGGTTGCTGCTGGTGTGGTTTGGGCGTCAAACAACGTTGACGCTGTTGAAGACACAATCGGCTAAGGGGTAGCTACATGAATTCAATTATGAAGCTTAATTCGTTTACTGGTGGTGTTTGGGGTGAAAAGGCAATCTTGACCATTCCAACGGGTCCAACGTACGAAGAAATCTTTCTTGAAACGAACCTGACGCCAGCGCAAATCAAGCGCGTGTCTATCACGTTAAACGCTGAAGAAATCATTGTACTTGATGGCGAGCTAATGAAAGCACTTGAAGCTTACAAAGGCATGCCAGCTGCAAGCGGTTTCTACCATATCCCTCTTGCGGATATTACAGCGAAAACGAAAAACGGCATGCGTTACACATCGCTAGTAACAGAGCAAGGCGACAACATCACACTTGAAGTTGAGATTGTTGATAAACCTGCTTCTGACTCTCCAGATGTGCAACTCAAAGGTCATGCGACTGTCTCCCCAGGACAACCCGCACGAATCGTTGTACCAATGATCCAAAAACAGACCATGCAAGCCAGTTCTACTGAGAACGAATTTCTTGATCTGAAAAGTGGCCCATTGATTCACATTCGCCGTCTGCACTTTTTGAACAACGAAGTGAACGGTCTAGAAATCCATAAAGACTACGTGAAGCTCTACGACTCAACACGCTCTGTTGAAACGATGCGCGCGAAACGTAACAAGCGTTTCTGGCAGACAGGAATGTTCCATTTCGATCCAATCATGCGCGGCTATTACCTCGATGAATTGTTCAATACGCACCATGCCAATGAACTGAAGTTCACGGTTAAGACGGCCTCAGCGGTTGGTTCAATTCCAATCATTGTCGAATCAATCAAAGTCGTACGTCCAGACCTTATTGTTGAGTAAGGAGGGCTTATGTCTCTTTGGGATGATTTAGGTAATTTTGGAGCAGGCTTGCTAGATACAGTCGGAGAAGGCGCGGACGCTCTTGTCAAGAACGCCACAACCGAAAAGCAGCAAACTGTGAACGCCGGAACATCGGCACAAGTCACCAAGAAAGCAGACGACCACGGGAACAAAGTCACCCCCGCTAAACCACAACAAGAAGACGATAAAACGCTTCTTTATGTGGGCGGCGGTGTGGCTGCGGTGTTCACTCTGGGCTTGCTGATTGTATTGGCGAAAAGCTAAGGGAGTACGTTTATGCCTTTAGTTTGGGTAGCCCTAGCCGCTGGCGGCGTGGGCTTTGGCGGGGGTTTCTTTGCAGGTTCGGCAGCATCGAAAGCCCTAAAATTGGCCGCCCTTGGGGGCGGCGGTTATATCGCTTACAAAGTGATTAAGGGGAGCAAATGATTCCTGCATTAGGTGCGGCGGCTGGCGGTTTATCAGCGGGCGGCTCTATGCCAATTAGCGCAGGTGGTGGCTCTGCGGGTCCCAGTGAAGCAAACGGGACTAACTCAATTGGTGGTATCCGTAACGCGGCGATTAACTTTGGTGGCGGAGCGATGCAAAACATCACCAATAACCTACCAATCATTGCAATCGTTATTGTTGCGGGTATCTGGGCGGTGAAGCGATGAAGTTAATTTTATTAAGACCTAATCGCCCTGACCTACCCGCTTTATTTAAGCTGATCAAGCGAGCGTTTAACGGCGTGACAGACGCAAAGGTGGAATTTGAATTTTGCCGTGAAGCGGTGGAAAACAAACGCGCGAGTTTTTACCACCTGTTCGACCGTGAGCAAGGCGTATCACTGCGTTTTGTCGGTTATGTAACAAGTGAAAACGACTACTTGATTTTAGCGATGACGGGCAAAGGCTTGTTAAAAGGTGCGCCGACAATCATCGACGCGGTGAAGTCTCAAGGCTATCGCTCAATCAAGTATCACACGGTTCGCTTAGGTATGTGTCGTGTTTTACGACAGTTCGGCTTTGTCATGACTCATCAATCAGATCATGACTCTGTGATGACGCTTAATTTGGAGGGCGTGTAATGGGCGGCGGCGGCAGTAGTAGCAGTGCAAACACAACCAATACCACCAACACTAACGGCACCAGTGCGGTTAGTGGAGATAACTTGGGCGTCATCATCTCTGGTGTGAATGGCAACATCGGTAATATTACATCGACCGACCACGGCGCAATGAAAGCGGCCGGAGATATCGCTAAATCAGCCCTATCGGGTAACGCTGACGCGATGCGCCGAGCGGCTGAATTAGGCTCTGATGCACTTCGTAGTAATGAACGAGTTTCGAGTGATGCGCTTCGAAGTAATGAGCGAGTGTCAGAAAATGCCATTCGCTTTGGTGAAAAAGCTCTAGGGTTTGGCTCTGATGCTCTTCGAAGTAATGAACGAGCAACAGAAAAAGCACTAGGCTTTGGTGAGAAGTCACTCGATGCCGTGTCAAAGACCAACTCTGAAGCAATCCAAGCAATGAAAGCCTTATCAGCTCAAAGCAGCGAAAACGCTAGAACAGCCATGAAGATGGCAGAAACGGCGAAAACGCACGAGCAAACAGGCACAGCCCCACAAATGACTAAGGTCATTCTAGGGGTTTCGGCTGCGCTAGTTCTTGGCTTTGGTGCCCTTGCATGGAGTCGAAGCTCATGAAATTAAATCCAGACACTCAAACTCCCATTTCTGTGGGTGGTAAAGGTAAATACTTGATCGTGCGCACGACCAGTGCACCTGTATTTATTAGTGCCGATAACCTCAAACCGCAACGACTTGAATCGGGTGACCGAATCAATGTCACTGAGTTCGATAAGATGTTCTTAGAACACCGTCAGTCACAGACAGTGACCATTGACTATCAAATTTCAGACGCAGAGATAAGACCAGCCTCTACAAGCGGTATTGAAGTTCAGCGCATTGTTGAACCTATTCAATTTATCGCAACGGTCAGTGTTAAAGACGGCCTGAAAGTCGAACCACTTTCACCAAACACATTGACCACGTCGCCAGATATCGAAATAGCCCCGAATACCAAGAAGAAAATCGGTAATAGCGGCTTTAAAAAGGTATCTGTTCAAGTCATTAGCGATGACGTTACAACGCTGCGAATTGGGGATTTTAGCGTCGCCTCAAATCGCGGCCTATTGGTGATGGGAAGCAAACAGGCAACTGGTGCCCTATCGTTGGATTTTAGCGGTGAGCTTTATGCGTATAACGCAAGTCAAAGCACAGCTCGCCTTTCGGTTGTGGGAGTTAAGTAATGCACGTAAGCAACCCATTCTTTAATACACAAACCAAGATTGCAGACATCGACCAGTTAACAGACCGTTTACTGGCTTTGAGTAATCAAGATACACAACTGATTAGTGATGTGTTGGATCTGACCAATAAAGACACGTCATTATTAAAATCAATACATCAACAAGCGACTCAAATCACAGCATTAAAAAATGATGTGAGCAAGGCGCAATATACTGCGATTGCCAGTAGCGAAAACCTACTGATTAACCCTCGCGGTAAAATCAACCAAGCCAACGAAAGTGACGGCGTGCTGACAGCGGGTCAATACTTTTGTGATGGTTGGAAAGCTGGCGCAGGTGGCGCGGAAGTTTACCGAGACGCGGACGGCTTCCGCTTGGTAAGTGGCTCAATCGTACAACTTGTTCCAAATATTATTGATGTGGGGCGCACGCTTCGCAGCAATATGGATATAGTCAGCGGTACACCTCAAATCAGAATCAACGGCGGTACAGATACCGCGACAGCGGACAGTCAACAATACATCAAGTTTGAAGTATCGGGAGACGGCTCTAAGTTCACTTGCTTAATTTTAGCTCAGTCATCAAGCTTGCCGATTTATCAACAATCGGTGGATGAATTAACTCCTTGTAAACCATTTCTTCAGGTATACGGCGGTGATGGAAATTCGTACCCGCTTATCCTTGGCTCTTACGGCCCTGCCAATTCATACGGTTCAATGACGTATGAGGTTGAGATGTTCAGTAAACCTGCACTGGTAATCCATAGTGAAACAAGTCCAAGCGGCAGTAAACACATTGGGAGAAAGTCACTCACAGTACAGGTTTCTATTAACAGTGGGATGGCACTATCAAATTTCACACTAGATGCGAGGCCGTAACATGAAATTCACAGACCAAGACAAAAACGCTGTTATCTGCAATCACCCAACCAACGGCCAAGAATGGACAGTCCCTCGCGGCCACCGTTTCTGGACTGAGTTTGGCATTGACCAAGCTGAGAAGCGCGGCGAGATTGCAGACGCTGACCCACAACCACAGCAGGCGCAGTAATGCGCCCGCTTTTCCTTTTACTCGCAATAGGAGCCACTGGAGGGCTTTTATACATGGCGCATCAAAAAACATTACCTCGAGGTGTTCGCAACAATAACCCGCTGAACATTCGTGAAAGCAAAGGTGACACCACTCAGTGGAAAGGTGAAGCCCTACTCGATAGCGATAAAGCATTCGAAGAATTTAAAAACCCAGCGTTTGGTTTTCGTGCCGGTGCTCGTGTCTTGCGTTCTTACGAACGACAAGGCTTTTGCACACTCAGCGAAATGATCAACCGATTCGCACCTGATCATGAAAACGACACTGACCACTACATTAAGTTTGTCAGTCAACAAACAGGTATCACCCCAAATCAACGCGTAAACGTGAATGATAACGACGAGCTGGCCAAGCTACTGCACGCAATGTCACGCCTCGAAGTCGGCAACTACTACACGTTGAAAATGGCACAAAAAGGGGTTGCCATGGCATGACCAAAGACGACTACAAGAAAATTGCTATTACCGTTGTAGGTGGCGTTCTTGCCGCTTACGCAATCAAGTATTTACAAGGACATAAACTACTATGAACCTGAAAGCCTTTCTAAAAGAAAAATTAAGCATCGACCTAGAGCAACCATCAACTAAAAAAGGCCTTGCCTTAGTTAGTGCGGGTGTAGCTCTTGCTATTGGACATCCTGAGCTAATAACCGCAAGCGTAACCCCTGAGGGCGTAGAATATGGCGGCATCGTTGGTACAGCCTTACCAATCGCACTTGGCCTATGGGAAACTATCCGTAAGGAGTGGGGTTAATGGAAATAATTCAAACCTTGGGGCTAGATGGTAATACTATCTTGATCTTGGTTGGACTATTTAAGCTTCACACAAGAATCACCATATTAGAAACAAAAGGCGCACATGCGTAAGTAGGACAATGTGAATAAACGGGCTGCATTAATCCTCCCAATTACCCTGCTCTTTTCTGTCTACGTTTATGCTTCGGCAAAGAAAAAGAGTATTGATAATTATCCACTGCGTAACTTCCCTCGGGGATCTCGAGAGAGAATCCCCCACCTAGACAAACTAGCCAACATCCTCTGACGAAAGGTAGCGAAAGCTGCCTTTCTTTTTGCCATCATTAAACGCACCGGTGTTCCAGGAACAATCGCGCTTTTGATTGCAAAATCAAACCAGGCTGCAGCCCCGAGTAATTAAAAATGCTATCATTATTTTTCTTAGCCGGTTCTGCAGAAAGGAAAAATGATGGCGATAACTATCCGAAACACAGAAGAGCATGAGAAAATGCTATTGGAAGTCAAAGAGCTTACAAACATCAACACCATGTCCAAGGCACTAATCAAAAGCGGATACCTAGCGATTGATTACCATAATAAATATAAGAAATCCGCTGCAGAAAATGAAAAGCTAAGGCGTGAACTCTATCAATTGAAAAATAAGATTAGTAACTACGTTACAGCTCTTGATGATCTCAGGGCGTCTTGAAGTTCACAAATCAATCCATAAATCAAAGCTCGTATTTTGCGGGCTTTATTCTTTTCGTCTATGATACGCACCTCATATATGAAAGAGTAAACGCAATGAAAAACAAAGGCTTAATTTTTGGTTTGGTTACTATCGTCGGTTTAGTTGGTTGTGGCGGTGGCGGAGGTGGTGGCTCAACGGCTGCACAGCCTGTTAAATCGTTCAAAGGGGACGGCTTATACGTTAACCCTGCCGACTTATCCGTCATGCTTGTAGATTCAAAGCGATCTAAAAACAACCTGATAGTGGGTGACTTTGCGAATGACAGCATCTATTTTGTCGATACCGCGACCACTACAGAAACATCGATGACAACGAAAGGAATCAAGCTGGCCAACAGCAGCGCATTCGTGCAAAACAGTACTCAAGTGATGAATGCTAAATTTGATAAAGCGATCGTTACGCTTACGTCTGTGTTCAATGGTACAAACCTCGTCTATTCAATGAATAAGACAGCGGCATCCTTACCTATTGGCCAAATCACAGGAACGCACACGAACCCAAGCGACGGGAGCACATGGACGATTAATTCTGATGGGACATTTGCAGTAAATGGCGTATGTAGCATTACAGGTAAACTTGTGCGTAATGGCGAATACTTCAATGTGGACAACGCGACAGCCGTTTCTTGTTCCCAATCCTCTCTCAATGGGACTTATAACGGAGTTCTATTAACGGTTAAGCATAACGGCAAAGATTACATTGCTGGCCTATTGGGGAATGACACAGGCCTATTGTATGGGAATGCCCCGAAAAGCTGAGGCATTAACTAGTTTTTACAGGGCGGCTAACGCCCTGTTTCTTTAATTTAAATCGTCTCTTTTTTTTTCGTCTGAACTGAATGACATTCGAAGTCATATCAAAGCTCATCTTGATATCTAACTCCATTAGATCATAAGCGGTAAGCTCTCGCCCACCGGGAGTGTAAAGAACATCACCACGAATCTTAAAACCTCGCCACGGCTTAGAGGTTGGCAAATATCCCCTATGCATGACAAGCAGCAATCTGACAACGGACAACGGCCAATTACCATTGCTGATCCAGTTCTTAACCGTTTGGGGAGTTACCCCGAAATAGTCTGCAGCTTCACTGTGGCCGTCGAAATGCCATAACAGCAAGTCGTTTACTTGATTGATATATAAGCCGTTGTTGAATAGCTCATCTTTTATTTTATTTTTCATGTGATCTATGTCTCATTATTATAAATGGGACGAGAATCTTATTTTTGTGCTGGTTTAGTGGCAATCTGCATAAGAGCTTCATATGTACTAATATCTATAATTGTGACCGTCCTAGAATATATCCATCAAATGCATAGTGTTGATTTAACCATTAGTGTAACTAATTGAACATAAAAGCAAATAATACGTAGTGATTGTGTTAGAGCAATTTAGTAGTGTCCGGTTTGAGCCATTTTAAAATGTCCTCCTAAGCTTACCTATATTGGTCTGCTTAGGAGTTATCTGGATGCTTATTACTATGAGTGAAAAAGATATTTATCGATTCAAGGTTCTGACTGACGTACGTGAAAAACGACTACGCCAAGTTGACGCTGCTATCATTTTGAACCTGTCTGCGCGTCATATCCGACGTTTGGTAAACAAACTTGTCTCTCTTGGCGCGCAAAGTCTTACACACGCAGCGCGTGGACGCCCAAGTAATCGACGCTACTCAGAACATTTCAGAATTGAAATACTGAAACTTATCCGTGAGCATTACTCTGACTTCTCACCAACGTTCGCTCTGGAAAAACTGACTGAACTGCACAATCTATCAGTCTCTAAAGAAACACTCCGTCAATGGATGATCGCCGACGGACTGTGGCTTCCACATGCGCAACGAAAACCTCGGATCTATCAGCCTCGTTACCGTCGTGATTGCTTGGGTGAACTTATTCAAATTGACGGCTCCCATCATGACTGGTTTGAAGGCCGCAGCGACAAATGCTGCCTATTGGTGTTCATTGACGATGCGACTGGCCGCTTGATGAACCTCAGATTCAGCGAAACGGAATCCGCGTTTGACTACATGTTGGCGACGCGTGAATACCTCAATGAGCACGGTAAACCCATCGCATTTTACAGCGACAAACACTCCATATTTAGAGTGAATCAGGAGAAACACAAACAAGTTGGCCAAACCCAATACGGGCGCGTGCTGAAAGAGCTGGCGGTTGGCATTCTCTCGATCTCGTTTGGCTTGTGCAAAAGTCGCGTATATATGGATCTAAACTACTCCTAGTTCTTACTACCATTCCCTACTCTATTTACTTGGCCCGCATAGTCTTCGACTAGAACCATGATATTAAGGATAGTAATGGTATTAATGTTTTTTACCCCCTCGAAACTCGGGGATAAGTTAATGAAGTGGCCTTTCTTAGTCGCAAGCGACTTGCGGCCTTGTATACCTGTGGACGAAACACAACGAAAGATTGGTAAGTAAACCGGAGAGAGGTAAGTTGGGCGTGATTCTAAGAGCCTATCGCTACGCGATGATTCTAGCAGTAAAAAAAGCGAGATTTAAAGAATCTAGTTTGTAAAATTGTCTTTTCTTAGGATTGATTAAACAAGGCCACATCAAAAGGTGGCCGGTATTCTTAATACACGATCTACAAAGCTCTTAGATTATGAATTAGATCTGAAGTGCTTTTCCTTAATTCCGTAAGGAAGATCTAAGTAATAGTGACGCCTTAATGCAAATTCATATTCTTTTAATGCCCAAGCACCCAGCTCGCATAAACTCCCATTCCAGTTATTTACTTCTGCGCAAACTTTTAACCCTTTGGTTTCAAGTTCATTAATACGACGACGCGCCTGCATTAGCATGACATTTTTCATACTTTGATACATAGATTTAGGAAGGTCTATGTAGTAAACACCTCCGCTGTAGAGGAAAACCGCTATCCTAGCTTTTTTCATTCTTTGCATACCTATTGGTTCCTTAATATCACAAAGTTCACAATAAGCATCTAAGATGTGCTTTACAGAAAGTTCAAGCTTAATGACGCTATAAGGTTTAATTTCTAAGTCTAGTCTTTCGCATTGTCTTTGGGGACGGTTTTTAATAATGGAGCTCCGACTATACTCGCTTGGATTGTTCTTTTTGACTCCCAAGAAAGAATGCTCAACTAGACGAACATGAGAGATATTCGCTAAAATTGGTTTCGTGTTCAATATGTCTAGTGTGAAATTACCTTCATCACCGGCTTCTATACAACTGGCTTTGCCTTTTATTTTAGGCCTATTTGTATTTATCGCGTATATAATCGCGGAAAAAGCGCCTCCCCCCGAAAACCATGTTCCCAACATACTTAAAACTTCAACTGTAGTTGCTTCCATTAATGATCTCTCATTTAGACTTATCGATATCGCGAATGTATTAAAATAGACATGGAAAAACAAAGACCACATCACGAAAATGCTACCCTTGTTTTATATGATTAATATGCAAACTGAACTTTATTACTTACTACCATTTCTGCATCTACTCTGAATGGATTGATTTGGCGAACTACAATGAAAGCATTTTGCTCTTGGTAATCGATTTTTTCAATTTCGAAGCTGTTAGTCTCTAAAGTACGTGTTGAGTAACCATCGAAA
Source organism: Vibrio sp. MED222 (assembly GCF_000153005.1). Classification (NCBI taxonomy): domain Bacteria; kingdom Pseudomonadati; phylum Pseudomonadota; class Gammaproteobacteria; order Vibrionales; family Vibrionaceae; genus Vibrio; species Vibrio sp. MED222. The sequence continues at coordinate 476,024 of NZ_CH902607.1, read as the reverse complement.
ACAGTAATGTATTGCCCCTCTTTTAACTCTGTCTCGAGAGTGAAAGTTACGAGAATTTGCTCTTTGAATGAGAACTCGTTTCTTAGGTCAATTACATTTACTGAGCCGGGCTTACTGTTTTGGTAATCCTCTCCAAGGCGGTATGTCTGGTCACCTACAGTAAACTCTGTAATGACGTTAATAGGTCTTTCATCTTCGTCATTATTATCATTGGAGCTTACAACGGTATTTACACTGTTAGTATTATTGTTGCCAGTTGTACGATGCACATTAATCGGTTGTTGCTTATTGATTACTGTTGCATCTTTAGGTTCTTCAGGCTCTTCACTTGCTTGATACTGACTTAATTGAGACTTTAACTTTTCTATTTCAGAATCTTTTTTGGTAAGTTGGGTGTTGAATGAGAACTCCAACTCTGGAATTCTAGCTCTAAGTGCTCGCCACTCCGCTTCAGGCAGCGGTGTGTCTTCTTCAATACCTATTTTAATCGTTTTTAAGTTTTTCTGACGCTTTTGAGTGTATGAGAAGACGAACTCTGCGGGTATTGGGTAGACAAATAGATAAGCTAATGATGTAAGCACAGGCCCTAAAAATAGCAGCCCAAAAGCCTCCAAAAATGAGCTAAAATGATTATCCATAAAGTTGATTTTATTCATCACAGGGATATTCGAGAACAGTACCCAAATAATCTCCCAATTCCAAATACACCATGACGCTAGAAACGATCCAAATAATGGACTGGTAGCCCTGTCATATAAAGCTACTTTTGTAGAGTTAATTAAGTCTTCTATCATTATTCAATATCCATCATTACCAATGCTTTACTATGTCGGTCATTCTAAGAGCGTAATTATTCGGACTATTGTACTGCCTTTATTCTCTTAAGAACAATCACTTATGACACATAATGATGTTGTTGGAATTATAAATAGCAAAACCTACCATATGCACTCTATTGAATTAAAGAAAGTGCTACACCCATAAGAACCATGTGTAATATCAATCGTTCGTAAACCTCCGGCTTGTTTCTTTTAACGTCAGTTAAGGCAACGAGCTATGGAACCATCCAAATATAGTACCCTATTACGGCCAAACTGATACGTGATGCACGTTTACGTTCTGGCCTACAACAGAAAGACTTCATTTCTCAAAACAAACTTGACACTCAAGCTACCTTTTCGCGTTGGGAAACGGGACAGGCACAAGTGCCCCTTGATGTCCTGCTCAAACTTGGGTTAGTTAGCGAGGCCATTGTCCTATGAGCCTCAAACAAGTTGGCCAAACCCAATACGGGCGCGTGCTGAAAGAGCTGGCGATAGAACTCATTTGTGCCAACAGCTCCTAAGCCAAAGGTCGCGTCGAGCTAGCCAACGTCTGGCTTCCCTACTTCATCGTCGATTTTAACCATCGCTTTGCTAAGCCTGCTCTGTTGATTACGTAAATATAAAGCGATACGGCTAAAATCGAATCATGTTGCTTCTGTATTGATGTTTATATCGATAATAAGTTCATAAAATCAGATGGTTACACAAAACCATTATTAGTTTAAAAGCTCTACATTTGGTAAGGTATTCAAGGAATCAATAACTTATTATATAAAAGGCTTAATATGAAAATCGGTATGGTTGCCCTATCACTATTCACCGCTTTTGGCATGAGTTCATACGCGCTTGCTAATGAAAATGACACAGCAGCTAAAGAGCTTGGTCATTTTTATGCAGGTGTAGATATCGGGTTTTATAATGAAACCGAATTAGAATACCGCGGTAGCAAAATTGAAGATTCTTCTGATCTAGCTGACTTGAGTTATAACTTAGTTGGCGGTTATGAGTTCAATACACACGATGTAGTAAAGCTGGGATTAGAAGCGGAGTACCGAAAAATTGGCAAAGTTAACTTTGCTCAAATGATGGATATTGAAGGCCAAGCCTTCTTCGTGAATGTTAAACCCAAATTCATCGTTAAAGGCGACGTCTTGGATTTGTATGTCTCCCTGTTAGCAGGCGTTGGATCTATTGATACGGAAATCAAAGCCTTTGGGCTCTCAGCTTCTGAATCTGAGGCCGCTTACCAAATCGGTGGAGAATTTGGCGCAATAATTACCGATAACATCGACGTTCATATCGGTTACCGCTCTGCACATATTGAAATAGAGTCCATCGATGTTTCATCCAAAACAGCATACATTGGTGCACGATACCATTTCTAAAGTTCCTTCAATGGCTAGACCAATTTATTGCGGTCAACTAGCCTAACATTGCAAATAGTCCGATCTCTTTGAGGTCGGATTTATCATTATTGGTTCACTTAACTTCCTTTACATTGCCTCCAAATATAGACCTATTCTTCCACCAATATAAAGTTACGTTGCAACTTATTAAAAAAAACCAGCGCTATTGCAAGATAAATCACTCAAACAGGCTGCTATTTCGTGTTTAAATTTTGATCTATCAATCAGTTATATGATTAAACTTGGTGACTAAGCAAGCAAACACTATGCATTCACGCTTACATTATGAATTATAGTGTTAACATCAGACAATGTTGTAAACCAGGTGTTTGATATGTTGCCTAAACTTTATAAGTTCAGATCTCTTCACGATAGAAACATACAATCGATATCCGAGTGTTCGTTGTGGTTTGATTCCGCTAAGACCTTTAATAACCCTTTTGAATCTCATCACCTGTTCAACAAAGAACTTCAGAATGACTTCAAGGTTATGTGCTTCTCTCAATCGAATGACCATCCCATACTTTGGTCTCAGTATGGCGATAACTTTAAAGGTATGTGTATTGAGTATGATCTTAACTGTTATCACGGTGAGGCAGATCTCAATTGCTTTGAAGTTCAGTATACTGACAACCCAAGCATGCTTAGTTCTCCTTCGCTAGTTAAGTCAAAAGCATCGAAATTAGCCGTGAGCGTACTTGGAATCAAACATTCAAACTGGCGTTACGAAAAAGAATATCGCTGGGTACTGCCCAATGAAGAGATTATTGGCAACAAGCTGTATCTGAATAAAGAGTGTATAAGCTCTGTGATTCTCTCAGAACACGCTCCTGCCGATAGAAAACTAAAGGTACTGATGACTTGCCAACACCTCGGCATCCCAGTTAAACACGCTGTCGCTAAACAAGATTCGTGTACATTTGGCACCTTCGGCTAAATAGATATCAGTAAAATGAACGCCCTACGAGACATATTGCCCATACAAAGTGACAGTGCAACAAATTAACATCTTAGTCAGATCACCGTAATTCACTCGTATTCATTGGCATTTTAGACAATCATATTAATATCATTTAGTTATAGTGCATTATCTTGGTCAGTTTGTGATATGAAGTCGGATGTACTTTTCTGGGAAACTGTATTTGAACTGTTTCTTGTTTGGTAAGTGCTGTTTCGCCTGTCTACAAGCTTTACTATCGCCGGATGTTCTCACTCTCTTGATTTTTGTATAACCTTTGGAGTGCTTCATTTCAATCATCAGGTCACAATAACCATCGATTTCAACATTGCTCTTTTTTAGTTCTTTCATGACCGTGGCTTTGATTTTTTTGGCTACGGGATTAACCAATGCATCGTCGGGAAATACGACTGGGGATGAAAAAAACAACAAAAGGATTAGATATCTCATACTGTTCTCCTTTATTGGAACTGAGAACAGTCTGACGATGGTTAAGGCAAGCGAATAACTAACTTAGTATGAAGATTGACAAGATAAGACGTAATTCTTGACCATTACGCCTTCTTTGAGCCTTTAGATTTGAAGCCGTTATGCGGGAATACATTACGGATACGTTGTTGCACGTTCTTAGGTACATCCTTTGTGAACTTGAGGTTATAACCAGAACGCTTTGCGTACACTTTTAATTCACCTTTAAAAGTGTTGTTGTGGCCAATCTCTTGAAGGTTGTGCTTAAAGCTGGGTGGAAGATGACCTTTAACTTGTTCGATCGCCCCATCGTTAAATTTGATTTTCAATACCGGCCTATCAACCGCGACTAACCAAAAAACCAACGCTGCACCGATTAAGATTACATACATCATAATGTCACCACTACTGTTGATGATTATTTATCGTCAGAAAGGAGCTTGCTTAAATCTTCTTTAAGATTGGTTACTGTCTTGCTGGCCTGTTCACTACGAGATGCTTCGCTTACCAAATACTCGATGGCATCTGATAGCGTACAACCTAGCTCGTTCGCACGCTGGGATAGCTTTTCCCATACACGATAATCAAGGTCGATTGATTTTTTCTTGGTGTGAACTTGTTCAGCATTAAAGTGACGCTTTCGCTTAGCTCGGATCGCTTGCTTAAGCTTGTTATCGAGCTCAGGAGACATGTTGTCAGATATCCACTCAAGAACACCTGTTGGTTGGTGTTCAAGCTTCAATAAGGCTTGTACAGCAACGTCAGCTTCACTTGAATCAATATGGCAGGTGATCGACTCGCCTTCTTTCCATTTTTTGACCAGATAGTTCCATTTCCAACCACATTCCAAGTTTTCAAGTTGCTGATATTTCATGTCTAATCTCGAGAGTTAATCCTAGTGACAGCGTAACCCAAAATAGGCTATTTAACAATTGTTGTCTTGAAAGAATAGACCAAGATCATACTTATATTAGCTTAGTGATTAGTAACTACAACATAGAGCTACAAGCGAGATCGGTTTTTCTATATACTCCCTACCTCATTATCATAATCAGAAACTTAAATGACTCTAGTAGATTGGCGACATGTTACGCCTCAGTACGACGAATATAGCGCTCAATTAGAGCAATTCCCTGACATCTCGCCTTTCCCATTTTCAGACATTCAACATAGATTCAACGATGCGCTAACCCGCTTTGTCCGCTTGTCCAACCTTTCGCGTGTTTTACTTGTCAACGCTCCGGACAATTCGATCTATCGTCAAATGATTGTTGAATCTTTAGTTACTGCTCTAGATGATCACACGTTACCAGTAATAAAAACTGAGTCTTTAAATGCTGTCTCTTTGTTTGACCAAGTTCAATCAAAAGACGGCCAAGTCGTTGCGACAAAGCCTGGCTTACTGGCTAGAGCGAACAATGGTTATCTGATTGTTTCAGCCAACTTGATTCTAGCAAACCCAGGAAGCTGGTTACTGCTTAAGTCTGCACTTCTTGGTGAGGCCGTAGAGCCCATCAGTAGCAACCCAGAACACTTAAACCAATCTCCATCTTTACCGCTTACCTACAATATTAAGTTGATTGTGGTTGGAGACCGAGCTCAACTCGGCGATCTTGATTATCTAGACAGTGATATTCAAACTGGTTTCTGCCTATTCAGTGAAATTGAACAAGACATAAAGCTAACAGAAGAGACGTTGACGCAATATCTTGGTTACCTTAAATGGCTCCAACAACGTTATGAATTGCCAAACATCACGCAACAGGCGGTGACAGGCATTCTTACTGCTGGTGCGAGAGAAACTGAAGATCAAAGCTATATACCGTTATGCCCGATTTGGCACAATGCGTTATTGAACGAAGCTTTGATTGAAGCCGACCATGGTGAGATTGATGGTCACCATATTCAGCAAGCACAACAACACAAATACAACCGCGAATCGTACTTACCTGAACGTGCTCTTGATGATATTCGAGATGGCCAAGTTATTATCGAAACCGAGGGTGAACAAGTTGGACAAGTTAATGGTCTGACGGTTATCGATGTACCAGGACACCCTGTATCGTATGGCGAACCAGCCCGAATTTCATGTGTTATCCACTTTGGTGATGGTGATATTGCCGACGTTGAACGCAAAGCGGAACTCGGTGGTAACCTTCACGCCAAAGGCATGATGATCATGCAAGCATTTGTAAGCAGCGCATTAAACCTTGAAGATCCGTTGCCCTATGCTGCTTCTGTTGTGTTTGAGCAATCATACTGCGAAGTTGATGGCGATAGTGCTTCTCTTGCTGAGCTTTGCTCTTTGGTCAGTGCTTTGTCGGAATACCCTATCAATCAACAAATAGCGGTAACCGGTGCTGTCGACCAAT
>NZ_CH902607.1:447151-469896 GCF_000153005.1 Vibrio sp. MED222 | reverse complement strand
CCGAACATGTTGATGATGGATCGCATCACTAAAATGTCTGAGACTGAAGGTGATTTCGGTAAAGGTTTGATTCTTGCTGAACTGGATATTACTCCTGACCTATGGTTCTTCGACTGTCACTTCCCTGGTGACCCAGTAATGCCTGGTTGTCTAGGGCTTGATGCAATGTGGCAGCTTGTTGGCTTCTACCTTGGTTGGGTTGGCGGCAAAGGTAAAGGCCGTGCTTTAGGTGTAGGCGAAGTGAAATTCACTGGTCAAATCCTACCTACTGCGAAAAAAGTGACTTACGAAATCCACATGAAGCGTGTTGTTAACCGTCGCCTAGTTATGGGCCTTGCAGATGGTCGCGTACTTGTTGATGGCAAAGAGATTTATGTTGCTAAAGATTTGAAAGTTGGCCTTTTCCAAGATACGTCAGCATTCTAATCCAACTGTTTAATTAGAATAACGCAGTTAGATTTTAATAAAGCAGCCAATGGCTGCTTTATTTTCACTCCAATAAATTTAGTTATAGTGCACTATAGTGTACTGGTTAAACAAACTTTCTTATCCCGAAACTGTACTGTATTAGTCCACCAGCAACTATGTATTCCACTATCACTATCACTATCACTATCAGCTTAAGCACTAGCTCTCTACGCCATTACATTTATTTTATCTAAATTATGTGCCCACTCAGAAACTAACAAGGCTCCACTGCTGTACAACAATGGAGCCTTGATCTTTGAATATGTTCCGCCCTATCTATTTATAGAGACCTGATTGCTTATCACCTTTGGCGTCACGCCAACCACCTAACCAATAAGACCGAGAATCCATTTGGCTATATGGGCAAGCTTCTTGTGACCTACCGTTTATACCAGCTTTGTAGCCTTGAGATTGTGCTCGTTCTAGTCGATCACGCTTTTGTCTCTTCATAGTGCAGTCCTCATACGGGTGTTCTATTTACTAACATACAATGATTACAACTTTGCGGAGTTTTTGTGACTCCAACTTTAAGAATCGACCAGTTTTTCACTTTTCTCAAGGCGAAAAAAAAGCCCGAATTCAGAATTGTGAACTCGGGCTCAAGAGATGAAATTATTTAAATTTTCTACGGAACCCTAATAAGCCGAGTACAGTCAAAGCGAACCAACCTAAGCTACCGCCTTTACGATCGACCTTTGCTGTATCAGTACTACGAGCTTGGATATCGCTCTTACCTTTACCTTCGATAGGAATCAATTTAACCGCAACAACCTTTTCAACCGCATTAGACGCAGCACCGCCACAGTATGAGTTGTGAGACGTTGTATCGTATGGTTTAGGTGTGCCGCCAACAACACATTTGATAGCCGTCGCAGAGATAACACCCGCATCGTTGATGCCTGAAGCATCAATGATTCGGAACTTGTTGTTCTCTCCAGAAACGTTGCCATCATTAGTTAGATCGTCTAGCCACCAAGCTTTGTTCTGAAACAGATCAATTCTTGATGGGTCAGTACCCGTTGCTTGATATGGATAAATAAAGCCGCGGTGTCTACGCTCACTTCCATCAACTTCACGCGTTGTTTCTGCGTCAACTTGACCAACAATTTCATTGAAGTTGTTAACTGCTCTAGCTTCACCACTCGAACCAGCAAAGAAGATACCACCCGTTAGGTATGTCGCTGTTGGAGTCGCAACTGAAGCATCAGTAACAACAAACATCTTGCTGCCTGCGCTACCATTTTCAGGCACTCGACCATTACGCTTAGAGTTACCAATAACAAACAAGTTTTTGTTGATATCGGTCGCTACAGAGTTACTGTATTTGTAATCATTAGACGAGTTAGAGTTGACCTTAGCCCCCTCAATTGATTTGGTCGTCCAAGTATTCGCGCTGTCAGCTAAGTCCAGAGATTTACTGATGAATACAGATGCATTCATATCTTGCAGATCACCACTACCATCAACAGTATTGTAGCCTACGCCATAAAACTTAGTATCCGATTCGGCAATTGAACGCATGCTACCTTGAGCATAGTAATCGCCTTGTCTAGCAGTTCCACCACGAGTCCAATCGATTTGCTTGGTATTCGTACCATCCCAAATAGCAGCTTTTGAACTAAATACAGGATCCGGCGTTGACGTCTCCGTAATGGTTTCACTAGTAGAAACACTACCTACATTGTAAACAGTACCATTACTCGCTGTGATGGCTTTCCATGCTCGAGTCTCAGAAGATCCTGCAGGCTTGGCTGTTGTTGTAAATATTGCATTGTTTCGGATGGTTCCCTCAGACTTAACACCGAGTGGGTTGGCATCTTTATCTAGAGAGTTGATCACTGTATTGCGAGTATCGAGTATTGCCCCGCCTTCTATAAATGCCTTTGCATTTACATAACTCAGGTTGTTTCTTTCCTTAAACCAAGTATCTTCCCAGCGAGTTTTCGCCCAGCTTTCACATGTGGAATATCTTAGCTCACGGTTACAATAGTTTTTGAAGTCATCGAACTCTTGTAAATATTGAAAGACAGCATCCATAGCAAAAGGAACTTCTTCACGGTAACTAATGGCTTCAAGCGAATTACGAGTTTCACCTGCTAGCTTAAAGCTATCACATGCGACACCACCGATAGTAGCATTGGTAAAACAACTTTCAGTTCCGGTAACCGCAGCTGGTTGAATCGCGACACCAAACGTTTCAGAAGCTCCGACAATTGAGCTAGGAGTCGCGACTTCAACTACCTTGTACAGTGCAGCATTCGCGTTAGTTGCAGCCAAAACTAAGGCTGCAACTGTTGTTAATTTAAATTTATTACAAGTCATGATTACTTCTTAACTTTCCTGTTGTAGTGCCTCGAGCTCTTCCCAGCGCTCAAAAGCAACTTCAAGCTCCTGCTCTGCTGCAGATAGCTTATCTAATACTGGTTGTGTCTGCTCTACAGATTTTGAAAAGAAGCTAGGATCGTTGACTTCTTCCTGAAGAGTTTCAATTTGAGTTTCCAATTCTTCCAAACGCAAAGGTAGCGCTTCTAGTTCTCGTTGTAGCTTATACGATAACTTCTTAGCTTTAGCCTTAACTGGCGCAGTTTTGGGAGTTTCCTCAACTACTTTCTCTGGCTTTGATGGCTTTTCAACCTGTCGGTACTCTATAGCCTGCTTTCTTTGTTGCTGAGCATCGTGGTAACCACCAACAAATTCTTCAACAACGCCGTTGCCTTCAAATATCCAACTTGTCATAACCGTGTTATCAACAAACTGTCGATCGTGGCTCACTAAAAGAAGCGTACCCTGATAGTTGGCAAGCAAATCTTCTAAAAGTTCCAAAGTTTCGATATCTAGATCGTTGGTTGGCTCATCGAGAATCAATAAGTTATTCGACTTAAGGAAAATACGAGCTAATAACAGACGGTTTTTCTCACCACCAGACAGTGCCTTCACAGGAGTGCGAGCACGTTTAGGAGAGAACAAGAAATCTTGTAGGTAGCTCAGTGCATGGCGCTCACGGCCGCCTACTGTCACTTCTTGCTTACCATCCGCCAGATTGTCAATTACTGACTTCTCAGGGTCTAGAATTTCGCGATATTGGTCGAAGTAAGCCACTTCAAGTTTAGTACCACAATGCAGACGGCCAGAATCAGGCTTCAGCTGATCAAGAAGCAGTTTAAGTACGGTACTCTTACCACAGCCATTAGGGCCGATCAGAGCAATACGATCACCACGCATAATGTTGAAGCTGAAATCTTTAACAATCTCTTTGCCTTCAAAGCCAAAGTTAAGATTCTCTGCTTCGAATACAATCTTGCCTGAACGTTGGCCATCATCGATCTGAATAACCGCTTTACCCTGCACTTCACGACGATTGATGCGCTCTTCACGCAACTTCTTAAGTGCACGTACACGGCCTTCGTTACGCGTTCGACGAGCTTTAATGCCCTGACGAATCCACACTTCTTCTTGAGCAAGCTTTTTATCGAATTCAGCGTTCTGCATCTCTTCGACACGTAACGCTTCTTCTTTCTCTAGCAAGTAGTTTTCGTAATCGCCAGGGAACGAGCTCAGCTTGCCGCGATCAAGGTCAACAATGCGGGTTGCCATCGATTTGATGAAAGCACGGTCATGCGAGATAAAGATGATTGAACCACGGAAGTCTTTCAGGAAGCCTTCTAACCATTCGATTGTCGCAACATCTAGGTGGTTAGTCGGTTCGTCGAGTAGAAGCACGTCTGGGTCACATACAAGCGCACGAGCAAGCGCCGCTTTACGTTGCCAACCACCAGACAAATCCGTCAGTTTTGTTTCGGCAGTGAGTTTAAGCGCCGCCATTACGTTACTTACGCGATCTTCGAAGCGCCATGCGTTGGCATGATCCAACTGCTCTTGCACACGAGTAAGACGATTTAAGTTCTTTTCGCTAGGATCAGTACCAATGAGATCCAAAAGATCATGATAGATCTTCAGCTGTTCGCCGATTTCCGCTAGGCCACCAGCAACGTAATCATAAACGGTGCCTTCTTCGTTACGCGGTGGATCTTGCTCAAGGCGAGACACAACCACATCTTGTGTGATTTGCATCTTGCCGTCGTCCATGATGATGTTCCCTGACAGGATTTTCATCAACGTAGACTTACCCGCGCCATTGCGCCCTACTAAACACACACGTTCGTTTTCTTGCAGTGCAAAGTCCGCACGATCTAATAACGGGTGATCGCCAAACGCTAATTGCCCGTTATGAATTGTAAGTAATGCCATTCTTTTTTAACCAATCATTAAGTTCTAACAAGCCAAATGGCCAGTTAAGCTCTGAGCTTTGAGAAAAGTCAGAGCTTTCAAATTTGAGCACCGGAATAGTGACCCCGTAACGGGAAAAGAGCTCATCATCAAATGCAATGTCGACAACGTTGACGTGATGGCTAATGTTTAACTGTTCCGTGAGTTTGAATGCCATCTCACATAGATGGCACCCTTCTGTACTGTAGAGAGTCAGCACGCTATATCCTTATACAATCTCTTAATTACTTATGTGTAATCAACCAGCAGTTATGAATGTGCTTGTTACGAGAGAAGTCCAATGGAAGCGTTTTAGCTGAGATGTTCTGAGCTTTGAGACCTAACTCTTCTAGGCCTTCTACATCCATTTTGAAGTGACGCTTGTTGTTAGAGAACACAATTGTGCCTTCTTCACGAAGAAGACGCTTAAGGTTTTCCATCAATTGAATGTGATCACGCTGAACATCAAAAGATTGATCCATACGCTTAGAGTTTGAGAACGTTGGGGGATCAATGAAGATCAGGTCGTAAGAACCCTGCTCTTTAACCAACCACTGTAAGCAGTCAGCTTGAACAAACTGATGTTGACGACCAACACGGCCGTTAAGCTCCATGTTCTGTTTTGCCCACTCAAGGTAGGTATTAGACATATCAACGGTTGTTGTAGAGCGTGCGCCACCCACAGCAGCATGAACAGATGCACTGCCTGTGTAAGCAAATAAGTTAAGGAAATCTTTACCTGCAGCCATTTCGCCGATACGACGACGAGTGATCTTATGATCTAAGAACAAGCCCGTATCTAAGTAGTCATGAAGATTAACAATCAGCTTAACGCCGTATTCGTTCACTTCTAGGTTAGAGGAGTCTTGAGCCATTTTTTGATATTGAGATCGGCCTTTCTGCTTCTGACGAACCTTAAGAACCACGTTGTTTGCTTCAACGCCAGTGACTTGAATAGAAGCACGGATGATATCGGTTAAGCGACGTTTTGCTTTCTCTTCCGGTACATCTTTAGGTGCTGCGTATTCTTGAATCACTAGGTGACCTGGGTATACATCAATCGCTACATTGTATTCTGGTAAGTCCGCATCGTAGATACGGTAACAATCTAATTGCTCTTTCTTAGCCCACTTGCCAATTTTACCGATGTTCTTTTTAAGACGGTTTGCGAAGTCTGGAGCAATAAGTTGCTCTTGTTCACCCGTTGGACGCTCTGACATCGGACGGTCCGAAATTGAGTAGTTCTTTTGGTGACACGGTAACGCACCATTGTTCAATTTGAACTGTTTGTCTGCACGCATACGTAAGCAGCTAAGCAGTTCGTCAGAACTAGAGAAGATAGACGCGTTACAACCGCCAAATTCCGCTTTAAGTTGTGCACCGAATGCCGTGTAAAGTGCAATCAAACCCGGCTCTGTGCCAAGACGCTCACCATAAGGTGGGTTTGAAACAATCACACCATCAGTAAACTCTGTAGGACGCTTAAGCTTTGCAGCATCGCCTACTTCGAATTCAATCAGCTCTTCAACACCAGCACGACGAGCATTGTCACGCGCTGTTTTGATCATGCGCTCGTCATTGTCGTAGCCATAGAACTTACACTCTACTTTCTTAACGCCACGACGACCTTGAACGTTCGCTTCAGCTTTCACTTCAGCCCACAGTTCTGGTTCAAAATCTTCTAGTGATTCAAAACACCACTTCTGGCGCTTAACACCTGGAGCCATGTTCGCAGCCATCATTGCCGCTTCAATCACTAACGTACCTGAACCACACATTGGGTCTAGGAAAGGCTTAGTTGCGTCCCAGCCACTACGAAGAAGAATCGCTGCAGCAAGGGTTTCACGCAATGGTGCGCGGCCTGATTCTGGACGATAACCACGTTGGTGAAGACCGCTACCTACCATATCAACACCAAGAATCGCTTTATCACGATGTAGACGAACGTGAATACGAATATCTGGATTTTCTTTGCTGATAGACGGACGAGGCAAAGACTTTTTCTCAAAGCTATCAACAACGGCATCTTTTACTTTCATCGCACCGTATTGGCTATTACGGATTTCGTTGTTTGTACCGTTAAAGTCAACAACAAAACGCTTAGAGCTATGGAATTGATTTACCCAGTTAACCGCGGTGGTTGATAGGTACAAATCCATGTCGTCCATACAACTGAATTCAGAAAGGACACGTACAAATCTAGAAGCCAAACGACTCCATAAACAACAACGATAAATTTGCTCATTGGTCGCTTTGAATTTAACACCTGCTTGAACAGGTTTTGCATTTGTAATCCCTAGTTGGGTTAGTTCTTCAACTAATAAATTCTCAAGGCCGTTTGAGGTAACCGCTAGATATTGATTCATAGTGTTCTTTTATTGATAAAAATTAGCTCGATTATACCTGAATTTGTTATTAGAGCATCACACTAAACTTGTCTTTTCATTGAATCTTTCGACTAACTGGCTAGCAAACACACAGTCATGAAGCGATCGCTTACCCACATCCCCTTAGAACATAAGACTTATCAAATCAGCACAATTTATGACCAAACATCGGCCAATGCGGCGGTGTGAATTTATATTCACCTTAAAATTGGTATATACCAGAGTCAATTTAAGGCTGAAAGTTAGCTACAAAAGCACAAAAACAGGGAATAAAGGGAGGTAATTTACACTTCTGCCGATGAAAATAGGCAGAAATTAAGATGAAAAAACAGTCACAAGGTCACTAATTAAATAGTTAAGCGGTGATGTATTTATCTGGATGAGGTTTTTTAGGCACAAAAAAATCGGCTATTGAGCCGATTCTAAGGAAGGTTTGATAGGTTTATGCGTTGCAATGTGTGTTAGAAATGATGAACTAAACTGGGGAATTAACCGACCATTGCAATATGTGTATGGTGAAAATGAAGAATAGAGTTCGCGTCTACCATCCTATCGTGCATCACTTTAATCGAGTCTCCAAAGCTTAACCCTTTTGAAGGTGTGAGCAGAAACTCTTCTAAGTCGACAAATGCACATAGGCTCGCACACTCTCCCACTTCTAATACAATGAAGTAACCTAGGCTATGCTCGTTATTCATTTGTACGATATCCCCTTCTTGAGGAGATTCGTGGCCAGCGCCTTGTGAATCGAAGAACCAGCTTTTAGGCTGTACAGGCTTGTGGAAGCGCTTTGCTGCCACACAATATAGTGCGAGTTCAGCTTGGCGAGGCTCAGACAGTTCTAAGCCAGAAATTTGTTCTTTGAAGGTTTGGTATGAAGATGCGTCATCAACGGTGAATTCATTATCTCTAAACGCGCAGTCCACCAGCTTATTGCGGACCAGATTCGTTTTGAAAATCATATCCTCTCCGAGGTTTAGCATTAATGAACATTGCTGCTCATCGTAATACCAACTCCATGTATCGCTAGGTTTAAGCATCATTTCGTCTCACACTGTTGAACCATTCCATTAGGTAAAACGCAAAATTACCTTCAATTACAGTAATTTTACTGAGCAATAGGCAAAAAAAAAGAGGAAATGAATTCCTCTTTCTTATCGCTTCTGTCTACAACTCAGTGAGTTACAGTGTCTCTTTTAGTAAGACGATGCCAAATTATAGCTTTCCTAAAATAACCAAATCTTTTTGATAACTCTGTTTCTAAAAGCTCTGGGTTTATAAAAGATCTGGTTTTCGGGGACTATAAATTTTTAACGATGTCGCCTACAAGACCTGGGCCTTTGTAGATGAAACCAGAGTAAACTTGTACAAGCTTCGCGCCTGCCATCATTTTCTCTTTTGCAGCAACGTAAGAGTCAACGCCACCTACTCCAATGATCGGCAATGCGTCACCAAGTTCTTCGTGAAGTTTACGAACCACTTCAGTACTGCGAGATTGAACCGGACGTCCACTTAGGCCACCCGCTTCATCGCAATGTTTCATGCCTTCAACGATTGAACGATCCAATGTTGTGTTTGTTGCGATCACACCATCGATCTTATTTTTGATCAATGATTCACAAATTTGGCTAATTTCGTCATCACTTAGATCCGGAGCAATCTTAAGAGCAAGAGGAACATATTTACCATGCTTCTCTTCTAGTTCAGATTGTTTCGTTTTAAGTTCAGACAATAGATCGTCTAGAGCTTCGCCGTATTGTAGAGAACGAAGTCCTGGAGTATTTGGTGAAGAGATGTTCACAGCAATGTAACCAGCGTATTGATATACCTTCTCCATACAGATCAAGTAATCTTCAGCGCCCTTTTCAATTGGTGTGTCTTTGTTCTTACCGATGTTGATACCTAAGATGCCGTCGTAGTTCGACTTCTTAACGTTCTCAATAAGATTGTCGACGCCTAGGTTATTGAACCCCATGCGGTTGATGATACCTTCAGCTTCAACAAGACGGAACAGACGTGGTTTGTCATTACCGGCTTGTGGACGAGGAGTTACCGTTCCTACTTCAACGAAACCAAAACCCATTGCGCCAAATGCATCAATACATTCGCCGTTTTTATCTAGGCCAGCCGCTAGGCCAACTGGGTTTTTAAAAGTAAGACCCATGCATTCTACAGGTCGATTAGGTAATTGTTGGCGATACAAAAGATCAATAGGAGTGCCTGTGAAGCGTTTGAAATTTTGAATTGCAAGATCATGTGCCTTTTCGGCATCAAGTTGGAAAAAGCCAGTTCTGGCTAGACGGTAGAGCATTGTGCCTCCGATAGAAAAAAGCCCCGTGTAAACGGGGCGATATTATTTACTTATTTACCCAACTATTCAATCTATTACTGTCTGTAAGGGTAAGATAATCGAGTTTGTTAGCGAATGAGGTTCTTTATTAAGCAAACGTTATCGTTTCTGCAGTCAGTTTACTCATTTCTAGTCTCTACCATATTACAGCACCCACTCTTTTAACAACAAACAAGGTGTCCACGAAGTGGGTCCGTCAAAAGAAGTGGGTCCGTCAAAAATCGTTAGACCTATTGATGCCACTTTATAGAAACGAAAAAGGCAGACCTTATGGCCTGCCCTTATGTCTTTCGTTTTATCTAATCACTAATCTGTCGACATGCAGTTTAGATTCAATAACATCAATTCACGAAGTGCTACTGAGAACTTGGCAAACTCATGAACCGAACCTACTTTGAATTCATTGAGGATACTTTCCCAACGATGTAGAGAAACAGAGTTACTTTCCATCCAATCATCAAGCGCTTTAATCACATCGATGTCTGAAGCACAACCGCAGTTAAGCACTTGGCCAGTTAGCTGACGTTGCTGCCAATCCAGATCTTCTCTGAATGCTGCACGTGCCAGCGCTTGCCAGTTGTTATCTACAGCTTGACCATTGATTTGCTTCAAGAACCAGTGCAGAGACAAACGGTCGCCAAGGTTGAAGTAAAGCTTCGACGCTTGTTGTACTGTTTTACCCGTCTCACGAGCCACTGTGGATATATCCAGTGCCGAGTACAAGCTAGACAAACGCGCAACTGAATTAGCCAACTCAGGGGTTACGCCTTGGTCAATCCATAACTGTGCCATTGCGTTATGCTCTTCTACTTCAGAAGCCACTAGGTTTTCATCCAGTTTCTCTGTGATAGTAAGAACATCGCCTTGGTAAAGTTCAATCAATGCTTTCACTGACTGTTTTCCGGTACGGTTTCTTAGCAACCAACGAGCCAAACGACGAAGTGTACGACGAACATGGTAGATCAATTCATATTGAGCTTCAGAACTTGAAACATTGTCCAGTTCACGGATGCTCTTCAGAACTTTGCCAAGACCATAGATTTCACGTGTTGCCGCGTAAGCATTGGCAATATCAACAATATTTGCGCCCGTCTCTTCTTGCAGACGAGTAACGAAGTTACAACCCATCTCGTTAACCATTTGGTTAGCCAGTGCCGTCGCAATGATTTCAGAACGTAGTGGATGATTATCCATGTGCTGAGAGTAGTTACGACGTAACGCTGTTGGGAAGTATTGCATAAGCTGTTGAGCATGGAATTCGTCATTAGCGATATCATCACTAACAAGATCTTCTTTAAGCACCATTTTACCGTAAGCGACAAGTACAGAAAGCTCAGGTCTTGTTAGGCCTTGGCCCTGCTTTTCACGCTCAAGCAGTGTTTCGTCATCTGGAATGTATTCCAAACCACGATCCAAGTACCCTGCTTTTTCCATTGTATGAATAAAGCGGATTTGCTCTTTTACTAAGCCAACACCTTGATGCTCCGTAACCGAAATAGACTCAGCTTGGCAATATGCGTCGTCTAGTACGATTTCGCCCACTTCATCTTCCATCGATTCAAGTACTTGGTTACGTTGCTTAACGGTTAGATCACCATTAGACACCAAACCATTCAAGAAGATCTTAATGTTTACTTCATTATCCGAACAGTCAACACCACCAACGTTATCAACGAAGTCAGTATTAACGCGGCCACCCGTTAGCGCGTATTCGATACGACCCAGTTGAGTCATACCCAAGTTACCGCCTTCACCAACAACCTTAGCTTTTAGGTCACGGCCATCGATACGAAGCACGTCATTTGCACGATCACCAACATCTGTATGAGTCTCGTTTGAAGACTTAACATAAGTACCGATACCGCCATTCCAAAGAAGATCAACCTGCATAGACAAGATCGCTTTGATCAAGTCATTCGGTGCCATTGATGCTTTCTTAGTACCCAGCATTTTCTGAATTTCAGGCGTCAGAGAGATAGACTTCGCTCGACGAGAGAAGATGCCACCACCTTGAGAAATCAGGTCTTTGTTGTAATCTTCCCAGCTTGAGCGAGGAAGATTAAACAAGCGCTCACGCTCTACCCAGCTTGATGCTGATTCTGGATTCGGGTCGATGAAAATATGCATGTGGTTAAACGCAGCTTGCATACGAATATGCTTAGACAACAGCATGCCGTTACCAAACACATCGCCCGCCATATCACCTACACCGATAGCGGTGAAGTCCGTTGTTTGACAGTTGATGCCCATTTCACGGAAGTGACGTTTAACAGATTCCCAGCCACCTTTCGCAGTGATACCCATGGCTTTATGGTCATAACCGTTAGAGCCACCAGAGGCAAATGCATCGCCTAACCAGAAATTGTATTCAGCAGATACTGAGTTTGCTAGATCTGAGAACGTTGCGGTACCTTTATCGGCGGCAACAACCAAATACGGGTCATCTTCATCGTGACGAACAACACTCTTAGGTGGAATAACCTCACCTTCAATGATGTTGTCTGATACGTCTAGTAGTGCACGGATGAAGCGCTTGTAACAACGTTGACCTTCAGCAAAGATCTCGTCTCGGCCAGACATAGTATGCTGACGCTTACAAACGAAACCACCTTTTGCACCAACCGGTACAATTACTGTGTTCTTAACTTGCTGTGCTTTAACTAGGCCTAGAATCTCAGTACGGAAATCCTCTTGACGGTCTGACCAACGTAAACCACCACGAGCGACTTTACCGCCACGTAGATGCACACCTTCAATGTCTGGTGCGTAAACGAAGATCTCAAACGCAGGAACCGGCGCTGGGATATCTGGGATCTCGCTTGGTCTCATTTTCAGAGCCAACCAAGGTTTAGACTGTTTATTGTCGTCTAACTGGTAGTAGTTAGTACGAAGCGTTGCTGTGATCATTTCCATGTAACGACGAATGATACGATCATCATCCAAGCTTTCTACATGATCCAACTGTTCAGTGATCTTCTTAATAAGATCTTGTTGGCCTTTCGCGCTGCCCTTTAATTTAGGATCAAAACGCTTGCCGAATAAGCTCACTAACCCTTTCGCTAGATCTGGGTAATGAGACAATGTGTCTTCAATGTATTGTTGGCTGAATGGGAAACCCACTTGGCGCATGTAACGCGCATACGCACGTAAGATTGAGATTTCACGGCCAGAAAGAGCAGCACCCAATACCAAGCGGTTAAAACCATCGCTGTCTAATTCACCTTCCCAAATCGCAGCAAAGGCTTGTTGGAATAGATCGCGCGCTTCACGAAGATCAATCGTCTTGTCACTCTTATGCAGCATCGAGAAATCAAGGATCCAATAAGTCACCCCATTGGTCTTGCGTACTTCATAAGGTGATTCACCAATAACGCGCAGGCCAAAGTTTTCAAGCATTGGCATAACATCAGACAGGTGAATCGGCTCATCACTGTGGTAGAACAGCTTCAAACGAACAGCTTTAGAGTCTGCTGCTTCTTCTTGAGGACGGTAGAAAAGCATACCCAGTTTGTTGTCTTCACTTAGTGCTTCTAGACGCTCGATATCTGCAACAGCAGAACCAGGCATCATGTCTTCTTTGTACGAACGTGGGAATGCACGCATGTACTCTTTCGATAACGGAAGACCTTTGCTCTCACCGAAGTTAGCAACGATTGATTCAGACAGGCGGTCATCCCACGTAGACGATACTTCCATTAAATTTTGCTCAATTGTTTTCACGTCCACATCCATGTTGTTGTTATCAACACGAACAATATAGTGCGTTCTTGCCAGTGGGCTTTCAGAGAAGTATGTCGTGAATTCGACCTCTTCTTCGCAACCGAAATACTGCTTCAAGATGCGTTGGGTTTGACGACGAAGTTCGGTGTTGTAACGATCTTTAGTAACGTAAACCATGCAGCTAAAGAAACGGCCAAACGGGTCTTTGCGAACAAACAAACGCAGAAGATCGCGATCTTGCATTTGAACTACGCCAGTACCGACTTCTAGCAATTCTTCTTCACGAGCTTGAAGCAGTTCATCTCGCGGGTAGTTTTCTAGAATGTTGTGCAGAGCTTTATAAGAGTATGAACCTTCACGGTAACCACTCGCGTCTAAGATACGCTCTACTTTCTCGCGAACAAGAGGAATCGTTTCAACGGTTTGGTTATAAACGGCAGAGGTGTAAAGACCAGTAAAGCGGTGTTCACCAATGACCTTACCGTTCTTATCGAACTTCTTAATACCAATGTAATCATTGTAAGCTGGGCGGTGAATGCGTGAAGCCGTGTTGCCCTTGGTTACGATAAGTACATAAGGCTTTTTGGCTTCAAGACGTGCCGAATCCGAAAACTCAGACAGCTTAACGTTACGCACACGATCTGAATTCGCAAACAAACCAAGGCCTTGCTCCTTGGTCGGTTGTAGTTCTGTGTCGCCATTTACAGAAACAAGGTCATATTCCTTGTAGCCCATAAACGTAAAGTTGTGCTCGCCTAACCAACGAAGAAACGCCAACGTCTCATCAAAACGTTGGCCGTCTACAGGAATACTTTCTTTTTGCTTTTCAACTTGATTCGTTACTTCCTCAAGTTTTTCAACCATCTTCAGCCAATCATTCACGACTAAACCAGTATCGGTAAAGATATCCAGTAGTTCCGTTTTGAGCGCTGTCATTTCAGCTTTGCTGCTAAGACGGTCTACTTCGATATGGAAAAGCGATTGGAATGCACCTTCGTTATTGCTCACGCCGACAACACTGCCCTTATCAGAGCGAGAGATTTGTGTTGGATTGTGAAGCATAAGGTGAGAAGAAAGGTCTAGGCGAGTCAGCGCCATTTTTACAGAGTCTACAAGGAATGGGCTATCTGGTACGACTATCTCTACGATAGTGTGAGTAGATTGCCAACCTTGACGACTTACTGTCGGGTTAAAAACACGAACAGAGATTTGGTCAGCTTTCTTTTCATTGATGTGATGCCATAAGCTAACTACAGCACCGTATAAATCGGATTCGTTTCTCTGAGTTAGATCGTCGTGAGAAACGTTACTAAACAGGTGTTGAGCAAGTTGAGTTACGAGAGGTCGATGAGCAAGGTCAAGTTTGTCTTGAATCAGTTTGTAAACTTTTTCAAGTAAAACTGGAACCACAGTTTCACGTGCGGTCATAGTCACACTCCACAATTAGAATTTTATTTTATTATTAGGGGGCTTACTTAAGCTAGCGTTTGAATCAAGCCTTCAAGGCCAGTTCTACTAACGAGTCAAGCAAAGGTAATGCATTCATTTATTGTAAAAGCATTATTGATAAATAGTTAATTGTTTTAGAGGTGGTAAGAGGTGAAATGTTTGATTATGTGATTAAGATTCCCTTTAACTCACTAGGCACGCCAAGCTTTACAGAGCTTCCAACTTAATAAACTTATTTTTTTGGTCAGTTGTTAACCTAAACTGTCCTCTAACCCCTATTTGTGTAAGAAATGGTCTGAAGCGAGTTGCAGGTAGCTGTAAGCGTAACCCTGTTGTTGTTATCACTTGAACTTTACTTGCGGCACCCGAGTAGCTAGCCAAAAACTGCTGATATGAGATGTTAAGTTGGAAAATATAGCGATTCATACGATACCTGTATAAATATACAGTGCCGGTATTTTTGGCACTTAACGATGTCTGAAAGTGAACTTGAAACTGCTCTAGCTTATCGAAAATTCGATAAACCAGAAACAAAAAAATCAGTGGCAGATATTCTCTACCACTGATGACTTTTCGTTACTAGTAAACTGTTTATTAGCAAACCGCTTATGATCAAACAGTTACCTGAATAAGCGGCTGATTTAAGCCTCTAGTGCTTTTGCCACTTTCTCGAATAAGTCTTTTGCAAGGTTGTCCATGTTCTTCAGCGTCTCAAGTTCTTTTTTGATTAGAGCTTGGCGTTCATCATCGTACTTACGGAACTTAAGTAGCGGGTCAATCAAACGTGAAGCCACTTGCGGGTTGCTGCTGTTCAGTTCACGTAGGATCTCGCCAGCAAACGCGTAACCTTGTCCTGACTTGGCGTGGAATTGAACCGGGTTCATGTTTAAGAACGAACCAACCAAGTTACGAGTACGGTTCGGGTTCTTCAAGCTGAACGCTTGGTGCGACATCGACGCTTTAATCACTTCAAGTGCATTAGAGCTTGGGTTTGAACCTTGCAATGCAAACCACTTATCCATGACAAGACCATCATGTTTCCACTTGTCGCTGTAATCCGCCATCAAGGTTTCACGACATGGTAGTTGCGCACTGTTCGCCGCGCCCATCGCTGCCATTGTATCTGTCATGTTGTTTGCTTGTTGGTACATAGCAACAACCAAATCATTACCCTTTTCAGTATGCGCTAAGTAACTTAGGCAAATTTTACGTAGAGTACGCTTACCAATCGAATCGTGATCGATCGTGTATTCTGTTAGTGCATGGCTGTGATAAACCGCCGCTAACTCGTCTTCAAGTTCTGCAGCTAGTGTTACTTTCATTGAGTTAAGAACAGATGCGACCGCATCAATATCAACGCGCTCATACCAACCCGACACTTCGTTATGACTTGGAAGAGAAAGCATTTCTGCAATAAACGCAGGTTCTAGTGAATCACTAAGCAGTACCCCGCGGAATGCATCAACAACAGAAGCAGAAAGTTCAAACTTTTGACCTTGTTGAACGTTATCTACGTTGCTACGGATGTATTTCGCTAGCAGCATTTGACCCGCATCCCAACGAGAGAACTCATTGCGAGCATTCACCATCAGGAAGATCAGCTCTTCATCTGAGTAATCGTATTCCAATTTCACTGGCGCAGAGAATTCACGAAGTAGCGATGGAATCGGTTGCTCTGAAACGTTTTCAAACACAAACGTTTGTTCCGCTTCTTTCACATCTAATACATTGTGAACTGGCTGACCGTTACATTGTAACCCAATCACTTCACCCGACGCAGTGTATAGCTCGATGTCTAGAGGAATATGCAGAGCTTGCTTATCCGTTTGCTCATGAGTTGGAGCCGTTACTTGGCGAGTTGTTAACGTGTACTCTTTCTTTTCTGCGTCGTAGTGACTTTCAACAGACAGCGTCGGCGTACCAGACTGGCTGTACCATAAACGGAACTGAGACAGGTCAACGCCCGACGCATCTTCCATTGCAGCAACGAAATCTTCGCAAGTTGCAGCGGTACCATCGTGACGTTCAAAGTAAAGCTTCATGCCTTTTTGGAAACCTTCCTCACCCAACAATGTGTGGATCATTCGGATCACTTCACTGCCCTTTTCGTATACCGTCAATGTGTAGAAGTTGTTCATTTCTATCACTTTTTCAGGGCGAATTGGGTGAGACATTGGACTTGCATCTTCAGCGAATTGTGGCCCGCGAATAATACGAACATTGTTGATTCGGTTTACTGCGCGAGAACCAAGATCAGATGAGAACTCTTGGTCACGGAATACGGTTAAGCCTTCTTTCAAGCTTAGTTGGAACCAATCGCGACATGTCACTCGGTTACCGGTCCAGTTATGGAAATATTCATGACCGATTACCGCTTCGATGCCTAGGTAGTCGGTGTCGGTTGCTGTTTGGTCGTTCGCTAAAACAAACTTAGAGTTAAATACGTTCAGACCTTTGTTTTCCATCGCTCCCATGTTGAAGAAATCAACAGCTACGATCATGTAGATGTCTAAGTCATACTCAAGATTGAAACGCTCTTCGTCCCACTTCATTGAGTTAATCAAAGAAACCATCGCGTGGTTTGCGCGGTCTAGATTGCCTTTGTCGACAAAGATTTCTAGGTCAACTTTGCGGCCTGATTGTGTGGTGTAAGCGTCACGAAGTACATCAAAGTCACCGGCAACAAGAGCAAACAAGTAAGCAGGTTTTGGATGTGGGTCTTGCCACTTAACCCAGTGACGACCATTTTCAGCATCACCTTCATCTATACGGTTACCATTACTAAGTAAGAATGGATTTTCTGCTTTGTCTGCGATTACCGTTGTAGTGAATTTTGCCAATACATCAGGGCGGTCCATGTAGTAAGTAATACGACGGAAACCTTCAGCTTCACACTGAGTACAGAATGCGCCACCCGACTTATACAAACCTTCAAGTGCACTATTCCCTTCAGGATTTACTTCCGTCACGATCGTGAGTGTGAAATCTTTCGGTAGTCCGCTCAGTGTCAGTTGAGTTTCAGATTGCTCGAATTGCGTCCACTCTTGACCCTCAACTAAAACAGAAACCAACGTCAAACCTTCACCATCAAGTACTAAGGTCGAACTATCTTTCTCTTGCTTAACACTAGACACCGCCGTAATGATGGACGCTGAATCGTACAAATCGAAAGTAAGATCGATTTGAGAAATAGTGTGAGATGGTGATTGATAATCTTTACGATACTTGGCTTGAGGTGTATGTGCCATGACGGGTTCCTTTTGATCGTTATACGTAATTGTATTTTAACTGTATATATCTAAAGGTTGAGGGCCAAGAACACAAGGGGAATATTGAAAAAAGGAGGCATTGTAGTAAAACGCCTCCATGTTTTGCTATTTTATCAACCAAATAAGAAAGGAACGGCTAATAAATGAACTGTGAGCCATATTATCAACAAACCTGACTTTGCGCATCCAACCCGTCATTATCGAATACGATTGAGTACTGCAAACATGTCGCCTTCTTCACCTTGAAGCGTCAAGACGTCGCTGTTTAATGTGTAACGAGTGCCGTGCTCGCCATTTTCATACAGAAGCACCAATTGATCGCCTTCTGTGTAATACACCCCACGACGAACAACCTCACTCCCCACTTCATCGGACACTCTGAACATAAATACAAAGTCAGGTTGAAGCACTAAATCCATTTTTTGAATGTTACTCGCGCGCAGGTCGCTACCTGAAAGCTCAGCACTCGACCAAATACCTGCCAGTGCATTCGGTAAGGCTTTGGTAAACATGACACCGTTGAGGTTCAACATATTATGGTTACTGCTATAGGCGTAAACTTGAGGTTCAGAGGTGTTTAAACCCAAAATAATGGTATCTTCATTGGCATTATACAAGCCTTCCCAATGGTCGACACTGTAGTCTTTCTTTTGAATATCAATGGAGAATGAATAATTTGAATCAAGGGTTAGCTTTATCGCTCTAAAATTTTCAGTACCTTGTTCAGGATCTGGGTTCATCAAATACCAATCACCAAGCAGTAAAGGAAGGTCAAAATGAGATAGATTGCTGTCACTTTTTGATTGCTGATCGCTTGAAGCGACCTCACTCCCAAAAGCAACAAAACTTAAACAAGATAAAAATAGTAGAATCCATTTCATACGCGCCCCCTCGTTTTCTTTAAGCTTAGGCACGTAATGAATAGAAAGCGAAAAAATTTGATCCAAGTCACTAAATTTTAAGTGCAAAGTAACTTAAATGTCATTATTCGACACAAAACAGAGCTAAATAACCCTGAACATTGAGTGTTCTTTGCGACAGTCTCAACGGTTACAATCAGGTATTCCTGTCAAATCATAGACACAAAAAAAGCGAGCCTAGGCTCGCTTTTTAAATTGTGCATCTTTAAACAATCACCTTTTAACAGGTATTTGCTCTATTTCTTGATCATATCCAGCATGATAGCAACAGATTCATCAAGATAAGCATCCGGGGCTTCGTAGTCTTTAGGGATATCATCCAACGTTTTAAATGCCTCTAACTTAGCGGCTTTTTGACGTTGATTGATACGCTCTAGACGAAGCACATCCCCATCATCACTCTCTTGTTGACGTACTTTTTCGTTCAAAGAAAGGTCGTTATCATCTTTATCAGCCTTATATTTTTCAATATCTTGCGCGATAAAGCCAAACTCCATGTCTGTCGCAATACGAGCTTGGTGTTGAGCGGTTAAAGCAGCAACTTGCTCATCGTTACGCTGTAACACTGAATAGTTAGCTTTATCTATGCTATCCCAAGGCAGAGCATTATCTTCAACACTTTCACCAGTATCTGCTGGATCAATTGCCGTTGGGTAAGCAATATCAGGCACTACACCTTTGTTTTGCGTACTTCCGCCATTGATTCGGTAGAATTTCTGGATGGTGTATTGAACGTAGCCTAACTCTTTATCGAATAAATCATAAATATGATTCAAAGAGCGGTGTTGTTGCACCGTTCCTTTACCGAAAGAGTTTTCACCAAGGATGATTGCACGACCATAATCTTGCATCGCTGCTGCAAAGATTTCAGATGCTGAAGCACTGTAGCGATTCACCAATACCGTTAATGGACCTTGGTAACTAATTTCGCCATCAGTATCACTGTTCACTTTTACACGACCGTAGCTATCACGAACTTGAACAACGGGCCCCTCTTTGATAAACAAACCAGAGAGTTCGGTTGCTTCCGTTAGTGCACCACCACCGTTGTTTCGCAGATCAACAATGATACCTTCGACACCTTGCTCTTTAAGTTCGGTGATCAGTTTATCAGTATCTTTAGAAAGGCCAACATAGAAGCTTGGTACTTCTAGTACGCCAATCTTCTTGCCATCTTTCTCGATAACTTCTGATTTAACAGCGCGGTCTTCTAAGCGAATCTTATCGCGTACAATTGTGACAACGTGACTTTTTGCATCTTTACCATCAGGCAAGATCTGTAGCTTAACTTTAGTCCCTTTCGGTCCTTTAATTAATTGCACTACATCGTCTAAACGCCAGCCGATAACATCAACAATATCTTCGCCATCTTGACCAACACCAACAATACGGTCACCATCACTCAATTGTTTGCTGTTTGACGCAGGGCCACCAGCAACGAGAGATCGGATAACGGTGTAGTCGTCTGTCATTTGAAGTACAGCACCAATGCCTTCTAAAGATAGATTCATCTCAGACTGGAATTGCTCTGCATTTCTTGGAGAAAGGTAACTGGTATGAGGGTCAACTTCTCGCGCGAATGCGTTCATGTAGATCTGGAAAGCATCTTCGTTGTGCGATTGCGTAATACGCTTCATCGCATTGTTGTAACGCTTTTCCAAAACTTCTTGAATCTCTGGCCACTCTTTACCTGTAAGTTTTAGATTCAACGCGTCGTATTTAACACGCTTCCTCCAAAGCTCATTCACTTCAGCGATATCTTTTGGCCATTCCGCTTCGCTACGATTGAGCTCAATACTTTCATCAGTATCAAACTTAATCTCAGTATCTAGTAAAGACAGCGCATATTGGAAACGTTCAAAACGCTTCTGCATGGACAAATTATAAACATCGAATGCAATTTGGTTATTACCGGCTTTCAGTTGATCATCAATTTGTTTAGATGAAGTAGCGAAAGAGTCAATATCAGCTTGAGTGAAGATATTACGGTTATAATCCAACATCTCTAAATAACGATTAAAGATAGCTTGGGAGAAATCATCGTTGAGATTGAAGTGTTTATAGTGGGAACGAGTAAATCGAGAAGTAACACGTTTACTAGCAGTTTCGTGTTGAACCTCAGGAGCGAGTAGAGGTAAATCGTCCTGATTTAATTTGGCTTCAAGAGCCTGAGCTGAAGCTGCTAGCAAAAAGCCAGCAGCAATCAGTGTCAATTTTGAACGGCATTTCATGCGTAGGAGTATCTCCTTTAAGCGCGCAAGTGCTCCGCTTTAACAACCATTTGTAGGCCGTTTGCTAACTGAACACGCACATCTTCCTTATTGATTTCAACAATGGTCGCAGCCATGTTTCCTGTACCCATGTTCACATTTACTTCTTTACCAGTGATAAATTCATCGGCGTTCAAAGCGCGTGTTTCTACAGGCTTTTCTACTTTCGGTGCTTTAGGCGCTTGACGACGAGGCTGTTGAGCTTTCTTCGCTTTAGCTTTCGCTTTGCCTTCGTCACGAGCTTTCTGTGCTTGTTCTTTACGACGAGCCTGAACTTTCGCTTTGCTTTCTGCAAGTGTCGCTTTAGCGTGCTCAACGTGCTCTTCTTCTAGTGTGCCACATACGTTGCCGTCTAGGTCAACACGTTCTGCGCCAGCTTTTACGCCGTGCAGGTAACGCCATGATGATGTGTACTGTCTTAACGCTGCACGAAGCTGAGTCTTACTTACTTTTTCGTCTTCATTTAGACGTTCAGCAAGATCTTGAAAAATACCAATTTTAAGTGGTTTCGCTTCACCTTCTAGAGTAAAGCATTTAGGGAAACATTCAGCAACATATGCGATAACTTCTTTGCTGTTTTTTAACTTTTCAGTGTTTTCCATGTGGGTTCCTGGTTTTTGCGGTTTTCCGCGAGCATTAAGAAAATATTTTTACGTATTATAGAGAGATGCTTGGGAAAAACCACAGTAAGAGAATAATTTATGCCTTGTTCGCGTGCGAATTAAGCAGCTTTTCCACTTCTGCCATGAAAAATGTTAATCCGTCCTCGTCAATTTGAGAAAAACGGCCAACATTTGGGCTATCGATATCAAGAACGCCCGCAATTTTCCCGTCAATCGAAAATGGTATAACGATTTCTGAGTTACTTGCAGCGTCACAAGCGATGTGTCCTTCGAATTCATGAACATCATGAATGCGCTGAACTGTATTCGTCGCGACCGCAGTTCCACACACACCACGCCCTACCGGAATTCGAACACAAGCTGGTTGACCTTGGAATGGGCCAAGCACAAGTTCGTCTTTTTCCTTAGATTGGTCCTGCTTCATTAAATAGAAGCCTGCCCAATTTAATTCATCCAACTCCATGAATAATAATGAGCTGATATTAGCTAGATTAGCAGTTAGATCGGGTTCTGATTCAATTAATGCAACGGCTTGTTTGGTTAAGCGTTGGTAATGTTCTATTTTCATATTAACTTCCAATTAAATTGAGACTTCCATTATCAAGAGAACGCAGTAAAATGCGGCCATCAAACTAAATAGGACTTATTCTCATTACAATGACCAATTCAGAAGACACTATTAGCCGTTCTTGGTTAATAACTCAAGTAAAAAAACACAAGTCCAAATTACTGTTTGCTAACATTATTGCCATACTTGCAACTCTCATTAGTGTCCCTATCCCGTTGCTCATGCCATTAATGGTTGATGAAGTATTACTTGATAAGCCGGCTTCTGGCTTAGAGATGATGAACCATCTACTTCCAACATCGTTGCAGACACCAACTGGCTATATTGCACTGACTTTGCTGTTAGTCATAATCATGCGTACTGTTAGCCAAGCGTTGAACATTCTACAAGGGCGTCAATTCACGCTTGTCTCAAAAACAATTACCTATCAAATGCGCAGTAAGATGATAGATAAG
>NZ_CH902607.1:427940-447054 GCF_000153005.1 Vibrio sp. MED222 | reverse complement strand
TATCGTGTTGCTATGGTTAGAGTGGCGTTTAGGACTGTTCATTTTACTGGTCAATCCTGTTGTGATTTATTTCTCCCGTAAACTAGGTAGCAGAGTTAAACACCTTAAAAAGTATGAGAACCAATCTTTCGAGCGCTTTCAAAACCGTTTAGTGGAAACCTTAGACGGTATTTACCAACTGCGTGCGGCAAACAAGGAACGTATCTTTCTCGATGAACTTAAGGTTCAAGCAAACCAAGTGAGAGTCGATGCCGACAAATACGCTTGGCAATCAGAAGCTGCTGGCCGTGTTTCGTTTCTGCTGTTCTTATTAGGTTTCGAGCTTTTCCGTGCCGTCGCGATGCTAATGGTGTTATTCAGTGACTTAACGATTGGTCAGATTTTCGCGGTATTTGGTTACTTGTGGTTTATGTTAGGCCCGGTACAAGAGTTGTTAGGGATTCAATTCTCTTGGTATAGCGCAAAAGCAGCACTTCAGCGCATCAACGACCTTCTTCAGTTAGAAGAAGAGAAGCGCCCTATCAGTAAAGTGAACCCATTTAATGAAGATCAAGAAGTGACAGTCGACATTGAAGACGTTACATTCTCTTACACATTAGAAAACACTGTTTTAAATAGGCTATCGCTGCACATTCCAGCAGGTAAGAAAGTCGCTTTGGTGGGTGCGAGTGGTGGTGGTAAATCTACGTTAATCCAGTTACTGATTGGTGTTTATCAAGCGGATTCTGGATGCATTCGTTATAACGGCGAAACCACCGACGACATCAGCTTCGATGTAATACGCAGTCAAATTGCCGTTGTTTTACAACAACCTATACTTTTTAACGATACATTAAGGCATAATCTGACGCTTGGTGCTGAATACGATGAAATGTCGTTGTGGCGTGCACTTGAAGTCTCTCAAATGCAAGATGTCATCAAGCAACTGAGTAATGGCTTAGATACACAAATTGGTAGGAATGGCGTTCGACTGTCTGGCGGGCAACGACAACGCTTAGCGATAGCCCGAATGGTGCTGAGCAATCCTAAGTTTGTTATTCTAGATGAAGCGACATCAGCACTCGATACAGCAACAGAGTCAGCACTGCATAAAGCGCTGAGCGAGTTTTTGAAAGATCGCACAACTTTGATAGTGGCTCATCGATTATCAGCGGTGAAACAGGCCGATCTAATCTATGTTTTAGAAGATGGGCAAGTTACACAGACAGGAACACATGGTGAATTGGTTGAACAACAAGGATTATATCAAACACTCTATGGCAGTGTGCAATCGCACGCCTGATGTTTATTGTTCTATAGATTTAAATCAGTGTTGTTCTAGGCATTTAAATCAGGTTAAAAGTCTGATTAGTGTTTCACCTTGGGAGGTCGCGTGACCTCCCCATCCGTAACCAACTCTTTATCAACTAAGCAGCAGTTATCGACTCAGCACCAGTGCGATAGTAGCTCTGTTCGTCTGTGTCAGGGCTGCGAACTTCCCGTTGATAAAATGGAAATCCCTTTGGGGAAATCCGCTTACTGCCCAAGATGCGGTACTCAGCTTTATAGAGGCGGCACCCCTAGCCTGTCTGGAAACCTTGCAATCGCTATTACCTGCCTATTGCTGTTTATCCCCTCACACTTTTTTGAATTCATCAGTATTCGCCTGATTGGTGTCATGATACCTGCGACGTTACCATCTGGCGTATTTACTTTAATGGGTGAAGGCTTCCCTCTACTTGGCTTGTTGATCTTATTCTGCAGTACGATCGCCCCGTTACTTGTTTGTACCTCGGTACTCATCACCCATTTATCCTTGCGCTTTAAGATTTTCACACCATTTCGTTATGCATTAGCTATCATTCAGACACTTAAGCACTGGATGATGTTGGATGTATTTCTGGTGAGCGTGGCAATCTCGTGCTTCAAATTACAAGATTACTCAGATATTTTCGTCGGCCCTGGTTTAGTTGGTCTGATTCTACTGCAGCTTTTCAGTGTGTTACTGGTAAGCCGAATCAGTGTGCGTCGCTACTGGGAAGCTTGGGCTCAAGAGTCTGACTACTCTTTCGATCAAAGTAAGAACGTACACTGTCATAACTGTCACCTGTCTCAGCCTGACGGGCACACTTGCGTGCGTTGTCACCATGACTTATATCATCGCAAACCCTACTCTGTACAAAAGACATGGGCTCTACTTTTTGCCGCCTCAGTGGCTATCGTGCCGGCCAACGTCATTCCAATTTCTATCGTGATAACAAACGGGCAAAGACTAGAAGACACCATCATCTCCGGTGTCGCTTCGCTAATTAATAGCGACATGTATGGCATCGCAGCAATCATTTTTATTGCCAGTATCGTCGTGCCTGTCGCGAAAATACTTGGTCTAACGTATATCTTAATTTGTATAAAAATGAAGCGTGCGGTTTACCATAGACAACGTATGACCATCTATTTCATTGTGAAATGGGTGGGAAAGTGGTCGGTAATGGATCTGTTCGTTATTTCGATCATGATGACCTTGGTCGACCGTGGACAAATTTTAAACTTTACACCAGGTTATGGTGCAGTCGCTTTTGGCGTCGTGGTTGTTCTCACGATGCTGGCGGCGGAAAGCTTAGATCCTAGGCTAATTTGGGATAACTACACCTCTAAAGATGAGTCAGTGAATGAACAACGATAACCAATCACAAACGTCATATTCACCAGAAGTCAGGAAAAACAAAGGTATTTCCCCTTTGTGGATCCTGCCGATACTAACCGTCGCATTAGCGGGTTGGTTGGTCATGAAATCGATACACGATGCAGGACAACGTGTGCAGATATATTTCTCAGATGCCGCAGGTTTAGTCGCAGGTCGAACGACAATTCGCTACCAAGGCTTAGAGGTAGGTATGGTGCGCGACATTACCTTGTCCAAAGATTTATCGAGCATCTATGTCGATGCTGACATCTACCCAGAAGCGAAAAAGCTACTCTCAAAAGGCACGCGTTTCTGGCTCGTAAAACCAACAGCAAGTTTATCTGGTATCTCAGGGTTAGATGCGCTTGTTTCAGGTAACTATATCGCTATCCATCCTAGCGAAACCAAGCAAGAACCAGAAACTGTTTTCCAAGCTTTAGAATCATCCCCTTCTGACTTATTGGCTTCGGAAGGCCTGAATATTTCATTGACGACCAAGGACCTGGGAGGGGTGTCTGTTGGCTCTCAAATCGTTTATCGTAAAATCCCAATTGGTGAGGTTTACAACTACCAGCTAAACGACAACGCAAAATCAGTGACGATTCAAGCGGCGATTAAAGATGAATACAGCCATATCATTACCGACCAAAGCCGTTTTTGGAATGTCAGTGGCTTAGGTGCCAGTATCGGATTTTCTGGTGTCGACGTACGCTTAGAAAGCCTCAGTGCTCTGCTTGGCGGTTCAATTGCGGTCGACTCTCCGGGAGAGGGTCAACCCGTAGAGATGAACACCAAATTCAAACTTTACCCAGATTTGAAAACAGCCGGTCGTGGTATCTCGATCAAGATAGCCGTACCCGACGACAACAAGATCAGTGCAACGGGCGCTCCGATCATGTATCGAGGCATCGAAATCGGTCAAATCACTGACCTATCTTTAAGCGAAGGGCGTGAAAACGTCGTTGCATCGGCTGCAATCCAACCGGCATTCAGTGACTTTTTAAATAGCGGCAGTCAATTCGTTTTAGAGGAAGCTGAACTATCACTTACTGGAATGAAAAATATTGCCAACTTAGTCACGGGGAATTTTCTAACCTTGGTTCCAGGTGAGGGTGAAAAAGCGCGTCGATTTACTGCGATTCGCAAAAATGAGTTCAGTCAGGAACAAGAAAAATCCGTTGCGATTCGCTTAACGTCGAACAATTCATTCGGGTTAGATGTCGGTACACAGCTACTCTACAAAGGCATTGCTGTTGGCTCTATCATCCAAGTAGGTTTAGTCGATGGTGTGGGTACTGGCTCTGATAAGCACGAAGTGTTTATGGATGCGCTTGTCGATAACGAATATGCTCACCTAATCAAAAGCCATAACCGTTTCTTTGTGACAGGCAGTGCGACTGCAGAGCTAACCGAATCTGGCTTAAGTGTGACGGTTCCACCGGCAAAACAACTTCTTACTGGCTCAATTAGCTTTGTTAGCGAAGGTCAGTCGAAAGCACGAACTGACTATCAGCTTTTCCAAAGCAAATCGTTAGCAGAAATCGCCAAGTTTAATCAGTCTGGCTCAAAGACGCTTTCGTTGTTTGCGAGCGAGCTACCTTCAATTTCTAAAGGAAGCCCACTACTCTACCGCAACCTACAAGTGGGTAGCATTTCTGATTTTCAGCTTGTCGATGGTGGCGTGAGAATCAAAGTCACGATCGAAAATCGTTACACACACTTACTCAATGAACATACTGTTTTCTGGAACCGCTCAGGCGTTGAGATTGATGCGTCGCTATCGGGTATCAGTATTAAAGCAGCCCCCGTTAAAACGCTTATTCAAGGCGGTATTGCTTTTGACTCTCTTCCGGGAATAGACAACAAACTCGGTGATGTGTGGAAACTTTATAAAGATTCGAAATCCGCGCGAAAATTTGGTCGTGCGATTACGATTACCTCTTCTGGCGATCAAGAAGTCAGCAAAGGCATGGCGATCAAATATCAAGGCGTCACCGTCGGTGAGGTTACCTTGGTGATTCCTAACTTCAATAAAGGCGGTATTGAAATTACTGCGCGTATTTTACCTGAGTACGTAGACAAGATTGCCGTTGCGAAGAGTCACTTCTGGTTAGCAGAACCTGAAATCGGCCTTAATGGCATCAAGAACGTCTCTGCACTGCTCTCTAAGCACATCAACGTAGACCCGGGCAATGGTGACAGAAATACGAAATTTAAGCTTAGCAAGGGGCCTGTACAGCCTGAAGGCAAGATATTCCAGCTACAAAGCGAAACGCGAGGCTCGGTATCAGAAGGCACACCTATCCTATTCCGTGAGCTAGAAATCGGCAGTGTTATTGATGTTCAGTTAGGCGAGTTTGCTGACCGAATCATCTCTACGATTCAAATCGAACCTGACTACGCGTATCTGATCCGCGCAAACACCGTGTTCTGGAACGTATCTGGTGTCGATGTCTCTATCGGTCTCTCTGGCGCAAACATCAAAGCTGGAACGGTAGACAGCTTGTTAAGAGGTGGTATTACATTCTCAACGCCATCGACCAATGAACTTCAGCCAGTGGCAAACGAAGATCAGTCTTTCTATCTCTATCCTAAAGCCGAAGATGAGTGGAAATCATGGAGAACCGCAATTCCTCGCCCATAAAGTGAACCCTCAGAAGCTCCATGCAAATTAATACCGCTTAACAAAGAATAATTCATCATCAAAATGCAGCCATTCGGCTGCATTTTTGTTGTTTGCTATAAATATGGTTTAGGACGGCCTCATTTTGCTTTAAACTCCCCCGCATTAATGCAATAAATCGAGACACTCTTTTGCACGCTAACGTATATATTCCTGAAGAATTCCTAACGCACATCGAATCAATCATGCCTAGTCATCTAGATATGGCTTCTTTTGTCGCGTCATGCCAAAAACCACTTCGTAAAAGTATTCGAGTCAACACATTGAAAATCAGTGTTGAGGACTTCTTAGTACGAGCAAAAGAGAAAGGCTGGGAACTGGAACCTGTACCTTGGTGCGAAACGGGGTTTTGGATTACAGCTGATGAAAGTGAAGCGCCACTAGGTAATACGGCAGAACACATGTCTGGCCTTTTCTATATCCAAGAAGCCAGTTCTATGATGCCACCGTCAGCACTTTTCCAAGGTGAGGCAGACTACCAAGCCGTATTAGACACTGCGGCTGCACCCGGTTCTAAAACAACGCAAATCGCGGCGCTAATGAATAATCACGGCGTATTGGTTGCCAATGAATACGCAGCAAGCCGCGTGAAAGTTCTTCATGCCAACATCGAACGTTGTGGCGTTCGTAATGCCGCACTCAGTAACTTTGATGGTCGAGTTTTCGGTGGGTGGTTACCAGAACAGTTTGATGCTGTGCTGCTAGACGCGCCCTGCTCTGGTGAAGGTACGATTCGCAAAGACGCCGATGCGATGAAGAACTGGACGTATCAATCTGTAGTCGATATTGCTGACACTCAAAAAGATCTGATCGAAAGTGCTTTTCATGCTCTCAAACCTAACGGCGTGCTGGTTTACTCAACCTGTACGTTAAGCACGGAAGAGAACCAACAAGTGTGTCACCATCTAAAAGAGACCTTTGGTGATGCGGTAGTGTTCGAATCTCTTGAATCACTATTCGACAATGCTAAAGCAACCACGACAGAAGAAGGCTTTCTACACATTTTCCCACAAGTGTATGATTCAGAAGGTTTCTTCGTTGCACGCATCCGTAAACTAGCGTCTGTGACACCACCAGAAGTGAAAAAACGTCTGGGCAAATTCCCATTTGAAAAAGCGTCAAAGAAAGCTCAACAAGAAGTCGCTGAACATCTGCTGGGCGCACTCGACATCAAACTACCAAGTGATACTCAAGTTTGGATTCGTGACAAAGACGTTTGGCTATTCCCGGAAGCGCTAGAACCTATGATCGGTGAGTTCCGTTTCTCTCGCATGGGCATCAAGATCGCTGAAACCCATAAAAAAGGTTACCGCTGGCAGCACCAAGTCGCGACAACGCTCGCAACAGGCAATGAAGCCAACATTGTAGACCTTAGCATTGAAGATGCTCGTGAATGGTTCATGGGACGAGATGTTCGCCCTGAAGGCTTGTCAGGCAAAGGTGAAGTACTAGTGAAGTACAATGGTGCAATCATCGGCCTTGGTAAGTGGGTTGGCAACCGAGTGAAGAACGGTTTACCGCGCGAACTCGTGCGCGATAAGAACCTATTCTAAATAGCTTTCGGGCTTAACGGCTTAACGGCTTAACGGCTTAACGGCTTAACGGCTTAAAGAATCGCACAAACAAAAAGCCCAAACAATGTTAATTGTTTGGGCTTTTTGTATTCTACCGGTCATGTAACTCAGTGTGCGAGCGCTTGTAAATCAACGACTAATTATACAAACATCAATTCAAGTCACTATTTCAAATAAGAAAAATCGCACTTTAGGGAATCTAAACTAGACTTCAACCTAATAGTCAAAAGATTGAAACGATTAGCGTAGGCTCTTCGGAGCCCTTTCCCCTAAGCCCAAACAGGAAGGTTTGGGCTTTTTTTTGACCGAAAGGATCGCTTATTTAACTAAGCTGATACCTTCTTTGTCGATAGTGATCTTGCCAGATTTGTACAAACCACCAATTGTCTTCTTGAACGTACCTTTACTTGTTCTGAATGCAGAGAAAATAGCTTCAGGAGAAGACTTATCATTCAAAGGCAGGTAACCGCCCTTCTTCTCAAGAAGATCCAGAACCTTAGTGCTTAGGTCATCCATCTTAGCGACACCAATTTTCTGAAGAGACAAATCGATCTTACCGTCTTCTTCACGAACGTTTTTAATGTAGCCTTTTAGTGTCTTACCAATAAACAGCTTACCGATGATGTCTGATGGGAAAATCATACCCCAGTGTTCACCGTTCACGATCGCTTTGTAACCAAGTTGGCTGCGCTCAGCGATAATGAGATCGACTTGCTCATTTTGCTTATAAGTCGCAGGCGTGTTGTCTAACCATTTGTTGAACTTCGTTGTACCAACGATACGGCTCGATGCTTTATCGATATACACATATACTAAGATTGACTGGCCTTCGTTTAAACGGCCGCGCTGCTCGCTGAAAGGAACAAGAAGATCCTTACCTTTCACGCCCCAGCTCATGAATGCACCAGTGCTGTTAACACCTTCAACCGTCATCAAGCCAAACTGCCCTACTTGAGCGATTGGTTTTTCAGTTGTGGCAGCGATCTGGTTGTCAGAATCAATGTATAAGAAAACATCTAGCTTTTGACCAATTTCAACACCTTCAGGAGTAAATCGTTTCGGCAGCAACACCGTTCCATAGTCGCTAGCGTCAAGGAATACACCGAAGTCTGCTTGTTTTACTACTTCTAGGTTGTTTATTTGACCAATATTAATCATCAAGATTGTCTCTACTTTAAATTTGGCGGTGATTATACGTGATCTCTGATATGCTTTCGCTAGTTTCATTCATATTTTTATATTCTAGGAGACATCGTTGATCACCGTTGATAAACAAGATGCGATAACACTTAAAATTAACCATGCGATGGCGAAGACCAAAAAGCTCGATATGGACGTTTATCTATTCATTCCCGGTGAACTCGGACTGACTCCGGAAGTACTTTCTGAAAGTGCCTTCTTCTACAGTTCAATTACTCAAAAGCGCGCTTACTACAGTGATAAGACACTATTACCGTTGGTACACAGCCGCTTGGCAAAACGCGGACGCTTATCGACGACACAGTATCGTGTGAGTTTGAGTTTGTTCGCCTATCAATACGTGATTGCTTTAGATAAAGCCGTGAGCAGCTTGAACAAGACAGATAGTGACGACGTAACGGCTGATGACGTCGATGAAGTCATCGAACTGGCTTTGGATATCCTCAAGAAGCTTCGTCGTAGTATTCCTTATGAAGAAAACCTAAAGCGCTATTATGCCAATATTGATAATTACCTTTCTTGGTACACGGAGCAAAAGTTCTTATCTTTGGTATCACATATGCCACGTGGCAGTGAATACTCGACGATAAAAGAGCGACTCTTGACGCTTTGTGAAAAAGAGACCGCCCATCGAAAACTTAATCGCTATAACTCAGCGAAGGTACGAGAAGACGTAACACGTTTGAGCAACAAGATGCGACTGTTGCGACGTTTGATCGAACACCCTATCGTCCTCAAAGAAAAGACGACATCAATGGGTAAGAACGTGAAGAGAGCAGTTAAAGGCATCGCCACAGGCTTGGTCATGGTGGTAGTTACCACAACCGTTATATTAGCTCGCGACTTTCTAGGAGAGATTACTGCATCTTTCATCGTATCGATGTCATTCATTTACGCTTTGCGTGAAATCTTCAAAGATGATTTAAGAGACATACTGTGGCGCTGGCTGCGTAAAGGCAAACCCAAGTGGAAGCGTCGCTACTTTGATCCAACAACCAATAAATCTGTCGGCCATAAGCTTGAATGGTTGGACTACGCGAATTTTTCTAAGTTAGCAGACCGTATTCAATCAATACGTAAGAAACGTGTTGTTCAACGTGAAGAGCAAATTTTGTACTATCGTTCGCATACAGAAATGTCGACATCGACATTCATGAGTGGTTACGAAGAGACTCGTGAAACGGTATCGATCAGCCTCAGAGCACTGACACGCTTAATGGACAAGGGTTCAAATAACGTATATCGAATGAATGAAGGGCAAGTAAGCCGAGAATCAGTAGAAAAACGCCACCTGCTCAACCTGATCATTAAAGAGAACAATCACGATGATGAGCCTACCTATTACCGCTGGAAAATAGTCATGAACCGTTCAAAAATCGTTGATATCGAGCAAATCACTCAAGAATCATAACATTGTTAGGACGTGCGGTACGGTATGTAGGTATTCAATTCACATACCGCTCTTCCACTTGTTCAACGACTTCTGTCGAACTATGATCTTCAGATTCAGCCCAACCTTATACTTCGGAGCTATTATCTAGCTGGGACTTTCTTAATCGAAAGTGTTAGCGTGAATTCCGCCATTGGTTCGTCGCCATGCAAAGACGGGCAGGTCGCTATGATGGTCACAGGTTGATTCACACGCTCGCCAGTAGACATGGTTTCTGCCAACATAGTGTTGATCAGCTCACCATCGTTACAAGTGAAGTGTACGTCACCTTCTGGACGCTTCAAGAAGTTACCTGTCACCTCTTTAAATGCCAGCGAGATCTTTTCGCCTTGCTGCTGAGATTTACTCATTGCAAGAAAGCCCCCCGCCACATCAGCACCTACTGCTAACACACCAAAGTACATGCTATTGAGGTGGTTCTTAGTTCGTCTTTTGAGAGGAATTTTCACTTCAACATGTTGATTATCCAGCGCGAGCAGTTTTGGTCGGCATAGCCAGATCAGAGGCACTTTGAAAAAGCCAAACATGCTCAAGTAGAAATTTGCTTTTTGTAGAGGGGTCAACATTCGAGTTACCTAGCCAAATATGTCATCAGACCAGTTAATCGATTAGCGCTCGAGATGTCAAAAAAATGTTACAAAAAAGAGATATCATCGCATAATGATATCTCTTTCATTCTCAAAGCTTTATTGCTTTAAATAAACTCATACAGCAAGTTGATTTATTTAGACAATAAGCTGGTCTATGCAGTAACGACTGTCTCAACACCGTCAAGATCAGCGATAAAGCCTTGTAGACGCGGGTAGTCCACCAAGCCTTGAGTCACAAGCAGGACGGGCTTCTTCGCGTTCAGTGTTGCTTTAACAATCATACTCAACAAGGTAATAACTGCCTCGTTTTGAGGATCAAAAGCGTGTTGCTGAGCTTCATTGTGCTTGTCTACACCTAAAGTGAAAGACGCTAAGCTATCAACGTTTACCACAACACCATCAAAATAATGCAGTAATCTTTCGCTTAGTAGCACTGCAGACGGCACATCGCACGAGAACAGAACTTTCAAACCATTAAGCCCGCGTGGTAAGCCTTGCTCTGCAAGCAAATCAATAATCTTAGCAGCATCGCTTAATGCTCGTACATACGGTACAACCACTTCAACGTTAATACCCTGCTCTCGCAGCGCTTTAATAACCTGGCACTCTAAAGCGAAAGCCTTGCTGTACTCGGCTGTCGCATAACGCGCAACCCCACGAACACCTAAGGCCGGATTTATCTCTTCGGCTTCACAGCTACCACCAAGTAGCGAACGGAAGCCATAGCTATCAGCACTACTTAACGCAATACGAACAGTGGCGTGGTTTGGCTGAACGGCTGCTTGAATGGCAATCACTAAGGTCGAAACAAAATGCTCATCGACTGTTTTATCGCCAAGGATCGCATCTAAAGAGGTTTTTTCGATATCAGTCAGTGTTTCTAAATGACTTTCAATACTTGGATGATAGAAGACACGATCCATGACCAATTCAGATAATGAAACGTATAAATGGTTGGAATTATTATTATCGTTGTAAGAAGGCAGCACATCACCTAAGACAAGTTCTGGGTGCAAAGTGCTTTGATTTTCTTGAGTCATTGCTGCTCCAGCATTTTTATGTTGTGTTCAAACGAAAATACCGATAGCTGCCTGTTAATACAAGTGAAAATCCCCCATTTGACGTTGGCCTGCTGATAAAAATGAGAATATTAGCAATAACAGAGATAACTTTGACTTAAGAGAGTTTATTCCTCTGTTCAATTCCGTTATCTTAACCACTTCGCAATAGAATAAAAAAGCTATCACATGCCATTAAAAACTGATGAGTTGAGAACCCAAGCTCTGGGTCCTATGCCAACTCCTGCCGAACTAGGCAATGCACACCCTATTACTGACGACGTTGCTGAGCGCATTAAGAATTCTCGCCGCCAAATCGAAGATATCCTAACGGGTCGTGATAATCGCCTATTAGTTATCGTTGGTCCTTGCTCTGTTCACGATACAGATGCGGCACTTGATTACGCTGAACGTCTAAGCCAGATTCAAGATCAATACAAAGATGAACTATTCGTTGTCATGAGAACCTACTTCGAGAAGCCTCGTACGGTTGTAGGTTGGAAAGGTTTAATTACCGATCCGAATCTCGATGGTTCATACGCA
This sequence comes from Vibrio sp. MED222, assembly GCF_000153005.1. NCBI lineage: Bacteria > Pseudomonadati > Pseudomonadota > Gammaproteobacteria > Vibrionales > Vibrionaceae > Vibrio > Vibrio sp. MED222. The sequence goes on along the minus strand of NZ_CH902607.1, from coordinate 435,294 downwards.
CTTGAAACAGGCTTGAATAAAGCACGTAAGCTATTGCTAGATATCAACAAGCTTGGCCTAGCTACCGCGACTGAATTCCTTGATATGATCACCGGCCAGTACATTGCAGACCTTATCACTTGGGGCGCAATTGGTGCTCGCACGACTGAATCTCAGATTCACCGTGAAATGGCTTCTGCACTGTCTTGCCCAGTTGGCTTCAAAAACGCGACTAACGGCAACATCAAAATTGCCATTGATGCGATTCGTGCTGCGCATGCTTCACACTACTTCTACTCGCCAGATAAGAACGGCCGCATGACGGTTTACCGTACTTCTGGTAACCCATACGGTCACGTAATTCTACGTGGTGGCGATAAAGGCCCTAACTTCGATGCTGAATCTGTAGATAACGCATGTAAGCAGTTGGCTGAATTCGATCTGCCTCAACGTTTAGTTGTAGACTTTAGCCACGCTAACTGTCAAAAACAGCACCGTAAGCAGCTAGAAGTAGCGCAAGACATTTGTGAACAAATCAAATCTAACAAGAATCAAATTGCAGGCATTATGGCGGAAAGCTTCATTGTTGAAGGTAACCAACCAATGACAGATATCAACAACCTAGAATACGGCAAGTCTATTACTGACCCATGCCTAAGCTGGGAAGATACTGCGACAATGCTCGATATGCTTGCAACAGCAATTAAAGATAGAAACTTAGCTTAAGGAAACAACACAATGCCATCATTTGACATTATCTCTGAAGTAGAAGCAGTAGAACTGCGTAACGCGGTAGACAACGCAAACCGTGAACTATCGACTCGTTTCGATTTTCGCGGCGTTGAAGCAAGCTTTGATTACAAAGATGAATCAGTAAAATTGACTGCTCAAGACGATTTTCAACTGAAGCAAATGCGCGATATCCTTCGTAGCAACCTAACAAAACGTAATGTTGATCCTAACGCGATGGAAGCTAAAGCAGCAGACCAAACAGGTCGCACTTGGCACCAAACGGTTATCTTTAAGCAAGGTATCGAAACGGATGTTGCTAAGAAGATCGTTAAGCTAATCAAAGACAACAAAGTTAAAGTTCAAGCTTCTATCCAAGGCGACAAAGTTCGTGTAACGGGTAAAAAGCGTGATGACCTACAAGCTGTTATGGCTCTAGTTCGCAGCGGTGAACTTGGTCAACCTTTCCAGTTTGACAACTTCCGCGACTAATTTTCGAGTTTGAGCGACTGCTTATTGTGGTTGCTCATTCATCAGCACAATGTCGTGTTTAAAATCACAAAAAGCCACTTCTTTTAGGAAGTGGCTTTTTATTTATCGGTCAGTCTTATTCAGGGTCTCTAGCCGATTTGCAAACAACTAAAAAGCGCTCACTTCAACTAAAATCTATCAACTACCACTCACCTGAGCACTTTTGCAGCAGACAGTTTCAGGTCTTTACCTACCAATAGATTAAACTCTACGCTTGCTGGTGGAATAAACACACACACTCGTAATTTCTCAGCTCTGGCTTGCTCAAGCTTGGTTGATAGCTCTCCGCTATTAACATAGCTCTCTCTTTCTGCATCTCGACGGCATAAGTCTATAAATTCGAATGGACAATCGATTGGTGAAAGTACTAGCTCTGCCTCTTGCATCAGACGTAAAGCCTTCATAGAAAGTAGCTCAACATCTTCTTCAAATTCGATCCAAGTGACCTGCCCTTCACTATCAACTTGCTCAGTCAACGACTGTTGATAGTACGATTCAAGTTGATCCCTATCCGTCACTTGATTAATAAAACTGGACGACAAAAAGCGCTCCCAGAATTTTCGGCGTTCATCAACAGTAGGAAAGGACTCTTTAATTGAATTGCGTTTTGATGCACCGAAATCCGCTATCAAACCTATGTTCTGTGGCAATACAGTTTCGAGTTTTTCTCTAATATTTCTCACCAAAACAGGTGATGCACCCCCACTTGAGATCGCTATTTGGATTCGTCCGCGATTTATCATTGAGGGTGTGATGAAATCACAATAGGGTAAGTCATCGACCACATTGACAAGAATACCCATTTTTTTTGCATCATTATGTACTTGATGATTTAGGTTTGGGTTGTCTGTGGTTGCCCACACTTGTAAGTAGTTTTTCGAGATAAGCTGTGACGAGTAAAAATTTTGAACCCAACGAAGTTTGTCTTCATCGGCTAGCTCTTTTAAGTAAGGTGCGACCTTAGGAGAAACCAAAGTTACATTAGCACCCGCTCGCAGCAAACTGTCGACTTTTCGGCAAGCAACCTCGCCCCCACCAACCACTAGAATTGGCTTATTCTCTACATCCAAAAACATTGGGAAATAACGCATGTTCTTCCTTGAGACTACTTCAATAACTATTCAGACATGCTACCAAATTTGGAGCATATTCATAACTATCCAAGCGTAATAAAAATATTTATTGACCAAATTTCCACCTTTCTCAAGGCTAATCCGCCATCAATGTAACTTTAATTCAGAACATTTACCTAGCCCACCATCAATATAAAAACCTAAATCTCGTTGCACCAACAGTGTGAACCGTTGCACTATTTACATTCAGTTAACATTTGGTCATTCTAATTGTGTTCGGATTTGTGATTTCATTCAAAATTCTTTTTAAATTATACATTTGTGAAACTACGGATCCTTTCCTAACCTTATAAACAGTTGTTTAAATCGCACACGGTTTCATTTGCAAAATGCAACTCGCTTAATTTGAGCAACAAGGTCATAGACAACGCAACACACAAGAGACACTCAAACGAGTATGAGTATCAGGTGTCACCTGGTTAACAAGGAAGGATACAAATGACAAATAAACTAACACTTCTTGCTTCAGTAGTAGCTGCATCAACTGCGATGATGGCAACATCAGCATCAGCGGCAGAAAGCACTCTGGACAAAGTCACATCCCAAGGTTTTCTAACTTGTGGTGTAAGTACAGGTCTTCCAGGGTTCTCTAACCCTAACTCAAAAGGTGAATGGGAAGGAATTGATGTTGAGTATTGTCAAGCTCTTGCAGCGGCTGTACTCGGTGACAAGACTAAAGTTAAGTATGTACCGCTAACAGCAAAAGAGCGTTTTACCGCGCTTCAATCTGGTGAAATAGACGTACTATCTCGTAACACAACATGGACGCTACATCGTGACACTGCTCTAGGTTTGAACTTCGTAGGCGTTAACTACTACGATGGTCAAGGCTTCATGGTTAAGAAAGAACTTGGACTAACAAGCGCTCAAGAACTAGATGGCGCTTCAGTGTGTGTTCAATCAGGTACAACGACTGAACTTAACCTAGCCGATTACTTCCGTAACAGTGGCATGTCTTACAAGCCAGTGGTATTTGATACGGCAGCACAAACATCAAAAGGTTTCGACGCGGGTCGTTGTGATGTTCTTACAACTGACCAATCTGGTCTATATGCTCTTCGCCTAAATCTAGCTGATCCTAAATCTGCACAGGTACTTCCTGAAATCATCTCTAAAGAGCCACTAGGCCCTGTTGTTCGTCAAGATGATGACAAGTGGTTCAACGTTGCTAAATGGACCCTTTCTGCAATGATTAACGCAGAAGAGTACGGCATCTCTTCTAAGAATGCTGACGAAATGCTTAAGTCAAAAGATCCAAACATCAAGCGTATTCTTGGTGTTGACGGTCCTAAAGGTAAAGGCCTTGGCATTCGTGACGATTGGGGTTACCAAGTCATTAAACAAGTTGGTAACTACGGTGAGAGCTTCGAACGTACTGTTGGTACAGGTTCACCACTACAGATCTCTCGTGGCGTAAACGCACTATGGAATGCGGGCGGCTTTATGTACGCTCCACCAATCCGTTAATAAATTTACAAGCATCAATTAGGGCGGACTTTTCCGCCCTATTTATTAAATGGATTTGAGGTTATAGCAGTATGAAACCTAATGAAACTATTTCTCCAACTCAAGAAAAACCACAGCCCAAAAGTGCCAACCTTTTTTACAACCCCACTTTTCGCTCAATTGTTTTCCAAATTCTCGCCGTCGCGGCGCTTTGTGCTTTCTTTTACACGATTGTAAATAATGCACTCACAAACTTAGACTCCCGTGGTATCGCCACTGGTTTTGATTTTCTCTCCCAAGAAGCTGGTTTTGGTATCGGCTTAACACTGATTGAATACGACGAAACATTCTCATACGGTCGTACATTCTTTATCGGTCTTCTCAATACCGCTTTAGTTTCAGTATTAGGCATCATGTTAGCCACAGTACTGGGCTTTAGTATGGGTATCGCTAGGCTATCTTCAAACTGGCTAGTTAGCCGATTTGCAGCTGTCTACATTGAGATATTCCGAAATATCCCTCTTCTTCTACAAATATTTTTTTGGTATTTCGCCGTTCTACAAGCATTGCCTTCCGCTCGTCAGAGTATGAGCCTGGGTGAAGCTATTTTCTTGAATGTACGTGGTTTGTACTTCCCAGCTCCAGTATTAGAACAAGGCAGTAGCATTGTCATCGCATCATTGATTGTCGGTATCATCGCTACTTTTGTTATCAACATCTGGGCTAATAACAAACAAAAACTAACCGGCCAACAAACACCAATGTTGCGAATTGCTGCGGCGCTGATTGTGGGCTTACCATTAGTCACTTACTTTGTTATGGGTATGCCTATCTCTGCGGAGTACCCTGTTCTGAAAGGGTTTAACTTCAAAGGTGGTATCAGCATCATTCCTGAATTGGCAGCATTGATGCTCGCTTTAAGTATCTACACAGCAGCATTCATCGCCGAAATTGTGCGTTCAGGTATTAATGCGGTAAACCATGGGCAAACAGAGGCTGCTATGTCTCTAGGGCTCCCGCGAACAAGAACTCTTAAGCTAGTCATTATTCCGCAAGCATTAAGAATTATTATCCCACCACTAACTAGTCAGTATTTAAACCTGACCAAAAACTCATCACTTGCGATGGCCATTGGTTATCCCGATCTTGTATCTGTCTTTGCAGGGACAACATTGAATCAAACTGGACAAGCTATCGAAGTAATCGCGATGACAATGGGCGTCTACTTAACCCTAAGCCTATTAACATCTGCTCTAATGAACATATACAACCGCAAAGTAGCGTTGGTGGAGAGATAAGATGAGTACACATCAATTTCAACCTGATCTTCCGCCTCCAGCGAATACTGTTGGACCTGTCGGTTGGTTAAGAAAAAATCTATTTAATGGACCAATTAACAGTGTCGTCACTGTGGTGCTTGCTTACTTTGCTTTCACTTTATTATGGGCAATAGCTGATTGGGCATTCTTGAGCGCTGACTGGATAGGAACAACACGCGATGCCTGTACTAGCGAAGGCGCTTGTTGGGTTTTCATTAGCGTCCGTTGGGACCAATTCATGTACGGCTTCTACCCAGAAGCGGAACTGTGGCGTCCTCGCTTTTTCTACGCAACATTAGCTATTTTTGTTGCTTTGTTAGCTTACGAAAAAACACCTAAGCGTACGTGGATTTGGTTATTCTTCGTAAACATCTACCCGTTTATCATTGCAGGCTTACTATACGGTGGTGTATTTGGTCTAGAGGTTGTTGATACCCATAAATGGGGCGGCCTACTGGTTACACTGATCATCGCACTTGTTGGTATCGTTGTATCACTACCTATCGGTGTCGCACTGGCGCTAGGGCGTCGTTCAGAGATGCCAATCATCCGCAGTATGTGTACCGTTTACATCGAAATCTGGCGTGGTGTACCACTGATTACGGTTCTATTCATGGCTTCGGTAATGCTTCCGCTCTTTTTATCAGAGGGGATGGAGACCGATAAACTGATACGTGCGCTTGTTGGGGTAGTACTGTTTAGTGCTGCTTATATGGCGGAAGTAATCCGTGGTGGTTTGCAAGCAATACCAAAAGGTCAATACGAAGCCGCTGACGCTCTAGGGTTGAGCTATTGGAAAAAAACGGGGCTTATCATTCTGCCTCAAGCTCTTAAAATCACGATTCCTTCAATTGTGAATACCTTTATTGGTTTGTTCAAAGATACCAGTCTAGTTTTGATTATCGGTATGTTTGATGTACTAGGGATTGGCCAAGCCGCGAATACCGACCCTGAGTGGCTTGGGTATTCAACAGAAAGTTATGTATTTGTCGCGTTAGTGTTCTGGGTGTTTTGTTTTGGCATGTCGAGATACTCGATTTGGCTGGAAAACAGACTTCACACCGGTCACAAACGATAATTAACAAGATCAAGGACGTATTATGACGCAGCAAACAGAAAACAACTCTCAAGGTCTTATGATCGAGTTAAAAGACATGAACAAATGGTACGGCGAATTCCACGTACTTAAAAACATCAATCTAGAGGTTAAGAAAGGCGAAAAAATCGTTATCTGTGGCCCTTCTGGCTCAGGAAAATCAACGATGATCCGTTGTATCAACCGGTTGGAAGAACACCAAAAGGGTCATATCTTCGTTTCAGGTAATGAATTGACGGAAGACCTAAAAAACATTGAAGCCGTGCGCCGAGATGTTGGTATGTGTTTTCAACACTTCAACTTGTTTCCACATCTGACGGTATTAGAGAACTGTACTCTAGCCCCTATTTGGGTCAAAAAGATGCCTAAAGAGGAAGCCGAAGCCATAGCGATGAAATTCCTTGAGCGTGTAAAAATCCCTGAACAAGCGGATAAATTCCCAGGCCAACTGTCAGGTGGACAACAGCAACGTGTGGCAATCGCTCGTTCTTTGTGTATGAACCCTCAGGTTATGCTATTTGATGAACCAACATCGGCACTAGACCCAGAAATGGTTCGTGAAGTATTAGACGTAATGGTCGAATTGGCCGAAGAAGGGATGACAATGTTGTGTGTAACGCACGAGATGGGCTTTGCTAAAGAGGTCGCAGATCGCGTTATCTTTATGGATGCCGGTGAAATCATAGAAGAGAACAACCCTGTCGACTTCTTTGAAAACCCGCAATCGGATAGGACGCAGAACTTCTTGAGCCAAATCTTGCACCATTAATATGTTATGATGCATAAACTGCAGAGGCGGCTTAGGTCGCCTCTTTATTTTTCGATGTTCTTTTTATTTTTCGATGTTATCGTTCGTTTTCCAAAGGTTATAAATCATTAGCCAGTAACTATAAAAGTTTGAACATCGAGTGTTAGCGACACTTTATCGTCATTAGAAATACTTTGTTACACCTTCAGAAACACTTAACCGACTATTTTGATTATTATTTTAGGTATACAAGAGGAATGAAAGACTTGATTTTTCGAACTTTCAGCCCCATAAATGTACTAATAACTATTGAAGTCACCTTACGAGGAAGATTATGAACAGCCCTATGTTTTCACGCACAGCATCTCAAGAA
>NZ_CH902607.1:417079-427840 GCF_000153005.1 Vibrio sp. MED222 | reverse complement strand
TACGCACTACTGTCTATGACACTACTTTGGTCTGCTGTAGTAGCAGGCGTATCTATGGCGATGAACCTTCCTCGCCCTGGTCTTATCATTATGCTAGTTGGTTTCTACGGCCTTCTATTCCTAACAGAAAAGAACCGTGACAACGGCATGGGTCTAGTCTTCACATTCCTATTTACAGGTTTCTTAGGCTACACCATCGGTCCAATCTTAAACATGTACGTTGGCGCAGGCATGGGTGATGTCATCCTAACTGCACTTGGCGGTACTGCACTGGCATTTATGGCTGCATCTGCTTACGCCCTAACAACTAAACGTGACCTTTCATTCCTTAACGGTATGCTAATGGCTGGTTTCGTTGTTCTGCTAGTCGGCATGGTTGCAAACATCTTCCTACAAATGCCACTACTATCACTGGCAATGAGCGGTATGTTTATCCTATTCTCGACTGGTGTAATCTTGCTAACAACGCAAAGCATCATTCGTGGTGGTGAAACGAACTACATCTCTGCAACGATTAGCTTGTATGTTTCTATCTACAACATCTTCATCAGCCTACTAAGCATCTTAGGCATTATGGGTAACGACGACTAATCGCTTCCATCACTGAATCATATCTAGCCCAAGAGCCTATCTCTTGGGCTTTTTTTATCCATAAGTGCAATATTTTTTGAGATAGCTACAATTTCTGTTGAGAAAGATAAACTTGGTCATGTACTCTATCCGGATAGTTAATTGGACTCTGGATTAAACATGTTTGAATATAACGGCAAGCAAATCGAAACCGACGCTCAAGGTTATCTGTTGGATTACACTCAATGGGAAGAAGGTATGACCGAAATTCTTGCTCAAGATGAGGAAATTGAACTTACTGATGCACACTTAGAAGTCGTACATTTTGTAAGAAGCTTTTACGAAGAGTTCAACACCTCACCAGCGGTTCGCATGCTCGTGAAAGCAATGGAAAAAGCTCACGGTCCAGAAAAAGGCAACAGTAAGTACCTTTTCAAATTATTCAAAAAAGGCCCTGCCAAACAAGCAACCAAGCTCGCCGGTTTACCTAAACCAGCAAAATGCTTGTAGAACTAAAATAGCGCTAGGTTGATCTCAACGTAAAAAGTTAAATACTGTAGTGTCCTACAGTATTTTAAACTCCCCTACACGTACGTCCTGCCGCTCATGATCTTTAACTTGATGCATGACGACATTGTCTACTGTTGCGCTCGGTGGTCCAAGATTAAGCCAAGCGTGTAACTTCTCAAGTTTCAGCACCTCTCCGACCGCTAACACTTCAACTCGACCATCATTTAGGTTCTTTGCATAGCCGGAAATGCCCAAATCCTGCGCCTGCCTACTGGTGTGATAACGAAATCCAACACACTGAACTACGCCTGACACGACAAAAATATACTGCAGAGTATCCATAACGTTGCCTCATAAATTATATGGATGATATAGTTGCGATTCTATTCATTCACCATTTATTGGTTGGCTTACTTCGAGTATTACAATTATGAAAGAAATCCCGTTTCGTTGGATTGACAAATATCTCATTCACCTAAAAATCCAAGAAAAGTTCTATCTACTATTCTTATTACCTCTTATCGCCCTGGTTATACTGACTTTAGTTTTAGATAGCGCTGCGGACTCTTTACTTGCTCACCTTTATCAGGATGAATTGCTCCTGATGAAAGGTCTGATTGAAGCTGGACAACTCACCAAAGATCAGGTCGCTCAACTCGTTAGCAATTCTGACACCATCTCTTTAGGATATGGCGCAGCATCTGTTTCTGTCATGAATGGCGCCTTCAGTTTAGTCGCAAGCCATGACCAAAACTTATGGTCAGCTCTGTCTACTACTCAGGTATCGATTATTGCAGTAACTCTCACGCTGATAGCTCTGGGGGTTTACTACATCATGACTTTCATTGGTGGTGCTATGTTCTCGATGAACAAAGCACTCAGCACACTTGCGAGTGGCGATTTAACTTGTCGCATGAACTACTTTTTAGTTCGCGATGAGTTCAGTGAAATTGCTATTACTATCGATAAGGTAGCCGAGCGTGAACAAAACATGGTTCTCTCAATCCAAGAGTCCGTTGCTCTCATGCAGCAAATCAGCTCGGATTTGAACCAATCAACGCAACAAAGCTCAGATATCTCAAGTAATCAACAAGAGCACTTGAATAGCCTCGCCAGCGCAACTGAACAAATGGCAGCAACGATTCGCGAAGTCGCTACCCTTGCCCATGATTCAAGCACTCAAACAATGGACGCTCGTGGTGTCGCACAAAGTGGTCAAGTTAAGGTTTCTAATACTTTGGAATCGATCTCTAGCTTATCCCAAGAGATTCAATCGGCTTCGCAAGCAGTAGAAGAACTCGATGCTAATGCAGCGCAGATCGATGAAGTAGTCGCAACCATCAATGGTATCTCTGAACAAACTAACCTGTTAGCGCTAAACGCTGCGATTGAAGCTGCTCGAGCTGGAGAGCAAGGCCGTGGTTTTGCAGTTGTTGCTGATGAAGTTCGCGCTCTTGCCGGACGAACTCAACAAGCGACAGTTGAAATCCAGAGCATGATCGAGTCGTTACAGCGTAACAGCCAATCATTAACAAAACTGATGGAAGTGACAGTAAACAATGCCAATGAAGGCCAAACACTGATGTCGGAAGTGAACGTTGAGATCGGTTCTTTAGCTGAGAAAAACCAGTCTATTTCTGATAGTAGTACGCAAATTGCTACTGCTGCAGAAGAGCAAGGTGTCGTTGCGGATAACATTGCACAAAGTGTTGAAGAGATTCGTCATCAATCAGACGGCATCTGCGAGATGATCAGTAAGAGTAACTCTAACGTTGACCAACTTCGTAAGCAGAGCGATACGATGGAAGGTTTGCTGACAGGTCTTAAAGCTTAATACTGACATCTAACCACCATCTAATGATGGTTCAATACAAGGGCTGCTTTTGCAGCCCTTTCTTATTTGCTTTTCCCTTGTACTTCCCCGACAATACACCTCCTTCAAATTCAACAAACAGAGTAAATTATGACTCCTTCAATTCATCTAGCTAAAGGCCGAGATAAATCACTACGCCGTAAACACCCTTGGGTATTTTCACGCGGTATCGATAAGGTCGAAGGCGAACCACAACAAGGTGAAACTGTAGACGTATATGCTCAGAATGGTCAATGGCTAGCAAAAGCGGCTTACTCACCAGAATCTCAAATTCGAGCTCGTGTTTGGACATTTGAAAAAGAAGAAATTAACAAAGCGTTCTTCGTAAAACGAATTCAAGACGCGCAATCACTGCGTGAAGACATCATTGAGCGTGATGGTTTAACTGGCTACCGCCTTACCGCTGCAGAGTCTGATGGACTGCCAGGTATCACTATCGACAAATATCAAGACTACCTAGTTTGCCAACTACTAAGTGCGGGCGCTGAATTCAATAAGAGCGTATTGGTTGAAGCTTTAATTGAATGCTTCCCAGACTGTAATATTTACGAGCGTTCAGACGTAGCAGTTCGTAAAAAAGAAGGCCTAGAACAAGTTGTTGGTGTACTTCACGGTGAAGAGCCACCAAAATCTATCGTCATTGAAGAAAACGGCGTCAAAATCAGCGTAAACATCATGGAAGGCCACAAAACTGGCTTCTACATGGACCAACGTGATAGCCGTAAAGAGTCAATGAAGTATGTTAAAGGCAAAGATGTGCTTAACTGTTTCTCATACACTGGCGGCTTTGGTCTTTACGCACTGAAAGGTGACGCAAAACGTGTAATCAACGCAGATGTGTCTCAATTAGCTCTTGATACAGCTAAGTTCAACGCTGAACTCAATGAATTTGATATCTCGAAAAAGCGTGCTGTATTCCTAAACGCAGACGTATTTAAACTACTTCGTGAATACCGAGATCAAGGCACTAAGTTTGACGTCGTGATCATGGACCCACCAAAGTTCGTTTCAAGCAAAAACAACCTAACATCAGGTGCTAACGGCTACAAAGATGTAAACATGCTTGCAATGCAAATCCTAAATCCTGGTGGCACTCTACTCACCTACTCTTGCTCTGGCTTGATGGGCACTGATTTATTCCAAAAAATCATCGCTGACGCTGCTCTAGACGCTGGCAGAACAGTAAAATTTGTCGAGCGCTTCGAGCAAGCAGCCGATCACCTTACAGACACCGCCTACCCAGAAGGTTTCTATCTGAAAGGTTTTGCCTGTAAAGTGTTGTAACCGAAGCGTGTTATAACTTCAATGTAAGGTCTTCTTCAGCGCGATTACTTTACTAAATTAAGATATAAAAAAAGGGCCTTTCGGCCCTTTTTGTTTAGTTATCGTAAATTTTCAATATATCGTTTAATAGTCCACTCACATCTGAAATTGAACCGTTAGTGATATAACTATCAAATTGTTCAGCGCTATCTTGCAATATGATCTCCTGAGTTTTTCCACCATCTGTCACAGTCAACTTAAGATCTGCCGTTGACATATTATCTGCACCTTCAAGAGAAATACCAATCTTACTGCTTTGAAGTAGGCTATTAATACTGTCAGAAGAATCTGTATGGAGTAGATCGGAAATATCTATTTTATCATCACCCTTAGTAAAGTCTGTAATTGTGTCTTTCTCACCATGACGAACACCAGAACCTTGGTCGACAAACTTGAAGATATCATCATCACTACCGCCGGTTAAAATATCGTTACCAATACCACCGATAAGAATATCATCGCCAGATCCGCCTTTAAGTGTATCGTGACCCGTACCGCCTCGAAGACCATCGTTACCTTCACCGCCATCAATGACGTCATCGCCTGACCCGCCGAATATAACGTCTGAGCCACCTTCTCCGTAGATATAGTCACTACCGCCGCCACCATGAGCAACATCCAAGTTTGCTGTACTGTTATTAGTAGCAGCTATCTCACTATCTTCACCTTGGTTAGGGTTAAGTATTACGTTCGAATCGCGACCTTGAGTGAAAACATCTTTAATATAAGTGTTTATCGCATCTTGGTTAGACGCTTGCCCAGTATTTTGGTCCAAGACAGCATGACTATCACCAAGATAAATCACATCATCGCCCTGGCCAGTCCAAACAGCATCGCCAGCATCACCAACATTGATTGAAACACCTTTGTTGATATCAACATTGTCTACAATCTTGTTGTAACCCGCTTGTCCATTGGTTACTGCAGGTGATCCTATCCAACTCAAATTATCATGAAGAACTTTAACAGAATCGATCATCTTGCCTGTAGACGACACATCTACGCTGCCTTTTGAACCCATTACATCAAATGAAATATGACTGCTACTTGTATCACCATCACCATCTTTTAATGTGTAATCAAAGTCTACGGTTTCAGGTCTAGCTTGTGGTTTGCCACCAAATTTGTACGAACCCGTATCCATATCGATACTCAAAGTGTACTTGCCATCGACCGTAACTTTTAACTCGTTTGTTGATTCATTTTTGGTAAAGCTGATCTTAGAGTTCTGTCCTGTAGAACTGATAGTTGAACCATCAAAATTAAAAGTTACGCCATCAATAACTAACTGACTAACATAACCACCATCAGCGCCAAAGCCACCATTAGTTACCAATGAACCATTAACGGTTTGAATTATTGGCTGGGTCAATATATCTGTTAGTTGGCTCGACGAATCAATAACTATCGCTGAAGAGTCTGTTCCCGTCAGACCATCGTGAGAAACCAAATCAATTTGGCCTTTGTCAAGATAACCTCCAGTTATACCTATAGCTTGAGAAGTAATACCATTATCATCTAAATGTTTAGTCCAAGTTTTGGCTTCCCAATAATCTATCCTATCATCTTGGTTTGGAATTCCATCAGTAATAAAGTAACTGACGTTATTCGCATCAGGGAGCTTACTATCTTCGTCATGGTCCCATGAAGTACGGGCTTTACGTAAAGCATCATCATAATCAGTATTATTCTTAGGTTTTAGCTTATTGATTTCTGTAATAGCTTCACTAACAGAGAACCAAGATTTACTACCGTCATGTATGAGTTTAGCGTTGCCGGTAAATGTCACTATTTGGACTTTTACATCGCCAAGCGTGTCATATTGCTGGAGCATCTTAGCAAGAGACTCTTTTAAAATAGCTAAACGAGTCTTACCAGCAACGCCAGAATCGTAGCCCATAGAGCCAGACACGTCGATTACCAACTGAATATTCGTATCTGATTTTGTTTCTGGGGTAACTGGCACATCAATAGCTGTTGCAACAGGCTGATCATCTTCAATCGAAACCGTAATTTGCCCCCCTGAACTCTTAAGCCCCGAAGTGTCTTTAGCAATGACCGGGATCTGAATGACTAGATTGTCTTCGCCATTAGTATTGGGGTGATCTACCGGAGCTTTCAATTGTATGTCGTAGTGACCATTTCTATCCAATGTTGCTTCAATAACAACTTTTCCGTTAGCAGTACCAGTAAGTGCATGACCATCAGGCGATACCGCCCAATCAATAGTATGCCCTTCTGATGTCAAAGGCTGACCGGTCGATGTTGTAATGTTGATTGAGCTTGTTTCACTAAACACAGTGTCAGACAAGTTGTTATTAGCGTCAGTAATAACAAGATTACCTTGTATAGAGTGACCATCCGTAGAGTCAGTAGGTAACCCAATAGTATCAGTGATACCACCGTTTAGGCCTTCTTCTGAAACGCTAACTGATTGGTTTTTGATTACAGGTGCAACTTCATTATCGAGTATAAAACCTGTGCCAGTGTCTCTGCCAATAGTAATCGTATAATTTTCAGTATTTTCTACAAGAACGTCATCTAATGTCGGAACGATAACTTTAAAGTAATATACGCCTTTAGGCACGACAATAGATTGTCCATCGGCGCTCAATGTGACGCCATTAGTAAACGAAATGTCTGATTTTTTAACGTCACTACTATTAGGGAGGTTTATTGAGTATGTTACGTCTACATCAGAAGAACCAGTAAGTAAAACGCTATACTCTAAGGTCCCACCCTCAATTACCGAACGAGCATTGGCAACATTTACAGTTGGTTTATCAGCAGCGTCTTCGTTTATAGAACCCGACGCGCTAACACCGTGCTGACCGTGATTAATGATTACATCCTTACTAGCATCTGTTGAAGATTGGAAAGGTATCTCACTCAACTTAATCCCAAAGTCTTCAGATGTTTCGAAACGGTTGTCATTTATTGTATCTACATTAACTTTGAAATCCGTAACTTTCGCAGGAAGCGTGAATGTACCATCCACTTCATTTACCGGAATAGTCTTAATCACTCCGCCAGAAACATAAGTGACTGTAACCCCAGAAAACGGCTTACTACTGTCTGCGGCTAAATCCTCAAGGTTTGCTTTACCAACGCCATTAGAAAATTCAAACTCGACTTTCATCTCAATCGACGCTTCAGACACCTTCGATAGTTGCCCATCAAATACGGCCGTGCTTCCTTCATCAACAGCATTAGCATTCGTCAATGTAAGCGTAGGGTTATCTGTATGATCTAACTTGATTGTACCCTGACCTTTCAGATCAGAATTAGCTTCATCAATACTTGACGTTCCGCCGACCTGAGATTTTGTATCTACAATGTGTAGTCCAAAACGTTCAGTCCATTCAAATTTATCGTCTTGCACGGTTTGAACAGTTACACGAAGCTCAGTTCTTCCTGCCGGAATTTCTACATAACCGTTAACGACGTTAGCAACTTGGAATACACCGTTAGCATCTTTGTATTCGTAAGTTAGGCTATTGGTATCAATATCATCAAATTCGGTATCGTAACCATTCGTTGTCGCTTCAAATTTAACATACTGTTTTTCAGACGAAGCTTCATTTAATGTCACTTTAAAGGATGCTTTATCACCTTCATTCACAGGCACAGCATCGTGGACTTTGATAGTTACGTCATGATCAATGATGGTGGCCGTGTTACTTTGAGTGCCCACGGTTAACGTGAACGTCTCGTTCGCTTCGTCAATCGTGTCTTGAGTCGTCGCCACGGTCGCCGTAAATGTCGTCACGCCCGCTGGAACCGTGATTTGCTTAGTCACGGGATCGTACGTTACGCCGTTGCTGAACGTCACGTTGCTTGGGTCTTTATCAAAGTCCGCCTCTATCGCAGTGCCTTCGGCCAACGCAAAATCAAACGTCATGTCCGTCGAACTTGGGTTCGATAAGCTCACCTCAAACACCGCGCCTTCGCCTTCATCCACTTGCGTGCCTTGGCTGTCAACCGCAGGCTTCACGCCCGTCACTGTTGGCGTGCCATCGTTGTCTTGGATCGTGACTGTGCCACTTTCCGCTGCTTGTTGCGTGCTGGTCTTCGCCGTCACCGTGAAGGTTTCATCGCCTTCGAAGATGGTGTCTTGCGTGGTCTGAACTTTCACTGTGAAGTCGGTTTGACCCGCCGGTAAGCTCACTTGGAAGCTGCCGTCGTTCGCAACCGCCACGTCTTTCAGCTCAGTGCCGTCACCTAAGATGATGGTCACTTTGGTGCCCGTGAAGTCGACGTTCTTATCCGCTGTGCCGCTGTTCAGCGTCAGGTCAACCGTGGTCGCCGTCTTGCTTTCGTTGCTCAGCGTCACTTTGATGTCCGCGACCGCACCTTCCGCTACGTTAATGCCCGCCGCGCCCGCGCTGTTGGTCACGCCCGTCACTGTTGGCGTGCCATCGTTGTCTTGGATCGTGACTGTGCCTGTTTGCGCCGTCGATTGCGTTGGCGTCTTCGCCGTCACCGTGAAGGTTTCATCGCCTTCGAAGATGCTGTCTTGCGTGGTCTGAACTTTCACTGTGAAGTCGGTTTGACCCGCCGGTAAGCTCACTTGGAAGCTGCCGTCGTTCGCAACCGCCACGTCTTTCAGCTCAGTGCCGTCACCTAAGATGATGGTCACTTTGGTGCCCGTGAAGTCGACGTTCTTATCCGCCGTGCCGCTGTTCAGCGTCAGGTCAACCGTGGTCGCCGTCTTGCTTTCGTTGCTCAGCGTCACTTTGATGTCCGCGATCGCGCCTTCCGCTATGTTAATGCCCGCCGCGCCCGCGCTGTTGGTCACGCCCGTCACTGTTGGCGTGCCATCGTTGTCTTGGATCGTGACTGTGCCACTTTCCGCTGCTTGTTGCGTGCTGGTCTTCGCCGTCACGGTGAAGGTTTCATCGCCTTCGAAGATGCTGTCTTGCGTGGTCTGAACTTTCACTGTGAAGTCGGTTTGACCCGCCGGCAAGCTCACTTGGAAGCTGCCGTCTGATGCTACCGCCACGTCTTTCAAGACCGTACCGTTGCTCAACACGATGTCCACTTGGGTGCCCGTGAAGTCGACGTTCTTATCCGCTGTGCCGCTGTTCAGCGTCAGGTCAACCGTGGTCGCCGTCTTGCTTTCGTTGCTCAGCGTCACTTTGATGTCCGCGACCGCACCTTCCGCTACGTTAATGCCCGCCGCGCCCGCGCTGTTGGTCACGCCCGTCACTGTTGGCGTACCATCGTTGTCTTGGATCGTAACCGTGCCACTTTCCGCTGCTTGTTGCGTGCTGGTCTTCGCCGTCACCGTGAAGGTTTCATCGCCTTCGAAGATGCTGTCTTGCGTGGTCTGAACTTTCACTGTGAAGTCGGTTTGACCCGCCGGCAAGCTCACTTGGAAGCTGCCGTCTGATGCTACCGCCACGTCTTTCAAGACCGTACCGTTGCTCAACACGATGTCCACTTGGGTGCCGGTGAAGTCGACGTTCTTATCCGCTGTGCCGCTGTTCAGCGTCAGTTCAACCGTGGTCGCCGTCTTGCTTTCGTTGCTCAGCGTCACTTTGATGTCCGCGACCGCACCTTCCGCTATGTTAATGCCCGCCGCGCCCGCGCTGTTGGTCACGCCCGTCACTGTTGGCGTGCCATCGTTGTCTTGGATCGTGACTGTGCCACTTTCCGCTGCTTGTTGCGTGCTGGTCTTCGCCGTCACGGTGAAGGTTTCATCGCCTTCGAAGATGCTGTCTTGCGTGGTCTGAACTTTCACTGTGAAGTCGGTTTGACCCGCCGGTAAGCTCACTTGGAAGCTGCCGTCTGATGCTACCGCCACGTCTTTCAAGACCGTACCGTTGCTCAACACGATGTCCACTTGGGTGCCCGTGAAGTCGACGTTCTTATCCGCTGTGCCGCTGTTCAGCGTCAGGTCAACCGTGGTCGCCGTCTTGCTTTCGTTGCTCAGCGTCACTTTGATGTCCGCGATCGCACCTTCCGCTACGTTAATGCCCGCCGCGCCCGCGCTGTTGGTCACGCCCGTCACTGTTGGCGTACCATCGTTGTCTTGGATCGTGACTGTGCCACTTTCCGCTGCTTGTTGCGTGCTGGTCTTCGCCGTCACGGTGAAGGTTTCATCGCCTTCGAAGATGCTGTCTTGCGTGATCTGAACTTTCACTGTGAAGTCGGTTTGACCCGCCGGCAAGCTCACTTGGAAGCTGCCGTCTGATGCTACCGCCACGTCTTTCAAGACCGTACCGTTGCTCAACACGATGTCCACTTGGGTGCCCGTGAAGTCGACGTTCTTATCCGCTGTGCCGCTGCTCAGCGTCAGGTCAACCGTGGTCGCCGTCTTGCTTTCGTTGCTCAGCGTCACTTTGATGTCCGCGACCGCACCTTCCGCTACGTTAATGCCCGCCGCGCCCGCGCTGTTGGTCACGCCCGTCACTGTTGGCGTGCCATCGTTGTCTTGGATCGTGACTGTGCCACTTTCCGCTGCTTGTTGCGTGCTGGTCTTC
>NZ_CH902607.1:265805-402952 GCF_000153005.1 Vibrio sp. MED222 | reverse complement strand
CCGTCACATCCACCGCTGCCGCTTTGGTCAACGTCACGTCAAAGCTCGCCGTTGAGCCTTCGTTGATGCTCTTGCTGTCTTCGATGCTCACCGATGGGCGATCGTCTGGGTTTGGAGTGCCTGGGTCGACCGGACCGGTGCCGTCATCGGTGATGGTTAAGTCACTGGTGTCCGTGCCGTTAACGCCCGTCACGCCCGTCACTTTCAAGCTCAGTTTCTCGTCACCTTCGTACGTCGCGTCGTCTTTGGTCGCCACTTCGACCGTCAGTTGGGTTTCACCCGCTTTCACCGTGTAAGAGCCATCTGCGTTCGCCGTCACAACCTGACCTGCAGAGTCTTTCACCACGATGCTCGTGATGTCCTCTGCCGTCGCTGTGCCGTAAAGCGTGTCAATATCAACCGTCACATCCACCGCTGCCGCTTTGGTCAACGTCACGTCAAAGCTCGCCGTTGAGCCTTCGTTGATGCTCTTGCTGTCTTCGATGCTCACCGATGGGCGATCGTCTGGGTTTGGAGTGCCTGGGTCGACCGGACCGGTGCCGTCATCGGTGATGGTTAAGTCACTGGTGTCCGTGCCGTTAACGCCCGTCACGCCCGTCACTTTCAAGCTCAGTTTCTCGTCACCTTCGTACGTCGCGTCGTCTTTGGTCGCCACTTCGACCGTCAGTTGGGTTTCACCCGCTTTCACCGTGTAAGAGCCATCTGCGTTCGCCGTCACAACCTGACCTGCCGAGTCTTTCACCACGATGCTCGTAATGTCCTCTGCCGTCGCTGTGCCGTAAAGCGTGTCAATATCAACCGTCACATCCACCGCTGCCGCTTTGGTCAACGTCACGTCAAAGCTCGCCGTTGAGCCTTCGTTGATGCTCTTGCTGTCTTCGATGCTCACCGATGGGCGATCGTCTGGGTTTGGAGTGCCTGGGTCGACCGGACCGGTGCCGTCATCGGTGATGGTTAAGTCACTGGTGTCCGTGCCGTTAACGCCCGTCACGCCCGTCACTTTCAAGCTCAGTTTCTCGTCACCTTCGTACGTCGCGTCGTCTTTGGTCGCCACTTCGACCGTCAGTTGGGTTTCACCCGCTTTCACCGTGTAAGAGCCATCTGCGTTCGCCGTCACAACCTGACCTGCCGAGTCTTTCACCACGATGCTCGTGATGTCCTCTGCCGTCGCTGTGCCGTAAAGCGTGTCAATATCAACCGTCACATCCACCGCTGCCGCTTTGGTCAACGTCACGTCAAAGCTCGCCGTTGAGCCTTCGTTGATGCTCTTGCTGTCTTCGATGCTCACCGATGGGCGATCGTCTGGGTTTGGAGTGCCTGGGTCGACCGGACCGGTGCCGTCATCGGTGATGGTTAAGTCACTGGTGTCCGTGCCGTTAACGCCCGTCACGCCCGTCACTTTCAAGCTCAGTTTCTCGTCACCTTCGTACGTCGCGTCGTCTTTGGTCGCCACTTCGACCGTCAGTTGGGTTTCACCCGCTTTCACCGTGTAAGAGCCATCTGCGTTCGCCGTCACAACCTGACCTGCCGAGTCTTTCACCACGATGCTCGTGATGTCCTCTGCCGTCGCTGTGCCGTAAAGCGTGTCAATATCAACCGTCACATCCACCGCTGCCGCTTTGGTCAACGTCACGTCAAAGCTCGCCGTTGAGCCTTCGTTGATGCTCTTGCTGTCTTCGATGCTCACCGATGGGCGATCGTCTGGGTTTGGAGTGCCTGGGTCGACCGGACCGGTGCCGTCATCGGTGATGGTTAAGTCACTGGTGTCCGTGCCGTTAACGCCCGTCACGCCCGTCACTTTCAGGCTCAGTTTCTCGTCACCTTCGTACGTACCGTCGTCTTTGGTCGCCACTTCTACCGTCAGTTGGGTTTCACCCGCTTTCACCGTGTAAGAGCCATCTGCGTTCGCCGTCACAACCTGACCTGCCGAGTCTTTCACCACGATGCTCGTGATGTCCTCTGCCGTCGCTGTGCCGTAAAGCGTATCAATATCAACCGTCACATCCACCGCTGCCGCTTTGGTCAACGTCACGTCAAAGCTCGCCGTTGAGCCTTCGTTGATGCTCTTGCTGTCTTCGATGCTCACCGATGGGCGATCGTCTGGGTTTGGAGTGCCTGGGTCGACCGGGCCGGTGCCGTCATCGGTGATGGTTAAGTCACTGGTGTCCGTGCCGTTAACGCCCGTCACGCCCGTCACTTTCAGGCTCAGTTTCTCGTCACCTTCGTACGTCGCGTCGTCTTTGGTCGCCACTTCGACCGTCAGTTGGGTTTCACCCGCTTTCACCGTGTAAGAGCCATCTGCGTTCGCCGTCACAACCTGACCTGCCGAGTCTTTCACCACGATGCTCGTGATGTCCTCTGCCGTCGCTGTGCCGTAAAGCGTATCAATATCAACCGTCACATCCACCGCTGCCGCTTTGGTCAACGTCACGTCAAAGCTCACCGTGGAGCCTTCGTTGATGCTCTTGCTGTCTTCGATGCTCACCGATGGGCGATCGTCTGGGTTTGGAGTGCCTGGGTCGACCGGACCGGTGCCGTCATCGGTGATGGTTAAGTCACTGGTGTCCGTGCCGTTAACGCCCGTCACGCCCGTCACTTTCAAGCTCAGTTTCTCGTCACCTTCGTACGTCGCGTCGTCTTTGGTCGCCACTTCGACCGTCAGTTGGGTTTCACCCGCTTTAACGGTGTAAGAGCCGTCTACGTTAGGTGTCACTACGTTACCTGCGGCATCTTTCACAACAACGCTGTTGATGTCGTCCGCTGTTGCTGTGCCGTAAAGGGTTTCTAGCGTTACGCTGACGTCGATGGATGCAGCTTTGCTTAAGCTGACATCGAAGCTCGCGGTTGAACCTTCGTTAATAACTTTGCTGTCTTCGATGCTCACACTTGGGCGATCATCTGGATTCACTGGCGGAGTAGGATCGGTTGGGTCTACAGGACCGGTGCCATCATCTTTAATGGTTAGCTCACCCGTACCCGTACCCGTGACGCCGGTTGCACCCGTCACTTTCAGGCTCAGTTTCTCATCGCCTTCGTACGTACCGTCGTCTTTGGTCGCGACTTCAACAACTAACTTAGTTTCACCCGCTGGCACGGTGTAAGAACCGTCAGCGTTTGGAGTCACTACGTTACCTGCGGCATCTTTCACAACGATACTTGTGATGTCGTCCGCAGTTGCTGTACCGTAAAGGGTCTCTAGCGTAACGCTCACATCACCTGACGCAGCTTTACTTAGACTTACTTCGAAAATTGCTGTTGAGCCTTCATTGATAATTTGGCTGTCTTCAATACTTACTGTTGGTTCAACTTCAACTGCACGGAACAAATCAAGCAAACTTAAACTTTGAGTACGAGACAAACCCAAGCCTTCGAAACCAGTTGTTACAAATTCGGTAACTGGGATGGTTTCGTCACCATCACGCTCGATGGTTCCACTGCTTACTAAGCTCGATCCACTTACACCAGCAGCAGTTGCGAACTCTTCGCCTAACTCTGTAGGGTCTTGCCCTTCTTCTAAAGCGGCAAAAATATTTTCAATGTCTTGGTCAAGTTCCACTTCATCGCCATCTTTTCCTTGTGGCGTAAAGCGCTTAACTGAAATCTGAGATTCAGAATTTACATTTTGGGATTCTAAAACGACATCCCCAGCTTGTAATGGCTGGCCGTCTTCTAGGACCTTGATTGTGCCATCTATCGAAATAACAATGCGTTGACCTAATGCTAATGCACCGCTCGCATTCAATACTGTCATGTCCATATAAATCCCTAAACTCATTTTCTGTTTGCGACGTCAAAATAGTGACATCAATTTTATAATCTAGTGACAATATAACATCTAATGTCATATAATTCCTAGCTATGAATTGCATGTTTAATAACTTACAATGTAAACGAATGATAACGGTCACTGAGTGATAATTAAGATGACGAAAACTTGCATATAAGTTATTGTCTTAGGGAAAGATAACCCAAACACTCAAATCAAATTTAAGTACTCAAAATCGACTTAAATTGTACGGCGATCGGTTAACAACTTTACAACCATTTACGAATGCTCATCGGGCATTCGTTATTTTTTTGGCGGTTCATCTAAATTTGATATATTCAAGCTTAAAAGCGACAAACTTAGGTGATACTCCATTTTTGGGAGATTGAAATTGAACTGGATTAAAACGACTACATTAGGGTTGGCTATTGCACTCAGTTTACCGGCTAGCGCACAAACCTTAGAGCAAGCCGTCGCGTTTACTTTAGAAAGTAACCCTGAAATCAAAGCGGCATATAACCAGTACGTTAGTCAACGTTACCTTAACGATGCTTCTGGTGGAGCTTACCGCCCGAGTATAGATTTAGACGGTGGCATTGGTTACGAATATACGGATTTGGCTACGAATTCGAGCTCAACAGATCTAACGCGTAAAGAAGCAGCAATTACGTTGACACAACTCATTTGGGATGGCGCGAATACTTCTAACGACATTGATCGTACCGCTGCTGATGCAGAGTCTGTCCGTTATCAATTACTATCTAGCGCTCAAGATATTGCACTGCAAGTCACCAAAGTTTATCTTGATTCCGTTAAAGCTTATGAAGTGCTTACACTTTCTGAAAACAATCTCGCGACGCACAAAAATATCTATATAGATATCAAGAAACGAGTTGATTCAGGCATTGGGTCTACAGCAGACATGTCTCAGGTGGAAGCTCGTATTGCAAAAGCTCATGGTAATTTGCTGGCAGCTCAAAATAATTTATTTGATGCCCATACTCAATTCAAACGCCTTGTTGGCCAAGCCCCACTAGGCTTGGTATATCCACGTGCTGACGCAGGCTCTATTCCTTATACGATCGACGGTGCTTTGGCAAAAGCCTTTAACCAACACCCGGTTATCAAAATTGCACAAGCTGACGTAGATTCAGCGAAGTTCCAATACAAGCAGTCGAAGAGTACCAACTACCCAACTGTTTCTTTTGAAGCAGCTCAAAGGTGGCGCGATGATGCAGGTGGTACGAAAGGCAACAGCGATGAATTTTCTGCGATGCTCCGCTTAAAGTACAATCTCTATAACGGTGGAGCCGATCAAGACCGTGCCGAAAGTGCCGCTTATCAACTCAACAAAGCAAAAGACCTACGTGAGAGTACTTACCGCAATGTAGAAGAAAGCTTACGCCTTTCATGGAGCGCTCTTGACTTAACCGTTCAGCAGAAAGATTTCTTGTCGGATCACGTAGACTCGGCTTCTGACACCGTTATCTCTTATGAAAAACAATACCGAATTGGTAAGCGTACCCTTCTCGATCTACTTAACACTGAAAATGAACTCTTCGAAGCACGTAAGGGATTTTTAGACGCTAAGTACGATGTACAGTACGCAAAGTATAGAGTCATGAATGCTACAGGTAACCTATTAACAGGATTACGTGTAGAGACTCCACAAGAATGGAATGAAAAGGTAGAATATTAATGAAGCTTCTCAAAACTATACTCCCACTATGCTTCGTGGTTGCTTCTGCCAACATCATGGCTGAAACAAATGATGAATTCACTTATCGTGCTCTTCCTAGCACCACACAAAGTTATGATCTCGAAGATGATGATAATGATGGTGTTATCAACGCTCGCGATTTATGTATAGACACACAAATAGGCGCTGAAATAGATAATGATGGCTGTGGCTCGTATTTCGAGTCTAGCGAAGAAAAAGATCTTCATATTTTATTTGCCAATGACTCTGCGGAAATTAAACCTGTGTTTCTGAGCCAAATTCGTCAAATGGCTGCGTTTCTAAAGCGTTACGAAAACACAAGTATTCAATTGCAAGGTTATGCTAGTAAAGTAGGTAATGCTGAACACAACCTGAAACTATCAGAAAAGCGAGCGGACAATGTAAGGCGTGCACTTATCAGTAATGGAATTCCACCGTCTAGAGCCTATACAGTAGGTTACGGTGATGTCGGCTTCCGTGACAATGACACCGAAACCAATCATGCACTGAACAGAAAAGTTGTAGCTTCTGTTGTCGGATTCAAAGGCAACATCAAAGAAGAGTGGCATATATTTACTAAGATCGGTAAATAGACTCTACCGCACTCAAACCATACTGAAACGTTTGGTAAGCGTTTCAGTATCCTTATAATTCCTTGATCGCCATATACCTACCCCTTGTATAATGTTAATCTTGTCTTGTTATCAACATAGAGAAATTATTCATGAGCAAACTAACCGCTGATACTCAAGCAAATCTAGAACATTTCGTTTCTGAAACACAAGAAACTAAACTGGTATGGGGCCTTCGCAACGAAGAAGGTTGGCTAGCATGTGACTCAAGTGAATTCGAAAACAGTGAAGTGATGCCGTTCTGGTCTTCAAAAGAGGACGCTCAGACTCACAACGTTGAAGAGTGGGCAGACTTCGAAGTATTAGAAATCCCACTAGATATCTTTGTAGAAGATTGGTTACTGACCCTAGCTGAAGATGGTGTTCTTGTTGGTACTAACTGGAATGCAACATTGGAAGGCAAAGAACTTGAGCCTTCTGATCTAGCGAAATTATACATCTAGCTTCCAAGATCGGTCGTACAATAGCGTACGACCGGTTACCCATGATAAGCCATTGAGAATTAGAGATTTACCTCACATAAAAAACCATCAACTCGCCAAAAAATTTGAAGCAATATCAAACTAACAATAGAATACCGTTCTTTATCTGATTGATATTATCTCGTGATTCACTTCATTTTCATTGCCTTTCTGCTTTTCATCAACCTTTATTCCTTTAGCCAAGCATCAACAGCGGATCATGAATCTTCTCCAACAATTAGCACCTCGATATTAGATCCCCACACAACTCCAAATGCTGATTGGAACGCACTCTATCTCTCGACTCTAACTCATTCCCCTTCGCGCGCATTGAACATGCTGCAAATGCGCTACACTAGCTCAACAACCTACGGGGATAAGCTCTACCTTTCGGCACTGCTATATCAGTATATGAGCCAGCGAGAACAACCGTTTTATGGAATAGCTTCGAACGACAGTGAATACCAAGCAATAGAACAAGCGTTAATTAATGCCTTAGTAAATGATGGACAAGGTCAGTACAAAGAAGCTCAGCAAGGCTTTTTGTCCATATTAGTAAAAATGCAATCAATCAACGATGTTACAGGTAGAGCATTATTAAAATACCAATTATGTCGTTCTCTCAATGAGCAAGCTAAATATCATCAAGCGAACTATTATTGTTCTGCACTTCAGTCGGATTTGCATGACATTGCTGACCCTGTATTACCAAAATTTGGCACTTATCGAGTGATCGCTAACAATCACCATTTCCGCAGCGACTATCAAGCCGCACTAGATACTTACCTATCACTGATAAGCGTGTTCCCACAAGGACACGATATTTCGGGGATCTATAACGATGTGGGTAATTTGCTCAAAGAGTTAAAGCAATATGATAAATCGGCAGAGTACCTCATAGAAGCACTCGCTCTGAGATCGGATGCTTCTGATTTTATGAAAGCACAAGTTCATCATAGCCTTGCAGATCTTTACCTTAATCAAGGACAAAGTGACCTAGCAATTAATCACTTTCAAAAAGCAAAAGCACTGTTGACTACGTCATCTCATAGCTACGGTATTGCGCTAACAACTCTTGGTTTAGGAAAAGCATACACGCAGACGAAGAACTATGATTTGGCGAGAGACTACTTAGTAGAGTCTCTATCGGCTTCAAGCAAGCTAAACAACGATGTCATTCGAATCAACGCTTTCTTGGCAATCAGCGATATGTTCGAAGACCAAAAACTTAAAACGGAAGCGCTCAATTATGCACAACAAGCTTTGGAGCTATCCGAACAAGTCACAAGACACAAATACACAGCTCAAGCACTACTTCAACTTTCTGATATTTATCAAACTCTCAGCGATTACAAGCAAGCTTTCTATTTCTATCAGCGATACTCATTAATACAGTTCGAAACCCGAGATATAGATAACAGGTTGGCTTTTGAAGCACTAGATCTAGCTCATGCTAGGTACGAAAAAGAACTAGAGAGTTCTTTCCTGAGACATCAAGCAAATTTAGACCGACTTCAAATCGAAAAGATGGAACATCAAAGGATGGTGTATAACATCATTGTTATTCTATTGCTGTGTGCGGCTAGCTTTATGATCTTCACAAACAAAGCCATTCGTGCGAAAGCAGCAATCGATGCCATGACAAAGGCGTATAGTCGCACCGAGATAATACGAAGAGTCAAGCGTATCAAAGCCTGTAAAGGAACAGAAAAACAACATGTTCTCGTTTTACTCGATCTAGATAAATTCAAGAAAATTAATGACCAATATGGCCACCCTACTGGTGATAGAGCACTCGTTCATATAAGTCAGCAAATAAGACAACATTTAATTAAAGGAGAGCTGTTCGGGCGTTTAGGCGGCGAAGAATTTCTGATTATGCTTACTGATACAAAACCAGCTGAAGTACAAGAGCGTGTAGAGGAGTTACATTATGCTATTTCGAGTGCGGTCTTCTTATCAGAAAACAAAAAGCCACTTAATGTAACCGCGAGTTTTGCTTATCTAGCAACCTCAAACGCATTAAGTGACTTTGATGACTTGTACTCGGTTCTTGACCAAGCACTTTATCAAGCGAAGAGTAATGGCCGAAATTGCATCATCGATGCTTATAACGAACCTATTGACTCATGAGGTTATTTATTCTCACCCTGCTTGCGAACCAATTCAGCCATAATACCTTGGCGATCACCTAGGTAATCGCTAAGGCCTATTTTGCGTAGTTCACACGCTGGACAGTCGCCGCAGCCATCGCCGATAATACCGTTGTAGCAGGTCAGTGTTTTGTTTCTAACAAGTTCGAGTGCTGAATACTGATCTGCCAACGCCCATGTCTCAGCCTTGTTTAACCACATTAACGGTGTTTTAATATCAAGCGGCTTGTCCATACCTTGTACAAGCGCAGAGTTCATCGCTTTCACAAAGTCATTACGACAATCAGGGTAGCCTGAGAAATCAGTTTCACACACGCCCGTGATTACGGTATTTGCACCGATTTGGTAAGCGTAAATACCCGCCAAAGTTAAGAACAGAATATTACGACCAGGAACAAAAGAGTTTGGTAGTCCATTCTCTTGTAGCTCATGAGACACAGGGATATCGTCGCGAGTCAGAGAGCTGATAGCCAGTTCATTCAACAGAGTCACATCCATCACTTTGTGTGCTTTCACACCAAGATCTTTTGACAACGACTCAGCCACTTCAATCTCGAGTCTATGGCGCTGACCATAATCAAACGTAATCGCATGAACTTCATCATACTCTTTTAATGCTTGAACAAGACACGTTGTTGAGTCTTGACCACCACTGAATACTACAACTGCTTTTTTCATCTTAAATCCTTACGAGAATCTTCTACTAGCGGCTTATATAGGCCAGTAAACAAATACAACCTATGCGATGCTCAAATATTTGTGAGTTTGGATTGATAAGCGCCAATTGCGCTCAATGCAGGTATCAATACAAAGCTGAGTTGCGCGTTCTTTTTGGCTAATCGGCTGAAGCGCAATGACTGTATTTTCAGGGACATCGGCTCTAGCAATAAGAACATCTAGTTGCTCGATGTCTTTACCTGTACCAACAGGGTGTTTGATTTCATTCGCACGAACGAGTGCGCTATCAAGGATATCCAACTTGGCTTTCATTGCGACTTTTGGTGACACCGTAACCCAGGTGTCTGGTGTGGCTTTTACTTCCGATGTTCCGCTGGTCTCAATCTGACAACGACAACCGTGCTGCTCAAATGCTTCAGTAAGAGGGACAAGATCATAGATGCACGGCTCACCACCGGTAATCACAATGTGCTTCGCGGTGTAACCTTGCTTGATATATTCATTCACGATTCCCTGCGCATCAATTGCAGTCCAAGTCGGTGAATCCTCTGTCTTAACCATAATATCGCCAAGGCTGGTTTCATCTTCCGGCAACGCTTCCCAAGTCTGTTTGGTATCACACCAAGAACAGCCTACAGGGCAAATTTGCAGTCGAACAAAAACAGCGGGAACGCCGGTAAATACGCCCTCGCCCTGGATGGTTTCAAACATTTCATTAATCTTGTACAACTTACCCTCAGCTCAATCGTTTGATGAAATTAATCAACCGCAGACCTTAAAGCACTTGCCCCTTTTGGTCAAACAAATGAGTACTGATAAATGAGTTGATCAAAGCCCTAGCCTGAGCTTTCAAGTTCCCTTATCCTTTCGCCCATTAGATTTTGTTAGCTTTTAATTTTTTGGTAAGGAACAACATGTACAAACTGATTGCTCTTGATATGGATGGCACACTACTTAACAGTGAAAAAGTGATTTCTCAAGAGAACAAAGACGCGATAGCTAAAGCTCGCGCTGCAGGTGTGAAAGTGGTTCTGGCTTCTGGTCGTCCTTTAGAAGGCATGCAGAGTAAGTTAGACGAGCTTTCAATCAACGGCGAAGATGACTTTGTGCTCTTCTACAACGGCTCTATGGTTCAAAATGTCTCTACAAGAGAACTCATTCATAGTGAGATCAGCAATGGTAAAGCCGCGAAAGAGATCGCAGCACTAGCTGTACAGCTTGGTGGTTATGTTCATGCATTCAGTAAGGTTCATGGCTTAATAACACCTGAAAACAATGAGTACACCGCTATTGAAGCGCGTATTAACGGCTTAAAGATTACCGAGCTCGACTTTTCTCAACTAGAAGACGACCATGAAATTATCAAAACAATGATTGTCGCGGAACCAAGCAAGCTGACCGAAATCATCAGCAAGTTGCCACAAGAACTTAAGACTCAGTTTACTATCGTGCAAAGTGCACCATTCTTCTTAGAGTTCTTAAACCCAAATTCAAACAAGGGTGTGGGTATTGAAGCAATCGCTAAACATTTGGGGATTACAGCGAAAGAAGTGATCTGCATGGGCGATGCTGAAAACGATCACCATATGCTTGAATACGCGGGCATGGGTATTGCGATGGAAAACGCAATGGAAGAAACCAAGAAACTGGCGGATCACATCACAGCGAGCAACGACGACCACGGTGTCGCCGTCGCGATTGAAAAGTTTATCTTCAACTCGTAAACGGTCAATAGGCTCGAGTGACAATTACTTTTTGCTTGTTTCACAAATGACAAAGGCTGTGCACTGCACAGCCTTTTTTGATTTTATGTTCGTCGGTTCGCCTACTCTCTTTTCCATGGCAGACGAAACGCCACGACACCAAATAGAATCAAGATTGGGAAACGTAAGGTCTCAACAATAAATGAAGCGATGCCACTGAATGAGACAAAACTTCCTGCCCAGCTAATCAGCAGATTCCCCGCTAACAACATCGCCATCACTCCAAATACAATCTTGAATGAGAACTGGCCGACCAAAGGCTTCGAATCCGTTAACGTTACTAAGCATGCAATCGTCATCAAAATTGCCACCCAGAAAGAGAATGTCGGCAATGGCCATATAACAGTGAGAACAATCGACAGTAAGCACAATGCCCACCAAACACCTTTAGAACTCAATAAAGCACTAATATCAACATCAGGTTTCGCATCTAATCTCACGATGTGCCAAGTCGTTAATGCGCCTAATACGCCACCCATTAATACATCACTAAAGAATGCACTACCTGAATAAGACTTAAATAACATGATCCATAGCAAACCAGCGAGCACTATCAGAATAGCTTTTTGCTCCAAGAGGCGCTTTAGTTTCCAAAAGACTAACAAAGTTAAACTCACCCACAAGCCAGCCAATAAACTTGGGAAGCTATAGCCACTGCTCATCACTAGTTTCAATGTTGGCAAGTAAGCATGCGGACGTGGAAAACCAAACCCTTGGTGGGCGATTAAAGTGAGCAGTGTCACTGAAATCAAAGTGAAGCCAAACTTCAATGCGAAGTTACGGCCAAAATGCCAAGCAATTAGCGGCAATATCACGATAAAAACCCATGGCTTCGCTAACGAGTCAGTTAAAAGTACAGTATTCGCAAATACGCTTGGCATCTTATCGAACGCGTTTTGAAGCGACACAATCCAATTTAATTCAACTTGATGGGCTTTCGGTGCCGCGCCCACCAGCTCAGTCACATACGTCACAGGTTGATCTGTCGCGGATAAAAAGAATTCGTTAATCTCAGACCATTGCTCTGGGTAACGGTATTGGTTGGCTTGCAACTCCGTAGGTGGCAATAACATCGCGCGACTGACTTCCACACCGTAATGAGGAGCAAACCAGATTGGTAGCTCAAAGCCACCTAACTCATTTCGAGCTTTGTAACTGATCACTTCAGAGTCAGAGACACAATCATATACAACGGCACTGTCGGTATATCCCAACACATCACCGACCGTCACGGACAAGCCCGCCTCTTCCCAAGTTTCTCGTTGCGCTGCGATGGCAGGCGGCTCACCAGAAACCACAGTGCCTCCCGGTAGAGACAATTGCCCCGTGATCAATTCATCAACCAACACGATTTGGTTATCAGCACGTACTACACACAAAGCGCCCGCGATATGATCGGGCAAAGTGTTGTTAGCCCAAGCGGAAGTAGTACTCAAAAGAGACAGTATGAAAACTAATAAATATCGAATAGCCAACGAGTTTACCTAAAAATAATAGAAGAAATTTAAGACTGCTAATACACGAGTCTATTGTAATCAAAGCCACACAAAATCGCTGTCTACGTTTTGTGCAAAGCCTTCCTCATCCATTGAATGTGAGGTGTGAACCCCATTTTTTGATAGAAGTCCTTGGCAGGTGAATTAAAGTCCCAAACCTCTACAAAGACTTGTTCAACGCCATAATCATCAAAAGTACTTTCAACTTTGTTAAACAACTTTTCTGCAATTGATTCTTTTCGATAATCAGGTAAGACAAACAGTTCATCGACACTCCCCATCGGCACCGGTTTACTCACAGTTGAGATAAGCTCACAAAAATGTCCGGAGATAAAGCCAACAATTAGTTCACCTTTTAATGCCACGTAGACTAAGCATTCAGGATCATCTAAGTAACGTGCAATGCTTTTTTCCTGCTCAATCTCTTCTGCCGTTTTAAAGTGCTCTGGGCTTGCAAGGTGGTGGTGATGGTGGAGATCGAACATTAACTCGTTAAGTTGTTCCAAATCCGCGTGCTTTGCGGCCCTTAAGGTGACATTCATGACTATTGCGCTTCTCAAACCAAATTAATATCTAAACTGAGTCTAGTTTACTTGGCGTGAGTATCTATACAAGTTATTGAATTAATTCATTGTTTGAAGTGTGTATTTTAGATACAAAAACGACCACATTACGTGGCCATTCTGTTTGAATTATTTTGAATTAAACGAATATCGAAGCTATGGCTTTTGCTGTAGCTTCAGATTTATGCACCGTTATCTTCTTTCTCTTCTTTGAGATCAGCAAGTTGTTGTTCCAATTCAATAAGCTTAATTTCAGCCTCAACTTCAGCAACTCGTTTTTCTGCATCGGTGCGATTGTCTTGCGCTAGACCGTCGGCAGTAACTTGGGTTCGTTGTGCGTTTCTTGCATCATCCATATCTTTCATTGAACCAGCAACGCCACCGGTCACGCCACCTAATGCAGCGCCCTTTACGGCTAAACTCGCATCTCCAGTTAGAGCGCCTGCTGTCGCTCCTAATAAAGCACCACCTACAGCACCACGATTACGTGCGGCATTCTCATTTTCGTTATCCATTGCTGGTGATGCGCAACCAGAAAGAGTCACAATCAGTGTCGCTAAAAGAAAAGGTTTAGTGAATTTCATAGGAGTCTCGCTTAGTTCTTCGTTTGGAGTAGAGCCATCTTAAGCAGAACCGTTAATGAGATAAATAAAGCCACGTTTAGACGATACATCATGTTCAGTTATGTATCATTCAACCATCGCATAAGTGCTTATTGATATATATCTTTGAGCTCGCCTTAGCCTGACAAACAAAAAAGGCGACCAATAAGGTCGCCTCAATCGAACTTTCTCTATAATTCTTCTCTTTCAGATACCGCTCTTAGCCTTTGGACCAAAAGTTTTGCATATTTTCTGCACTAGGTGGTGGCCTAACACCGCAATCTCGATAATGATTTTTATCGCCGATCCCCAGTATCTTGCCATTTTCGTCATCAATCATAGCGGCTACTTTGACACCGTCTCCCACATGACGAGTCAACACGACAATTTCACCGGCTCTTTCAGACCTTACCGCGCCTAAGATTTGATATTCGTAGCGACCTTTCCTTGAATTAACGATCATCTTCGAGTTAATCGGGTCGGCTTCATACCCCACGCCCATATCAAAAACTGCTTGATAGAGATCGACGCCAGTCTTGGACACACATTTAAATATCTTGGGATGACTCAATGGCTCTAACAACGCTCTACTCGCTTCATCCTTTGAAATACTGGCACTAGCAGCACCACTGACCAGTAAAGCAATCAACAAAAAGTAAGCTCGCATAAAAAGACCTCAATATGTGGGATTCATAATGAGGTCATAGTAAACGCAATGGATAAGCGGATGAATAAAGTAGAGTTTAGGTAAACTATCACGCTGGGTTATGCATTAATCAACAAGCCGAAGGTGAGATTACCTAAACTGCGACGTCTATTTGCCGAGCTTTTCAGCAATTTCAGTTAAGCTGGTAGGGTCGTCAATCGTCGAAGGCACCACATATTGTTCACCTTCTGCGATCTGTCGTATGGTTCTGCGCAAAATCTTACCGGAGCGCGTCTTAGGTAATCTCTCAACAACCAAGGCTTGCTTAAAACAGGCGACCGCGCCAATCTCATTGCGAACCTTGCCAACCAACTCCGCTTGTAACTCAATACCATCGACTTTTACGCCATCTTTCAGCACAACGAAACCAAGAGGTAACTGCCCTTTTAAGTCATCGTGAATACCGACTACCGCACATTCTGCAATGGCTGGGTGACCACCCACGATCTCTTCCATTTCTCCCGTCGACAGACGGTGTCCCGCTACGTTTATCACATCGTCGATACGGCCCATGATAAATAGATACCCATCTTCATCAAGATAGCCACCGTCCCCAGAAACATAATAGCCCGGGAACTGACTCAAATAGCCGGATTCAAACCGATCATGATTGCGCCATACCGTGGGTAAACAACCAGGCGGCAATGGTCGTTTAAGTGCCACAAACCCTTGTTGATTCGTTTGTGCGATTTCACCCAACTCATTGAGGATCTCCACTTGGTAACCGGGTACTGGCTTGGTTGAAGAACCCGCTTTTACAGGCAAAGATTCAAGCCCTGTTGGATTGGCAGAAATAGCCCAACCCGTTTCGGTTTGCCACCAGTGGTCGATAACCGGTTTATTGGTATGAGATTCAACCCAATCCAATGTTGGCGGGTCCAAACGCTCGCCAGCCATGAAAATCGACTTGAGTGATGATAAGTCATACTTGGTGAGCAACTCACCTTCAGGATCTTCTTTCTTAATGGCTCTAAATGCCGTTGGCGCAGAAAACAATACATCGACGTTGTATTCTTCACACACACGCCAGAATGCGCCGGGATCTGGCGTTCTGACTGGCTTGCCTTCAAACAAAATGGTTGTGCAGCCATGAATCAATGGCGCATATACAATGTAGGAATGCCCCACTACCCAGCCGACATCAGAAGCCGCCCAAAACACGCCATCTTGCGGCATATCGTAGATAGTGCTCATCGAGTATTTCATGGCGACCGCGTGACCACCATTGTCACGTACCACGCCTTTTGGCTTGCCCGTCGTCCCTGATGTATACAATATGTATAGTGGGTCAGTCGCTAGAACAGGCACACATACGTGAGGCAAGGCATCGTTAACCGCTTGTTGCCAAAGTACATCGCGTTCATTGTTCAACTCGGCTAGAGACTGCTCTCTTTGGAATACCACCACTTTCTCAGGTTTCCAGCGACTGTCCATGATCGCCCTGTCGACCATCGGCTTATATGGCAGGACTTTATTTATCTCGACACCGCAGGAGGCAGTAATCAACACCTTCGGTTCAGCATCTTCGATACGAACGGCAAGCTCATGAGGAGCAAACCCACCAAACACCACCGAATGCACCGCGCCTAGTCGAGCACAAGCCAGCATTGCCATTGCCGCTTCAGGAATCATTGGCATGTAGATCACCACACGATCACCTTTGGTAACGCCTTGCGTCGCTAACATACCTGCAACTTTAGCCACTTGGTCACGCAATTGATTGTAAGTGTATGAGGATTGATTTCCTGTAACTGGAGAATCGTAAATCAGCGCGGTATTGTCACCTCGTCCATTTTCACAATGGTAATCAAGCGCGAGCCAGCAGGTGTTCATCACCCCATCAGGAAACCAACGTTCAATACCGTTATCGTCAGTTTGTAATATCGTTTTTGGTGGTTCAAACCAATCTATCGCTTGTGCTTGCGTTTCCCAGAACGAATTGGGGTCTTCCCTAGCCCATTGATACTCGGTGATGTAATCTGTTTTTCTGTTCATTCGATTCGTAGCAGACATAGTGCCTCCTCCATGATTTATCCATTATTCCAAGCGCCTAGCTTTTGGCAGTAGCACTTGATTGCACTCTTTTCTCAGCGTTGTGTTCGTGAACATTTAACCGTTCACGACAGTCGCTTTACTTGGGAAAAGGCACACGAATGGCACCTTCCATGATCACTCGGGCACTACGACTCATAATCGCCCTTTCAATTTTCCACCCACTTTCGCCTTGTATCGCTTTAGCACCCACTTTTAAGGTTCCTGATGGATGACCAAAGGTCACAAAATCTCGGGAACCCTCACCGACTGCCAAGTTAACTAACGTCCCCGGGACGCTTGCCGCTGAAGCAATGGCGACTGCAGCTGTGCCCATCATGGCGTGGTGCAATTGCCCCATAGACAAAGCTCGCACCAGAAGATCAGTATCTTCGGCAGCAACCGATTTACCACTGGAAGCTTGGTACGCTTGAGGCTTAGTAACAAACGCGACTTTAGGAGTGTGCTGGCGTGATTCAGCTTGCTCTAGGGAATCTATAAGACCCATCGCTACTGCACCATGTGCTCGGATGGATTCAAACAGAGCCAAGGCTTTGGTATCACTATTGATATCTGATTGAAGTTCAGTGCCTTGGTAACCAACCGATTCAGCATCAACAAAAATGGTGGGTATTCCGGCATTGATGTATGTCGCTTTAATGCACCCCAGATCTGGAACATCTAAAAAATCGACAACATTCCCTGTTGGGAACATAGAGCCACTCGCGTCGGCGGGGTCTAGAAAATCGACTTGGATCTCAGCAGCGGGGAAAGTGACACCATCGAGCTCAAAGTCACCTAACTCTTGGACTTCCCCATCAGCGATAGGTACATGAACAATAATGGTTTTCTCTATGTTCACTTGCCATACTCGCACCTCGACCACACCGTTTTCTGGAATACGATTCGAATCGACCAGTCCATTATGAATTGCAAATGGGCCTACGGCAGCAGACAGATTGCCGCAGTTACCGCTCCAATCAACGAACGGCTTGTCTATTGCTACTTGGCCGAATAGGTAATCAACATCGTGATAGGCTTTACTGCTTTTCGAAACAATAACGGTTTTGCTGGTGCTGGATGTTGCGCCACCCATGCCGTCGGTTTGTTTGCCATAAGGATCTGGACTACCAATCACGCGCAGAAGTAATGCGTCTCGAGCTTCTCCGGCAACTTGCGCAGCTTCAGGTAAGTCACTTAAATTGAAAAAGACACCTTTGCTTGTTCCACCCCGCATATAGGTAGCAGGTACTTTTATCTGTTTGATGTTCATAACTAGCTCCTAATTTGCAAGAAAGTCTTTGGCGAAACGTTGCAATACGCCACCAGCGCTATAAACATTCACTTCGTCTGCGGTGTCTAGTCGGCAGGTCACAGGAACATCAAGCTTTTCACCGTTTTTACGAGTGATGACTAGAGCCAAATCAGAACCTGCTTCAATGTCGCCGTACACGTCGTAAAGCTCGGTGCCGTCCAGTTCTAAGGTATTGCGATTCGTTCCTACTTTGAACTGCAGAGGCAATACACCCATGCCAACCAAGTTGGTTCTGTGAATTCTTTCAAATCCTTCAGCCACAATCACTTCAACACCCGCTAAACGCACACCTTTGGCAGCCCAGTCACGTGATGAACCTTGTCCATAATCCGCACCCGCCACGACAATCAAAGGCTGTTTACGGTTCATGTAGGTTTCTATCGCTTCCCACATGCGAGTAACCTGCCCCTCAGGTTCAACTCTTGCTAATGAACCTTGCACGACTTCTCCAGCGTCCTTCACCATTTCGTTAAAAAGCTTAGGGTTGGCGAATGTTGCTCGTTGCGCGGTTAAGTGATCACCTCGATGGGTCGCGTAAGAGTTAAAATCCTCTTCCGGCACTTCCATTTTGGTGAGGTATTCCCCCGCAGCGCTCAAAGCGAGAATCGCATTTGAAGGGGATAAGTGATCTGTGGTGATGTTGTCACCCAGAATCGCTAAAGGTCTCATACCAGATAGGCTTCGTTCTCCCGCAAGAGCCCCTTCCCAATAAGGTGGTCTTCGGATATAGGTACTTTGAGGCCGCCAGTCATAAAGCGGTTCAGTCGTCGCCTGTTCCTCGTCTGGCTGGAACATTTTCACGTAGATTTGTTGGAATTGCTGAGGCTTAACATGCTCACCGACAACAGCATCGATCTCGGCATCACTCGGCCATAAATCACTTAAGTAGATTGGCTTGCCATTGTTGTCAGTGCCTAAGCTGTCTTTCTCGATATCAAAGCGAATCGTGCCAGCCAACGCGTAAGCAACCACCAATGGCGGTGAGGCTAAAAACGCTTGTTTTGCGTATGGATGGATTCGACCATCGAAGTTTCGATTCCCTGATAACACCGCGGTTGAATACAGGTCGCGGTCGATGACCTCTTGTTGGATTTTAGGATCCAACGCCCCACTCATTCCGTTACATGTCGTACACGCATAGCCGACGATACCAAAGCCTAATTGTTCAAGTTCAGGAAGCAAACCTGCCGACTC
Source organism: Vibrio sp. MED222 (assembly GCF_000153005.1). Taxonomy (NCBI): domain Bacteria; kingdom Pseudomonadati; phylum Pseudomonadota; class Gammaproteobacteria; order Vibrionales; family Vibrionaceae; genus Vibrio; species Vibrio sp. MED222. The sequence continues at coordinate 383,872 of NZ_CH902607.1, read as the reverse complement.
AAGATAGAGCTTGGCAACTTTAGAACCCGGCGCAAATGACGTTTTCACCCACGGCTTACGAACTAATCCAAGCTGATTGGCTTTCTTAGCCACCAATGCTGCGGCGACTACGTTTCTTGGATTGCTGGTGTTGGTACAAGAAGTAATTGCTGCGATGATTACGGCACCATCGGGCATTTGCTCGTCGCTGTACTGCTTAGCATGCTGCTCTTTCCAAGATGTTTGACTGATGCCTTGTTCAGCCAGCTCTCTGGTTGGCAAACGACGATGAGGGTTCGAAGGCCCCGCAAGGTTGCGCTCAACTTTAGACAAATCAAACTCAAGCACACGTTCGTACTGAGCGGAATCTAAATCATCGGCCCATAAGCCAGTTTGCTTAGCGTATAGCTCAACTAACTCAACCTGTTCAGGCTCGCGTCCTGTCAGCTTTAGGTATTGTATGGTCTGTTCATCGATATAGAACATACCTGCTGTCGCGCCGTATTCTGGTGTCATATTCGATATAGTGGCGCGGTCGCCAATAGTCAGTGCACGAGCACCTTCACCAAAGAACTCTAAGTAACTAGAAACCACTTTTTCATTTCGAAGGAACTCAGTAATCGCAAGCACAATATCCGTTGCGGTTATCCCTTCTTGTCGTTGACCCGTCAGTTTAACGCCCACGATGTCTGGCAAACGCATCATAGACGGACGACCGAGCATCACAGTCTCAGCTTCCAAACCACCTACACCTATTGCAATAACACCCAGAGCATCAACATGAGGAGTATGACTGTCGGTGCCGACACAAGTATCAGGGAAAGCGATACCTTCTTTGGATTGAATAACCGGAGACATTTTCTCCAAGTTAATCTGGTGCATGATCCCGTTCCCCGCAGGAATCACACTCACGTTCTTAAACGCGGTTTTACACCATTCTATAAAGTGAAAACGGTCTTCGTTTCTGCGATCTTCAATCGCTCGGTTTTTATCAAACGCTTCGCTATCAAAACCCGCGTGTTCCACTGCCAGCGAATGGTCAACAATCAATTGAGTTTCGACAACGGGATTCACCTTGGCAGGGTCTCCGCCTTGGTCGGCAATCGCGTCTCTTAATCCAGCCAAATCAACCAAAGCTGTTTGACCTAGAATGTCATGACACACCACGCGCGCAGGATACCAAGGAAAATCTAAGTCGCTCTTGCGTTCAATGATCTGTTTTAAGCTGTCTTCAAGGGTTTCAGGATCACAGCGTCTTACTAATTGCTCTGCTAATACTCTCGACGTATAAGGCAAGGTTTTGTAAGCACCTGGGGATATTGCTTCTACCGCTTCGCAAGCGTCGAAATATTCTAAGCCCGTTCCCGGTAGAACCTTTCGATACTTGTTTTCATCAAGCTCTTGGTTTCTTTCAAGTTTTACATCAGACATACATCCACCATTATCTGTTAAATTCTATTCGTTGGTTCTCGAGGCCTTATCACATGAAGAGAAAGTCACCTCGAGATATAAGTCGGCTCGATATAGAGGACTAACGTAAATGGATTGGTAGCCAGTCTTGATGCTCTGGCCCGGTGTAGTCTGCACTTGGACGAATAATTCGATTGTTTTCTCTTTGCTCGAATACGTGTGCCGTCCAACCTGTGAGGCGGCTCATCACGAAGATAGGAGTAAACAGTTTGGTTGGGATGTCCATGAAGTGATAAGCCGACGCATGGAAGAAGTCAGCATTACAGAACAAGCCTTTCTCTCGCTTCATAACGGCTTCAACGCGCTCAGACACGGCATAAAGCTGTTCATCACCCACCTCTTGTGCAAGCTCTTTTGACCAGCGTTTGATTAGAGCGTTTCGTGGATCGCTCTCACGATAAATGGCATGACCGAAACCCATGATTTTGTCTTTGTTAGCAAGCATCTGCATGATGTTCGCTTCCGCTTCATCGGCGGTTTGCCAATCTTGGATCATTTCCATCGCAGCTTCGTTTGCACCGCCATGTAAAGGGCCTCGCAACGTACCAATCGCTGCTGTGACACACGAGTGAATATCCGACAACGTTGATGCACACACACGAGCCGCAAAGGTTGAAGCATTAAACTCATGTTCCGCGTAAAGCGTTAGCGAGCAGTGCATCACCTTCTTGTGAAGTTCACTAGGCGCTTTATCCGTTTGCATTTTCAAAAAGTAGCCACCCAGACATGCTTCACTTTGATCTTCAGTATCAATGCGGACGCCATCGTGGCTAAAGCGGTACCAATAACAAATAATCGCAGGGAAAAGCGCAAGCATTCGTTCAGTCGCGGGCAGTTGCTCAGAAAAATCAGTCTCTTGCTCTAGATTACCCAGCATTGAACAACCTGTTCTCATCACATCCATTGGATGAGCGTCTGCAGGGATAAGCTCTAGTGCTGCTTTCAAAGGTTGAGGTAAGCCGCGTAGGCCAACCAACAATGTTTTGTAATCATCAAGCTCTTTTTCAGTGGGTAAATGACCTCTTAGTAGCAGATGCGCTACTTCTTCGAACTGAGCATGATTAGCAAGGTCAGTAATATCATAACCACGGTAGGTTAAGCCAGTTCCTGATTTTCCTACCGTACATAGCGCGGTGGTTCCTGCACTCTGGCCACGTAGACCAGCACCACCGATTGCCGGTGCGCTGGCTGTTTTGTCACTTTGTTTTTTGTCTACTTTTGAAGCATTGTCGACAGCTGCTTTATCACTCAAAGATACAGACATGGTGAACTCCTTTTCTGTGTTAGCCGCCTGCACTCTTTGGTGCTGCCTGTTTATATGTCCGATGATCTTTATCATCGGTACTGGATATGGCGACTAACCATTTCACGTTATTGGATTAAGTTGATTTTTGATTATTTGAAACTGGTTTTACCCTTCGCTTGAAAACAACTGGTCAAGCTTGTTCTCGTAGTCGTGGTAATTAAGGTGCTCGTACAGCTCTTTACGGGTTTGCATTGAATCCAACAGGGCTTCTTGATTGCCTTCAACTAACAAATGCTTGTAAACATTCTCCGCCGCTTTGTTCATCGCACGGAACGCACTCAATGGGTAAAGCACCATATCGACACTTGATTGGGCCAACTCATTACAGTTGTAGAGTGGCGTTTGGCCAAACTCAGTGATGTTCGCAAGAATAGGCACGTGCTTACCCGTTGCCGATTTCAGCGCCGCCGAGAACTTCACGTATTGATCGAGTTGATTCATCGCCTCAGGGAAAATCATGTCTGCGCCCGCTTCAACACACGCAATTGCTCGTTCAATCGCGCTATCAATACCTTCAACCGCCAATGCATCGGTACGAGCCATAATCACAAAGCTTTCGTCGGTTCTGGCATCGGTTGCCGCTTTCACTCTATCGACCATCTCTTGCTGACTAACAATTGCTTTATTTGGTCGATGACCACAGCGTTTCTGAGCCACTTGGTCTTCCATGTGAATCGCAGCTGCGCCCGCCTTCTCCATCGCGCGAATCGTACGCGCAATATTGAACGCGCCGCCAAAACCTGTGTCGATATCCACCAGCAAAGGCAAATCACACGCATTGGTAATACGTTCAACATCGACCAATACATCGTTCAATGTCGTAATACCTAAATCAGGCAAGCCATAAGACGCATTGGCGATGCCTCCACCAGACAAATAAATGGCCTGATGACCCAAGTTCTTTGCCATCATCGCGCAATACGGATTCACCGTACCGACGATCTGCAATGGGTCGTTGTCTTGCACAGCTTGTCGGAACTTAGCTCCTGCTGATAACTTCATAATGACGCTCCCTGTTAATTGTTTATTTCTAATCTTTATGACTACTGATGTTTAGCTCTCGCCAGCGAAGAACCGCTGGCAAATACCAGTCGCCAGTTACTCAAGATCTTTGGATTGAATTTGTTGTTCTATAAGCAATCGGCTTCCCGAGATGTGTCGTCGCATTAGCATTTCTGCTAGCTCTTCATCGCGATTACCAATCGCTTGTAGGATGTATTTGTGTTCATCGAGCGCCTCTTTTGGTCGAGACTGAGCCCTAGGCGATTGATAGCGGTACATGCGTAATAGGTGATAAAGCTCGTCACACAACAACGAAATGAGTTTGCTGTTACGACTCGCTTTGATAATGCGGTAATGGAAATCAAAATCGCCATGTTGATGAAAATAAGAAGAGCCTTCGACTTCATCGATATGTTTAGAATGTGTCGACAATAAGCCTTCAAGCCCGATCAACTCTTCTTGTGTGATGTGTCTCGCCGCTAATCGAGCAGCCATGCCTTCTAATGCTTCACGCACCGCGTAAAGCTCAAGTAGTTTGTCTGCTGAGAATGTAATAACTCGCGCACCAACATGTGGAATACGTTCTATCAGGCCAAGTCCTTCAACACGCATTATCGCTTCACGTAATGGACCTCGACTTACCTCAAAGCGTTTAGCCAGTTCAGGTTCCGAGATCTTACTGCCCGGAGGTAATTCACCGTTAACAATTGCCTCAACGAGGTACTCAGTCAGATTTTCTGACTTGGTGTTTTCTTTATCGCTCACACGAGTTTTCGTGTTTGCATTTAAGGTGAGATCTTTTATCGCAGTATTCATATTCACGCTGCTCACTTCTGATTGTTGAGCCTTAATTGTCAACAATTCCATAACATGAACATAAAATACACGATCAAATTGTCGACAATCAAGTAGATTGTCGACAATTTAGACTAAGGTAGTATTTTCATTAATCGGCATAGAAATAGTAAAACGAAGCAACAAAAGACAACTAATACCTGTAATTCATAAGCTTAAATCATAAATAAGTATACAAAACCCTTGCCTACCACAAAGTTGGTCGAAAGCAATGTGTCGACAACTGACAGTCAACTTTTAAAACGCAGACCCATCCATCAATGATCTCAACCAAGATATAGGTATCAACACCCTTCCTCTCCGTTTAACTCCAAACCACAGATATAAAAAAGGCGCACTCATGTGCGCCTTTCATTCATAGAACTCGTTCTAACAAGCCAACCTTTGGTCAAGCAATCTGGCGAGTCACTTCGAGGTATTTATTGATATCAACAAAATCAATCTGTTCCGGTTTTAGATACTCTTCTGCATATTGGATATGCGTACCGCTGGTTAAAAACAGTCTAAACAGCTCGATATCTAGATGCTCGTCCAGCGCCATTTTGTACATAATGTCGACAGCAACACTGATTGGCTTCGCTTTCTTATAAGGTCTATCGGCAGCGGTTAACGCCTCAAAAATATCAGAGATCACCAGAATACGTTCTGGGATTGAAAGGTCGTCTGCTGTGAGCTTCCTTGGATAGCCAGTGCCTTTGAGTGTTTCATGGTGAGTCGACGCATAACGAGGCACACGGCTTAGCTCTTTCGGGAATGGCAGGTTTTCAAGCATCTTGATGGTACCAAGCATGTGCTCATTTATCTTAAACCTATCTTCAGCAGTTAAGGTGCCACGCGCAATACTCAGGTTATAGACTTCGCCCAGATTGTATAAGTGCTCAGGCACATCCATTTTTATTTGATATTTCGGGTCGAACTCTAACGGCCTATCTCTTTTCACTATATGTTCAGGCTTATCACATAACAGCGGCTCTACCGCTGGTAAGCTTGAGCTCGATTCTCGATTCAACGCCTCTATCGGTGACAAACCAAGTTGATCATCAAAGTTACGTGTCCAAGTAGTCTCAGCTATCAAGCGAATACGTGCGACTTTATCATCACTCATGAATTCACCACCAACGTTTGATGTCGCGATAAACTCAAAGTCCTCTTGTAACTGCTGTTTGGTTGACGCAAGTTCATCAGCTACCAGCTCAGCCGGTAGAGACCCTTCGAGTTGTTTTGTCAAAGCTGTAATTTCTGCATCACGCCAAAGCACTTCAAATCGAGTTCTCACCTCGTGAATTCGGTTGTAGTTAGCTTCTAGCTTCGTACCTTTATCGACGATGTGTTCAGGTGTCGTGATCTTGCCACAATCATGAAGCCAAGCCGCAATTCTAAACTCACGACGCTCATCATCATTTTCAAACTTAAAATCTTTGAAGTGCTCAGACTGTGATTTTTCAGCCACATCAGCCAGCATCAAACCCAGTTCTGGTACACGGTTACAATGCCCAGCCGTATAAGCGGACTTATCATCGATCGCCTGAGCAATCAGCTTAATAAAAGATTCAACAAAGGCCTCTTGATTCTGCTCATGCTGCTTTATCTCTGTTGCCATCTCTTTGACTGCAACAGATAACTCCCAAACTTCCTTTATTCGAGTGTCAAGTAAGGCTACGTTGTCATAATCACGCTGCTTAATCTTGCTAGTTTCAGCCTTTAATTGGCGTATCGGCCGAACAATTGGCGCACCAAATATCCAAGCTACAGGCAAAGTTAAGCTCATCAAAAGCACTGTCACACCAATAGACGTCACAAGTCGCTTGTTGACCGCGCTGTAGATTTCCTCCTCAGGTATCGCAACGGCAAAATATTCAGAGTAGTGCTCGCCCGTTTCAACCTTTTTCAGATAAAGACGCTTAGGTTCTCCATTGAGCAAAATCTTAGCCATTTCACCTTCGGTCGTAGCCGTTGCAGTTCGTTCATAAAGCTCAGCATAAGGAATGGTTGTACCGGAGTTAAGGGCATGATGATGAAACCATTTTTGAGATAAAAAAGCTTTCTGTTCATCTGTGAGTGTGCGAATCGCTTGATTTAGGATAGGTAAGAACTGCTGATGTTTGTTTTGCAACACAATGTGGAACTGGTTTGGGTAATTAGCTTTGAGGTCCAACAGCACTTCATTAACTTTCAATCTTGCATGGAAAAATTTATCCAAAGAAAATTCAAGCACTGGCTTAGCGTCGAGTACTGCAAAGCTCTCACCACGATCAACAGCGTCAAATGCCAATTCCATACTAGGAAATTCAACAAGCTCAATATTTGGAAAATCTTTTCTTAGTTGAGGAATAACCGACCATCCAGATAAAATCGCAACCTTTTTTCCGCTGAGATCTCCGTAGTTTGAGACGATTTGCGCGTTTTCTCGCGTAACAACAGAGAAAGGTAGCTCGTAAATCGCATCCGTATATAAGCCTTTTACTCCGTTGCTTTCGTAATTCTGAATAGAGTGCAAACCATCGATGCTTCCCTCATGAAACTTTCCCGTTAGCTCTGCCCACGAAAAGCCATTAACGAACTCGAACTTAACACCACTCATCTCGCTAATCATTTTCAGAAGATCAATCGCATAACCGTGTGGCTGTCCAGATACAGCGAAATCCATTGGTCCCCAATCGCTTTGATTAGAGAATAACAAAGGAGGCATGCTCTCAATTACGGCTTTTTGTTGAGCAGACCAATCGATTTCACTTATTTGAGGAAGTGCATTTTCCGTTTCAGCATCTCGATTTGACGCAATAATGTTACCTGACTTTGAGTATAAGAAAGATTCTGCCTGACTATCCTCCTCTAAACCTAATGCGCTTGCAGACAACTTACTCGCTAAAGAAGATAATACGATATCGATGCCTATCACGTGTTGTGTATCGCTAGCAGCTTTTGATTCAAAAGCTAGAGAATAGGTTTGGCCAGTTATCTGGAGATGCTGAAAAAGGTAAGGCTGCGTTTTTTCAACCGTCTCTGTATTAGCGGATTCATACCAAGGCCGTGTCGTCGGAAAATAATTACTCGGTTCTGTCTTTGACTCCCTGAGATTAAACTCAAGGTCGTAATACTTAGTCGTGCGGATACGACCTGCTTCCCTGTCGCTTATCTCGATCACCACCCAACGGTCTGAGCGATCGGCACCAATTTTTTCTCTAACAAAAGGAGAAGATTCCAGATTGATAATTTGGAAGAAGCGTTCGTTAGAAGAACCTATGTAAATACTATAAAAAAGAGGGTTATCTTTTATCGCTTCTGAGAGAATCCCACGCGACTCTTCGCGAGAAATTTGATAGCTAATAGAGCGATGTACGGAAGACAGTAATCGAGCGGTATTTATCGCGTCTGAGTCGACGTTACCGATATAGTCGCTCAAGTCCTGAGATACCATGGTCAACTTGGACAAGGTATGCTCTGTCGCCATTTTTTTACTGAAGTAATATTGAAGTGAAACCGCCACGATCGCCGTTAGCACCGTCGCAAGTAGAAACATCCCTCCAACGGTAAACCGCAACGAGATTTTTGTGTTTGCCATTATTCTATCCTTGAATAATCACTAGCTAAAAACGTAACACGCTAACAATACTTATATTATTACAACGCCCTACCGCCCCTAGCAACACATTATTCTATATATTATTCAAGTTCTCTTAACATTCTGTCCTGAATCTCAATAATCATGTCTTTAAATGATAATTAACTATATACGTCAGTAAACTAATACCATAATTAATTTAATGGTATTAGTTTTCATAAAATGGAAACACCTACGCCAATGACATCAAGGCAATAAGACCCGTCTTGAACTTTTCTAAGTCATTACGAATCCAGATTGAGTAGGCTGGCTATGTGTTTGATGATTGGATTGCTAGTATGAAAATGAGAGTTACCCCTTATTGTCTTTGATTACGGGATTAGCTCCTTTAATCAAAGTGGGTAACTCTCTACCCTTCACTATTACGACTTAAGCTTAGACAGCTACACAGAATTTAGGACAGCCTCTTACGCCCAGCGGTCAGAACGTATTAGGAGATCTAAACGTGCCGTTACGTGATGGGCTTTTCCTGCATGAATTTTGCTCAATTTACTTTTATGTAAAGCATGAGCGACTTTACTCGCATCCAAATCACTACCGGGAAGAAAGTTCATTTGGCTTCTCGCTGCTTTTAACACCTCAAGAACACCTGGAGTTTTACTCTCTAGAGATATCGGACATTCCTTAATAAACTCTCTTGACTCTTCTTTTAATAGTTCAAAAGACGAAAGAATGTTTTTTTGATGTGCCACTTTATCACTGTCAAGTGTTGTGCCTAATATCTTGGACTTTATCTTGCGTATTCCTCGGCTCAAGCTGATTCGTTTGTGTGCATTTGGCGGGGTAACATCAAGAATTTTCAAAAAATTATAAGGTGAACCATATCTAGGGATGCAAACTATATAGGCAGCTAAGATCGGGATTTTACGTATGTGTTCCGCGAAGAACTGTTCTAGCCTTTCATCACTCATTGATTGAACGTTAATTAAGTAAGTCGTACATTTTTTCTTGAATTCATTATATTCTTTTTCCATTTTCCATTTTTTGATTAGCGAGACAAAAAATTTGAAAATGGAAACAATAGCGTTAGCGATAGTTGTTACTGCTGCACCAACACCAGCACTCAGAGAATTCACTAATATCGTCCCGCCACTTTGCAGAGTTGCAATCGAACTTGATACTGCCGCACCTTTTATTTGCTCTCTGATAGATATAATTACGTAAGAACCAACTTTGTTGGTCGCGAGCATAGTCATACCGTCAGATTTTAGGTAGTGCATTGTTTTTGTAATGGTCTTGTATGCTGACTCTAATGCGGCTTTAATATTACCAGCATGCTGTAAAACTTCGCCTAGTGTTTTTGATACAACATCGGGTAATAGAGCAAATAGTTTTTGCTTTAAATCGTTTCCAAAGTCTGTAATCGACGATAAAAATTCAGTCAACTTTTGCTTTAAAGTAGACACGATTTTCATAAACCAGTTTTGATCGCTATTCATAGCAGCGCTGCTAGCAACTGATTTAACAGCGCCTGACGCTATTTTGTAGCCGGCACTTGAATTGATTGATGACAATCCGTGAGTTCCAGCGTAATTAAGAGCCTTACCAAGTCCGATACTCTTATCGACTACCCCTTTAACTTCCTTTAGTTGACCTGCAGTTTTGCCAACAACAACAAGTTTAGAAAAGAGAGAACCACCTTCAAGCTCCGCTTTAGAGAATACTCTCAACATATCAGCGTACATTGGATTTTGATTTTGCATGTATAAAACTCTTATTATTTAGCTGTATTAGTTCAGAAACGAAAGTGTTCTGCTTTTGCAAGAAAGGACAACACATTGAGCATTATTTTTTCAAAGTTAAATTAGGCTTAGACACCTAGAGTATTGAGCTTTATCGCCCGATTATAATTAAACTCTATGTACTCTATATAGTTTGCCATATCTGTTCTTTTGTCACAATCGGCTAATATAGCTCTGCCGCAAATATAATTAGATTCATAGAGACTGATGAAGCTCTTAAGGCAAGTTGTGGTGAGAATGAATCGGTAATTTTTGGTACTCAAGCCTGCACCTTCAAGTTGATTCGGTATACAGGCAACTTCTAAATTAAGAAGCAGCCTTCCAAAGAAAGCTAGAATACACCTTAATATATTATAGAATTTATGCTATAAATTTAGACTCATAATTCCAAATCAAGTCAGTTCATTAATATTGATACCACACAATATCAGAACATCTTCGAGCATTATCAGGCGAGCCTATGACGGATAATTTCTCCCCTTCTGCCAGTGCGATTGTGGCAAAAGATTCTAAAAGCAATGAGCATGCAGTCAGCGATTTTGCTATTTCTGAGTACCTGTCGAAGCCTTTTAAAATCGAACTAACACTCATCTCAAAAAACTTTTCAATTGATGACCAGCTTGGTCAAAAGCTTTCGATTACACGCTTTATTAACGACACTAACAACCAAGCAGCCACGCGTGTATTCAACGGCATTGTTACGCAAGTTCAGTTATTGGGCATGGACAGTAACCTGCAGTATTCTAGTTATCGCATCACTCTAAGGCCGTGGTTTTGGTTATTGATACACACTCATTCTTTCCGTGTTTATCAAAACCAATCGACTAAAGATATCGTTTCAGATGTGTTAACCCAAGCAGGTTTCAGTGGCTCATTTAAGGCTGGTACCATGCCCTCATCCAAACGAGAGTATTGCGTTCAATATGATGAAAGCGACTTTGATTTCGTAACTCGCCTGCTTGCTGAAGAAGGGGTTCATTACTTTTTCCAACACAGCGACTCAGATCACGTGATGATGCTACAGGACGCTCAGAGCCCTTATAAAAAGTCAGATATCGGTAAACTGGACATGATTGAAGTCCCTTCAGGCAACAATCCATTACTCGATAAATGGATGCCACAAGGTCAATTTCATGGTGCCAGCATCGAACTGACTAGTTATGATTACTCACAAACTAAGCTCGTGAGCAGTAAACAGAAAAAATCCAGTCATAAGATAGCTAACAACACCAAGTTAACGAAACAGTTTTACCCTAACCTTGGTATCACTGGTGGGATGGAAGACCTTGCCAGTAACCTAGTCAAAAGACGCATTGAACAGCTCGAGCAAAATTATCAAACCGTAAAAGCCGAAGCGCAACACGATTCATTTGAATTGGGTAAGTGGTTTTCACTATCATCCCATTTAGACAAAGATCAACTCGGTGACTATTTAGTCACAGAACTTCACACGAGTTATAGCACCGAAAACCATTGTCAAACACGTCTCACTCTTCTTGACACGTCGACTCCTAATTATCCTTCACCGACGGATAAGGCAAAAATACACGGACTACAAAGCGCCATCGTAGCCGGTAATACCGCAGGTGAGATTAATCAAGATGAACAAGGTCGAGTTCGCATTCAATTTCATTGGGATACACAAACATCCGGAGACAAAACGAGTTGCTACGTGCGCGTTGCTCAGATGATGGCTGGCAATGGTTATGGTGCTCAGTTTATTCCAAGAGTAGGACAGGAAGTACTGGTCAGTTTTATTGATGGTGACCCAGACCAACCGATTATCACAGGAAGCGTTTATAACAGTAAAAACCCACCACCTTACAAAGAAGCTAACTCAACGAAAACAGGCATTAGCACTAAGTTAAGCGGATTGGCTAACGAGCTCTATTTTGACGATAAGAAAGACAATGAGCTCTTGTACATGCATGCAACCAAAGACTTCACGAAAGAAATAGAGAACAACCTGACAGAGACCATCAAAGGTGAACTGATCCAGAAAACCACCAAACAAGTTAACGTCTCAACAGAAGATAATTACACCCTCAACTCAGACAAAGCTATCGCTGCCAAAGGTAAATCTATATCCCTAGAAGCGGATGACAAGATTGAGCTAAAGGTTGGGTCCAGCAAAATCACTATGTCTTCATCTTCTATTAGTATTGAAGCAAGTAACATTGATATCAAAGCGAGTAGCGCACTCAACCTTGAAGGCATGAACGTAACAAGTAAGGCGACATCCGCGAACAAGATATCAGGTGTAACAACGGCTCTCGAAGCGACAAGCTCCAACAGTATTAAAGGACTCAGTGTCGCGATTAAAGCGGATACCACACTCACAGCTGAGGGTTCTTTAAGTGCCGAGTTTAAATCAGGCCTAAAAGGTACTTTTAATGGCGGCGTACTTGGTGAATTAAAGGGTGCTATTGTAAAGGTGAATTAGTGAATTCAATAGCTAGCATTTAAACCACACTAAAGCACAAATTCAGGTAAGACAGAAACATGTATAAAAAAATTCCATATCAAACTGGCAGACAGTTGCTCGACAGATTCTCAAGCTCCGACGAAGCACAAGCACTGATTAATGACGAATTCAACATTGATGATTCTATTCAAGCTTTATTGGAAAGCGAGCTATATTTCGACTTAGTTCAGCTCCTTGCTCACGGATTGCCTGTTCGAGAGGCCATTTGGTGGGGCGCACATACGCTCGATGCGAGAAGTGATGTGTGGTCTACAATGCAAAAACAATGCATTTCAACAGCCAAAGATTGGGTCAAGTCACCTTCAGAAGAACAGAGAAGAAAGAGTGAACTCTTTGCGAATAAGCTCCAACTAAATTGTGGGCCATCTTGGCTAACTCAAGCCGTATTTTGGAACGGATCCGGCAGTATTGTTGCACCTGACTTACCCAACGTCCTCCCCGACCCTTTCTTATATTCCAAAGCGGTAGCGGGTGCAATCAACCATTCCGCAGCCTTACCCAATTGGGATAAAACCAACGAGTACTATAAGAAATCCATTGGTATTGCTCTCGAGCTTGCCAAAGGCAGCCAATCATAAAGTTACAGATGACAGGAGTGGCCGATGACGTTAGCCGCAAGATTAACTGACATGCATGTTTGCCCGATGCAGACACCCGCACTTCCACCAATCCCCCATGTCGGAGGCCCAATCGTTGGACCTGGTGTACCGACGGTTCTCATTGGCAATATGCCTGCAGCAACGCTTGGGGATATGTGTGTTTGTGTTGGTCCCCCAGATAGCATCATCAAAGGCAGTGCTACTGTACTTATCATGAATAAGCCTGCTGCGCGTATGGGAGATACAACTGCCCATGGGGGTACTATTGTCTTGGGTATGCCTACCGTAATGATTGGAGGATAAAATCCTTGCATTTCATAAGGTTTCGAAAAGTCGGCTTATTGGGTAATTTTCTTGGATAAAGTTCAAATTTTTGAGTAAATATCTATTTTACATAGGACTTTTTAAGAAAAAGCGATAGAATATATAAATGTTAAATATTTTATATGAAACATAAGTAATAACTATTAGAAATAACACTTTATGTGATCGAGATATCAAATAACTTTAACAGGACGTGTATGACAGAAATTGCTCATTTACTGACTCCAATCTCGGATAATGAACCCTCCGGCTCTTACCTGAAATTGGATAGAACCGCATACCGCAGTTTAAGAAACGTTTACAATAGCGCTCAATCTTCATTTCGTCAGTTAGTTGAAACACCTGATGCATCTTCTGACCCAGCAATTGTGGATGCAAATACTGAAAACTGGGCTGAGTTAAGAAAAATTTCTGAAGAGACACTCACCTCCCAGTCTAAAGATTTAGAAATATTAGGTTGGTACATTACTAGCCAGCTTTTTACTTCACAGCCATTTCATAACCTTGCTACAGCTATCCCAGCTTTAAACCTTTTCATCAACCAATTTTGGGATACGCTAAATCCAATGCTACCAGACGCTAAATTAAAAGCTTCTGATGATGCAGGAAAAGCAAAGGAAATCACTGAGTTCAGAGCTAAATCTCTACTTCAGCTAGTTGGTGAATCACTGGACTCCAGTTCTCTTTACATACCTTTTCAAATGCTTGATTTTTGCTCAGGTGTAACTTTTGGGGATTACCTCACAGCCGAACGAAAAGGTAACATCGCTGAACTGAAAGAATCAGCCTTGAACGCGTTTGATCAAAGCGTTGCAGAAACACTCTTCCATTTGGCCAGTATCTATAGTGATCTGGAAATGGCAGAGAAAAACCTGGCTGAAAAGTGCCAAGCTGTTAGCGCCTCGGTGATCAGTTTCAACTTTATCAAAACCAACGTACGTGACCTGATTAAAGCGATTCATTTCCTAGTAGGAGAAAAATTCGCTCCTTGGCCTTTGGACGACAACTTCCACGTCATCCAAAGCTCAACCGAAACGCGCGAACAAAGCGATTCAATACCTTCGGCATCGGAACAGACGGTTGCCGTCAAAAATGAATCTATTTCAGCAACAGGAACAGGCCATAATTCAGAGCCAGTGAATCAAGGTAACGGGAGCGTGGTAGATAACGGTCAGGTTCAATCATCAAATGGCCACCCCTATCAAATCCAAACTCAGACGATTGTTCAAAACGTGTCGAGTATTAACGGTATTGTTAATCGTGATCATGCGTTTCAGGAAATTAGAAAAATTGCTGAGTATTTTAAAGAGACTGAACCTCATAGCCCAATCGCCTTTTTATTGGAGCGTTCAATTCGTTGGGGTTACATGAGTTTCCCAGAACTACTCCAAGAAATGATAGGTAATGAGCAAAGTGTGATCGCTCAAATTAATCAAATGACCGGGATGGACAACCTAGACAAGTTGGACTTGTCAGGCAAGCCCGTCCCAGTAATAACTTCAGCACCAGAGTTCGCTCCGGTGTCGAAACCGACTATTGAGGAACCAACTAAAGTAACGCCAATTCCTATTAGTCCAAATAGCACAGCAGATACCAACCAAGCATCTGAATCTACTTCCAACTCATCATCAAGCAGCATGCAAGATTTTGAGTGGTAAAGCCCATTAATTGCATTAAGCAAGGAGAAACACTATGGCTTCTATTTTTATGAGAATTGAAGGTACGACACCAAAAGGTGCAGCAACGGTAGAAAAAATCGGGGGCAAAGATGGTTTCTTCGCACTCGATAGTATTTCTTGGAGCGCTGTCCGTGGTGTTGGCATCGATGTAGGTAACGCAAACAATGCTGACCAAGGCATGGTTGCTCTTGGCGAAGTTAACATTTCTCGTGGCTGTGATGGTGCGTCGCCACATCTAACTACTTTCTTGTACGCTCCGGGTCCAGAAGGTCGCACTGTTGAAATCGTTATGACAAAACCAAACCGTGAAGGTTCTGGTGCAGATCCATACCTAATTCTAACGATGAAAATGGCTCGTATGTCTAGCTACAATATGTCAGGTACAGACGGTTCACTTCCTAGCGAATCTTTCAGCCTAACCTACACTCAAATTTCTAAGGCTTACTACATTGAAGCTGACGGCGGTAAGATCGAGAAAGGCCCTGAAGTTGGCTTCGACGCGACTACAGCTAAAGTCACTTCAACTGCTAAGTAATTAATCAAGGAGAGTTAACGTGGCACTAAATTCCCAACATAAACGCGTAAGTAAGAACCGCGTAAGTATTACCTATGACGTTGAGACTAATGGCGCTGTAGAAACCAAAGAGCTCCCTTTTGTTGTTGGGGTTATTGGTGACTACTCAGGCCATAAGCAAGACAAAGAAGAAGTAGAAGACCGTACTTTCTACAACGTTGATAAAGACAACTTCGATACTGTAATGAAGCGCGTTGGCCCTGAGTTATCCCTAAAAGTAGACAACGTACTTGCAGGTGATGACAGCCAGTTTGAAGCAAGCCTTAAATTTGACTCGATGAAAGATTTCGAACCTGAAGCAATTATCGAGCAAGTTGAACCGCTAAAAAAACTAGTTGAAACCCGTAACCAACTGAAAGTGCTTCTTTCTAAAGCCGATCGTTCTCGCGACCTAGAAAAACTGCTTAAAGAAGTTCTACAAAGTGCAGACACGATTAATGCGCTTTCTGATGAGCTAGGTATAAAAGAAGAAGGAGCTGAGTAATGAGTACTGAAACAGAGAATCAAGCGCAAGCAGAAGCGACAGAAGGCTCACTCAGCTTTCTAGACCGAGCGATTGAAGCAACCACTCAAACTCCGGCAGATACAACGAAAGAACTGTTTTCTGTACTTACAGAGCAAGCACTTTCTGGAACAGTAACGTGGGATAAAAACGTTACTAAGACGATTGAGAATGCAATCTCTGAGATAGATAAGAAACTATCTCAACAGTTATCTGAAGTCATGCAGCAGAAAGACTTGCAGAAACTTGAAGGCTCTTGGCGTGGTCTACAAAAGCTTGTTAAAGAGAGTGAACTTGGCCGTGATCTAAAGATTAAAATGGTTGATTTCACACAAGAAGAGCTGCTTGACCAATTTGAAGACGCACCAGCAATTGACCGAAGCCCATTATTCAATGCGGTTTATCAAGGTGAGTTTGGTACTGCTGGTGGTCAGCCTTACGGTACTTTCATTGGTGATTACGAGTTTAGCGCAAAAGATGAAGACGTTGCTCTACTTCGCTACATGGGTGAAGTTGCTGCAGCATGTCATGCACCGTTCATTGCCGCTGCAAATGCTGAAATGTTCGAGTTCAACAGCTTCCAAACTTTCTCTGAAGGCAAACCTGTAGCAGCAGGCTTCGACTCTCCTGCATACGCAGCATGGAATTCATTCCGTGAAAGTGACGATGCACGTTACGTAACACTAACGCTGCCTCGCACTCTTGCTCGTCTACCGTATGGTGATAAAGGTCTAAGTACTGATGTATTCGCATACGAAGAGCTTGCAACCGATATGGATGGCAGTCCAAAGCCAACCAGCAATGACCAATTAGTTTGGTCGAATGCTGCATATGAACTGGGTCTTAAAATGACTCAAGCATATACTGCTTCGGGTTGGTGTACATCTATCCGTGGACTTGATAACGGTGGTAAAGTAGAAAACCTACCTAACTTAACCTACAAGTCTGAAGCTGGCGATCTACTTCAGCAGTGTCCAACAGAAGTGAATCTAACTGACGAGCGCGAGAAAGAGCTTTCAGACCTTGGTTTCCTTCCTTTGGTTCATTATAAAAGTTCTAACTACGCTGTGTTCATCGGTGGCCAAACAACTCAGAAACCTAAAACATTTACAGACCCAGACGCAACAGCGAATGCTGCTATCTCTGCTCGCCTACCTTACATTATGGCAAGTAGCCGTATCGCCCACTACCTGAAAGTAATGGGTCGAGACAAGCTAGGTTCAAACCTTGAAGCTCCTGATATCAAACGAGAGCTACAACTATGGATCGACCAATACACCAACGCCGGTGCTATTGGTAATGAGCAACGCGCAAAAACCCCTCTTTGTGAATCTCGCATCGAAGTGGTTGAGCAACCTGGTAAGCCAGGTGCCTACTCAGCTGTGGCTCACCTAAGACCTTGGTTACAACTTGAAGAGCTGACAACCTCAGTTCGAATGGTTGCTAAGATTCCTGGTTAATAGGGATTTGGCCGGAGTAATCCGGCCAAAATTTTTTATGAAGTTAGATACGGAATGGCAAAACAAATTTAACCAACTAGATAATACAGATAATACCTTTATAAAAGAGGCTTTATCTCTATTATCTGAGCTAGACCAACACTCTTTACGCTCTAAATCCTCATTGATTTCATTGATATCCACACTAATATCGAAGATTGATACTGCACTCAGTTTACAGCTCGATGCAATAATTCATGAGCCTGATTTTCAAAAGTTAGAACGCAACTGGTTAAGTCTTCAGCAACTTGTATCTTTGCCCATAAGCTACCAAAGAGCTCATGTAAAATTACTCGATATGAATTGGACTGAGATATCCAGCGATGTCAATCAAGCGTACTCAACAAAATCCAGCGATTTGTATAACAAGATAGGTAATAGCGAGCTAAATACTTTAGGGGGTCACCCCTTTGGATGCATCACATTTAGCCACCCTATCTCGATGGACATCGATTTTGATGCCAATTATGACGACCTATTTACCGTAGAACTGTTAGGTAAATTAGGAGAAGCGACGCTTTGCCCGATGCTTTTCTCTCCAGTACCAACGTTTTTTGGTGAAAATGGTGCAGACTGGCTCTCTGATATAACGCGAATCAATAAAATTCTATCCGGTCCTGATTTCAAAGCATGGCAAGACCTACGCAGTAAACCAAGTTCACGCTTTATTGGCATGGCGCTACCTCAGGTTCGTCTTCGTGATGCATACAAAAATCGACGAGTCGGCTTTGTTTATAATGAACAAGGCAAAGGCTCATGGGGCTTAGCCAATATGGTACTAGCTACTACAATCATGCGGGAATTTCATCGTGTGAACTGGTTCGGTTTTCTGAAGTCTCGCTGGAATGACAAGCTGCAAGGCTCTGTTATTAACCTCCCTGCGAGCCACTATTTTGACAGCCACCTGCAAAAGCCAGTAGCGGATGTTAGCTTATTCGGGCAACTGTCTAATTTTTACGCGCAAAGTGGCTTTATTCCATTAACCAAAAGCCCTTTAACCGATAAGTTTTACTTCAATGGCAATAACTCTATTTGGCAGTGTGGACAGAACGATAATGACAAAGTGTTAACTCAGATTCAGACTACGCTAATGTCTTGCAGAATTGCCCATTATCTAAAAGTGCAAGTGCGTGAGATGGTCGGCAGTTTCAACAGTGCCAACGAATGTGAGCTATTTTTAACAAACTGGATCGAAAAATTTTCCAGCAATGTCTCATTTGCAAATGAAGAAACCTTGTCCAAATATCCATTGAGCTTTGCCAAAGTTAGTGTCAGGGAATCTCATTCTCAAGCTGGCAGTTTTGCCTGCACTCTGCGTATCGTTCCTCAATACCAATTTGATTACTTTAGTGGCGAGGTTGTGCTGACTACCGATCTAAACGAGGTAGCATCATGAGTTTTTGGAAAACCTTTATCAGCGATGCAAAGCCCTATCAGGACGCCGAGATTGAAGATATTAAGTTCCACCTAACCAAGCTCTTAGAGGCAGAGGCTTCATTAACAGAAATTGATAATAGGCTCGTTGAAGTAAACCGCTCGAACTTTAAATTTGGTATCGAAGATGTTCATTTGCTCAGTGCAACTTTAGAAAACACTCAGATCACTTTACGTATCGAGGCTTGGATAAAAAGCTTCGAGCCACGATTACACGACATATCTGTTGAGCTCGAGCAGCGTAAAGAAGGTGACAATTCACTATCGTTCAACATCATAGCTAAAGTGAAGACCAATAATGGTGAACGAGACCTAATCTTTGATTCAAGAATCGCACTAAGCGATTTAACTACATCTATAGAAGAAGATAGCTATGACTGAACCCATTATGCGTTACTTCGAGCAAGAACTGGCCTTTGTGCGCCGTTCGTTAGGTCAGTTCGGTCAGGAATACCCTACTCATGCCGAAAACCTCAATATTCATCAAGGTAAGATCGAAGACCCTAGCATGGCTCGCTTACTCGACGGTGTAGCACTATTGAACGCAAAGGTAGAAAAAAAACTATCTGAACAGTTACCTGAAGTTATCGAAGGTATTTTGAGTGTGCTCTACCCTTCTTATATTCAAACTGTTCCAAGTGTTGCTTATCTTGAACTTCATACTGAAGACGGTCCTATTGAATCAAGCCGCTTGCCTAAAGGCTCACTTTTTTCGAGTACAAACACGAAAAACGAGTGTCTATTTAAGACCGTTGACGAACTCAATATAGCACCATTTAATTTAAGCAATGCCAGAGCATTGAGTGCGCCGTTTAGTTTCAACAGACCTTCAACAGCTAACCAAAGCTCCGCGGTTATTCAGATTTCTCTGAGTACTGGTGATCCGGATGTTTATTTCAGCCATTTAGAATTAGGTGATCTCGATTTCTTCGTCAAAGGCTTCGAAAACAATGCAGACTCTCTCGTCGATTTGCTTCTCAACAATACCTTGTCGATTTCCATTTCCGATTCCGAGTGTGCCCAACACTCGACCGTTGATAACCTTCAACTAAAAAATCGAATCAGTGATCTCGATTTTAAGTTCTTGCCTGAACACGGAAATCAATTCACCGGTTATCAACTGATCAATGAATTCTTCTTTTTCAAAGAGAAGCGACAGTTCTTTAGACTAAAAAACTTTGCTGAACACGCGAATAAATTTGACGAGTCTGAAATCGTGATTAATTTGTTTATGTCATCATTGCCATCGGAGTTCATTCGTCTATTTAATAGAGACGTATTCAAGCTCAATGTCGTGCCTGCGATTAATTTATTTGAGCAAACTGGCGAACCGATCCCATATGACCACCGGACTCTATCCGTTCCAGTTAATGCCGATGCTCATAGTGACAACAATATAGAAATTATTGAAATTCAAAACGTCTATGAAATCACTCCGAACGGAGAGGTCCCTTTAATTCCACTTTTTAAAGAAAAGTATTCACATAACCAAAGTTACGACTACTGGCAAAGTAAACACGATCACTTTGGTGAAGTAAGCATAGCGATTTCGTTATCGGACACGACAAATACAGAATTTAGCAAGCTACTTGGTACCAAGTTACTGTGTACTAATGGGAAGCAAGCTTGTGGTGTAATCGGCACTTTGGAATGCTTAGAGAGTATTGATTTACCCGGTGATTTCTCACCTATTTACCCGCCGTCTGCGCCGATTAAAAAAGAAATCGACCAAAACATCCACTGGGAATTTATTAGCTTATTGAACACAAACTTCACATCATTGGTGCAATCTAGCAACCCGGTAGCTGAACTCAAACATATGTTGAGTTTGTGCAGTCGCGACCAGGTATCAAGCACAGAAATTCAGATGATTCACTCAATTACATTCAATTCGCAAGTTTCTGCAATTCGTGTGTTGGGTAAGAACGTGTTCTCGCCCGGAACCGAGATTGAACTTACGCTTGATGCCACCTCACCTTACCTAGCATTTGCCGATGTGTTGAATCGCTTCTTCCAGCAGTTTTGCAGTTTTGATAGATACATTCAACTTAAGATTCGTCTCTATGGGCGAGATGGTTTCATAAAAACATACCCTAAGATTCACGGTAGTCAATTGTGCCTGTAACTCCACAAAATAAGCACAATTGGATCGATCGTTATAGGAAGCCGATATGAAGCATTTCATCGAAGATCTAACGACTCAACCCGAAAAGTACGACTTCTCGCAAGCAATGAGACTATTGGAACGACTCCAGTCTCACAGCTCTACTCAGGTACAGATCCAATTGAAGTCTGAGGCAATGCCAACCGGGAACCCTCAAGAAATTCAGTACTTTTCGCTAAAGGGAAACAAGGCAAAGCTGAGATTGGCAAAAGAAGCGCTTTCTGGTGTAAAAGGGGTAATTCCCAATTATATTTATGAAGAGTTGTTAAGCGCGATACACAACGACGATCATTCACTTCAAGACTTTCTGGATGTGTTTAATCAACGCCACTTTGAAATCACCTATCGAACTAATGTGCAACGATGGTTACTCGTTGAAAACGAGCAGAATTCCAAAAAAGCGGCGTTATTGAATCATTTTTCAGCACTTGGGAAAGAACACAAAGAATACCTGCAATACTCACTATTACTTAGCCAACAAAGCCGTAGCCTTACAACGCTAAAAAAGATACTCAATGATTTTTTTCCTTACTCAATCGATGTCGAATGTAAGGCATTTGAACGTCGCCTATTGCCTACAGATTCATTGACACGACTAGGTACAAATCGGGATTTCAATAGCCGTTTAGGCCAAGGTTTCTTAGTAGGAAGAACCTGCCTCGTTAATTTCAACAACTTGAGTATTTTTGTTACTCCAAAAAGCAGAAGTGAATTCCTAGAAATTCAGCAAGATGACCAATTAGCGAAATCCATGTGGTCTTTGACTCAGCATTACTTAAAAGACAACACGCCTGTTGCCATTTATCTGAACGTTAAGCGTTCATATTTAACCAAACCCCGTTTATCAAGCAACGTTTCTATTGCAGCTCGCCTAGGGGAGATCGATTATCTTGCCCCTCAGCATAGTCCTGATAAAAGTGTAAACATTTTGCTTTTATAGTTCGCAATATGGTTCGTGTAGATTATAGAAATATAAGGAATAAACAATGACACAAGTAACGCTCACTAACTTAGTAGGCAAGCTAGCACCTGCCCTAAAGCAGGCGCTCGAAACATCTGCTGGTTCAGCAATGAACCAAGGTGTTGGAGCTATAGAGGTTGAACACTGGATTCTTCAACTTATCTCCCAGAAAGACCCAATGCTCATGACATTGTGTGAATCTCAGAAACTTTCAATAGATGCCTTAGTCAGTGAATTGACAAAGAAAATTTCTATGCTCCCAAAAGGTAATGAAGGTCAACCGACGTTAAGCCACGGCTTAACGGAATTAATCAAAGACGCTTGGATGATTGCTTCAGTTAACTACGGGCATGGAGAGATCGTCAGCCTACACCTTATTCAAGCTCTAATGCAGCAAAATGTATTAGGAGTGACGACCTTACAACTTGAATCATTAAGCAATGTTTCACTTGAGTCTCTGCAAGGTCTTATCAAGAAAACTCCTATTGCACGTAACTCTTCAGCACCTTCAGCTAATGGCGCTGTCGATAGTACCCCCGCGGGTAACGACGCTCTAAGCAAATACACGGTAAACCTTACGCAGCAGGCTATTGATGGCAACATCGACCCAATTTCAGGCCGTAATGCAGAAGTAAGAAAAGCGATTGACATCTTGTGTCGTAAGCGCCAAAACAACCCGATTATGGTCGGTGAACCAGGCGTAGGTAAAACTGCTGTTGTTGAAGGATTAGCGTTAAGAATTGCAGCCGATGAAGTCCCTAGTGCTCTACAAGGCGTACAGATCCACTCTTTAGACCTTGGCTTGCTGCAAGCCGGCGCGAGCGTTAAAGGTGAGTTTGAGAACCGCTTAAAAGACGTCATCAATGAAGTAAAAAGCTCAGAAGTACCCATCATTGTATTTATCGATGAAGCCCACACCCTTATTGGTGCAGGCGGCGCTGCTGGACAAAACGACGCGGCAAACCTTCTAAAACCTGCCCTGGCGCGGGGTGAGTTCAAAACCATCGCTGCGACAACATGGGCGGAATACAAAAAGTACTTCGAAAAAGATCCGGCTCTGACACGCCGATTCCAAGTTGTAACCATTGAAGAGCCTAACGCAGAAGATGCGATGCAAATGCTTCGTGGTGTGGCTGCTTCATTGCAAGCTCACCATGGCGCTTTTATTGCTGAATCCGCGATTGAAGCAGCGGTCAACTTATCGATCCGTTACCTTCCAAGTCGCCAACTGCCAGACAAAGCCATTAGCCTACTTGATACTGCCAGTGCACGAATCGCACTGACACAAGGCGCGAAGCCAGAAGTATTGGAAACACTAGAGCAGACGATTCGTTATCAAGAAAACGAAAAATCAGCATTAGAAAAAGAAGAGGCTCTGTTCTCCAACAGCGCTGAGTTGATTAAAGAGCTCACACTATCGATAGAAGAGAACCAACAAACGTTGGCTGCGTATTACACGCGTTGGGAAAAAGAGATTGAATTAGTAGACCAAATTAAAGTGATTCAGCAAGAGATAACTGAAGCACAAGAGCTAAATGCGGTTGACTCCAACAAGCAGCAACAACTCGACGGCCTACGTATCGAGTTAGCAAACGTACAAGGTGAGGAGCCCCTCGTCTATGCCATGGTCGACGATAACACTATTGCTCAGGTGATTGCGAATTGGACTGGTATCCCGGTTGGTAACATGATGAGCGATGAAATCGCTAAGCTGCTGACCTTGGAAGATGAACTTAATACTCGAGTAATAGGACAGGATGTCGCAAAGAACGAACTAGCAAAAGCAATTCGTATTTCCCGAGCGGGTTTAACGGATAATCGTAAACCGATTGGTGTGTTCCTAATGTGTGGTCCAAGTGGTGTCGGTAAAACTGAAACTGCCATGGCACTTGCGGAGCAACTGTACGGAGGAAGCAACGATCTTACCGTTATTAACATGACCGAGTTTAAAGAGGAGCATAAAATTTCCATGCTACTCGGCTCACCAGCAGGTTACGTGGGCTTTGGCGAAGGTGGTGTATTGACGGAAGCGATTCGACGCAACCCTTATTCTGTATTGCTATTGGATGAGATGGAGAAGGCTCACCCTGGCGTACATGATCTGTTCTATCAAATCTTCGATAAAGGTCATATCAAAGACAGCGAAGGTCGAACCGTCGATTTCAAGAACACCATCATTATTATGACGTCGAACGCTGCCGACCAAGCTATCTGTGACGTGTGTGCTCAGACTACCGATCGCATCGATAATGACAAGCTACTCGAATCAATACGTCCGGATCTGCAACAATACTTTAAACCTGCATTTTTAGGCCGAACTACCATTGTTCCCTACTACCCACTTAACGATGAAGAATTAGCGAAAATCACAGAAATATCGCTAAATCGAATCAAAAAGAAACTTGCAGAGCAATATAAGGCATCATTCACTTGGGATACGAATTTCATTCAGTTCGTGGTCGACCGTAATACCGATCCAACCACTGGCGGTCGCGCTGTAGAACAAATTATTAACCGTTCACTGATGCCAAGATTAGCCGAAGAATGTATCGGGCGATTAAGCCGCAGCGAACCCATTACTCAAGTAACAGTTAGTGCAACGAACAACAGTGCTGACTTCGATTTATCTATTAAGTAGGCCTTAACCAATGAACAGCAAGACCAGCCAAACCTCCACCAATCCGACATCATTTAGCCTGTCACTTAGGGTCAAATTGATGTTTGCCATCATGGCGGTTTTGCTGTTTTCCATCACGTTAAATGCAACACTGAACTATTTCAATTTCGAGAAAAGGCTAACGGAAACCTCCGATTCTACCTATCGAATCGTTTTAGAAGAAACACATAATGATATCAATCAAGCAATCAGTTTAGGTCTGCCTCTTTCAGCTATATCGAACATACAAGGTATCCTAGATCGTAGGCTAAAGTTTGTTGATGGCATTACTGCATTAATGGTGGTGTCTACCTCTGGTGAACAACTATTTGGCACAGGTGTACACAACCAAGCAAACGATCGTCAGCTATCACTTGATATAACCAATTCTTTCGGTTTAGTTGAAGGCCAAATAAAGCTCTACTACTCTACGTCACTATTAGACCAACAAAAAGCGTCCTTGCTAAAGGATCAATTCTTGTATTCAGTCATATGGATAGTGCTGTCTTGCGCATTTGCCTTTATAGCATTGAAATATCTATTAGAAGGGATTGTAGACCGTGTTAAAGGTGCAACTGCGATAATCGAAACTTCTGATGGAGCTAGAGATTTACTTCCTACGTTAGCTCAAGCACATAAGGCACTGCAATCTCCCTATTCAATGTCCAAGTTCGAGAAATTGAAAACAAAACACTTTCCCGTGTTTATCATTTCTCTTGCTATCCTGTTAACGATTATTGCTAATTTAGGTGTTTCTTATCAATCTCTGGACAAGTTTTCGCAGATTTATGAAGTTAAACTTGAGCAGAAATCAACCCTGATTGGTGACTCACTAAATCAGATGATTAAAGGGTTACTCAATAAAGACGTTCCTGACAACAGACTGCATGGCTTAGAAGACGAATTTGCTTTCTTCGTTGATAACCACAGTGAGATTCTATCTATTACTTTTAACGGGGAGTCTGGTAGCTCTTATCACTATCCAGAGGAAAATGTAAAACACGCGTCTATACGCGTATCAACGTTTAATAGCGACAACCTCGATAATAGCAACGACCACAACAATATAGACAACCACAATAACAGTAATAGCCAAAGTCACACAATGCAGCTGAAGGTGACTACCGACAACAACTTGATCATGAATATGCTGAAAGAAAGCGTCATGGATATGATCACCGTTTTGGTCGCATCTTGCCTTGTCGTCGCCGAAATAATTCTATTCATGTGTAACTTCATGATTATTTCGCCTTGGAACCAATTAAAGAAAGTATTCATGCTTGTGAACCGAGATATCGTCAATCACTTGGCAAAAACTTCTTCTCGCGACGAGTTTGGCAAATTGCTTCATCTAGCTAACCAAGCAATTATTAAGCTAAAGCCTGCTCAGCCTTCACAAGATATTGATAAACAAGACTTTCGATTCATTCGCTTACCACTATTTTTATTGGTCCTCTCGGAAGCGTCTTCACTAGCCTTTTTTCCTAGGTTCGTGTCTTCACTGGACAACATAACGGGTTGGATTCCTGACAACCTAGTGACTAGTCTACCAATTTCACTGTTCATGTTGTGTTGGGCGATCTCACTACCATTTGCGGGATACTGGTCAGACAAAGTAGGCAGAAGACATTCGTTGATGACAGGAGGGCTGATCACGAGCATAGGCTTAATCGCTACTGCTTTCGTTCAATCCCTCGAATTCTTATTAGTAGCGCGTGCATTCACGGCGGTTGGTTATGGTATCGTTTTTATTTCCGCACAGGGTTATGTGTCAGATACCACCAACGATTCTAATCGTACTAAAGGAATGGCGACTTTCTTGTCATCATTTTTCTCTGGCTCTCTATGTGGAGCCGCGATTGGTGGGATCCTTGCGGAGAAGCTTGGATACTCAGAGACGTTTATGCTCGCTGGATTGATCGCAACGCTCAGTGTCTTACTTGTCTATGTGTTTTTTGAGAAATCGAGCACAACTAACTCAAGTAAACCTCTCAATTTAAAAGATTTCAAACAACTGTTAAGTAACAAATATTTTGCATTAATCACGATATTCAGTGCGATACCAGCGAAGATCGTACTTACTGGTTTCCTTTACTATATTTGCCCGGTTTATCTACAATTCTTGGGCGAAAGTAGCTCTGTTTCTGGCCGAGTAATTATGGCTTACGGTCTTGCAATCATCGTCATTTCACCGTTGAGCGCAATTCTAGTCGACAAACTCAAAAACAAAATGGCTTTCATTTTTATCGGTGGGCTACTTTCTTCTCTTGCATTACTCAACTTCTACTTCTTCCAAGGTACATTGGGAGTGTTACTGATCGTCATCATTATCGGCATTGCGCATGGCATTTGTGTTTCGCCTCAAATACCACTGGTCATCGAACTACTCTCCGGCCAAGGAATTGAAAAAGGGAAAATTATCGGTATCTTCAGGCTCACCGAGCGCATCGGTAATATTGCAGGGCCTATGCTAGCAGGCGTATGTTTGAGCATTTTTGGTTACGATAATACCATCCTTATATTTGGGGTTTCATTACTCGTGAGTTCATTCAGTCTAATTCTGTTCTTTTCATTATTTCTAGAATCCGATAAACAGAAATTAGGGGTTCAATCATGAGATTTTTAGTTTTCGTTATCACCTTTATTTTAATGACTCCCTTCACCTTTGCCAAAAGTGATGAAAAACACGTTGTCCTTTTATTGTGGCGTGGAGTAACTGATGCAGAGCAAGGTTTTATGGACTATTTATCACAACACGTTGATGTGCGATTCACGGTTCTCGATGCAAGCAGCGATAAGGCTCAACTTAAACAAAATATTAGAGATTTAAAATATAAGAAAGCTGATCTTATTTATTCATTCGGTACCACTATCACCCTTGAGTTACTAGGTACTTATAATGAACCAAGCGAATTTAGAAAGACTAACTCTACACCCGTGGTGTTCAGTATTGTCACCGACCCTGTGGGTTCTAAATTGGTAACTGATTTATCTTCTAAAGAAAGAAACTTTACCGGGGTATCCCATATCGTACCTCATGAAATACAATTTAAAGCGATTGAAAAGCTGACTAACGTTTCAAGTATTGGGGTGATATATAACGCCGAAGAAAATAATTCGATTATCACAGCAAATAAGATGCTTGAGTTATCGGAAATTCATAACAAGCGTGTTATCTTGTACCCACTAAATATTGATAAAATCAGGTCAAACAGCAACCTAATTAGCCTCACAATTGATAATATGAAACAAGAAGGCATTGATATGGCATATTTGCCGCCTGATTCATACATCATTGCGCAAGGAGGCGAGGTAGTATCAAGGCTACATTCAAAAGGTATTCCCACATTCTCAGCAACCGAAAGCCCAATAAGAAGCCATAAAGCCCTATTTGGCATTGTTAGCCGTTACTACAATGTTGGCCAATTCGCCGGATACAAAGCGAAAAACATATTAAAAGGAACCCAAAAAGCTTCGGACATTCCAATAGAATCACTAAGCCAATATTCATATATTGTTAATATCGAGGCTGCACATAAGCTCGATTATTACCCGCCAGTATCTATCTTGAAAATCTCTGAGCTAATAGGACACTCTAATGATGTTAACTAGAGCCTCTGCAAGTAAATTACCATTGGCAACTCTGCTCATTGCTACCTTTTGGTCAATGAATACTTTTGCTAAAGTTCAAATTGGACCATCTCGATTAATGCTCACGACGCAAGATTGGCCTCCATACCAAACCTATGAAAATTCCGAGATGCAAGGAATTGCTTTAGACAAAGTTAAGTGTGCATTAGGTGTAATGGGCCAACCTTATCAGTTAACCATGACAACTTGGTCTGACGCACAACTACGTGTTCATGGAGGCGGACAACACGGTTTCTTCGTTGCGACCCAAACCTCTGAACGTGACGAGTATGCAACACTCTCAGAACCAATCGCGCAACAGACTTTAAATTGGTATTTTGGCCCAGGCGTAAAGCCTGACATTAATGAACTATCAAAATTAAATCTGAATTTTTCTGCAAAATTTGGCTCTAGTAAATGGTTTTGGCTCAAACGAAATGGATTTAACGTCGTAATGCAGCCACGAGATGCTAAAGTACTACTAAAGCTTTTAAAGCAAAGGGAAATTGATGTTGTTCTAGAAGATGGTTTAGTCTTTGAAAGAGAACTTGAGAAGGCCTCATTACCACTCGATTACTTCAACTCGATGAACTTAGATACCAAAAATATGGGGGTCTACTTTTCAAATCGATTCCTTAAAACCTATTCCGGGTTTTTAGATAGTTTTAACTCAGCTATATCCAAGTGCAAGGAGTAACCATTGTCTATCAGTGTCCACATGATTTCTATACCTGCTGAAGAGGTCGTTACCTCTAGAGTCGTTTACCTGCCTGAAAATGGCGGAAGCTTAGGTCGTTCGCCATCATGTGATATTGCGCTACCTGACCAAACCAAATGGGTCTCAAGAACTCACTGCCAGATCTACCCCACTGAACGCGGGTACGCCATCAAAGACGTTAGTAACAATGGTGCTACGTTAAACGATAAATCATTGATAAGAGAGAAAGAATACATACTTTCCGATGGCGATATTATAAAATTAGGTCACTACACACTGTTAGTTAGCCTGTTAAGCGCACCTAAAGTGGATGCTACGAATAACACCAATCAGGATGATCTTTTTATAGAACCTTTCAACTTAAAGCTTGACGACAATGACACAGACTTTTTGGATACTACGCCTGAAGTGACGATAGTTAAGAAAGCCTCAAACTTTTCTTCAACGAATGTTCTGAGTGACGACCCGTTCTCGTCAGACCCCTTTGAAGATTTAGATAGCGATAAAGTCGTTCCCAACATTGAAGTAGACGAAGTCGTTCACAACAGAGGAGGCTCCCTGCCCTCTGCTGAGTTGGAATATTTTCCTGTCAATGCCGAGAACAACACTCGAATTGAAGAGTCGATAGACAAGCTCATCACACTGACGGAAAAAAACCAACAATACTTACAGAACCCACAGCTACAACAAAAAGCTCTTTTTGAGGCATTGGAACAAACGGTAGACCAGTTTCTAAACGAATTTGCACCAAAGCAACTTGAAAACCAGTTTAGCGAATACGTGAGTGACGGCATTTTTTCCAACAAGGATAAAAAATATTGGAAGATCTATCGAAAGCACTTCCAACACCGTCAAGACAATGGGGACTTCAGACGTCAGTTCAAAGCATTATTTATGGAAAATATGCAAAAGCAAAGTGAGAGGCAAGAGTGAAACGTTTAATGCTATTGTCTCTTTGTTTAATGATAACGGCGTGCTCATCATCAGACCCCGCCCCTGTTGTCACCCAATACTCACTGACAGTTAAAGCGGATACGACGGTCAACCAATACAATGATGCTCAAGCCAACCCTGTTGTCGTTAGGCTTTACCAACTCACAGATCAGCAACTGTTTAAACAATTGCCTTTTATTGATTTGTACAATAATGACCTACAGTTGTTGGCTGCAAACTTAGTATCAAAACAAGTATTGCCAATTGTGCTGCCCAACTCAGAACAACAACTGACGTTAGATATTAACAAGAACACTCAATATATTGCCGCATTGATTGAATTCGCCGATTACCAGAACAGTACAGCGAAAACTGTTTTAATGATGCCAGGAGATCCAGAGCAAACTTTAGAGTTAACGATTACTGGTAAGAAAGCGGAGTTAGCCTCAATACAGCCCGACTCCAGCTGGTGGTAAATCTTTAAATGCACAAGCCAATATATAAAAATAATAGAAAAGGACATTACGTGGACGCTTTCAAAAAAGTAGTGTGGCAAGAAGGAATGTTTATAGCACCTCAGCACTTTCAGCAACAAGATCGCTATGTGCAGAACTACATTCGTCAGAATATAGAGACATTAGCTGGTTTCTCTCCTTTTTATGGCATCACCGAATTAGTACTTAATCACGATCTATTGAAGATTGGTAAACTGTCTATACCGAGCTGCTCCGGTGTATTTCCCGATGGAACTCAGTTCAACCTTAAGCAAGAAATCGTTGTCGATATACCTCAAGGCACCATAGAAACCATCGTTTACCTCGCATTACCGATTTCTTTACAAGGTAACAAAGATTATTGTGAAGATGGGCAGGAACAAAGTCGCTATATCACCCAATCAATCAATGTATTTGACACATCAACATCAGAAAACTCTACCGTTGAAGTCGATGTCGCACAGCTAAATATTGGGCTAAAATTCGCCGGTGAAGACACATCTGGTTTTACTCTGATTCCTGTTGCTAAGATATTAGAAATCAGTGATTCAGATGAAGTGATCTATGACAGATCTTTTATTCCCGCATGTCTACATTACGGAGCTTCTACTCTGCTTGTCGAGCGAGTTAAAGAGATTCACGCACTCGTCAGTAACCGAGCTCAAAACCTTCTGAAACGTCTTGAAGCAGGACAAGATCAAAAAAGTCCTCAATCTATGATGCAAGACTTTTTATGGCTTCAAACTCTGAGCTCATGGTTACCGTGGTTCGAATTAACCATCAGCAACACCAAATACCCGACTCACGAATTATATTCTAAATTGAAGCAGTTTGAGGCTCAGGTCATGGCACTAACACCTGCTATTCCTGATGCATGTCCGCCCTTAAAGTATGACAAATTATACGATAACTTTAATCCGCTGTTTTCTAGTCTTAGAAACTTGCTAACATTGGTTCAACAAGACTCTGTTATTGAATTCAAATGGGATATATCACTGTTTGAAAAGCGTAGGTTACTGCGTACGTTGATCAAAGATCCTAGTAGCATCTATAACCGACGTTTCGTTCTAAGCGTTAAATCCGATATCAGTAGCACAGAGCTCAATGAGCTATTTCCTATTTCCGCGAAGCTAAGCAGTAATAATAAAATTGTCGAATTAGTAAGAAGCTCTCTGTCGGGTATCTCTTTGAAACCCTTACCAATTGCGCCAAGTGAACTCAAGCCAATGCAAGGTGTGGCCTATTTTGAAGTCGATACCAAAGATAGAAATTGGTTGGATATGCTCGACACTCGTGATGCCATCGCGTTGCATGTCGATGCTCGTATACCAACCCTTGAAGTCGTTTTATATGCGTTGAGATAATGGTTATGGATTATTTAGATGAAGAAACTCTCATCATCGACAAAGCGCCAAAGGGCTCTAAGGATAACGAAACTGATCAGGTAGCCTCTAAATTGGTCGCTGTACATTCTACCAGCGCCCAAGAAGAGTTTTTGCGACACTTTGATAAGGCAGAGAATCAATTATTCAATATCAGTAGCGATTTACTAACCAAAACACTCAAGCTCTCAACCTTATCTGAACCTGAAGATTTAGCGATTTTTAGAGAACAGTTGATACAGGGTATAAACGACATAAAAGCTCAAGCAACCGAGCTTACTTACCCTATTGCTGTTATCGATAAACTCTGCTTTTTGTATGCAGTGGTCATTGATGAATTCATCATCTACTCCGAGTGGGGAGAAAAAAACGGTTGGGAAAACAAAA
Organism: Vibrio sp. MED222; assembly: GCF_000153005.1. NCBI lineage: Bacteria > Pseudomonadati > Pseudomonadota > Gammaproteobacteria > Vibrionales > Vibrionaceae > Vibrio > Vibrio sp. MED222. The sequence goes on along the minus strand of NZ_CH902607.1, from coordinate 351,475 downwards.
CGCTGCTTAGCGAGCTCTTCGGCATGCGAAATGGTGGTGAGTTGTTTTTCTCTGTTGCAGAGAAAGCAGCACGACAGCCTCACAAACTGATTGACCTTCTAGAGATAGTTTACCTCTTCATAAATATTGGATTCAAAGGCCAATATCGTGAAGGTAATGCTGACCAATTGAAAGCATTCACCTATCAGTTAGAGCAAACCATCAGCCAATATCGCAATACTAGCGGCGTTTACTGCCGCATCAAAGTGAAGCTCCCAGAAGTAAGGAAGCCAACAAGGCGTAAACGTTACTTAATCACTAGCCTTTTCTTCTTTTGTTTAATCGCAACGAGCATTGGCTTAACGGATTTCTGGTATACCAACACCCACGCTCAACGAGCTCGTGACTTCACGTATTTGCCTAATTTCAGTCAGCGTTACATCGTCTCCGGCGAAGTAAAAGATATTGTCTTTATAAGCGAAGATAAAGACTTAGCGACTCTTCCTCGTTACGCAAGTAAAGTTGATGCTGTAGAAGTATTGCAAAGCAACAAGTTAACACCAAGTTCATCACATTGGTTGGTGCAACTTGCGACTTTCTCTAGCAAGCAAAGCGCTGACGATTTTATTGATAACCTGTCACCGTCAGTTTATCAGCCTATTTCTTCTCCTTATGAAAAATATTACCGAGTGATATTAAGAGCAAACACAAAAGAAGAAGCAAGAAGTACCAAAGAATGGTACGTAGAAAACGACCAAATAAACGCCATTATTGTTCGGACTTCTGCGCCTGACTTAAACAAGGAAGAATCAAACTGATTATGCCGAAAACTAAATCAAACAAATCGGGCAATACAAAAAAAACAGTAGGTATCTCGATCCTAGTATCTTTTGCCCTTTTTACCGTCGTCTCTAGCATAATTCTACTAACACCTCTCAACGCATATTTGACGTGGGCTTTAGCTACTACCGCAATTATATCTACACTTGTAGGCTTAGTATGTTACTGGGTTCTTATCAACCGCAGTGAACCATCACAAAAAGAGTCATTCGACAAATCGCTGATTCAGAAAAGACAAAAGCAACTGGCATACCATTTCAAACGCATGGTCAGCAAGCAACGACCAAAAGCTCACTTAATGAGTCGCTACGACCTGCCAATCTACCTACTATTGAGTCAAAATCCGAATAAAGACAAAAGTATCATCACTCAAATGGGTTATGAGTCATATAAGCTCGACGATTTTGGCAGTGATATTGAATTCCCAATTCTATTTTGGGTCAGCGAGCATTCCATTTTAGTTTCGGTAAGCACTGGCGAAGACCAACACCCAGAATACCTAAAAACACTCTGTCAGTCCCTAACAGCATGGCGCCCGAGGCAGGCCGCGAATGGTTTATTGCTCACGACTGACGTAGCTTCATTGTTGGAAAATAATGAACAAATAACACAAAAAGCTGATGAACTAAAATCGACAATAAAAACGTTTAATCAGGCTTTTGGGGTCAGCTTACCTATTTATAACGTTATCTCTAATATGGGTAGCATCAGCGATTTTTGTCAGTTTTTCTCAGCATTTGACGAATCAAAAAGAGACGACGTATTCGGTGCCACGGCTCCTTATTCTAAACACGGTGGTATCGACGCAGACTGGTTTAATGATGAATACGACCATTTAATCAGTGAGTTGATAGCCAACATGAGCAACGCGCTTGCAGGTCAACTCAACCAGGATTATCGAAACTCAATTGCTAGCGCCCCTTTCCAGTTTGGATTATTGAAACAAAACCTTTGGTTGTTCCTCAACCGCTTGTACCGTGGAGAGCAGCTTAGTGACGCTCTTCAATTCCGCGGATTTTACTTTACTCATGATGGTCAAAGCTCAGCTCAGTCTGACTTGTTGGCGAGCACTGTATCTTATTCGGTAGGTCATGAGCATTATCAACACAATGAGCAGATCCCGGTTAACCAGACCCTTTTTGCTCAATACCTTATGACACACGTGATTTTATCCGAACACGAACTGGTTGGGGTAAACAAGCGTAAAGAAAACGCATTGTTAGTTAACCAAGTGATTTTCACACTATCTTGGGCTAGCTTACTAACCGTCGTATTACTTGTGATTAAGTTTGACTTTGATTTCCAGAATCAACGAGAAGCTGAAGCCGATGTAATGCTTGAGCGCTATAAAGAAGCGATATCAGCATCTCCTTACGACATCGAAAACATGGCTGAAAACATACCTAATCTGTTTTCATTACAGCGAATTTATAACCTCTACAATGAGCCTGAGCCATGGTATACGCTGCCATTTATGCCTAACTCTAGTATCAAAGGAGAGATCGAAAAAGCATATTTTGCAGCGTTACAGAAAGTACTGATTCCTTCTATGGAAAATACCCTAGAGAAAGACCTATTTGTGTACGTCAATCTCGAAGATCAATCTCAGACTCTAGCTTTGCTGAATAACTACCGTTTATTGTTCAGTAAAAATAGGACTAACCTTCATGAGCTTAAAAACTACTACATGCGTACATTCCAAGACCAAGGTGAAGCAGATAGTGTCAATATTGCTCAACTAGAGGTACTACTGAATGACATCTTCGCGCGTAACCTAACACCAATGAAATCAAATCACGATTTAGAGAACCTAGCGAAGAAAGTCATTACTCAAACAGGTATCGGAACTCTATTGTATGAACACATTCAAAGCTCAGAAACCTACTCAAAGCGCGTCGATATTCGAAGTGATTTAGGCGATAATTGGGGTTCAGTTCTGCAATTCCCAACAAGTTATGTGGGCTACATGGTTCCATATATCTATACACCAACGGGGTTTAATGAGCTCGATTTATCCGTCAACTCACCTACTCTAAAAGCAGCCTTACAATCATATGAAGGGGTTGCAGGGGCCTATCCGAGTGCACTCGAAATGCACAGAATCAGCCGTGAACTAAAGCAAACTTATCAAAATGACTACATAAATTATTGGCGAGATCTCATTAGCAATGTAAAAGTCAATGAAATAGCGGATCCTGCACAACTAAAAAAAGCATTCGCTAGCCTATCAAGTGCAAACGGTAACCCACTGGTCAGCCTGTACTCAACCGTCGCTAAGTACACCTATGTGGAACTCGAAATACCAGACAACGAGGGTAAATCGCAAGATCCTGCGACCATACCAATTCAAGACCAAGATAAAAAAGAATCTGCACGCCAGATAACTTTAAGCTTTCAAGCATACAAAAAACAGGTCTCTGCCAACGATCAAGGGAAGAAGCCAATAGACAATCTGCTGAGTGCGATTATTAATGCAAATAAATGGGCAGACAAGTTTTATGAAACCAAAGAACCTCAAAAAGTAGCCTTCGATACTTTATCTGTGACTTTGCAAGCTGGTAACCCTATTGCATCATTATCGAACTTATCAAACGATCATTTAGCTGTAGCAGAAGAAGTGATAAGTAAAATTGTGCATCAAAGTAATGAAATGGTGATGTCGCTGGCTCATGACCACCTTAATACAGCATGGTCAAACGAAGTTTATCAACCATACCAACAACGATTAGCGTCTTTTTATCCATTCAACCGACAGTCCAAACTGGATGCGAGCGTTGCTGATCTCAAGGCCTTCTTCGTTACAAACGGTATAGTTGATAAGTTCTCTCAAAATCGCCTCAATGGATTCGTTAAAAACAATGACGAAGCACCTTACTTACCAGGGCTGTTGCCTGGTACTGCGCTATCTATCACGCCAGATGTATGGACAATGATGGACAAAGCTTCTGATATCAAAAACGCTCTTTTCCTAGCTGATCCATCAAACATTCAAATCGATTTCCAAGTAAAAGCTGTTGATATGACACCAAACATTACCGAGTTTTCAATCATTTCGGACAAACCGATCTTCACTTACCGTCACGGGCCGACCTTATGGAGTCAGCAATCATGGCAAGGAGACTCCGAGTTTATCGAGAAACTAGGAGTCCAGTTGAACACACAAGACTCCACAATTGGCCAAAGTACAGTCAAAGGTACATGGAGTTGGTTCCGCTTATTCGGTCCTAATGTGAGTTTTTCATCCGCTCAAGATACACAAGTTGAGTTTGTGTATGGTGACAGTAAAGTAAAACTGACCATCAAAACTCAGGGTCAGTCGAACCCGTTTGTCCCCGGCTTCTTCTCTGGATTCTCGTTACCAAGTGATATCTAGTAAAGCCCCCTTAAGTAGCTCGCTTTGTACATCAAAGCGAGCTCCATCTTATGACAATAATTCTCTGTCAATAAGTTGCTCTTCCTTTGGGTTTAACACTCTGGCAAAGTTGCTTTGAAGGGAGAATTTTCGGACGACGCAAAGCTCAAGCAGGAGCTAACTAACCGTGGCTACACTAATCTCTCTCGATTAGGTAGACGTGTACTTCAAGCCCAGCACCCTAACTGGGGCGTCGTTACTATAAAGTATGCTCAAGCAGTAAAGCACCGTCACTTTCTCAAACAAGAGGCTGAGTTTCTCTATTCCAACTCCAATTATAACTGGCCAGAATATTGCGATTATTTCTCTAACCAGCAGAGTGACTATCTAGTCCTTTCCCACATTTGTGGAATAACACTATTACAAATCCAAACCGAGCCTTCTAAGTCAAACAACTTCCCTACCAACTGGATTACCTTGCTAGAGCGCTCGATTCATCAAGTCCACAAACTTGGTTTCGTTCATGGTGACATTAAACCATCTAACATCGTATTGACTCCTCAAGGGCAAGTACATTTAATTGACTTCGGCTCTGTCATAAAGAACAGAACTCTGCGTTCCGAGCTACGTTTTGAAAGCTATACACCAAGGTATTCAACACCTGGTTCAGTCTTAGGCAAATTCGATGACTGGTTCGCTCTTGCAGTGATACTAGAAGAGTACTTTGACCAATTTGATTACAAAAGTAGCTCAAAACAGTCCTTCCAATACATAAGTCTACCTAGCAGGTATCACATGCTGTTAAGGAAATGTAGGAGCTAGAATAGTATGAGCCCTAGACTACACCATAGATAAAGTTATTCTTTGTTATGCAATGGTTAATCATGTAAAATGACCATTCACATCGCATATAGAATTACGCTTTACATTCTATATTTCAATACCAAAAGTTCCTCCCTCAGAACCATGCATTTCCAATAAAACCCACTACGCTTTAACTATGTGGTATCGCCGTTGGCTTAACTTTTTTAGGGACGAAAAATGAATCAAATTACGACAGATAAACCCATTATTCTGGTTGTTGATGATATCCCAGACAACATCCACACCCTGTCAGGTATCCTCAATGAAGACTTTAAAATTAAAGCTGCGACATCAGGTCAAAAAGCATTAAAGATTGCCTCTTCACATCCAAAACCACACCTGATCCTGCTCGATATAATGATGCCAGAAATGGATGGGTATGAAGTGTGTCGCCGACTTAAAAATGATCCAGTCACCGCCAATATCCCTGTAATTTTTGTTACCGCGAAAACCGATATGGTCGATGAACAAATGGGCTTTGAGCTAGGCGCTGTTGATTACATCACTAAACCAGTTAGCCCACCTATTGTGAAAGCTCGTGTTGTCACGCAAATCTCCCTCTACGACCAAAACTTGGCACTTTCTCGCAAAGTAAGGCAGAGAACGGAAGCTCTGGCAATGAGTCGATTGGAGATTATTCGCAAACTCGGTCGTGCAGCAGAGTACAAAGACAATGAAACGGGAATGCACGTTGTAAGAATGAGTTGCTACTCGAAAATTCTGGCTCAGCAGTTAGACGTGCACGAAGAGTGGGTTGAGCTACTATTCCAAGCCGCACCAATGCATGACATAGGGAAAATTGGTATCCCTGATTCCATATTAGGCAAACCAGGAAAGCTGGATGCTGAAGAGTGGGCAATCATGCAAACACACGTCACCATTGGTGGGGACATCATTGGTGATAACGATTCCAAACTACTAAAACTCGCCCAAGAAATTGCGCTATATCATCATGAAAAATGGGATGGTAGCGGCTACCCTCACAAGCTATCCGGTGAAGATATCCCTCTCAGCGCGCGAATTGTAGCGATTGCCGACGTATTCGACGCATTGACTAGCGAACGCCCATACAAAAAAGCTTGGCCTATTCAAAAAGCGATTGAGCTGATTCAAGAACAAGCTGGCCATCATTTTGACCCTAACTTAGTGCCTATCTTCATAAATAAGCTCGACGAGATGTTAGCGATCAAAGACTCTTTTTCTGATGAACCAGAACACTAAGTTCGCTGGTACTTTATCAATACAGGTACTTTATGAATACTGTTTCAAGATTTGCTACTGATTCCAAAATAATCTTAATCTCTTTTCTCGTTGCGGCTGTCGTTGTGTTTTCCGTCGCAGTGGGCGCTTGGATCAATCTCAACGATCGCTTCATCGGTGTCGAACAGTACGCTTCTAGTACTCGACTATTGACCTCCCTCGATAAACTGCGTGTTTACGAGTTGTCTTTCAGTAACGACTATAACGAAAAAGTCATTGCCAACTTTAATCAAGAAGCAAAGCAAACTATAAGTTTAGCCGACGATTATGCCAATCAATATGCGGAATCACTTCCGAGCAATCTACTCACGGAATATTTGATTCAATTCAAGCAATATGTCGGGCTTATTGAGTTGAATCAATCTACCCGAGCGCTAATGGATGAACGATCTAATGCCGCGACCGAGCTATTGCGAGAGATGAGAGATTTGCACAATCAAGCCATTAATCAAAACAGTCAAAATATTCGAGGGTTGCGATTAACTAGCGAAGAATTGACTAACGATGCCTTAAAAACAAGTCAACTCGCGACTCTCGCCGTTAATATACAAAACCTTGAAAAAGAATATTTGCTCGACGGAAACCTAAAGACCTACTCACAGGTCAAGGTTGAGATGCAAAAGGCTTCACAGTTGATTACCGAATTACACGCTCAAATTTTAGATGACAAAGGACAACAACGTTTAGAGATTGTTGAAAAGGCAAAAAATCGCTATTACACCAACTTAGTTCAACTTCAAGGCGTACCGGTCTCTTCTAAAAAGTTAACAGCCTCGCTCATCAATCAAGTCACTTTGAGCGGCTCTGAATTTTCGCGTTCGGTTGGATTACTCTATCAAGCTAAACAGATCCAAGTCGCAGAACTGAATCATCTCATTTCTCAATCTCAAGCAGAACTATCTTCCCAACTGCTCATAGGTCAAGACCTATTGGCGATTCGCACACTACTGAGTCGTTCAAATAGATTCAACCGAGATTTTCTGCTCGCAAATTCAAAGGAACAGAAGCTCATCGCCGACAAAGTGTCACATGTAATCAATGAGATGCAATCTAAATCAAGCAACGCACAACGACTGATTGCCTTGTACGCACCAGAGGTAAAAATTACTGCCTTTGACGACCATATCAGCGTCTATGAATCGCAATTCACTGAGTTAGTCAGTTCACAAATTCGAGGCCATCAATTACTCAAAGCAATGGATAAAAGCTTCTTAGCACTGCGAGATTTTATTTCTCAGCGCCACTTAGCAGAAAGCGTCAATGTCAAAGATTCATCTAGTGTAACCTCCCATTTGGCCGTAGGAGGTTTGATTTTCTTCGTCATTATTTTGTTGATGGGTTTGCTCGCCAACAAAGCGCATTCAGCTTTAGAAACCTTCACGCACAGCCTAGCTGCTGCACGGGATGAAGCCGATGCAGCGAACCATGCAAAATCCGATTTCTTAGCTAATATGAGCCATGAAATTCGTACACCAATGAACGCCATCATTGGTATGAGTTACCTCGCATTGAAAACCGATTTGACCAAGGCTCAGCGTAACTATATCCACAAAGTTAAGCTCTCTTCTGACACCCTACTCGGGCTAATCAATGACATTCTCGACTTCTCGAAAATTGAAGCTGGAAAGCTCGACATTGAGAAAGTTGACTTCCAACTTGAGAATGTACTCGACAATATTACTAACTTGGTTGGCTTACGAGCTTCAGATCGAGGTTTAGAGCTGCTCATTCAAGTAGATAGAGACGTGCCAACCAACCTTATTGGTGACCCTTTGAGACTTGGGCAAATACTGATTAACCTAAGTAACAATGCCGTCAAATTCACCGAAAAAGGCGAAGTGAAGATCTCAATCTCAGTAGCAGAAAGACAAGGCGATGACATCAAATTGAACTTTGCAGTCTCTGACAGTGGTATCGGCATGAAGCAAGAGCAAGCCAGTAAGCTGTTCACCAAATTTACTCAAGCTGACAGCTCAACCACTCGGAAATATGGCGGTACAGGCTTAGGCCTTGCCATCAGTAAAGAGCTCAGCCAACTGATGGGAGGGGATATTCATGTCTCAACGGAGCTTGGCAAAGGCTCGACCTTTTCGTTTACTATTGCTACTCGCGTTAGTCATTCTATTCAGCAACACCGTGTTGTCGTACCTGCATCAATTAACAATTTGAAAGTGTTAGTCGTCGATGACAACTCCAGCGCCCGCTTGATCGTAGGCGATATCCTAGAATCACTAAAGCTGACACCAACACTGAGCTCATCCGTTGATGAAGCTCTTATTGAGTTACATACCGCTGACGCTCAGAACAAGCCATTTGATTTGGTAATCTCCGACTGGAAGATGCCTAAGCGAGATGGCGTAGACTTACTAGCAGAGCTCAAAAATGGGCAGCAGCTCACAATGCCTAAAATCATGATGCTGACCGCATACGACCGAGAAGAGCTTGCTGAACTCATAGAACAAAGAGGCTTTGAAGTACCGAGTATTCTAGACAAGCCAATCACCTCATCTCATCTCTATGACTCTATTGTTTCACTCTATGGACTCGACTCAGACCGCGTATCTCGCAGCGAATTAGAACAACAAAATCAACTCGCTAACGTCCAACAACTGGCCGGAGCTAACATCTTGCTGGTCGAAGACAATGAGATAAACCAAGAGCTCGCAACAGAGCTTTTAGAGGGGCAACAAATTAAAGTCACCATTGCCGAGAATGGTCAGCAGGCGATAGATCTTTATCAACAAGCCATAACTGACGACGTACCTTTCGATGGTATTTTGATGGATTGCCAAATGCCAGTGATGGACGGTTACGAAGCAACCCTGCATATTCGTAACAAGATAAAAGACACACAAACCCCAATCATTGCGATGACAGCAAACGTGATGGAGCGGGATAAAGAAAAAGCACTCAACTGTGGGATGACTGACATTATCGCTAAACCGATTGATGTCGGCTCGATGTTCGCGACCTTAGCCAATTGGGTGTCACCGTCTAACCCTGTGCAATTTAATGTTTCGTTGCAAGAGTCCACCAAGATTCTACAAGAAGAAAACAACGCAGAAAAAGCACCCGAGGCGTTACCTGTCATTGACGGTCTTGATACCAACATGGGATTAATGAGAGCGAGCAACAATCACACCTTATACACGAAGCTATTGAAACGATTTGTTGAAGCCTACTCTGACAAAAGCACCTTAACTGTCGAACTATCAAATAGTGCTCAACAACGTTACTTGCACACTCTCAAAGGTGTGGCTGGTAACCTCGGGGCTAACAACTTGCGTAGTCTATGTGAAAACCTAGAATCCGAAATCACCGATGACGACCTAAAAGAAAAGGTCATCAAAACCACGATTGAACTCAGCCAAGAGATCGCTAACTCGATCTTCCACACAACAGTCGCCACCGAGAATACACGTGGCCAGCAAGCAAAACCGGAGACATCGCCTAATCAGCCAAGTACTGAACTATACGGCCAATTATTAGAAGCGGTATCCAATGATGACACCGAAGCTCTCAACATCGTTCTTAACATTGAGGACGGTTCTGTGGTTGGGCTAACACCTTCGGAGTTTAAAAGGTTGGAAAGCACACTCGAGGAGTTCGACTTCGATAGCGCGACTGAACTTCTAAAAGGCTCAACGCTGGCTAGTTCATCATGATCGAGAAACACTAAATATGTCATAAGTTACAAACTGTTAAAGAGAGCCCAAGCGGCTCTCTTTTTTCATCTGTCTCCAACAGTTAAGACATCCTCACCTCCCCATGAACTTTATGAACTTTATTCACCCAATGTTCTTTATCCTCAATATCGCCGCATTGAAGACAATTCGTTAACACATCGTTAACTTTAACGTCATCTACTAAGCAACACCCTATTCGTGTATTTAGTAGCTGGATATAAAACATAAGTTTCTCTCCATTGAAGAGATCCCCTACATAAGGAACGTGAACCATGTTCAAGGCACTGAAACCTACTCTTGCGGCTTCTATCATCGCAGCAACCTTTTCTTTTAACACTTTTGCTGCTGACGTAGAAAAAATCCACTTCCTAATCCCTGGCGGCGCTGGCGGCGGTTGGGATATGACAGCTCGTGGTACGGGTGATGTATTAGTGAAATCCGACATCGTAGAAAATGTCTCTTTCCAAAACCTATCTGGTGGTGGCGGCGGTAAAGCCATTGCACACCTAATCGAGACGGCTCAACGTCAAGAAGACACGCTGATGGTGAACTCAACGCCTATCGTTGTTCGTTCACTAACGGGGATCTTCCCACAATCTTTCCGCGACCTAACACCAGTTGCAGCAACTATTGCCGACTATGGCGCAATCGTTGCGTCTGCGGATTCGAAGTACAACACTTGGGAAGATGTAGTAAAAGAATTCGAAAGCAACCCACGTAAAGTGAAAATTGCAGGCGGCTCGGCTCGAGGCAGCATGGATCACCTTGTTGTGGCGGCAGCGTTCAAAGGCGAAGGTTTTGATGCGAAGAAAGTACGTTACATTGCCTACGATGCTGGCGGTAAAGCGATGGCGGCACTGCTTTCTGGCGAAACACAACTGCTTTCGACAGGCCTTGGTGAAGTGCTAGAAATGTCTAAATCAGGCCAAGTAAAAGTATTGGCAGTAACGGCACCAAAACGTCTTGATGCGGCACCAAACATCCCAACACTAACTGAGTACGGCAACGAAACAGTATTTGCTAACTGGCGTGGCTTCTTCGCGGCACCTGGCACTAGCCAAGCGAAAATCGACGAGTGGAATGTAGCTCTAGGCAAGATGTACAAGACCGATGAATGGCAAGTGGTTCGTGACCGTAACGGTTGGATTGACAACTACAAAGCTGACAAAGATTTTTACGCCTTCCTAGAAGACCAAGAAAAACAGATGGGCGACCTAATGCGTGAGCTTGGTTTCTTGAAATAACCAACAACCATAGAGGGTCTATGTGCCCTCTTACTCTTTCCTTGTTTCGCCGTACATGAGTTAACTTCAAACTCCTTTGTTTATTCGTAGACGTATTACTAACGCTTGCCGATTCGTTGTAAACGCAAGTGGCTGATAAACCAGTACCGTAATTCGCTTACCTTTGGTTAGTGATCCCAGACATTTCATTGACTCGCTCATGTACGGCTTTTTTACTATTTATACCACCCCAAATGGAGTTGGATATGTCGGACTTACCAACCAAATTTCTGAGTAAGGAATCTTTGCTTTCAAAGGATCGCATCGGAGCCATGATCTTTATGCTGGCGTGCTTGTGCTATGGCTACCAAACCACGCTAATTCCTTTGTTCCCCGGTGACGAGTACGAACCCTTCACTGCAAGAACTTTACCTACCCTATTAACGTTTATCGGCATCGGCCTGTCGTTGATCCTACTAGTTACAGGACAACCGGACCAGAAGGTTTCATGCGACACCACGCCGTTGAACTGGAAGCTGCTCATTGGTTTTTTAGTGTTAATGGCTTTGTACGGTGTTGGACTGACTTATCTTGGCTTTGTTTTAGCAACCAGCTTCTTCTTGCTTGCTGGCTTTTACCTATTGGGTGAGCGCCGTAAATCTATTTTATTTGGCGCGTCATTTCCTTTCGTTATCGCGTTCTTTTTATTATTAACTCAAGGCTTAGATATCTACCTAGAGCCTGGCTTAATCTTCACTCTTTGGTAGGGATAACATTATGTTAGACGGAATTTTACAAGGACTTTCGACCGCTGTGATGCCAATGAACATCATGATGGTAATTGTGGGCTGCTTCGTGGGTACCTTTATCGGTATGCTTCCGGGGCTAGGTCCAATTTCAGCAATCGCGTTGATGATCCCGATTACATACGGCCTAGATCCTTCTTCTGGCTTAATCTTAATGGCAGGTGTGTACTACGGCGCAGTATTTGGGGGCTCAACGTCATCAATCTTAATCAATGCTCCAGGTTGTTCTTCAACGGTAGTAACCGCATTCGACGGCTACCCAATGGCACAAAAAGGCCAAGCAGGTAAAGCGTTGGCACTAGCAGCCTACTCTTCTTTCACTGGCGGTACGCTGTCAGCAATCATGCTTTTGATTGCAGCACCGGCTCTAGCAAGTGTCTCATTGAGCTTCCAGTCGTCAGACTACTTTGCATTGATGTTGTTAGGTCTATCGGCTGTAGCGGCTTTTGCAGGCCCAGGTCAGGTAATAAAGGCATGGATGATGACCATTCTTGGTTTGATGTTATCTACTGTTGGTATCGACAAAGGCGTTGGTGTTGAGCGTTTCACGTTTGGCCTAACAGACCTAATGGATGGCTTTAGTTTCCTACTTCTTGCTATGGCAACATTCGCTTTAGGTGAGACTTTAATGGGTATTTTGAAACCAGAGAAAGACACCAGCGGCGAAGAAAGCCAAAAGATGGCCGATATTGGCAGCATGAAAGTGACCAAAGAAGAGTTCAAAGAAGTCGCGCCCGTTTCGATTCGTTCTTCAATTCTTGGCTTCTTCACTGGCGTGCTTCCGGGTGCTGGCGCGACTATCGCAGCTTTCTTAAGCTACGGCATGGAACGCAGCCTAGCACCAAAAGACAAGCAGAAAGAGTTTGGTAAAGGCAGTATTCGTGGTCTTGTGGCTCCTGAATCAGCAAATAATGCAGCTTCGAGTGGTTCATTCGTTCCGCTACTGACACTCGGTATTCCGGGCTCTGGTACTACAGCAATTATGCTTGGTGCACTCATCGCTTATGGCATCCAACCCGGTCCTCGCTTGTTCGTTGAGCACCCAGATGTATTCTGGTCGGTGATTATCTCGATGTACTTTGGCAACATCGTGCTGGTTATCTTGAATCTGCCTTTAATCCCTTACATCTCTAAACTGCTAGCGGTACCAAGAACGGTACTACTGCCAATGATTATTTTCTTCTCAATCACAGGCGTGTACTTGGTGTCTTTCAACACGATGGATGTGTTTGTGATGCTAATTGTGGCAATGGCGGCGATAGCGTTAAGGCTGGCCAACTTCCCACTTGCCCCATTACTACTAGGTTTTATCCTTGGTGGATTAATGGAAGAGAACCTACGACGTGCATTGATGATCAGTGATGGTGAACTCAGCTTCCTTTGGGAACGCCCTATCACAATGACCTTCACCATTTTAGCGGTATTGGTTCTATCTAGTCCTATTCTGGTTAAGCTGTTCAAGAGCTTTAGAGCAAAGCCTGTTGAAGTATAAACTTGGCTTAGCCTAGAAAACAAAACGAAATAAAGGGAGCCTCAGGCTCCTTTTTTCGTATCAGTCATTTCAAAAAACCACAGCTCTAAGATGGTAGCAAACTCACAATCCGACTCCTGAAAAACACATATCCCTGATATTAATAACAAAATCAAGTAAGGTGATTCATCATTTAACGCATTGGATTCTAAAACTATGGATTGGTTGATTCTATTCTTGTCAGGTGTGATTGGTGGCGTGTTGAATTCCATTGCAGGAGGAGGCAGCTTCATCACCTTCCCCGCTTTGTTATTCGCAGGCGTCCCTCCGATTGCGGCCAACGCGACCAATACCTTTGCTTCATGCGCTGGTTACATCAGTGGTGCTTACGCACTGCGCCATGAAATCCAATCTGGCACCAAACAACTCAAACTCGTTGTCGGGCTATGTATAATTGGCGGCGGCATTGGTGCATTTTTACTACTACACACGCCAGAAGCGCTATTTACCCAATCCGTCCCTTGGTTATTACTGTTCGCCGCTCTACTTTTTACCTTTGGTGGCACACTCAACAAATGGCTCAAAAAAGTAACAGCTAAACATAAGCACGCCACCAGCGCAGGCGCGTTCTTTTCAGCTGTATTGCTTTTGATCGTGTGTGTTTATGGTGGTTATTTTAATGCAGGCTTAGGCATTGTGACATTGAGCTACTTGGCACTGGCAGGGTATACCAATATCAACGTGATGAATGGCATCAAATTGTTGGTATCGGCATGCGCATCACTCGCGGCAATCGTGTTCTTTGTTGTGAATGGTTCGATTGATTGGCCGTCAGGCATGGCCGTTTTGTTTGGGACATTAGTCGGTGGTTACTATTCAGCAAAAGTTTCTCGTCGTATCCCACAACAATATGTTCGCACCACAGTGATCATTGCGAGCTTTTTGATCACCGCTTACTTCTTCTATGCTAACTAGGTTCTATACCAACTAGCTTTTACTCGAACTACTTCGTGCTGCAATCACGGTTTTCGTTAGCAAAACACAACGTAAATCGTTAAGCATTGAAGAGGTGTCAAAGAAACCTTAAATCCATCATGGGTTATTTTATGAACCATAAAATAACCAAGCCAAAATGTGTGAGACGAGCCCTTTAATTAGCAAATTTGATAACAATTTAGACTGTTTTTTAGCCTTTATTTTGCCAAAGGTGGGATAATTCTCCTGTCGAAAGTGAGACTTCATTAGGAGGCGTTATGAACATTAAACTCGGTCATGTCATGTCATCAAGTCGACTCATTTGCTTTGTCGCTTTTCTTGCTGCCACATTCGCGTGGATTCTAAAAATGCCCGCTCTGTTTTCTGTGTCAGCGCTATTCTTATTGATCAGCGCTATTGTCTATGGCGTTGACCTTTGGAAGAATCAAAGAAAGAACCGCGAAGCTTAAGGCGAACGACTAAAGCGACACGCATTAAAAAAGGAGCACTTAGGCTCCTTTTGTATTTTATGCTTATCGCTTTAGCTGATTAGGCTATTTCGACGGCTTATCTAGCGACGCATTTCTATTAACGACGAAAGTTACGACCGTTGCCGCCACGACGCTCTTTAAATGCTGACGCTGCTTTAGCTTGTGATGCTAGAATCGATTCAACCGTTAATTCCATTGGCTCACGAGGTTGTAACCCGTGACGGAATGTACGTGAACGCGGAGGCATCTGGTATTCGATATCAGAAGCTTTAGGCATGCGCTTGAAACGGTAAAGGTAGAAATTCTCTACTTTCTCACGAGCCCACTCTGTTTTCTTCAAGTATTTAACGGCACTTGCTACTGTCGGCTTAGTGTTAAAGCAGTTCATGCGCATTGCTGCATCCAAAATTTCCCAACCGTAATGATCCACTAATTCGTTGATCATAGTTTCAAGCTTTAAGCCATGCAGTGGGTTGTTTTGTTGCAGTTCGATTCTTTCTTCTTCAGTCATAACATTACCTTTTCCAAGGCAACTAAAGGCCTTGAATTTACTCTAGAACACCGTCATCACTGACCGCTTCTAGCTCAATCATTTGGGCATATCATCCATTGCCCTTATCTATGCCTTTATGATGGCATAAAGCATGCTCGTTATCCTATTTATCTTTCAATTTAATTTTAATATGGTCACTTACCATCCTGATGTTGCGTGTAATACAGCCGCCCCTACTAAAAAGGGTCTGTCTTAAAGATCCACCAAACTAGCTCAAGTTAACAAAAACCATGATAGAAGAATGAAATATCCCTACTTTATCAATGGAATTTAAACTTATTAGAACGCAGTGTTGCTAATTAACAGCGAGGTGCTATGTTAGAAGTGGTATAGAAACCTACTAATAATGATATTAAACAATGATATAACTATAAATAAAGGTTGGCTTTGACCATGTTTGACTACTCCCAAATCAGCAGAGTAGCCGCCCAAGATAAAGACATTATCGCCATCGTTGATGATCTCTTTCGGCTAGCTCGCGAACATTACCCCATTCTGTCTAGGCTTTCGGTCGTGCTATGCAATGAAAATAGAGCATCGAACTATTTTGTTTCGGATACTCTGTGCCAAGAAGCCGAGCATCGCTACATCGAACAAGAACTTAAGCCAGAATCAGCGTTATCTAGAATGGCTGAGTCTTTAGATACTCGAATCATCCACGACCTCACCACCATTAGCCCAACCAAACAAATATCTCACCTGCTCGATATCGGTCATCAAAGCAGTTACACAACACCTATTCATCACCAAGAAAGTAATCTTGGGTTTGTGTTTATCAATGCTTCATCAGCGGGGTTCTTTGCTAACCAAACCATCCAGTGTGATATCGCTTATCTCACTCAAGTGATCTCTAGCCTTTTCGTTCAATGGTTTGAGCGCCAACGTCACTTTCAATCCTCTTTAGCGATTGCTTTAAACATGGGTCATGCTCGAGATCCAGAAACCAAAGAGCACCTCATTCGCATGGGTAAATACAGTGAACACATTGCTCGTACTCTGTCGCACAGCAAGGAAGAAATTACACACCAATTCATTCATCGAATTCGGCTGTATGCACCTTTTCACGACATAGGTAAATATCGAATTCCAGATAAAGTGCTATTCAGTAGCGCACGCTTTAATGAAGAAGAACGAGCCGTCATGGACAACCACACCTTGTACGGTGAAGAAATGATTAACAATGTGGTTACCCTATCATGCCATAGCGCTATGTGTTCTGAGGAAATCCAATTCATTAAAAATATCGTACGTCATCATCATGAAAGGTTTGATGGCACAGGGTTGCCCGATGCTTTGAGTAACACAGCGATACCGCTCGAAGCACGCATCGTGACATTAGCCGATGTATTCGATGCGCTGATGAGCAAAAGAGCCTATAAGCACGCGTGGACACTCGATGAAGTCATGGATTACATTGAGGCTCACTCGGGTTCGATGTTCGACCCTGAGTGTGTTGTGGCTCTTAAACAGAACCTAGATGGCTTTATGGCAATTAGGGAACAATACAGTGATGATGTTCGACCGCACGTCATGACAGCTTGAACTGTAACGCCTTGGTTGTGTAGACCAAAGAAAACGCGAACCAACAAAAAAGGATGCCAATTGGCATCCTTTTGTTTTCTAGTTTCAGCTCAAAGAACGAACGTGTTCTTTACTGATTCTAACTAATGATTATACGTCGTAAGTTGTAGAAGCAGTGTCGCCGCCTGTACCAGTCCAGTTTGTGTGGAAGAATTCACCACGTGGACGGTCAGTACGCTCATAAGTGTGAGCACCGAAGTAGTCACGTTGAGCTTGTAGAAGGTTCGCTGGAAGACGAGCTGTAGTGTAGCCGTCTAGGAACGTTAGTGCAGAAGTCATACATGGCATTGGGATGCCTGATTCCATAGACTTAGCTGCAACTTTACGCCAAGCGCCCATGCAGTTGTCTAGGATGCCTTTGAAGTATGCATCTGAACCTAGGAATGCGATCTCTGGGTTCGCTTCGTAAGCATCACGAATGTTGCCTAGGAATGCAGAACGGATGATACAACCGCCACGCCACATAAGAGCAACGTTACCGTAGTTTAGATCCCAACCGTTTTCGTTCGACGCTTCACGCATTAGCATGAAACCTTGAGCGTAAGAGATGATCTTAGAAGCAAGTAGAGCCTGACGGATTGCATCAACCCACTCTTGCTTGTCGCCTTCAACTGGAGCAACAGTCTTACCGAACAGTTTCTCAGCTTCAACACGTTGATCTTTAAGTGCAGACAGGCAACGAGAGAATACAGACTCAGTGATTAGAGTCAGTGGGATACCCATGTCTAGTGCGTTAATACCTGTCCATTTGCCCGTACCTTTTTGGCCAGCAGTGTCTAGGATCTTCTCAACTAGCGCTTCACCGTCTTCATCTTTGTAACCAAGGATATCAGCAGTGATTTCAACTAGGTAGCTGTCTAGCTCAGTTTTGTTCCAGTCAGCAAATACAGCCTGCATTTCGTCGTGGTTCATACCTAGGCCATCTTTCATGAACTGGTATGCTTCAGTGATAAGCTGCATGTCACCGTATTCGATGCCATTGTGAACCATCTTAACGAAGTGACCAGCACCGTCGTTACCAACCCAATCACAACAAGGCTCACCCGCGTCAGTTTTCGCAGAGATACCTTGGAAGATAGGCTTAACCGCTTCCCAAGCTTCAGGAGAACCGCCTGGCATGATAGAAGGACCGAAACGAGCGCCTTCTTCACCACCAGAAACACCCGTACCGATGAAGTGGATGCCTTTCTCGCGAAGAGCGGCAACACGACGGTTAGTGTCTGGGAAGTTAGTGTTACCACCATCAATGATGATGTCGCCTTTGTCTAGAAGTGGTACAAGCTTGTCGATGAACGTATCTACAACGTCACCAGCACGAACCATAAGCATCACTTTACGTGGCGCTTCTAGTTTCTCAACTAGCTCTTCTAGAGAGTAAGCACCAACAATGTTAGTACCCTTAGCTGGGCCTTCTAGGAACTCGTCTACTTTAGCAGCAGTACGGTTGTGAGCCACAACTTTGAAGCCGTGGTCGTTCATGTTTAGGATAAGGTTCTGACCCATTACTGCTAGGCCAATTACACCGATATCACCTTTCATTATTTTATCTCCTTGCGGCTATTCGCACTTATGCGATAGCACTTGCTGCATTTGAATCTAGGAACCACTCTGTTTCGCCAGTTTTAGACTGGATTTTCGCTGCCGGGTAAGGCAGTTCTGAAGCAGGAGTTGTATGAATTTCTTTAACGATCTCAACTTTACCTGCACCCAGTACTAGGTAGCTGATTCGTTTTGCTGCTTCTAAAACTTTCGCTGTTTTAGAAACACGGATTTGACCAGACTCAGGGTGAGAAGCCAGTACAGATAGGTTCTCATCTTGGTAGTTGGTTGCACCCGGGAATAGTGAAGCTGTGTGACCGTCTGCGCCAACACCAAGCAGAATCCAATCGAATACAGGCGTGCCGTTTTCTGTTGGGATTACGTCTGCCATCTCTTTTGCGAAACGCTCTGCTTCTGCTTTTGGTTCATCTTCACCACGGATGCGGTGGATGTTTTCAGCAGGAAGGTTTACTTGAGTAAACAACAGTGCGTTTGCTTCACCGAAATTGCTTTCAGCGTCGTCTGGTGCAACGCAACGTTCGTCGCCCCACCAGAAGTGAAGGTTATTCCATTGAATACCTTCCGCGTAAGGCGCCTGTGCTAAAAGCTTGAAAAGCATTTTTGGCGTGCTGCCACCAGACAATGAAATGTGAACAGGTTTGCCCTGCTCGCTGTATGCTTTCATTTCATTTGCTAGGTTTTCAACAACCAGTTCAGGCGTTGCAAAGATCTTGTGATTGATCATAGTTCGCAGTAATCCGTGTCTGTTAAGTTTTTGCATGGGAAACGCCATGCGCGGCCATCACGTTGCAGAAGTTCATCGGCTTCCTGTGGGCCCCAAGTACCACAAGCATAGCCAAACAGTGCTTGAGGGTCTTGCTTGAAGTCTAAGATTGGCTGAACGTACTTCCAACATGCTTCTACGGCATCAGTACGAGCAAACAGAGTCGCATCACCGTTCAGTGCATCAAGAAGAAGACGCTCATAAGCCGTCAGCATCTGAGTTTCAGGCAAGTCAGAGTAAGAGAAGTTCATTTTCACTTCTTTTGCTTTGAAGCCTGCACCTGGCTCTTTCAAACCAAAGCTCATCTGAATACCTTCATCCGGTTGGATACGGATAATCAGTTTGTTCTCTGGTGCATCTTGACCAAATACTGGGTGTGGCGTGTTCTTAAAGTGAATCACGATTTCAGTCACACGTGTTGGTAAGCGTTTACCTGTACGTACGTAGAAAGGAACACCATTCCAACGCCAGTTATTGATGTGAGCTTTCAAGCCGATGTAAGTCTCGGTACGAGAATCATCCGCTACACCATGCTCTTCGCGGTAACCTAGTAGGTGCTGACCACGAACATCTGATGCTGTGTACTGACCTAATACTAAGTCTTTACGCAGATCATCTTCTTCTAATGGTTTCAGACACTGAAGCACTTTAACCACTTCATCACGAATAGAATCAGCGTTAATTTGCGCAGGCGGCTCCATACCTACCATCGCTAGCACTTGCAGCAGGTGGTTTTGGAACATGTCGCGAACTGCGCCAGAACCGTCGTAGTATCCGCCACGCTCTTCAACGCCAAGGAACTCAGCACCTGTGATTTCAACGTAATCAATGAAGTTACGGTTCCACAGTGGTTCAAACATCGCGTTTGAGAAACGAAGCACTAGAAGGTTTTGTACCGTTTCTTTACCAAGGTAATGGTCGATACGGTAGATCTGGTGTTCTTGGAAGTGATGATGGATCTCTTCATCCAGCGCTTGAGCTGATGCTAGATCGTAACCAAATGGCTTCTCAATAATCAGACGACGCCAGCCGTTCTTCTCATCGTTTAGGCCATGTGCAGCAAGGTTTGCTGGAATCACACCGTAAAGGCTTGGCGGGGTTGCCAAGTAGAACAATGTGTTATGGTTTTCGAATTGGTAGTCTTGCTCAAGCTTATCCAGACGTTGTGCTAGACGAGCGTAATCGTCTACATCTGAAGTGTTGATCGCTTGATAATGCAGATGTTCAATAAATGCATTCAGCGTCTCTGGCTCAGTTTTTTCCATTTCCTGAAGAGACTTCTTCAGCTTCTCACGGTAAGACTCGTCGCTGTACTCAGTACGGCTCACTCCAAGAATCGCAAAGGATTCTGGAAGTTGATTGCTAGCATACAGGTGGTACAAAGCAGGAATTAACTTGCGGTAAGTTAGATCTCCCGACGCACCAAAAATAACGATGCTGCTGTTTTCAGGTATTACCATCATCTTTCCTATAAAAACAAGGTTTTTAGTATTCGCCAAAGGTATCAGCGACATACGAAAATAGATAATAGGTCTTGGCTATTACATCAATAGCGAGTGCCTATTACACTTGAGAATGCGTTTGGTAAACGAGGGTGAAAGCTATCACCTCTATTCGGGACAGTATTGTCTATGAGTATTTGATTTACATCAACCACTGTGAAAGCAATCGATTAAATATTGACTGATTTCGAACAAATTATAATCGATAAGTCAGCTGTTCTATCTGGAAGAAGAAGCAAATCGGCATTCTCAAACATTGTAGTCAAGAAAGAACGGTATCTGGTCGGTGGAGTGAGCAATAAGAAAGGGAGAAAAAACCAAAACCAGCTTACTCAACTGGCTTTATATTTATTTGATAGCATCGCGTTTATCTTTGTGACTTGTTGTCGCTAAATCTATCTTCTAGCTTTGTTGTAGCAGCGTTCTGGGCGACCTACTGACCCGTAATTTAAGTCAGCCACTAACTCGCCAGTCGTGATAAGGAATTCCAAATAGCGTCGAGCGGTGGTTCGACTAGCTCCAATACGTTCACCTGCCTCATCAGCTGTAATATCAGCAATGTCGGCTTGTTGGAAAATAGCTCTAATTTTATCAAGCGTTACACCATCGATCCCTTTAGGTAACGTAGAAACCTTTCGAGAGTCTGCCTTGGCATTGGCTTGAAGCATCTTGTCGACCAAGCCTTGGTTCAAATCAGACACACTTTCAAATTCTTGTTGTTGCGATTGGTACTTTTTCAGTGCCGCTTCCAAACGAGGAAACATCACAGGTTTCAGTAAGTAGTCGACGACTCCACCACGCATCGCCTGTTGCAGCGTATCCACATCTCGAGCAGCAGTAATCAAGATAACGTCGCAGCCTTGATTGCTCCCTCTTACGTGATTAAGAATATCGAGCCCACACCCGTCCGGCAGATACACATCCAATAACACCAAATCCGGTTTTAGGATGTCCAGTTGCATCAGCGCTTCAGACTGTGTTGTGGCAATGCCGACCACATCAAAGCCTCCCATCTGTTCTAAATAACGATGGTGAAGCTCTGCAATCGCAATATCATCTTCAATGACCATGACTCTCGTGATTGCGTTCATTTATGTTCTTCCTTTAACCATGCTTTTTCCGTCACGATGATCTTCGCAAGATCGCTTCGTGCTTAATTATTATTGTTGTTCTTCTTTCGGTAAATACACCGTCATGCGTGACCCAAAATCAGGGTTATCAACCATTTCTAATTGCCCTTGATAACGATCTGCAAGTTGCTTAATGAGATACAAACCAACACCTCGGTTCTGCTTCGCTTTGCTCGATACGCCTTTTTCGGTGAGTGCTTTGGTCGCCAAGTCTTTCGGCAAACCACAGCCCTTGTCTTCGACTTCCACTATGATTTCATTGCCAAAATCACTGATCGACACATCGATTACGCGACGAGCTGGTGCTATTGGCCCTTCTTGTTTAATTGCCATCATGGTGGCATCAAACGCGTTATCAATCAGGTTGCCAAGAATCGTCACGACATCCTCTGCGTTTAACCAAGCGGGTAATGCCTCAAGCCTTGATCCCTCTTCAACTTTAAGCTCCAAACCAATCTCTCGAGCTCGCTCTGTTTTGCCTAAAAGCATGCCTGCAATCAATGGATCTTTCACCGTCTCTCTTAAGAACTCAATTAAGCTCTGGTAATGAGCGGTTTCTTGACCAATCAATTGTTGAACAGAGTCCAGCTCGCCCATTTGAATCAAGCCACTAATGGTGTTTAGCTTATTTTGATGCTCATGGGTTTGCGAACGCAGTAGATCAGCATACTCTTTGGTTTGTGAGAGCTGGTCTGTTAAATCGTTGATTTCATCTCGCAATCGGAAGCTGGATACCGCCCCAACCACCTCACCAGCCACTATAATTGGGCTGCGATTAGCAATGATTCGCTTATTGTTCAGGTACAGCTCAACATCATGATCAGTGTCACCCGTTGATAACAGCTGCTCTAAATCACTGCCTGGCAATACATCAGAAAGGCGCTGTTGATTAAGTGCTTTATCTCGGTCTATCGATAAAATATCGCAGGCACTCTTATTAATTGAACGCAAAATACCGCTCTTATCGATACTTAAAATGCCCTCTTTCACAGTACTCATGGTCACATCAAGTTCTACGTATAAACGGCCAATCTCTTCAGGCTCAAAACCCAAAATAGCGCGTTGAAAACGACGAGATACATAGCTTGAAATCACCGCATTAACCGCAACCACCAGCAAGGCCATCACAATCAAAAAGGCTAAGTAAGGTTCAATTCGATCTTGTAAAGAATCTAAGAGGTAGCCAACCGACACCACGCCAATGACAGTGCCTTGTGGGTCTTTAACCGCGGATTTCCCACGGACAGAGAAGCCAAGTGAACCTTTAGCCGTCGACACATAAGACTCGCCCAATACCAACGCTTTTTGGTTATCGCCACCACGCATTGGTTTACCGAGCCTGTCATCATAAGGGTGAATAAGGCGGATACCTTTGTCATCTCCCACAACGATAAACGCCGCGCCAATGAGCTGGGTAAGGTTTCGAAATTTAACTTGAGTTTCTTCAGGCAGAACGTAGGGAACGCCATTAGGATCCAACGTTCCATTTTCTTGAATAATGCTGGTGACAAGTGGCGATTCAGATAGAAATTCAGCAACACCTAACGCTTTCAAACCCATCTCTTGCTCTTGAGATTGTTTGATGTAGTAAAAACCAGCACCTGAGAGTATCAAAAGCTCAACAAGGCCAGTGACCGTCATGATAATCAGTAACCTTTTACGGAAACTGATACTGCTCCATTCCATATTCCACCGTCCCTAGTGTTAGACGAATGATGTTAACACCAAGTTAATCGCATGACCTTTCTAGGTACGTGAATTTGTGACTGCTACTCAACTAAATAATTGAGCAGGTTGTTAATTGATAACCCTTTACGTTATTCACTTCGATTAATCGTTCACTTTTAGAACGAATTAGCTTGAAAAGCAAAATAAACGAATAAATATTGAGCTAGATCACTAAGCTTTTAGGTGTTTTTTAGGTTGTTTAAAATAAATACAATTATAATAGTTGCATATGAAGAAGTTCGTTGTTGCCAAGCCATAAGTCATGATTTTCAGACCGCGCTTTAAATCGAAATTTAGATTAACAAAAAGGCAACAACCCTTCGCTCACTGGACGTATCTATAACTAAAAGTTGCACGCTCGTCGTTACGATTGTTGAACAAACAGGTTACCTACCTAACCTCATTCATACATCTCTATTTACGCGACAGACAGGTAGACAACTCAGAGGTGACTGATAAATCAGCGCCCAATAATAAAACATTGATGAGCAGGAAGTATCGATCAGTGGCAACGTCCGATAGAAACAGGATAAAAAACATAACGTATAAACATTGTTGAAAAGGAAACCAGGCAATGAAACGCGATAACTTTGGAATTTGTCTTACTAAGACTATGCTGTTCAAACACTTACAATCGACTTTTACTCATGTAAGAGCCTATGAGAAAGACGGAACCTCTCCTCTTGATCTCAAGGTATTGTTAGCGTTCCCGCAAATGTCAGGTAGAGATTTATTACAAACAATGCAAGGTTCAAGACAATTGGTGTGGCGCGCCGATCACCATTGTCCTAGCTTTAAATAAGCCACTTCATTTTGTAAGAACACTTCTATACTGAACTTAAAGAGCGCGCTTTGTCGTGCTCTTTTCGTTTCAGTGATCTTTGTTGCTCGCATCACGTACTTTATTACATTAACTTAACGAGTTATGAGGGTTTATAATCCTGTGAGACAATCATCTCAAGACAAATGACTATCACCCTGTTAGCATTAGAGCCAATACTCTAAATGGTATTTAATGCAGATGACCAAACCAAAATTCCGATACCTTGCGATCGCCAGTATGCTTCTCGGCACATTTGCTTCGCCAGTTTTCTCTGCCCCGCTCACTTTTTCTGAAGCGTGGCAAATATTGCAAGAGAACAACAACTCACTTGCCGCTCAACAAGCCAACGTTGAACGTTATCAACACCTTCAGAATTCAACCAGCAGCCTTAATCTACCTTCGATCACCTTGGGGGCTAACTACACGCACCTTGATAGTGATGTGACGATTAATGGTGAACAGTTCAAAAATAGCTTAAGCGGCGTGCCAAATTTAGGTGCAGTTGGAGGTATTCTACAGCCTATATTAAGTGGGCTTGGCGGTGTTACCTCAACCATCACCGAACAAGACATCTTCAGCTCTTCCATCCGTGCTATTTGGCCTATCTTTACAGGCGGACGAATTACCGCTGCGCAAACTGCTGCCGAAGGTAAAAGCGAAGAAGCGCAAAGCCAACTTCTGATGGAGAAACAGGCTCGCTACGAAGACTTAAGTAAATATTACTTCTCGGTGATCTTAGCGGAAGACGTCGTGAGAACGCGTCAAGCCGTTGAAGCTGGCTTAACTCAGCATCGTGATTTCGCCATCAAGCTTGAACAGCAAGGACAAATTGCTCGAGTAGAACGTCTGCAGGCGGATGCTTCTTTAGATAAAGCCGTTGTTGAACGTACCAAAGCGCAGAACGACCTCAAAATTGCTCAGTTAGCGCTGACACAGATCCTTGGTCAGAGCCAAAGTGTCGAACCTTCAGAACAACTCTTTATCAACAAAAACCTGCCTCATATGGACGTATTTGTTGATCAAACCCTCATGACCTACCCAGGCCTTAAAATCCTTGATGCAAAAGAGAAACAAGCGAGTAGCTTGATCAAGGCTGAAAAAGGCAAATACTACCCAGAAGTTTACCTTTACGGTGATTACAGCCTGTACGAAGATGACTCGCTAGCCAGTGAAATGAAACCCGATTGGTTAGTCGGTATTGGTGTGAATGTACCGCTACTTGACACGTCAGGTCGTTCCGACAAAGTCGCAGCCGCTCATAGCGCCGTGTCTCAAGTCCAGTTTCTTAAGTCACAAGCCAAGCAAGACTTAACCGTTTTGGTACAAAAGACCTATCTTGAAGCGAACCAAGCAATTGAAGAAGTTCAAGGCCTCAACTCAAGCCTGTCTTTAGCTCAAGAAAACCTTTCACTTCGTAAAAAAGCCTTCACTCAAGGGTTATCCAATTCGTTAGAAGTGGTTGATGCTGAGCTTTATCTTGCAAGCATTAAAACACAGCAATCTGCTGCTCGATTCAAATACCTAATTTCTCTTAATAAGCTGTTAGCACTCACCAGTGAAATGAATGCTTATTCAAGTTACTTAACGTCTTCAGTCCCGTCTGACTTCGATTCAAAAGCAGACACCGCTAGCCAGTCAAAAGGATAATTCATGAAACCTATTAAGCCATTTATTCTCTCTCTGGTTGGTATCGGCATTATTGGCTGGGTTGGATACAGCTTTTACCAAGCGTACCAACCACAGCCTGTTAAGCTTCAAGGTCAAATAGATGCGCAGCAATACAGCATCTCATCGAAAGTACCCGGCAGAATTGATGAAATATTCGTGCGTAAAGGCGATTCGGTTGAAAAAGGCGAATTGATCTTCTCCCTACTTAGCCCAGAAATTGACGCTAAATTAGAGCAAGCAAAAGCCGGTCAAAAAGCCGCTGGTGCATTAGCAAAACAAGCAGAGAATGGCGCGCGTACTCAGCAAATCCAAGCCGCTAAAGACCAATGGTTGAAAGCCAAAGCAGCTGCCGATCTCATGGATAAAACTTACCAACGTGTAAACAACCTTTATAACGATGGCGTGGTTGCCGAGCAAAAACGTGATGAAGCCAAAACACAGTGGCAAGCGGCGAAGTACACTGAAAGCGCTGCGTTCCAAATGTATCAATTAGCACAAGAAGGTGCTCGTGACGAAACCAAAGTGGCAGCCGCTCAAAAAGCGTTAATGGCAGCTGGCGCAGTAGCGGAAGTTGAAGCTTACGCAAAAGACACACAGATCCACAGCTGGTTTAGTGGTGAAGTGGCTCAAGTACTATTAAGTAGCGGTGAGTTAGCTCCTCAAGGTTTCCCTGTTGTGACCGTGATTGACACTAAAGATGCATGGGCGGTGCTCAATGTGCGTGAAGATATGTTGAAACATTTTGAGAAAGGCAACCAATTTGAAGCGTACCTTCCAGCTCTGGATAAGTCGTTAACCTTTCAGGTTACTCATATTGCCGTAATGGGTGATTTCGCGACTTGGCGTTCAACAGACGCAGCACAAGGCTTCGACTTACGCACTTTTGAAGTAGAAGCGCACCCTGTCGATACCAACGAAACACTGCGTATGGGCATGAGCCTAGTGGTTGAGCTTTAGGTGACGTATGTCTGCTAACTTTCGCTCTATAAGTTCGCCATCTACAGAATCGCAATCTAGAAGCTCTCAATCTATGTGCTCGCAATCCCCTGAGCATCATAGATCGAAGAATACCTTGCTTAGGCAGTGGGCGATTGTCCGCAAAGACAAATGGCTGTTGTCTTGCCTAACTTGGATTCCGTTGCTTCTTGCTGCCAGTATCTGGCTGATTTTTTCACAAGGGATCGCTCGCGACTTACCGGTTGCGGTTGTCGACCTTGAACACAGTCAAATCTCGCAACAGTTCACGCGCCTTGTTGATGCATCACCTACCCTACAAGTGACTCAGAAATACAGCTCGGCGAGTGAAGCGGCTAAAGCGATGATTGAACGCGATATCTATGGTTATGTCGTGATACCAAGACACTTTGACCGAGACCTTTTCCTAGGCTTGAACCCGCAAGTGTCCGTTTTCTATAACAGTCAATTTATCTTGATCGGCAAACTGGTGAACTCGGCTCTGTTGCAGGCTCAAGGAACATTCAACGCGCAACTCGAAGTGGTTAAACAGCTTTCACACGGTGATACCACGGTACAATCTGCATTGGGGCAAGCGGTAACGGTACAAAGCCAGATTACGCCACTGTTTAACAAGAACACCAGCTATGCTCAGTTCTTAGTGTCTGCGGTTATTCCGGCTCTATGGCAGATCATGATTGTGGTGGGCACGATATTGGTTTTGACGGCGAACGTTAGAGCTCGTGGTCTTCATGCTTGGTTATCCAACGTCCCGATGAAATCACTAACATCAACACTAACGCCCTACCTTGTCTTGTTTTTGATGTTTGGTATCGCGTTTAGCTTTTGGTTCTATGTCCTCTTAGACTGGCCGTTTAACGGCAGTTTTGTGGCATTAACCATTGCCCAACTGCTTACTGTCATCAGTTGTATCATCATGGGGTGTTTGTTTTTCTTCTTAACGCTTGATCCAGCAAGGGCGATGAGTTTCGCTGGCGCCTTTACAGCACCAAGCTTTGCGTTCATGGGTATTACTTTTCCAGTCACCGACATGAACACGGCGGCGCAAATCTGGAGAAGCTTATTGCCCGTGAGTCACTACATCGAAGTACAAACAGCACAATCCAGTTATGGCGTGAGCGCGGCACAATCGCTAATCAGCCTCTCCTCGATGTTGTGGTATGCAGTTCCTGCTTTCGTGGTGATGTTATTAATTAAGAAACACTTGGCACAGTCAGCTTTGTCTGCACAAACGGCTTTATCTACACAAGCGGCTATATCATCAGCACAGCCAGATACATCAGCACAACAAGGAGTAAAACGATGAGCTTTACTCAACTACTCAAGCAAGAACTGTTAGCGGTACTGCGCAACCCTGTTGTACTTCTTACGGTATTTGGTGGTGTGTTCTTCTATTCATTCTTGTATCCGTTGCCTTACGTAAACCAAGTTCCTCAACAGCTTAAAGCTTCCGTTGTGAACTTGGATAAGAGCCAAAGCAGCTACCAGTTAGAAAGAATGGTAGATGCCACATCTCAAATTGACTTGGTACGCCGTGACTCCACCATTGCCGATGCTAAGCAAGCTGTTCTTAATCAAGAGATTGGTGGGTTCCTCGTCATCCCAGAGAACTTCTATAAAGACTTGCTCCTAGGTAAGAGCCCTACGCTTTCTTACGCCGGTGATGCATCTTACTTCTTAGTCTACGGAACCATTGTTGAAGGGCTTGCCAAGGCAGGCGGCACGTTAGCTGCACAAGTTAAAGTCAGTCACTTGTTAGTTGAAGGTGTGCCGTTAGAATCCGCAGCCAAAGGCTACAGTGCATTCAGCTTGAACCTAAAACCAACCTTCAATAGTCGCATGGGCTACATTGATTACGTGGTTCCAGCCGTCTTTGTGTTGATCCTGCAACAAACCTTAGCCATGGCTTCTGGTTTAGTTGGCGCGACCCAAAACGCTCAATCGACGTTTGGCTATTGGAGTAAGACCTCTCCAGCGAAACTGATACTTGCTCGCTGCTGTACCTTAGTCGGCATATATTACGTGTTGTCGATGTACTACTTCGGCGCGAGCTTTTCGATGTATGGCATTAACCTACTTGCCTCCATAACAAACATTTTGACCTTACTGCTACCCTTCTTATTGGCTAGTTGTTTGATCGGGATTTTTATTGGTGAGCTAGTGCCAAGAAGAGAGTTAGTCACGGTTGTGGTGTTAATCAGTTCAATGCCGCTGATCTTCTCTTCAGGTTTTATCTGGCCTGTTGAAATGATGCCTGAATGGTTAGTACTGCTGTCACAGTTATTCCCAAGCACACCCGCTATCCAAGGTTTTTTAGCGCTCAATCAGATGGGTGCATCTTGGCAAGAAGTAGCGTCTCAATGGACATTGCTATGGATACAAGTCGCTCTATGGGGCTCGTTACTCGCACTTAAGCTTTACCACAAATCGAGTAAACGTATCATTGGCTCTGTTTAACTCTATTCTCTATTCGTCATGCGCTAAACCTCACGCTCATTGAAACCATTAACAAAGCTCTGATAAAGGGCTTTTTTAATGTCTTTTAGCTTGATTACATCTTCAGCTATCAATTGTTTAAACACCTCCCCAAAACATATTGAACATTAAACTCACCGACTTCCCTATGCACCTCCACTATCATTCACCTTAGTTCATGCTATAACAGCTACTACATATACCTTTCTAACCTAAAAAATACCTGCTTATTCCCAAACAATGACAAAACCCGAATAATTGTAAATTTATTGTAAAAAAATCTTTGAAGGTATTATTTTTGTGTATAGGATTATCGGTATGACTTGGCAGGCCGAATGCCATAGTCTAATTGGTGCACATACCAAAAGGATATCCATATAAAGCAAGATCAGTACTTATATTTATTTCATTTTTCGACCTAGCTACAGCCGTTTATGTTGCCGTCGAATTGCAATAAATAAGTCGCTGAAATGTAAAAAATCAAATAGAAAAAACACAACAGCAACAAACATAATTTAATAAAAAGACAGGGAAAACCATGAAAAACATACGTGAATTATTTTTTGGGTTTATATTATTATTTAGTTCCAGTGCATTTGCAGAAGAAGGATCATTTAATCAAGCTATCAGTAACTTAAGTCAAAGTGTTGATGGTTTTTTCAACGAATATACAGGTTGGTTCGTTGGACTGATATTTAAAAGCGTACCGGTAGGTGAAGCAAACTTCCCAATTATTGTTGGCTGGTTACTGCTCGCTGCGATCATCTTTACTGTTTACTTTGGCTTTGTTCAATTTAAACGTGTCGGGATGGCCATAGACATTATTAAAGGTAAGTACACAGACCCTAACTCCAAACACGAAGGGGAAGTTTCTCACTTTCAAGCGTTAACAACCGCGCTTTCTGGAACTGTTGGGCTTGGTAATATTGCCGGTGTGGGTGCTGCACTCGCAATTGGTGGTCCTGGTGCAACATTCTGGATGATCTTGTGTGGTCTTCTGGGTATGGCGTCTAAGTTCTGTGAGTGTACCTTAGGTGTGAAATACCGAACTATCCTACCTTCAGGTGTCGTTTCCGGTGGTCCCATGTACTACCTAAGCCAAGGTCTTGGTGAAAGAGGGTTGGGTGGACTAGGTAAAGCCCTTGCTATTGGTTTTGCATTAATGTGTATTTTAGGCGCATTGGGCGGCGGTAACATGTTCCAAGCTAACCAAGCACATGCCATGTTAACTTACGCATTCGATGTACCAAGTGAATACGGTGTCATCACAGGCCTTGTACTCGCCGCTTTAGTTTTCTCTGTGATTGTTGGTGGTATGCCTTCTATCGCATCGGTAACGGAAAAAGTTGTTCCTTGGATGGCTGCTCTGTATATCGGTATGGCTCTGATTGTTATCGGTTCTAATCTTGATCAAGTGGGTCCTGCGTTCAGTGCAATCTTTACAGGTGCGTTTACTGGCGAAGGTGTGGTTGGTGGATTCATTGGTGCCTTAATCCAAGGTCTAAAACGTGCAACGTTCTCAAACGAAGCAGGTGTAGGTTCAGCAGCTATCGCTCACTCAGCGGTTAAAACAAAAGAGCCAATCACTGAAGGTCTAGTATCACTATTAGAACCGTTCGTTGATACAGTCATCATTTGTACAATGACAGCCTTGGTTATCACTATCGCTGGTCTAAATACAGGTCCATTCGATGGTTCTGGCTTAACGGGTGTAACGCTTACTGCTGCATCGTTTACTGAAACGGCAGAAGTGTTCAAATACACACTCGCTCTAGCGGTAATCATGTTCGCGTTTTCTACCATGATCTCTTGGTCGTACTACGGTCTTAAAGCGTGGACTTACCTATTTGGTGAAGGCAAAACAACGGAACTGATTTTTAAAGTGATGTTTTGTGTGTTTGTTGTTATCGGTGCGACGATTCAGTTTGGCGCGGTAATCGACTTCTCTGACGCAGCTATCTTTGCGATGTCTATCTTCAACATTCTAGGCCTGTACTTCCTAATGCCTGTTGTGAAGAAAGAACTGCAATCATTTGTTGCTCGCGTTAAATCTGGCGAAATCAAAACTTACGAAAAATAGTGACTCGTCAATAATTTATTGTCGAATAACACTGTTCTAAAAATTTTTGTAAGACCCTTTGCTTGAGAAAGCGAGAACAGTACTGCAACTTATCCAAATCCCTACCAGCTAAGCTTGTGGGGATTTTTTATGTTTGAATTTTCTTGTTTAAGCCGTTCAGGATCTTGGCTTACTGGTTTACGATCCAAGGCTTCTTCTACTTCAACCATTTCTCGTTGCGCCAATGCCGAATTACAATCATCAAAGCAATAAGCTACGGTACAAGTCTCGCACAGATATTCAGGCATCGCTCCATCCTTTGTCCTTTGTCCTTTGTCCTTTGTCCTTTGTCCTTTGAGATAGTCTAATCACCGAGTGGCAACAAACCACATATTCATCCTAGAACATAACAATTATGCTAATTTTCTGGCGTGTAAATATGCGTGCAAAGTCACCAACTATCCAACAAAGCACATATCAAGATCAATTTTACGTATCTAATCACTAATTTCAGAAATAACAATGTAAAGCGCATCTTAGCCATTTAGCGGGTGAAGAACGCAAAACGCCCACATCACGTGTGCGATGTGGGCGTTTAAATTCTTACTGCAAGCAGTCGTGATATATTAAGCGCTCAGCTTATAGACCCATCTCTTCAGTGAGAGTCTTGATCTGCTTGATATCCATGGTGTGAACTTCAATCATTTGTCTGATGTCACTTAAGCGGGAATTGGCATTATCCTGTTTCTCACAGGCGTCAGATTTTGTATCCCATGACGTACCATCTAAGAAAACATCACACGCTTTCTTCAAAGAACCAAGATTCTGTTCGATGTCATCTCTTTCTTTCTCGAGTTTTTCAAGCTCTTGAGATATCTGTAATTCTTTGCGGAAAAGCTCACGCGAACGTTCAAAAAGGGTCGACTGCATATCAGCTTGACGGCTCAACTTTTGATTGTTTTGTTGAGTTTGTTCTAACGTTTGCTTCTGTTCGTTTAACTGCTGCTCTAACGAGTAGTTTGCTTTCTCTAAAACTGCAGATTGTTTCGCTAAGTCTTGGAGTTCTTTTTGATGATCTTCTGCCTGTTTCACTAGAGCAGCTTCTACTTTCGCATCAATTTCGGTATCAACTTTTGCCACTTTCTCTTCAACTGATGTCACCAACTGAGTTTTACTATCACGCAGTTCTTGATAACGAGTTTCTAGTACCTGATAAGTGGATTCCCACTTCGAAGCCGTGACTGTAGATCCGATTAAGCCGCCTAACGCCAAACCGATAACCGCAGCAATGCCGATATAGAGCTGACTACGTTTATCGCGTTCCTCAATAACAACCACTTCATCTTGTTCGCCTTGTCCAGATTGCTGGTTCACTAGCGGGTACTCCCAAAAATTTGTTTAACGTTACACGGTCACTGATACTGATACTGATACTGATACTTTAAGCTCAGTTAAACCTATTGCCCAAGCCAGAAGCACTTGAGCTTTGCTAACACGTTTATCCTATCTGCTCACAGACAGACTTAACGAGTTAACTCCGAAATCATCAGGCTGGCAGTATACAAAAGGAAGCTGCTAACGATAACTATCACTACCCATTTTTGCAGTTTTTCGTTTGTCCGGTAACGAAACAGCACAAATGCCAAAGCCAATAAAAAAACAATCGCTATTAATCGAGTCATAACTCCTCCTTGTTTCTCTATTTTATACCATTTAAATAAGCAAGTTACGTCAGAGACTCGTTGTTTGATCATTTAATTGAACAACATTTAAGCAAACAGATATTTTGTAGCTGACATCACATTTTATATGATCTAGGATACGCCTACAGATTACCTAATTATTTAGGTAATTGTTCCGATGAAGACTGCAGGAGAGTGGTTTTTAACTAAATTTTAACATTTAGTTAGATCAACCCGCCGAAGAAGTAAATCTTTCAGGTGCTTTATGCTGGAGAAATCCAGAAAAGTGAGGACTGTCGTTGGAGGAACCTCTGGAGAGAACCGTACTACTTTTTTTGTAGCAAGCGGTCGCCGAAGGAGCAAGCTTAGTGCCCGTTACTTATCTATAAGTGATTCGCTAAGTGAAACTCTCAGGCAAAAGGACAGAGGAGTGGAAAGCAACAGCCTTAATTAACAAAAGAATTCTATCTAGAAATCCGTATGTATTAAGTAGTGCTCCCGATCCCTGTGATCTGCACTGCCTTCCCTCTTCTCCTTAAATTTTATATTTATTAAGGGGAATCTATGAACCAACTACAAGCTACACTACAAACCATCAATCAATTCGTTTGGGGACCACCACTGCTTATTCTGTTAGTGGGGACAGGTATCTATTTTACTTTTCGCTTAGGCTTACTCCAGTTTAGACACCTTCCAACCGCGCTAAAAATGGTGTTCACCAAAGACAAATCCGGTACGGGTGACGTATCAAGCTTCGCCGCTTTGTGTACAGCGCTTTCCGCAACGATTGGTACAGGCAATATTGTAGGCGTAGCGACCGCAATCAAGATTGGTGGTCCTGGCGCCCTATTCTGGATGTGGCTTGCCGCTGTATTTGGTATGGCGACCAAATACGCAGAATGTCTACTTGCCGTTAAATACCGCAGAACCGATAGCAATGGCGAAATGGTTGGCGGCCCAATGTACTACCTGCAATACGGTGTCGGCTCACGAATCTTAGCGGTCATGTTCGCTGTCTTCGCGCTCGGTGTTGCTTGCTTCGGTATCGGTACCTTCCCACAAGTAAACGCAATTTTAGACGCAACTCAAATCTCATTTGGCGCATCACGTGAAATGTCAGCGGTTGTCCTCACGATCCTTGTGGCGGTTGTAACCCTTGGTGGTATTCAATCTATCGCTAAAGTAGCAGGGAAAGTCGTTCCTACGATGGCGGTGATGTACGTCGTCGCGTGTTTAAGCGTTCTGATTTCAAATGCAGACCAACTACTGAATGCCATTACCCTTGTTGTGACTTCTGCGTTTACCAACACGGCAGCAACCGGTGGTTTCTTTGGCGCGAGCATCATGCTTGCTATCCAATCAGGTATCGCTCGTGGTGTGTTCTCGAACGAATCTGGCTTAGGTAGCGCACCAATGGCTGCAGCAGCGGCTAAAACAGACTCATGTGTGAAGCAAGGACTTGTCTCTATGACAGGCACCTTCTTCGATACCATCATCATCTGTACGATGACAGGTCTGGCACTTATCTTAACAGGCGCTTGGCAGACGGACCTTTCTGGCGCTGCGATGACCACTCACGCGTTCGCTGTTGGTTTGAATGCAGACACCCTTGGCCCTATGTTGGTTTCTGTTGGCTTAATCTTCTTTGCGTTTACAACAATTTTAGGTTGGAACTACTACGGTGAGCGCTGTGTTGTTTTCTTGCTGGGTACCAAAGCAGTATTGCCTTACAAGATTATCTTCATCGCCTTGGTTGCTTCTGGTGCATTCTTAAAGCTCGACATGATCTGGATAATGGCGGATATCGTGAACGGCCTAATGGCAATTCCGAACCTAATTGGGCTTATCTTACTGCGCCATGTTGTTATCGAAGAAACCAAGCTATTCTTCAAACCGTTAACTTCCTCAAAGGATTGCGAAGCAGTTAAAGCATAATAAGAATTGAGCGATCAAAAACGCCCGCAATGATGTGCGGGCGTTTTATTATAAAACTAAT
This sequence comes from Vibrio sp. MED222, assembly GCF_000153005.1. Taxonomy (NCBI): domain Bacteria; kingdom Pseudomonadati; phylum Pseudomonadota; class Gammaproteobacteria; order Vibrionales; family Vibrionaceae; genus Vibrio; species Vibrio sp. MED222. The sequence continues at coordinate 316,033 of NZ_CH902607.1, read as the reverse complement.
GGCTATGTGCCAGTGATTTAGATTCCAATAAACTAAGTCACTATGACTTAGCTAGGTTCTTCCATTAAAAGCTTCACACCCAGCCCCACCAGCACCATGCCCGTCACGCCTTCCATCCACTTCATAAAGCTCGCATTCTTAAGCAAGTTTTTAGCCGAGTTAAGTGCCCCTGCCAAACCGCATTGCCACACCATCGCAATCATAAAGTGTACCGAAGCCATCAACATAGATTGCAATAAAGGCGAACCTTCAGGGTTGACGAACTGAGGTAAAAAGGCCAAATAGAAAACTGCCGTTTTTGGGTTCAGCACATTAGATAAAAAGCCTTCACGCAAAGAACGCTTAGCACTGTATGCTTGCTGAGCTTGTTCACCCACCTTCAAACCGCCGCCGTTTTTCATCAAAGCTCGTAAACTGCTTAAGCCAAGCCAGATCAGGTAAACCGCACCTACCATCTTAACGGCTTGAAAGAGTTCAGCTGACTGGGCGAGGATTGCAGAAATACCCACAGCAAAGAAAAACGCGTGTACATACAAGCCGCTACAAATACCAAAGCTGGTCATCACGCCGTCAGATAAGCCAGAACGGCTCGTATTGCGAATCACCAAAGCCGTATCTAAACCCGGCGTTAGCGTTAAAATAGTAATGGCAATTAAAAATGCCTCAAAGTTCAAAATATCCATATTATTGTCATTGTTGTTCAGCGATCTATCATCAATACCGTGTATCTGAACAATTCGCAAGCAACAATTACCACCAGCTATACAAGTCACTGATTTTGTGCACAATAGAACAGTTTAATTTGTTAAGAAATAGTAAATTCAAGGCATCGTACCGCCTCATGCTTTTCTCGCTATATCTTCGACTCCGAAGGTCAGCGTCTTTTAAAGTAGAGCCATAATCAAAGTACATGAGAGATGAACCTTAACGCTGACGCTGTCCTAAGGATCATTTACAGAAACCAAATTAAGAGTAGTCAAATGAGCGCATTCAAAAAACTAGTCGAGCACTCTCAAAAATGTTCACGCTTTCAACACCTAGCCTCGATTTGTGGTTGGGACCAAGCTTCAATGATGCCTGCCGGTGGTAACCAAGCGCGTAGTGAAGCGATGGCCGAGCTTTCGGTTCATATTCACGGGTTGATGACGCAACCACAACTTGGAGATTGGATTGCAGACGCTGAAAACGAAGCGCTGAACAACGAACAACAATCATCTCTGCGTGAAATTAAACGCCAATGGCAACAAGCTAACCTACTTCCAGAAAAATTGGTGGAAGCGAAATCTCTAGCCGGTTCTAAGTGTGAACATGCATGGCGTAGCCAACGTGGTAACAACGACTGGGTTGGATTCGAAAAGAACTGGCGTGAAGTGGTTGAACTGTCTCGCGAAGAAGCGCAGATCCGTGCTGACGCGGCGAATCTAACGCCTTATGATGCAATGCTGGATATCTACGAGCCGGGCACCAGCTCTGCTTCGCTTGATTCCTTGTTTGCCGACGTTAAGGCTTGGCTACCGAACCTGATTGACGAAGTGATCGAAAAGCAATCGAGCGAGCAATTTAATGCGCCATCTGGCATCTATTCGACCGAGAAACAGAAAGCACTTGGTTTAGAAGTGATGAAGCTGCTTCAGTTCGATTTTGAACACGGCCGATTAGATGAAAGTGTTCACCCATTCTGTGGCGGCGTGCCTTCAGACGTGCGTATCACAACCCGATACGACGAAGCGGAGTTCGTTCAAAGCTTAATGGGTATAGTGCATGAAACAGGGCACGCGCGTTACGAACAAGGCTTACCAAAACACCTAGCAGGCCAACCGGCGGGCGAAGCGCGCTCTATGGGTATCCACGAATCTCAATCTCTGTTCTTCGAGATGCAAGTCGGCCGCAGTGACCCGTTCATTGGACACTTAGCAAACTTGGCGGGGCAGCAATTCTCTGGCTCAGAGTTTGAAAAAGAGAACTTCCAGAAGATCTACACTCGCGTGAAGAAAGATTTCATCCGTGTGGATGCTGATGAGCTCACCTACCCTGCACACGTTATCTTACGTTACGAAATTGAGCGTGACTTGATCAACGGTAAGATCAAACACACCGATGTGCCAGAACTATGGAATACTAAGATGCAGTCTTACCTTGGTTTAAGCACTCAAGGCAACTTCACTAACGGCTGTATGCAAGACATCCACTGGACAGACGGCGCATTCGGTTACTTCCCATCTTACACACTAGGTGCGATGTACGCGGCTCAGTTCATGGCTTCAATGAAGAAAACGGTGGATGTGAACTCAGTAATTGAAAGTGGTGACCTATCACCTATCTTCACTTGGTTAGAATCGAACATTTGGAGCAAGGGCAGCCTGCTGAGCACCGACGATTTGGTGAAAGGCGCAACGGGTGAAACCTTGAATGCGCAATACTTCAAAGATCATTTAAGAAGCCGCTACCTTTAATGGAATAAATCGATAGAGGCTGATCAATTTATTGATTCAGCCTTTTTAATCACATTTTCAAAACATACTTAGGTTGATTTGAAGATTTATCCCTTCATCGAACCTAACAATCACGGAATATCCTGGTACCTGCTAGCGCGGAATTGGACAATTCCGAGTTGCGTCTTTTGCTAATATAGCAAAGCATGAATTATTGAAAGTATGGAAAAATTCGCTTACGTGAGTGTCCAGTATCACTGGAGCAGATCATTTGTTATATTTTTTTACCTGAGAACAATGCAACACACCCTATAACTTCCACTTTTACATCAGTAAAGTGTTCATTTAACGATGTCACCAATGAGTCTAAATCATCGTTGTTATTACTAAATATGCCTTTCTTATTGTAAACACCCATCAATTTTTTAGCGAAAAAATTCAGTTTCGTACCCTTACCTAAAATTGTACTACCAAACAAAACCCCACCTTCGTTCATATAGCTTTTTAAATGCTTAAACATAATGCCTTTACCAATTAAATTTCCAGGCAAACAATGAAGTAAATAATTAACACTAATTGAGTCAAATTTTTCGATACTTAATTCAAGAGGCTCAAGTACATCCCCACAGTAAACTTCAGGTTGAAAATGACTAATTGCTTTTGAGGTTGTATCAAGACTATTTTCATTCAAATCTAGCAAAGCGATACGTTTTGTTGTTTGTGGTAGGTAATTCTTAAGGTAATAACCTGAGCCAACGCCAACATCTAAATGATTAGATGAAACTAACATTGAAAATTGCTCACTAATAAGTCTAGTTGGGCATTTCCAAAAATAGTTATTTGATACTCCTAAAACCCAGAAATCGTATATTGATAGTACTTTCTTCGAGTAAACCGCTTGTCCAGCAATTGAGGCTTCTTGATTCATGTTAATTTCATATAGTTATAAATTATTAAAGTGCAATTTATACTAAAAAGTGAAGATTGCAAATCATACCAGAGATAAGAAATATAACATTTTAATAACGTGCCAGCACACATTGCTTCCGATTCAAGGCACGTTATCAATCAAAAACTTCCCTTTAGTTCTCTACTATTCAGTAGCCGAGAAATAGTTGAACAACATATTCGTGCGTAACTGTGATTTAAGATCAGTCTGTTGTGGATTAGAAAATTTAGCTACATTGTTGGATCTCTAGGCATGAGGAAAAGTAAGGCAAGTTGCAGGGTTTAAAACTGAGTTCAATCCCTCTCTGGCTCACTTTTGGGCATAAATGATCTACAGCTTCCCCTAAATTAACAATTCAGAGATAACTAAAGGTATGGAAAGTCGCTTAACGTAGCGTCTAGTATTGATGGTGCAGACCACTGACAAGTATACGGGTCTTCTGACAATATGCTTTTTCAAATATTTAAAATCATGCTCTCTAATGCCCCTCAATAAAAAAGCCCAAACAAAGGGTTGGGCTCAATTCAATAATCATGAAGCCATTGTCATGGTGGTTATATTCCGACTAGTTTCCCCAGATTTGGCTTACAAACTCTGGATGGTCAATAAACGGATTACGATTCCCTTGAAAATCATGTACCGCCTTATTTCGGTCGATTTCTTTTTGGCTTACTGGGTCTTCAGAATGCCAACGCTTTAGCATAGTAAGTAGCCAAGGTTCAAAAACGGTTGTATTGGTTCCATCCAGAACGGCATCAGAGCTTGTAGAGTTCCCTTCCCAATTAGCGATTTCATTTTCATAACGTGTTGCCATGTAGAAATATGCTCTTGCGAAATCACCTTTAAACTCATCAATTGGCTCAAACACCGTACCCACATAACCAAGAGAGTTCGCTGCGCTGCCTAACTTAGAACCATTGCTTGATGTGTATGTCGCGCTACTCACCTCACCAAATGGCCAATTACTACGTTTCGAGTTAACGTAGCCGTCAGTGGCAAATAAATGGTGACCGTCAGAGTTCATTGGCTCGACTTTCCCTCCAAACCAGCTTTTCGGGAATGAGTGCTCACGGTTGTAGCAATCACCTTCTTTGCTGTATTGACCACATTGATCGGCCACCTTAGTAAATTGGATTGAATCAGAGCCTGAAGGTTTCTCCGAATACATATCGAGAATCGACCCATCAGTGTCATAGTATGCGTCTAGGTCAGCCTCAGACACCAACGTCCAAATAGCGGTGTAACCCTGACTGCTATGATTATCAATAATTTGATATAAGGCCGTTTTTAACGCAAAGCCCACTTTGCCTTCAGCGTCTTTATAATACTCACCTAAAACTGGTGGTTCAGTTGGTGGTGTAGTTGAACCACCAATTGTAAATTCTGTACTCTGACTTGCTTGGAAATCACCACCAGATGCCACAACGGTTCCGTTTACCGATAAACTGTATGAACCATTCCCCACACTGCAGCACATTCCATCTCCATAAGAGTCTAAGACTTCTAGGATGTAGCTACCATCCGCTAAACACATTTCCACTTCATTGATGGTGTTATTTTGATAGTCTGAACCAGAATAAAGAGTTTGAGAAACTGAGTTTTTGAGAGACCAACTGGTTTCAGAACCATAGTTATCCGTCACTAGCGTGAGTGCGGCACTTGTGTCATTGCAGCTTTGTGTGGGTGGAGTCTCCGTCGGCTGAAAGTTATCTAAATACACCACTTCCGAACCATCAAAACCTGCATCATCATAAAATCGTACGCCCACAACGATATCTTTAGTGCTCGTAGCGCTGTACAAGTGAGTCAATGCTTGCCACTGATTCGTTAAACCATTATTCGAGTAGCCTAAATAGCCATCAACAAAAAGGCGAGCTTTCACGTTGCCTTCCGTATGGTAAACATCGACAGAGAAATCATAAGTTTTCCCTTGTTCAACACGTATCGTTTGCAGAAAATCGGTATTACTTTGAGTGCCTGTATTCACTGTTACTTGCGCAGAGAAACTGCCGTTATTAACAGGTACGTTAGAGGGTGAAACTGCAATGCCGGAGTCAATCACACTCCATCCAGATGGTACGTTTCCTTCCCAGCTTTCGAAACTTCCATTTTGCATTTGCGCATGCGCACTCGCTGAACAAAGTAATGCAACGCCACTTAGTGTTATTATTCTATTTATCATATAACCTTCTGTTTAATTAGATAAAAAACCAACTAAGCTTAGAAAGTATTCAAAAGATGGATAGAGACATAAATCACACTTATAAATGTAAGCACTATCAGTTTTATTAATATATGTGATGTAAGCGATGCAACATCGACCTGTTAAACAAACGAATAAAAAAGGCTGAGCAGGTTATCTGACTCAGCCTTTTTACTGTTTAGAACTAGATCATTTATCGCCAGTGAGCATATCGAAGAAGATCTGTCTCGACTCTGGGGTGTTGTCTCGATGAGTTTCGTATTTTATATGCGAATTGGTATCAACAGATTTTGATAACTTGATGCTCCAAAGTGCTTTCATTTGATTCGGTACAATTGAGTATCGGACGTCGATAATACGCAACTCGTCCGTTGGGTCCTGAGCAATATAACCATTAGAGAACCAGCGGAAGCGTTCAATATCTTTGGCTTGTTGAGAATCCAAGTCAAGCCAAGGTAAGTCCCTGCTAACGTTCAGCTTAGCGACCGACTCTCCTGGATATACGTTTACCGATGTACCAACCCGCACTGCGTCTACATGATAATGAGCCTCTGTTTCGTACACCACTTTCCAAACTAAGATATTCGCAAAGCTTGGTTTTGCCTCTAATCGAATCGGCGTATGTTGTCTTTGTTCCGCTAATTGCCACCCAATCGCCTCTGCCCTATCTCTTTGTATCATCCCTAATGTTGGATAAATTAGAGCCCAAGCAAACGCAACACGTGCTAGCCAAGGTGCTCGTTTCAACGTTGCAAACACAAGCAAAACTAAGATGGGCAGCGTATAAACAGGATCGATGATTGATATGGTATTCCAAGCAAAACGCGCATTAGTCAAAGGCCAAAGTAACTGCGTGCCATAAGTGGTACAAGCGTCTAACAGTGCATGAGTGCCATAACCCAGAGCGCAAAACAGCCAGCTTTGCTTGAAAGTAAGCCCGCGCCTTTTTGCAATCAGATGATGTAGAACAAAGGCACAGATCAAACTGCCAATGGGGATAAAGAAGAGTGAATGAGTAAATTGTCGATGAAATTCCAAAGCCAACAAAGGATCACTTTGAGACTTAATCAGTGCATCTAGATCTGGAGCCAATCCAGAAAGTAGCCCTAATACACCTGCAACAGCCAAATGTTGTTTTTTGCTTGCTGACTGTGCCAAAGAAGCGCCTAACACGCCCTGCGTTAAAGGATCCATAAATCACTCATTGATAGCATTCCGTTGAATCAAACAAGATACATTTAGCTATAGCAGTGAATTGGGTTAAATAACAATGTTTTATCAAGATAATACTGTTGATAAAACACCCTGACATTAATGAATTCCATGAAGAGTTAGCGTTAAACGTTTTGCTGTGTGGCCTTGCTTAACAGCATTTCCCAATCAGATTTATCAACCTGTCCTTTGTGAACATTCACTTTGTAATAGCCAGTTTTAGTCAGTGATTTAACCTGAATATACTGACGAGAAAAGACAGAGTTTTTGATCACTAAGTTCGCTTTAACGTCATGTAGATGTATGTCTTCACCAACTAAAGATAAATGTCTTCGGGTGAACTTGGAGACCAAAGCATAGACAGCGATCATGATTAAGATAGAAGTAACAAAAGGGAAAAACTGGATCTCAGTCTGATAAAACAAGTTGATAGCTAAAGATGCGATCACGTAACTTATTATCATTGATAGAGCCACGTTCCAACGTGGGCCGTTGCCCTTAAATGAAATTTCTCGTGCCATCACTCGCTCCTTTAGATAAGTACTTGACCACATTTGAATATTTATTAAACGCGAACAACCTTATTATGAACTATGACGCATTAAAAGGAGTAACTCATGTTATTGAAGGGCTCAGATCGCAATTAGACATTTACATGCATTTTTTCGCACCTAAATGTCTAATGAATAAAGAAACTGAATCAGTTACAGGTTACTGAATTCTTTAATTAACGAGCAACCATACTTGCTGCGATAACCACCAACAGTACTGAGAAGATCTTCTTAATCGTTGGAACCGGTAAATGGTTAGTTGCTTTTGCGCCTAGCGGAGCTGTAAACCAAGATGTGCACACGATGCCTAGCAGCGCAGGCAAATAAACAAAGCCAGCAAAACCTTCTGTTAGAGCAAAGTGGCTGCTGCCCGAGGTGATATAACCGATAGACCCAAATAATGCGATCACAATGCCACAAGCCGACGCACAACCAATGGCCTTTTTCATATCGACAGAGAAGAACGTCAATAGTGGAACCAGCAATGCCCCACCACCAATGCCTATCATGGCTGACAAGCCGCCCGTAATAGTTGTAAGAACCGTTAGTACGCCCTTGTTCGGTAGCTTTCGTTCTTTAGGCGCGTCATTTTTGCTGCTTAAGAACATCTTGATCGCAATAAGAACCACACTCACGGCAAACACAATACGAACCACTTTTTCCGGTAAAAGAGCCGCCATAAAGCCACTAATCAATGCACCCAGAGCAACACCCAACATGATCCAAGGTGCCAAATCCCAAGGCACGTTGCCATTTTTGTGGTGAGCAAGCGCAGAAGAAGTTGAGGTAAACAAGATTGATGCCAAAGAAGTCGCAATCGCTGCAACGACCACTTGGTCAGCAGGTAAAACTTCTAAGTGAAGTAAAATACTGCTTAACACAGGTACAATGATAAGCCCCCCGCCAATCCCCAAAAGCCCGGCAAGAAAACCAACACCACTGCCTAATAATGCACAGTATAAAATCAACAACAGCAACTCACTCATTTCGTCCATCTCTTAATTAAATTAATTATCTTAAATAACACACTATTAATGTGGTTATATTTCCATCAAGCCAATTAATATAACTGACACCACCTAATATTTTCAAACATAATAGATCATGAATATTCCTCATGTTGATTGTGAAAGAATACCATTGTTAATCATTTATCGAACCAAGTATAAAAATACCAAGCGATTAACTTAATACCGTATTAATTTTTCATACAGTATTGCCTTCAACTATTAATCCGGTCACAAGCAAAAATAAAAGCAATTTTAATTCTAAAGACCGAGAAAGTCAGACAACAGATTGGGATATCAGATCAACATGAATACAGAATTTAATTTTACAATTAAGAGCATTAGCCTCGACGAGAACTATCAACCTGCGGACAGCACACGTATCACCACCAACTTCGCTAACTTGGCGCGTGGTGACAGCCGCCAAGCAAACTTGCGCAATGCACTGCAGATGATTGACAACAGTTTCAACGCATTAGCACACTGGGACAACCCAAAAGGCGACCGTTATTCTGTAGAGCTTGAAATCATTTCTGTTGATATGGACATTGAAAGCAACGGCGAAGCATTCCCTTCCATTGAAGTACTGAAAACCAATATTCTAGACCGTAAAACCAACGAGCGTATTGAAGGCATTATCGGAAATAACTTCTCTTCTTATGTTCGAGATTATGACTTTAGCGTACGTCTATTGGATCATAATAAAGGCCAAGATAAATTCAGCATTCCAGAAGATTTTGGTGATTTGCACGGCAAGCTTTTTAAATATTTCGTTAACTCTGACGCTTACAAAAAGAACTTTAATAAGCCACCTGTTATTTGCTTAAGCGTGTCAGATAATAAAACCTATTACCGCACTGAAAACCAACACCCAGTATTAGGTTTTGAATACCAACCGAATGAGTCTTCTTTAACTGAACAATATTTTAAGAAGATGGGGTTACAGGTTCGTTACTTCATGCCGCCAAACAGTGTTGCACCTCTAGCTTTCTATTTCTTTGGTGATCTACTGAACGATTACTCAAACCTAGAGCTTATCAGCACCATCAGCACCATGGGTACATTCCAAAAAATCTACCGTCCTGAGATTTACAACGCGAATGCGGTTGCAGGTAACTGCTACCAACCAAACTTGAAAAACTTGGATCACTCGCTAACTCAAATCGTGTATGACCGAGAAGAACGAAGCAAATTAGCTATCGAACAAGGTAAATTCGCAGAAGAGACTTTCATTAAGCCATACCAGTCAGTTCTAGAGAACTGGTCTGCCAACTACGCGCTTTAATCGAGCAATTGCGCTCTTAAATCACCAAGGATAGGCAGTATACGTTATGAAAACATTATTACCGACTTCAACAGCAGGCAGCTTACCTAAGCCATCTTGGCTAGCACAGCCAGAGACACTTTGGTCTCCATGGAAACTGGAAGGCGACGAATTAACCGACGGCAAACAAGACGCGCTACGTGTCTCTCTTCAAGACCAGCAACAAGCCGGTATTGATATTGTGAGTGACGGCGAACAGACACGTCAGCACTTTGTAACAACCTTCATTGAACACCTGAATGGCGTGGATTTTGAAAAGCGTGAAACCGTTAAAATTCGCGACCGTTACGATGCGAGTGTACCAACAGTCGTTGGCCCTGTTTCTCGTCAAAAGTCGGTTTTTGTCGAAGATGCTAAGTTCTTACGCCAGCAAACGGATCAACCAATTAAGTGGGCTCTACCGGGGCCAATGACCATGATAGATACGCTTTACGACGCGCATTACCAAAGCCGTGAAAAGCTAGCATGGGAGTTCGCAAAAATCCTTAACGAAGAAGCAAAAGAGTTAGAAGCGGCTGGTGTTGATATTATTCAGTTCGATGAGCCTGCGTTTAACGTATTTTTTGATGACGTGAACGATTGGGGTATTGCTTGTTTAGAAAGAGCCATTGAAGGGCTTAAGTGTGAAACTGCAGTTCATATTTGTTATGGCTATGGCATCAAAGCAAATACGGATTGGAAAAAGACACTAGGTACCGAATGGCGCCAATACGAAGAGGTATTTCCTAAGCTTCAGCAGTCGAATATCGATATCATCTCATTAGAGTGTCATAACTCTCATGTGCCGGTTGAATTGCTTGAGCTCGTTCGAGGTAAGAAAGTGATGGTCGGTGCTATCGATGTTGCAACCAATTCAATTGAAACGCCGGAAGAAGTTGCCGACACTCTACGAGAAACACTGAAGTATGTTGATGCCGATAAGCTCTACCCGTGCACCAACTGCGGCATGGCTCCCCTTCCTCGTGAAATTGCCTCAGCTAAGCTCAATGCGCTAAGCGCTGGCGCAGAGATCGTTCGTAAAGAACTTTCAGAGTAACGGTTTAAACTCAAACTAAAACCGAATTCTTGAAGCCTAAGTATCCTATTAATACTTAGGCTTTTTCTATATTAGTACATGATCTTTATAAGCAGCGGCTTACCAGGTTTTATCTAAGTCTTGAGCATATAAAGAGATCGCGCGTTGGTACTCTTTAATCGCATCGCTATTAGTCGTAGATACCAAAAGCTCAAGTAACAGCGACGTCGCCTCTTTATGGCGATCCAAATTGTACAAACACATTGCGTAGAAAGGTTTCACCTCTATCGAGTCAGGATATTCAGCCATAGTCTGTTCGAAATAGCCTAAAGCCTCTGCATAAAGACCAAGGCTTCGATAAGTACTCGCCAAACCGAACAGCGCATCAAAACGCTCTACTGAAGAAAGCACGCCAGACAGAGATAGCACATAATGCTCAATCGCCTGTCGCTCTTTACCTTGATTATCGTAAGACCACGCGATCTGCAAGTGCGCTTTCGCGGCATAATTTTCATCAGTGAGTAGCGTTGCCAACAAGTCACGTGACTCTTGGTACTTCTCTTCTTTTCGCAATTCGATTGCTTGTTTGATAATGGTGTCCATAGTTCTTCCTAAAATCAGTTCCATTTCAACGAGTCCTTTCACTTCAGACAACTGAGTAAAACCTTTTGATTGATAAAGCTTAATAGCGGGGTTCTCACTGAACACTCGCAACACTAACTGAGCCGATGATTGATTGTTCGCATGTTCAATAGCTAAATCGAGACACTTAGAACCAAAGCCTCTATCTTGATATTCAGCTAATATCTGCAAGTCCCTAAGAAACGTTGTATCACAGTTGTAACTGAAGCGGATAACACCAATACGGCTATCCCCTACATAAACTTCATAGTTATCCAGTTCATCCCAGCTGCGTAAAAACTGACTATGACCCCAAGCGATGCCACGAGCTTGGTAGTAACTCGCCATATTCGTTTTAGTGATCGATTCAGCGAACTTAGGATCGGAACCTTTGACTAACCTTACTTCCATATTGTGTCCTTTGTTTCTAAATCAAACATTGAGCAATACGTAATTTAAGTACCAAGAGTATTGCATCGTGTTTAAACCATCCTAATCAATCTGGTTCCTTGGTTAACGCCTTCTCTAACCACATTGAACTGATGTATTGACCGTTTTTCTTCGCATATTCATTGAACACTCCGACTTCTCGAAATCCAAAACGTTTATGAAGTGCTATTGAAGCCTCATTAGGTAAAGCAACACCTGAGAGTACGCGGTGAACACCATAATCACTAATCGATGCAAATAGCTGAGAATAAAGCTTAGAGCCTAAGCCTTTACCTTGAGCTTCTGTCGCAAGATAAATAGTGACCTCTGCGGTATCTTCAAATGCCGACATAACCCGGTATTGCTGAGAACACGCGAAGCCTAATAACGCATCACCTTCTGTCGCGACATAAAGTTGATATTTACTTTGACTAGAAAATTGAGAAAACCACTGCTGGCGATTTTCCAACGACAACTTCTCTTCTTCAAAGCGCGCATTGGTATGTTCAATATAAAAGTTGAAGATATCGGTGATGCCTGCAATATCAGGTAATGTCCCTACTCTGATTTCCATGTAATGTCCTTTTAGTTGTCTATTTTGAATGACTAGTAAACAGGCATCAATAGTGACTGCAGAACTGACTCTCGCAAGGAATACCATCACGATCACCATCTATTTTCACATTGGGACAGTTTGCCAAATAAAACTTTGCTTCATCACAAGATAACATCTCACTGCAGTACATTTTTCCTTGGCAGCTAAAACCCATACTCTCATATGCCGGATTTAACTTTGGCTCTAACAAAAAAAGATAAAAAGCTGCCCCTATAAGACCAACGATAAGTGCAGACAAAATAAGTGATAAAGGATTGGATTTGAGTGGTTCTATACCAACTAACTGAACACTCGAAGCGCTGAGTTTAGAAGAACTATGTGATAGTTGAAATTCAACGCTATCTCCCACTTTTGGAGAACGATAACCCTTTCGAAATTTGGATATATGAACAAAAATATCGCCCTTTAATTCATCTGAGTTGATGAATCCAAACCCCCTCTCATCAACCCATCGAACAATTTTTCCATTCATAACTATTCCTCTCCAAACCGTCTCTTGGTCTTAGTTCAAATCACTAACAATATTCCGTTACGCTTAATAGGGTTCAAGTTTTCCCATTAAGGACTCTTAACTTTACCCATTTTAGTCAGGATGCCTTTGCCCTTCTCATAAACAAAAGATAAACCAAAGTAGACTGAAACCCACAAGACAAAATCAAGAGCGGCTAACTTGATATCAAGTGGATCTGAAAAGATGTTATAGGTGTGCCCAAACTTTGCTTCAATTGATTTAACTAAAATCACTGTAACGATAAAAATCACAATCCTCATGGTTTTTCCTATCTATATCTTTAAACTAAATCGTACACATGCGTGTGGAAATTGTTTAAGTTATTCCAAGTATATAATGCGTTTACGGCCCTACATGTCATTGGCTTTTTCTATAAACCAAGTGCCTTTACACGGGCCATTGGTTAAATGCCAACGACCATCAAATCTATTGCTACTGTCATGTGCTGAAAGTCGATAATCCCACTGGCTATTGCGGACTTCTAACCATTTAACGCATTACGCCAATATTGCACCGTTTTATCAGAGACAGAACCGGTTTCGTTCGCTGATGCGATCAAGAAGCCACATAAGTTGGTCGCAACTTCCTCATTGCCTAACAAATATAAACTACGAATAGCTCGCGTTAACCTTAGTTGGTTATGATCATGGTTTTTAAGCCATACATGATTTGCGGGGCTAAGCGGTAACAACGAAGATATTTCGATACCCTCTCGCTGCATGCCCCAAAACTCAAGCATCAGGTCAAGCACTTGTATATGAGCAGCGCGAAGCTCTTCTGAATTAGCAAAAAGCGCCCTATCTTCTTGAGTAACCAACGGTGCATGTTGATTAAACTTAGTCCCCTCATCTATTGGGAAAAATACTTGAATGTACTTATGGTCATGCTCCAACCAAAAGTGATTGTAAGCTAACAACTGTTCTATATTTCGACCAAACTTATCCGGCGCTTCACCAGATATAAAGCGAGCAATCTCACTCATTTTCAAATCCTACTGACTATAAACCCCCACTTGTGGGCGAATGCATTATTACGCAGTAAGCCGTGAAAAGCCTAGTCCTTTACGTTGTAAGCACCGATCTGACTTCGAACGCCAAATACCGCACGTTAGGAATACTTGTTAATACTTCCAACTCACTGTTCTAACAGACGACACTGATACCCTGCGACGCATTTTAGCTCTGTAATATGTTCAGGGAATCGTTCCTGAAGAAAACACAATGCATCCGCTAGGGTTATCTGGTGCATACAATTTCAAGCGACTGACATAAGTGACTAGCGTAAGTCGCTAACATAAGAGACTAACGCAAGCGTCTCAACACAACCTGCTGGTCGAGATCATTCTGATAGTCCGTGTAATCAAGCCCTTGATCAAATATGTACTCAGTGACAAGAGTGCGAATGCACTCAACTAATGTGCTTGCTTGCCAAGGCTTCTCAAAATAACGGTCGATGCCTGCTGCATTAATCGCATTGATGGTATCGGTGTGAGTGGCCTGCCCGGTAAGAAGAATTTTCTTTGTATTCGGAAAGCGGCTGTCATGGAACACTTCAGTGAGTAACTCCACGCCCGTTTTCCCTGGCATCACATGATCAGACACGATGACGGTAATGTGTTCGCCTTCTGCGTCAAGTTCATCAATGAGATCAAGCACTTCTTGTGCTGATTCACAATCTTCAATATTCAGCCAACTCGCCAGCGGCTCTAAATCTTGTACCACTGCGCTCAGTACTTCTCTCTGGTCATCGACACAGATTAAATTAAGCTTCTCCATGTTCACCCTCTACTGGTAACTTGATTCTAAATACAGTTTTAGAAGCATCACTTTTCACAATGATACTTCCGCCATAACCCGCCACAATCCGCTTAACGATTGATAAACCCAAGCCCAACCCAAACGATAAACCACCTTTTTTAGTGGTGAAGTTGGGCTGAAATACCTTTCTACGAGTCGCCTCGTCTATCTCAGGGCCGTTATTCGTGATCGTAACTAATATTCTTTTCTTACTTAATCTGGTTTGAATTTCTATTGCAGCATCGTCTGAATTCGACATTGCATCGCAAGCATTCTTTACAATGTTGACCCAAATCTGAACGAGCTCTGTTTTCGAGCCTTTAAAAGTCGGCAAATCTGCAGGGCTCAATCGCACAGATACTCTACGTAACTCACTTTGTAACAACGACAAGGCATGGTTAATGGAGTCGTTAATATCAACCGCTTCTTCGGTGTCAATATCAACTCTGCCAAGTTGTTTAACCGATTTTACGATGCCAACGGTGTGTCTAGATGCCAAACGTAAATCATGTAAATCACAGCCCATCTGCCAAAAGCGAATCGCTTCTTCTGGGTTTTTCAACCAATGTTTTGAAATAACGTCTGTTGCAGATAAAGCGTCAATTGGAATCGCCTTTGCAAGAGAGCGTGCAATGTTTTTGTCTAAACCATATTTTCTTTCAAATTGTCGCCCACGTGTTCGCGCTTCTGACGACGACGTTTTCTGACCATGCATTAACCCAAAATCGAAAAATTGACTGGCTTCTGGATGCACTTCTTCAAGCAGATCCATGATGACCGTTTCAAGTCGACCAGATTTACTATTTACTACACCAATAGCGTTGTTAAGTTCATGAGCAATCCCTGCAGCTAATTGACCCAAGGTCGTCATTTGCTCTGCAGTATGTAACTTCTCTAGCGCTTTTTGTTTCGCTATCGCTTCTTGTGTTGCGCGGCGTTGACGACGCGACAACTCATTGACAATCACAGGTGTGAACTGTGCGGTAAGAGGGCCAAATTTCCGTTCATCTTCTGCAGGCGTGTCTTTATCGATCCACGCTAACTCAACATCGGTTTTAGCAACAACCGTTGAAGATGCTGTCCAATTACCTGAAAAGAAGCTATGAACGCCTATAAAAGCCCCACTACCCGCGCTAAACACGCGTACTCGTGGTGCATTCGCTTCGGTATAAAAACCTTCCAGTTCTCCACTAAACACATAATATAAACGAGTGTTTAACGCTGATTGTTCAATAATGGTGTTACCGGCACGGCACGTCACCCGACGTTCTGTCTGATTAAAATAACGCTCGATAAGTGCTTCTAGCTTTTGTTGATACACGTATCGTTATCCTATGTGACCAATTGAATGTAGCAGCCACACCATAACAAAACTCAGTAGCACACCAACCACACCCAAAATAATACCGATTCTGGCCATTTGATTACTTTGCACATGACCCGTGGCATGAGCCAACGCATTCGGTGGCGTACTGATTGGCAGCGACATACCTAATGAAGCGGCAAAAGTCACAACCAGAATTAACGTTAACTCACCGCCTAGTGGCGTGAGTGAAGCCATAGACGAACCCAATGCAGCCATAATTGGCATTAACAAGTTAGCCGTTGCGGTATGAGACATAAAGTTTGCCATTACCAAACACAAGAACGCCGCTCCGAACAACACCACATAGGGTGAGTAAGCATCAAACGGAATGCTGTGTACCACGAGCCTTGCTAAGCCAGTTTTATCGAGAGCTAAACCAAGTGCAATACCACCTGATACAAGCCACAGTACGTCCCAAGAAATTTTCTTCAGGTCTTCTTTATTGATGATCCCTGTGAGTGAGAACACAGCGACAGGAATCAGAGCGACGGTATAAGAGTTCATGCCATGGCTTGAGCCCATTAACCAAAGAATGATGGTCAGCGCAAAAGTGACGTATACCGCAATGGCTTTGGGCGTTTTAAGGAATTTACCTTTGATGCTTAGCTCGATTTTCTTTTGGTCAGCTTTGTACATAAAGCCTATTAAAAACCACGCTAACGCCATCATAATAACGACAAACGGCACACCAAACGCCATCCATTCACCGAACGTAATGAGGTTATCGCCAACTAAATATTTAAGGGCGATAGCGTTCGGGGGGGTACCGATCGGGGTACCAATTCCGCCGATGTTAGCGGCAACAGGGATACAAAGCGCAAACGCTATACGACCGGGGTCTTTCGGGCCAAACACAGCCAGTACCGGCGTTAAAATAGATAGCATCATTGCCGTTGTTGCCGTGTTAGACATAAACATCGAAAAGATACCGGTGATCAACATTAAGCCGAGCATCACAAACTTTGGGTCTTGTCCAAATGGCTTCAACAACACGCGAGCTAAGTTTACGTCTAATCGATATTTAGTGGCGGCCATCGCTAAGAAAAAACCGCCCAAAAACAGCATGATGATTGGGCTAGCGAATGTCGCCATGATATCGCTGTATTTTAACAACTCACCAAAATGTTCCTGCCCATGCTCAAACCTTAAAAAGATCAGCCCTTTATCCGACAACATCAACAATTGCAGAACGATAATAACAACAGACGTCGCGTAGATCGGGATGGGCTCGAACACCCAGCACAATGCCGCCAATAAAAAGATCGCAATAACGCGTTGTTGAATAATCGTAAGGCCTTCAAATGGAAACGCTGATAGCGGCATTACGAGGATAATGAAAGGAATTAAAATAGGGATAATGTATTTAATATAGTGGCGCATAGCACAAAAACTCTTCCTGAGATAACAACTACTTAGAAATTAGATTTAAAGTTCTAATTTAGATCCGACAACGAATTATCGACCTCTTATCTCTATCTCACTATCGGCTAGATCAATGATTACGTAATCGCGATATCTCCTTTTTCGTTTCTGTGCGCTACCTCTACGTTTGTGTGTGATTTACTGTTGCATATAACTTGATTAATCTCGTCGTCAGGATCTTCCATAGGGCTACTGGCCTGTCGATAAAGATTAAAAAGTATTACGTCAACGCCGAAATCTACCTTGAAGCATTTACGTGCGTGGTTCAGATAGGTGTTCTATGCCCAACTCTCGTTGTTTACGTTTACTTAAACCACTAGCAACAATACGATAAGACTCAGACAAGTAATACTTAAGGTCATCGTCTAATTGACCGGAAGTTTCAACTTGCTGTATCCATTTCATCCCACGGTTAGCAAAGTACGGAGCCGGTTTATAACCCTCACAATCACTGAGAAAATCGTAATTTAAGTTGGATGTCTTAAAAGTAAATGCCGCTTTTTTGCCATCACTCCAACCACCAATGGCAAAGACTTTACCACCCACCTTCCAGACATCTGAATTGCCCCATTGAACGACATGACTCGTCCCAGTAAATGTCCCGCAAAAATGGTTAAACTCATCGTAATTCATACTCATTTCCTTATGCACACAACCTCGGATTAAATGTCTAACGTCAGTTCTTGTATGTCAATTAGATCGACTTCCCTACCTAATATTCGCTTGTACTCTACTAAATGATGAACTGGGATTACTGGCAATTCGATACCGAGATAGCTTTTACTGACTGACTCTGAAAAATCGATTTCGAGTTGATGCCAAGATCCATCTAGAGCCGACTGTATCTTCGTATTATGAGATAAACCAATTTCAATTTTTTGGTCTTGGTAAACTAACTGGAAATACTCGAGATCCCAACCGTATTCTGCATAGTGAATTAACGGCTTAGATATGAATTGCGATACGCGAGCCAAAACCTTGTTTGCGTCAAAGTTGTGGATATAAAGGTCTATGTCTGCGATCTCACGACTGCCACCATGTATCGTTGCAGCTAGCCCTCCGACAATTTGATACTCAACACCATCAGCATCCAAGAGTTCTTTGAGCCACTTCAGTGCTACTTTCACTTTTTCACTCATCTAATTCCCTTAGCTGAATTTTCCCTATACCAAAACATCTAATTGAGCAGCAATCATCAGTTATAGATGCCGTGTACATTTGTTATGCCGCTATTTCAACTTAAATGGCTCTTTGAATATTCAAACAACTTGAAATCATCTGATTGGTCTGGCTGAACTTCACCGACTTTGATATAGCCTAACTTTTCGTAGAAATGGTGGTTTCTGTAGGACTGATAAGGGGTGAACAAAGTCCAGTTTGCGATATGCGAATACTGGTGTTCAATAAGGCTCATGGCTTGAGAGCCAATATGTTTATTTTGATACTGAACATCAATGTAGAAATATCGGATCTCAATACTGCTCTGCTCACCACACTCTACGCAAATTGCCCCAGCATAGTCGCTGTTGTACAGCACTTTATAAAAGTTGCCTTTACTAACCTCAGCTTGGAACCACTCTGTTGATTCTATGTTTGGCGGGAACGCACCGTATTTTTCCACATCGTCTGCAAATGCGCTGAGTGCAGACTTCTGCAGCTGTTGGATATCGGCAGTGCTGGCAAGTTCAAGTTGGAGGGAGATATCCGGCATAATTATCCTTAATTCATATACTTTCGACCAAGTGCCCATTTATGTAACGCATTGTACCAGCGCAACATTTTCCTTTAGCACATAGATATTATGGAAATATAAACCATTCACACTGCCAATAAAATCGCCAACTTACCAAGATCAAGCATAGCTCTCATGCTTCAGCCTTTGTGTTAGCGAACCAATAAGCTCATTAGCTTTAGACTTAAATGCTTCTGGCCAAATCACTAAGCTCAACAATGGAATGAAAAATGCTAAGCGTTAGGAATCCCTCTTGAACAGTTTGTATGGATAATAAGCACTCCAATCGGGTAATGTGAGACCCAGGCTTTAGCTGCAACTAAAGCTTTCTATGTAGCAGTTCGTTTAAACGCTGGCTCCTCTATCGAGAGACCGATAACAAACATGAACGCTACATAGGACTTCAAGCATAAACCTCGAATAGTCGACTGGGTCTCGAACCCGCATTACGCAAGCATGAGTTAGCTTATTATGAATACCAAAATCAATCAAAGCATCAACGTTGGAGTTGATACCGGCAAAACACAATTAGACATCCACATCAGGCCACTAGATCTATTTTTCTCAGTAGAGAACAATGATAAAGGCATCAAAAAAGCACTCAAAACAATTAAGAGTCATAGTCCTGAACGCATCGTTATTGAAGCAACAGGCCGGTTAGAAATGCCTTTTGTTCTTGCATGTGCAGAGGCTCAATTACCTATTGTCAGAGCAAACCCTGTCCACATAAAACGATTCGCTGGTGCTATTGGCCGCAGAGCCAAAAATGATCGTTTAGATGCAGAATTGATCGCTCACTATGGAGAAGCAATCAAACCAGCTATTACTGTCATAAAGCCAAAAAACATACGCCTAATGAGTGACTTAGTCATTCGCCGAAACCAGTTGTTATCCATGAAAACCATGGAAAAGAACCGAATCCAGATACTTCCCGCCTCTCTCCATCCGACTATCAAACCAATGCTAACCACGATAAAAAATCAAATCACCAAGTTAGAAGAAAAGCTCGTTAAACTCATTGAAGATAGCCCTGAATACCAAGCTAAAAACACAATATTGCAAAGCGTCCCAGGAATAGGAAACATTGCCGCTGCATCAATAATTAGCAACGTACCTGAACTTGGTTACATCACGAATAAACAAGCAGCATCACTGATTGGTGTCGCTCCAATAACACGTGAAAGTGGTCGCTACAAAGGTAAGCGCGTAATCCAAGGCGGTCGAGCGCAAGTACGAACCGTTTTATACATGGCGATGATGTCAGCCATGCAATGTAACCCCATATTCAAAGCGACTTATGCTCGACTTTTAGCTGCCGGAAAGCCTAAGAAAGTCGCAATAATCGCGTGTGTTCGAAAGATGGTTGTGACCCTAAACTCTATGCTGAGAAATGGCGCCATGTGGAATGAAAGTACAGCCAAAAACTAATCATTGACGCCATAGTCGTTTGTTAGCTTTTTTGGGCTACATACTTTGCGTGAATATCAAGGACAAATGGCTCCACTAAAGCTATACATCGGTCTAGATCGCCATCCGTTATATCTACTTTATCACCATCTAAAGTATTACCATTTCGATGCACAAGGTCATGGCGTAACTCAAGTTGTTTTAATAACTCTCTACTGATATTGAAACGAATGCCAAGAACTTTTTTATAATACATTTCAACATCATTAAGCCGATGCCATACCAATGCTTTCATTGAATGTATCAGATACTCATCAATAGGATTGTTTAAAGCAAAAGGAACCGTCACGGTAGCAGAACGAAACTTGTCATGGCTGGCTAGTTTTCGGAGTGATTCAGGAGAATTAGTAATCTCAAAAATGAACAGGTTTGAAAGATACTGTTCCATTAAACTTATCACGTTTGAAAAATACAATTGGTTGTGAAAACTATCTCGACTTTGCGCTCTTATTTGTGTAAGTCCTTCAGTGAAAGTATTGAGATATACATCAAATGCCGTATCAGAACTCATTAGCATGGTACTCCACTCTAATTTGCTCTTCTAACGTTCCATCCGCAGTCACAACATCTAGCGTCCAATCAACGCCAACATTGGAAGACCAAACATTAATGTTAAACTCATTACCATTCTCGTCTTCAAACGAATCATAGTTTTCGCTCACACTGTCCCTATAGCGATCTGCTGTAAAGTTAGGAGATGGTACGCTAACAACCGTAATTTCTTCAGAACCGCGATAAATAAGTAGATAGCCACCTGAAATAGGTGGCATACAGTCATTACCTTCTAACGTAAACTTCATCGTCTCATTTCTCAAAATACAAATACGTTTCAATTATAACAGCATAGTTTTAGGCTTACACCTTCAGAAAGCTAACGCCCAATTAAGGTGTGAAGCACGCTACCACAGAACCCAATTTGACTACTGTAAACACTGAACTAAACCCAAACCAAAAATGCCAAGCGTGCTGAATCACTCTTAAATTGTTTGTATGGATAATAAGCACTCCAATCGGGTAATGTGAGACCCAGGCTTTAGCTGCAACTAAAGCTTTCTATGTAGTAGTTCGTTTAAACGCTGGCTCCTCTATCGAGAGACCGATAACAAACATGAACGCTACATAGAACTTCAAGCATAAACCTCGAATAGTCGACTGGGTCTCGAACCCGCATTACGCAAGCATGAGTTAGCTTATTATGAATACCAAAATCAATCAAAGCATCAACGTTGGAGTTGATACCGGCAAAACACAATTAGACATCCACATCAGGCCACTAGACCTATTTTTCTCAGTAGAGAACAATGATAAAGGCATCAAAAAAGCACTCAAAACGATTAAGAGTCACAGTCCTGAACGAATCGTTATTGAAGCTACAGGCCGATTAGAAATGCCTTTTGTTCTTGCATGTGCAGAGGCTCAACTACCTATTGTCAGAGCAAACCCTGTCCACATAAAACGATTCGCTGGTGCTATTGGCCGCAGAGCCAAAAATGATCGTTTAGATGCAGAATTGATCGCTCACTATGGAGAAGCAATCAAACCAGCTCTTACTGTCATAAAGCAAAAAAACATACGCCTAATGAGTGACTTAGTCATTCGCCGAAATCAGTTGTTATCCATGCAAACCATGGAAAAGAACCGAATCCAGATACTTCCCGCCTCTCTCCATCCGACTATCAAACCAATGCTAACCACAATAAAAAATCAAATCACCCAGTTAGAAGAAAAGCTCGTTAAACTCATTGAAGATAGCCCTGAATACCGAGCTAAAAACACAATATTGCAAAGCGTCCCAGGAATAGGAAACATTGCCGCTGCATCAATAATTAGCAACGTACCTGAACTTGGTTACATCACGAATAAACAAGCAGCATCACTGATTGGTGTCGCTCCAATAACACGCGAAAGTGGGCGCTACAAAGGTAAGCGCGTGATCCAAGGCGGTCGAGCGCAAGTACGCACAGTGTTATATATGGCAATGATGTCAGCCATGCAATGTAACCCCGTATTCAAAGCGACTTATGCTCGACTTTTAGCTGCCGGAAAGCCTAAGAAAGTCGCAATAATCGCGTGTGTTCGAAAGATGGTTGTGACCCTAAACTCTATGCTGAGAGATGGCGCCATGTGGAATGAAAGTACAGCCAAAAACTAATCATTGACGCCATAGTCGTTTGTTATAAGCCTGATTGTGCAGAACTTAACGACCATCAAAGCATCGTTCAATCTCGGAATCTACTACATCGAGTAGCGCTGATAATCTATTTAATCCTACTTTCTTCTTCTTCTTTGCAACATTTTTATAGTGTAACTTGTGAGAAACTCTATTAAGTAAGAATTGAGATAGAGTCATAATCTGTACTTCTGCAATCACTTGATCTTTAGTCTCTGAGTTTTTGAGCTTGATAATAATATGCTTCGCATTACTTTCTTTATTAGCAATGTATTCAGGTCTATATCTTTTGACCACAGAAAAACTTTTCCCAATAACTTTTTCCACTTCCAACAAATCGCTTTCGAATATTGTTACGACTCGAACACCCAATAAATCCTGCAATTCTGTCAGCTTTTCAAAGCGAGAATTAAGACGAGCTAGTTTATCGACTGTAGAATCCCATGACTTAACTCTGATTTGAGGTTCGAAAGCTAGTTCATTTCTAATGAAATGTAGTTTTTTATTAATCAAATCTGATGTGGTTAGTTGTAGAGAATTTAATACAGGGGATATTTCAGAATATTCTTTGCCAAATTCATTCTTTATATCCTTCTTAGTGACCAGTCTATTCTTTTCTTCTACTTTTTGAACTTTTAATAAAATATGCCAATCAAGTATTTTATACAGCCGGTCATACTGCCCACTACCAAAAACCAAGCTATGATTATTAGCTAATTGCACATTTTGCCCTACCTTAGCAGGATTAAAGAGGCTTTTACCGCTTTCCAATACTTCTAAAGCTGACAATAGCTTTTTATTTGCTATTTCAGGGTTTGGCTCCGTTTTAAAACCTGAATCTAATGAATGCAATTTAGCCTGAAAGCACTCACCGGATTTTAAATGATAAGTAACACATCGAAGAAATCTTAAATAACGGATGCCTAATCTTTCTTCTTTATTTAGTACTGCATTTCTACTTTGATTATAAGCCATTTTTACACCTATCAGCCTAAGCTAACCTTCATAGTTTCACAAGCTCTCGCCATGTTTCTTATTATACAAATTTATATACTGCCTAGGTATATCCGAGTCAGAAATTCTAAACTGTAACAATTTAGATTCATACATGAGTTTAACTAAATCGCTATCTGTACTCATAAAAAGGCAACGGTAAAATATATACTTAACCTCATGAACAGTTAATTGAGAAGCAATTAACTTTATATAAAACCTTCTCTCATCAACATTACTTATATCTTTAGTAACAAGTAACAACAAACTCTCTAAGGTGCCTAAATATCTTGATTGGTGGACTAATGTATAGTTTATTTTCTCAAACACTATTTCTGACTCATCATCATTGAATGAACCTTCTTTAGGGAGTTTAATTATAGACTGAAATTTTCTTAACTGATGAGATAACACAGCGATACCAGTTAACTTTTCTTTTTCAACTGTTATTGTTATTTCATTAAGGTTGCTTCTATAGAAATCAAGGATTCTATAAAAGGCATCATCGAACTTTTGTGCCTTAAATATTTCTCTTGATTCATTCAACTCTTCTCTTTGAATGAGAATTGTAATAATCAAGCCTGCGAACGCTAAGCCTGAGAAAAGAGCGTTTACAATTCCAAAACTATCTCCCAATATAGCCGCACTAGACATAGAGTAGCTTGATATGGGTTGAGTTAGATAAAGTAATATCCCTAGGTAGCCAAAAATGATAAAAACTACAGTAACTCCCATAGCTATCGATATTTTTCTTATAGTCACGATTAACTCTCTGCGTAAAAGTAGTAAATTGGCATTGTACCATTAATTCGAGTGATTTTTTTGATTAAGGCTTATAACAGCTATTAGACAGAAATTTTTTATATTTAAATGCAGAGTGTTCCGCCTAGTTTTCTATGCTGCCTATCTTAATCGACTTACCTTACTCATAACAATGACTTATCGTTCTTAATTTGTGATTGAACAAGAAAATGTAGAATTTTCATGTCTAACAAAACTAAATGTAGAAAAGTTGAGAACTGTGCTTAGTAGTAATGTTAAAACAAGTTTACTATTGACAATAAAGACAATATCCCCACTTCAAAAAATCAGTTATTTACCAATCTGTAATTAAGATAAAATCAGAAAAATATCGGCTTCAACTTAGATACTTTCATTCTATAAATTAAAACAAATCGGATTTTAATAACTCCCGACCCTTCATACGTTTACGATAAATAATAAAATTGGATTTTATAAAAACAATTTGATCAATAAGGATTTTTGTAAACTTTGAATTACATACTCTAAAAATAAATCTCCCTGATAAACTTGTCATAATTCCAAATGCTCTTCCAATCTTGATTCGCAACACATGGCACAGATGTGTTGCATATAGACTTCCTATAAAGCCGTTGGGAAGAAGGAGTTTATATTAAAATCAGGAACGAAAAATGAACCAACAACGTCAACTAAGCTGGAAAATAGCAGCTATTCTAGGTACATCTTTTGGCTTTAATGCACACGCTGCAGAAATGGTCAGAGTCGATAATGATGCATTACTACAACAAAGCCTCGTCGCTCAGTCGAAGAGTGTTGCTCCACTTGAATTAGGTTTTTCAGAAGTTAAGCGGGTGGTATTGCCCAATGGAAAAACCAAAGTCCGCTATCAACAAACTCACCTAGGTTTACCCGTCTTTGATACCTCCGTTGTCGCCACCCTTTCCAAGAACCAACCCACTCAAGTATTCGGTTCAATGGCACAAGGGATCAGTGGAGACTTGTCCAGCATCGCACCAAAGCTGAATGAGGAACAAGCGATTGAAGCCGCTATTTCCTCTCACCGCACGTTTACTGTCGGCAAAAAGTCGATTGAAAATAAAAACGCGAAACTGATGGTGAGATTGGATGAGAACCAAGTCGCCCAAGTGGTGTATCTGGTCGATTTCTTTATCGCGGCCTCAATGCCAGAGCGCCCTTTCTACTTTATTGATGCTACGACTGGCGATGTGCTCCAAAAATGGAATGGACTAAACCACGCTAAAGCACTAGGTACTGGCCCAGGTGGCAACCTCAAAACCACTCGATATGAATATGGCAGTGACTTCCCTAGCTTTCCCATCGACAAAACAGGCACTACTTGTACGTTAGAAAATGATTCAGTTAAGACAGTCGATTTGAGGAACGGAACGTCTGGCAGCGCAGCCTACAGCTACAACTGTGCCGACGGAACTAACTACACCGATCATAAATACATCAACGGGGCTTACTCGCCTCTTAACGATGCGCACTATTTTGGTAATGTCGTATTCGATATGTACAAAGAGTGGATGAACACGTCGCCTTTAACTTTCCAGCTGACGATGCGCGTTCATTACGGTACCGATTATGAAAACGCCTTTTGGAATGGCTCATCCATGACATTTGGGGATGGCAAAAACACCTTTTACCCATTGGTCGATATCAACGTGAGTGCTCACGAGGTTAGCCACGGATTCACCGAGCAAAACTCCGGCCTTGTGTACCAAAACATGTCGGGCGGTATCAATGAAGCCTTCTCCGATATTGCAGGCGAAGCGGCTGAATACTACCTGCGTGGTAATGTCGATTGGGTGGTCGGAAGCGATATATTCAAATCAGAAGGCGGCTTGCGTTACTTTGATCAACCTTCAAAAGATGGCCGCTCGATTGATCACGCCTCTCAATACTACGATGGTTTGAACGTTCACTTATCTAGCGGTGTTTATAACCGCGCCTTTTACCTTTTAGCGAACAAATCGGGTTGGAATGTACGTAAGGGCTTTGAAATATTCACAGTCGCAAACCAACTGTATTGGACGGCAAACAGTACCTTTGATGCCGGTGCGTGTGGCGTAGCGAAAGCCGCTGCAGACATGGGCTATGTGGTTGCCGATGTTGAAGATGCTTTTAATACCGTAGGCGTGAATGCGAGTTGTGGTTCAACGCCACCAACTGGCAATGTGCTGACGAAAGGCACACCAATTACGAACCTAAGCGGGAACCAATCTTCAGAGAGCTTCTACACGTTCACTGTTGATTCTGCATCCAGCGTGACGGTTTCAATGTCTGGTGGTTCAGGTGATGCCGATCTTTATGTGAAATCGGGAAGCAAGCCAACAACATCAAGTTACGACTGTCGCCCTTACCGTGCTGGAAACAATGAGCAGTGTAGTGTGAGCGCTCAACCGGGTGTGACCTATCATGTGTTACTGCGCGGATACTCGAACTACTCTGGCCTAACGTTACGTTTAGATTGAGTTGGAGCGAGCCTCTCAAACAAGTTGTGAATCGAGAACTAGCGGTTAACCGCGAAATAAAAACCTACTCACTTTGAGTAGGTTTTTTTATGACACACCGTAGTAGCTAATAATATTGAAAGTTATTTACTGATACGTTTATTAATTTATAAATATCAAGGTTGCTTAGGTATTATTTTATAAAAACAGTTTAAATTGAGATCCTGTGCTGCACAACGAAACAAAAATAACTGACTAACTTTTGAACACATTCACGTTACTGATAGGTTAATCCTTATAGGGCAAATGCTCTATTAATGATAAAAATTAAAATAAGGATTATTTATGAGACCATCTTTTCCTATCAGTATGGTGCTTGCAACGACAGTGGTTGGCTTCCAGTCTTTTGCGCAAAATATTGAGACAACTGATTCATTAGGTATTGCAGAAAGTAGCGCTGCGCAAAAGCAATCTCTGGCGTTACAAATCAGCGAGCGTTATTCCGATCTTGAGCTTTCATTGAAGGCTCAGATCTCAGAAAAGAACTTATCCGCGCCTGTAGATAAATTGAGCTCTACTCAGCCCTACTCTGCATTTTCAAGCCGGATGCAGAAAGCGGATCTTGGTTATCGCAAGATGAAAGGGATCAACGACTTCAGCGACTCTGTGTTAGAGGTTCGCATGGCTGATGAAGCGATGATCGAAGCTTGGAAGAATGGTGAAAACCCGCTGTTTGCTTTCGAACCATCAGGCGATGATTCAAACTGGCAATACATCGAAGCCTATGATGTGTATGGGCAGGTTCACGAACTAAACGTGTACCAAATGCCAGACGTCCCAGTGTTTGTGGTTGATAGTAACGGTGCTGAAGAGCTCAAAGCAGGCCTAATGGCGATGCAGGCAGAGATGCAAAAGCTGGGTACTACAACGCAAATCAATGCCGATAGCGATACCAATGCCGCCGAGAGTAAACCTCAAAAACCGTCTTTGATGAACAGGGCACGTCGCTCGATGGCCTTGTCAGAGCCTGAGCCGTTGAATACCACACAATTAACCAAAATCCGTTTAGCCGTCGACCAAGAACCTTGGATCTCTGGTAAAGCGGAAATCTACGCTATCGTGACGGGAGTCGATTCAAGTCGTTTAGAGCCCCAGATCGACCTCGTTGAGATGCCTTATCTGGACTACGACAAACAGACGTACTACCCAAACCAGACCGTCATCTTCTGGCCTCGCTACCGCTGGGGAGCTGCGGACATGATTTTGATGGAGCAGGATGATGGTACTGACTATAAAGCGTTAGCAAAACTCTTGGTTCAAGCCGCAGAAGAGATACTGAAGATGATTCCTGATCCAGAAGTTCAGGGGTATGCGATCATCCCTCAGATCACAGGCAAGATTATCGATGTGATTCCTGATGGCGTATTAGTCAATGATGACGACTTCGTGGACGTGTACTACACCTTAATGCAGAACACACCTTATGTAGACCGTCCGGGCGCAGGCGGAAATGCTGTCGCATCGTTTGCACCAGTCACCATTTCACCAACAGAGTAAGTCGTTTCTTATTTAGTTAGGGCTTAATCGCTAGGCCCTAACTCTTCATTATCGAAGGTAAGTCAAACACAAAAAATCTACTCAGAACCTAATTACAAGGAGTAATCAAACACAATGATGTCTTCTAAAAGCGGACGAAACACATCTTTCAGCGCATCATGCTCAGGGTGCGGAAGGTAATTCTGGCGGCCTTCTTCATCGGCGAACGTCATTAACACCGAGTGGGTATAACCTTGATTCTTGTTTTCAGGGCTGTCATTTAATCCCCATTCTACTGAAGTGACCCCTTCAACCTTGTTTGGCATCGCTTCAAACAGCATCTTTAGTTTTTGAACCTCTGAAGCCTCAGCGTTTTCTTTAAACTTAATCAGTAAAATATGACGAATCATTCCCGTTTCTTTTTGAGTCATTCCTTGTCCTTTCGAGTCGTTCGCTTACTGGTTTGTAATGCTTAACCAACTCCCAATAGCGATCTAAAGTTAGAGCACAACAAAATGCCACACGTTACACAACATGCCAAGGCTAGATCACTAGAGTTTATAAAATACTCCACAACCCAATAACGAAAAATGCCGCACCGAGGGCGCAGCATTTCTCATGACAATGGTAAGCACGTTTTAACGTTAATCACGACGACCTGTAAGCTGGATCGTTTGGTCTTGATCTACGTTCTTTTGGAATTGGATTCCGCCGTTAGACGCTTCATTTCTTCCTTCCAGTGTTAAGTCAGATTCAACACGCTCAGCCTTTACTTGATTAGCTTCGCTCGTTGCCATGTCGATAGTACCGGTATACGTTCCGTCAGCAGCGAAAGCTGTGTTCATTGAAAGAGCCATCAAGCCTAGTGCGATAAACTTGTTCATACATCACCTCATATTATTTTTAATTATTTGTTCGTTTGATATCTGTGTTTATTTGTTGGGGTAACTTTAGCGCTTGAGTGAAAGCCATTCGAGGAAAAGCAAGATTTACCAAACGGAAAATCAAGGGATTAGCGAAGTTCTGACGCGGTGCTGTCTTATAAGATTTTTATTGGCACTATGATATTAGAGTCACATAATTTCAGCACGCCTACCGCACCGAAATTACTGCCTATAAAAGGATTCATTTGGAGAGCCTGTGGACATCAATCTAGACATTCAAAATATCCTCGTTATCAAGCGTATGTATGAACTTCGCAATGTTGGACTGGTTGCGGAGTCGCTAGGAAAAACCTCCGGAGCGATCAGCAAGAACCTTTCGAAATTAAAGTTACAGCTCGACGATCCACTGTTCATTCAAACCAAAAACGGGTTTGAACCCACGACTTTTGTTGAAACCAACATCGAAAATTTTGAGCAGATACTCAGCAGTATTGAAGCTATTAAACACCAAGTATTTTCGCCAGAAACTTACCAAGGTGATATCAAAATCTACGCAAATACCCTGTTCTGGGAGCGCTTTGGCTCGAAGCTCTACTTTGCTCTGAGTAAAGAAGCCCCGCATGCTCACTACTCATTCGTTCGGTGGGGAAGCAATGTGAGGAACAGGCTCATCGACGGCGAAGAATCCATAGCGGTTCATTACTTTGATGAAACCTTGCCACAGTCAATTTCTCAAATGGAATTCGGCAAAGGAAAAGTGGTGTTCTTCGTGAGAGAGGATCATCCAGCGAAAGACTTTGAGTCGCTCGCCAACTACCCAATCATTCTATTTAAAACCCCGGGATGGAATGACAATAAATACCCGATCCTTGATCGCCTTAGGAATATCGGATTTCACGTCAACCCAAGAGTGGAAGTCGACCACCCTGCGATGATTCACGATGTTGTGTTCAAATCCGACTATTTTGGTATCACCCTCAATGGCAGCGTACCAGAAGGCTGTCGTAGTATTGATTTACCCGAAAAACTGACGATCGATGTGGGTTATGTGATGAGCTGCCGTCGTTCACAGAAAGACGCGCCTTTGAATCAATGGCTATTCCAAATGCTAAAGTCTACGCTGAAAAGCAAGCAAGCATAGTTCAACATCTAAAGGCCTAAATGATTAACGGGTTAAGTACTTAAAAGCGTAAAAGCTTAAAGGCTTAGCTGCTTAACGACATAACTCCCCTATCATCCAAAAAAGAAAAGGCTCCCGAGGGAGCCTTTGATTAGGGTTCTAGTGACTATTCGCTTATGTTTTTATTTTAAAATGCTTCTTCGAGCGTTTGTTCATTCTTTTTTTCTGTTTGTTTCTCGCTGGTCTCTACCTCTTTCAAGCGCGCGGTGAAGTGTCTTAACACCGGTGGCTCGTAGGTAAAGTCGAGCCCTTTCACTTTCCCAGCATTCTCTTTCACTTTTTCGAATGCTTCGATGATGAAGTCCATGTGCGTTTGTGTGTAGGTCGCGCGAGGAATGGTAAGGCGCAATAACTCAGCAGGACATGGGTGTTGTTCACCGGTTGCTGGGTCG
This sequence comes from Vibrio sp. MED222, assembly GCF_000153005.1. Lineage (NCBI taxonomy): Bacteria > Pseudomonadati > Pseudomonadota > Gammaproteobacteria > Vibrionales > Vibrionaceae > Vibrio > Vibrio sp. MED222. The sequence goes on along the minus strand of NZ_CH902607.1, from coordinate 284,989 downwards.
CGACCTTGCAGCAATGAGCCAATCTCAACCGCTCTGATACCAGCGACTTTATAGAGTTCACACGCCAAAGCATGTGCTGGGAACTGACCTGCTGGAATATGAGGAAGCAGTTTACCCGCATCCACAAACGCAGCGTGACCACCTGCTTGCTGGCACACGATGCCCATCGCTTCTAAGCCGTCAACAAGGTATTGCACCTGGCCAATACGGTATTCCAACCAGTCTTGACGCATACCGTCATAAAGGCCAACCGCAAGACGCTCCATCGCGCCGCCTTCTAAGCCACCATAAGTTGGGAAGCCTTCTTGCACGACACACAAGGTTCGACACTCTGTGTACACATCCATGAAAGAGTCGTCTTTAAAGCACAACAAGCCGCCCATTTGTACCATGGCATCTTTCTTAGCAGACATGGCTAAGCCATCCGCGTATTTGTAAGACTCACGCGTGATCTGTTCGATTGTCCAATCCTGATAACCCGCTTCACGTTGTTGAATGAAGTAGGCATTTTCAGCGTAACGTGCCGAGTCCATGATCACAGGAATGTCGTACTTCTGAGCGATTTCATACACGGCTTTTAGATTGGCGATGGACACTGGCTGTCCACCAGCAGAGTTACAGGTAATGGTGCTCACAATATAAGGAACATTGGCTGCGCCCGCTTCTAAGATCGCTTCTTCCAGCTTCACCACATCGAAGTTGCCTTTGAAGTCCGCATTCACAGAGGTATCAAACGCTTCTTTGGTATAAACGTTTTTCGCCACACAGCAATTCACTTGGGTGTGACCTTGTGTTGTATCGAAGAAGTAGTTCGACAGAGCGACCATTTTGCTTCGGTCGAGCCCTTTCTCCATTTCACGCTTCTTAATAAGAACCGGAATGTAGATCTGCTCTGCACCGCGTCCTTGGTGTGTTGGAATCGTCAACTCGTAACCGAAGATATCCTTAACCGCATTCGACAATGCGTAGTAACTGCGGCTACCACTGTAAGCTTCATCCCCCATTAACATCGCGGCTTGCATACGTTGGGTGATAGATCCGGTTCCGCTGTCTGTCAGTAAGTCGATAAACACATCATCACTATCCAGTAAGAATGGGTTCATGCCCGCTTCAACAATGGCTTGCTCACGATATGCAGAGGTTGTTCTTTTTACTGGTTCTACAACACGAATACGAAACGGCTCTGGTAGATGTTTGAAGTTTTCCATAATAGTACCTTTCTATACATTCCGATCAGGTCGAAATCTATTTTCTTTAGATGTCACGAATCCTCATCATTAATTTAATAGCTCCGCATAAAGATAGACGGAAATTAACAATGAAAATAAACAAGTTAAATAATGAGTTATTAATCGAACCTAAACAGAGGCTGAGATAATTAGCGAAAACGACAAAATAACGAATATTCTGCACGAAATAATAAGTGCGACATTCATGCGTTCAAAGGTTATCAAAGCTGCTGATAGGTAAACAAAGCGCGCTGCTTTGCTGGCGTGTGACGCCTAGAGGATACTACTCTGAAGAAAGGCGGAACGAGAGCTGGTGATCTAAGGTATACCAAGCTAACAAGGTTAGCCATGTTGTTGATTGCCATTTCAGATACATGTTCACAATATATCCCTACGTTGAAATCAAGATGATCCGAAATTTAAATATAGTGCAATTGTTTTATAAATAAAGCTTAGAAAAGTATAAATGTGATCAACATTTAGAATGATAATTAAATACGATAGCATGTTATATAAACTGTGAAGACCATCATTTTACATACTATTAAACTAGTTCGTGATCGCCTTAATAATAACGGACATTTTTAAATTCAATGCTTATCCGATATAGGATGAAGGTGGCTATTTTCGACAAAGCTATCTTCTAGAAATCTACTGAGCTAAAAAGATAAGCTCTGATGAGTCTCAAGCCTCATCAGAACCGTTTTGCAGCCGCAGTCGTGGATTACTTTTTCTTCACGACTTGCTTGATGGCCATTTCAGCCAGTTTTGGCGTCGCTGCTTTCAATGCACTGGGGGCAACCTTCTTACCCACCTTGACCGCTTTATTCAGTTGGCCTTTAACCGACGTCCCTCTTTTCATGGCCTCTAAACGTTGGCGGTTTCTCTGAACGTTATTTGCGTCAGCGATATGCTCGATCAACGTCTGCCTTAAAGTATCTAAACCAAACTGTACCTTTTCTGGCGCAATCGCCAGCGGTAACACGATATCGGTTTGCAGCAATATATGATTGTATTCGAGCGCTTGAGCAATGATCTTTGCTTTGGTCGATGTTGGATTCTCTAAGTCATACGGTGGTTGCCAATCGTCTACAGGCTTTAATCGGTCTACCTGATTCACAACCGACACCACAATCGGCTTCTTGCGTGAGATGTTCTTAGGATCGTCATAGAAAGCATCAAATCTATCTTTCAATTGCTTATCCAAATCACGTGCAGACTGATTGGCTTTAAGCACCCATAGCACCACATCGGCTTGGGTCATCTCTTTCAGCATTAAGGCTTCGGTTTTAGGATTGCCATCAAGCCCCTGAAGATCAACCACGCGAACATCATTGTCGTCGACAAACGCGTTGTACACCGTTGAAGTGTCGGTTGATGGCAGCACATCCACTTCTGCAACCAACTCTTGCTTGAGCGCATTGATAAGTGAAGATTTACCAGAACTGGTTTGCCCCACCAGCACGATTCGCACAGGTTCTAACTCTGGAGCAAAGCGTTGTTCGTCGAGTTCAGAAACATCCGACGCTCTCAGTGCTTCATCTTCAATGCTGAAACGTCCGCTGTAGAGATCAATCGCCACCGCCGCAACTTCATCTAACAAGGCTTGTTTAGCGGCGTATTGCATGTCATCAACCACACCTCTTGTCATTGAAGATGTCGCTTGCTCTCTCCCTAAATCAGAAACAACTTTTAGCGGGTTCAAATAGAGGTTTTTGAGGTGATTCCCCCAAATAGCGGCCTTAACGATCTTTTGCCCTAGTTCGCCATATTTATCATAGGCTTCGTAGCCCGCCTTAATGTAAGAAACCTTGAGATACTCAATGCCCGGTATATGCTCTCGCACTACCAGTTTGTAGCGTCGGCTTACCTCTTCGAACAGCTTTAGCCCTTCAGGAATCGAGAAATCGAGCGATTTCTTATCAAACTTTTTCGCCACAAACTCAAGTACTTCTAAACCGGTTTGGTCTAGGTTGCCCCACTCTATGTCGACCATTAATTGTTGGCGTACATGATGTTTTGAATCATTCCAGATCGACAGTTCTTTTTGAGACCAATCAGTCGAAGCCTTAACCAATGCATCGTTGATATCAGCTTTGTTATGTTGTGATTCAGATTCAGATTCAGAAGCATCTTCGCCAAGGCCGTCGCTCTCTTTATTTGAGAAGGGCTCCGTACTTGAAGATCGGCGTGAAGAATCGCGTGAAGAACGACTAGAAATGAACAAGGGAATGGTGAATACCAAGGTACTCACGGCAATGGCAATCGACATTTCGAGTAGGTAACCGTATTTGATCGCCAAGAAGACACCAAAAACCATCATGATAATGCTTGGGAAGATGGCAGAAATCAGAGCAATACCCCAACGGCCGCTCGATAGCACCGCCAGTAATCGAAATAGGTTTCTAATTTTCTTCATAGCCCGACGCCGCCTTTCCTTTTTTCAGGGATTCTTTGTAGATCTTCTGCATCTCTTGTTCAGACACTTCTTCGCCTTTGTTCTTATGATAGAAGTAAAAACAAGCCGCGCGACCTAAGCCATAAGAGGTGCCGAAACTCATTGCCGCTGCAGCCACCGCCCCTACCGTTTGACCATAAACTGGAATCAGCTTTATCAACTGTCGAGTGCCCAGTTTCATTCCGTATTGCAAAGCAAAGCTGCTTCCCAGAGTGCCTATCAGCTCACTGAAGACTCTCTTGTTCCACTCGACCCCATATTGATTCGCTAAACTATGTAGCATTTTCGCTTGAATCGCAGGTACCGACACCAAACCAACACCCGGAATCAGGTCGCTCGCTGCCGCACTTCCCGCATACCAAAGCACTTCGTTTTCTACTTGATCAAAGTTGGCTTCTTCCTGTGTGGAGTGCTCTTTGTCTTGCACCATCATTCCAATAACAGGAAGAATACTGGTCAGCTTTTCTAACAAGATGTCATAGTTGTAAATTGAACCACGGTTATTATTCGAGTCATCCGTTTCAAAATCGACCGATACCGATTCAAACTCTTTACCCCAAGCCTTCTCGACTTGGTTGGTGTTGAACTGAACCTGCCTTGCTCGATCTGGTTCACTGGAAGACAACACTGCAGTATGAACCAGCAGCAAGTGCTTAATTTTCTTCTGTTTCTTAATCTGCTTTAGAGCCGCAAGCACTGAGGATTGTTCAGGTTCGTCGGCTTTCATTACAACGACTAACGCATTACCTGCCTGACCAATCTCTTCCAGATCCTCTTTCGCATCGTAATTCGCTTCGCTTAGTCCTCTGGTATCGAGAAAGCGCATCACGGGTTTGTCTTGTGGGAATTCGTAAGACATCGCCGTCATGGTACAAGGCGCAAAACCATTGCCAACTTCAACAGAAGAGTTGCCAGTCACCGCTTGAATAAACGATGACTTACCTGCCCCCGTTTTCCCCAACAGCCACAAGGTCGGCAGATGCTGACGCTGGTATTCATGGGCCTGAGTCAAGTCTGGGTTCTTGCTTGGATTTATGAAGTCTTTTATTTGATCAAACATGTTTAGAGTAACGCTCACTTGATGTTGAGATTCGAGTTGATGACAAAGCAGTACTGACTTATATAATCACAAATCATATTAAACTTATGTTTGTTCAGTCGCACAGGTTTACAATACCTAAACGCTTGTTTTTATTTGCGCGCTCATTTTTATAGACGCTTTTTTATACGTACGGGTATCATCGTATTGATTAACGCATCGAACAAACATCAACAAACACAGAGAAGTAAAAGGTAAGTATGGAACAAATTTATTTAGCTGGCGGTTGCTTATGGGGCGTACAGGAATTTATTAAGTACGTTCCTGGTGTTATCAGCACAGAAGCAGGTCGTGCCAATGGAAGTGCCCAGCTAACAGAAAACAGGACGACACAATGCGATAGCACGCAATGCAATGGCACACAAAGCGATTACGATGGCTATGCAGAATGCGTACAAATTGAATTTGATCCAAGCGTTACGTCTGTAATGATTTTGATGAAACACTTGTTTGAGATTATCGACCCTTACAGCGTGAATAAACAAGGTGTCGATGTGGGAGAGAAATACCGCACAGGCGTATACAGCACCAACGCAGCACACTTAACAGAAGCTAAACACTATATCGCTTCACGAGACGACGCCGACCGTATCGCACTCGAGATATTGCCGTTAACTCACTATGTTGCGAGTGATGATATCCACCAGCATCACCTAAGCCACTTCCCTGAAGATCACCACTTATGTCATATCCCTTGGGATCTGCTGCATAAGTATAAATCGCAGTAGTCACGACGTAAGATTGAGATGGTCACGACCTAAGATCGATAAAGCCTCAACAGACATTACCCGTTGAGGCTTTTTAAGTGTTATTGGCCAAGACAGCTATCTGAATTTATTCGATAGCTCTAACCATTAAGCATTAGCCATTAAGCAATAACCCATAGCCAATAAGTAATAACCCATAGCCAATAACTTACTTAGTCGTATTCTCAAGCACGTAGTCCGGACCCGCTGTTTCAGCGGTTACCACTGCAAGTTTAGATACATCTGCACCTTCACCTTGGTAAGCGTTAATGCCGTTAGTAACGGTCATTGCGGGCAACTCAACAGAGAAGCTCGAGATCTGCTCATATGCTGTCACTTGGCCAACATATGTTTCATTGTCATACGTTGCGCCCATTAGCGGGTAATCTTGCGTTGCACGCACACTGACAAACTCAGGAGATTGCGAGTTATCAACCACGTTGTGTTTGAACGCCACATCAACACCTGCATAAATCTTTTCAACTTCCGCATTATTGAACAGGCTAACACGGTGAGTTTGGTTGCCATAGATAATGCCCCACTCAGTGTCGACTAGAGAGTTGTTCTCGATGGTGATATTTTTCGGCGTCCACTGCTTGTTCAGTTCTTTGCCCTTCACTGATTGATCTAGCTGCTCACCATTCGCTACGTCGATGATACCTGTGTTAATAACAATGCCGCCACGTAGGTCAGCATTGCCTTCAATCACACCGTCACGTCCACGAGTATTCGCAATGTAGTTATTACGGATAACATGGTCTTCGTCGTAGATTCGAATACCACCCGTTAAGTTCTTTTTATTACCTAGAATAATGTTATTTTCAACGCTACTACCTTTACCATGACGCAAAGAAATCAAAGCTGAACTTTCAAAAATTGTATTACCAGAAATTGTGTTGCCACCCGACTTAACTGAGACAAGCTCGCGCTCGCCATCCATGTCGATCATCAAGTTATTAACGAATTTTGAATTAGAGTCCCACTGAGAAGATTTTGAATCACCAATACGAAGTGCTTCCCAGCTGTTGCCGTTGTAACGAATCGCCTCTTTGATATCGAATTCGTTAAACTGGTTCGGCTTTTGATCCATGAAGATATTATTTGCGATTAGATGGTTGTCTGGCGTGTCATCTTTTTGTACACCAATCAACGTGCCGCGTTTTTGCTTACCTTCAAAACGATTGTTGATGACTTTACCGTCTTTACCCCACAAAGAAACCCATAGGTATCTTGGGTATTCAGAACGACGCTCATCTGGTTGATATTCATAAGCGTGGTTGAAATAGTAAAATGTTGAATTCTTTAAAGTGTTGTTGTCGCCCATCATTCGTACGCCGCCAAACCTTTCGTTAGGGCCGCCTTCGGTAAACACTAGGCCATCAAGCGTGATGTCATCGCCTTTCAGTTCAAATTGAACTAGGCCAGTTAACCAGGCGGAACCCGTTTGCTCGGCTTTAATGGTGATGTCATTCGCCGTGATCGTCACTTGACCTAAGTTCGCGTATTTACCAGCAGGGATCACCACTTCGTCGCCATCTTTTAGGTTTTCAAATTGTGCTTTAAGTGCAGCAACTTGTTCTTCTGAAGCAGCGGCTAAAGTGTCGCCATCGACCTCAGTTAAGCGGTCACTGCTCAACAGGTAACTACGGTCGATTTCGCTAATAGCTGGCGCAGCTTGTTCAGCGACACTGACTGCGGGTGCTGTTTTTTCTTGTGTTGTACAGCCAGTTGCAAAAGCGAGCGTGAACGCGCTAATAATGCTTACCGATAATAGTTTTTTGTTCATCGTACATCTCACGTTAAAGTTTGGATTATAAAAAATGACGGCCACCCATTTAGGTGGCCGTGATGTTATTTAGGATGCGTATTAAATTAGCCTTCGGCTGGAGTTACTTCGTCTTGTTGCTCGACTTTGTCATCGACCGCTTTAACAAGTAACAGGCCGACAGAGAACACAATCAAACCACACAGAACGAAGACCATGCGTCCCCACATTGGGTTTGGCAGTACGAACATAGTCATTACGCCCACACCCGCTACCGCGATAAGTGAACCCAACATACGACGTTGCTTGTTATCCAGTTTCTTCTGTTCATTACTTTCAGCAACTAGTGGTGTCGCTAGGTTGTTGAAGAACTTGTCTACGTCTTTCTCACGGTGCTCAGCAAGAGGCTTGTAGAACAGTGTTGAAAGTACGAAGAAGCCAGCAGTAAATACGATGTGACCGATAAGGCCGATAGCCACTTTCAGGTCAGCCCACTCACGGCCTGTTAGTTCATTTAGACCGAACCAGTTTTGAATCATGTCCGCTGTGATAACGAAACCAACGAAGTAAGAAACTACACCACCTACAACTAGCGTACCCCAACCTGCCCAATCCGGTGTTTTACGGATGAAGAAGCCACAGAATGCTGGAATTGTCATTGGGAAGCCGATCAATGCGCCCACGTACATCATGGTGTCGAAAAGGCTCAGACCTTTAAGAGAGTTGATGAACAGAGCAACCAAGATGATCGCGATGCCGAAGAAAGTAGACGTTAGTTTAGAAACAACCATTAGCTCTTTCTCTGTCGCTTTAGGGCGAAGAATCGGCTCGTAGAAGTTCTTAACGAAGATACCTGAGTTACGGTTTAGACCTGAGTCCATTGAAGACATTGTTGCTGCGAACATAGCGGCAATCAGAAGACCAACCATACCTGCAGGCATGTATTCTTGAACGAAGTAAAGGTAAGCGAAGTCAGCGGCTTTGCTGCCAGCTTCCGGGTAAGCAGCTGCTAAATCAACACCTTGACCAGCCATGAACCAAGAAGGCATGAACCAGATGATTGGACCAAGCGTCATTAGTACACAAGCAAGCAGTGCTGCTTTACGTGCGTTGTTTGAATCTTTTGCAGCAAGGTAACGGTAAGAGTTAAGCATGTTGTTGGTAATGCTGAACTGCTTTAAGAAGATGAACACAGCCCAGATGCTGAAGATGCTCATGTAGTTCAGGTTATCACCCGTAATGAATGAATCTGTTGGGAAGTCGTTAACGATCTGCGTAACGCCGCCACCGTGGTAAATCGCAACTACAGCACACGTCACCGTTACCGCCATGATGATAACCATCTGCATAAAGTCAGATGCGATTACCGCCCAAGAGCCGCCCGTTACTGACATCACCAGTACAACCAGACCCGTTAGGACAATCGTCGTTGTCATATCAAAGCCGAAGATACCCGATGCGATGATCGCAAGGCCGTTCAACCAGATACCAGCAGAGATAACGCTGTTTGGCATGCCAGACCAAGTAAATACTTGCTCATTCACCTTACCAAAACGCATACGAATCGCTTCAATTACCGTCACAACGCGCAGTTGGCGGAACTTCGGAGCGAAGTAAAGGTAGTTCATTAGGTAACCGAATGCGTTCGCGATGAAGATAATCGCTACGGCAAAACCATCGGTAAAAGCTTTACCTGCTGCACCAGTAAATGTCCAAGCACTGAACTGGGTCATAAATGCGGTTGCACCTACCATCCACCACAGCATATTACCTCCCCCACGGAAGTAATCACTTGTCGTACTTGTAAACGTTCGGAACATCCACCCTATCGCAATTAAGAATAGGAAGTAGATGCCAACTATCAGGGTATTGAGTTCCATCTTGAGACCTTTTTATTCATGTTTTTTTGTTAAGGTCACTATAGATAGATGGCAACCATATTTGTACTACAATAATTTAAATGCGTGACAGTGATCTTACAGTCCAGCACCCAAATAATCATACAAGTGATCGAGTTCAAATTTGCAACAACAGTCAACACGATGCATCAAACTTACACCTCCCAAACGTTAATTTTCAGTTCAAACATCAAAGACAAGAACCATAAAACACTAAGATACTGATAGGTAAGAAAATAAGCACAAAGGACAAATAACTAACATAGATGCTAACGTCATATACGAGCCATCTACAAGGTAAATGGATAGAGAAACTCCATTTACCAACAAAGTGAAAATGTTTATTTTGTATGATTACTAGAATCTACAACTAAATAAAAAACCGAACCGTTCCGAAGTTCCGCAACTTGGCACCTCAATAATGAAAACTTGAAAACCACTAATAAAAGCTGACAGTCTTTCACGGAAGTGAAATGCTTTTAACACACCGATTACACTTTCCCCGTCCATTAAAAAGGTGTCATTATGAAGAAATACGTCCCAATCTTAATTGCTCTTAGTACGATGTCTTCTATGAGCTATGCAGCCACCAGCAATGATGATGTTGTTGACTATTTGCAGATGCGAAAAGGCGTGGCTTACCAAGTCAACCATTCAAAGCCATTTACTGGCCAATTTGAAGAGAAGTTCGATAACGGCCAAATCGCGACCAAAGCCCAATTTTCCGATGGTCTAGAGCTTGGGTTAGAAACAAATTGGTATCAGAATGGCCAAGTCGCTTCTAAAGTGAATTACGTTAAAGGTAAACTGCAAGGCAAGGCTGAAACCTGGTACCCCAACGGTCAGGAAAAAGCTGAGCTCAGCTATAAAGACAATGAGCTGTCGGGTGCTGGCTCTCGTTGGTATCCGAATGGCGAACAAAGCCTAACAGCCGAATTCAGTCACGGGAAAAGAAATGGATTAGTAACGAACTACTACCCTAATGGCAATAAGGCTAGCCAAGCGAAATTTGATGAAGGCGAAGTAGCAAACGGGAAACTCACTCGCTGGAATACTAACGGTGACAAGGTTGAAGAACTGACCTTTAAAGACCACAAAATCACGTCTAAACAAGTTTGGATGCTGACAGAAAGCTAGTCCAGTATAAGTTTGTGCTAAGGGCTAGTTTACTGAGACTGTCCTAAATTCTGTATAATTGGCCCATAGCACTGCTCTTCCTGAGCGCATATTACTAGAACGGACTGCATTGTCATGAGGCTACTTTTCAGAGGTAATCTCAGCGTGAATAACGTTGATCTTATCTATCAACCTCACCTACCTATCAACCCCACCTCTTCGTACCTGATACATTGAAAAGTGCAACTGCAGTAGTGGGTCAAACGGATTCACTTGAACGTGCGGTGAGCAACCGAGAAGCTTAATCGTTAATCGTCTTGATAGATGCCCCAGATAACCCTCAACTCAAATTTCAGACAAAAAAACGCTCATGTTGCCTGTATCAACATGAGCGCAAGGGCAGATCTTCACTACCATGTCCTACCTTTCTAAACGAAAGCAGAAGTTATAATTAGAATAGTTGGGAGCAATAATTAAGGTGTCACCTAAAACACCTTAATCATTTTTTTTAACATAGACTGAAGACTGACAGCCTTCTCCACCTCTAGCTTACTGTCCCCAAAACAGATAAAGCCCACATGTTTCAATTCATTCAAAAATTCACATCGTCGATGGTTCATCCGACAGCATTAGACAACCTGCCCTCATACCAATCTCAAATTCAAGATCAGCTTTGTCGCTCAGCCATCATAGTGATCTTATTCACCCACCACCCGAACGCCAAAGAATAATAATGTATTACAAATAAAATCTACAGTGAAACATTACTATTTTTGCTATAGCGCACATTACAGAAAGAAGCCCTAACAAATAAATCAATATTTATTCTTTTAAAACAATGCATTACTTAATCCTATCAATTTGTAACGATCTGTGTAAATGAGATTTATGATAACAACAAGATCTAATTCACAGATCGACCTTCACATTATCTATAGCATATTTGTATTATTTTAATGCAAGCAGAACTCAGCGAATTCAACAGATTCAAAAAGACTGTTGCATTAATCAAACGAATTACCCTATTTGGCTCTAACTTGAGGCCAATACTCAACCTATAAATATGGAATTAATACCATGAATAAAACTAAAATCGTGATTGCTGTGGCATCTGTACTCGCTGCTGGCTCTGTATCTGCGGCGTCTTTCGATATGAGACACGAATACAAGAGTCATACAGATCAACACGCTACTCGTGTAAAACTGGGCGATAGCATTGGCAACTTCCTTGTAGATATCGAAGCGAAATTCAAGGGAGAAGACGGCGAGTTTATGGAAGATTTGAAGAATAATGGTTGGGAACTTGGTCTTAATTATCGCCATGTGCTTAACGATAACTGGACGATGACTTACGGTATGCCAATAGAAGGTCGCGAGTCTGGTGTCACATACAAACCTCAAGTTCGCGCGACATACAGTGTCGACAGCATTGACGGTTTAAGCCTAAGTGCACGTTACCGTTACGATATGAGACAGAACACAAAATCAATTGCAACTGACTCAGACGGCAAGCCAATCTTAGATAACGGCTACTTAACTTATCAAAACGATGAAAACCAACGTCGCCATCGCTTAACAGCAAACATCAACTACTCAATGGAGAACTGGCGTTTCGGGTTTGAAGGTAACTACTACAAAGCAGATGATTACAACATCTACGACAACGATGATACAAACTACGAGTTAAATGCAAGTATTCGCCACATTATGGGTCAATGGGCACCATATGTAGAGTTTGGTGATGTGAGTACTTCATCGACTAAAGCGACTCGTGAACTGCGTAGCCGTGTTGGTCTAACTTACAGCTTCTAATCGATAGCTATATAAATAATCTAAGATAATTACTGTCCTAATTTTCTAAGACCTAAACAAAAGCCAGCTTAATCGCTGGCTTTTCTTCTTTCAAATCAGGTCATTCAACAATGATTCGCTTACAGGAAGATACAACCCTAACGGCTGATCCGATATAAAAAGGAAAGTGTCACTTCATCATTAGGCACGACTCGCTTCTGCTGAGCCAAAAACAATTCCGCTGTCGAAACGGCATCGGCTAATGCATTGTGGCTGTTGTACTCAGGAAGCCCATACCTGTCTCGCGTACCCGCTAGAGTTAAATCCACCTCTTCATGGTTACTGATCGCCTTCTCCATGCTCTTCTCAATACATAGTGTATCTAGCCAAAGTAAAGGCAACTGCCTTAAGCCATAGCATCTTAATAGATACTGGCTAATGAACTTCTCTTCGACCACACAAGCGTGCGCGACGATGATCTTACCTTTTGCGGCTTCGAAAAACGTCAGCATAGCATCATGAATTGAAGCGCCCTCTTCCAGCATTTGTGGTGTGATGTGGTTGATAACTGCAGTTTCAGCATTGATCTGCGAATCGTTATCCAGATAAATATGCTTGGCGGACGCTAAGTCTATTCGCCCCTTGACCACATCGACCCAACCCATAGATAGAATAAGGTCTTGCTCGCTGTCTAAGCCTGTAGTTTCAAGATCTAAAACGATATATTCGCTATCTTTGGCCAAGTCCGTCATCTCTGGGCAAGGTTGATCCACAAGAGCATGTAACGCCTCTGGCAGCTTAACCGTATTCAAATATTGCTTTCGTGTGCGCTTAATTTTCTCAAGAGGATGAAAGTAATTTAAAAACGATTTCATTAGCGTGCTCCGAAACGGATTTTCGCGGCTTCTTGAAGGTCAGCAATGATCCTAAAGGCATCTTTCAAGTGTTTACGCTCAAAGCTACCAAAGCTATCTGGGTTGATGTTGTTGTCAGGCACATCCCCGTTCTTCAGCGCTTCAAGTTGATGACCAAATCGGAAAGAGAGAATGAACTGGTAAGAGCCCAGAATGTTCTTGAATGCGTCGTCGCTCAGCATGCCTTTTTCATTGGCAGCTGCGAAACGTTCATCGGTTGCTGACAAATCACATTCCACCGCTAATCCGTAAATACGCGCAAGATCAATAATCAAGTTAATGGCGTACTTCTTCACATTGAGTGTTTTCTTGTTCTCACCCGATTTCTCTAGAACCAAACTATTGAAAATACCCAATGGCGGGTTGGTGTTTACCGCATCTTTCACTAGTGTGCTTAAAAACTCACGGTTACTGCGAATGTTAGAATGCAACTCATCACGAAGAATGCCTTCGAACTCACTGTTGCCATAGATGGTTCGAATTTCTAGGAACACACTGATGTTGAGTAAGCGTTCGTACTCAGGGTTAGCCACCCACTTCTTGTAGTAGTGCTTCCAAACGCTGAGTGGCTGACACCATTTTGGTGTCGCAGCCATGAATTTACCCGGACACAATGGATAATCACAACTCGCTAATCCGTTAGTCACCATCATCGCTAAATGTTTGAAGTAAATACGGTCACTGTCTGTCGCATCGTCAGAGAGTACAATCGCACTATCTTGATCCGACAGCATATGAACTTCATTACGAGCGTGCGAGCCCGCAACAATCCAAGAAAAATCACAAGGTGGTGGGCCTAACTTATCAATCGCTATCTGAATCAATCGGCGTGTGTAGGCGTCCATAATCATGGTCATGACCTTACCTACGGTTTCCGGTGCAACCTTGCCTTCCACCAGCGCTTCAAAAATAGCTTGTCGCTCTGGGGTAAACGAAGACATGGTTTTCACACTGCCCGCGTATTTGATTTTCTCGATTAAGAAGATCGCTTGGACACGGTGGTTTTGAACTAAGTGAGACGTAGTGAGAAGACCAACGACCTTATTCTCTTTCACAACGGGCAAGTTACGGATGTTGAATTGCATCATGATAGACGCAGCATGCAGCACCAGATCATCCGGTTTTACCGTCAGTGGAGAATGCGTCATCACCTCGGAGATCAGGCTATCAGTGCTGACACCGTGGGCGATCACTCGCTTAGTCATGTCACGGTCAGTAATCAAACCAACAATGGTTTCACCCTCATAGATCACGGCACATGGCGAGCGTTGATGAAGCATTTCAACCGCGACCGACTGAATAGTTTGTTCAGACTTAACGATAGCCACCTGCCCGCTTGCCACTTCTTCAACCTTACGAATGAACAAGCCTTTTTCTTTATTTGACCACACAACATCAAGTGCCGACTTCAACCGAACCTGCGCCTGTGATGCAAAGTGTTCTGCGCAGCTTGGGAATGCCTTGAACAACGCTTGAAGCGCCGAATGTGGAATCACATAAAGTAAGCTATTTTCGATTGCGATCGCTCTGTAGCCTTTCTCGTCATTAACTTCAGAATCTAAGAACGTAAAGCCGAACAAGTCTTCACTGCCTAAACGAGCACGAAGTACACCGTCTGACTTTCTTTGCTCCATAGAACCGGTTCGGATGATGTAGAGCGACTTTTCCTTACCCGACTCACATAGATCAACCACATCCCCCTTGCCGAGATAAGTGATCTGAACATTGGAGGCAAGTTCACGAAGTGCTTGTTTAGGGATCTTATCGAAAGGATCTATCTGACCGATAAATTGAAGAATATTTGGCAAAAGAGATTGAGGCATAACCATACTCGCATTTGTTTGATTAGTATTATTATATAATTAATATATCGAGTTGCGAGTTGATTTTTAGGTTGAATAGCAGAATTGATCAAGTTTTAGAGATCAGAATAAGAAGTGCAATGTCAGAAACATAAAAATACAGATACAAAAAAGCACGCTAAATGCGTGCTTTAAAATTTGTAAGGGCACATCAAGTGCTTTCAGTTAGCTTGTTACAGGCAATCGGTGATTTGATTCTTGCAAGTGACTTGCCGAAACTTGGCGTGCTTTATCACTATTGCCTGCCATAATGGCTTCGTATATTGCGCGATGTTCGTTAATGCATGTGCTGCCTTCTTCTGAAGAGTGCACAATAAAGTTAACAAACATCGTCGTCAATATGTTGCCAAACGGTAAGTAGAAATCATTACCCGTTGCATTGAAGATAAGGCTATGGAACTTCATATCAATATCTAACCAGCGAGCTTGATCAAGCGTTTCTTCGCTAGAAATTTCTACCATTTTTTGGAAAATTTCTGATAATTCAATACGTTGCTCTGCAGTTGCAAACTTAGCTGCCAATGCACACGCTTCAGGCTCAATCGCACGACGTAAACCTAAAAACTGATGACAAAACTGATCGGTATCAGCTAGTCCATCCATCCATTCGATAAGCTGAGGATCTAAAAAGTTCCAGTATGCACGATCAACAACGCGAGTGCCGATTTTAGGGCGTGACTCTAAAAGGCCTTTTGAAGTTAGAAGTTTCACCGCCTCTCGCAACGCCGTGCGGCTAATACCAAACTGCTCACACAGAGCCATCTCACCAGGGATAATCGAACCCTGAGGTAAATTACCCGACAAAATACCACGAGCGATTTCACGTGCCACCTGCACATGAAGGCTTCGCTTAGAGCCTGAAATAGATTTGAAAGTTTCTGCCATGAGTCTACTTACTTATTAGATATGTATTATTTAACTCGTACTATAGCACTGAAAGTATAATGCACCAAATGAGGGGGATAATAACGTGAGCTCCCTTATACTCTATGGTTCTATCAAAATCCCACAAACTTTTCGAAGCTTATCACTACCAGTCGTACCTTCTTATTTATACATACAAATAGTTCCTATTTACGCAATTTTGGCATGCGTAACATCACAAAAATCACCTTAACTTGTGAGTTCCCCTTCACTGCGACGCATTTCTATCGTTGTACACTTGATTGAACTAGGTGTTATTGTATGATTTATTAAAAAATAATAGGTGACTGTAGATGTTTGACTCGATAGCCGCTACAAGCATTATCCCTCAAGCTTAAAGTCGCGCTAACTTAAATCTATCCGCTGTTTTTATACTTAATACGTCAGCCTGAGGTGGTTTATATGGCTATATTTTCATTGGTGGCAGATTCAAGCCGCCGAATTCATGTTCAAGTGGCTCGACAGATTGCGCGTAAAATTCTGTCGGGAGAGCTCAAAGAAAAAGAGAAATTACCCAGTGAAATGGAGTTGTGTGAAGTCTTTGGCGTCAGTCGAACTGCACTTCGCGAATCGACAAAGCTACTTTCAGCCAAAGGGCTTATCGAATCAAAACCTAAAGTGGGGACTCATATCAGGCCACGTGCTCAATGGCACTTTTTAGACCCTCAACTCCTAGATTGGATTCAAGATCTGGAAGACACCAAACCCTTCTTATCTCAATTTTTAGGCTTAAGAAAAGCGATTGACCCAGAAGCGTGTGCGCTTGCGGCATCCAACGCTACGGTAGAGCAACGTAAAGAGCTTTCGATTCTTTTCCAAAAGATGACCATCGCGGCAAATGGCTTTGATTATGAAGAGTGGACAACCAACGATCATCTGTTTCACCAAACGATTTTCTTGTCGACGGGTAACCAGTTTTACATTCCGTTCGCGAACATTCTGTCGACGATTTTCAAACAGTTTATCGACCACTCTGCCGAAGGCGGTCGCTTCTGTTTAGAAGAGCATAAAGCGATATATGATGCGATTATGTCAGGCAATGCGAATCAGGCTCGAATAGCCTCTCAAGCTTTACTTGATGATGAAAATCAAAAGCTGTCTAGGGTTGAATTAGCCATCGCATAACCAAGATTGACCAGACTGACTCGTGTATCCCAATACACGAGTCAGTCAGTTTTAGCGCCCATTTTTAACCATCCATTACCGTAGTGTTTCATCTTTAAATGTTGAACTCGGGTCCTCTCAGAGAAAACTTACGGTTACACACATAAGGTGTTGTTTGTGTCTACACAATCGTATGTAAGGAAAAATTTCTCTCTCGCCTGGCCCCTAGCCCTAAACGGTATATTGATGCAGTCGATGTTGATGATCGATACGCTGCTGGTCTCTCCTCTTGGTGAAATACCTTTGGCTGCCATGGGAATTGCGACGACTATGGTTGCCTTTGTACTCGGTATTCAAATGGCGCTGGCAAACGGCACTCAACTAGTATTAAGCCGCGCCGTAGGTTCTGGCATCACCGCTTCATTATCCAAAGCGTTTTGGGCAGGTCTGTTCATCAACTTAGGTATCGCGACAATATTTTGGTTTCTACTCACCTTTTTAGAACAGCCTTTAATTCAAGCCTTAACCGACGATAAAGCCCTTTACTTAGAAATCAGCCACTACCTTGATATCTCAAAGTATCTCGTCATTTTCACTGCATTAACGCAAGTGATTATCGCCCTATTTAACGCATTAGGAAGAACCAAGATACCGTTTAAAGGGTATTTGATTGAATTGCCGATCAACGCTGTACTTTCTTATGGGCTCATTCACGGCTTTTCAAATTTCGAAGGTATTGGTGTTCAAGGCGCCGCGCTAGGCAGTGTTATTGCTATCACCCTTCGCCTTGTGTATCTGGTTCTTTGCGTGTATTTCAGCTCAGCAATTTCACTCAAATTAGACGCCCAACGATCAGAGTTCATGACAAACGTTCGCCGTCACTTTATCGAGATATTCCCTGTCGCAGCAAATGTAACCATGCTGTTGATTGGCGCAACGATTTATCAGTTACTGTATTCGCAACTTAACATCAACGCGTATGTTGCGATTACTTTGGTGATGCCTTGGATTAGGGCTGTCTCTCAATTTATTACCGCTTGGGCTCACTCTTCCGCAATTACTATCAGCCAAGCGATTGGCTCTAAAAAGATGGATGACCTAGTCAAAAACGTCGATACCAGCATTGATATTGCGGTAGTCATTTCTTTTGTGTGTGCAATCTTGTTCGCAGGCTTAAGTATGGTGATTGGTGACATTTACCCGAACTTGGACGAGTCTACATATCAAGCGTTGGCCGTTATCGCCCCACTCTACATCTTTTTACCGATTGTTCGTGGCTACAACACAGTCCATGGAAATGTATTGAGAGCACTAGGAAAAACAACCGCAGTCTTCAAAATCAACTTTACTGGTCAATGGGTAATTTCAATTCCATTGTGTGCATTGATCATCTTTGGATTAGACGGCTCTATCTTTTGGGCATTTGCCATTCAGCCCTTTGAAGAGTTAGTAAAAGCGCTGCCCTTCAGACATCTTGCTCGCAAGTCATTGAGAGAGTTCGACTCAAACAAAGCCAACGAATTGATGTATGACTGATCGCCACCAAAAAGTAACAAAGTTACTGTCCCGAGAAAATGTCTGAACTGCTTGTGTAGTCTCAGGCTTATCTCATTTAGATCGATATAGCTCAAACGAAGAGCCTAGACATTTCGCTACGCCATAAAGAATAAGGCTGCATTAAGTACACTTCCTTAAAAAATATCGTTCCAAGAATGTCTAAAAACAAGCATAAAAAAACCCACTCAAATGAGCAGGTTCTTTATCCAACCGTGTCTAAACGACGTGATTACTTCTCTAGTTTAGCGAAGTAGTCGAAGATTACTGGTACGTCGTTTTGACCAAGGCCAGCATCTACAGCAGCTTGTAGGCTTGTTGCGGTACCTTGAGCGATTAGAGACTCAGTACCTAGCTCTTCGCAAAGAGCAAGGAAGTAACCAAGATCTTTGTTTGCGTTAGCAACAGAGAAACCTAGCTTCTCTTCGCCGTCTACCGCGTAGAATTTACAGAATTGCATGAACGGAGAGTTAGATGGACCTGCAGACATAATGTCAAACAATTGCTGACCATCAACACCAGCGCGTTGAGCGACAGCGAAAGCTTGAGACATAGTCGCAACCGTTGTCATACCCATGAAGTTGTTTACAAGCTTAGTCACGTGACCAGCACCTAGAGCGCCAAGGTGGAATACGTTTTCGCCTTGCTCTTCAAGAACAGGTTTAACTTTGTTGAAAGTTTCCATGTCGCCAGCAGCCATGATGTTCAGAAGACCATCTTTAGC
>NZ_CH902607.1:191635-265705 GCF_000153005.1 Vibrio sp. MED222 | reverse complement strand
GTCTTCGCCGTAAACGATTTTTTCAACAACAGCAGTAAGGTGGTAAGAGCAAAACTGAACAATATCACTTGCAGCTGCAAGCTCTTTAGCGGAAGTGAAAGCTGTAGCATTGCCACGAGCAGTAACACGAGCCATCGCTTCTTCGCTTAGATCCATTACGTTTACGTGGTAACCGCGTGTTTGCAGGTTTTCAACCATGTTGCCGCCCATAAGACCTAGGCCAATGAAACCGATTACAGGTTTAGTCATGTTCAACTCCAAATATGTTATTGTATGATTATATGCTCATTATAATAACTAGCCGAATCCCCTAAGGCAACCGTTTTAGGACTTTCGTGCGTGATCCAGCGCATGAATTTCGAATGCGGATACTGACATCACTTATCGAATTGGCCTCATATAAACCCAAAGAATAGGTCTTGTGATTAATAAGTGACAAATCAGATAGCAACTCAGTCTTTCGTCCTTCATATCCGACAATATCTAACCGGATACGAATCAGTAAATCACTTACAGATAAAGCTTGATAGGTTTAATTAGTGTACATTCCTATCGTTCTGACCAAAGAAAAATGAGTCAGGCACACTCTTAAAGTTCCCCCCAATAAATCAAAGCGTCTGACACCTTTCCCTGCCCCCTAAAGGTACTAGAGTAGCTCACAACAAGAACTTGCCGAGTCAAGAATAATGCGGCAAAAACACTGTCATTTTTCAACAACCTTATCCAGTAAGTAATAAATTTCGAACAATATAATACCACCAATTGTATTACTTATAAGTTCTAAAAGTCATTGGAAGTTATCGTCACAATACTCGTAGAACCAGATAACAACGTTCATTTTGTTAAATCGTTTCGTTGTCAATGCGCCGCTGCAGAGTTGAACGTTTCTCTAAATTTAGGGGCTGTTGATCTTTCGAGCTGGGTTTTGCAGCATCTTGTGGAAAATTTATACAAGGAAGAGGCTTTGACGTGTAGCAGGCCTACATGAAAAGCCGATAACGCTGTAGAAATGAACCACAAGAGCTGCCCGAGGGTTCGGCTAAAATCGTTTTATGCTTTGTTGAAGAATATTTGCTTAGAATGACTAGGCTACATACTCTTCGCCGCGCCTAAAACGATTTTATCTCGAACAAAACTTAACCACGAAAGGTCAACAGCCCCTAGTCATCAACCCTAGTCATCAACCCTAAACATCAGATGTAAATTGAACCCAATTAATTCAAACGATCTCACCCTCAAACCACACGAATAAAAAAACCGAGCAACTCGCAACGAGTTACTCGGTTTGACTTATTTCCGATGTTTCAGTCGTTGTTGGTATCAACGATACGATTTTTCAATCACGACTGAATTTCAATATGATGCTTCGTTCCCGCAAAGCACCACATCAATACATGCCCTCGTTAAACAGCATGTATGTTAATCATTTACAGTTGAGCAAATGACCCTTCCCACGAGTATGTCTCACCCGCGAACTCAACTGTGTGAGTTGCTTGCTGCGTGTCTTCAGCTTGGTTTGAAATGCCGTAATGGTAAGTGTTACCAGAAGTAGTCTGAATGCGAACAACAGTCCCGACACTGTTATGGCCCACAACAGACACTGATTTAACCAGACCACGAGCGCCTACAGAGGCTTCGATAGACTCGTTAAAGTAACCATGCGTTTCTAGTACAGAAGCAAACACGTGGTTTTGACCAGACTGACGTAAGATAAGCGCAGGCTCACTCTTAAGGTTAAAGTCTGGATCGTTAGCACCAGTGCGAGCAAAGATTACTTCACTGCCCGCATTCGCGCTGGTTACTAGGCTGTAGTAGCTGCTGTCATGTAGCCAGCTCACCAGAGAGCCCTCTTGGTTCACTTTGCCTGAAGCAACGTTCCATAAGTGCTGGTAACCGTTGTCTTCACCTAGCGGCTTCAGCGTACTTTCGATGTTGTAGTCGAAGTCAGTACGGATGATTTGACCCGAGTGGTGAACGGGTAGGTCGTACTGGTGTTCAGCGTCAGCTTCGATGCGGTATACATCTATAACTAGTGGCTTCTCGAACTCAGGAAGTTCAGCAAGAATCACGCTGCGTTGCATGTCTACGCCGGTGTAGTACTCAGAAATTGTGCCGCTCATACCTTGCAGAGACTGGTCGTCTGCTACGAAGAAGTGCTTCTGACCAAACTTAGATTCAGCCAATGCCGTATCGAAGTTGTTCTGTGTTTTCTGATCAACCGTTACTGTGTTGTGAGCAACTGTCTGCTTACAGTAAGACTTGTTCTCTGGGATGTAACGACCGCCAAACTTAGGCTCAACGTTTACCCAGCGACCGAAGCCGTAATCGTGCAGCACTTCGTGGCCACGGTTGAATACGCTTAGGTGTAGCCCATCGTAGTGACCATGGTCTAGTGCAGAGTGGTATTGGTGATCGCTGCCGTGTTGCCCAAACCAAATCAACGCCATCGTGTCGTCGTCTTGTTCGTCACGGTGACGAAGAATGCTTACGCCGCCTTTTTCGCCTTCAGGGCCGTCCGTTACAAACAGGCTACCCCAGTTGAATGCTTTGATGTCGTCTGCTGCATTGACAGCGTCAGATAGCGTTTTACCTGAAGCATGGACCCAAACATCTTGTTGGTGATTAGCCATACCAAGTAAAGTTTCAGTCTGCTCATAGCGGTGGTAACACACAGACGTTGCCATAATAACGCCTTCATCGTTAATAGAAATCGTCTTCGATGAATCGTTCAGAGCTGGCAATGTACCGTCTGGGAATGCCGTTTTAAATACCGCGTAAGACGTTGTCTTGATCACTGAGTCGTTGAATTCGTAAATACCAAGATCTGGCTGACGACGTTCAATCGCTTCTGCGAACAAGTAGATTGGACGTAGTGAGAAACGGTGGTAGTAAGGACCTTCCATGTAGTAGCCGTCTGGCGAAAACAGTTGGTCAAGTTGTGCTAAGAAACCTCCGCTTACTTTGTCGAGTTTCAGGCCGTAAAGCGCTTTGTCTACTGACTCTTGATCGTTGATTGCGTAACCACAGATACCGACTGCAGCCACTGCCCATAAACCGTGGTTGTGTACGATATCGAAGTCGTGTGCGTAAGTAACAACAAACATTTCGATCATTTGCTTAAGAAGATCGTCTTCAATCAGACGCTTTTGTTCTTCAGAAATGGTGTGGTAGATGCAGCTGTACGCACAAGAAGCGTAAAGCATCCACATGTTTTCGTTCAACGTTTGGTGGAACAGCTTACCCGGAGGGTTAGAGTCACGGCTTACGTTACTTTCAAGTGTTGGGTACACCGTCGCGTACGCAGTTAACATATCAACGATGTAATCACGGTACTTTGTTTCCTCAGTGATAAGGAACAAACGACCCGCTAGATCCATGTGGATGTAGTTTTGTTTATGACGGTTATGTTCGTAGCCGCCGCCTTCACCGTGACCTGGAACTTCAATGCCAACTTCCGCCATGTAAGCGTCAGTTTGTTTAATATCGCGAGTCAGTGCGTTACCTAAAAGGCTATCCTTGCCAAGTTCTTTACGAAGCTCTGCTGCTTCCTCAAAGTTAAGTAAAAGTGGTTGATAGCTCATTATTATTTCCCCTGCTCTGCTGTGCTTGCTAATTCTGGGTTTAAAATTGTTTCTACTGAGTAGAAGCCTGTCCAGCTGTATACTTTACCGTTCAGTTCTACTTTGTGTTCAGTGCTCTCAGTCGCGCCAAGTTGGTTGCTGATCATCACTGTCACATTTGACTTCTCTGTGGTGATTTCGACGACTGAACCGACGTTTGTATGCGCTACAACCTTGATGTCTTTCACAACGCCGCGAGCATTTACTGATTGTTCGAACTCTTCGTTAAAGTAACCGTGCGTTTCTAGAACAGAAGCGAACAGTGTTGTTTCGCCTTTGCTACGTAAAATGAATGCAGGCTCTGAACGTAGGTTGAAGCTTGGATCGTTAGCACCAGTGCGAGTAAAGACAACTTCAGCATTGTCGTTAGACGTTGCGCCTAGCCAAGTGTAGTACGTGTTGTTTTGTAGCCAGCTCACAAGTGCTGTGCCCTTGACTTCACCACTTGCGACGTTCCATAAGTGTTGATAACCGAAATCGCTGCCCAGCGTGTTTAACTCTTTGTTCGCTTGGTATTCGAAGTTAGTGCGAACAATTTGACCTTCATATTGATGAGAGTAATCAAATTGGTGCTCGCCTTCGCCGCCTTTTGTAGAATCTAAGCGGTAAAGGTCTAACAATAGCGGAGATTCAAGCTCTTCAAGGTTTAACATGAACACGCTGCGTTGCATGTCAAAACCTTGGTAGTGATCGTTAGCAAATGCACTCATGCCGTTGATTTGCTCGCCTTCTACTTTAAAGAAGTGAGGCAAGCCGTGTACTGAGTCTGCACGCTCAACGTCAAAGTTATTCTGACATTTTTCATCAATGGTTACTGCATTATGAGCAATCGTTTGACGTGCGTAAGATTTGTTTTCATCTAGGTAACGACCGCCGAATTTTGGCTCAACGTTCACCCAACGGCAGAAGCCGTATTCACGTAGTACTTCTTGACCGCGGTTGAAGAAAGAAATACCCAGCGTATCGAAGTTGCCGTGACCCATGCCGTGTTGGCCGTAGTTCATCACTAACTGAGAAACGTCGCCTTTCTTATCCTGCATGCGGATAAAACCTTGCGCGCCGTTGTGACCTTCAGGGCCTTCGTTCAATTCAACACTTGGCCAGAAAGGCATGCCGATTTCTTTTTCAGCAGAAGCCGCTTCGTATGCTTTAGATAACTCAAGACCACATGGGTGCATCCATACTGCGTCTTGAATCTTCGCCATACCAAGAATGTTTTGGTCAACACCCTCAGCTGAAGAGTAGTGCTTACTGTAAACACTGACTGCAACCTGAACACCCATGTCTGTGATACCCATTGTGCGAGACGCATCATTTAATGCCGGGAATTCACCGTTCGGATACGCTGTCGCCAGCATGGCTTGTACTGTGTTACCAATCACGCCGCCTTTGTAGTTGTAGATATCTACTTCAGGCATATGACGGTGAATGACTTCAGCGAAAACACATGTTGGGCGAATCGCGTAACGGTGGTAGTAAGGACCTTCCATGTAATAACCAGAAGGTGCAAACAGCTGAGAAATTTGAGCTAGAAAGCCGCCAGTATCGTTACGGTCGATGCCGTACACTGACATTTCAAGGTACTCGCGCTTGCCTAGAGCAAGACCACAGATACCCACAGCGGCTACTGCCCAAATACCGTGGTTGTGAATGCGGTCGAAGTCGTGTGCGTATTTAACCGTAAACATTTCTAGCATTGGTTCGAAAATGCGCGATTCAATGTTGTCACGCTGCTCTTGTGTCAGTGTTGAAGCAACACAAGAGTAAGCCAAGCTTGAGAACATTAACCAGCAGTGTTCGTTCAAGATTTGGTGGAACAAACGACCTGTAGGGTTAGTGTTTTTCTGTACGTGGTAATCAAACGTTAGATATTTGTCCGCGTACTCTTCTAGTAGTTCTGTAACAAAGTCAGCGTACTTTTGCTCTTTAGTGATCAAGAACATGCGACCAGCTAAGTTCATGTACGTGTAGTTTTGCTTATGGCGGTTATGCTCGTAACCACCCGCTTCTCCGTGACCAGGAACATCAATAGGTAAGCACATGAACGCTTCTAGGTCTTTCGCGTTCGCTGCAATGGTTTTGCCCATTAAGCTAGAACGGCCCACTTCAAGGTGAAGTTGCTCTATTTCTGCTTCAGTCAACAATACTGGTTTAGTCGTCATATTCTTTGTCACCCTCAATAAAGAGTTTATCGGTTTAAACTTTGATTAAATTTTCAAACTCCATATAAAGTAATACAATATTAGCTTTAATTGTACCTGTTCGTCGCAAAATGATGAGCAGAATCACATAAACCCGCATAAGTCATTGATATGAATGGATAACACTAAATATCAGGCATTTGTTAAGTTGTTGATTTATTTGCGCTATATAAAGTATCGCTTGATCAATATCACACAACGCTAGATATATTGTATTACAATTAACCTCATTCCCTTATGATGAACACAGTTAAGTAACACTTAAAAGATTTAAACAGATTAGGAGATACACAATGAACTCTTTCTTTATTCTAGATGAAAACCCATGGGAAGAATTGGGCGGTGGTATCAAGCGTAAAATCGTCGCGTACACTGACGATCTTATGGCTGTACACCTATGTTTTGATAAGGGCGCAATTGGCCATCCTCATACTCACGAAATTCACGACCAAATCGGTTATGTTGTTCGTGGTAGCTTCGAAGCTGAAATCGAAGGTGAAAAGAAAGTGCTTAAAGAAGGCGATGCTTACTTCGCGCGTAAACACATGATGCACGGCGCCGTTGCTCTAGAGCAAGACAGCATCCTTCTTGATATCTTCAATCCTGCGCGTGAAGATTTCCTAAAATAATAACTAGCGCAATCTCAGTTGCTAAGGTAAGCATATGAAATCATTAAACATCGCGGTCATTGGCGAGTGCATGGTTGAGCTACAACAGAAACAAGACGGGCTTCAGCAGAGTTTTGGTGGCGATACACTGAATACAGCACTTTACTTGTCTCGCTTAACAAAAGAGCAAGATATCAACACGAGCTACGTAACAGCACTAGGCACTGACCCATTCAGTACCGACATGTTAGAAAAGTGGCAAGCGGAAGGTATCGACACTAGCTTAATTGCTCAGCTTGATCACAAACAACCAGGGCTTTACTACATCGAGACCGATGAAACTGGTGAACGCAGTTTCCACTACTGGCGTAATGATGCTGCAGCAAAATTCATGTTTGACCAGCAAGACACGCCTGCTCTACTTGATAAGCTATTTTCTTTTGACGCGGTTTACCTAAGTGGTATTACGCTTGCTATCTTGACAGAGAACGGACGCGCACAGCTATTCAGCTTCTTAGACAAATTCAAAGCTCAAGGCGGCCAAGTATTCTTCGACAATAACTTTCGTCCAAAACTTTGGGAAAGCCAACAAGAAGCGATTTCTTGGTACTTGAAGATGCTTAAGTACACCGACACAGCGCTACTGACGTTCGATGACGAGCAAGAGCTGTACGGTGACGAAAGCATTGAACAGTGTATTGCACGTACGTCTGAGTCTGGTGTGAAAGAGATCATCATTAAGCGTGGCGCGAAAGACTGCCTAGTGGTTGAAAGCCAAAGTGCTCAGTACGTTGCACCAAACCCAGTAGACAGCATCGTTGATACAACAGCGGCTGGCGATTCGTTCAGTGCAGGCTTCTTGGCTAAACGCTTGAGCGGTGGCAATGCGCGTGATGCAGCATTAGCAGGTCACATTGTGGCAGGGACTGTGATTCAGCATCCAGGTGCTATCATTCCTCTAGAAGCGACCCCTGATTTGTCTCTATAATTGCGCACTTTAACTATTAATCAAGGGTTTGCTTAGTTGAAAGCAGACCCATTATTAACGTGAGAAAGAATTCATGACTACATTAAATGAACAACTAGCAAACCTAAAAGTAATCCCTGTAATCGCTATCAACCGTGCTGAAGATGCCATCCCCCTAGGCAAGGCACTGGTTGAAAACGGCATGCCATGTGCAGAAATCACACTGCGTACAGAATGTGCAATCGAAGCGATTCGCATCATGCGTAAAGAATTCCCAGACATGCTAATCGGTTCAGGTACTGTACTGACTAACGAGCAAGTTGACGCATCTATCGAAGCTGGCGTTGATTTCATCGTAAGCCCAGGTTTTAACCCTCGTACAGTTCAATACTGTATCGATAAAGGTGTCGCAATTGTACCGGGTGTTAACAACCCAAGCCTAGTTGAACAAGCAATGGAAATGGGCCTTCGCACGTTGAAGTTCTTTCCTGCTGAGCCTTCTGGCGGTACAGGTATGCTTAAAGCACTAACAGCGGTTTACCCTGTTAAATTTATGCCTACTGGTGGCGTAAGCTTGAAGAATGTAGATGAATACCTATCGATCCCTTCTGTTCTTGCGTGTGGCGGTACTTGGATGGTTCCAACTAACCTTATCGACGAAGGTAAGTGGGACGAACTAGGCAAGCTTGTTCGTGACGCTGTCGAGCTAGTCAATAGATAGGTTCGCGTTAACCGGCTGCACTTGTTCAACGACGAAAGCGAGCTCTGTGCTCGCTTTTTTATTACGTGATATAAAGTGGACACACCTATTTTATTTTTAACCATACTTATTAGAGTTTTGTCACTTCTCAATCAACACGCTCGCTCAACTAATCCCTATAACCATACGGATATTTGTATTATTATTTTAAATACTTACTTTCAAGAATTTATCCGACGACAACGATGAAGTTTGAAATAATTGCAAAAAATTAAGCTCTTAAACGGCTTTAAGTGCCATCTATGATGAAATAAACATGCGCCCCAGATCACGCTAAAGACATATTGTAGTACAAATAAACATGCGGAAGGAGTAATCTAGGTGTCAGTTAATTATGAAACTTAAAAGGCTGAAAAGATGACTATTGATACTTTTGTTGTTCTCGCCTACTTCTTCTTTTTAATCGCGATTGGTTGGATGTTCCGTAAGTTCACCACCTCTACAAGTGATTACTTCAGAGGGGGCGGCAAAATGTTGTGGTGGATGGTTGGTGCAACCGCCTTCATGACACAGTTTTCAGCATGGACGTTTACAGGTGCCGCAGGACGCGCGTTCAATGACGGTTTCGTTATTGTAATCCTATTCTTAGCCAATGCTTTTGGCTACTTCATGAACTATATGTACTTCGCTCCAAAGTTCCGCCAACTTCGTGTGGTAACGGCGATCGAAGCCATTCGTCAACGCTTTGGTAAAACGTCTGAACAGTTCTTCACATGGGCAGGTATGCCTGACAGTCTTATCTCTGCAGGTATCTGGCTAAACGGTCTCGCTATCTTCGTAGCTGCTGTATTCAACATCCCAATGGAAGCAACCATTGTGGTAACGGGTATGGTTCTAGTATTGATGGCAGTAACAGGCGGCTCTTGGGCGGTTGTTGCTTCTGACTTCATGCAAATGCTTGTAATCATGGCCGTGACAATCACTTGTGCGGTTGCGGCTTACTTCCACGGTGGTGGCTTAACTAACATTGTTGCTAACTTCGACGGCGACTTCATGTTAGGTAACAACCTAAACTACATGAGCATCTTCATCCTTTGGGTTGTGTTCATCTTCGTGAAGCAATTCGGTGTAATGAACAACAGCATCAACGCTTACCGTTACCTATGTGCAAAAGACAGTGAAAACGCACGTAAAGCGGCAGGCCTAGCATGTATCCTTATGGTTGTTGGTCCACTAATTTGGTTCCTACCACCATGGTACGTAAGTGCATTCATGCCTGAGTTCGCATTAGAGTACGCTTCAATGGGTGATAAAGCGGGTGATGCTGCTTACCTAGCATTCGTACAGAACGTAATGCCAGCAGGTATGGTTGGTCTTCTTATGTCAGCAATGTTCGCTGCAACGATGTCTTCTATGGATTCAGGTTTGAACCGTAACGCTGGCATCTTTGTAATGAACTTCTACAGCCCGATTCTTCGTCAAAATGCGACTCAGAAAGAGCTGGTTATTGTAAGTAAGCTAACGACTATTATGATGGGTGTTATCATCATCGCGATTGGCTTGTTCATTAACTCTCTACGTCACTTGAGCTTGTTCGATATCGTAATGAACGTAGGTGCGTTAATTGGCTTCCCAATGCTTATCCCTGTACTACTTGGTATGTGGATTCGTAAGACGCCTGACTGGGCTGGTTGGTCTACTCTCGTGGTTGGTGGTTTCGTTTCTTACATCTTCGGTATCTCGCTTCAAGCAGAAGACATCGAGCACCTATTCGGTATGGAAACAGCGCTTACTGGCCGTGAATGGAGCGACTTGAAAGTAGGTCTTAGCTTAGCTGCTCACGTAGTGTTTACTGGTGGTTACTTCATGCTAACTTCTCGCTTCTACAAAGGCCTATCGCCTGAACGTGAGAAAGAAGTTGACCAACTATTCACTAACTGGAACACACCATTAGTAGCGGAAGGTGAAGAGCAACAAAACCTAGATACTAAACAGCGTTCAATGCTTGGTAAGCTTATCAGCACAGCAGGTTTCGGTATCCTAGCAATGGCTCTGATTCCAAACGAACCAACAGGACGCTTGTTGTTCCTACTATGTGGTTCGATGGTACTAACCGTTGGTATCCTACTGGTTAATGCGGCCAAAAACCCTGCAAAAAAGCTAAATGATGGAGCGATTCTCAAATAGTATAGAGAAAGAACACTATTCGCTTAGCTGATATAACACATAAAATAATGCCCATGCTTTCCCCCGACAGCATGGGCTTTTTGTTGTTTTATCGAGGCTATTGTTTTATCGAGGCTATTGTTTTATCGGGGCTCATTCAGCAAGATTTAATAAAAAATAGGCCAGCATTGCTGGCCTATTTCGTTATGGTTTAATTATTCACTTCTAATCACTAGCGCTTATCAATTGAGCGTTAACCGTGAGTCATAACATTCTGCTGTACTAGCGCATCCAGAATATCAGAAGGCATGGTGCCATTTAACGTCAGCTGAGGCGCAAGATCTTCAACCACAATCACTTGTTCTGTCGTGCCTAAGCCATCAGGGTTAATCGTAAGCTCAATATCATCCCCGTCGACCTTCGCATCAATGTGTTGCAGCAGTGTTGTTATATCTGGTGAGGCACTTTTCAGCTCAGGTAACACTTCTCTTAGATCGAGTTGGTCTCCTTCAGATAGGCTAAAGTCGGTAATCGTATCTTCGACACCATCTTCGATGTTGAACCATACAAACGAATCCATACCGTCGCCACCAGTCAGAATATCGGAACCGCCTCCACCGGTGAGAGTGTCGTTACCATCACCGCCAACTAACGTATCGTCACCCGAACCTCCTTCCAGACGATCATTTCCAGATCCCGCTGTCAGGTCGATATTGCCAGCCCCTGCCAATAACTGAACATCGTCGGTTTCTGTAGCTAAATCGATATCAACCCCGTTAGACACAATGTTCAAGTTGAGATCTATCGAAGCCGATGTTGCAGTATCGCTGTTATCTAGCTCTTCTGAAACCGCCTCCACTTTGAGTGTGTAGCTTCCCGGCGTATCAGAAAGCCCGACCACTTTCACAGTGTCAATCGCATCCGCCGTAGCAATCCAAACACCACCACCGACATCAGTCACTGAACCCACATCACTCGTAATTTGAGCACCAGCAGGCACATCACTGATACGTAGCGTTAGCTCTTCCGTAATATCGGTCAAGGCTGCAATAATACCAACCAAAGGAACGCCACTAGCGCTTACTGACTGGCTCGCCGTGATATTTCTGACGTAGTTAGACGCAGTATCAATCGACAAGGTCGGCGCATTCGCCACAGGAGTCACTGCGATATCATAGATAACTGGCGTGGTTTCAATGACGATACCAGAAGGGTTTCCGCTATCTTTCGCGATGACTTCCAAGCCAATGCTATTGGTTGGAGACAGGCTCGCATCCAGATAAACACCCGCAGGGCTAGTCGGTGTGTCAATCAATGCATTTAGGTCGCTCAACGTACCTACTAAGATGACCGAACCTGTGTTGTTGCCATTCACCATCACAGTTGTCACGGCAGGCAGCGACACATTTAACGTTCCGTAATCCACCGTCAAAGTAACCGTCATCAAGTCATTAGAAAATGAATCAACATAATCAGGATCACTGACATTGATGCCACTCAGCAGCTGACCCGATTCTTCATCAATAAAATCAGTGACATTGTCACCATTAACAACAGGTGTATCGTTAACACCTTGTACCACAACGCTGATTTCCGCGGTATCCGTTAAGAAATCATTTGAGCCATTGGTTGTACCGTTATCTTCTACTGTATAGGTGAATGTAACATCGCCATTGTAATCATCAGCTGCCGTGAATACCCAGTATGGGCCATTAATCGAATTGTCATCCGCCCCACCAACGTTCTCAAACTTCTGAATTTGCCCCTGACCTTGATCGATTTCGACCTTAGTTACCGTAATGGCATGCCCCTCAGGGTCTGTCGTCGCTGTAATCAGGTCTTCAGCTTTGATGATTAGCTGACCTTCTTCAAGCATGGTGCCAAAATCAATATCGGTTGCCACTGGTTGGTCGTTAACTTCTGTAACTACAAGGCTGATTTCCGCACTGCCCACTTTGAAGTCCGGCGAACCGTCGGTTGTACCATCATCGATAATGGAGTAATTGAATTTGACGTCTCCATTATAATCATCAGCTGCCGTGAACACCCAGTATGGACCATTAATCGAATTGTCATCCGCCCCAGCAATGTTCTCAAACCTCTGAAGCTGACCTTGACCTTGATTTTGAGTAAGGCTGATATCTGTTACGGTAAGGTTATGATTTTCGATATCAGAGCTTGCCGTAATCAAGTCACCCTCAACAATCACGATTTGGCCATCTTCCGGAATCGAGCCCAAATCAACATTGGCCGCTATCGGAGCATCATTATATTCCGTCACTTTAATAGTGAAGGTAGTTTGATTCGTTTGAGCGGTATTCGGATCACCCGCATCAATCAAACCGTTATTACCACCGTCATCGATCGTAGCATTAATGGTCACTAACCCACCCAGATTGAGATAGTTCTGATCCGGGTCCGGTTTGAACGTAACCTCGCCATTAGTTAGCGCTGCATTGATGTCAGCTTCTTTACCTGTCATGACAAGTGAGCCATCAGCCTGCAATACAAATGTCACACCATTGGATTGAGTGCTTGGGAGTACAAACTCGCCCTGTGCACCCGGCAGTGTTTGGTCAACTTTTAGCGTCAGTACATACGGTGCATCTGGATTATCAAAGTTTGCGTCGATATCGTAGATACTAAAGTTGTTGATTGCCACGCCAGTAGAGTCTTCTGTCGTTTCAAGGTTAGTCACATTGACAAAGGTCGGTTGATCGTTGATAGGATCAATCACTAAATCAACATTGAAACTCGTTGGTGTGCCTAAATGCTCCGTGTTATCAGCATCTGTATCCACAGAACGAACGGTAATCTGCAGTGGACCATTAATACCCAAAGCATTACCTGTATCACTATTATGTTCGCCAGAGTTAAATACGATCTTATCTAACGACTGAGCTGGGACGTTTAGTGTCCAGAGTTGCGTCGCTGGATCATAGCTACCTATAGTGGTTCCGTCAGGGTAGTAGATAGAAGCATCTTGAGGAACACCAGCCACTTCGACTCGAAGGGTTTCGGGTGCATTTTCGGTATACGTTCCGCTTCCTGTGGCCGACAACTCTTTATCTAAAATAGTCGCATTGATTTCGATATCAATATTCTGCCCTTCGTTGCCTGTTACAGAGTCCGTAGGATTGGTATCAACATCGTCACCAACAGGCACCACATGCAGTTTGAAGCTTGGTAAGTTTGCAGCCGCAGTCGGTACACCAAGTAGCGACTCTTGAGTGAACACTTCAACACCAAACTCAGCAGTACCACTGAAGTTTTTAGGCGGTAAAATCGAAATTTCACTTAAGTCGAATGAAAGCCCAGAAGCTTGAGGCAATTGAACACTCCACTCACCGCCACCGTTGTTTTTCACAGTGTAAGCAGAACCAGCATCTACACGCATCTGGAAGCCATCAGGTACATCGGTGAAC
This sequence comes from Vibrio sp. MED222, assembly GCF_000153005.1. Taxonomy (NCBI): domain Bacteria; kingdom Pseudomonadati; phylum Pseudomonadota; class Gammaproteobacteria; order Vibrionales; family Vibrionaceae; genus Vibrio; species Vibrio sp. MED222. Next base: position 252,018 of record NZ_CH902607.1, on the reverse strand, counting down.
TTAATCGATACAAACTGTTCTGATCCATCAAGGTCAGTCAGTGCAATCGATACAGGTCCTGTACCTGACAAGGAAATAAGCTGGTCTTCGTTGCCGGTAATCTCGATTACATCAGGATCACTACCCGGCCCAGAGACATGTACATCATCAACAACCGGAACAACATCAAAACGAACACTTGTATTGAAGGTATCGGAGTCGGTTGCAGTGCCTACCGGAAAAGCAGAATCATTGTAGGTTGCGGTATCAGTAACTGTACCACTTACATTAATCTGCACTTGGTTAATATCATTTCCAGTTGGGTAGTTTTCTATCGCCCTAAAGAGGACATTATCGAGCGCCCCCGCCGCGATTTCAGCTTGATTAAACGTGACTGAGGTACCAAGTGAGGTGCCCGTATTGTCATAGAATGCCCCTATTGAAGGGTCATCCAACGTCAAAGTAATGGATGCAAACGCCTCTTGCCCCCCTTCGACGCCTGATACCTGATCCGAAATAGTCGAATTGAAGTCGAGTTGAATGTAGGTGTCTTCGTAACCCACCTGATCTTGTCCAGCCTGACCGTCGTTATCAACAGGATTAAAGGCATCATCAAGCGAACCGACGACATTCACCTCAATCGTAGGGTCCGTCTCTGCATCTGGCGCGACTTTGATGACGACGTCGGTAACTAACGTTTTCTCATCACCAGAGAGCGTATCTTTGGTCACTATGGTTAGTGGTAATCTAAAGTCACCCGAGTAGTCTGCCGGCAAGTTAAGTAACAGCCCTGAGAAATCAGTTGGAACGCCCTGTTCAACGGTTGTTTCGAATACATATTTTCCATTAACAAAATCGACTTCACTGCTTCCCGCTAAACTAATTGGGAAAGTGCCTCCTGGGTTAATGGTCACGGAGTCATCAATGATAATGGTCACTTGGTCTACCGAAGCATCTTCTCCAGAGAAAGTGATCACACCATTTAGTGCTGCACCTAAATCAAGTTGCGTGTCTTCGATAGCGTCGACAACACTATTAGCATCCATTGTAATGTTAGCTGCAACCTCGCCTCCCCCAACAAGTACTTCTGGAAATGATAATGTCACTTCGCCTTCCCGAATAACGGCAGGAGATGACTCAACCTCAACACCATCACCGCGATCAACCACCGTACTAAAGATAGTCATCTTGATGTCATTGAATACGTCTGGAAGATTAGAAATAGGAGGGAAACCAAGACCATTAGGAGCACTGATACTAAACAAGTCCTCATTCGTCACAACCCAACGACCATCGCCTTCATAAGCCGCGCCAATAACGAGTAATTGATTCAATACGTCATCTGATAATGGAGTCTTATTCGGGTCATTATTCGTTAATTGAATAACCAGTTGGTCGACTTCCTCAATAGCAGATGATGCATCGGTTTCTTGATATCGAATAACAAATTCATCCGTGGCGGACGGATTGTCGCTGTTGGTTGTAAACTTGAGTACACCAGTCAAAGGATCGGCGCTCACCGTACCCAAAGAACCAGTTCCAGCCACGTCGTCGACGATAAGCTGATTATCGATGCCATCATGAGTCTCAACAACGGGTCTTACGATAACATTGATCGTACCTTTAACCGTCGCAGTCGCAATACCCTCACCTGGGTTAGAAGAGTCCACATATTCGTGATCACGCTCCTCAACGTCTACCTCTGTCGTCAATGTGAAATCAACGCTAGAGTCCGTTGGCGGAGTCATTTGAATAAAGTTATTCGCTAGTGCAATTTGGGTAAATTGTTCCGGCGTCTGATTCGCGTCTTTAGGGGTAATCGTTAACGTACCCGCACCATCATTCACAACAGTCACATCACCATTTACGGTGGGTGTGACACCCGGTGGAATACCGAAAATCTTAATTGAAGTGAAATGCTCATCTGAGTCGATATAGTCAACGCCTTCAGGATGCCAATCGATGTTGATAGCCGTATCTTCGTTCCCGTTTGTGACGTTGTTGTAGGTTGTTGAGGTATCGATGATAGGCTCAACCAACACTCGAATTTCTTGATCAAAAGAAAGTGTGTGACCGTCGTTTTCCGTTACGATCACTTTGCCTTGAATGTGGATATTCTCGGTCGAAGAGTCGACAGGTCGAATACGAATACCTGACGTTGTACCCGCCTCCGTAATATTAGCTTCGTAGATAGGTTTTGATAAATCAGGGCTACCACCCGGTCCGGTTTCGTAACCCACAAAGTTAAGATCAATAACCGTACCGTCACCATCCTCGATTATAACGCCATCAGGAATACCCGATAAGATAACCGTTATTGATTCGGAACCATCGTCCTGTAATGGTGTAGTGCCAGTGTCAGGCTTTCTCTCACCCGACAATACCGTGAAGTCAAGCAGAGCAAAGCTGTCGCCGTTTTGACTCTCTTGAATCGTCGTTTGAACACCGCTTGCAGTACCATCTGTAATTGCGGTCCAATCGGTACCATTCGTCCCACCATAAGGTGTGTCAGCAACTCCTTTCACTTCAACGTTAACCGTTTTAGTACCGAGTATTTCTACATCGACTTGTTGTGGGTTGGTTGACAGGTTTGCAGTGTCCTTCACTACACCTGTAACATCAAAAGTGAAATCGACATTGCTGTGTTTAGTTGGAACCACCTCAACGTTAGCCAAATCGGAATACGCTATTTCGTGGTAATTGGTACCACTGACAATAGGAACTACCGTGGTTGTACCTACAAAGTAAAGCACTGCGCCTTCTGTAATATTGCTGATACGAACAAACAGTTCTTCAGAGCCATCCGTATCGACCGACTCTGTCATGGTAATAACTTCGTCTAACGTGAATGCATCTTTGTTAGCTAGCGGACCTATGTAATCAGGATCATCTATATTGTCTTCGTTAATCTGAATACGATTAACACTGAACTTTCCAGCATCCGCGTCAGCGGTGACATCAATAATGATGTTTTGCTCTATAGAACGGGCCTCAGTTTTATCATTTGCTCCGCCGTTGGCAGTATCTTCATAAGGATTCAGTGTTTCTTCTGTAACCGCTGTTGCTTTGAATTTAATCTGACCCGAGAAATGATCAATAGGGTTAACCACGGTGGTGTTAATGTCTTCTGCCGCTATTTTATATACACCATCCGCCGTCAGCGTAAGCACATTGCCGTCTTTATCAAGAAGCTCAAACTTCCCGTCGCCTTCGATAACTTCTAACTCATAGGTGATCGTTTCAGTTTGAGTGTTATCTTGTGATTCTGCATTCAGCTGTAATGTGACATTGTCTTCATCTTCATTGACTTGATACTGATAAGTGCTATTGCCATCATCCCAAGTAGCAATATCAGCTACCGCTTCAATCTCGATTTTGAAGCTTGAGTTTACTTTGTGGTCAAGAGTGCCTCCATTATCGATCTCCAATTGATAGCGGATCTCAACACCATTACTATCTGAACCATAGTTTTGGTCAGGAACGAAATAAAGGTTTTCGATGGTTGCAATGGTTTGTCTTACTTCACTTGGGTTTAAAGCATAGCTTTGTTGCATTTGAGGCGGTCCAAATAATATTTGACCGTTAGTTTCAGGCGTTAACTTGTGATACTCACCACCCTCAAAGTAATAGAACGTGCCTCTATGGTTACTGTTTTTTATAATCAGTTGACCGATAGACTCGCTGTTATCCCTGTCATTCAGGTTAACCTGAAGCGCAACTTGAGCTGGTGCATTAGGTAATCCGCTTTGGTTGTCTTGTATATTTTCAAGAATCGGAGCATCACCTGCAGCATATGGTATTGTCGAGTCTCTACCCGCATCCTCAAAGGTGGTCACTGTCAGCGCGATTTTCGACGAATTCCTATCCGTAATAGTGATGTCCAAGGGTGTCGATGACGTATCTGAATCGCCATCCTTCGCTGTTACATTAATAGAGAAATTAATTTCATCACCAACATGCTCTAAGTAATTATTGGCTCTAAACTCTATCTCACCATTTGAGTTTATTTTCAGTCGACCCAGCTCTCGAGGATCAACAGCGCCATTGATCTGCTCATATACTCGTACCTCTTGAGTACCACTATTTAAATCGAAGTCACTACTGTAAGACCCACTGTTCCCTGAACGGAAAACAATTCCACTTCCGTCAAATGCTTCAATTTTGCTCAGTACCGCGCCATCGGCACCGACATCTGTAGCATCAGCAAACATATCGACTATAGAGCCGCGATAACCCTGACCTTCAACACGAGTAATCGATTGTGTTGTCACTAATGGAATATCATCAGTGACTGTTATTTTGAGATCAATCGCATTCGATTGGTCTTGATCAAAATCTTCAGCAACGATGGAGAAATCAAGATCTATCGTATTCTCGTTTGCACCGTCAGGGTGCTTCAGTGGTTTAAATAATTCGAATTGATAGCTGTTATCAGAGGTATCGAAAACAATCTCAAACACCGCTTCATTGCTGATCACAGTTTGAGCAACGTATGTGAATTTTGTGCCGCTTTGTGAAACAGCTAGCCACTCTAAGCTTTCTCCATCGGAGGTTAAACCGGTCAAGACTAAATCTTCATCAACCAGTTCATACTTCACAACGCCATCGGCACCTTCATCGACGGTGAACAGTCCATTGATAATGGTGTCTTCAGATTGATCCGAACCTATGCCTGAAAGGTCGTCTTCATCGACAACCGTTTCGCCCGTCGGCGGCGTCATTACTGGAACATCATCAATGACTTGAATTGGTAGTTGATACTGGTTGGAGTCATCGCCATCACCGTCTACCGCCACAACATTAAATGGTATGGTTAGGTCATTTGATCCAGTAGCGTGATTTAGAGGGCCAAGTAAAGTGAATGTGTATGACCCATCGTTACCAAGTGCAAGAGTAAAAATCGGAGTCCCACTTGTGGTCGCACCTTGGTAGGTGGTTGTGTTCGCAGCCCCAGTGACCTCAGTGATCGAAATCGCTTCATTGCCTGATGTCAGAGTAGTTTCTAGAGTGGCTACGTTACGCAGTTCGTAAACCTCTACTTGGTCTGCACCTTCTGTGGTCACAAACGAGCCTGTCGCTTGAGCCACAACAGAGCCTAAATCATCTTCATCAACAACAAACGTACTCGCAACTGTTGTATCCGTAATGACGGGTACATCATCAGTAATAGTCACCGTAAGAGGCTTAATTACTGAATCCGTATTGTCTTGGTCGACCGCAATAACTGGCAAGGTGAAGATTTGAACGTTATTACCTTGCACAGGCAGGTGATCTAACTCTTCTAACAATGTGAAGGTATATTGACCAAGCACCAAACTATCAAAAGTGATGGTGAAAATGTCCGTTTGGACACCACCGTTTTCTACGAAGCCAATATAATTGTCGCTGTTTAGAGGATCTTCTTTTAGCTTAACAACCAGACCATCCGATTTTAGGTCCCCAGTTGTGTTGAACTGCGCAGTATCAATACGGAAGTGGTTCACATCATCACTACCAGATGTAAACGTCATTGTTCCGGTTTGAGTGACCGTTATGCTCGGAGAGGTGCCATCAAGCAAGTTTGCTTCAGCCAAGGCGACTGGTGGTATGTTATCAATAACAGGTGGAGCACCATCTGAAATGGTAAGCGTAACGGTCGACGTGACTTCGTCACCATCTTTATCTTCAGACATGACCGTAATAGTCTTAACAATATCGCCCCCTGAATGATTGAGGTTGCGATTAGGTTCGAAACGGACATCACCTTCCAGAGTTATATACAGTTTACCTTCAGCAACAGGGAAAACCTGCTCTCCGGTTGTCCCCTGAACTAACGTGTACACGTTGTTATCGTAAGTAAACTGGGTAATCGTTGCCCCGTCGGCACTTTGGTTTGGCATGACATCGACAGTACCTGTCGTGACAACACCAGCGGCTAAATCTGCAACCGTTGGTTCCGTAATGCTCAGCGTTTGATTTTGCATGCCTTGAACATCATCGCTGACCGTCACTTTCAGTGGCGACATTAATGAGTCATCACCATCACGATCTACCGCATAAACGGGGAGTTCAAATATCAGGTCATTCTTCGCTTGTCCATCAGCATGATCTAATGCTTCAAGCAGAGTAAAGGTGTACTCACCCACAGTGCTAGTAGAGAAACTAATCGTAAAGACAGGAACTTCTGGGTTGGCTCCGTCTTTCACAAAGCCGATGTACCCCCCAGTCGTGTTTGGATCGGCTTTAAGCTCAACGACCAACCCATTAGATTTAAGTGTGTCGTTGGTATTAAATAAGCTTGGCTCAATGCGGAAACTGGTCACATTGTCGCTTTGATTGGTAAAGGTGATCGTCTCTGTTTGACTCACAGGCGCGTTGCTTGCGGTTGAGCCGTCTGCAAGATTAGATTCCGATAGCGTGACGCTTGGAATGGTATTAATCGTTGGAATATCACCATCGGTGATGGTCAACTTCACGGTAGATGTCACTGGGTCTTTATCAAAGTCACTTGACGTCACCACGATGGTTTTAACGATGTCTTCGCTGCTCGTGTGGTTTAAATCGCGATTGGGTTCAAAACGCACTTCACCTTGAAGGGTGATGACTAACGTCCCTTCAGTGAAACCGAAGCGCTGCTCACCAGTATCTGTTTGAACCAATGTTCTAAGTTGCCCGTCATAAACGAACTGGGTAATCGTTGCCCCATCTGCACTTTGCACTGGCATCACATCAACCGTGCCTGTCGTGACAACACCAGCAGCCAAATCAGCCACCGTTGGCTCAGTAATGGTCAACGTTTGGTTTTGCATGCCTTGCACATCATCGCTGACCGTCACTTTCAATGGCGACATCAATGAATCGTCACCATCGCGGTCGACGGCAAATACAGGCAGTTCAAAGCTCAGATCGTTCTTCGCTTGGCCATCAGCATGATCTAACGCTTCAAGCAGAGTAAAGGTGTACTCACCCACAGTGCTAGTAGAGAAACTAATCGTAAAGACAGGAACCTCTGGGTTGGCGCCATCTTTCACAAAGCCAATGTACGCCCCAGTCGTGTTGGGATCCGCTTTAAGCTCAACGACCAATCCATTCGATTTGAGTGTGTCGTTGGTATTAAACAGGCTTGGCTCAATGCGGAAACTGGTCACATTGTCGCTTTGATTAGTAAACTGAATAGTCTCGGTTTGACTCACAGGCGCGTTGCTTGCGGTTGAGCCGTCTGCAAGATTAGATTCCGATAGCGTGACGCTTGGAATGGTATTAATCGTTGGAATATCACCATCGGTGATGGTCAACTTCACGGTAGATGTCACTGGGTCTTTATCAAAGTCACTTGACGTCACCACGATGGTTTTAACGATGTCTTCGCTGCTCGTGTGGTTTAAATCGCGATTGGGTTCAAAACGCACTTCACCTTGAAGGGTGATGACTAACGTCCCTTCAGTGAAACCGAAGCGCTGCTCACCAGTATCTGTTTGAACCAATGTTCTAAGTTGCCCGTCATAAACGAACTGGGTAATCGTTGCCCCATCTGCACTTTGCACTGGCATCACATCAACCGTGCCTGTCGTGACAACACCAGCAGCCAAATCAGCCACCGTTGGCTCAGTAATGGTCAACGTTTGGTTTTGCATGCCTTGCACATCATCGCTGACCGTCACTTTCAATGGCGACATCAATGAATCGTCACCATCGCGGTCGACGGCAAATACAGGCAGTTCAAAGCTCAGATCGTTCTTCGCTTGGCCATCAGCATGATCTAACGCTTCAAGCAGAGTAAAGGTGTACTCACCCACAGTGCTAGTAGAGAAACTAATCGTAAAGACAGGAACCTCTGGGTTGGCTCCATCTTTCACAAAGCCGATATACGCCCCAGTCGTGTTTGGATCTACTTTAAGCTCAACGACCAACCCATTCGATTTAAGTGTGTCGTTGGGATTAAATAAGCTTGGCTCAATGCGGAAACTGGTCACATTGTCGCTTTGATTAGTAAACTGAATAGTCTCGGTTTGACTCACAGGCACGGTGCTTGCTGCCGAGCCATCGGCTAGATTGGATTCTGATAGCGTAACGGTTGGAATAGTATTGATGATTGGAATATCACCATCGGTGATGGTCAAAGTCACGGTGGATGTCACCGGATCTTTATCAAAGTCGCTCGACGTCACTACGATTGTTTTAACGATGTCTTCGTTGTTTGTATGAACTAAATCGCGATTGGGTTCAAAACGCACTTCACCTTGCAGGGTGATGACTAACGTCCCTTCAGTGAAACCAAACCGCTGCTCACCAGTATCTGTTTGAACCAATGTTCTAAGTTGTCCGTCATAAACGAACTGAGTGATTGTTGCACCATCTGCACTTTGTACTGGCATCACATCAACAGTGCCTGTCGTAACAACACCGGCAGCCAAATCAGCAACCGTTGGCTCAGTAATGGTTAACGTTTGGTTTTGCATGCCTTGCACATCATCGCTGACCGTTACTTTCAGTGGCGACATTAATGAGTCATCACCGTCGCGGTCTACCGCATAAACGGGTAAATCAAAACTCAATTCATTATTCGCAAGGCCATCAGCATGATCTAATGCTTCAAGCAGAGTAAAGGTGTACTCACCCACAATGCTAGTAGAGAAACTAATCGTAAAGACAGGAACTTCTGGGTTGGCTCCATCTTTCACAAAGCCGATGTACGCTCCAGTAGTGTTTGGATCAGCTTTAAGCTCAACAACCAACCCATTCGATTTAAGTGTGTCGTTGGGGTTAAATAAGCTTGGCTCAATACGAAAGCTGGTCACATTGTCGCTTTGATTAGTAAACTGAATAGTCTCGGTTTGACTCACAGGCACGGTGCTTGCTGCCGAGCCATCTGCAAGGTTAGATTCTGATAGCGAGACGCTTGGAATAGTATTGATGATTGGAATATCACCATCAGTGATGGTCAAAGTAACGGTGGATGTCACCGGATCTTTATCAAAGTCACTTGACGTCACCACGATCGTCTTAACGATATCTTCGCTGCTTGTGTGGTTTAAATCGCGATTGGGCTCAAAGCGTATTTCACCTTCAAGGGTAACAAACAGTTTTCCCTCAGGCACAGTGATAAGCTGCTCTCCCGTTAAGCCCTGATTCAAGGTGTAAACGGTATTATCATACGTGATCTGGGTAATGGTCGCGCCATCAGCACTCTGGTCAGGCATCACATCAATGGTGGCAGTCGTCACCTTACCAGCAGCCAAATCCGCAACCGTCGGTTCAACAATATTGAGCACACCATCTTTCATGATTTGCACATCATCACCGATGGTCATTGTAAGCGGGGAAATTTGCGAGCTATCGCCATCAGTGTCCACGGCGTAAACAGGCAGTTCAAAACTTAGCTCGTTATTTGCAAGGCCATCTTCATGATCTAACGCTTCAAGCAGCGTGAAGGTGTATTCCCCTAATGTACTTGTAGAAAAGCTAATCGTGAATACTGGGACATCAGGGTTTACCCCATCGTTAACAAAACCTATATAAGTACCTAAGTTCTGAGGGTCTTCCTTGAGTTCAACGACAAGCCCATTCGATTTGAGCGTATCATTGGTATTGAATAAGTTTGGATCAATCCGAAAACTCGCGACATCATCACTACCGGCTGTAAACGTAATCGTTTCAGTGGCGCTAACCGCATTTCCGCTTGGCGAAGATCCGTCACCAAGATTCGTTTCAGATAATGTCACTGGTGGAACTAGGTTAATTACCGGATCTTGGCCATCAGTAATACTAAGATCAAGCGTTGAGAAGCTCTCGTCACCATCAGCATCTTCAGCTAAAAAGGCAAATTGTTTTACTATGGTTTCGCTGCTTGAGTGGTTGATATCACGAGCGACTTCAAAACTAAAATCACCATTGAGTGAAATCGTTGCAACCCCTTCTGTAAATGGGAAAGTTTGTGCCGCATCTGGGAGTAGATTTTGGTCTAACTTGTATTCGACCCCATCGTAAGACAGTGATTGGATTGTCGAACCATCCGCACCCTCAAAGTTGAATAGATTGTAAGAAACAACAGTATCACCAGCTAAGGTCGGTTCATCGACGGAAACGACATTATCGATGAGTTCGACCACATCATCTTTTACACTGATTAAGATCTCAGCAGCTTCTGGTGTATTTGACCCACCAGACAGTGCAGAGCGGTCACCATCCGCGTCAACCGCATAAATGGGCAATACAAAGGTTAGCAACTCACCTTCAGCACCTTGATGTGAAAGCGATTCGTACAGAGTAAATTCATAATTCCCCAATGATGGACTATCGACTTTAACGTCAAAGACCGTAATTCGAGATCCATTGACCTCAACATAACCTTCATACGTTCTCACACCATTGGTTTGACTAACTAACTCTAATTGAACGGCAGCACCATTGGAAACCAAGGCTCCCGCTGTATTAAATTCAGTCGGTTCAAGTTCGTAATGGTCAATAATGTCACTTTCAAAAACACTTGCTGTGATACTGCCAATACCGCCTACTGGGGTTGTTCCTTCTTGTGAGCCGCCAACAATGCCTGACTCATCAACATCGATGCCATCAACATTAATAATGAACGGGCTATCACCATCAGAGATATCAACCTTAATCGTATTCGTTACGACATCCTGGTCAAAATCGGTAACCGTGATCGGTAGAGAGAATGAAAGCGTGTCGGAGCTCACTTCTTCTATTGGTTTAAACTGTTGGAAATTATATGTGCCATCGGTATCGAGAGAGATTGTGAGAACAACCTCACCTCTCCCTTGAATAGACAGAGTGATCGTTGTTCCGTCTTCAGACAGTCTTGCTACCGTATTTTGGTTATCACTGAGCAACCCATCAAACTCTCCTAACGCACTTGCATCAAAGACAGCAGATTGAAGTTTATCACTTCCAATATTAGAAAAAGTGCCTTCAATAGGTGCACTACTCGTTTCTACATTATTGATATTCACGCTTTCAGCAGACGGATTCACCCCGTCAAATAAAGTAACCAGCGCATTAATTGGTGATGCTATTGGGTTTCCTGCGGAGTCTTCACCTTGAATATCAAAAGCAAAGTTAATTTGATCGCCAGTATAAGAGACCTGCCCACCACCGATAGACGGAACATGATCAATAGATTGAGAAATCGTGGTGGTTAACGAGATATCGATATTATTGCCAACACTAGTAGCATCAATATCGATACGTAATACTTCGTCAGTACCTTGAACACCAACAATGGAATTCGTTACCGAGTCGTAAGTAAACGTGACAACTTGGCCGCTTGATGTAATGTCGTTATTAAGCTCACTTAGGAGTGAAGCAAGGGAGAGTGTGTCTGGGACAAAAGAATCTGGGTCTAGAGCTAAACTGCCCGCAATAATCGTTTCTGTGGTCGTAATAGATTGGGGGTAGGTATTGCCAGAAATAGAACCTTCAGTGACTGATTCGCTGATCGATTGACCACCAGCTGAACGTGTGATCGTTCTAAATTCCTCTCGAGTTTCCTCTACCTCTTCTTTCGCAAGCCCTGATGTCTCAAAGAATGTCGAGGGCTGAGTTTGAATATTATTGTATTCAATCGTAACAAAGCCAGCATTTGCAGAGCCTAGCCCTTCACCAGCAGCCGTTGCTTCCAAAATTTCAGTAGGATCGGCGCCACCTAAAATAGCTTCTTGGATTGCCGCAATATCATCGTCAGTAAAGGCTCCGTCGTCAGACTGCTCTAGATCGAAATTGACCTCTCCGGCGATTGGGGCATCTGCCCAAGACAATTCTTGGTCAATACATCCAACACAATTATCGCCAACCAGAACCTCACCATTTGGAGCACTCAATACAAGTTCTGCATTATTTGCGGTAATGACTATCTCATTTTCACGGATGATATCGCCAACTAGAACTTTTTTTGGGTTGCCGTCAGGTGTTACTACAACCACATCCCCACTTACTGCTTCAACAACCGCAGCTTGGCGCGAAACCTCAATATCCATATATCCCCCGTTATCACAAGCACTCTTATCTAGAGCTGTACAAATTATTTTTGTTAATCATTACAGGCTTTAATCAAATTCATACTTACCCCTCATCAATGGCCAATCTTTTGTTGTGCCTCTTCGAGTTGAAAAGAGATAAGTATTTAACCTGTTTTTTTATAGTTTACTTACTGTTAAGCCTAGTCTTCCCCATAAAAAATGCCATGTCTGTGCTAAGAGACTCCTTTTCACAGATTCACTTATTCTCTATGGATTTCTAAAACACAAATTAAACGTTAGTAGTGCATTGATTTATATGCAAATAAACTCACAGCGATGTTACATCTCTTTAATCCTATAAAGATATACAGGAATAAAGTAGATAAATCATGAGCGAATATCAGACATTGCTTGAGGCAAACGATGTGATAGCAATAAAGCAGAGAGTAGTCCCAAACTTGAGACAATGTTCAGCACAAAGCGGATGAAAAACCATTTATTAAGCGTATATTTCGCCAATTTCATATATACCCATCAACATATTAAGGTGCTATGGAGGAACAATAGTCATGACTTATCATTGGATATACACATATCAAAAGGAATACGTTTTAGGACAAAACAATAGATACAAAAAAGCCGCCCGAGTTTAACTCGGGCGGCTTTTAGAAGATCATGTACCGCAATATTGTGTTTATCTGTAAAACGAGATTGTCACGTTCAACATGGCTCGCTAACTATTTTATTTTGTTAAACGATTTGCCGTCCAAACGTAAAGCAGCTCAAGTGCGATAGTTGCACCAGCTAGAGCGGTAATTTCGCTTTGGTCATAGGCTGGAGACACTTCTACCACATCCATACCAACCATGTTGATACCTTGTAAGCCACGGATGATTTTGAGCACTTTATCTGAATTCAAACCACCACACACTGGTGTCCCAGTACCCGGAGCAAACGCAGGGTCCAGACAGTCAATATCAAACGTTAGGTAAACTGGCTTATCACCAACAATGCCTTTCACTTGAGCAATGATCTCATCCACGCTCATGTCATTCGCTTGCATCGCATTAATAACATTAAAGCCGTGACCTTCCTGTTTATACTCAGTGCGAATGCCAATTTGCACAGAATGCTCAGGCGAGATTAGTCCCTCATTTGGCGCATGGTAGAACATAGTACCGTGATCGTAACGACTGCCCTGACTGTAAGTATCAGTGTGCGCGTCAAAATGAATCAGAGCCATCTCACCGTACTTCTTGCCGTATGCTCTTAGCAAAGGCAGTGTAATGAAGTGATCGCCACCTAAACCTAACAGTGTTTTACCACTGTTTAGAATCGCATCAGCGGCTGCTTCTAAACGCTGAGTTAAGTCTTCAGCATCACCGCAATCAAACACAAGATCGCCAGCATCAATCACCGAGGTGTGTTCAAATACATTGAAGTCCCAAGGGAATTTTTTGCCTTCCCACGCCAAGTTTACAGACGCACGACGAATCGCATCAGGCCCCATACGAGCACCCGGACGACCCGACGTCGCCATATCTAGCGGCGCACCTAGAACAACCACATCAGCGTCGTTGTCGATTGGATTCTGAACTAATGGGCGACGCATAAACGTCATCGCATTGGAGTACAGCGAGTAATCTGGTTTGGTAAATAGATCGTTCATTAAAAATCCTCAAGATAGGTGTAACCCATCAAGCCTTGCTCTAACTCTTCAAGTACGCTTTGTTGCTCTTGTGCTGGTACTTTCGCCGTGACCAAATCTTTGTAGTTCTGACGAATCAGATCCGTATCGATGTGAACATAACGCATCATGTCTTCAACCGTATCGCCTTCATTGATGTAGTCGATATTCGCTTGACCGCCTTCATCAACATTCACCACTACACTGTGGGTATCACCAAATAGGTTATGCATATCACCCAAGATCTCTTGGTATGCGCCTACTAAGAAAAAGCCCATTAGGTAGGGTTCATCTGGGTTCCATGCAGGAACTGGCAGAGTCGTTTCAATACCTTGACCATCAACATACTGGTCAATCGTACCGTCAGAATCACAAGTAATATCCAATACTACAGCGCGTCGCTCGTCCGCATTATCCAAACCACTTAGAGGCAATACAGGGAACACCTGATCGATACCCCAAGCATCTGGCAACGATTGGAACAGCGAGAAGTTCACGAAAAACTTGTCGGCTAAGCGTTCGCTCAACTCGTCCAAAATAGGACGGTGGTAACGGTTCTTAGTGCTCATTCGAGAGCTAAGTTCGTAGTTAATGCGCAAAGACATCTGCTCTGCCCAAGCACGGTGCTGAAGGTTCAGCATACCCGTCGCAAATTGGTTGTGTGCTTCTGCGATATCACTTTGCGTGTCGTTGTAGATCTCAATCAGCGCGCGGTCATCATTACCCGCATCTAGCTCTAAGAAATTCTTCCACATGTTGTTTAGCAACATTGGTGCGTCAGCTTCAGGCGCAGCCATATCTTCCGGAGAATAGCTTTCTGTACCGATCACGTTAGTAACAAGCACAGCGTGATGCGCAGTCAACGAACGACCAGATTCAGAAATGATCACAGGTTGCGGCTGATTGTAGAGCTTACAAATATCCCCTACTGTCATTACGATGTTGCGAGCGTACTCAAGCAAGCCGTAGTTCATTGAGTTTGAAGACTGGCTACGTGTGCCGTCGTAATCGACCGCCAAACCGCCACCAACGTCTAAGAACTTCAGTTGAGCACCTATATCACGCAGTTCACAGTAAAAACGAGCCGCTTCACTCACACCATTTCGTACATCACGAATATTCGCCATTTGCGAGCCAAGGTGGAAGTGTACTAGCTCTAGAACATCCAGTTGATCTTCTGCTTTCAAGCGTTCAATAACGGTCAATACTTGTGATGCAGACAAACCGAATTTCGACTTCTCACCACCACTTGCTTGCCATTTACCTGCACCTTGAGATGCAAGACGAATGCGTAGACCTAAACGAGGTTTCACGCCAAGCGCTTTTGCTTCAGAAAGGACAAGATCAAGCTCTGACAACTTCTCTAGAACGATAAATACTTTGTGGCCTAGCTTTTCGCCAATAAGCGCAAGACGGATGTATTCTCTGTCTTTGTAACCGTTACACACGATCACAGAGCTCGCTTTTTGAGCCAGTGCCAATACCGCTAATAGTTCAGGCTTGCTGCCCGCCTCTAAACCAAGCTGCTTCTGCTCTAATTGAGCTTGGCTCGCTAAGATCTCGTCAACCACTTCTTTCTGTTGGTTAACTTTAATCGGGTAAACAAGTAGGTAACGGTTATCGTACTGATATTCGTCGATCGCTTGGTTGAATGCGTTACAGATATTGTGCACACGTTGATGCACTATTTGAGGAAAACGCACAAGAGCAGGCAAACCAATATTTCTCTGCTCTAACTGTTTTACGATCTGACTTAGCGGAACTTGATGATCGGTTTCGCTCGGTGATACATACACCTCACCATTATCATCAATTCCATAAAAACCTTGGCTCCAGTGCTTTACATTATACTCAGCACGGATGCGTTCCAAATTAACCGAATTTTCCAATTCTAGAGACCTCACACTATAGGGCCATCGACAGAAGATACCTCATTGGAATAGCGAGGTATAACCCAACAAAAAACGTTCGAAAACGATTTGTTGGCTGCATTAACCGATATTATTAAGAGTGAGTCCAACCATTGATATTTGTGGTTACGATTACGTTTTTTTATCGTCGACCCGACTTAAAGTGACAGGTAAGGTATTACAAGGTTTTAGGCCAAAAAACAGGCTGAAGTGCATTAGATTTAAAGCACTTTCTAACAAAGAATCAGGTGAATAAAATACCAAAGACACATAAAATTCTTAGCTAACCTGGTCAAGTTAAGTCAGGGTTGTGACAAATATGCGCACTTCCCAATCTGAACTCTCGCTATCACAAACACAACTTGTACCCCGTGATTCGATACCTATAAACACTTCGTTCTTCCAACTAAAACTCGCTCACTTCAATGTTGTAGCCGCTCAATTATTGAACTTTTCTCGTGCATATCTTGTATTCGATTCGATCTTCTTGTAAATTCAACTGACCAACCAATCGGTCAGCCTTAGAATTTAGGGGATACTATGAGCCATAATCTAGACCTTGAACCAACCACGTCGAACATCAACGACATGGATCAAACATTCAACCGACAAAAAAATCACTACCGCAGTAATGTTAGTCCAACGCTTGAGCAGAGAAGAAAAGACCTCTCAGCACTAAAAGCGTTGTTAATGCGCTACCAAGAGCAGTTGATTGAGGCAGTATCTGAAGATTATGGCCATCGAGCAAAACACGACAGCTTGATTGCTGATATCACCCCTTCTCTTCACCAGATCAATTACAGCCTGAAGAACCTTAAGAAATGGTTGAAGCCATCTCGCAGAAAAGCAGGCTTAATGCTGACACCCGCGAAGATCACGGTTCATTATCAACCAGTGGGTGTTGTCGGTATCATTGTTCCTTGGAACTTCCCGGTGATGCTCTCTTTAGGTCCTCTCATCACGGCGCTGGCGGCAGGTAATACTGCAATGCTCAAGATGTCTGAGTTCACTCCTGCGACAAACCGAGTTTTGAAAGCGATGTTGGCTGAGGGTTTTAACGAAGATCAAGTCGCGATTATCGAAGGCGAAGCTGACGTTTCCGCTAAATTTAGCCAGCTCCCGTTTGACCATATTCTATTTACTGGCTCGACCTCTGTGGGTAAGCACGTCATGAGAGCAGCAGCCAACAACTTAACGCCTGTAACCTTGGAATTGGGCGGCAAGTCTCCAACGATTATTGCTCCCGACTTTGATGTGGCTGACGCCGTTGAACGCATCCTGTTTGCAAAAAGCTTAAACGCTGGCCAGATTTGCGTAGCACCCGATTACATCTTATCGCCACGAGAAAAAGTCGACGCGTTCATCACGGCTTATAAGCAGTACTTCAAAAAACTTTATAAAGCCGGTATTGAAAGCAAAGACTTAACCTCAGTGATCGATATGCGCCAATACAATCGTTTGAAGGGTGTGATTGCAGATGCTCAGTCTAAAGGTGCGGTTATTCACACTGTCACCGAGCAAGCACAAGACGATGTGAACCACAGAATGACGCCACACCTTCTAACCGAAGTGAACGACGACATGGTCGCAATGCAAGAAGAGTTGTTTGGCCCTATTCTGCCTATCGTGCCTTATGATTCTATTGAAGAAGCGATCAGCTACATCACAGCAAGAGAACGTCCACTTGCTCTGTATCTGATGAGTCATGATAAGCAAACCCAAGACCAGTTCTTATCGAATACGCATTCTGGCGGTGTTTGTATCAACGACTCGCTAGTGCATGTGGCAGCAGAAGATGCGCCGTTCGGTGGCATTGGCCCTTCAGGCATGGGACACTACCACGGTATTGAAGGCTTCAAGACCTTTAGCCATGCCAAAACCGTTCTAAATAGAGGAAAAATTAACTTCACCAAGTTAATGCACCCTCCTTACAACAACCCAATTAAAAAGATTCTGTTCAAAGTAGTAAATAGATGATTACGAAAAGGCAAAAAATCCTAGATGCTGCACTCCTGCTCTTCTCTCAGCAAGGGCTAGAGGGTACATCTACAGGACAAATAGCGAAAACAGCAGGCGTAGCAAAGGCGACACTGTTTCATCACTTTGAGAACAAATCTCTACTGATTGATGAACTGTTTCGTGAACTGAAAATAGAGCTATTTTCTACCCTTGACCAGCACACAGAAATCGCTGAACAAGATCGCTACCAAGCCTTTAAGTTCATGTGGATTACAGGGCTTGAATGGGCGTTAAAAAATCCAGTTGCGATGAAGTTCTTCACTAATGTTCATTTCGATCCGACGACTCAAACTCGAGAAGTCATCGTCTCACAGATGTTCGCATCATTAGACGAGATCATTTTGAAAGGACAAGAAACTGGTGAACTGATGGTATTAGACATCAACCTTGTTAGGCACTTCATCCACAGCCACTTTCTAATTTGTGCAAACTGGCTTATTGAGCAAAACGAATCTCCACCAGAGCAAACATCGAAGTACATCAATGATAGCTTTGATATGTGTTGGCGAGCTGTCGGCGGACAAAACCTGTAATTTGCACATTATTTGAAGCTCTTGCTTTCAAAGAACACTCTAAAGCGCCTCATGGCTATATCTATATATAGGAATGAGGCGCTTTAATTATTTGGATACATTTTAATCACATCACCATATTGACTTTAAGCACCCTCTTTCAGTACCATCCCACCATCATTTCAAAAGAGAATAACGCCATAATGAAGTACTAACATCCTGACATCCGATTTATTTTTATAAAAATCATTTGGACACTCGGGGTTAGTGGGCGTTACTTCGTCATCTATTTTCGCGACAAATCAAGCTCTTAAAGATCCGTTTTTTGACAAGCTACATCTTTAAGATCAGCACCTTAAAGACAGAAATCAGATCAGCACTCTATTTCCTATCTTTGATTGGTACGCTACCTAAGTAACGTCTTTGGCGATCTATACATAGAATTCTGTGTAGGGTTCTATATAGAAAAAGCGCCTCACCCCTTTTACTCGTTTACACGTAAAGGGAGGTATTTTTATGCCTACTATATTAGCCAACAATCTCTCATTCCAACTCGATACTGGAGAGTGGTTATTCAAAGACATCACCTTTAATTTGAGCACTCGCCTCACCGGCCTAGTCGGAAGAAATGGGGCTGGAAAGTCACTACTGCTTTCGTTACTGGTCGGGCAAACACAACCCACATCAGGCAGTGTTTCCAAACAAGGCTCGATCGGCTTTTACTCCCAGTTGCCATCAACGCTACTGGATTCCGCCACCACCATCGCTGACTTCTTAGGGCTCACCGAAAAGTTAGACGCATTGCACGCCATAGAACAAGGCAGTTGCGAACTTCAGCACTTCAATATCGTTGGCGAGGATTGGGATTTACAAGCGAACACGAAGCAACTTTTAGCCACATTGAAAATAACCAGTGGGTTAACCACGCCGTGCCATACATTGAGTGGTGGGCAACTCGCCCTTTTACAGCTTCATCGGTTATTCGCATCAAACCACGACATACTGATTCTCGACGAACCTACAAACCATTTGGATAACGAAGGGCGCAATTGGTTACTAGAACAATGCCAGTTGTTTGAAGGAAAAGTACTTGTCGTCAGTCACGATCGAAGCTTGTTGAGACACATGGAAGGGATCTATCACCTCAACAGTTTGGGCATGCGTTTCTATAACGGGAATTACGATGATTACTTCACGCAAATGTCGAGTCAAAGTGAAGCACTGGACAAGCAGATAACGCATCATCAATCGGAAAAGAAACGACTCGAGCGCCAAGCTCAGACTAACAAGGAAAAAGCCCAACAACGTGAGTCTCAAGGTAACCGACTCCGAAAATCGGGTAGCCAACCCAAGATATTATTGGATGCAATGAAAGATAAAGCAGGGCGAACCCAAGGTGCATCGGCAACAAGCCACAAGAACTTAAAGGATCAAAACCAACATAAACTTCAATCTCTTCAAGAACAACAAGAACAACTGAAGCCGCAAGCGTTGTACCTACAACAAGCGAATCGTTCTAAAAAACACTCACTATTAACCGTTGAAGAGTGTCGCCTAAGTTTTGGTTCTGGTGCTCCTATTAGCTTCTCTCTATCACAAGGAGAACGATGTTATCTAACTGGGGCTAATGGGTGCGGAAAATCGACACTGTTAAAAGCCATTCACGGCCAACACTCGAACTATATCGGGCCCATTAAGCGCTTAGGAGCGACCGTATACTTGGATCAACACTTTGGCCTGTTAGACACCAACGACACCATGTTCGATAGTTTGATGACACACAGCTTTGGGTTAACAGAAAGTGACGCTCGAACCTTGTTGGCAGGGATTGGGTTCAGGCGAGAGTCTGTATATCGCAAAGTCGCTCACCTCAGTGGTGGCGAGAAAATGAAGTTGGCGATGTTGATCGTCAGTCATAAACAGGATGCCCCACTTCTTTTGCTTGATGAGCCAGACAATCACTTGGACATAGACTCAAAGCAAATATTGGCTTCGGCTCTGCGTGAATACCAAGGTGCGTTCATCTTGGTCAGTCATGATAGCGATTTTGTTGAGGAGGTCGGCGTTAGCCAAAACCATATACGACTTTAACCTTTGTAAAATCGTTCACTTAGTTTAGTTAAGCGAGCATCGTTCCGGTGCTCGCCTTTCTTGATTGAGACAAGTAAACTACGCGCCTCGAACATCTATTCATAAGGCTAAGGTTTGCATACTCTAGAACAATTAAAATCAGGGCAACTTAAAGGGATTAAACGCTTAAAACTGTCAGAAGGTCTCACCGAGTTTCCTTTAGAGATTTTGGAACTTGCTGATTCTCTTGAGATCCTAGACCTTTCAGGCAATCAGCTGTCAGATCTACCAGAAGAGTTATCACAGCTGACTAACCTGCGTATTATCTTCGCGTCGAATAACCTGTTCACGCACCTGCCTGATGTTCTGGGGTTACTTCCTAAGCTTGAAATGGTTGGCTTCAAAACCAACCAAATCAAAACCGTTAGCGAGCAGTCTCTACCGATTCAACTACGTTGGTTAATCCTGACCGACAATGAGATCGAGGTTCTCCCTCGCTCTTTAGGTAAAAGACCACGCCTACAAAAACTCGCATTGGCGGGTAACAAGATTCGTGTTTTACCAGAAAGTATGGAAAAGCTATCAAACCTTGAACTGGTTCGTCTGTCTGCAAACCAACTGACTGAATTCCCAGAGTTCCTTATCAAGCTACCAAAACTGGCTTGGTTAGCGTTTGCGGGTAACCCATTTTGCAAACATCCAAGTAGCTTAGATAGCGTGCCTGCCGTAAGCTCGCAATGCTACTCACTCAATCAAGTGCTGGGCCAAGGTGCGTCTGGTGTAATTTCACATGCTAACTGGTTAAACCGTGACTTTGATTTCCCACAAGAAGTGGCGGTTAAAGTATTCAAAGGCGAAGTAACCAGTGACGGTTACCCACATGATGAACTTGAAGCATGCCTTCAAGCTGGTCATCATAGCAACCTTGTGAAGTCTATCGCTCAAGTTGATGAAGAGAACTACCTAGCGTTGGTGATGGAGCTTATCCCGAGCAACTTCTACAACCTAGGTTTGCCCCCTACTCTTGAAAGCTGCACTCGTGATACGTTCAACGAAGGCTTTAAGCTTTCAATTGCTCAGATCAATAGCATTACCGAACAGATGATTGATGTGTTTGAACACCTTCATGCCAACAAAGTTTGTCATGGTGATCTATACGCACACAACACTTTAGTTAACGAGCAAGGTCAGATGATCTTTGGTGACTTTGGCGCCGCGACTATCTACGGTTATCTGACTGAAGAGCAACAACAAGGCATTCGTCGAATTGAAGCGCGTGCACTGAAGTACTTTATTGAAGACCTATTGGCGGTATGTACAAAGCAAGACCAAGACAGCGAACTTTATACTAAATTGGCGAACTTCGAAGCTTAATAGTTCATTGTTCAGAAGTACTCGGTCGAATTGAAAACAACAAAGCCAACATCACTGTTGGCTTTTTTATTCTTGGAATATCACTTATTCTAATGGACAAGCAAGGTCGGCTAAAAGGGATTAACGCTCAGCCTGCACCAATTTCAGATACGAATGCAGCTCACCATTTTTATATTCCACCGCAGAGTGAATATTGAGATCAGCACGAGCCACAACAGTAAACTGGTAGCGATTCTCGCCCTTCAAAATCTCGACGTGTAACAACCCATCTTTTAGTTGCCACTGCCCTGTTGTTTCAAATCGATCGAACAAACGATATTCAATCAGAGAACCGTCAACATTGAAGTGTACTTCAGTGATGTAACCGCCGGGGCAACTCTTCACCCAAACTCGATTCTCGATATCACTGACAATGAAGTCACGCTTTGTATCACGCCACGCTAGAAAGCCTTCGCTATCATAAAGAGCAAGGTCGAGATCAGTTCTAGAGATTAACGGCTGCTCATTTTGCTCACGACAATAAAGTTGGAGCAAAATTTGCTGAGCTGCACCATTCTGTAATTCACTCATTGTGACTTCCCTTTCTCATTGCTCTGCGTTAGACGCTGTATTGATCAACAAATTCTATTTAAAGCGGGTTACACAAGCTCGTAAGAAACCACATACAGTTGAGAGATACCCGGATAGATATCTTGAATCACACCCTTGAGGACTTCTAGCGTCATGTTCTCTTGCTCCGCATGGAACTCACCTAAGTCATCAAACAAGATTGGTTCTACACTAATGATCTTAAGATTACAGAATACACGTCCCTGCTCTAGCGTTGATACTTCTACAACGCTACCTGGCTGGTAATTGCGCTCAGATTCATCGCGAATAGTAATCGTCTTCTTGCCAGAAAGGATGTCAGTTTCAAAACGTTCGAAGAACGTCATAGTAGTCGGTGCGGTCATTTATCTCGGTCGCTTAACATTTAAAGGTTAGGTAAATGTTTATATACCAGAATGCTTGTTCAAGCGAATAAAAATTAGATGCGAGAGAATGCGGCAAAGCCAAATAGCAGGCAATAAAAAAGGAGAACCGAAGTTCTCCTTTTATTAAACCTTTAAGCTAACTCTAAATTATAGAGATGCTTTCGCTTTTTCAACTAGAACAGCAAATGCTGCTTTGTCGAATACTGCGATGTCAGCAAGAATCTTACGGTCGATCTCGATAGATGCTTTCTTAAGGCCATTGATGAAACGGCTGTAAGATAGACCATTTTGACGAGATGCCGCGTTGATACGTGCAATCCAAAGTTGACGGAATTGACGTTTCTTGTTGCGACGGTCACGGTAAGCGTATTGACCAGCTTTGGTAACTGCTTGGAAAGCTACGCGGTAAACACGTGAACGTGCTCCGTAGTAACCTTTAGCTTGTTTTAGAACTTTCTTATGACGTGCACGAGCTTGTACACCACGTTTTACGCGAGGCATTATGCTTCTCCTAAACTAAACGAATTTATAAACTAAAAAGAATTAAGCGTATGGCATCATACGTAGAACTTGAGCAACTTCACATTTAGGAAGGATCGAGTTCGGACGTAGCTGACGCTTGTTCTTAGTAGTACGCTTAGTCAGGATGTGACGTTTACCAGCGTGCTTAAACTTAATACCACCAGCAGTTTTCTGGAAACGCTTAGCAGCACCTTTGTTGGTTTTCATCTTAGGCATGATGAATAACTCCGCATTGTTGAGTTGTTAATAACATAGTAATTAGGGCGAATAAAACCCCGCAACCTGAGGCTGCAGGGTTTAATTACTTGCAAAGCCGTTAATTACTTCTTTTTAGGGGCCAACACCATGATCATCTGGCGACCTTCAATTCTCGTTGGGAAAGATTCGACAACTGCAAATTCTTCAGTATCTACTTTCAAACGATTAAGAACGTCAACACCGATTTCTTGGTGAGCCATTTCGCGGCCACGGAAGCGAATTGTTACCTTCACTTTGTTGCCGTCTTCAAGGAAACCAGTCAGGTTGCGTAGTTTTACCTGATAGTCTCCAATATCAGTTCCAGGTCGGAATTTAATTTCCTTAATCTGAACCTGCTTTTGCTTTTTCTTCTGCTCTTTCGCAGCTTTGCTCTTCTCGAAGAGGAACTTACCGTAGTCCATCACACGACAAACTGGCGGCTCGGCGTTAGGGCTGATCTCTACAAGATCCATACCAGCTTCATTTGCAGCTTCCATCGCTTCAGCGATTGTTACTACACCAACAGCTTCGCCGTCTGCGCCAGTTAGACGCACTTCACGAACGCCACGAATGTCACCGTTTAAACGGTGCTGGTTTTGTTTGGCCGGTTGTTGGCCACGTCTTCCGCCTTTAATAGCTATTCCTCCAGATTGAGCTTACGGCTTGAAACCTCGGCTTGGATGTATGAAATAAAGTCATCCACTTTAAATTTGCCAAGGTCCTTACCTTTACGTGTACGTACTGCAATTTCGCCGGCTTCCATTTCTTGGTCACCACACACAAGCATGAACGGTACACGTTTCAAAGTATGTTCGCGGATTTTAAAGCCAATCTTCTCATTTCTCAAGTCTGCTTTGACTCTAAATCCACTTTTTTGCAGTTTTTTCGCAATTTCTTGTACATATTCAGACTGTTTGTCTGTAATGCCCATAACAATTGCTTGTTCTGGCGCCAACCACGTTGGGAAGAAGCCAGCGTATTCTTCAATAAGAATACCGATGAAGCGTTCTAGTGAACCTAAAATCGCGCGGTGAATCATAACTGGCGTGTGACGCTCGTTATCTTCACCTACGTAAGTTGCACCTAAACGTTCTGGTAATGCAAAATCGAGCTGCACTGTACCACATTGCCATGCGCGGTCCAAACAATCATGCAAAGTAAATTCAATCTTAGGTCCGTAGAACGCACCCTCGCCTTCTTGAATCTCGTATGCAATCTCCATCGCCTCAAGCGCTTGCTTAAGATCGGCCTCTGCACGGTCCCACATTTCGTCTGAACCTACGCGCTGTTCTGGACGAGTAGATAGCTTAACAACAATGTTTTCGAAACCGAAAGTTGTGTAAGTATCGTAAACCATTTCAATACAAGCTTTAACTTCTTGCTGAACTTGGTCTTCAGTACAGAATACGTGAGCATCATCTTGAGTGAAGCCACGAACACGCATAATGCCGTGAAGTGCGCCAGACGGCTCGTTACGGTGACATGAGCCAAACTCAGCCATACGTAACGGTAGATCACGGTAAGATTTCAAACCTTGGTTAAAGATTTGAACGTGACCAGGGCAGTTCATTGGCTTGATCGCGTATTCACGGTTCTCTGAAGAAGTCGTGAACATCGCTTCAGCGTACTTATCCCAGTGACCAGAGCGCTCCCAAAGAACACGGTCCATCATTAATGGGCCTTTTACTTCTTGGTAATCGTACTCAGTCAGCTTCTGACG
The DNA here is from genome assembly GCF_000153005.1 of Vibrio sp. MED222. Taxonomy (NCBI): domain Bacteria; kingdom Pseudomonadati; phylum Pseudomonadota; class Gammaproteobacteria; order Vibrionales; family Vibrionaceae; genus Vibrio; species Vibrio sp. MED222. The sequence goes on along the minus strand of NZ_CH902607.1, from coordinate 227,060 downwards.
AATAAATACTTCTAGCTCACGGAAGATAGTCCAACCGTTATGATGCCAGAACACCATGCCTGGTGCTTCTTGCTGCATGTGGAATAGATCTAAGTGCTTACCGATTTTACGGTGATCACGCTTAGCCGCTTCTTCTAGGCGCACTAGGTGAGCCTTAAACGCTTTTTTGTCGTGGAATGCAGTGCCGTAGATACGTTGAAGCATCTTGTTGTCACTGTTACCACGCCAGTAAGCACCCGCTACGTTAAGTAGCGTGAAGTGTTGGCAGAAGCCCATATGTGGAACGTGTGGACCACGACACATATCGATGTATTCTTCATGATGGTACAGGCCTGGACGATCGTCTTTAGAAACGTTCTCATCCAGGATTTCGATTTTGTAAGTCTCGCCGCGAGCTTCGAATGCGTCACGCGCTTCCTGCCAGCTAACTTTCTTCTTAACAACCTGATACTTGGTCTTCGCTAGCTCTTTCATACGCTTTTCAATCTTTTCTAGATCTTCTTGCGTTAGAGAGTGCTCAAGGTCGATATCGTAGTAGAAACCGTTATCAATGGTAGGACCGATCGCCATTTTCGCTTCTGGAAAAAGCTGCTTAATCGCGTGACCTAAAAGGTGAGCACAAGAGTGACGAACGATCTCAAGGCCATCAACTTCATCTTTAGCTGTGATGATTTCTAGGCTTGCATCGTTTTCGATAAGATCACAAGCATCAACACGCTCGCCATCTACACGACCAGCAATGGTTGCTTTCGCAAGACCAGGACCGATTGATAGGGCAACATCTAGAGTTGATACAGGGTTGTCAAATTGACGCTGACTACCGTCAGGAAGAGTAATAATTGGCATTATTTGTCCTTTACAGTGGTGTTGCACACCAAGCAACACATGAAAATTATTTAATATATTTAATTCAACAAGTTAGATAACTTGATGGGGATATATGTAAGAATTGGTACAAATTCAGGTACAAATACAGATGCACCCTCATTTATTCCAAAGGTATTGTAACGAATTAACATGAAATGACAATAATGTACTGAACAAGAGGTTAAGGAAACATCTCACCTTCACTGACCGAATACGATTATTCTGCTGTTTTAATGCGATGCCCCCTCTTCTTACCCTCTCACAATACTAAGACCTATCATGGCTACAGATCAAGGTTACTCGCCACAAAGCAATCTAACACCTCTAATACATCACTAACCCATTGATTCATTGTTGAATCGAATATATAAATTAGGCATCATTCAGCCTCAAAATACGAAGCATTGCCGTATAAGAAGCATTAAGTACCAGAGTGAGTTTATCGAACCATCAAATAGTAAAGGTGAATGTAATGATGCTTGGTCGAGTTAAAGTTAACAATTTGTTCGCAACAATAGATTGGTGTTTGAAAAAAACATTTCCAACAGATTATGACTCTCGGTGTCTTTATACGGCTTGTGCAATATATTCGATACTGCAGAAAGAAGGTGTTAGTTCCATTATTGTCGGGGGTAATGTCGGCGCATTCACAATGTCAATCGATGGACGTCAAGCTTCCTTAGAGGGCTTTGCTGGTTCAAATCGTGATCAACCAAGTCATTATTGGGTTGAAGTCAACGATGTGTTACTGGATCCAAATGTTTCTTATCTACCAAAAAGCTCGAAAATACCAAGAGTACCAATGCCAATGATTGCTTGGAAGCGAAAAGGGACATTGCCAAAGAGTCTGCAATATAGAGCCCAAATTCGTTACGACGAAAATGTAGAGTTTAGGTTTCCAGGTGACATAGCCGAGCGTATCAGCGGTTTTGTTGATATGTGCCAAAAAAGGTATTCATCGAAAGCAGCAAAGAAGAAACTCTCTGGCTTTATACTTTCTTCACCGGAAAACTTACATCAATATGCAATTTCGGGTAACAAATGGGCAGTTGGAGCAATGCGCTTTGAATCATTACCGTCAGTGCCAACTATTTAGCATTGTAGTAATGGGACTTCACAAGCGCTTAAAACCGATTCCCAACACTCGGCATTTTTGGTTTGCTTCAGCTTAAATTTACAGCACAATAGCTTTAGGTAAGGTGGTTTGCGTTACTCACCACTTAACGCTGCTTTAGCAGTCCTTTTAGACTTCAGGAGACAAGTTAAGTTGGAAGAGCTTAAATATTTAGCGAGAACGTACTACTCCAATACTGTCAGTATGCGATATTTTGGAATGGAAGGTTTAGGGTACCTGTCTATTTCTATTATTCTGTTTGCTCTTGCTGGTTATTTACAGCTTGTTTTGGACTACGTAAACATATCAATTCTTCCAATGCTAATTGCAGGCTTTCTTGGTGGAATTGCACGGCGACATTATGACAAAAATCTCATTCGACATTTGTCCAGCTACACTCTTCTTGATAGTGATAATATCGACTTTCACAAAGCTGTTTATCTACAATCGCTTGTATCTCACATTGGTAAGTCACTTCTTGAAGCAATGAAGAACCTAAAGGAAGTGAGAGAGACTGATGCAAGTAAGCATGGTTTATCAACTCAATCAGAATGGAGTCGGTTTTTCCAGTTTATCTACTCCCCAGACTCGAAGAATAGGATTCTGAGCTTGGTTATTTACCTAATTAGTCTTATTGCTCTTATCACCGTTTCCAAATCGGAGAGTGATACAGTGTTATATGAATTATTGCAGAATGTTACTTGGGACAAGGTACAAAGCTTCGCTTTTTTTAGCATCATATTAATAGTTACAATGTACGCGTTGGTGGTGCTACCAATTTCGTTTGTATATAAATATTTCGCTGTACCGATCCTGTTAAAGGCGTCATCGGTAGATACTCTTTCAAGATTCTTTATATCTGAGTTAAATCGGTATGCGTACCTTGAATGTCGTGCTAATCGGAGCTGCTGACAAACGACTAAGAGTTATTCCCCACGCTCGGTATTTTTGGTTTGGGTGTAGTCCAGTGTTTATGGTGTTCTGGTTAAGTGTCTTGGCAAACATGACTCACACCTTAATATAGTGTTAAGTATACAGGAGATATTTTGAATTATGAGTGATGGAATAGTGGGCAAAGCAAAATTTCGCTGCTCAAAGTGTGGGGAGTTTTACGAAGAAGAAGTTACTTCTTTTGAAGTTACTGGTGGTTCAAGTAGGCAGATGGGGGATGAGAATGAATACACCGCAATAATCTCTGAAGAATGTCATAACTGTGGTTCCAGCTATGAGGTAGAGATGAAGGTTTGATAATACCCTATAGGTATTATCAATTACACATCTGAAAAATCGAGTGGCGTTGCAGAACTCGAAGCTGATTATGAGCTTTATGATACACCAGTACACGATAGCTCTAGGGTCATGGGGGCTGCAGCTGGAGGTGCAATATTTGGAGCATCAATTGGAGGCCCATTTGGCGCTATTATAGGTGGCATTTTAGGAGGCTTAATTGGAGACTCTGTAGCGAAAGGGGATAAAAATGGATAAAGCCATATATATTCCATCGGCTATATTGGGAGCTATCTTGATCTTAATATATACATACAGGTGTCACAGAGCGAAACGCGAGTTCAATCAGGCTGTAATGGTAAACGCCATACTTCAATCCAGTGGTATCATATGCGGTTTTTTGCTCATTCTAGGAACGTTTAATGATGATGCTAAAAAACTACTAAATGAAATTGATCTATACATATTAATCGCTGGTTTTGCGGTGACTGCAGCTTCAGTGAAAGGAATCTACAAGGATATATTCCTATCCACTGTAATCAAACCTCAAGAATCTAAAGCATCGCTAAAGCGTCAAGAGGAGGTCAAAACGAATCAGTAAACATAGCAAACTATTCAAGATTGATTTGCAACGCTTTGCATTTTTACCATTCGTTTGTTAAAGCAAACAAGATGGTTACAGCTTAGCGTTACGCATCACGCTCAAAACCTAAGTTCGATATTGGCAATTCAGTGTCATGCCAGTGGTGGTGGCTATATGACCCGAAAAATTTTTATTTCGCGGGGTGTAGCCGCGTTTGCGACCTTATAGGCTGCAGAAGAACCTAGGTTACTGAATTTACTGACTAGCTAGACAATAAAGATAGATGATATTTTGCGTAACTATTACCTTTAGATGCTGACGATTGTAACAGCAATATTGCTTTTTCTTTATCAACAGCTCCACCCTGCCCTCTCAAATAAAGCAATGCTAAGCGCAACTCACCTTTAGCATCTTCTAATTGTACAGCTTGTTTATAATACCGCTTCGCTTGCTCGTAATCCTGACCCACACCGTAACCATATTCATAGAGATACCCTAAGTGAACAAAAGCTAGGCTGTAAAACTGATTAGAAGATTTTTCAAACCAATATTTAGCTTTAGTGAAGTTCGTAGGTGTCCCATGCCCACGCTCATACATTTGAGCCAAATTATTTTGAGCATACATGTGGTTCTGTTCCGCAGCCTGCTTATACAAAGAGAAAGCCATCTCATAATTACCAAGCGTTGGAGATTGGCTATCATAAGATAATGCTAAATTATATATAGCATCCAAATTACCCTGAGCTACAGCCTGCTTGTACCACTCTTGTGCTTTGGGGTAATCCCTTTCTATAAAGTGGTATATCCAACCTATATTATTCATGCACGCTGGGTTGCTCACTTCAGGTGAAGTTAGATGCCAATCCAACAAGCTATTCAACGCTTTAGGGTTGCTATAATAATCAGAAGCTTTGATATCTTTACTGCAGCTTTTTTCTTCAAAAGAATAAATGGGTTCATGTTCAGTGCTCAAAATACTCACAGATTTTGGGCTACTTACACAACCCATGACTTGCTGGGTTAGCAATACGATGACTCCGGCTTTAAAAATGCTCTCCAAACCTATAACTTTTCCCACGAACCACAACTCCAAATTAATTATTCAGCAACGATACTATTGATCTCATCAATCTCTGCCATTGTGCCGCAAAAGCTGAGGCTTATTCAATCGAAATGCCGAAGATTACGATTCAACTTGAGTATAATTTCGATATGCAAGACGGCTGCCTTTAGAACATTCAATTATTGTAATGTTGATAACCAAATTGCACTCCTCCCAAATCTAGCCCTACACTCGATCTCGTTAGATAGCATCTCAGATATAAACTTCTCAAAAGAGAACTGGCCCAACTTGGTGACAAATCACATCGCTCAGCAATAAGTTGCGCTGTCACTTCTTCACCCTGCTTTATCGAATTAAATACCTTTAATTGGGTCTTGCTTAACTTCACCCATTTCACCTGGTGCGGGGCAAGTCGCGCAGCAGCCACTAAAGCGTGACTCACCTCACCTTTTTGCTCAAAATTACCCATACTAATACTGTCCTCTGCAATTATGATCTAGATGGTTTTTACTTGTTGATCTAATAGATCATTTTCAATGTGAACGTTTTTTAAAAATCAGCAATAAGACAGTCTCGCCAGCAATTTTTTAGCCACGAATGATAGGTTTCATATGCTAGCGGTAACTTCCCTGCCCCTCCTCTTTCCAGTCAAGCTGTATCAACTCAACTATTTGTCCTATCTCTTGTGAGTACGCCCTTCCAACTTATCTCTTACAAACGAGTTATTTAGAACTAAGCTATATAGAGGCAACGGAATGCGAATGAGGTGCATATGGGAAAACAGGCTGTCTTTATATCGTTCATACCACCTTTATCATTACTAATAGCAACTGTTGTTTTTACTCCAACCGCATGGGCCAACAAAGATTACGGCCCGCTAATCAGTTATACCCAAGCACCATTGCAGTCAGTTCGTCTTACTCCAACGCTCCGCTCTGGCTTTCCGCTCGAAGAAAACAAGCTTGAAGTATTTGCTTCTTTAACCGCCGCGAGTATATGGGCTAACTCTCACGACTATCATTTAGACTATTATCAGAATCAACTTCAAACAGGGCTGAAATGGCAACTAACAACAGCATGGCAAATAGAGTTCAACTACCGCTGGTTATACGCCGCCAACAATCACCTTGATAAAGTCATCATCAATTACCACGATCTATTTGGCATCGACCAAGCAGGGCGGGAACGTAAAGACAGACACCAATTTGATGTTTACGCGCCAAGCCATGGCATCAATATCAGTGACTTCTCTGGCGACACGCTGACAAGTGCTTTCACACTCTACACTCAATACCAAATCATAGACCTTGAAAACCACGGACTATCTTTTGGTGTCTCCCTCTATCATAACAACGTCAGCCACGGTGCATTTAAGGGAAACAGCACCGAACAAAGCGCTCAACTCAACTATGCATACCAACTCGACATCAATACCTTCTATACAAGCTTAGGGTTAGCGAATCAGTCCAGTAGAGAAGCAGAGAATAGCTTTTCGCATAAGAAGACGACATGGTCATGGATGGGCGGCTATCAACTCACGCTATTTGAAAACCATGAATTGCATCTTGAATACCGTTGGTATGAAGGCGCAGAAGATGGTGACACTGAGTTTTCAGAAGCCGCGAATGAAATGATGTTTGGCTATCGCTATCTCATGCAACGCTCGGCAGTTGAGATATCCATAATCGAGAACATCTTCAATATGGACAACTCCACCGATGTTGCCTTTCAATTGTCCTATCGGCACCAGTGGTAAACCCATTTCAGGACTGGACAGATAGTAGAATCAAAAAAGCCGAACGGTTAAGTTCGGCTTTAGAAATCGTATTACCGTCTCTCTATTAATAGACAGAATGACTACTAACAGAGACCGACTACGCACTCATGATTCTTGAGACTGCGTTGCGAATGTCAGAATCGGCCGCGTTTGCAGGCATGCTGAATGAGATGTATTGGTCGCCACGGAAGCTCATTGAGCGATCGATTTCTGCTAAGCAGTGAACCATTGAGCCTTCAACGATGAATGATAGCTCGATCTCTTTGTTATTCATGAAACCGCCGCTACGAAATTCAATCTCTTGGTAACAGCCAGAGCGAGAAGTAAAGCTGTTGCCTTTCAAGAAGCCCTTCTCTACGTCTGCTTTCACCATTGCCATTCCCGATGCTTCCACGCCTTGGATGATTTTAGCAACTGTTGGCAATGGGTGTACGGAGATGAAGTCGCGGTCTTTAGGATCAATCGCAAAGCCGATATCTAGGTTGGTTTCAACCCACACATGACACTGATTCATTTGCGCGTTCAACGCGGTGACTGGCGTTTCATCATTTAACTTAAGACGGAATGGCACCAATTTGGTTTCACCCGGTTGGATCACGAAAGGCTCTACGGCTTGAATACGACCTAACGAAAATGTTTCGTAGCTGGTGCTACCTTCCGTTTCGACTTTTACTTCTGTGTTGAGAACCAAGTTGATCAGGTCGATTTGTTGCTCAACGTCGCCGCCAACAATGTGAACATTGCCAGACAACTCTCCACCTTGGAAAACTTCAATATTATCTAAGACGGTATCAACTTTTGCTGCACCGATGCCCAAGGAGGCCTTTAATTTCTTAAACATATTATTTCCCTTTCTAATTATCTGATTTACGAATAGTTATTGCGTGACAATTTGCGACACTTGCCTCACAGAATCAAGCAATTTGCCCCATCTATGTTGAATAAGGTCACATTGCCCGAGGAAATGTTGAAATCGTGAAAAATTCCGTTACTCTATTTGTATAGTCAAATAAGGTTTCATTATGTCGAAAGCGCCGCTCTACCTTCAGATAAAACAGTTCATAGACGACAATATCACCAGTGGTCACTGGCCAGTGGGTTACCAGATAACCACAGAACTCGAACTCACCGAGCAGTTCAATGTGAGCAGAATGACGGTGAATAAAGCCATTCGAGATCTGGTGTCTGAAGGCAAGCTCATCAGGAAGCCAAGACTGGGCACTTTTGTTTGTGAGCCTGACGAAAAAGCGCAATCTCCTCTGCTTGATATCAACAACATCGCGCAAGAGATCAAAGACCGTGGCCAAACGTATACTAGCCAAGTTATCAAACACAAGAGCATCAAGGCTGATGAAAGCACGGCTACACGGCTAGGTGTGATGATCAATGCCGAAGTATTCTATAGTGAAATCATCCACTTTGCTGACAACACACCGATTCAATTAGAAGCGCGCTGGGTGAACTCTCAAACCGCTCCAAAATACCTAGAGCAAGACTTTTCAACCTCGACACCCAATGAATACCTTTCAAAAAGCTGCCCGTTGAGTGCTATCGAACACACGGTTGAAGCCATTATTCCTGACTCTCAAATAAGAACGTCACTAAAGTTATCAGAATCAGAGCCTTGCCTTCTTTTGAATAGAAGAACATGGAGCAAAGAACGCCTCATCAGCTTTGCATTGCTCTACCATCCCGGCTCTAAGTACAAATTAAGCTCCAAGATACTTCTAGATTAAAGAACATCATCCTGATCGCCGATCACATTTTTGCAACATCAACTTGATTCGGGTCAGCGTTTAGCCTATTTATTTGTATATACATTTAATGTTTAGCAAAGATCTAGGTGATTATGAATTTGATCCTCAAAAACGCACGAGTGGTCTCCATGAGTTCGGGAACCGATGGTTATCAGCCCACTTCCCCTCAAAATATCGTTATCGAAAACGGTAAGATCGTGTCCATCTCTTGTTCAAACCACGAGGCACTTGCTTCTGAATTAGAACAAGTAAGTGTTGATGGTTCTTTGGATTACGTCACCTATGACTGCAAAAACAAACTCGTCACCCCTGGGTTAATTGATTGCCACACTCACCTTGTATTTGCAGGTAATCGTGCCAATGAATTTGAGCAGCGTTTGAATGGTGTGTCTTACACCGACATCGCCAAGCAAGGCGGCGGCATTCTGGCGACAGTAACCGCGACCCGCGCAGCGCAAGAATCCGAACTGGTTGAAATGGCTTTGCCTAGACTCGATGGCCTGCTAAGAAGTGGCGTAACCAGCATCGAAGTAAAATCTGGCTATGGTTTAACACTTGAAGATGAGCTCAAGATGTTACGCGCAGCTAAAGCGTTAGAGAATCATCGCCGAATTAAGATCACCACCACTCTCCTTGCAGCGCATGCTGTGCCACCTGAATATAAAGAACAACCAGACAGCTATATCGATCTGGTTTGCCAAGAGATCATTCCTAAAGCCGCAGAGCAAGGACTCGCCGATGCAGTTGACGTGTTCTGCGAATCTATCGGCTTCAATTTAGAACAAACCGAACGTGTATTTGCAGCAGCCAAAGAACACGGACTAGCGATTAAAGGCCACACAGAACAGCTTTCAAATATGGGCGGCAGTGCGCTCGCAGCTAAATACGGTGCACTCTCTGTCGATCATGTTGAGTACCTTGATGAAACCGGAGTCAAGGCACTAGCGGAATCAGGCACAGTTGCGACCTTGCTACCCGGAGCTTTCTATTTCCTAAAAGAGACTCAACAACCGCCCGTTGCCCTACTTCGTGAACACGACATTCCAATGGCAATCGCGACCGACCTAAACCCCGGCACTTCTCCCTTTGCTGATTTAACTCTAATGATGAACATGAGCTGCACCCTGTTTAGTACGACGCCTGAAGAGGCGCTGCGCGGTGTAACTTGTAACGCTGCGGCTGCCATTGGCGACTCACAAACTAAAGGCAAAATTGAAGTTGGTTATGCCGCTGATTTAGCTATCTGGAATATCGAGCACCCTGCCGATCTAAGCTATCAAGTCGGTGTTCCTCATCTTCATAAACGCATTGTTAATGGCGAGGTGTGTCATGACTCAATCTAATTCCAACGGCATTCAAAAGAACTCAGAAACCGTACATAACTTCGTGTGGACGGGACGTAATGATCTTGAAGATGGCGCACTAGGTACACGCGTTCATCACATTACCAAACAAGTTCAAAGTAGCGATTTAGGTAACGAGCTTACTGATAGCGCTATCGCCTTAGTTGGCTTTGCCAGCGATGCAGGCGTTGCAAGAAACAAAGGACGAGTGGGCGCAAGACAAGCACCCAACCTGATTCGTCAAGCGTTGGCTAATATGGCTTGGCACAGTGATACACACATCGCGGACCTTGGTGACATCGAATGTAACGATGGTCAACTCGAAGTCAGTCAAAAACAGTGTGCTTCTGTTATTGCTAATGCTTTATCAACCAACAAAGTGATTACCCTTGGCGGTGGTCACGAAGTTGCTTGGGCATCTTTCCAAGGCCTCGCGGAACATTTACATAAAGCAGAACGCCTTCATAAAACTGAACGTATTGATAAAGATCAGCCAATACACAAACCTAAGATCGGCATCGTTAACTTTGATGCTCACTTTGATCTTCGTGAATTTGAAAGCGAAATCGCCGATGTTAAACCGAGCTCAGGCACGCCTTTCAACCAGATAAGTGATTACTGCCATACACATCAATGGCCGTTTCATTACGCTTGTCTTGGCGTGAGTGCTGCTAGCAATACCAAAGCGCTGTTTAACAAAGCTGACCAACTGGGTGTTTGGTATGAACACGACCGCAACATGACCCAAGTTAACCAAGTCGCTCAACTGGTTACGTTGCAAAAATTCATCGCTGAATGTGATTACCTCTATCTCACCATTGATCTCGATGTATTCCCCGCAGCGACTGCGCCGGGCGTAAGTGCACCAGCGGCAAGAGGCGTGAGCTATGAAGCACTCGCTCCGTTTCTAGAACAGATTTTCAAACACAGTGAAAAACTCATTATCGCGGACATTGCGGAATACAACCCAGACTACGACATCGATGGCCAAACGGCTCGATTGGCGGCACGTTTGTGTTGGGATATAGCCAGTGCAATGGCCAGCGACTAATCCAGCTATACCGATAACTACAACTACAACTACAACTACAACTACAACGATATAACGTGAAACAGAAGGAATTCCAAAATGACGGAACACCACAACAGTGACCCTCGTCTCGACACGACTCGCGAAATTCGCGCACCTCATGGCACCACTTTGCGCGCTAAATCTTGGTTAACAGAAGCACCACTGCGTATGCTGATGAACAACCTAGACCCTGATGTGGCAGAACATCCACATGCACTGGTTGTGTATGGCGGTATCGGTCGCGCGGCACGTGATTGGAAATGTTATGACAAGATTGTTGAAGTATTAGAGCGTTTAGAAGACGACCAAACGTTGCTTGTTCAATCAGGTAAACCTGTGGGCGTGTTCCCGACACATAAAAACGCACCTCGCGTACTGATCGCTAACTCGAACCTTGTTCCACACTGGGCGAACTGGGAACACTTCAACGAGCTCGATAAAGAAGGCTTGATGATGTACGGCCAGATGACCGCAGGTAGCTGGATTTACATTGGCTCACAAGGCATCGTTCAAGGCACTTATGAAACGTTTGTCGCTATCGCGAAGAAGCACTTTCAAGGAGAAGCAAACGGCAAGTGGGTTCTAACGGGTGGTCTTGGCGGTATGGGCGGTGCTCAACCTCTCGCAGCGACTATGGCTGGCTTCTCGATGATTGCGGTTGAATGTGATGAATCACGAATCGATTACCGCTTGCGTACAGGCTATGTCGACAAAAAAGCCACCAGCATAGATGAAGCGATGGCAATGATTAAAGAATCAGACACACCAATCTCTGTTGGCCTACTCGGTAACGCAGCAGATGTATTCCCAGAGCTTGTTGAACGCAATATCACGCCTGACGTAGTGACTGACCAAACCTCTGCCCACGATCCGCTGAACGGCTACTTGCCGCAAGGTTGGACGATGGAGAAAGCAGCACAAGAACGTACTATTGATGAAGCAAAAGTGGTGAAAGCCGCTAAGCAATCTATGGCTATTCAAGTTCAAGCTATGCTAGATCTTCAGTACCGTGGCGCTGCGACCGTAGATTACGGCAACAACATTCGCCAAATGGCACTTGAAGAAGGAGTGGAAAACGCATTTGATTTCCCAGGTTTCGTTCCTGCTTATATTCGTCCTTTATTCTGCGAAGGCATCGGCCCGTTCCGTTGGGCTGCTCTTTCTGGCGACCCTGAAGACATCTACAAAACAGACCAAAAAGTAAAAGAATTGATTCCAGATAACCCGCATCTACACAACTGGCTAGATATGGCGCGTGAACGTATTCAGTTCCAAGGCCTACCAGCTCGTATTTGTTGGGTTGGCTTGAAAGATCGTGAACGTTTAGGACAAGCATTCAATGAAATGGTGAAAAATGGCGAACTGAAAGCACCAGTTGTTATCGGTCGTGACCACCTAGATTCGGGCTCAGTAGCAAGCCCGAACCGCGAAACAGAAGGCATGATGGATGGCTCTGATGCAGTTTCTGATTGGCCTCTTTTGAATGCCCTTCTGAACACAGCTGGTGGCGCAACATGGGTTTCTCTGCACCATGGCGGCGGCGTTGGCATGGGCTTCTCACAACACTCAGGTATGGTGATTTGTTGTGACGGTAGCGAAGATGCATCACAACGTATTGCTCGTGTACTTCACAATGATCCGGCTACTGGCGTTATGCGTCATGCTGATGCGGGTTACGATATTGCCAAGCAGTGTGCTAAAGAGCAGAAGCTTGATTTACCTATGCTAAACGAAGAACTTCGTCGCCTTTAATGTCTGGAGAAAACATGTTGAATTTATTACTTAAGCCAGGACTTCTAGGCCTGCCTGAACTGCGTAAGATTAGCCGTAGCCCTGTGAATTTATCTCTCGATCCTGCAGCGATTCCTGATATAGAAGCGAGCATGCACGTTGTCGAACAAGTGATTGCTGAAGATCGCACTGTGTATGGCATCAACACGGGTTTTGGCTTGTTAGCAAATACCAAAATCGCCCCTGAGGATTTAGAAGTACTACAGAAAAGTATCGTGCTTTCTCACGCGGCGGGCATTGGTAAATTCATGTCTGATGAAACTGTTCGCTTGATGATGGTGTTAAAGATTAACAGCTTGTCTCGCGGTTACTCTGGTATCCGCCTCAAAGTGATTAATGCCCTTATCGATCTTGTGAACGCACAGGTTTACCCATGTGTTCCACAAAAAGGATCTGTGGGTGCTTCAGGAGATCTTGCTCCCCTCGCCCACATGAGTACGGTACTGCTAGGTGAAGGCCAAGCACGCCACAACGGCAAGATCATCACTGGCTTAGAAGCAATGCAGATCGCAGGCTTGGAGCCAATAACACTCGCTCCGAAAGAAGGCTTAGCTCTGTTAAACGGCACACAAGCATCGACAGCATTTGCATTAGAAGGTCTGTTTGCAGCTGAAGACTTATTCGCGTCTGCAACCGTGTGTGGTGCAATGTCTGTAGAAGCCGCGCTAGGTAGCCGTCGTCCGTTTGACCCTCGTATACACCGCGTTCGTGGTCATCGTGGCCAAATGGATGCAGCACTTGCTTACCGCCATATGCTTGATCAAAAGAGTGAAATTGGCGAATCACACACTTGCTGTGAAAAGGTTCAAGACCCTTACTCACTGCGTTGCCAACCTCAAGTGATGGGTGCTTGTTTGCAGCAGATTCGTAACTCAGCAGAGACTTTAACGATTGAAGCGAATGCCGTATCCGACAACCCGCTTGTTTTCGCTGACGATGGCGACATCATTTCAGGTGGTAACTTCCACGCAGAGCCCGTCGCAATGGCAGCCGATAACCTTGCACTAGCGATAGCTGAAATCGGTAGCTTGTCAGAACGTAGAATGGCGCTGCTGATTGATAGCGCACTAAGCAAACTTCCACCTTTCTTGGTCGATAACGGCGGCGTGAACTCTGGCTTTATGATTGCTCAGGTTACCTCTGCAGCATTGGCAAGTGAGAACAAAACCTTGGCTCATCCGGCGTCAATAGACAGCCTACCTACTTCTGCCAACCAAGAAGACCACGTATCAATGGCCACCTTTGCCGCGCGTAGGCTTAGATACATGGCTGAAAACACCCGTGGGATATTGGCAGTAGAATATTTAGCAGCAGCACAAGGACTCGACTTCCGAGCGCCTAATCTATCTTCCCCTCGTGTGGAAGAAGCGAAGCAGATTTTGCGTGAGAAAGTGAGCTTCTACGATAAAGACAGATATTTTGCTCCAGATATTGAACAAGCTAACCTGTTACTCAAGTTATCCGTTCATAACCACCTAATGCCAGAAGGAACACTGTCAAGTTTTTAGTACTTTCCGTATACTGGGCTGTACTCTCGTTACAGCCCACTTGTCCATAAAAAATGAATACACTTATTGATAGGAGTGAGACTATCCGAAAAATCATCACTCACCGTCGGAAAGTTCATTACCAATGATAACAAAAAAATCCCCAATCCTGCTTACAACAGCCCTTATCAGCACCTTATTCTTAGCCGGCTGTGGATCAGACTCAAGCAATAAAGCACCAGCAAAACCAACGACTCCAACGACTCCAACGACTCCAACGACTCCAACGCTAACGAAAGTCGCGACCTATACCAGCATTAAAAACTGTTCAACAGCAGCTGAAGTGCCAAACTGTGCTTTTGAAAAAGGTATTTACATTCTGCCGATTGGTCCAAACATTACTCAAGTTCAGCAAGATGCCGTAAAACTGCAAGTCGAAAATTTGCTTAAATGGGCTCATGATGATGTAAGAAAACAGTTTAGCCAGAAAAAAATACTCATTGGCATTTCCGAAGAAGAGCCAAATCCATCAACAGCCCACGGTAAGTTCATTATTGCACTTGCACAAAACATCTATGCGAGCAGCCCTAATATCAATGGCTTAGAATTGATTTACACTACAAGATCGGGGATGGATGAAACACTAAGTACCACGACATATCAAAAGCTTATGCAAGTTTTCGATTACTACGTTGATGGTGACAACAATACAGCCGTAGGTGCCGAGTTAACTAAGAGCTACGAAGGCTTCAAGACTCTTGTTAATAAGAAAATAGGAACCGGTACACAAGCTCTAGGTTACCTAAAATATAACGAATGTAATTACGGTAACGGACAATTAGGTTCAGATCGTATTGATGGCACTCCGAGTAAATGTCTGGCCGATAATGGTACGAGCATTAATGACGAAGGCGATGATATTTCAAACGGCAAGTTAGACTATACCCACACTATCAAAAAGAACCTCAACCCTGGTGCATTTTTGGGGTTAGTTTATGAATACAAAGTAAACCCTGCTAACGGTAAATACCCGAACGAGCTGAAAGACGCAAACCAACCAAAAGGTTTTACGGCAATTGGTAAAATTGCAAGTGGTGAAACAACAACCGCTAATTACCCATTTAACTACGCAAACCTTGCTTTTGCACCGATGAGTGATTACTTAGATAAGTGGTTCTTCCCTAATAAAAAATAAGCTTATATAAATAAAGGTCTAGATTTTCTAGACTTTTATTATTTTTACGGCACCAAAAGTCCCGCTCACCAATCTCCCTCCTTTTTCGGCCCTCGTAAACTGGATAGACCATTAAAACCAAGTTAGTTAGCTATAATCCCCGCCAGATTTGATGACTAATAGCGATACTATGTTTCTGATACCTTACTTTTCTACTGAAGACAATCAATTTCAATTCACTCGTGAACAAGCTAGCCACTTTGCTAAAAAAGTAGCCGCTGACTTCAACCCAATTCACGATGAAGACAACAAACGCTTCTGCGTGCCTGGCGATCTTTTGTTTGCAGTACTTCTGCAAAAAGAAGGCATCAGCCAAAAAATGCGTTTTGATTTTTCAGGTATGGTGGGTAACGGTATTGCGCTAAGCGTTGACAACAAGTGTGAGAAAGAAAGCTCACTGGTTGACGAGAAAGGCAAAGAGTACCTACACATGTCTTGTGAAGGTGAAAAGAGCCACGATCAAGCATTCATCGAACACGTAGTAACAAACTACGTTAAGTTCTCAGGCATGAACTTCCCACACATCATGGTTCCTCTTATGGAAGAACAACAAATGATGATCAACTGCCAACGTCCTCTTGTGATTTACGAGAGCATGGAAGTTGAATTTACTCGCCTAGACCTATCTCACCCAGAAGTTGAATTCTCTGGTGCGACTTTTGATGTTGAAGGCAAGCGTGGCATCGTGACACTGAACTTTGATTTCAAAGAAGACGGTGAAGTAGTCGGTAAAGGCGTAAAGCGCATGGTAGCAAGTGGTCTTAAGCCATACGACCAAGCTTCTGTAGACGACCTAGTAAACCGCTTCAACGAACGTAAAGAGATGTTTCTAGCTCAGTTCGCAGCTGCCGCTTAATCAGCACTCTTATTTACATCACTTGATGTAAATAACTAGAGACAAGATCAATAAAGCCCAGCTTGGTATCACAAGCTGGGCTTTTTTATTTCGATGACTAATGACATCAAGTCACTCAAGCCTGTATTCAAGTCAGAACTAAATCCAGCGCCTAACCTTTTGTTTGTAATCAACATATTCCGCACCGAATAATTGCTCTAGAGCGCGTTCTTCTGGCTTAATTTGGAACTGATTCATGTAGATTACGAATACAAAACTGAGTAAGACACTGAACAGGTTTTGGAAGAAGTAGCCAAAACAAAACAGTAGGATAAATAGCCCTAGATACATTGGGTTTCGCGTGTAGCCAAAGATTCCACTGTCCACAACTGCAGAAGCGGTGTCGACTTTGATCGGATTAACGGTGGTTTTCTGTTTGCGAAACTCCCATATGCCTGATATCCCAATAACACCACTCAAGACAATCCCGATACCGAGCACAACCATTCGATAAGGCATTGCCAATGTTCCTTGGCTCAACTGCTGAGCGCAGAAGTATGATGCTACGAATACAATAATGAACAGTGCAACGGGTGATACTTTTAATTCTAGAAAATTCATACTTTTCCTTATTAACATTCCTTTGTTAGTTTAGAAAAAAGCCCAGCAATTGCTGGGCTAAATGTATTAAAGAATTTTTGCTAGCGCTTGTAATGGGTGAGCAAGCTTCTCACCTTCAAAACGCTTCACTTGGCTACGGCAAGAATAACCCGTCACCAAACAACGATCTTTTGGTAAGTCCTGCATTTGAGGCTTCCAGCTTAAACCGTATATGTCTTTCGACATTTGTAACTTATCAACTTCATGCCCGAAGGTGCCCGCCATACCACAACAGCCAACCGGAACGCTGGTTAACGCAGCACCAAAGTGCTTGAAGATAGTGCCCCACTCTTTTTCAGCGTTCGGCATTTTGGTTTTCTCAGTACAGTGAGCAAACAAGTACCACATATCTTCACTTGCTGAACGTGCTTCGAACTCACCTAACGATGGCATTAACCATTCATGCACGGTAAGCACATCAAAGTCGCCACGTTTGTCACCTAAGATCTCTACGTATTCATCGCGGTAACAAAGCACAAGAGCCGGGTCCACACCCACCAAAGGAATACCGATATCCGCCACCATCGACAAGAAATCCGATGTTGATTTCGCTTCACGCGCAAAACGACTTAAGAAGCCTTTAATGTGCAGAGCTTTACCATTTGGCTTAAACGGCAGCAACACCGGAGTTTTACCAAGTTTTTGAGCCAGAGTGACGAAGTCTTCAATCACCTCCGCATCATAAAAGCTAGTGAACGGGTCTTGAACGATCAGCACATGCTGTTTCTTCTCTTCAGAAGACAAGCCTTCTAAGTACTGTAAGTCGAAGAGTTGCAGCTCTTTGCTCGCCAGACGATTTTTAAGTGTAGGTACCGACATCAAAGGAGCATCAACATAACCGACCGTCCTAGCCGTTGCCGTTTGTATCCACTTTTGACCCAATGCAGCGTTCACTACTTTTGGCGCTTTCGCCATCAGCGGCAGCATGGTTTCAATGTTAGCGACTAAATAGTCTTTTGCTGGGCGCTGGTAACGCGAATAGTAGATGTTTAAGAATCGAGAACGGAAACTTGGTACATCAACTTTAATAGGACACTGGCTCGCACACGCTTTACACGCCAAACAACCGTTCATCGCTTCATGAACTTCATGTGAGAAATCGTACTCATGGCGTTTGTTCATCGTGTTACGAACACGTTCCACCATGGTTTTAATCGGAGTATTGTCCTTCAGCGCTTCTTGCTCTAAATCGAGAATATCGACGCCTTGTTCCGTTAACTGACGCAACCATTCACGAACCAAGCCTGCACGGCCCTTTGGTGAATGACGACGGTCAGCCGTGACTTTCATCGAAGGACACATTGGCGAACTCGTATCGTAGTTGAAACACAAGCCGTTACCATTACATTCCATCGCTTGCTTGAAGCTATCACGGACTTGTACGTCGATCTGACGATCGTAGAAACCACGCTTGGTATCAGTGACTTTCACCAACTCAGCATCGCTTTCTAACGGCGTACAGATCTTGCCTGGGTTCATCTTGTTATGCGGGTCAAATGCCGCTTTAACTCGTCTTAATTCGGTAAACAGCTCTTCACCAAAGAAGTCAGGACCATACTCAGAACGGAAGCCTTTACCGTGTTCACCCCACATCAAGCCGCCGTATTTAGCCACCAGCTTAACCACTTCATCAGAGACTTCATGCATCAATGCTTCTTGCATCGGATCACACAAATCTAAAGCAGGACGAACGTGCAGTACGCCCGCATCCACGTGACCAAACATGCCGTAGTTCAACTCTTTTGAATCGAGTAATACTCTAAATTCAGAGATGAAGTCGGCCAAGTTTTCTGGTGGTACACAGGTATCTTCAGCAAAAGCGACTGGCTTAGCTCGGCCTTTCGCCGCACCTAATAGGCCTACCGCTTTCTTACGCATGTTGTAGATTCGGCCAATGCTCGCCAAATCACTGCACACTTGGAAGCCAATCACACCGGCTTCTTCAGTTTCTACCATGCTTTCAAGCTGTGCGGTCAGCGCTTGAACTTGTTGTTCAACTTCCGCTTCATCTTGGCCTGCAAACTCAACCATGTTGATGCCAAGCATCTCTTTATTTGGAACATCCATCAGCAAATCGCTCACGGTGTGCCAAACAATGTCTTGTTTCGCTAGGTTCAATACTCTTGAGTCAACGGTTTCAACAGACAGCGCTTTCGCTTCTACCATGAACGGCGCATTACGCAGTGCAGAATCGAACGTATTGTATTTCACGTTAACCAACGTTCGTGCTTTTGGAATCGGCGTGAGGTTCAGCTTTGCTTCAGTGATGAATGCTAATGAACCTTCTGCACCACATAGAACACGAGTCAGGTCAAAGCTATCGTCTTCTTCGTTGATTGCGTTCTTTAAATCGTAACCAGTTAAGAAGCGGTTCAATGGTGGGAATTTATTAAGAATTTGAGCGCGCTTATCTCGACAAACGGCTTCAGTTACTGCAAGGGCATGGTGAGCAAATTCACCTTCAGCAGGTAAGCCGTGTGATAAATCGGATTCGAGACATGAACCATCTGCGAAGACCGCTTGCAGCGACAACACATGGTCAGACGTTTTACCGTACTTCAATGACCCTTGGCCCGAAGCATCGGTATTGATCATGCCACCTAAGGTTGCTCGGTTACTGGTAGAAAGGTCTGGAGAGAAAAAGTAACCATACGGACGCACAGCATCGTTCAATTGGTCTTTAACGATACCTGACTGAACTCTTACCCAGCCTTCTTGCTCGTTAATCTCAAGAACCTTGTTCATATAACGAGACAGGTCAACCACGACGCCTTTTGTTAAAGACTGTCCGTTAGTACCGGTACCACCGCCACGAGGGGAAAAGGTCACGCGTTCGTAAGCAGATTTTGCACCCACTTTACCGAGCAGCACAACGTCTTGGGTTGTTTTAGGGAGAATAACTGCCTGCGGCAATTGCTGATAGACACTGTTATCAGTCGCCACAGCCAAACGGCTAGAATATTGAGATTCAATGTCGCCAGTAAAGCCCGCTGTTTTTAGTTCATCTAAAAAGCGTACGACTACTGGATCGACATCAGCATTGAGTTGAAGTCTTGGTAACATTTGCTTCCTGCCCCTACTTCGCTGATCCTATCAGCATTGGGTTATCTGAGATTTTTAATATTTTTCTTTGAATTTCGTCACTTTACTACTATTAAGATCATATAAAAAGGTGATCAAATAAGAATCTCGGTGCAAGAATGGAGAAATAGTCACTTTCGTCTTAATTCAGTAGTAAGATAGTAGATAACTTTTTTACGACATCTCCATGAGCAAATAACAATGAAAAAAAGCAAAACAGTCACAACTGAAGATATTCTTCTTAAGCTATGCCAATCAGTCTCAAACGTACTTACTTCAGCGACGGCTTCACAGGTGTCCTACTCAGCCATGGTTCAAAAGATCAACAAGACAAGTCTTAAGCCAGATTTTGGTTGTTTCGTCTTGTTCGACGGCGGGTTTTCAGGTCTTGTTGTGATCAATTTTACGTCGAAAGCAGCGCTAGAGATCTACACAAATTACATGCGTAATATGGGCATGCCTGAAGACGAACTCGCTGTACTTCATACTTCAGACGAAGTAGGTGATGTATTAGGTGAGTTGATGAACCAGTTGGTTGGCGACTTTACCAACAAAATCCGTAAAGAACTGCAGACTAACATCACACAAAACCAACCGAAAATGCTGGCATTGAACAAGCAAGTGAACCTTTCTGTTGATACTAACTTAGATCGCCCGCAAGCTCGTCGTGTTACTTTCTCTACTGCCGACAACAACATTTTCTACCTTGAGCTTGCAATGGACAAAACAGAATTCATCCAATTGGAAGAATTCGAAATCGCTGAAGACGAATGTCCAGACAGCATTCTTGAAGCGACTCAGAAAAAAATGCAAGAACCAAAGCAGCCAGAGCAAAGTTCAGGCAACGATTCTGCAGCTGATTTACTCGATGAACTTGGAATCTAGGTTACAAATACTCTAGTTAATCAAGAAAATCGTGTCACTAACGCCATCAATCCTCTTGATGGCGTTTTGTTTTGTCCGGGACCCGCCGCTTCCTTCCTATGTCCTTATCTTCCATAATCGTTCACCACATTCCTACAAATGACTTTTGACTTTGCTGTTACTCGCCAAAACATGTAAAATGTTGGACTTTTAAAAATTTGCGGTAATGATTAAGTTGTCGATGGATAAGAAAAAAGCCCTAAAGAAAATTGCCAAGTGTCTTGAGCTTGGAAACTCTGCGAACGTCAATGAAGCTGCCAATGCGATAAAAATGGCGCATAACTTGATGCTGAAATATGGTCTCGAAAAGGACGATATTGAATTTATCAAGATGGGAAAAACTCAATCCAGTCACCTGTTACCTGCAAATATCAGCTCTACACTGCTGCGTGTTATTCGTGGTATTAACACCAAGTTTGGCGTAGAAGCCGTGTTACTGAATCACAAAGGCCTTAAACGCGTTGAATTCATTGGTGAAGCCGATCGCGCTATCTTCGCGGCTTTTGCGTTCGATATTATTTATCGCGAACTGAATGAGCACACTGGCCAATTCAGAAACAGTTTTGCGGGCTCGGGAACAGGGACACTAGAAGTAACACGTCGCGTAAACTCTTACGTTTCGGGTTGGGTAGAAGGTGCACTTGAAAAACTGCCTGTTATCACCCCAGACGACGAGTCAAACAACAAGATCAATAACTACATTGATAAAGAGTTCCAAAACATCGACCGCGAAACGTTCAAACAACAACTCAGAGAAGCGATGAAAAACCTCACCGCAGACTATGAAGTTGGTTTGAAGAAAGGTCGAAAACTGTCTGTAAATCGACCAGTTGGCGGAACTCAAGCCGTTAAAAAGATAACTAAATCATAGAGCCACTTTACATTGCTTCAGCGTATTGATAAAAACCACCAATAGGACTTATTGTTGTCTTTCGTAATTCATGCGTTTGACAGAAGTACATGATGGAGAAATACGTTGAAAAAAATCACACTAGCCCTGGCACTCACTGTTGCTCTAACGGGCTGTCAAGCGACACAACGCCAAAACGCGACAACCGGCGAATCTGAGACTAATTCCGCAACTCAAGGCGCTTTAATTGGTGCAATCGCCGGCGCTGTTGCTGGTGCTGCTACGGGTGACGACTCTAAAGACCGTCGTAAGCGTGCACTCATCGGCGCAGCAGGTGGCGCCGCAGTTGGCGGTGGTATCGGTTACTACTTTGACCAGCAAGAAGCTGCACTTCGTGAAGAACTCATGAACTCAGGCGTTCAAGTAGAGCGTGTTGGTGAGAACCAACTTCTACTTCGCCTAGAGAACGGCATTGGTTTCGATTCTGGTTCTTACGCTTTAGAATCAAGCATCCACAAAACACTTCGCGGCGTTGCGCGCATCTTAGTTGAATACCCAGACACTAGCCTAGTGATCGAAGGTCACACTGACAGCACGGGCAGCGAGTCTTCTAACCAAGTTCTTTCTGAGCGTCGTGCTGAATCGGTTCGTGCATTCTTGATCTCTCAAGACGTTGCTGCAGGCCGTGCCATTGCTCGTGGTAACGGTGAACGTTACCCTCTATGTGACAACAACACCTCTCAAGGTCGCGCTTGTAACCGTCGCGTAGAAATTCAAATCTTGCCGCTTAAGTAGCACGATTAAAGCCCAGTTCGTCTTTATCTATTGAATTAACCTCTATATAGTTGCTTATCGTCGTGTTGCTTGTTCAAAGTCACACGACTAACTAACAACCGTAAATCGTATTCATACTGATATACCAACTCTGGGCTTTTTTACGAGACTTATCTATTGTTTATCCTATCCAACTTTCTGCCATCATCAATTCTCAGAACTCTATTTTTTGCCCTCATCTTTTCTACAATACAGTTCTCTACTGCACACGTCGTTCATGCAGAAAGCAACGTTGCATTCTCGATAGAATCTCAACCTCAAGGTCCAGTTTCTCAATACCAACTAGCTCAAGCTTATGAATCAGGTAATGATGTCCCTTTGAGCACCAACGATGCATTTTATTGGTACTCGCAATCCGCAGAAAACGGCAATGCAGATGCGCAATTTAGGCTGGGTGAATGGTACTTGGCAGGATCAGGTGTAGAGCAAAGCAACAAGCTAGCTTTAGAATGGTTTATTAAATCAGCCTTACAAGGTAACCAACGCGCGCCTATCGAAGTCGCAAAGCTCTACGAATCCTCACTTGAGGAAGAACTCCTAAAACCATTAGATGAAGCACAGCTATGGTATGAAGCGGCCTTAAAAAACAATCCAACAGCCGAAGATGGCTATAACCGTATTCTGGAAGCGCAATTCAACCAGCAACGTGCCAAGCAGATCTCTTCGATTGAGAAGCTCAATGACAACGTCATTGCTGAAAGCAGCACGAATCAGAGGCTATCTAATCCAGAGCGAGCAAGTAGATCCCCTTCTTATCTGCCCTCTAGAGAGCAGGTAACACGTTCTAACCTAACGTATTCAGACTATCTAATTGGCACAGCCTTAGCCGTGTTGATTTCAATTGTCAGCATTATCATGACTCTGGTGATATCAAAAAGAAGACACGCTCTAAAATCGGGTGAATTGGGGCAACAAAAGCAGACACTTGAAGCACAGCTTAGCTCGAAGGACTTCACTATTAAGCAGCAGAAACGTCAGCTGCACACGATATTCCATGAGTTAAAAAAACAGAAAAATGACAACAGCCTGAACAATTTACAAGTAGCCTGCGCTCTATTTGGGTATACACCTAGCTCAATTCCGAATCAAAAAAGCATTAAAATTCGATATAAACAGCTATCCAAAATCTACCACCCAGATGGTTACGGGTGTGACGAAGAGATGAAACGTTTGAACAATTCGCTAAAAACCATCCTTAAGAGTGTTACAAAAACGTAAACAACCAAGCAAACTCGATTTCCAAAGTCGCAAAGATATCGATTTTATTAGTACTGCAATCGATCCCCCTCTCAAAAACAGGTAACAAACTATTAACTAATGAGTCTTACTTGTGTCATAATTTGCGCCGAAAATACACCTGACTTAAACAGGTGAGGAGAGAATATGTTCACAATAGAAGGCGTTTGTGATTGGTGCAAAAAGCCAAGCCTAGTTAAAAAGCACGACTACCTAGATGGTAAGTGTCATCATGCATGTCAAGAGTGCAATGATATGGCCACCATTGATGTTCGCCAGTTCAATATTGGTGAAATGGAAATGAGAGCAAAACTCTCCCAAGCGGCATTGAGATAAGCAACACCGTTGAAATATAAGAAAGCGCCTAAGGCGCTTTTTTTGTATCTGAGATTTATCTTCTTATCTTCTTATCTTCTTATCTTCTTATCTTCTTATCTTCTTATCTTCTTATCTTCTTATCTTCTTATCTTCTTATCTTCTATACAGGTGTATACAGTACTTTTCTGTCAAACCCACTGTATACACCTGTATAAAGCTCACATTTCTTCAACTTATGAGACAAAACAACAAATTCATTCAAATTTAATTTTTACCATATTTTCAACAGCTTAAATAAAAACCACTTACCCAACCAAGCAAGATCGGCCAATAATCCCTCAAAAAACGCTTGATCTTATAAGCAACAAAAACTACTGTATACACATACAGCATGTATATAAGGACAGCAAAATGATTCCAGCACACGTTAAAGCACAACACTCTAGCCCGCTAACTCACTGCGCATTTACATCCGTCTCTCGTGACACAAAAAGTTCAAACGAAGAAGCGTTGTTTGCCAAAATGGCGTTGCTGTCCAATCAACATCAGTGGTTACTGTTTACGGCTCAAACACCAAGACCATCGGCTAAACAACTGCAGCAACATAATGTTTGCTGTGATCGTGTTATTCACATGAAAGCCTCTAATCAAATGACAGAAGTAGAAACCGTCGAGAAAGCCATTCGATCTAAGAATGCGAGCGCGATTGTTGCGAGTGCTTCGATTGATCAATTCAGTCAGCAATACCTAAGAACATTAGGAATGCGCTTTCAGTGCGAAGTCTTCTTTATTGATGCCAATTCAGAGCGTATTCACTAGACCGCCTGACTTAATAACATTTTGGCTAGCAAACTTAAGTTAACTTGACAGCATGGCTCCAAAACACAGTCCAAATATACTGCCTTCCCCTGCCTACAATTCGCCAATTTTCTAGCGAATAGTTAGGCGGGGGTTTTTATTTGATCAATAGATTTAGCAATCGTTTGCTTTTTCTCTGGAAGCAAATAGTAGATTGGGTATAATGCCCGTCTAATCATGTGCACACCGCACTTCTCTGTATGACGTTTGATAAAAGATAGGAATGTCTAAATGAGCCTTGCTGATCAAGTTCTTGCCGTAAATGATGACCTACCAATCCGTACTGATAAACCTGTCCACAGTGGCAAGGTTCGTTCGGTCTACTGGTTAACTGAAGAAGATAGCCAACGACTAATTAAAGAGAAAGGCTACGATGTAGCACCAGATGCGCCATTAGCAATCATGGTGATCAGTGACCGTATCTCTGCATTTGATTGTATCTGGCGTGGTGAAGGGAATCTAAAAGGTGTCCCAGGTAAAGGAGCGGCTCTGAATGCTATCTCTAACCACTGGTTCAAATTGTTTAAAGACAACGGCCTTGCTGACAGTCATATTCTTGATATCCCTCATCCATTCGTATGGATTGTACAAAAAGCTCGCCCAGTCATGATCGAAGCGATTTGTCGTCAATACATCACAGGTTCAATGTGGCGTGCATACGAAAACGGCGAACGCGAATTCTGTGGTATCGAGATGCCAGAAGGCCTTGAGAAAGACAAGAAATTGCCTGAGCTACTGATCACACCTTCTACAAAAGGGATTTTGAAAGGTATTCCTGGCGTTCCAGAAGCTGATGATGTGAACATCACACGTAACAACATCGAAGATAACTTCGCAGCGTTCAACTTTACTCAAGCAAGTGACATTGCGCATTACGAGAAACTTCTAAAAGAAGGCTTCAACGTAATTAGCCAAGCGCTAGCAAAAGTCGATCAAACCTTTGTCGATACGAAATTTGAATTTGGTTACGTCAACGATGCTCAAGGTAATGAAAAGCTTATCTACATGGATGAAGTCGGTACTCCAGATTCATCTCGCATTTGGGATACTCAGGAATACAATAACGGCAACATCGTTGAGAATTCAAAAGAAGGTTTCCGCCAGTTCCTACTTAACTACTTCCCTGATCCGGACATTCTTTTGAACAAAGAGCGTATGCCAGAGCGTGAAGCGTTAGCTCGTGACAATGAACTTCCATTGGATTCATTAATGTCTCTGTCACGTACTTATCTTGATATCGCGGCGAAGATTACAGGTGCGGAAATCGTACTGAGTGAGAATCCTAAGCAAGAGATCATCGATGTATTGCGTGCTGACTATGGTCTAGTTGACTGATTGCATTCTAGAAAGCGAGTAAGCTCGTAAACACAAGTTCCAGATACTAAAAGGGCCTCATCATTATTGAGGCCCTTTTTCGTGTGCGATTTTTAATATTCTTTGAGCTCGCTCCTAAGCTCTAAGCTCTAAGCTCTAAGCTCTAAGCAATACTGATAGATTAAAGCTTAATAGTAAACTCTTCTCCAGTATTCTCGGCAATCACCAAATGACTGCGCGATTCAATGTACTCGATCTGCTCTTCTTCAAGAGAATATGGCATAGCAACTTTGAGTTCATTGATCCCCTCTAGCTTGGCTAGCTTGAGTAAGGTAACAATGTTTGACTCATCACTTTTACGCGTCGACATCGATTTCAATGCCATCTGCCATAAACGATCTTCAGGGCTGGCTAGCTCTTTAATGCTATCTCGCCAGACGGTACTAAATACTGGCGCAATCGTGGTTAGTGCTTCCAGAAAAGTCCATTTTTTACTGCATGAGGCGCCAAGAAATGTTGTGTAATCAAACTCTACACGCGTCTCTGTCTGTTTATCCATGATGTCCCCCGACACTTTGACAACACAATATACTCAATATCTATCAACTCTTTCTTTATAGCAATAGGATATAGAAGAATAGTCTTTTATGACCTTTTGATTGGTTAAAAAGGCATATAAAAATCAAACTTGTAACAAAATAAGTACTGAAAAAACATATATGCACCTATTTGATTAATATTTTAGAGATAAAACTAATCCATCTATTTGATATCAATTATCCGACTCGCTTTTTTGTACTGGATACGCCAGCCAGACCATGTAGGGAGCTCCCAGCGTTTTGGTGATAACTTTCGGCTACCCGATTGATAGTGAACGTAAATCAGCTTGCGTGCGGGCAAGTATTCTACATCGAGTTGTAAGTCGGCAAGGCTCAGTGCAAACGGGTATTTTTCAGAGAACTCTGAATAGAACCAACTTGGAATCCCATCGAAAGGTATGTCTGCATGGTCGAACATTTCCAATTCGCTCACATCAGTAACTCCTAGCACCTCAAGCTGCTCTATCAACCATAGCTCAAAGTTAATGTTCTCAATTTCTGGTGTGTATTGGGTTTGTTCATCGAGACCGAGTTTCACATACAGCTGCCAATGTTTGATTTGTTGAGTGCGAGCTTGTGCAAAACCCGGAAGTTGAACCCCATTCGATACAAGATCGACGATCGGCTTTAACGATAGTTGCCCTTCCGCTGCCACGAGCTTGGTCGTGATCGTGCGGCCAGCGTACACCAATGTCATCTCAGCAAAAACGCCATCATCATTGACCACGGTTTCACCTTGTTGCCACTCTCCCATCTCCGCTTCAATCATAAGATCCAAAGGAATAGGTGCAGTGACCGTCGCTAAGGTCAGTGTTTGCTTAACGCCTCTTCCCGGCAAACTATGGGTATCAAGCACCAACATCGCTTGTTCATTATCAGGGAAACGATTCTGACGGCCGAGTACTACCTCTAAAACTCCATTAGCAAAGGCTTCTTTTCGTTTCAGTCTGCGTACGAACACCAGTTCAGGGTGAAGTTGAACAATAGTGTTAAGCAGTTCAATACGCTGGAAACGGGACGCGACTTCTAATTGAGGAAGTTCAAACACCTCACGCATTTGCTTAGCCAGTCCCTGTGCTTCATTCAATGCCTGCTGATCGATTTCTAGATTTGGATACTCGCGACCGCGAACGATCTGAATCAACAGGCTTAGATCACACCCTTCCTTTTCTTGCTGAGCGAGTGCTTCCAAATGTTCTGCATTGTTCGGTAACTGATACAAGCGAGCCGGAACGGACAACGCAGCTGTGAGATCGACCATCGCTTCTTTTAATGCTTTGGTTTTGATTCGAGTAACGATATCGGCATACAAAGCATCAATCGGCAGCGGATACAGCTTTTTGCCATGCTCGGTAATTTGATGGTCGGCTTTAATCGCTTCCATCGTCAGCAAGGTTTGAGTAGCACTGTTTAGTGATTTTTCAGGAATAGGATCAAGGAAAGACAAGCTCTCAAGCGGAGCACCACAACAGGCCGCGGCCAACATCGGTGAGATCAGCTCTTCACGCTGCAATTCAGGCGGTGTGACTAACTCTAACGCCGCATGCTCACCATACAGACGCACACAAGCGCCGTCCATTACCCTACCCGCACGGCCAGCTCGTTGCTTGGCACTGGCTCGTGATATGGATTTAAGCATCAGAGTCGTTCTACCGTTTCGTTGAACGGTGCGTCTTTCTAATCCTGAATCTATCACCACACCAATATCGGGAATGGTTAATGAGGTTTCTGCCACGTTGGTTGCAAGAATGACCTTTCTCAGGCCATAACCGTTAGCATTGATATCGATATTACGACCCGATAACGCTAAATCTCGCTCCTTATCACTGACTGACGCATGCAATTTCACCACTTGGATATCAGGATTTTTCGCCAAGGCTTGTTCACATTGCACGATCTCTTTTTTACCCGGCAGAAAAACCAACATGTCACCAGAAGAAGCGATCAGCTGATGATTAACTTCTTCCGTAATGCGCTGCTCTAGATGTCGACTATCAGGCAGTGTTCTGGATTCGCTCGCTCTGTGCTCAATCTCAACTTGATAAGTTCGCCCTTCACAGCTTATTCGATTCGCATCCAAATAATGAGCAAGACGTTCCCCTTCGATGGTTGCAGATGTGATCACCAAGCGATGGCTCGCTTTTTGTTTCAGAATCGCCACCAGCAAATCGATATCCCAACGCCTTTCGTGAAATTCATCGACAACGATGACATCAAAGCCAGCGAGTCCATCTTCAGATAACCAACGCAGCGCGATACCGGGCGTCACAAAAACGACGTTAGTTTTCTCGTTGTATTCAGACTCAAGTTTGATCGCATAACCAATTTTGTCACCAAGCTTCTCGCCCGATTGTAGCGCGAGATATTTAGCTAATGAGGTACAAGCTATTCGTCTTGGTTCAACCACCAGCACTCGCCCATGTTGGCAAGCCCAAATTGGCAAGCGCGTTGATTTACCCGACCCGGTTTCAGCTTCTACTACTAGGTGAGAATTAGCGATTTGTTCGTGAAATACGTTTTGATAAGCATCGATGGGAAGTAATGACATAAAAAGGAGGCGTCGCGAAAAAGTGTGAGCAAAGTATAACGAATTATGGTGCTAAAATTCGATAAGTGTGGGACATGGGTAAGAATATCATTTTGTTTGCAAAGATCGGAGGTAAACTATTTACAATTGAATAACTAAACCGTTATCATTTTTCGGTTACCCTTTCTCCCATATTAGGCATCTAATGAACAACGATAAACGCCCTCTATATATCCCTTATGCTGGTCCTGCTCTACTAAGTACCCCTCTTCTAAACAAAGGCAGCGCATTCTCTGCTGAAGAGCGCAGTTCTTTCAACCTTGAAGGCTTGTTACCGGAAACAACCGAAACAATCCAAGAGCAAGTAGGACGTGCATACAAGCAATATTGTAACTTCGAAAGTGATATGGATAAGCATATCTACCTTCGTAACATCCAAGACACTAATGAAACGCTTTTTTATCGTTTAGTTCAAAACCACATCTCTGAAATGATGCCTATCATTTACACGCCAACGGTTGGCGCAGCATGTGAGAACTTCTCAAATATTTACCGTCGTGGCCGTGGTCTGTTTATCTCATACCCGAACCGCGATCGTATCGATGATCTACTGAATAATGCGACAAACCACAACGTTAAAGTTATCGTGGTTACGGATGGTGAGCGTATTCTTGGTTTGGGAGACCAAGGCATCGGTGGTATGGGTATTCCAATTGGTAAGCTAGCACTGTACACAGCTTGTGGTGGTATTAGCCCAGCTTACATGCTACCAATCGTGCTCGATGTGGGTACCAACAACCCTCAACGTCTTGCTGACCCTATGTACATGGGCTGGCGCCATCCTCGTATTACGGGTGCTGACTACGATGCATTCGTTGAAGAGTTCATTCAAGCGGTTCAACGCCGTTGGCCTGATGCATTAGTTCAGTTCGAAGATTTCGCACAAAAGAACGCAATGCCACTGCTTGAGCGCTACAAAGATCGCATCTGTTGTTTCAACGATGACATCCAAGGTACAGCTGCCGTAACGGTTGGTTCTCTACTTGCAGCATGTAAAGCAGCGAACAGCAAACTGTCAGATCAACGTATCACCTTCTTAGGTGCGGGTTCAGCAGGTTGTGGTATTGCTGAAGCTATCATTGCTCAAATGGTGTCTGAAGGTATCAGCGATGCACAAGCTCGCTCTCAAGTTTACATGGTTGACCGTTGGGGTCTGCTACAGGAAGGCATGCAAAACCTGCTTGATTTCCAACAGCGTCTAGTTCAAACCAACGCGAACACCAAAGATTGGGAAAGCGACGGCACTGGTTTCTCTCTACTAGACGTTGTTCGCCACGCGAAACCAACAGTATTAGTTGGTGTATCTGGTGCGCCGGGTCTGTTCAGCAAAGAAGTCATCAAAGAGATGAACCTTCACTGCGAACGCCCTATCGTGTTCCCACTGTCAAACCCAACAAGCCGTGTTGAAGCAACACCAAATGACATTATTCGTTGGACTGACGGCCAAGCGCTTGTTGCGACAGGTAGCCCGTTTGAGCCAGTGGTTCACAACGGCACCACTTACCCAATCGCTCAGTGTAATAACAGCTACATCTTCCCAGGTATTGGCCTTGGTGTATTGGCTGTGAATGCTTCACGCATCACTGACGAAATGCTAATGGAATCAAGCCGAGCACTTGCAACGTGCTCCCCACTTGCTATCAATGGCTCAGGTGCTCTACTTCCACCATTGGAAGAGATCCACACCGTATCTAAAAAGATTGCTTTTGCCGTTGGTAAAAAAGCGATTGAGCAAGGTGTTGCTCTAGAGATCACTGAAGAAGCACTACAACAAGCGATTGACCAGCACTTCTGGCAGCCGGTTTACCGTCGCTACAAGCGTACTGCATTCTAATAAACGTGCTGCGCTTGGAATAAAGAGCGTTAACTACTCTTACAAGAGCCTCTGCAACTGCGGGGGCTTTTTTCTTTACACTGTCTTGTCTTTTTAACTGATTTTTCTCATTTTTATTTGGTATTATCGAGCACTCAAAAATTATTGCTCAGTCAAAGGACCATACCGAGAGTGAAATTTGATTCTCACATTTTCCGTAGCCACTTATTAAAAGCTTACAAAAAACTGCAAGGTTTTCTGTTTGGCGCTTTCCTCGTGTTCTTAATAGGCAGCGCTGCGGTTATTGCGATCGATTATTGGGTTTCATGGCAAGCAGAAGATCGCATCATCTACGATATAGATGAAGTGCCCGAGCTTGAGGTCGCCGTAGTGCTTGGCACAAGCAAATATTTAGGTAGAACACTCAACGACTATTATAAGCACCGAATCGAAGCGGCAATTGAGCTGTTCGATCGTGAAAAGGTAGACCAATTTCTACTGAGTGGCGATAACGCTCATCGCTCTTACAATGAGCCGTGGACGATGAAACGCGACTTGTTAAAAGCGGGCGTCCCCGATGAACGCATCAATCTAGATTATGCGGGGTTCAGAACCCTAGATTCGATTGTTCGCGCCAAAAAGATATTCGATACCGATAACTTCCTAATCATCACTCAGAAGTTCCACTGTGAAAGAGCGCTATTTATCGCTAACTCTTACGATATTAATGCGCAGTGTTTGGCGGTTTCAGGACCAACCCATCATTCAGGAACCTCAATACGTTTACGTGAAGTGTTTGCACGTACCAAAGCGTTTCTTGATCTGTATATTATTGGTACTACGCCAAAATTCCTTGGCCCTAAAGAGCCGATCCAACCCAGTCCAAAACCAGAATCATTGCCGATTCCTAGCCCTATTACGGACCCCAATGTAAATCCTATAGCAGACCCCAATACAAACCCTACTGAAAATCCGATTACAACTCCTTCAGTAAGCCCTATTTTAGAACCAGCAGAGACCGATGTGTAGAAAACTACACATTTTGAATTTGTTGCCTCACACTTCCCCATTGTTAAGCAAAAACACACCAACACTCCTTTATTAACTTGAGTAACATTCTCCCAACAAAGTCTGACCCTACATCAAGTCTATATACCTCGAAAATAATAAGCACCGCTCAACGAAGTCGTGCACCAATAAAACGAGGATAAACAAAAGGAGCGTCTTATGACGGCACTTGTTACTACACTGAAACACTGGTTGTTTACCCGCAACAGCATGATATTAATTGGTAATTTCACGCTATTTGCAGTTTTGCTCAATTCCCTGCCATTCGAAGCGCAAGTGAATACGGGTTTAAGTATTCTCGTGTTCGTTGCCATTCTATGGTTAACAGAAGCTATCCACGTCAGCATCACCGCTTTGCTCGTTCCCCTATTGGCTGTCTTGTTTGGTGTATTCAACACGCCCGCAGCACTGGCTAACTTTTCGAATCCCATCATATTCTTATTCATGGGCGGATTCGCGTTGGCAGCCGCACTGAACAAGCAAGAGCTGGATAAAGCGATAGCTGACAAAGTATTGCTCATAGCAAAAGGCAGAATGTCGGTAGCCGTGTTCATGTTGTTCGGTGTGAGTGCGGGTTTATCCATGTGGATCTCAAACACAGCCACCACAGCAATGATGCTCCCTCTTGTACTAGGCATCATGAACAAAGTTGACCAAAGTGAAGACCGTAACACCTATGTATTTGTGCTACTAGGCATCGCTTACTGTGCTTCAATCGGTGGTATCGCAACTTTAGTAGGTAGCCCGCCAAACGCCATTGCTGCCGCAGAAGTTGGCTTGAGCTTCACAGAGTGGATGGCACTTGGGCTACCTATCTCGATGATCTTACTGCCAATCACGATGATTATTTTGTACGTGATGACTAAGCCAAAACTTGACCACAAATTCGAGCTAGACCATGCACCTGTCGAGTGGACAAACAGCAAGAAAATCACACTGTCTATCTTCCTTTTAACCGTAACGCTTTGGATATTCGGCAAGCCGATCAACGCAATGATTGGCGGGTTCTCTAAGTTTGATAGTTTGGTAGCGATTGGCGCCATTGTACTGCTTGGCGCTTCTAGAGCCGTGGAATGGAAAGACGTTGAGAAGACAACGGATTGGGGTGTACTTATCCTGTTCGGTGGTGGTATCTGTTTAAGTAACATTCTGAAAGCGACCGGAACCAGCGTATTCCTAGCACACTCACTAAGCGGATTTTTAGAAACAGCAGGTATACTTCTTACGATTCTAGCCGTAGTAGCGTTCGTGGTATTCCTAACGGAGTTTGCGAGTAACACAGCGAGTGCGGCATTGCTTGTCCCTGTATTTGCAACCATTGCTGAAGCGCTGGGTATGTCACCTGTTATCTTATCTGCACTGATTGCGATTGCCGCATCTTGTGCCTTCATGCTACCAGTCGCGACACCACCTAATGCGATTGTATTTGGCTCTGGTCATATCAAACAAAAAGAAATGATGCGAGTAGGTATGGTGTTGAACCTAGTTTGTATCCTAGTTCTGACTCTGTTCGCTTGGATTTTCTGGTAAACACTAATGTCCTATAGACGTATGTTTATAGACAAGTGCTTATAGGAATGCCCCTTCTCAAAAAAAATCTGGTTGCAGCTTCCCCCGGCTCAACCAGTACAAAAATGCCCGCTCTGCTAACAAGATCCGTTTAACTAGCAAGATCAGTTTAACTAGCAAGATCAGTTTAACTAACAAAACCAGCTAAACGGGCACATACAAACAAGAAACGCTTTTCCCTTTTGGTGGCCCCGCGCCACCTTTTTTGTTTTGGCTATTGGGATAAGAACCATAAAAACGCCACACGTCACATATGCACGTGTGGCTTATAAACCAATAAACTCTACTTCCGATTAGTGGCTCAAGATCACCTGATTTCGCCCTGAATGCTTCGCTTGATATAAGGCTTCATCAGCGCGGGCAATGGTCTCTGTCACCCGCTCTTGTTTCATCTCGGCAATGCCGATACTGCAAGTGAGAGAATCCCCATGAATCCAAAGATGTTGGCTAACCAAAAGTCGGATTTTCTCTGCCTTTCTCTGCGCTTCGCCAGCTTCGGTTTCAGGGCAAAAAACAATAAACTCTTCACCACCCCAACGTACAAGTTTGTCCGTCGCACTGATAGAGCTGCCAACCACCATACTGAATTCACGCAAGATATGATCACCCATCAGGTGTCCGTATTTGTCATTCACACTTTTAAAGTAGTCAATGTCCAGGTAGATCATACTTAACTTGCCGTGGCCTTGCTTCACCTGTTGCGACTGCATTTTCAACCAATCACGAATCGCGTGTCGGTTAAGTATCCCTGTCAATTCATCACGATGAGCCTTTTCAGAAAACTCGAAGTTTTGCTCTCTCAATGCCCGATTGACGTTTTTTAAGTGATGGTGTCTTTTTTCAGCGATCGCGATACGTTTTCTTGAGCGGTGTAATTCTGAAAGCAGAAACACAGTGCCGGTACCCACCCAGATAAACAGCAAAATCAGGAACAGACTTTCAGCCGAAATATACGAACCCTCAAACTCAATACTTCGAATAATTATCCGATGGTGACCTAATTTAGCACCAGAAGCAGTAGCAAACTCAACCATGTTCACATTTGAAAACTCGGGGGCTGAATGCTCTAACGCAACCTCGTTATCCGCTAACCACCACGTCATGACTTGCAAGTTTTTGATCGGGATCTCGATCACGCCACCATCGATTCCTGGAGAGAACTCCATCCCATTGTACTTATGTGTGTACTCATCATCGGGAACCGAATAAGCAGGATTGTAATTACGTAGGTACGTTCTCAGACGACCACTAGAATCAGCCTTCGCATGGTAATCAATATTGACTCTAAAGGTGTGGTACTGCGAAAGGTCAAGGCCAGTGGTTATGTCTGGGCTAATACGAATCGATAGCCCACAATAAGGCCAAGGATATTCGGATTTTTTAAGCTCACAATCGAGAATATACTGCCCATTTTCATAGGACAATTGGGAGGTACTGACTCCTCTATCAACTTGATCGCTGGTCGCGATAAATTCATATTGTTCAGGAGTAATTGTTGTTATCACACGATTTCCACTTACCTGGTAATACTGCACAATGGCAAGTGTTGCGATAACTAGAAAGA